>NZ_JBXDSA010000002.1:730831-921906 GCF_056844565.1 Chryseobacterium sp. FR054 | reverse complement strand
AAGTAGGCAAAGGGCAGAATCAACTCCGTTGATTCGACGAAGCGGACGTTTTAACCATCAGCTTCATCAGCGACAAAGTCATACTTCTTTGCTCGTTAAAATCAACAGAATTTTGCATAAAACTTTGCGTTTATTTTTCTGTTTTTATGAAACGCAAAGCTTACATCTTTCTGCTACATATTTTAAGTAGGCAAAGGGCAGAATCAACTCCGTTGATTCGACGAAGCGGACGTTTTAACCATCAGCTTCATCAGCGACAAAGTCATACTTCTTTGCTCGTTAAAATCAACAGAATTTTGCATAAAACTTTGTGTTTATTTTTCTGTTTTTATGAAACGCAAAGCTTACATCTTTCTGCTACATATTTTAAGTAGGCAAAGGGCAGAATCAACTCCGTTGATTCGACGAAGCGGACGTTTTAACCCTTAGCTTCATCAGCGACAAAGTCATATTTCTTTGCTCGTTAAAATCAACAGAATTTTGCATAAAACTTTGTGTTTATTTTTCTGTTTTTCTGAAACGCAAAGCTTACATCTGTTTACTTTATTCCAACTTATAGCTATTTATTTTTCAATGCCATAACTTCATCAGGATTGGCGACAGAACCTCCATCTGTAATAGCTGAAGAATGGAAATAACCGGCTTTTGTAAAATCTCTGATTTCTTCAATATTAGTGGAGCGAAGCCCACCACCGACAAGGATTTCAATTCTTCCACCGGAAAGTTCAACCAGTTTTTTCAGATTCTCTTTTCCTTCCGAGACGTTGGGTTGCTGTCCTGAGGTAAGAATAGTTTTAAAACCGCAGCTTATTACTTTTTCAAGAGATTCTTCCAGATTTTTCGCCCTGTCGAAAGCACGGTGAAAAGTACAGGGAAGAGGCTGCGCCAAATCGACCAACGTCTTATTCTGTTCTATATTCACTTCATCATTTCCATCGAGAATGCCGAATACAAACCCGTCTACATCCAAAGATTTCAGTTGCTGCAAATCTGTTTTCATCTGTTCAAATTCAGCTTCTGAATAGGTAAAATCACCTCCTCTCGGACGGATCATCACAAAAACAGGAATACTGATCTTTGCCCTGAGTTCTTTGGCTGTCTCAAAATCAGGAGTTGTTCCGCCTTCACTTAATCCGTCACATAATTCTATCCTGTCCGCTCCGTTTTCAAAAGCAATGATCGCTGATTCCGGATTAAAACATGCTATTTCTATTTTTGACATTTTGTTTCAGGATTAATTTGAGTTATCTTCAAGAACGTCCGCAATGAGGAATTTGCCGTCTTCTTTTATCACCTTTATTTTACGCTGATATTTAGCTTTCAAACCATCATCATTCAGAACAACGCTGAACAGGTAGGAATCTTTTGAAGAGGATTCCAGTTCACAGCTTTCCACTCCCACATTCATCCAATCCTGTCCGGAAATCAGAAATCCTGAGCCTGCTCCTGCTTTCTCTGTATCAAATTTAGATTTCCATTTATCCTGAAACTCTTTTTCCGTAAGGCTTCCGTCAACATCCATATCTATATTCATCGCATCCGTTTTATACTCATAATAATCTTTGGTTGTCATTTTCTGCATGGCTTTATCCATACTGCCAAGATCTGTTTTAAAATAGGCTTTTATATTTTCTTTCAGCCACTTCTGTGCTTCCGGAGAGTCATCTTTGGTATTTTCCGAAACTGTATTTTCTTTTACCTGTGGCTCTGTTCCTGTTTTCGAAATCAGTTCTTTCTTCTCTTCTTTGCAGGCTACTATCACAAGCAAACACGCAATGATCGTTCTTTTCATAAGTTCTTAATCTTTAAATTCTGGCTGAAGCCATTAGAAATGGTTTATTTTTTTGAAAAAAACAGGTAAATCCCGTTGTTATTTATTGAATATCTTATTGTAATACCGGTTTACTCCGGCAGATTATTTACTGAATATTATTTCAAGGCGAATTCCGGTTTTTCAAGGCGGTTTCCTTTCTCATCATAAACCGCAAAATTAAATCCGTCCTGAATGCAGTAAGATCCGTATTCTCCTTTTTTATTCAGAGCTATAAAGCCGACCTGAATATCTTTAAGATTCTTATTCCTTCTTTGGGTGATCTTTACAATTCTTTCTACGGCTTCTTTGCAGGCCTGCTGAGGATTTCTGCCCTGCCTCATCAGCTCTACAACAAGGTGGGTTCCAACTGTTCTGATCACTTCTTCTCCATGACCGGTAGCTGTGGCTGCACCCACTTCATTATCTACAAACAATCCGGCTCCTATGATCGGGGAGTCTCCTACCCTTCCGTGCATTTTGAAAGCCATTCCGCTGGTGGTACAGGCTCCGGAAAGATTTCCCTGAGCATCCAGAGCAATCATCCCTATGGTATCATGATTTTCAATATTGGCAACCGGCTTGTACTGACTTGTTTTAAGCCATTCTTTCCACTCTTTTTCCGATTCGGGAGTGAGAAGATTTTCTTTTTTAAAGCCCTGGGATAATGCAAACTGTAAGGCACCGTCACCTACCAGCATGACATGCGGGGTTTTTTCCATCACGGCTCTTGCAACAGAAATCGGATTTTTGATGTGTTCCAAAGCAGCTACTGAGCCAATATTATAATTTTCATCCATAATACAGGCATCCAGTGTTACTTTTCCATCCCTGTCGGGGCGGCCACCGTAACCCACACTTCTTTCTTTCGGATCCAGCTCTACAAGACGAACTCCTTTTTCAACGGCATCCAGTGCTTTTCCTCCTTTTCCGAGGATCGTCCAGGCTTCTTCATTCGCTTTCAGTCCGAAATTCCAGGTGGATAAGACAATCGGCTTGTTTACAAGTTTATTATTTTCAGGTAATTCACCTGCCATTAAATCCAAAGGGTTTACCGCAAGTGCAGCTGTTGCGATCCCCAGTTTTTTGATAAAGCTTCTTCGGTTATTGCTCATGGTATCTCAGAATTATATAATTCCTCACAAATATCTTAAAAAACTTCAATGAAACCTGTACTATCCGGCTAAATTTCATATTATTTTTATTTATCTTTACTCTTGCAATGGATACTTTTAAAATCTTCAGGAATATTATCTTTTTTCAGGAATTATCTGATGAAGAAATCAGTGTCCTGGCAGGTATCAGTACCCCCCGACTTCTCCGAAAGAGAGAAAAACTGGCCGAGCCAGGCAAAGCTTTTGATCAGTTGTTTATACTTTCCAATGGATTGTTAAGGTTTTTCTTTGATGATGAAAACGGGATTGAAAACAACCTATTCTTACCCTCAGAGAAAGAGGCTGTTGTTATGGAAAGTCCAGAGTCATATTCGGATGAAACCGAGAGAAAATATACGATAGAAGCAGTTATTGAAACCCAGATATTTCTGTTTAACAGAGATGAGTTTGAAGAAGCTGCATTCCGGCACAGAGGAATTTACAATATGTATCTGAAATCGCTCAAACAAATTATCAGTATCTTAAAAGTGCGTACAGAACAGTTTTGCTCTACCTCTCCGCATTTGCGCTATGAAGAATTTCTGGAATCGCGTCCTTTTACTTCCCAGAATGCCAACAGGAAATATATTGCCAATTTTCTCGGAATTACTCCCAACTCTCTTTCACGTATGACGGCACGGATCCATAAAAAAAGAAACGAAAGAAAAAAATAACTTGGGAATACTTTTTCCCGGTTTATTCAGTCTAATTTTGCTTACTCAAAATACTATGATCCAAACAGTTAAAAGCAAAATGAGAAAAACATCACTTAAAAACAAAATATTATTGAATAATCTTTAGTCTTTCTAAGATTTAGAGCAGCCAGCCGGATATTCATTCGCAGATTGGCTGCAACGCCTTGTTTTACAATTCAATTTCATTATTACCTTATACCTTTATTTATGCAAAGAATATCCTTACTTCTCTGCCTGTTATTCTCATGCAATTTTGTTTATGCATCAACAGGTCATATGGAAGATCATATAGCAGATGCCGCTTCATGGCTCATTTTACTGCTTTTACCTATTGCAGGCATTTATCTTTTCTGGAAAGCCCATATTTATCCGGAAAAAGTAGCCGAGAAAAAGAATCACCCACAATTAAAAGCGATCAAAAGCATGTGTCTTCTTTCGCTGATTTTCGGAGGTTTACTGTGGCCCGCCGCCTTAATCTGGGCTAACTATGAATACGGAAATCAGACTATCCCGGAAAAAAACAATGATATTACCGAAGAAGAAGAAAAATTAGAAATCACAGAAAATTAACATCTATGCTGGAATTACTCATCGCCCTATATGCCGGAATCTGCTGGCTGCTTATTAAAAAATTAAAACTTATTCCCTGGACATTTACTACCCAGGTAGTTGTTTATTCACTCCCAATTTTTGGTTCTATCGCTTTAATATTAAGCCTTAATTATTTCTGCCCCATCACCTCCGATGTAAAAGTGGGAAACCGGAGTGTAGATATTACCACTCAGGTGCTGGGGAAAGTAAAAAAAGTGTATGTAGCCACCAACCAGGAAGTAAAGAAAGGAGATACTTTATTTATGCTTGACAGGGAGCCTTACGTACAGGAAATCAAATCTCTGGAAGCTAAACTCAGCAACATGAAAGCAACAGTAAACTCCTACAAAACAGATATTTCCGCGTCCAGGAAAAATATCGCAGGGCTGCAGTCTCAGCTGGAGCTCGCTAATAAAAGAGTGGTACAGTATCAGGAGCTGGTACAGGCAGGGGCGGCTAATAAATTTGATCTGGAGCAGGCCATCACCAATGTACGTGACCTTCAGTCCCGCATCAGTGCTGCCCAATCACAGCAGCAGTCTTTGGAAACAAAATCCAATGCGTCTTATAACGGTGAAAATTCATCGGTATCTGAGATTCAGGCCAAGCTGGATCAGGCTAAATGGAACCTTTCCCAAACGGTTGTTTTAGCTCCTACAAACGGAATTATTCCTAACGTTCAGCTGAATGAGGGAGCAATTATGGCTCCTTTTAAATCTGCTTTTGTTTTGATTCAGAAACAGCAGTCTGTCATTGGATTTTTTGCCCAGAACGAGCTTGAAACGGTAAAAAAAGGAGATGAAGTGGAATTAGCTCTTAAAACAGAACCGGGTAAAGTGGTTAAAGCCAGACTTGAATATGTAATTGATGCAACAAGCCAGGGGATCATGAACAATGCCGGAGGAATGCTCGGAGGAAACGGATCTACGGCAGGACTTCCCGATACGGCGAGACAATTACCGGAAACTGATGGAAAACTGATTGCGAAATTTGTTCTGGAGGACGGTCAGAAACAGCTTACCGTGGGAGCCAGAGGAACCGCAGTAATCTATTCCGATCATATCAGGCCTTTACACCTCATCAGAAAAGTTATGGTTCGTGTGAACAGTAAAATTAACTTCCTGATCCCAAAACTTCATTAATATGCTTAAAAAGTTAATTATATCCGGAATTCTTTTAGTAAGTTTAGCCTCCTGCATAGGCTACAAAGAGCCAACCAAAGAAAATATAAGCCAGCTTAAGGAAAGCAGTGAAACCGCAGCCCATGTGACCATTCCCGATGACTGGATTTTTGACAGAGAAGCGAATTTCAGATCGCTGTCATATGGATGGATCACGGATCTTAAAACACCCCAGCTGGAAGCTCTGATCAGTGAAGGAATGCGGTACAATGCAGATCTTATTATTGCACGGGAAAAGCTTGCCCAAGTTGAACTGGCCATGGAAATTGCGGGAAGCAATCTGTATCCTAGTGTAAGTGCTGTTGCCAATACTTCCAATAACCTGGTGAGTGAAAGCCAGATCCGGCGTCTTGGTTTAAAAGCCAGCTGGGAAATAGACCTCTGGGGAAAGAACAAATCGGCTCAAATGGCCGGCATAAGTGATTATTTTTCTGCAAAATATCAGAATACCCTACTACATCAGTCTATTGCTGCTATGATCGCTAAAGCCTATTACCTGAATATTGCAGGAAACATCCAGGAGAATAAGATAGAAAGTTATATTCAGCAGACAAAGGAACTGGAAAAACTGTATATGATTCAGAAAAAAGTAGGTACAGCCAATGCCCTGGATCTGTCCAATATTTCTGCGGAAATTATTTCTCTGGAGGGATACCTTGAAAAGATCAGAAATGCGAATGCCCAGTCCAGAAGGTCTCTTGAACTGCTCACCGGAAGATATCCCGAAGGAAAACTGGCTACTCAGAATTCTTTTGCCCCCGTAAAAAATAATGTTCCGGAATCTTTTCCTTTAGAGCTTTTAGAAAACAGATCAGATATACAGGCTTATCATTTTCAGATAGAAAAAGCTTTTTATGAAGTACAGCAGGCTAAAGCTGCCAGGCTTCCATCGCTTACGATAAGTTCTTCTCTTGGGACAGCAGGCAGCAACATAGAAGCTATTAACTCTATATTTTCCAATCCATTGCTCCGGGTAGGCGGAAGTCTTGTTTCTCCTCTGTTCAACAGCGGAAAACTGAAAAAAAACCTGGAAATAAAGAATTCTCAGCAGAAACAGGTTGTTGAAGAGTATTCAAAAGCCGTCCTGAATGCTTTAAATGAAGTGGAATCATCATTAGCCAATTTACAGTCTGTTGAAAAGCAGATGAGTTATACCCGCAAAGCCATTGATGAACTGAAAAATAATATTGACCTCACCCGAAAGCAGATTAAAGTGGGAACCAATAATAATTTTATACTGATCCGAAAGCAGCGGGATCTTCTTAAAAATGAAATGAACCTCATCAATCTGGAACTTCAGGACAAAATGGAACGGATTAATCTTTACATGTCTTTAGGAGCAAAAAACTTCATTTATTCATAATTTTATACATCAAAAAGACTGTCGGAGATTATCGGCAGTCTTTCTTTTATCAAACATCATCACTAATGGGGCAGCTTATCTCTGAAATATCCATATACCCACGTTCCGGCAATGGCACTCAGTAATGTAACGCTTACAGCCAGTGCGCCCGTTCCGATCTGGGCAAAAAGCGGCCCCGGACAGGCACCCGTGACGGCCCATCCAAAACCAAAAATCAGCCCGCCGTAGATCTGCCCTTTACTGAACTTTTTAGGAGTTATTGTAATGGGTTCCCCATAGATCGTTTTAATTTTAAATTTTTTAATCAGCCCTACTGAGATCATCCCTGTCAACACTGCACTGCCAATGATCCCGTACATATGGAATGACTGCAGACGGAACATTTCCTGTATCCTGAACCAGCTGATCACTTCGGCTTTTACGAAGATAATTCCGAAAATAATTCCGGCAGCAAGGTATTTCAGGTGATGATACCATTTGTATTCAGGATTACTTTCGTTGGTACAGACAGTATTCTGATGACGGCTATCCTGTTCTTTTTCTTTTATCATAGGTAAATTTCGGTTTTAGATTATAGGGAAAGAATAAGGGGTAATATAAGATTGGCCATCAGAAAACCACCGATCATAAAGCATATGGTAGCTACCAGTGACGGCCACTGCAGATTGGAAAGCCCCATAATGGCATGACCACTGGTGCATCCTCCGGCATACCGTGTTCCGAAGCCTACCAGAAATCCGCCTACCACCATTATGATAAAACCTCTCAGAGTAAAAAGACTTTCAAAATTCATCAGCTGAGTGGGAACCATATTGGTATAGTCTGTAATTCCGTATCCGGACAGTTCTGCCTTCAGTCCGGGATTTACTGTAATCCCGCCCGGACTGGTCAGGAATTGAGACGCAATAAGTCCTCCGAAGAAAATTCCGAGCACGAAAAACAGGTTCCAGGCTTCCTTTTTCCAGTCGTATTTAAAGAAATTGATTCCGGCAGGAACACAGGCTGCACAGATATGTCTCAGTGATGAGCTGATCCCGAAAGATTTATTTCCAAGAATGAGAAGAGCGGGTACGGTAAGCCCGATCAAAGGGCCTGCAATATACCACGGCCAGGGGTCTTTTATTATTTCCAACATCGATACGTTAATTTTATTTATTTAAAATCCTGGACTGGCATAAGAAATTACTTTTCGGGATGCCGGTTTCTGCAATGGCACTGAATCCACCTTCAATATCGGTAAAATTTCTGTACCCTCTTGCCTGAAGAATTCCCGCTGCAATCATACTTCTGTATCCTCCGGCACAATGCAGATAAAAGTGCTCTTCAGGATCTGTTTCACTCATCCATTCATTAATGTAAGCTAAAGGTCTGCTGTAAGCTCCTTCGATATGTTCTGCGTTGTATTCGCTTTCTTTTCTTACATCGATGATTTTAACATTTCTTCCGCTTATTTCATTTTCAAACTGTTCCGCACTGATACGGCGTACAGCATCTGTTTCTCTGCCAATGTTTTTCCAGGCTTCAAAACTTCCTTTCAGAAATCCCAGGACCTGATCAAAACCGACACGGCTGAGCCTTGTCACGGCCTCCTCTTCCCTTCCTTCCTCTGCAACAAGCAGTATGGGCTGGTTTACATCGGCAATCAAAGCGCCTGCCCAGGGTGCAAAATCACCATCAAGCCCTATATTTACAGATTGCGGGATAAAACCTTCAGCAAATTCACGGTTGTTTCTTACATCCACAATTAAAGCACCGGAGATTTCCGCTATTTCTTCAAACTGCTGTGGCGGCAGGGCATGTAACCCTTTCGACAAGACCTCATCAAAGCTGGTATACCCTTTTTTATTCATCGCTACATTCATTCCGAAATAGGCAGGTGGCGGCAGAAGCCCATCCAGCACTTCCCTGATGAAAGATTCCTTATCCGGCTGGTTCAGTGCATAATTGGTTTTCTTCTGATTTTCCAGTGTATCTTCCGTTTCTTTCTGCATGTTCTTACCACAGGCAGAACCCGCACCATGAGCCGGATATACTGTAATATCCCCATTTAAAGGAAGAATTTTCTGATATAAGCTGTCATACAGCAGCCCTGCCAGCTCTTCCTGCGTCATATCCGCGGCTTTCTGAGCCAGATCCGGCCGTCCCACATCTCCTAAAAACAGGGTATCTCCACTGAACAAAGCGTTCTCTTTTCCTTCTTCATCAATCAACAGGTAAGAAACACTCTCTAAAGTGTGTCCCGGGGTATGCAGCACTTTGATCTTTATCTTTCCGACTTCAAATACCTGACCATCCTCAGCAATGATGGCCTGAAATTCAGGTTCAGCGGAGGGACCGTAAATTATCGGAGCTCCGGTTTTCCGGCTCAGGTCCACATGACCGCTTACAAAATCTGCATGAAAATGGGTTTCGAAAATATATTTCAACTGTACTCCGTCTCTTTCCAGTTTTTCAAGATAAGGTTCTGTTTCACGCAGCGGATCGATGATGGCTGCTTCTCCTTCTGATATGATGTAATAGGCTCCCTGTGCCAGACATCCTGTATAAATCTGTTCTATTTTCATATTTCTTCTTTTATTTATTCAAATTTCCGGCTTTCCGGTTTCCTGTACAGTTACTTTTGTTACAAAGCTGTTTAATTTTTTTGTTAAACCACAAAAGTTTTATTTTAAACACTTTAAGTTTAAATACTTTGCGCTTAGAAGTTCACATCAGCCTTTAAAATCTTTGATTTTTTATTCTTTAAAAACCTTTATCATCTCTAATATCTGTGCCAATAGCTTTTGTTTCTTTTTGACTACGTTGAAACTTCTGTTTGTGGTTAAGCTTAAAATAAATTCAAACAGGCTTATTTTATACTTTCAATATCCTCAAGTTTTGCATAGAGATCAGAAGAAGATTTCTTTTAAAATAATATATACTCCCATCGCCAGAATAAACCATCCAAAGGCAGGTTTCAGCTTTCTGCCGTCAATCTTTTCAGACAGCCGGGAACCGATGAAGATCCCGGCAACGGCAATCAGTGCAACAGATACTAAAAACTTCCATTCAATTGCGGTATTGCCTATTGATGAGGAAAAACCAATTAACGAATTCAGGGCAATAATAACCAGTGAAGTTCCTATGGCTTTTTTCATCGGTATTTTTAACAGCCCCACCAAAGCAGGAATGATCATAAAACCACCTCCCGCGCCTACTAACCCGGTTAAAACTCCGATAAGTGAACCTTCACCTGCCGCCAGAAGGGTATTTCTTTTTCCGGTATCTGTATTTTCAGCTTTATTTTTCCTGATCATTTTATAAGAAGCTGCAATCATCAGAATGGCAAAAACCAGTAAGAGGAAAATGTTTTTTGTTATTGTAAAATTTCCGGTCTCCAGAACGTTCTCAGGAATCAGAGGAACGATATACAGTCTGGTCATGAAAATGGAAATAATGGAAGGAATACCGAATACCAAAGCTGTTTTAAAATCAACCAATCCTTTTTTAAAATAAGTCAGAGATCCTGCCGCACTGCTTATTCCAACGATAAAAAGCGAATATTCTGCTGCCAGAAAAGCATCAAGCCCAAAAAGATACACCAGAACAGGAACGGTGAGAATACTTCCGCCGCCCCCGATCAGGCCCAGAGAAATTCCTATTAAAATTGCTGATGCATAGCCTATAATTTCCATTTCATTCAATAATTACAGGGCAAAAATGGAATTATTCTGAGAGGAGTACAGCTACTTTTGTTACATAACGGATTTAATTAAACAACAAAAGTTTTAAATATGCTCAATCTGCCAGATCCGCGAGAGAGAAGCCTGAGTATTGGTGTATTGGAAAAGGTAAGGATGGGCATAGAATTCTTTTTTCGGTTTGGTTTGAGTTTTTGCGGTCAATAAAGTTATTGGTGCTTTTCTAAACCTAACAGGTCTTTGAGACCTGTTAGGTTTTGGATTCCTGTAAAAAATAAATCATACAGCTAAACAGGGAGAAATAATCTGTCTTTAAGATAAATAAAGGGCATCATCTATATATTCTGCGAGATAAAAACATTCACCATCATCAGTGGTATTTGTGGAATTCGTGGGAACTTCAAGGCAAAAATCCGAGAGGGAAAATTTTATCAATTTTTATGACAGAAGAATAATCTTATTTCTGCCAAGCTGTACTCTTCCGGCCTCTTCCAGCTGTTTCAGAAGCCTTGAAACGACAACTCTGGCGGTTCCAAGTTCGTTGGCCAGCTGTTCATGAGTAATAATGATGGTTTGAGATTGGGTAAGCTCTGCTTTTTTATTCAGCAGATCGAGAAGTCTTTCATCTACCTTTTTGAAAGCGATAGCATTGATGATGTCCAACAGCTCTTCAAAACGTTTATGGTAAAGTCTGAAAATATAATCCAGCCATTCGGGATGTTCTTTGATGAATAGGGAAACTTTATCCACGGGCAGGAAAAGGATTTCAGCATCTTCTTCCACTTCTGCTTTTACGATGCTTTTTTCATTGTGCATTCCACCCAGAAAAGACATAATGCAGCTTTCTCCTGATCTGATATAATACAGCAGGATCTCACGTCCGTCCTCTTCTGTTCTGATCACTTTAATCATCCCTTTCATCACAATGGGAATGGAACGGATGGAAGCATTTTCGTCTAAAATAATATCTCCTTCCCGGTAATGTCTGGTGATACCGTTCTGATAGAGCTTTTCTACCAGTTCCGGTGAAGAAGAAAATTCTGAAGAAAGTACGGTGTCCTGCATTTATACTGGCTTTTACGGCTAATTTACGCCAATTTCATCAACAAACAGCCATGCTCTGGAATCTGCACCTGGATTTCCGGCGGGAATAATTCCTGCATTTTCGATTTTCACTTTAATATACCTTGCATTCTGCGTCCCTACCTTAAGTTTAATTTTTCCTTTGGCTTTCTGAATTTCATCCTTGCCGATCTCTCTGATCATTTTAAAATTCCTGTTATCGTCGGAAACAAAGATCTGTGCTGAATTGGCCAGATGAATCCAGCTTCCCTTGTTCTCCAGAGTATTGAAATAAACTTCTGAGAAATCTGTTTTATTTCCGAAATCAATCACAGCAGTGACATCTTTCCCCTGGAATCCAAGCCATGTTTTTCCAAGCTGTCTGGTATTTCCAGTAATTCCGTCTACCAAAGTAAAGGCTCCTCCGAAAGAATAATTTTCACTTGGCTGCTGTTCAAGGGTTATATTTTTTCCGGTTGTTTTGGAAATCGTAAACTGTTGGGAAGAAACCGCACTTTTCAGTTGGCCGTTCTCAAAGTAAGCAGATTTAACAGTTAAAGATCGCGGAATTGGAACCGGCTCCTGATAAGTTTCAGAGTTTACTGACGGATTAGTTCCGTCCAGGGTATAGCGGATTCCGTTTAAATTCTGTGAAGTTGACAGTTCGTAGGCAATACCTTTATTAGCCGGAATTACTTTTCCTGAAATATTATAGATACTTCTGGCGTAGTTCACCTTCATTTTATCAAGGACTTTAAACTGGGTGATGACTCTGTTTTCAAATTCTTTATAATTCTTAGGATCTGAGGTTCCCCAGCCTACTTCGGAAAGCGCCATCAGTCTCGGAAAAATCATATACTGTACCTGTCTGAAATCTGTAATATACTCGGTCCAGAGATTGGCCTGTACCCCCATGATGTATTTGGACTGTTCTGCATTCAGCTCGGAAGGAATAGGGTTGTAAGAGTAGATTTTGTCCAGTGGGGTAAATCCTCCGAAAGCATTCGGTTCCGACTGCGGATCGCCCTGGTAATGATCAAAGTAGCAATACGCACCCGGAGTCATTACGGCGAAATGTCCTGATTTTGCGGCTTCTATACCTCCGTTTACTCCTGTCCAGCTCATTACGGCTGCATTGGGAGCCAGACCGCCTTCTAAAATTTCATCCCAGCCAATGATCTTTCTGCCCTTACTGTTGACAAATTTTTCAATCCCGTGAATGAAATAACTTTGCAGTCCATGCTCATCTTTTAAATTATTTTTCCTGATCAGTTCCTGGCAATGGGCACATTCTTTCCATCTTGTTTTCGGGCACTCATCACCGCCGATATGAATGTATTGAGACGGGAAAAGCTTCATTACTTCATCCAGAACATTTTCAAGGAACGTGAATGTTTCTTCTTTGGGGCAGAAAACGTCATCAAAAACACCCCATTTGGTAGCCGGCTCAAAAGGACCTTTGGTACAGGCCAGCTCAGGATAGGCAGTCAATGCTGCAAGAGCATGCCCCGGCATCTCAATTTCCGGAACTACGTTAATGTGCCTTTGCTGCGCATATTTCACAACGTCTCTGATCTGTTCCTGTGTATAGAAAAACGGTCCGTACGGCTTTCCGTCGAATGTATTGTCTACATAGGCCCCGATCATGGATTCCTTACGCTTTGAACCTAACCGGGTAAGTTTCGGATATTTTTTAATCTCAATTCTCCAGCCCTGATCATCCGTTAAATGCCAGTGGAAGGTATTCAGTTTGTACATGGCCAGATAATCGATGTATTGTTTTACCTCCTCTACTGTAAAAAAATGACGGCAGACATCAAGGTGCATTCCTCTCCATGCGAACTTCGGCTGATCTTCAATGTTTAAAACCGGAATTTTCCGGTCAGCCTGATGTGCTTCAAACAGCTGGATCAACGTCTGGAGTGCCAGAAAATACCCCTGACGGGAGTATGATTTAATATGAATCTGTTTCGGAGAGATTTCTAATGTGTAATATTCTTTTTTCTGTCCGGCATCCGCTGCAGAAACCGGAGTAATGATGGAATTCGTCAGATGAGCCGCGTTACCCTTTTGAAGAGACTGAAATTTCAGCTGAGATCCCAGCCGCTTTTTGAAATACTCCGTTTCTTCTTTCGGCAGGTCACTGCTTAATAATAAGGTTTCGGGAATGATAAATTCACCTTTTAACACTTCTGTTTTTTGTGGATAAGGAATCAGGTTCAACTTATTTTGAGCTAAAATCAGATTTGAAAACAACATGGAAAAAACTAAAAAGATTCGTACCATTGGAATGCGGTTAAGGTTTTTGCTAAGATAATTATTTTCCAAATCTTCCGCAGTATTTAACCTATCAAAAAATAAAACATCTAAATTTGTAAAAAAAATACAATGAGAAAAAGTATTTTGCTGGCAGCCGGTTTATTATTTTCTGTTTCTTCACAGGCACAGCTCCTCGATATCATCAAATCTACGGTAAAAGATAAAACCGGAGTAGATCTTGAAAACCCGGCGAAAACAAAAAGCTCCACAACCGCAGCGCCTGCCAATACGGCTACACCTACTAAAAACTCCTCTGTAAACCTGGGTAATCTTACTTCAGCACAGATTTCATCGGGACTAAAGGAAGCTCTGAGCATCGGGGTGACTGACGGGGTAAAGAAACTGGCTCTTACTGACGGATTTTTAAAGAATGAAGCGGTAAAAATCTTAATGCCGGAGAAATTAAGAAAAATCGATAATACTCTGCGTTCTCTGGGAATGGGAAGCCTTGCTGATGAAGGGGTAAAACTATTGAACAGAGCTGCTGAGGATGCGGTAACGGAAGCCGCTCCTATTTTCACCAAAGCGATCACTTCCATGACGATCACTGATGCGAAAAATATCCTGCTGGGCAGTGATAACGCAGCCACCAGCTATCTTCAGAGCAAAACCCAAAGCCAGCTTTTTACGGCTTTTCAGCCAAAAGTAAAAGCATCTCTCGGGAAAGTAGGTGCAGATACGGTATGGAAAAACCTGATCTCCAAATATAATACGTTTACAGGGCAATCCGTAACCACCGACCTTAATGAATATGTAACCACCGAAACCATCAATGGGGTTTTCAAAATGGTGGCTGATAAAGAAAGCGGCATCAGAAATACACCGGCTATGAGAACGACGAGCATCCTGCAGAAGGTTTTCGGAGCACAGGATCATAAATAAGAAATTAATATACATCAGAAAAAACCTTGCCGGCCGGCAAGGTTTCTGTTTTTAACTGAATTGATTATGGTTATCCTTCATTCAAATTTTCAAACCATTAAGATCAGTTCAGCCGTTAAAAGTTCCCCTAGATTTCCTGTATTTCACAGATCTTTATGGTTATTTTTGTAAAAATCTTTATCAATTTAAATTGCTGAAACTGATTTTGCAGCTGTTTTTACTTTTCATCTATCTAAAAAGGACAATAAAGAAGAAAATAATCTCCGGCAACCGTTACGGTTCCTCCTGAAGAATAATAGTGAGACCAGGTAACCGGTTCCTGATGGTTACCCGGATTCGGAACAACCGTTTTATTCAGCCACCAGGTTCTGCAGGCACTGCTTCCCAGATAGGCAACGTTACCGTATGGTCCGGATACATCAGCTATCTGTTCTGCTTCCGCAGCATTACGTGCGGGCACCCCGGTTCTGCGGTTTACAACATAATACGTATTGGCCAGCCGACTCAGGTTTGTGTCCGGTGCCGTGACCTTAGCTGTTTCCTCTTTGCTTGTGTTTTTAACACTTTCTTTATGTACAGGCCCTGTATACCCTGTTGAAAATGCAAGCCCTAAAATAATTACCAGATGTTTCATAATATTTTGTTTTTAGTATGATAAAATTGATGTTTATTCGCCAACGGGCAAAGAGGCGGTTAATAAGTGTTGAAGACAGATAAGTATTTGTCTCTGTTCCGGCAATAAATGTATAGTTCCGAAAACCAGGAGCATAAAAAAAGCACTGAAGACTTTCATCCTCAATGCTTTATATTGATATTAAATTATATATTGATGTGGAATATCTAAAACTGCATTTCCGGAATTTCTCCTTCAATGATAAGATCCGCTTCCGTAGCTCCTATAATATGTTCTACTGAAACGCCCGGTGCTCTTTCCACCAGTTTGAAACCTGCAGGGGTAACATCCAGAACTGCCAGTTCCGTCACTACTCTTTTCACACAGTTTACTCCGGTAAGCGGAAGGGTACATTTTTTCAGGATTTTGCTTTCTCCGGCTTTGTTTACGTGCATCATGGCTACGATAATATTTTCTGCGGAAGCTACCAGATCCATGGCACCTCCCATTCCTTTTACCATTTTACCTGGGATCTTCCAGTTGGCAATATCTCCGTTTTCTGACACTTCCATTGCTCCAAGAATGGTAAGATCCACTTTCTGCCCTCTGATCATTCCGAAACTGAATGCAGAATCGAAGAATGAACCTCCCGGCAGGATGGTAATGGTTTGTTTTCCAGCGTTGATGATATCTGCATCTTCCTCACCTTCAAAAGGGAAAGGCCCCATCCCCAGAACTCCGTTCTCACTCTGGAATTCTACGGAAATACCTTCCGGAACATAGTTGGCAACCAAAGTAGGAATTCCTATTCCCAGGTTTACATAATAGCGATCTTTCAGTTCTTTTGAAATTCTTTTGGCAATTTGTTCTTTTGTAAGCATAATAAAAACTTAGACTGCAATTTAATTATTTTCAGCTGAATATAAAAGGGCTTTCTGTGTTTAAAAATTAACACTGTTAGTAAAAATAATATCTTTAATTTTGTACCCTTATAAATTAGTAATGAAAGTACTTTTAAGATACCTTAAACCTTACCGCTGGCTGATTGCGATTTCGCTGCTGCTGGCTACCATTAATCAGGTTTTTTCTTTATTTGCTCCGGCTATTACGGGAAATATCCTGGACCGGCTGGTTACGCACCCCAATTTTTTTGATAAGGAAAAGCTTTTACCGAGAAATCTGAACGAATATTTATACGGAACCAGTGTTTACCACGGAGCCTTTTATTTTTTAGGGCTGCTTATCGGAACAGCTATGATAAGCAGGATTGCCAAAGCTTTTCAGGATTATGTGGTAAGTGTGATTACCCAGAAGTTCGGGGCCAAAATCTTTACAGACGGTTTAAAACATTCCATGGCCCTACCCTATCAGGAGTTTGAAGATCAGAGGAGCGGTGAAACGTTGTCTATTTTAACGAAAGTAAGGGAAGACACGGTGAAGTTCATCAGTAATTTCATCAATATATTCTTTGGAATTTTAGTGAGCATAATTTTCGTTTCGGTGTATGCGATCCGCCTGCACTGGTCTATCATGCCGGTTTATATCTGCGGGATTTTCCTGATTGCTTTTATCACCAATTTATTAAGTAAAAGGATAAAGGTTATCCAGAAGAATATTGTTTCGGAGACTACTGCCCTTGCGGGAAGCACTACTGAAAGTTTAAGAAATATAGAAATTGTAAAAAGTCTTGGGCTCACCAACCAGGAGATTATCCGTCTGAATAACAATACCTACAAAATCCTCGGGCTTGAGCTGAGAAAGGTTAAAAGTATCCGTTCTTTAAGCTTCATCCAGGGGACGATGGTGAATTTCCTCCAGCAGATGATCACGCTGACCTTACTGCTTTTAATTTTTAAAAATATTGTAACTCCCGGACAGTACCTGTCGCTGATGTTCTACGGATTTTTTATTTTCGGGCCGATGCAGGAGATCGGGAATATCATTATCTCTTACCGTGAAGCGGAAGCTTCTCTTCAGAATTTCGACCGTTTAATGAAAAAAGAGGTGGAAGAAAAGCCGCTTCAGCCGAAATCAATTGGTGCTATTGAGGAACTGGAGTTCAGACATGTTTCATTCAAGCATCAGTCTGCCCAGTATAAAGCTTTGAATAATATTTCCTTTGATGTTAAAAACGGGGAAACCATTGCTTTTGTCGGACCAAGCGGATCAGGAAAAAGTACTCTGGTGAAATTGCTGGTTGGGCTTTACAGACCTCAGGAAGGGAATATTTTTTATAATTCGATCAACGGGAAGGAGTTTGATTTTGATGAACTCAGGAATCAGATTGGCTTTGTGACCCAGGATACCCAGCTTTTTGCGGGAACGATCAAAGAAAACCTTCTTTTTGTGAATCCCAAAGCAACGGAACAGGAACTGGCTGCCGCTCTGGAAAAATCGAGCTGTACGGCCTTACTTGAAAGGGCTGAGAAAGGAATTGAAACGGTGATTGGTGAAGGCGGGCTAAAGCTGAGTGGCGGTGAAAAACAGAGAATAGCCATTGCAAGGGCGCTTTTAAGGAAACCTCATCTGCTGATCTTTGATGAGGCCACTTCTGCACTGGACAGTATTACGGAAGAAGAAATCACCACAACCATTAAGGATATTTCTAAAGAAAGGGAGCAGATTACGGTTCTTATCGCTCACCGTCTAAGTACGATCATGCATGCAGACAAAATTTATGTTCTGGAACGCGGCCAGGTGATTGAAACAGGATCCCACAATAATCTGATTGCTGAAAAAGGATTATACTACGCCATGTGGCGACAGCAGATCGGGGAACGGAAAATGATTGCCCCACAGGCATAAACAAAGCGCTGAATGTAGATTCAGCGCTTTGTTTTTATGGTCATTCCGAACAGAAACTATTCCCTGCTTCTTACTGTTCTCTGCTCAATTCTCTTTTCAAACTTCTCTCCCTGGAAAATTCTCTGGATCATGATCCCCGGAATATGTACTTCGTTAGGATCCAGTTTACCGGGTTCTACCAGCTCTTCCACTTCAGCAATCGTAATTTTTGCCGCTCCGGCCATCGGATGGTTGAAATTTCTGGCTGAACCTTTGAAGATCAGATTTCCGGCATGATCACCTTTCCATGCTTTTACGATAGAAAAATCTGCCTGATAGGCATGTTCAAGAATATGGGGTTTTCCGTTGAACTCTTTTACTTCTTTTCCTTCTGCTATTTCTGTCCCATAGCCTGCAGGGGTGTAGAAGGCAGGAATTCCCGCCTGTGCTGCCCTGCATTTTTCCGCCAGGGTTCCCTGTGGTGTAAGTTCTACATCCAGTTCTCCTGAAAGCATCTGTCTTTCAAATTCCGCATTTTCTCCTACATAGGAAGAGATCATCTTTCTGATCTGTCTTTTATGAAGCAGCAATCCTAATCCGAAATCGTCCACGCCGGCATTGTTCGAGATGCAGGTAAGATCTTTCACATCACTTTCTACCAATGCGTTGATGGAGTTTTCAGGGATACCGCAAAGACCAAATCCGCCCAGCATCAGGGTCATTCCATCTTTAATTCCTTCGATGGCTTCCTTCGCATTTTGTACTCTTTTATCTATCATGAAATATTAGATTTTCTGTTGGCTAAATTTAATAAAATTTCCCGTAATCCGGTGGCCGGAACTATCCGGTTTTTTCTCTTTTTCAAGTTAATCATTTTTGACATAATTAAAATAATAATTTTCAACATATTACATACTACAAACGAACAAATCGGTCTGCTTACTATCTATTTCTCATCAAATTGATTTATATTTGGGCCATCAAACCTGAACTCTCAGTGTTTTTATGGGATTCAGGTATCAATTATTAAACACAACACAACTTCTATGTAAAAGGATTATTCTGCGGCAATCGGACATTATTTAATGTTTCACCGGCATTTCTGTGATGCTTCAGAATTAAGCCCTACTCTATTCAAATCATTTAAATTTTAAATAAAAACATGAAAAAATTATTGACTTCGGCGCTGTTTGTCTTTGTACTCGGCTTTAATGTATATGCCCAGGAAAAAACCTATTTTGATGAAAACTGGGAGCCAACCACCCGGGAAAACATGGAATTTTACCGCGAAACTGAGATCAAGGGTAAATTTACTTTAATCAGAGATTTTTATAAAAACGGGAAACTTCAGATGGAGGGGCTGGCTTCTGATACCACTCCGGGAAGCGAAGTGTATGAAGGTAAAGTAACCTGGTATACTCCAGAGGGTAAGATCGCCAGTATGGGAACATTTTCCGGTGGAAAACAGGTAGGACCGGCCCAGACGTTTGATGAAAAAGGAAGACCTACTGAAGACCTTGTTTATAAGGCTGACGGAACTTTTAAAGGAAAAATTTACAGTTACAAGGATCCGGAAAACCTTTCCTATTATAATAGCATTACCGTATACGAAAGTGCAGAGAGCTTTAAAACAATCGTTTATGATGAAGATATTAAAGGAATCCGTTATGAAGTAACAACGGACAGCAGCGGAAAATATGAGACCAAATATTACGGGGAAAAAGGAAAGCACATCGGAACCAATAATTCCGGCAGCTCCGATGAAAATATTATGGTAGAATACTATTATGATCCAATGAAAGTTTCCAAGATCGAAAAGTATAAAAGCGACGGAACGGTAAAAGAAGGCATGATTTATTCAAAAAGCGGAAAAATCCTTCAGGAAGAAAAGAAAAATAAAAAAGACGGTTATAAAACAACTTACGATGAAGCCGGCAAAAAAATAGGAAATCTTGTCTATCAGTATAATAGGGATACGGATTCCTATACAGCCTGGAATGGTGAAGATTACCAGTTCAATTATGACCTTTCCCATATTTCCGAGATTGACGTTTATAAAAACGGTTCGGTAGTTCTCAACAGGTATTTTGATGACAACGGGAAGCTTTCGTCTGAAAAAATTTCTGCTGATAACGCCGTTCAGGAAATCAAATACTATTATCCGGACGGAAGATCAAAAGGCAGTGTAACCTATAAAGATGAGATGCCTTATAACGGAACCGTGTATGAGGATTACAGCGAACAGCACTATAAAGACGGTATTGTAACGTTATCCAAAGTATTCAAAGAGGATGAAAGATTAAAATCCGAGAAAAAGCTTAATGCCAAGCAGACAGGATATGATTCTACTGTATATGATGAAAAAGGAGCTGTTCTTTATACGTATACCCAGCCTTTGGAAGATACAGACGGTTTTACAGGGCAGATCGTACAATATGTGAAAGGTAAACCCGGCAATAAAGCAACGGTGAAAGACGGCATTCTTCAGAGCGGAAAGGTAAAATACAAAACAGAATCAGGTATGAAAGAGCTGGAACGCAGCGGAAAATGGATTCTGCTGAAAATTTACAATACAGACGGAAAACTGATCCAGGACACCAAAGTACTGGCTGGTGAAGATCAGGATGCTTACAGTACGATTCAGACCAACCTCAGCGAGGATGATCTGCTGAATGAGTTATGATCCTAATCTGCAGATAAAGAAAATTCTATTTACAGCATATAAAAAAAACATTTGAATCGCTTTTTTTCCTAAAGTTATTTCAATGAATTCAGAATATAAAAAAAATATTTTTCACATATGTAAATAACAGGTAACAGAAGGACTTAACATAAAAAAATAAATCACCAAACGTTTGATTTATTTCATATTTTTAATCGGAATTTTATAAATAATAATTAACTAAAAAACCGATTGATTATGAAAAAAACATTATTCGTAACCGCTTTATTAGCAGCAAGTGTGCTAAGTGCATTTCCCTTCAGAACTTCCTGTGGAAAAGTATTACAGGTAAATGAGGCTGGTATTGAGAAAATGACCTATACCCAGGTTGTTAATACTCTAAAAATAATGAATGGCGTTGCCTGTGGAACTACAAATGTAGGTATTACGATTTATAATCATTAATTCAAAATAAATTTATTGGTAGAATATGGTTCTTAATGAGCCATATTTTACTTTTTAAAAAGAATATTCGAATGAAAACAGCCTTTACTTTAATATTGATCTTTTTAGCAAAAACGATACATGCACAGATCGGCTTTGATGTGGTATATGAAGCAGATTATAAGTTAACATATAAGGATCAGACTATTAATGCATTTACTCAGGAGGATACTTTTGCGCTTCTTATCAATGAAAAAGAATCCTATTTCAAGAATATGAAAAAGTATGTTGAAGACAGTTTGAAATATGAAAAAAAGATCAATGACAAGACCAGCTTTACAGAAGGCCTAAAATATGCTACTGACTTTCCTGAATATATCGGAACTACATCCGGAAAAATTTATGTCACTACTTCAATATCAGGTAAAGGATTCAAATATGAGGAAACCAATAATATTGAGTGGAAACTTATAAATGATTTCAGAAAAATAGGTAAGTACAGATGTCAGAAGGCAATAACAAAAAAATATGGAAGAAACTGGACCGCCTGGTTTACTCCTGAAATTCCTTTTCCCTTTGGCCCTTACAAGTTTAATAAATTACCCGGGCTTATTATAGAAATTTATGATGAAAACAATGACTATGTCTATTCTATGTATAATTTCAGAAAAAGAAAATATTTTGTAAAATCAGCCAATATGGAAGCTAAAGCAACTTTAGTGAAAAAATCAAAAATATTTGACTATCAAAGAAAAGAAATATCAGATCCGAATACTTATAATAAATTGGTTGACGATCCGGAAACACTACAATTTCTTATGAAGAGGGCTCAGGAGAGAGCAAAGAATTATAATCCCGCAGAACTGAGAATTGAATAAGATATAAAAGAATTCTTGAACAGAACTTGATAAAAATATTTTAGTTCTGATTAAAGATCAATTTTGAAAAAACGGCCGTCTGTTGAGACGGCCGTTTTAGCTTTAATATTTCTCTGAATTTTACTGTACAATCAGTTTTAAAGTAAATAATTTTCTGGTATGAACTTTTACAAAATAAACTCCTTTCGGAAGATTTTCGTTCACCAGGGAGAAACGCTGATTATTGATGTTCTTAGACTCATACAGCAGTTCTCCTGAAGCGGATACCAGCTCGATCTTCTCAATCGGGTAATCACTTTTGATGAAGGTAGGCTGCCCTGGTCTGGTTGGATTCGGGTATAGAACGACATTCTTTTCGGTAGCTTTAGCCTCTTCTACTCCCAGTGTTGGTGACGTTACCTGGAACTGTACCCTGTTGGAAACTTCAGTGTAGGAATCATTGGTAAACATTACCATATAATAATTTCCCGGAGTGGCCGGCACCGCTGTTCCCTGAATTGATTTTGTTCCCTGTGTGATCCCGTCGAAATAGGTATAGGAAACAAAGTTATCATCCGGAGTCTGGATATTCTGAGGATAGATTCCCAGCCAGTCTTTGATGATTCCCGGAGAATCCGTCCATGAAGCGGTAATACTTTCCCCTAATGTATAAACCGGCTTGTTGGTCCATAGCTCTGTAACAATATCCCCTACTTTAAAGAATACTTTATCTCCGATTCCTGTATATCCGTCTTCAAGCAGATACTGGGCATAGTAATATCCTTTGGGAAGGCCTGTAAAATTGAGGGTTCCTGAAGGTGTGGTCACATAGCTCCATTTGATGGAAGTATTGGTTCCCGGGGTCTGTCCCATTTTATAGATTCCGATCCAGTCCTTTACCAGATTCGGACCGTTGCTGAAATTGATAACCACTGTTCCCCCTACCGGATAGGTATCGGCAGTTGCCTGAAGCTGTACTTTCGGGCCGACATAGAAATTTTTTCTGGGGGTGATTTCCGTATAACCGTTGTTGGCAAAGAAACCTGCAAAATACTGTCCTTTATTTGGAAGGCCATTGCTGAACAGGGCTGTTCCTGCAGTCTGACCGTTGGTATAAACATACCCCTGAGAAGTTGTTGCAGACGGAGTCTGTCCTTTTTTATAGATTCCCACCCAATCCTGCTGGTTTCCCGGTCCTCCGGTATAAGTTCCGGTAATCGGTTCATTTTGGGTGTATTCTGTTTTATCTAAAATGAAGGTAGGATTGGATACCACACTTCCTGTGACCTCAAACTGCTTTACCTCGCTCCAGTCGCTCCATTCAAGATTTCTGTCTCTGTAACGTACCTTTACATAATAAGTTCCGTTGGAAATAGAATTGGCAGGAAGGGTCACTTTGGTAATATCTACGCCGGCATTTAAATTTTTTGTTTTATCAGGAGTTCCGTTTCCGTCTTTTCCGAACCAGTTTTCATAGTCACGGTATACTTCTTTTTCGATTACTGAAAAATCCGGAGCTTTACTGATCAGAAACTGCGTGGTGTTCAGAAGTTCTCCGCCGGCTGAAGCGAAAGCACTTCCGTCCAGTGTAAGAGGTAATGTCACAGGGGCTGAAAAAGTATTCGTTACGGACGGCTTTGAAGGCTGCGGCTGGTTTTTATACCGGTGGAAAGTATCTACCAGCTCATTGTATTTTCTGTTATAAACCCCTCCGATGGAATAGCATTCCACATCTACTTTTCCGGTTGGTATATCCACTTCTACAATCTGATACGTCCAGTCTGTAAGGGTTTTCTGAACATCATCAAAATCCTGCTCGTTAGACATTCCCCAATACTGATCCCAGGCGGTTCCTCCGGAAATGATCTGGTAATTCGGGGTATTCTTCAGCTGTCCTCTGTGGTATAAATGATGATGAGCTCCTACATGCATCAGGTATTTGCCTGAAGTTGCCAGCAAAGGAACGGCATTATTTCTTACCCAGGTAGAAATATCTCCTACGTACTGCTCTGCCTGATACGGTCTGTGGCTTAAAGAGATAATCCAGTCTACGGTAGGATCACTGTTGGCTTCATTAAGGATCTGGGAAAGCCAGGTCTGCTGCGCAGTTCCCGTATGTTCAGAACTTAAACTTACAAATAAGACATTTCCTGCCTGCTGTGCATAATAATTTTCGTTTCCTGAAGAGATGTTTTTATACTTGATTTCATCAATATAAAAATGGGCATAATAAGAATTCATTCCCAGGGTTCCGTAGGTTTCGTGATTTCCCACAGTGGTCTGGATCGGAAGGTAAGGAGACAGTTTGGTGTTCTTTTTAAAATGTACGTTCTCATAATGGTCCAGCGTACCTACATCCACCTGGTCTCCTACCATGAATGTAAGTGCAATATTATCGGAAGGATCAGAATCTGTTCCGAATTTTTCTTTCAGCTTTTTGAATGCATTCAGGGTAAGGCTGTCATATCTCGGTTCTGCTTTGATCTGGTTGTCTCCCATGATCAGGAAACGGATCTTTCCATTAGCGGTTACAGGCTGGCCCGGAAGCGGCAGGGTTCTGAAATTATATACAGCCGATTCACCGGTTCCCGTCTTTATTTTATAATAGTATTTTGTATTGGGCTGGAGGCCTACGATCTTTGCAGTATGATAATAATAGTTATTATTGTAACCGGTATCTGAAAAAATATTGGTGGTTCCGGTTACGGTAACATTCAGATTGGCCGGAGAAGTACCGTAGATTACGGTAGTCTCGTTATTGGAAGCTGTTTTCCAGTTCACGATCATTGAGTTCGGCGTCGGATTCTGGAGGTACGGAAATAATACCTGCCCGAATGCCATCTGGACGGCAAAACAAAAAAAGAAGAAATAATGTTTCATAGTTGTTATATTATAAAAAATGGTATAGAGTTTCAATTGTAAATCAGCAGTTTATAAAAAAGTATTCAGACCTTTTTATTTTCGGGCAAAAGTAAAAACCGTATGTAAACTCAGTCTGATGAGAACTTAAAAGAAGTGTTAAATTTCAGCTATAATTGAGGCAGAAAAATTATAGTTTTTAGCACATAAATTATTTGGCACATTCAAAAACTATTTCGTACATTTGCAACCTGTTATTCAACCTCTGACGAAAAACGTGTAAGTTGCTTAGCTTTAACATTTTATTTTATTAATAATGGATTTATTAAAGTACGTACAAGACCAGTACATTACTAAAAAAGATTTCCCTGAATTCAAAGCAGGAGACACAATTACTGTGTATTACGAAATTAAAGAAGGACAGAAAACAAGAACTCAGTTCTTCAAAGGTACCGTTATCCAATTGAGAGGTACTGGTGCTACAAAAACATTTACCATCAGAAAAATGAGTGGTGATGTAGGGGTAGAAAGAGTATTCCCAATCAACATGCCGGCTCTTCAGAAAATTGAAGTTGACAGAAGAGGTAAAGTTAGAAGATCTAGAATTTACTACTTCAGAGACCTTAGAGGTAAAAAAGCGAGAATTAAAGACGCTGCTTACAAGAAGAAATAATTCAGACAACAATACATATAAGAGAAGCTGTTTACATGGTGAACAGCTTCTTTTTTGTTTTTAACTCCGGATTTTATTTTCTCACTGACCGGCAGACGGCGCAGATTTTTTTTGAGTGTACAGTTATTGGTTTGCGCAAGGGCGCCATTTTTTCCTTCCTTCATGGGTATAAGGCGCTAAGATTTTATCTTCGATAAAGTTTACTACTGTATTACCTGTTGAAAATCTTGAATTTTCTTGCGCCTTAAACGTCGGCATAATCAAAAAATTTTGTGCCATTGCGTTTTCCAACCCGGGGATTGCCACCAATACACGAATTTTTATTGCTCTAATGGATTTTACAGATCGGTGACATAGATTTTGGCTAAAGCCAATGGATTATTTTCTAATATTTCAGGCGGACTAAAGTCTACCTCTACTGAATAAATACCGCACATTAACTTATTCAGGAATAGAAACTTCTTATTTAAGCAAGCTTGAAACCGGAAGTAAGATGCCATAAAAAACAACTTTTATAATTTAATCTTTTCTTGCTGACCTATTGTAGATTATGACTGAAAATCAGTTTCTATATGGACTTCCTTTCCCGGTTTCCAGGAATAATTTCAGACTGCTGATGAATTGCTGCCAGCCCCCCGAGCATATTTCATAACATTCAACAGCCGGATGCAGTCCCATATGGGTAACCTTTATCAAAGCCCTGTTTCCCTCCTGTTCTGTTTCCCAGATGATGGTTGTTCCTATCCATTCCGTCTGATTCTTCAGCTCAGGAAGAGCAATCATAGAATCTTCAACATACCATATCACTTTTGAACCGGGAATCAATTCTTTCACCTTCATTGTTTTGTGAATATTCTCCCCGAATCTGACCGTAAATACATCCCCCGCCTCTCCTGATGAACCTTCAAACATTTCTGTCCACCAAAGAGGAATTTTATTCGTCAACGCATCATATACACTGTCTGCTGTCGTTTTTATTTCAATGGTATGAGTGTAATTATCCATGATTCCTGTTTTTTAGTTATATATAAAACCATTTCATTGAATACAGCAATTTTATGTAAATTATTTTTTAAAAGTCTTTGCATAAGACAAGAAATACAGTCGAAAAACAGGCAAAACTTATTATTCATTTTTCATCAGATACTGCAATGGTGTGGATCCTGTATGTTTTTTGAAAAATTCAATGAATGCACTGTCTGATGAAAATTCTAATAAATGGGCAGTCTCTCCTATTGGATTCCCTTCTACCAGAAGCTCTATCGATCTCTGCAGACGCCACTGCTGTCTCCATTCCTGATAAGATAATCCGGTTTCTTTTTTAAAGATGCGGCTAATTGTTTTCTCTACCGCTCCCACCTCTTCTGTCAGCATTTTCAACATAGGGGGTATGGAAGTTCTTTTCGTCCATTCTTCCGTTACTTTTTTAAAGCGCCGGTCAATTGGTATTTTCAGTTCCAGTTTTTCTTCAGGAGCGTTTTTCAGTTCATTCCAGAATACTTTTAAAATATTTTCCTGATGCTGATCCAAGACCGTCCACTGCCAGAAGCAGATCCTCTCAATCATCTCTTTTAAAAGAGGATTTACCTGCAGCACCTTAAGATCCGGACTGAAATATTTTCCGGCAAAATCCTCATCAAAATAAACAGATCTGTAAGCCACAACATTCCGGAAATTTACCCTGTGAACTTCTTTTGCAGGAATCCAGAGCATTCTGAAAGGCGGCAAAACGAGCTGTCTGTTGGATGCTGTCACCGTCATACAGCCTGAAGGTGCATACAGAAGCTGTGCTTTAGTCTGATGGGAATGGAAACCGGAGTCGTGCATTACCATATCGGATGCTATGCCAATCACCTTTTCGTGAATGCTGTCGGCATCAAATGCTTCATTCTGCAGAAGTACGGCCATGTCTTATTTTTGATGTTTTTTGTATTTATATCATTATAAATATACATTCAATTTTTCAAAACTTTGCAGAAAAAAAATGAAAAAAACCAACCCACTGTGGCTGCTTACGCTTTTGGTCATGCTTCCTCAGTTTGCAGAAACCATTTACAGTCCTGTATTACCGATGATACAGGAACACTTTTCTGTCCGGGAAGAATCGGCAACGTTAACGATAAGTCTGTATTTTATAGCTTTCGCATCAGGGGTAGCTTTCTGGGGGATTCAGAGCGACCGCATCGGACGGAAAAAAGCACTTGAATACGGACTGGTTATTTACGGAGCCGGAGCGCTTACCGCTCTTGTAGCACCCGATTTTACCGTTCTCCTCGCGGGAAGGATCGTTTCTGCTTTCGGAATTTCCGTAGGTTCTATTATTGCTCAGACCATTTTAAGGGATCTCTATGATAAGGACAGGATCAGTAAAGTGTTTTCCTGGATCGGGATCGGTTTATCGGTAAGTCCTGTCATCGGAATGATCTCCGGTTCTGTGCTGGTTTCACTTTCAGGACAGCAGGGAGTATTCATCACTTTGTTTTTATTAGCCTTCCTGTTCTGGTTTCTTTCAAAAAACAATATTTCAGAAACGCTTCAGGTAAAAAAGCAGATCAGCATGGAAACACTGACCCGTTTACTGAAACGTATGCTGGGTGATCCTGAAATTATCAGAAGCTGTATGCTGATTATGAGTTTTAATGTCCTGCTGTTTTCCTATTATTCACTGGCACCGTTTATTTTTAAAGAGAACGGTCTGAGCTCCTATGATTTCGGATACAGCAGTTTTATTCTGGCGGCCGGAACTTTTGCAGGGGCTTACCTGAACAGGCATTTGCTGATAAGAAACACTGCGCCTGAAATCCTGGTAAAGACAGGTATATGGATCTCATTTACCGCTTCAGTTTTTGTATGGATCTCAGGCCGGGAACTGTTTTTTCTGATTCCTTACTGTTTTATTGTGATGGCATTCAGTATAGCTATTCCCAATATTCTGAGCACTGTACTCATCAGGTATAAGAATGAAGCCGGCAGCGCAGGAGCCTTACTGGGTCTTATCTATTATATTCTTATCGGATGCGGGCTGATCGTGATCGGATTTATCCAAAATCTGGGAATTTCCTGTATTCTTTTTTCCGGAATTGGGATGGTATCGCTTTACGTATTTCGTGGAAAAAAGAAGTTATGGAATAAAAGACTATTTTATTCGAAACATTAAGCTTTTTTATTAAACCACGAAGGCACAAAAGTTTTATTTTAAATGCTTTAGCGATTTTTTTAAGTTTAAATGCTTTACACATAGAGGTTTACATAAAGTCTTTGATTTTTATTCTTTCGGGAACCTTTATCCTAACCTCTTTACAAATAACTTTTGTTCTTTTGACTACGTTGAACCTTCAGTTGGCGGCTAAGTTTATCACAAGGGGTATTTTATACTTTTAATGTCCTTCAAAAAAAGTTTGAACAAAAGAGAAAATGCCGGTTCAGAAATTATCCGTTTAAAAAGGGTTATAAGAACTGAAAATATGGGAATGATCATTTTGACCATTCCTATATTTCAGGCTTATTTATTTCGTCAGATTCAGAATTATCTGATGAAATCATACAGAGCACTGAAAAACTCAGGATAAACTTCAATATGGGGAAGATGGCCTACATTCTCGAGCTCTACCAGTTTTGAGCCGGGGATTTCACGCTGTGTTTTTTTTCCAAGTTCCTGATACTGTCCCATTTTCGGCTGAAGTTCTTTGGGAGCCCTGTCTTTCCCTATCGCTGTCCTGTCGCGGGTCCCGATAATGAGCAATGTGGGAGCTTTAATATTTTTGAATTCATAGCAAACAGGCTGATTATAGATCATATCAGTTGTAAGAGCGGCATCCCAGGCTACTTTCGGGTAATCTTTATGCAGGGTCCATCCGGCAATGAGATCCAGCCAGGGCTGATACTCGTCTTTCCATTTATTGTCGTAATAAAATTTCAGCTGATAATTTTTATAGGTTTCCGCTGTATTTTTTAATTCTGACTGATATGCCTGGTCGATCGTCTGGTAAGAAGCGAAAGTCTTATAATCTTCAAGTCCGATAGGATTTTCCAGAATAAGTTTCTGAACCCTTTCAGGGTAAAGCAGCGCAAATCTTGTGGCAACCATTCCTCCCATAGAATGTCCCAAAACAATTGTTCTGTCAATCTTAAGCTGATCCAGAACAGCTTTTGTATTTTCAGCAAGCTGCGAAAAAGAAAACTGGTAATTCTGAGGTTTCGAGGATTTTCCGAATCCTATCTGATCGGGAATAATCACCCTGAATCCTTTATCTGAAAGATCTTTAGCTGTCCTTTCCCAATAGGCTCCGTTAAAATTCTTGCCATGAAGAAGCATGACGGTTTTTCCGTTCGGTTTTTGAGGCTGCACATCCATGTACACCATTTTCAGGTCGTTATTCTGGGATTTCAGATCGAGATAATGAACTTTGTAAGGATATTCATATCCGGACAATTCAGCATCCAAAGGTTTTACCTGTGAAAACATGAGACCGGGAACTGCTGACAGCATTATTATCATAACTGCATTTCTGAAATTTTTCATTCCGATTTATTTTAGAGATATAAAATTAAAAAAACCGCTCCAAAAGAACGGTTTATTACTGATATTTTTAATTTAATTAAGCTCTGCCCGGGCAGGCTTATTGTTTGTTTAAGATAACTCCACGGCTTGGTATTCTTCTTTTGAAGGCAGATTCATCAGTACGATAGCAAACAGGATCAGTGCAATTCCCACCCACTGTATAAGTATTACTTTCTCATCCAGTAAAACGAAAGCCATCGTTACAGAAACCGGAAGCTCCAGTGAAGAAACGATACTTCCCAATCCGAGTCCGGCATTCGGAAAACCTATGTTGAACAGAACCGGTGGAATAATGGTTCCGAACAATGCCAGTACAAAACCGTACGTCCAGAATATGGAATAGTTGAAAGAGTGGATATGCTCCGTATTTTCTGTAAAGTTCAGATAGAATGATCTCAGACTGTCTGAATACATCGGCCCGATCTGTGCAAAAAACAGGAACGCAAATACCACAACTGCACCACCGCAAAGCATGATAATACTTTTCCTGAACACCGGAAGATGGGTAGCCAGAGTATTGGATGTAAACATCGTCAGGGTATAGGAGGCTGCTGCCATTAATCCCCAGAATATCCCGTGCCAGTCCAGTTCTATATCCATATTCATCAGGTTGGTAGCCAAGATGGTTCCTACCAGTACAATAATCACTGAAATTACTTTTCTGGCGTTCGGTAATTTTTTGGAGATAAAGCTTTCCACTACTACACTGAACCACACGGACTGCATGAGTAATACAATGGCAATAGAAACATCTATGTACTGAACGGCAATATAGTAAAACAGGCTGGTACATCCCAGAGAAGTTCCCGCCAGCATCAGCATCCGGACCTCTTTGCCGCTCGGAGATGAAAGCTTTTGTTTAGAGGTAATGGTCTGGATAAAATTCAGGACCAGAAGCCCGGTTAATCCTAATAAAAACTGGGATGTAGTGACTTCAGAAGTGGTAAAACCATCTTTATAGGCCATCTTTACAAATGTAGCCAACATACCGTATATACTAGCTCCGATCCCGACAAATAAAACTCCTTTCAGTATATTTTTCTTCTTCATAATTTTTTTTAAAACAGCCTGCAAATTTACGACATAATAATTAAAATACCCGGTGATGTATGCATGATAGATAAATAAAATCGCCACAGGTCTTTTCCTGCGGCGATTTTTATAATATTAAAAGTATGATTATTTCTTCACAATCACTTTGGATGATGATTCAAAGCCAAGACCTTTTACATTTACCATGTAAGTTCCGTTAACCATTTTGTGGGTTGAAATCGCTTTTTTAGCATCCGGAGAAACTTTATCTTCCGAAGAAATCAGTTTACCGGACATATCATAGATCTCAATGCTTACTTTTCCAAGCATACTGTCCGGAAAGGTGATATAGAATTCATCTTTAGCCGGGTTCGGATAGATGGAAATCTTATTTTTAGCAGCTTTTATCTCTTCCGTAGAAAGAGCGGAACATCCTGTAGGAAGATCAAAGCTTTCCACCTGATCGTTGATATCGGTTTTAAGTCCTGCTGAAGCGTTGATTCCCAGTCCTCTTTTTGCAAAAACCCTCCAGATCACACATTTATCCAGTCCACCGGTAGTTGCCATATCTGCCTCCAGAATAGCATTTCTTCCTTCGATAAAGGAAGGATTACAAGGCTGAAGTTTAAGTGCGTCGGTAATCAGCTGTAATACTTTGGTGCTTCCGTTGGGTGTATTGGAAGTTACATCTGAAGAATATCCGTATTTTTCAACATATTTCCAGTGAAGATCCCAAAGCATGGTAGCCCAAATAAAACCAATAGAGTGTACATCAGGAACCATTGCAGATCCATTGTTATATTCCATTCCGTTTGTATGTCCGTATGTAGCATAGTTTATTCCAAAATCAGGTGAATACTTTAAAGGTCTGATTCCTCCTCCTGTAATGGACTGCCCGATAGGATAAGTTCCCATTCCTCTTGCTACGGAAGCATTATCGCCCGGTCTGTTCGTAAGCATCAGTGCAAAGAAGTCTGACCAACCTTCGCCCATCTGTTCTTTGTCATCATTGGAATTCAGGCAGTTAAACCCTGTTCCTGTAAGTCTGTTGGAGATCCCGTGACCATATTCATGGGTTACAATTCCATTATCAAAGCTGCCGTCATATTTTGTATCGGCCCTTACTGTAATACTTACAGGGATACTTGCCGCCAGTTTTGTTTTAATGTATTCTCCTTCAGCATTGGTAATCAAAATTGAAGGAATAGTGATGGTATTATCTGTACCCCCCATATTTCCAAGCGTGGAACCACTGGCTGCATTGTTATAAATAACAACTCCTATTGCTCCGGCATTCTGGGCATTTTTCACTTTCGCAGGAAAGCTGCAAGTTCCTCCTCTCTCAATTAAACCGATTTTTCCAGCCATTTCACCAGCAGGTAAAGCAGTACAGCCATCAATTACACTGGCCAGTTTTACATCTCCGGCTACGCCTACATCATTGACGGGAGCGCCAAACTGTGCAATTCCCGCATTTACATTACGGGAAACAGCATCAGACGGTGCACTGTAAAAAAGTTTACGGTTTGATGCCAGCCACAGATACATCTGCATAACGGGATTATAACTATCCGGATATGGGGCAAAATTGGCATTATTGAAGCCGCCTCCGTCCTGAGACTGTGCAAAAACTTCATCATCATCCAGCCCTCCTTTTCCGAAGTTATTACTCTGGAAGTTTTTTGCCGATTCTGTAAACCCGAATTTATAGAAGATATCATGCACCATGTTGCTTATATAGAACAGGTTGGTTGTAGCCGCAGATAAATTGGTATACGTTAATGCATTAGGATTATACGGGAAATCAAAAGTCCTGGAAGCTCCTCCATCCGGGGAAACACCAAATGTAATTTCTCTGGCATCTTTATCATCGTAAGCATACACGTTATTTCCTCTTGTAACGGTATAATGAGTGGTTCCGTTGGAATGCCATCCTTCCGGTGAAGAAGCCAGAATCCACGGGTTACTTACCAAAGCTCTGGACCCGAAAGTCGGTGCCTCTACCGGTAAAGGGAATACATTGTATGTAGCGTTATCGGGAGACAGCGTAACAAAATTGGTACGGCTGATATGATAACTTCCTTCGTATTGTGGTAATGCCGCCGCAGCCATATGCTCTTCATGAGCGTAAGCTCCTTCACCGAAATTACATGAAACCGTAAGATTGGTTTTACTCAAAATTTTGCCATCATGAGCATCTACCAGAATATCCCAGTGATTGGATGTACCCGGCTCATGTAATAAATATTCGTAAGCCAGCTTCAGATCTTTGTTATTATCGGCGGTATAAACCAAACGCTGTTTGGCAGCAGTCATTTTATCCGGTCCTTTTTCGAAAAAAGCCATAACAGGCAGACTGGAAATTTCTTCACTTCCCAGATCTCCGGCAATTTTCTTCAGGGCCTGCTCTTTTGTAATCCCGGCATCAGCCGGGGAAGATACTTTATAATCTTTGATAAAGTTATCTGTGTAATAAATAATTTTCTGATCTCTTACCAATGCTGTTCCTGCAGTACCATATACCGGAAGGCCGTTGTAGATCTGCTTAAACTTGACAACATCTCCATTCATGGATTTTGAACGGTCAATATTATCAATAACAAAATTGGTTAGGTCTGATTTTTTATATTCTCTGATTGTGTTTTGAGAAATATAATCTTTAATCAGGCTATTGTTATCCTGCGAAAATAAAGTTAAAGGAAATGCTGTAAATACAGCAAATAGTAGTGGTAGAGTTATTTTTTTCATTTTTACTAATAAAGCAGCAAATTTACAAATAATTCACAATCAATATTTATTTTTATAAAATATTTTCAATAATAACTCTTACTCAATAGTATAAAAATAATAAATGATTTTTTATTGATTTACTAATCCTGTTCTATCAGACCTGTTATAAAAAAAGCTGCCTTCTTCGGGCAGCTCAGTTATTGATGTTGATTTATTACTTTTTTATAATTTTTTCTGAGTAAATTTCATTTTTCTCTGTTGTCATATTTACAATATAAACGCCTTCTTTTCGGGAACTCAAATCTACATTTATTTCCTTTTCACCACGTAGAATTTTATTATAAACCATATTTCCGCTCAGGTCTCTGATTTCAAGTTTTGCACCTTTACCTTCTTTACTCAGGATCACTTTAAATAATCCGTTGGTAGGGTTAGGAGTAAGCTTGAACAGTTTCTCTTCTGCTGATGGTTTTGCAGCTTTTAATACCGGGCATTCCATATTAATGTCATAGTCAAAAAACGGATAATTATTCCAGGCATATGCTACTTCAGTCTGACCGTTATAAGAGTATTCCATGGTCAATTTGAACTTCTGCGGTCCTGTTGCTCCGCCATTGATAGCAGCAGCAAAGTCTGAGGCCTGTGGATAATAGACAAAAAAGTTACCGGGTCCGAATGAAGGGTTATACGGAATAGGGAAAACCGTTCCGTTCTGCAAGCCTACCAGTTCCAGCTTAAGATTCAATAAGGTAGCCCCGGCCGGAAGATGATGATATCCGCCAACGCCTTGTGTATATCCTATACATTCTCCCGGCTCGTATCTGAAGTCTACGGTTCCCATACCATTGGTTTCGCATATATTCTGTGCCAGATCTCTCCAATAGCTCATTTCACCGGATAAAACGGCAAATCCACCAGGTCTGTTAAAATATAATCTTGGAGTTGAGGTAATATTAGGATCACCCTGAACCGGCTCTACCGCTCCGGAATATGATCCCGCTCCATGTGAAGCAATGGCAGCTGCAGCCCTCATAGCTGACATCACTGTATTGGTATGGATCATGGTAAATCTTGCTCCTCTGCTATATTTGAACTTCAGCTCATTCACAAATGCTGCCTGAGTCCCATAAGCCGGGCTGCTGGAGTTTACAAGATAAGAACCTGTAAGAGGGCTACCCAGATTCCTCATTGCATCTGTAAATACAACCACTCTAAGATCCTGCGCCACTCCTAAAACTGTCTGAGGACTTATAATACCGGCATTTGGATTTCCGTCAAGCGCATCACCAATCATTCCCAAAGATTCATGAAAAAGATCTCCAAAATCCAGACGTCTCTCGAAGTTCTGGGCGATAAACTGGTCGCTGGTAAAATCGGATTCGATATAAATCATGGGCTTGTAGTTCCCGCTGGTATCGCCATACTTTCCTGTTCCATACTGTACAACAGCTACTCTGTTTTTGTTATTACAGGCCAGAAGCTCTTCCATCAGCTTAATGGCACCCCGCTTCATGTTAGCGTATTCAGCAGCGGTAATGGAACTTCCGTTATCCAGCATGAAAATGTAATCAAGCCCCTGTGCTTTGAGACTACCCCATGACATGAAGAATGCCATGAAGAAAAATAAAAATGTTTTTTTCATAGTTAATAGTTTGTTTTAGCGGGATAAAAATAACATAATTTCCTTAATAAGTGAAATATTTTAACATAATTAGAAAAAAAGTAAAATCGTACATTAAAATACTTAAAGCTAAACATATACAATTTCTTTATAGAATTATTGATCTGTTATAAACCCAAAGTAAAAGATTTGGTAATTGAAAAGCCGCAGACGCAAACCTAACAGGTTTTATCTACCATTACCAACATTAATAATAGCCCCGATAGTAACGGTTACCCCGCAACATGAAAGGAAAAGCGAAGGGATTCAGAGCTGGAAGAGCCACGGCGTGAGGAGTATGAGTGGATAGCGGGAAAAAGCTCCTGAAAATACAAAACAAAAAAGCCACTCAAAAATGAGTGGCTTACTATTTATAATGGATCAAAGATTATTTACCTTCTTCCATTTTTCTTTTCAACTCTGCTAATGCATCGATGTCTCCAAGAGTAGATCTTTCTTCGTTGTTAGAAGAAGAAGATACGTTTCTGGAAGAAGCTTCTTTAACGTTTTTCTTTTCTTCGTCTCTGAAGATCCCTGTGTGAGAAACTACAACTCTCTTGAACTCTTTGTTGAATTCAATTACTTTGAAATCAGCTTCTTCACCTTTTTTGATTTTAGATCCATCTTCTTTCTCTAATAATCTTGAAGGACAGAATGCTTCAACCTCAGCATCTTCGAATTGTACAGAAGCTCCTTTATCGTGAACTTCTACTGCTTTACCAGCGTGGATAGTTCCTTCAGCATATTTAGTTTCGAATTTATCCCACGGGTTTTCAGTCAATTGCTTGTGACCCAGAGATAATCTTCTAGCCTGAATATCAAGCTCAAGAACTACAACATCTAATTTATCACCTACTGCACAGAACTCAGATGGGTGCTTGATTTTCTTAGTCCAGGAAAGATCAGAGATGTAGATTAATCCGTCGATACCTTCTTCTAACTCTACGAATACACCAAAGTTAGTGAAGTTTCTTACCGTTCCTACATGCTGAGATCCTACCGGATACTTAGCTTCGATGTTTTCCCATGGATCTTTAGATAACTGCTTGATACCAAGAGAAATTTTTCTTTCTTCTCTGTCTAAAGTTAATACTTCAGCTTCAACTTCATCACCTACTTTTACGAAATCTCCGGCAGATCTTAAGTGAGTAGACCAAGACATTTCAGAAACGTGGATTAATCCTTCTACACCTGGAGCGATTTCTACGAATGCACCATAGTCAGCAAGAACTACTACTTTTCCTTTTACTTTGTCACCTACTTTCAGGTCAGCAGAAAGAGCATCCCAAGGATGAGCTTCTAATTGCTTCATACCTAACTGGATTCTTGTTTTCTCATCATCGAAATCAAGGATAACTACTTTTACAGTCTGTCCGTCCTCAAGGATTTCAGATGGGTGGTTCACTCTAGACCAAGAAAGGTCTGTAATGTGGATCAATCCATCTACACCTCCTAAGTCAATGAATACACCGTAAGAAGTGATGTTCTTAACAGTACCTTCAAGAACCTGACCTTTTTCAAGCTGAGCGATGATTTCTTTTTTCTGACCTTCGATATCTGCTTCGATCAATGCTTTGTGAGAAACTACTACGTTTTTGAATTCAGGGTTGATTTTCACAACTTTGAACTCCATAGTTTTTCCTACGAACTGATCGTAATCTTTAATTGGCTTAACGTCAATTTGAGAACCTGGTAAGAATGCTTCGATTCCGTGAACGTCAACGATCATACCACCTTTAGTTCTGGATTTAACAAAACCGTTAACGATTTCACCAGTTTCGTGAAGTTCGTTTACTTTATCCCAAGCTTTAAGCGTTCTTGCTTTTCTGTGAGATAACTGTAACTGACCAGTTTTGTCTTCTCTTCTGTCAACCATTACTTCTACCTCATCACCTACTTTTAGGCCCTGGTTGTAACGGAATTCGTTAAGAGAGATAACACCTTCAGATTTGAAGTTGATGTCTACGATAGCTTCTTTATCAGTTAATCTTACCACTTTACCAATCAGAACGTCGTTATCGTCCAGGTTGTTTAAAGATCCGTTGTAGATTTCTTCTAAATCGCTTTTCTCTTTTCTAGCATCAGCATCAAGACCAGATTCGAATGAATCCCAGTCAAATTGTTCAGGTGCTACGTTTTGGTTTAATAATAATTCTGCTGAATTTGTCTCTTTTGACATAATTCTAAATAAATTTGTATTCCTTCTCTTTCAACGGTCTTAATCAATGTGACTGAAAAATACGGAAGTTATTAATATTGAATATTTTACTTTCTCAGACCTTTAACACAAAAAGTGGGTGCAAAGGTACAAATTTTATTTGAGATAAACAATATTTCACCCCTTAGCTTTTGATTCCGTAAACAACTGGTTATCAATATTAATGTAAAGAGGAGTGAATTGTGAATATTGCTTCGCAAGTGAAATGTCAAATTATAAATACCTTTAGAATTCCCAAGCAAAGCAGATTGCCCCTTTACGATTGACACCTTTATTAAATATACTCTTCAAATCACTACCTTTGCAGCATGGAACTACAATCGATCTATCAAAAGCTGCAGATTCAGGAGATGAATCAGATGCAGAAATCCACTTATAAGGCATCTGAAAACAATACGGATATTGTTCTGCTCTCTCCTACCGGATCCGGGAAAACACTTGCATTTTTATTTCCGGTTCTTCGAAATCTGAAAAAAAATGTTCAGGGTGTTCAGGCGTTGATTTTAGTGCCTGCCAGAGAGCTGGCTTTACAGATTGAACAGGTTTTCAAAGCGATGGGAACAGATTTTAAGGTTTCCGTGTGCTATGGTGGTCACGATAAAAAGATTGAAGTCAATAATTTAACTGAAGCTCCTGCTGTTTTAATCGGGACTCCGGGAAGAGTTACCTATCACGTAAGGAACAATAATTTTGATCCGAAAACGGTTAAGACTTTGGTTCTGGATGAATTTGACAAAGCCCTGGAACTGGGTTTTCATGATGATATGGAATTTATCTGTAATTCTCTAAAAGGACTTTCTCAAAGAATTCTGACCTCTGCAACAGCAATGGATGAGATTCCGGCTTTTACCGGATTAAAAGATGAGAAGACCATCAGTTTCCTGAAAGAAAACGATATTAAACCGGATCTCCAGCTGAGAAAAGTAATGACCATTCCTGAAGAAAAGCTGGATACTCTTTTCAATCTGGTCTGTAAAATCGGAAATAAAAGAACCCTGATCTTCTGTAATCACCGGGAAGCGGTAGACCGTATCTCCGAACTGCTTCATCAGATGGGAATAGACAGAGAAACATTCCACGGCGGAATGGAGCAGGATGAAAGAGAACGCGCACTACTGAAATTCAGAAATGATTCTGCCAGAATCCTTATTACAACGGATCTTGCCGCCCGTGGACTCGATATTCCGGAAGTAGAATCTATTGTTCATTATCAGTTGCCTCCCAAAGAAGATGCTTTCATCCACAGAAACGGCCGTACTGCCAGGATGAATGCGAAAGGTTTTGTTTATCTGATCATGACGGAAGAAGAAAATTTCCCTTTCATTAAAAACGATACCCCTGAAGAAAGTGTTGCCGGATTTGATAAAGTTCCGCAGAAGACTCCTTTCCAGACGATCTACATCAGTGCAGGAAAAAAAGACAAAGTAAACAAAGTAGATATTGTAGGGTATTTACTTAAAAAAGGAGAATTACTGAAAGAAGATGTTGGGGTTATCGAAGTAAAAGATACCACATCCTACGTTGCTGTTGCCAGAAATAAGGTGAATACAGTTTTAAGAAAGCTTCAGAATGAAAAACTGAAAGGGAAAAAGGTGAAAATGGAGGTTGCTTATTAAAATTTGCAAAGACGCAAAAATTCAGCAATTTTGAGATATTGATGGGCCAACTTTATTTAGGAAAGTTGGCTCATTTTTTTGTAGCTGTCATGAATACACGAATTCTTTATTTTCAGATCGCTCGCTGATCTTGCAGATTTGGCAGATCTTTTATTGAGTGGTAAATAGAATTTGTCTATTTTAAACTCAACACGCAGGTGTCTTCATCGATTCCGATAAAAGTTGGAGTTTTAAAAAATTTTAACCGGATTTAAAGGTTATTTCACTCCCCGTACTTTTGTTGGTAAAACATACACTGATTTTGATGCCGTGATGAATAAAACATCGTTGTTTTCTCCTCCGAAAGTTACATTAGAAGTCCATTTTTCAGGAATCGGGATGTGATAGATCTTTTTTCCCTTGCGGTTAAAGACGTGTACTCCATCACCCGTCAGGTAAAGATTTCCGTGTTTGTCTAAAGTCATCCCATCAGAGCCCATTTCACAGAACAGTTTTCTTTCGGATAATTTGCCTTCGCCCAGGATATCGTACTCATAGGTCTTTCCGGCATCTATATCTGAAATATACAGTTTCCTCATGGTTTCACTGCCTACAATTCCATTGGGTTGGGTGAAGGTTTCTAATTTGCTGATTTTCCCATTTTTATTTCTGTAATAGAGACTTTTATGAGGCAGCTCCTGTTTGAAATCCACCCAATAATCTCTTTCATATAAAGGATCTGTAAAATACATCCCTCCAAAAGCATCATTCCAGATATCGTTGGGCCCGTTCAGGCGTTTTCCTTCAAAACCTTTAAACAGAATTTCCACTTTTTTATCCTTTGAGATTTTCCACATTTCGCCCTGCTCATCGGAACAGGTAATCAGAAAATCATCTTTATCGAAGTGAGTTCCGTTGGCTCTTCCTGTTTTATCGAGAAATAAAGTCACCTGATTGGTTTTCCAGTCCCACAGGTAAATTTTATCATTAGGCTGGTCCGTGAAATAAACATTTCCTTCTTTATCGGATGAAGGACCTTCCGTAAAGCTGAACTGATCTGAAATTTTTTCAGGCTGTACCCCATCATAAAACATTGTGCTGTTATTTACAGATTGACAGTTTACCAATGCGAAAACCAAACCAATCAGACCTGTTCTGCAGATATTTTTCATACTTCATTTTTAAAGAGGGTAATTTACAACATCAGGAACAGTTTCACAATCTATTCTTTCATTTTGATCTATTTTACAGGAAAAATAAAAATGTCCCAATTGTCCTATTTTTGAAGTAGATAATATTAGTACTCAAAAAGTTTAATCAAGACCTTTGCACAGGTGGGAGATCAATAAAATTTTCCTTTGTAAAACTGACTGAAAAACAACTTGATCCGGCCTCAAATATTACCTTAATACTTTTTCAATTAAATAAAGTAAAGCAATGAGTGCAGAATCAGGCAACAGCAAGTTCATCGAAACCGACAACGAAGAATTCAGAAATTCGGTGGGAACCATGGATGAAACCGGAAAAAGAAAGTGGGTATTTCCACGGAAACCTAAAGGAAAATATACCAATTACAGGAATTATACCAGTTATGCTCTTCTCGCATTGTTATTCGGGCTTCCTTTTATAAAAATAAACGGCAACCCATTTCTGCTGATTAATGTGATCGACAGAAGGTTTTTCATTCTGGGGCAGCCTTTTTATCTTCAGGATTTCTTTATTCTCGCTTTGGGAGCTGTAACTTCTGTGATTTTTGTGATGCTGTTTACCGTTGTTTTCGGGCGTATATTCTGTGGCTGGCTTTGTCCCCAGACCCTTTTCATGGAAATGGTATTCCGTAAAATTGAATACTGGATTGAAGGCGACCGGAATAAGCAGATGAAACTTGACAGGCAGGAGTGGGATGCTGAGAAAATAAGAAAAAGATTAACCAAATGGAGTGTATTTCTCTTGATTTCTCTGGTTATATCCACGTTTATGTTCATGTATATTGTAGGATATGAAGAGGTTTTCCGGATCATGATTGAGGGGCCTTCCGAGCACCCGCTGAAGTTTATCACCATGATCTTTTTTACAATGACTTTCTATTTTGTATTTGCATGGCTCCGCGAGCAGGTATGCACACTGGTTTGTCCGTATGGTAGACTTCAGGGAGTACTGATCGATAAGCAGACCATTAATGTTTATTATGACTTTAAAAGAGGGGAAGGCCGTTCTAAATGGAGAAATAATGAAGACCGGAAAGCGGCGGGAAAAGGAGACTGTATCGACTGCCATCAATGTGTGGTGGTATGTCCTACGGGGATTGACATCAGAAACGGACAGCAGCTGGAATGCGTCAACTGTACAGCATGCATCGATGCCTGTGATGAAGTTATGGAGAAGGTAGGACTTCCAAAAGGGCTGATCCGCTATGCCACAGAATCGGAGATTGAAAACCGGGAAAAATTCAGATTTACGTCAAGAATGAAGGCAACTACGGTAATTCTGGCCCTGCTCATCGGATTTCTCGGGTTTTTAATGTATGACCGCGGATCTATGGAAGCCAAATTTATTAAACCTGCCGGTTCTACTTTCTTTGTAAAGAACGGTAAAATCACCAATACCTTTATTTACACTCTTTTAAACAAGTCCAATGAGAAAAAGACGCTTTATATCAGAGTAATCACTCCTTCCAATGCTGAGATCACCTATTTCGGCTCTGAAAAAATTGTTCTGAAAGGAGATGAAATTCTAAAAGGAAATATTAATATCTCCTTCCCTGAAGAAGAGATCAGGCTCTCCAAACAGAATATGGTGATCGGTGTTTTTGATGAAAAAGGCACTCTGGTAGACTCATTTGAAACTACTTTTGAAGGACCTTTTAAACTGGCACTGTGATCCCGGAATCTGAAACAACATTAAACCATCAAGCCTTATATTTCCTCATAAACTGAGTAGGAGTCATTCCGGAGCTTTTCCGGAATACTCTTACAAAGTAGGAATATTCTTCATATCCCAGCCTGAAAGCGATTTCCACCAGGCTTTCATTAAGGTACATCAGCATTCTTTTGGCCTCCAGGACTACTCTTTCTGTAATGACTTCCGTTGCGGTTTTCTGAACCGTTGTCTGCACTACCCTGTTTAAATGCTTTGAAGATATTCCCAATAAATCCGCATAATAGCCAATGGATTTCTGTTCGGTAAAATGCAGCTCGATAAGATCTTCAAAATCCTGATAGTGTTTAAAATAAGAGAGACCGGCAGAGGAAGATAATGTATCCATATCCTTTGAAAACAACCGGGTGGTATTAATAAATATCTGGGACATGAGAGAAAGAATTCTTCCTTCTCTCATGATCTGTTTACCATAATGCTCTTTTTCCAGCTCCTGAAACAGATGGATATTATTTTGCAATTCCACCTTATCCAGCTGAAGCTTTCTGGGAAAAGACACAGAACCGAAGAAAGGAAAATTCCTGAGCTTCTGGCTTACATAATGCATTTCATAAAACCCCTGTGAACTGAAAAAAATATACCCGTCAATATCTTCCGAAAGTTCCCAGCTGTGTATCTGGCCCGGCGATAAAAAGAAAAGACTGCCTGCCGAAACTTCATATTTCTGAAAATCGATCTCATGAATCCCTTTTCCCTGCGTAAAAAGTACAACGGCATAAAAGTCATGTCTGTGAGGTTTTTCAATATGCCGGTGTCCCAGGATAAGATGGTTTTTCAGGGTATTGAAATAAAAATCTGAAGCATTTTTACCGGGCTGAAAAAGATCAATATGAAGAACAGATATAGGGTTCATTGGGGATAGGCATTAATGGCATAAAAATACGGTAAACAAAGTCGAAATACAAGCTTCCGTAAAAAAGGACCGGCAAATTGCCGGTCCTTTACTGAATATATGATAAGTCTATTATTTATTTTACAACAAGCTTACTGTTATAAACTCCTTTTGAAGAATTGATGCTGATTATATACACTCCTTTCGGAACATGCACATTGAATTCTTTGGTTGTCTCGTTTTCACCCTTATAAGCTGATGAATGAACCAGCCTTCCGCTTGCATCGAACATCGTCACCTTCATTTCTCCTTTTATATTTCTGGATTTAATGAAGAAATTTCCATCTGTTGGATTAGGATAAATCTTAATATCGTCATCCATTGCAGAAGTTTCTTTGATGCCCAGCGTCTCCGTCTGGCGGGTACATACCTGAAGACTCCATCCGTTGATATTTCCCGTATCTCCGGGGTAATTGTCGGAAGCAAATAATTTCCATTGCCCCTGAGCCGGATGTCCTGCAAATATTCCTAACGATTCATTAGATTTTACCTCTCCCTGGATTGGAGTGGTACATACGGCAGCTGCTCCGGTATCACTGAAAGTGGCAACAATATTACTCTGAGAGTTACATGATCTGTTCCATATAAGGGCAGACGCACCTGAAGGTCCTTCTATTCCTATTGCCAGATCCTGCACATAGGTATGGGTGACGGAAGGTGTTACTGTTATTTTGGTAATAATACCCGGATTATTTACCGTTAAAGGAGCGATCACTCTTGGTGAAGATATTGCGTTTCCTCCCGGGCCATCTGTAATAGGGACAGCAGCTCCGGTATATGTATAGGTGTTACAGGTTTCACCGGCCACAGTATAATCAATTACAAAGCTCGGGCTTACAGCATAATAAACATTTCCTACTGCTTCAACAAGGATATAGGCATTGGCAGAAATAGAACCGGCCGGTATCGTAATCTGCTCATTGCCATCATTCGGAGTATTGGCTGCAATGACAGTAAATGTCTGTCCTCCGTCTTTAGAAAGCTTGATATTTACATTGGCTGTACTGATCGGGGCCTGATTGGTATTGGCGACATCCCAGGTTACATTCAGTGTGCTTCCGGAACTTAGTGATTGCCCGAATACCGGTGAGGTGACCCTGAAAGGACCTGCATTGGCATTTACCGTAACAACCGTAGCGTCTTTACCGGTCTGTGGATTGATTGGATTATTATTTCTTAGGGTAGCCGCAAAATTAAGATCACGACCTACACCTGATACACTCTCCCAACGGGTGGACATTACGCCTGCCAGCACCTTATAAAATTCCGGGAAATATCTGACAGGAGAACTTACAGGCGGTACTGATCTGAAAGTTGGTCCCGTCGGTTTCTCAGGATAGGCTGCTGAAGTATTTCCGCTTCCGATCTGCGCATTGGCAGCCTGATCGGCCTGTTCCCAGTTGTAGGTATAAGCTGCAGGATTCGTATCAGTGGTTGAAGCCGTCAGCACAAATGCCGTAGATTTAGGAATGATGTAGTCTGCTCCTGCGCTGATGTTGGGTGCAGGTATCGAAAAAGGAACATTCGTACCACAGCTTATGCTGTTTATTTTATTTTTAATCTGTGTAACGCTGTTGGTATGAAAATAATCATTGGAATTAAACTGTACATCTGAATTGCCTGTTATCCCGGTATAGGCCATAATAGTGCTTCCACTTCCCGGCTCCACCCTCTGATCGGCCTGCGTAGTTGTGAAAGTGTATGAATGCCCTGCCCCCATCTGATGCCCCATTTCATGGGCTACGTAATCGATGTCAAATTTATCACCTTCGGGAAAATTGTGGGCAGTCCATCCCGCTGCCTTTGAACTGTTATTACAGATTACCCCTAACCCGGCTGCTCCATTGGCTCCTTTTTTATCTATCAGGTGCCCCATATCATAATTTGCCGCCGGGATCAATGCAGAAATCTGAGTATTGGCTTCATTAGGTCCGCCATTCGTATAAGGATCTGTTGTGGAATTAAGAAATATGACGGTCTCGTTCTCGGCGATGAGATTGAAATGCAGTGAAAGATCTTTTTCAAAAACACTGTTCAGCCTTGTTAAGGTAGCATTCATTGCAGCCAGTATAACCGCTTTTTTTTCAGCATCTGTTGCCGTTGCCGGAGTTCCGGAAACCGTTAAATGGTATTGGGCATATTCTCCTGTACAGGATAAAGCCAGCCTGAATACATTAAATCCAGCGGTTTTTTTAGCGGCAACAGTGTTTTTTTTTTCAGCCTCTTCTATAACCGTACATTCAAAGGGTTCTTTATCCTGTCCCCTTCTGGCATTGGAATCGAATACAGCATAAATTTTACGGTCTTCCGTATAGGGTTCAATAAATTCTGAGCCTCCTGATCGTGTTATCATGGATGAGAAACCCACCGGAGAAAGGCTGAATCTCAGATAGACTGACGGATCGTCCACTCCTGTTCCTACATAAGATCTGATGTCGGGATACTTTGCCTGAAGAGCAGGATCCATATTGGAAGATTCCCATACCTGAAATTTTTCAAGCTTACCGCTGGCAGCAGGAATTGAAATGATCACTCCTTTTCCTCCGGAGAACCGGTCAGATACTTTTTCAAGATTTTGTCTGAGCTGGTCTGCGTTTAATAAATAAAGGGCCGAATACTCAAGCTTTTCCTGAGATTTCTTAACTTTCTGAGTCCGGAGCTCTGTTTTTGTCCACTGTGAAAATCCCAGAAGAGGAACCATCAGTGCGAAAATGAAGAAATAATGTTTCATAATGTGTAATTTTAGTGTTTACTAATTTAATAATATTTAACAAATAAATAACACAAAATCAGCACATTCCATTGAAAAAAAATAAAAAGAACAATGCGGAATATTCAAAAAAAAGCACATACAGAAGGTTTTTACAAGAGATTTGACCTTATATATTTGCATCCGGTTTTGAAAAATTTTTATCTTTGGACTTTAGGATTCATCACATGAAAATAAATCTACCTGATAAGCTGTATTATTCTATTGGAGAAGTGGCCAAGGCATTTGACGTAAACACTTCATTAATACGCTATTGGGAACAGGAATTCCCTATTATCAAACCTAAGAAGAATAAAAAAGGGAACCGTTATTTCACTCCGGAAGACATTAAAAACCTTCAGATGATTTACCATCTGGTCAAGGAAAAAGGGTATACACTGGATGGTGCAAGGATTGCTCTGACTACCAACAGTAAAATATCCGAAACCGTTACCTTAATCGACCGCCTTGAATTTGTGAAAGCTGAACTTCTTAAGCTGAAGGATTCTTTAGCTGATCATCCTGAATAAATTCTGTCTGTTTTCGGGTTTGCGGCACATTACAGGATCAGATACCCGAATCAGCGGATCCGTATATCAGCGGGATTAAAATATTTCAAAATGATCTGTCCCGGCCTTCGGAAATAATAGAAATATTTCTTCCTACACAGCTCACCTTAATTTTCCAAAAAAGCAAATTAAGGTACTGGTATTTAATTATTTAAAAATATCACCTTATTTTGATTTATATTTTAAACCGGATAATTATTTCTCTATTATAAAAACATTCACTTTATACTTTCCTATTGCCTCAACTTGTTTGTATTGATAAGTTTGTGGTATGATGAGAAAAATTTATTACCGGAAAATGGCATTATTGGGAATGCTGCTGATTGTCCTGATGGCCTTTCAGAAATATATCGACAGAGAAAAGGCTGATTTTCCCAAGATCAGATTTATTTCTGAAGCAGGTACTCCGGACCTGTCTTATTTTGATCCCAACTCTCTGGATGAAAAACAATGGCAGAAACTTGGCTTTTCTGAAAAACAGATCAAAACCATTCTTAATTATAAAAAAATGATTGGCGGCCGGTTTGCTACCAAAGAACAGTTCAGTAAATGTTATGCTGTCTCTTCAGAAAAATTTACCTTACTGGAGCCTTATCTTATGCTTCCGGAAAAGGATGAAGAACATTTTAAAAGTTTCGAAAAGAAAAAAATCAGTGTTTCCGGAAAATTCAATCCCGACCGTCTTTCTGCCGCAGACTGGATGCAGATGGGCTTCAGTGAAAAACAATCCCAGGCTATTGTGAAATACAGGAATTATCTGGGCGGAAGTTTTATCAGCAAAGAAAAGTTCAAAGAATGCTTCATTATTTCCGATGAGGCGTATACCAAACTTAGCCCTTACCTCCTTCTGCCTTCAAAAACGAAGGATCATCTTAAAAACTCATCCGGAAATAACGGTACAACAACAGATTACCGTCCTTTTGATCCCAATACATTAAACCGGGACGGATGGAAGTCACTCGGTTTTTCTGAAAAACAAGCCGCGACCATTGTGAATTACCGCGACCGGAATCTTCATGGAAATTTTAAAAGCCTTGAAGACATCCAGAAATGCTTTGTCATCTCCCCTGAAAAGTTCCGGGAACTGAAGCCTTATATCAAATTAAATTTATCAGTCATCATAAATAATGAAAAACAGCAGGAGAAAACCGATTTTTCAAAAACAGATCTGAATACAATCAGTTTTAAGCAGTTAACAGAGTTTGGTCTGGATGAAAAAAGCGCAGGATACCTTATTGGTTTCCGAAGGAAACTGGGAGGTTTTATCACTAAAGAACAGATTCTGGAAACTTATAATATCGATAAAGAAATAGTTCAGAAGCTGATTTCCATATGTCCCCTGAATTCCTCAGAAGTTCCCAGATATACCTTAGCCGATGCTCCTGAAGACTGGCTGAAAAATCATCCCTATTTTAAATACTCCGCAGACAAAATCATATTCTACCGCATCAGCAATTCCGATGATAAGAAAATATGGAAACTCCTGAAGGTGAAGCCCGAATATGAGGCACGGATGAGGCTGTACCTTAAATAGTCATAGTAAAATCGTAGAAATACTACACTTTTGACATTTTTCCGGAAGTATTTTGATCGAGATATTCTAAAAAACGGCTATACATTCCGCCTTCTCAGAGACAGAATGATTCCTGAAGACAGAAAGAGATTCGATGATGAATAATCGGGTTACAAATTTGAATAGACAGGAATGACATGGTTTTAATCCACTGTTTTACTTGAGTCCTCAAGCAGCAGATTAAGTGCTGAAAGTTCCTGCTCCGTAAGATCTCTCCATTTTCCTACCGGAAGGTCCAGCTTAATGTTCATAATTCTGATACGTTTCAGTTTTTTTACATCATAGCCGAGGTATTCGCACATTCTGCGGATCTGTCTGTTCAGTCCCTGGGTAAGAATGATACGGAAATTCATATCATCAATCTTCTCTACCTCACATTTTTTGGTAACGGTATCCAGAATAGGCACACCGTTTCTCATTTTTTCAAGGAATCTCGGGGTAATGGGTTTGTCTACGCGAACAAGATATTCTTTTTCGTGGTTATTCCTTGCCCTGAGGATTTTATTGACGATATCTCCGTCACTGGTCAGCAGGATAAGACCTTCACTGGGTTTATCCAGCCTTCCGATCGGGAAAATTCTTTTCGGATGGCTGATGTAATCTACAATATTGTTCTTTTCACGCCTGGTATCTGTGGTACAGACAATTCCTACCGGTTTGTTGAAGGCAATATAAACAGGTTTGTCCTGAGGTTCGCGGATCGGTTTTCCGTCTACTTCCACAAGGTCTTCATCAGAAACTTTGGTTCCCAGTTCCGGAACTTTCCCGTTAATCGTTATTCTTCCTTCTTCCAAAAGTTTATCTGCCGCTCTTCTTGAACAGTACCCTACTTCTGACAGATATTTATTGATGCGCGTTTTTTCCATTAATCTTCTCCGTAACCGGTATAATTTTTATTGCTGAAAATCGTGATTCCGTAGCTTAATCCAATGAAAAGGGCATTGGAATCTCCCTGTATCTTTTGTGCTTCCAATACAATTCCTCCTTCCTGGCTCAGCCTTTTTGAATAGGAAACCATCATCCCCAGTCTTGCTCCCCAAAGTTCAGAATCGGAAACCGCCGAATGATTGATCTGCTTGCCATAGTTGAGATCGATATAAAAAGGCCGGTCTCCCGGTGAAAAAATAATCTTGGGCTGGATCATCCAGAATACCATATGATTGTTATTTTCTGCAAAACTGTATCTCAGGCCGGTTCCGACCGCAAAGTTAGGAAGAAAATTATAACCTCCTATTGCGGTGATTCCATACGTAATTTTCCCTAAGTGCCCGGGCTGAATATATTGGGAATTAACAGCCTCCGGTTTTTTATAGTTCCCATTATAGCCCAAGTTAAGCGCCGGATTAAAATAAAAGTCCATTTTGGGTTTTCGGGTTTCCGTCTCCTGTGCAGAAAACAGAGCGGAAGTAAACAGCAATCCCAACAGAAATAGATTTTTCATCATATATTTTCAAATCTGAATTCATTATCTAAATAATCAGAGGTAGCATTTTCAACGGTATAGTCTCCTATCTTTGTCCGTCTGAGCTGCGTAAGGTAAGCCCCCACTCCCAGCTCCCGGCCTATATCATGCGCCAGACTCCGTATATAAGTTCCTTTTGAACATCCTACTGTAAAGCTGACTAAAGGAAGTTCAATTTTTATATCTTTAATGTAGAATATGGTGGTTTTTCTGGATTTCATTTCTACTTCCTCTCCCGCTCTGGCCAGATTATAAGCCCTTTCACCATCAATTTTAATCGCTGAGTATACCGGCGGTTTCTGCTCTATTTCTCCCACAAACTTATCAAGTGCTTCACGGATCATTTCCTCTGAAATATGAGATATATCCTGATGAAGGATCTCCGGTTTTTCAGTATCATACGATTCTGTCTGAACACCTGTTTTGATTTCTGTCCAGTATTCTTTGGGAGCATCCTGGATTTCCGGGATTTTCTTGGTGAACTTTCCACAGCACACGATAAGCAGCCCCGTTGCTCTCGGATCAAGAGTTCCTGCGTGTCCTATTTTGAACTTTTTGGGAAGGCCAAATTCTCTTTTGAGTTTATATTTCATTTTATTGACAGCCTGGAAGGAAGTCCAGTCCAGAGGCTTGTCCAATAAAAACACATATCCTGATTGCAGTTCTTCAGCTGTCATTATTCTAAAATTTCTGTAATATTTACTAAACCGGGCTGCTGGCTTGTTTTCTGCCGGCATTCTGCGGAAGTACCTGTATTGATAAAGCACTTTACCCCCTCCCTCATGTAATAAATTGCCTTAAAAGGATAAACGGAATTATTGGGAGCAATATTAACGGTATAGTTTACAGGCAGCGTAAATTTATAGCTTTGATTATTTATGGCATTTACCGTCTGGTGATAGCATTTCTCTTCTTTATAATAACTGATGAAAGCTTTTCTTTCAAGCTTTTCATCCGGAACCAGCTCTTTGCAGATCAGCAGTTCTTTAACCTGGGTTTTCTCTTTCAGTTCAACAAAAAAATCCAGCCTTTCATCGGTATTGTTTTTTACAAAGACGGTATGCGCCGGTGCACAGGACATTACTGAACCGCAGACAGCCAGTATTTTAAAAATATTGCTTTTCATTTATTTAAAGAAATAGAAATAGATCAGCAGGGCAACTCCAACAAAAATACGATACCAACCCCAGGGTTTGAAACCATATTTATTAAGGACTCCGATAAATGCTTTAATTGCAATAAGAGCAACGATAAACGCCACTACATTTCCTACAATGAAAATCATGATGTGATCCTGGGAAGCCATAATCATTTCGTATCCTTTCTGAGGATTTACGGTTCCTTTGCCCCATGTTTTAAGAAAAACAGAGTATACGGTTACGGCAAGCATGGTAGGTACTGCAAGAAAGAATGAAAATTCCGCAGCAGCCTTTCTGGTAAGTCCCTGCGTCATCCCGCCGATAATGGAAGCTGCACTCCGGCTTGTTCCCGGCATCATGGCCAGACACTGCCAGAAACCAATCGTCACCGCCTTTTTTATGGTAATTCCTTTTTCATCATCGATCTTAGGATTCTTGAACCACTGATCGGCAAACAACAGGACCACTCCGCCCAATACCAATACGGATGAAATGGCAATCTGATTTCCAAGAACCGCTTCTATTTTATCATCAAACAGATATCCTAAAACCAATGCAGGAACCACAGCAAAACCAAGTTTAAAATAAAACTGAAGATTATTCAGGTCAAAGAATTTTTTCCAGTAAGCGACAACTACTGATAAAATAGCACCGAACTGAATGGAAACCTGAAACATTTTCAGGAATTCATCTTCGGGTAATCCCAGCAGATTGGCTGTAAATCCCATGTGGGCCGTAGACGAAATCGGAAGGTACTCTGTAAGTCCTTCAATAATAGCAATGATAATTGCCTTAATTAAATCCATATTTTGTGTCTGTAAAAAAATTAAAAGATTAAGAGATCCTGAGATCCGGAATAAATTTCGAACCTCTTAATTTCTTAATCTCTCAATAAAGAATTGATTAATTACTTTCTTTTTAAAATCGCATATACTTCTATGGCAAAACCTATCACCACAAATAATGGGGCAATTCTGATTCTGCGGATAGAGAAAATACCGTCATTCCATGAATTGGGATCAAACTTGCCATCCACTGTATTGGCATCCGGCCCCATCATCAGAAGGAATCCTACAACGATAAATGCAAGTCCTATCAGCATCCACTTAAAGTTCTGCTGTCCGAAATAAAAAGTGTTTTCCTGTGAAACTTCAGTTTCCCTGCCAAACGCTGAAGCGGAAAATTTATCTGTCTTTTTGCTCATGTTAAGAATAATATAAGTCGTCAACATTAGATCTTAAGAATCTCCATGTTGCAATGATTGTACTTAATACACTGATGAAAATCCCTACTCCGAATACCAGTACCACCAGCCATATATACTGATTGGTATCCTGTACGAAAGGAGTCTTGATGGTAGTTGTGAAATAATACCAGATTCCGAATAATGCCAGCAATCCGAGTATGGCTCCTAAAACTCCGAGAATAAGTGCCTCTTTGATAAAAGGAATCAGGATAAACCTGCGCTTCGCTCCTACCAGCTGCATGGTTTTAATGATAAATCTTTTTGAAAATACTTTCAGCCTGATCGAGTTATTGATCAATACAATAGCAAGAACCAGGAATAAAATACAGAAGGCCAGAATCCATTTAAGGATCTGATTCAGTTTATCATAGATTTTCTGAGAATCGGAATCGTTTTTCACATCTACAATTCCGGGCACCGATTTAATTTGTGAAAGCACCTTCCCGATCTTAGCAGAATCCGTATATTCCGGCTTCAGGGCAATTTCTACGGAAGCGGGAAAAATATCGTCTTCAAAAAGCGCTTCACTGTTGACTCCTAAACTCTTCTTTGCCTCTGCCGAAGCCATTTTCTTTGAGATGTAGGTAGTACGCTTTACCGATTCCAGTTTCTGGATCTGCTGAACTGCTTCACTCTCCTGTTTTAATATTTTAGCCGAATCTTTTACATCATAATTTTCATCGAAATATGCATTTACAACAAGTTGTTCTTTAAGATAGTCTGAATACTTCTGTGCATTCATCAGAATAAGCCCCATAAGCCCCAGTAAAAATAACACTAAGGCAATACTTATCACCACTGTAATATTGCTGGACCGAAGCCTTTTCTTATTAAACTCTTCTACAGATTTAGCCATTAATATTAAAATTTTTGGCTAAAATAGAAAAAAACTTCCGAAATTTGGGACCAAATAAAGAAAATCATTGTTAATAAAATCATAAAAAACTTTGAGTGTAAAAGCAAAAAAACATCTGGGGCAGCACTTCCTGACAGATGAAAATATCGCAAGAAAGATCGTGGAAGGTCTTAGTTTTGAGAACTATCATCATGTGATGGAGGTAGGCCCCGGGATGGGCGTTCTTACCAAATATCTCCTTGAAAAAGATCAGAACATCTATCTGGCAGAAATCGATACCGAATCTATTGAATATCTGAAAAACAACTATCCGAAGATCACGGAAAAAACATTTGTGGGAGATTTCCTGAAACAGGATTTTCATTTCGTGAACGGAGAACAGATTGCCATTATCGGCAATTTCCCCTATAATATTTCTTCGCAGATCCTGTTTCAGATCGTGGATCATTATGAGCTGATCCCTGAAATGGTAGGAATGTTTCAGAAGGAAGTTGCTGAAAGAACAGCAGCCGTTCCGAGGACCAAAGACTATGGAATTCTTTCCGTACTGATCCAGGCCTACTATGATGTATCCTATCTTTTTACGGTGCATGAAAATGTTTTCAATCCGCCTCCGAAAGTAAAATCGGGCGTCATCAGGCTGACGAGAAATCCAAAAGAAGGCCTGGCCGGAAATGAAATCCTCTTTAAAAAGATCGTAAAAGCAGGATTTAACCAAAGGAGAAAGAAACTTTCAAATTCCCTGAAGGTACTGGAAATTCCGGAAGCTTTAAAAACGCATGAGTTTTTAGATAAAAGAGCGGAGGAACTGAGCGTTCTTGATTTCATCGGTTTTGCCAATCTCTGGAAAGAAAATCAATAAATAAAAAAGCCTTTCAAAATTAATCTGAAAGGCTTTTTTAATGTATACTGTTTTATTATTCTCTGTTCTTCAGCATAATCCATCCGGACCAGTTCATCTGAACTTTAGACTTAGGATATTCAAAATTGAATTTATACCAGTAAGTCGCGGTCGGAAGTCTCTTACCTCCTACTGTTCCGTTCCAGGAAGGCTGTTCTTTGGAGAAGCGGAACATTTCTACACCGTATCTGTCAAAGATTGATCCTGTAAAGTTTTTGAAATCACCCAGGGATTTCAGATCAAGCACATCATTGATGCCATCGTCATTAGGAGTAATGATATTGGTGATCTGAAGGGTAAAGAATTCAAATGTTCCTACACAGTGTGTTCCTACTCTTCTTATCATGATGGTATAATTGGTATTATCCAGCAGGTTGGTAAACATATTGGAGTCCTGCCATGAAATTCCGTTATCAATAGAATATTCCAGGCTGCTTGGCATATTGTTCATCACAGGATTTTCTGCGGTAACAGTTAATGTTTTCTTAGCACTTTCATAGTTCACGGCGGTTACAAAAGGAACGGCAGCTCCTCCTACTTTAGCGGTAAATGTTTTTTTACAGAATCCGTTATCCACTTCTACGGTATAAACACCCCAGTCACTCGCCACAATAGTCTGGGTAGTGGCTCCGGTATTCCACAGGTACTTATAGTTAGGTCCGGCACCTGCATCCAGTATAACGCGGTCTCCCAGGCACATTTCCACATCTTTCAGTGGAGAAGTAAGTTCCGGGGTAACCTCTACCGTTATTCTGGCAGGATTTAATGACCGGCAGCCTTTTGCTCCCACCGCATATACCGTGAAGGTCGTAGTCTGATAAAGTGTTGCTGTCTGTATATTCCCTGTTCCCAGGAAATTGGCCCATTGGTAAGACGTTCCTCCTTCCGCAGTCAGAGTTACGGTTTCTCCCGGGCATATTTTAATCCTTGAAGATTTTACTCCTGCAACAGGAGTTGTTTCTTTCAGAAGGGTCAGTTCAATCATTTTACTACAGAATCCTCCGTTTGACACTACTGTATATAAGATCTGGCCGTCGTTTCCATTATAGTTCAGTACATTCTGAATATAGCTGTTGTTTTGTGCCACTGCATCCGCCTGATTTTCATAAAATCTGAATACCGCACCGGGAGTCGGGCTTATCGAAGACATAGCATTCGTCAGATCGAAAGTGGTGATATCCGGAGTTGCACACAACAGTAATGTTGCATCCTGTGCGAGAGGGGTTGTTCCACCGTGAATTTCTATGGTAGCTTTTCCCGGACAAGGATTTCCAGGTACACTTACTTCAATGGTATAGCTTCCGGGCTGTACTGCTGTAATGGTATTCGTAGTAGCGCCGGGAACAGGATTCCCGTTAAAGAACCACTGGTATAAAAGGTTGGGATCACTTACAGAAGCAGTAATTACCTGCGGTACATTATCACAGACATTAATATCCGAAGGCAGTGTGGCCCCGCTCGGATCTAAAAGTTCTACCCCGATATTGAAGGATCCACCTTCCAGGAATACCGCAGAATCATAAACGTGATCGGGAAAAGAATAAGGGGTATAATCGGCAATAACCATTTTAAAGTGGTATTCCTGACCCGGAATTACGGTTGCTGTTGCTGTAAGAGGAACAGTTCTTCCGTTAAAATTGGTTTCTATATTAGTAGTATTATATCCTGCGAAATACTGTTCGTTTACCGCAGGACAGTCTCCCGGAATTTCAGGGTGAATATTTGTTACACTTACTGGTCCCGCACCCGCCGGAAGTATGGCCATATTCTGGTAAGGTCCACCTGATGTAGGTCTCAGCAAAATGGCAAAAGCATCAGCATAATCGCAGGGAAATGAACTGTAATATTCTTCGGAAGCAAGGAGATAATTAAATTTTATCTGGGATGTGGTAGGCACAAAGTCAAACTCCAGAAGAACAGCGTCAGCAAGTGTCCCGGTAGATCCGATTGCCTGTGCCAGGTCAGAATCTGTTCCGCCGCCGTTGTTAGAGTCCAGACCGTCTACAAAACTATTTCCGGCCTCTCTCGCAAATCCTGTTGACAGTACAATACCGTCCTTAAAAGGGAAATTGGTTGTTCCTTTGTGGAAATATCCCCATGATCTGTTATTATTGCTAATTAAATGATTAGGCGTTATTTTCACGTTATTTACAGTAGGAGTTACACAGGTATTGGTTCCCGATGAGATCAGAACATCTTTTACCAGCTGTGTGATAGAATAACTGCTTTCCGCATATCCGGGCGCATTCACATCAATAAAATTTCCTGCTCGGCGGGCCTGTTCGGTAGCCTGCCTTTTTACAGGTTTCCGGGGTTGTGGAGTTTGTGAAAATAAAAAAACGGGAACCGTTAAAAGGAATAAATAAATAACTGGTAGAATTCTTCTCATAATACTTTTGTTTCAACAAATTTAATTGTTTTTTAAATATACCATATACATATTTAACTTTTTTCTACAAAAAAGATAAAATAATGAAGCAATAATATTCAATAAGAAATTTTCATTAACGCCTGCAAATCAACAACAAAAGAATAAAAACACAGCATTTTTATTTAATTCAGATTTGTAAAAAAATTAAAAGACTGTCTCACAATAATGTGAAAACAGTCTTTTGAAATTATTGCCGTTAAAAATTCTTCTACATTAATTTTTGACCTGAAAAGGACTTCATCGTATGTTTTTAATCTCTGTTTTTCAACATAATCCATCCGGACCAGTTCATCTGAACTTTAGACTTAGGATATTCAAAATTGAATTTATACCAGTAAGTCGCGGTCGGAAGTTTCTTACCTCCTACTGTTCCGTTCCATACCGGCAGTTCTTTAGAAAAACGGAACACCTCTACACCGTATCTGTCAAAGACCGATCCTGTAAAGTTTTTGAAATCACCCAGGGATTTCAGATCAAGCACATCATTGATGCCGTCGTTATTAGGTGTAATTACATTGGCGATGTGAAGGGTAAAGAATTCAAATGTTCCTACACAGTGTGTTCCTGTTCTTCTTATCATGATGGTATAATTGGTATTATCCAGCAGGTTGGTAAACGTATTGGAGTCCTGCCATGAAATTCCGTTATCAATAGAATATTCCAGGCTGCTTGGCATATTGTTCATCACAGGATTTTCTGCGGTAACAGTTAATGTTTTCTTAGCGCTTTCATAGTTCACTGCAGTTACAAAAGGAACGGCAGCGCCGCCTACTTTAGCGGTAAATGTTTTTTTACAGAATCCGTTATCCACTTCTACGGTATAAACACCCCAGTCACTCGCCACAATAGTCTGGGTCGTGGCTCCGGTATTCCACAGGTACTTATAGTTAGGTCCGGCACCTGCATCCAGTATAACGCGGTCTCCCAGGCACATTTCCACATCTTTCAGTGGAGAAGTAAGTTCCGGGGTAACCTCTACCGTTATTCTGGCAGGATTTAATGACCGGCAGCCTTTTGCTCCCACCGCATATACCGTGAAGGTCGTAGTCTGATAAAGTGTTGCTGTCTGTATATTCCCTGTTCCCAGGAAATTGGTCCATTGGTAAGACGTTCCTCCTTCTGCAGTCAGAGTTACGGTTTCTCCCGGACAGATTTTAATTCTTGAGGATTTCAGTCCCGCAGTAGGAGCAGTCTCTTTCAACAGCTTCAACTCTATCATTTTGCTGCAGAAATTACCATCCGATACTAGGGTATATAAGATCTGGCCGTCGTTTCCATTATAGTTCAGTATATTCTGAATATAGTTTCCGTTCTGGGCTATGGCATCCGTCTGATTTACATAAAACCTGAATACCGCATTGGGAGTCGGGCTGATTAAAGGTATAGCATTCGTCAGATCGAAAGTGGTGATATCCGGAGTTGCACACAACAGTAATGTTGCATCCTGTGCGAGAGGGGTTGTTCCACCGTGAATTTCTATGGATGCTTTTCCCGGGCATGGTGCTCCGGGGATGCTTACCTGAATTTCATAAGTTCCCGGCTGTGTAGCGGTAATCGCATTGGTAGTTGCTCCCGGAACAAGACTTCCGTTATGAAACCATTGATACTGAAAATTGGGAGTATTTACGGAAGCTGTAATTAGCTGTGGTACATTATCACAGACATTAATTTCCGGAGGAAGTGTTGCCCCGCCGGCATCTAAAAGTTCTATACTGAAATCGAAAGAGCCTCCTTCTATAAAGACAGCCGAATCATAACCACTGTCGGTAAAATTACTCGGTGAGTAATCAGCAATTACCATTTTAAAATGATATTCCTGCCCGGGAGTCACAGTTGCTGTTGCAGTGAGCGGTACTGTTCTTCCCTGAAAGTTAGTTTCGATATTAGTTGTATTATAGCCTCCGAAATATTGTTCATTCACTGCCGGACAGCCGCCAAAACCCGTTATTGCCGGATGAATGTTGGTGATACTTACCGGACCTGCTCCCCCGGGAAGTATGGCCATATTCTGGTAAGGGCCTCCTGAGGTTGGTCTCAGTAAAATGGCGAAAGCATCTGCATAATCACAGGGATATGATCCTATATATTCCTCGGATGCCAAAAGATAATTAAACTTAACCTGGGAAGAAGTAGGGACAAAATCAAATTCCAGCAGTACAGAATTCGTGAGCGTTCCAGATCCTCCTATCACCTGAGCCAGATCCGGATCAGACACACCTCCGTTATTATCACTCAGCGTTCCTGCAGAAGTATTTCCTGCCTTTCTTGCAAAACCTGTGGAAAGTACAATACCATCTTTAAAAGGAAAATTAGTAGTTCCTTTATGAAAATATCCCCATGCTCTGTTGTTATCTGTAACAATAGAAGAGGGTGTTATTTTGACATTATTTACTATTGGTGTCAGGCAGGTACTGGTTCCTGAAGTAATCAGAACATTTTTTACAAGCTGTTCAATGCTGTAACCGGACTCAGGATAGTTCGGGGTATTCACATCAATAAAGGCTCCTGCCCTGGCAGCAATCCCTGAAAGCACCTTTTCCCGGGGAGGTACTCTGGGGCCTGTAATCTGTCCGTATGAAACAGACGAAATCATTAAAAACAGATATATGAGTAGATGTTTTTTCATAGAAAGTCATTTTAACAAACTTATCCTTTTCAATGAAAAAATCACAGAAATACATGGAAAACTCTCATAAAAACACAAAAATCTTTCAAAAATGAAAGATTTTGTGAATAATTTTCTATTTTACTATTTAATTAATTTCTATTTTTAAGTAATATCCAACCTGAGCGTTGTTCCAGCTTTTTACTTGCCGGATGTTCCCACTGTACTTTATACCAATAGGTTCCCGTAGGCAGATTGATTCCTTTTAAAGAACCTTTCCATACAGCGTCCCCTTTTTTCGCCTTGAATACTTCAGCACCATATCTGTCAAAAATTGACGCGGCAAAATTGTTATAACCGCTGACCCCTGTGAAATCTATCGTATCATTGATTCCGTCCATATTCGGAGTAATGGCATTACTGATAATAAAGGTAAAGAATTCCAGAGTGGAACCGCATTTTGCCCCTTTTACCCTTACCAGCAGACGGTAATTGGTATTATCCAAAATATTGTAAAATACATTGGACGGATGCCAAGTTATTCCTCCGTCTATGGAATACTCCAAAGCACCTCCGGTCGGATTGCTTGAAGTAAGGGTAAGAACATGGTTTTCATATACTACATTGGTAAACTGCGGAAGATCCGGGTTCAGTAATTGTGCAGAGAATGTTTTGGAACATACTCCATTGCTTATGGTAACACTATATGTTCCCGGAACGTTGGTAGATATAGTCTGGGTAGTTGCCCCGTTACTCCACACATAAGTATAGCCCGGCCCGGCTCCTGCATCAAGTATTCCGGTATCTCCTGCGCAGACTGAAACATCTGCCAGTGTAGAGACGATAGCCGGAACCACCTCAATCTTCACGGTAGCAGGCTGAGTTGAACGGCATCCGTTTCCTCCCAGTGCATAAACGGAGTAAGTTGTTGTAACGTCAGGGGTAACAGTCTGGGTATTTCCATTACCGGTAAGCCCTACCCATTCGTAAGTGAAACCTCCCGTAGCGGTAAGTGTTACCGATTCCCCGGCACATATTTTTGATCTGGAAGCGGCAATACCTGCAATAGGCGGACCAACAACAACCGTTACGGTTGCAGGAGTAGCAGAAATACATCCGTTTGCGCCCACAGCATGTACTGTATACACGGTGGTTAATGTAGGGGAAACAACCTGTGTACTGCCATTTCCGGTAATTCCGTTCCCCCAGTTATAAGTCGCCCCGCCGGAAGCTGTCAGAGTTACGGATTCACCCAGACATATTCTTGGCTGTGAAGACACTAATGTGGCTGTCGGTCTGGTTGTATCCTGTGTTACCGTAACGTTGGCTGTATAGGTACAGCTAAGATTTCCCGGTTGAGATACATTGGTTACGGTAAGGGTATAAGTTCCTCCTGTACTTACCACCGGTGTAAGGGTGCCGGCACCGGATACAATAGTTCCGCCCGCAGATGCTGTCCAGGCAATGGTGGAACCTGCCGGAACCACTGAAGCAGATGCATTTAAAGTAACCTGAGGGGTGGTACAGGTAACAGTTTGCGGAGCTGCGATGGTAAGAGTAGTTTCCTCTGTTCTCAGTAACTGCAGAGAAACCACGTAGTGACATCCTCCATTTTTTACAAGAACATATATTGTCTGGTTACCCGGAGGTGCATAATTTGTAGGATCCGGAATCGTATTTCCATTTTCGGCAAGGGCATCAGCCTGAAGAACATAATAGGTAAAAGTAACTCCTGCTACTGTGGTCATCTGACTCTGCGCTGTTGTAAGATCATAGGTAAGCCCTGTTGCATAACATTTATGCAACACTGCATTCTGCACGGTGATTGGATTTGAAACTTCAATAGTAATGGTTGCAGGATTCTGCGAAACACAACCGTTTGCTCCTACTGCGGCAACAGTATAAGTTGTGGTAGCAGTAGGAGATACTGTCTGGGTATTTCCTGTTCCCGTAAGACCGGTCCAGTTATAGGTAACTCCGCCCGACGCTGTTAAAACCACAGACTCTCCGTTACAGATCTGTATCTTGCTGGCAGTAATTCCGGTAACCGGTGGAGCACTGTCTCCTGTTACAGTTACATTGGTAACAGCCGTACAGGTTATATTTCCGGGCTGGTAAGTATTTGATATCGTTAAAGTATAGGTTCCCGGAGCATTCACTACCGGAGTCAGTGTATTATCTCCAGAAACAATATTACCGCCCGTAGTCGTCCAGCTGAAGGTAGATCCGGCAGGATAAACAGAAGCGGAGGCATTTAAAGTAGTCTGAGAGTTGGCACAGGTTAATACTGCCGGAGGAGCAGCCGAAGCCGTCATCTGCGGAGCCTTTACCAGTTGCAGTTCTGCTATTTTCGGACAGAAGCCGTTCATTACCCTGACATACACAGTCTGTCCTCCCGGGCTGGAATAGGTGGCAGGACTTGGGATCGTAGCTGCATTTCCTGCAACAGCATCCGCCTGGTTTACATAATAGGAAAAGGTAGCCCCCGGAGTTGTACTTATAGAAGCCTGTGCTGCCGGCAGGTTAAATGTGACATTTCCGGGTCCGTAGCAGGCAGTGAGAGTAGCATTCTGTACGGTGGGAGCCGTTCCTCCTACAACGGTTATTGTTGCCGTTCCGGGGCACGTGTTGCCCTGAATATATACCTTTACACTGTATACTCCAGGCTGTGTGGCTGTATAACTGGCATTGGTAGCTCCGGGAATCGGATCGTTACCCAGGTACCACTGATAAGTCACATTCGGAGCCTGCACGGAGGCTGTAAAAGTCTGAGGTGCATTATCACACATATTAACAGAAGCAGGAAGCTGAACTCCTGCAGGGTCTAAAATGCTTACCCCAATATCAAATGATCCTGCTTCAAGAAAAACGGCAGAATCATATCTGAAGTCTGTGTAATCTGCCAGAACCATTTTAAAATGATAGGTTTGTCCGGGCACAACAGTGGCGGTAGCCGTTAAAGGAACGGTACGTCCTTTAAAATTGGTCTCAATCTGCGCGGTGTTCAATCCTCCGAAATAAGCAGCATTTTTAGGTCCGCAGTAAAAATCAGAAGGAACAATATTGGTAACACTTACAGGGCCTGCATTGTTGGGAAGTACAGCAAGATTGGTATAAGTAGGATCGCTGGCCTTCTTCAGCAATAAAGCGAAACCATCCGTGATCTGGCATGGAAAATTCCCCTGATATTCCATTGATGCAAATAAATATCTGAACTTTACCTCTGTAGAAGTAGGTACAAAATCGAATTCTATATAGGCAGCATCCCTCAGGGAGCTGTTTGAAACGTTCAGAGCTGCTGCAAGATCGGGGTCTCCCGTAGTCGTAAGCTGATCATCCAAAGAAGCCTGAAAACTGTTACCTGCTTTTGCCGCATATCCTGTTGAAAGAATAATCCCCTTCGCAAACGGAAAATTGGTGGTTGCTTTATTGAAATATCCCCAGCTTCGGTTAGAATTACTTGCGGACAGATTGGGAGAAACATTTACATTGCTTACATTGGAAGTAGAACAGCCTCCACCGGATATCAGTACATCTTTTACCAACTGTGCAATAGTATAGCCGGACTCAGGGTAATTGGGAGTATTAACATCAATAAAAGCCCCGGCTTTCATCGACGCTGCTGAAGGCCGGTTGGCTACACCCACGCCCGTTCTGGTTTGTGAAAAGACAAAGCTTCCTATTAATGCAAAAAATAATGCCAAAAATAAATTTGTGCTTCTCCTATTTAACATTTTATATTATTTTAAACAAAAATACTATTTTTTTTAATTTAAACTTCATTGAATACAACTTACATTATCATTAATACATGTTTATTTATTTTACAATAAAAACTTCCCTTATTTTTCAATCCATAAAAAAAGCCGGCCTATAAGCCAGCTTCTGTCTATATAAATGGAATTATCATTCGATATTCTTAAGCAGGATCCAGCCTGTCTTTACCGTAAGCTGTTTGCTTGCAGGATCCTCAAAGGTCACCTGATACCAGTAAGATGCCGTAGGAAGGCGTTTTCCCTGGAAGTAACCATCCCAATACAAACGTGTCCTCTCTGCTTTGAACACTTCCCTTCCGTAGCGGTCGAATACAAATCCTTTGAAGTCTTTATAATCACTTACTCCGCTGAAATCTATGATATCATTCACATTATCCCCGTTAGGCGTGATCACATTCTTCATCACAAACGTAAAATATTCCAGGTATCCTTCACAGCTCGTATTCTTTACCTTTACCTTAATGGATATTACTTTATTTTTAGGTACGTTCGTAAAGACATTCGAGGACTGCCAGGTAAAGCCGTTATCTACCGAATATTCCAGGGTACCGTTACTTGGATTGCTCGCTGTAAGAACCATTGTACCGTTGTCGTTATAATCTACTTTGATGATCTGAGGGACTACCGCACGGATCACCTGGGTTTTAAATTCTCTTGAACATACTCCGTTGCTGATCTTTACAGTATATTCACCCGGTTCACCTACTGTAATGGCGCGTGTGGTTTCTCCGGTGTTCCACTCATAGGTATACCCGGGACCTGCACCTGCATCCAGAAGAATCATGTCTCCTACACAGATATGGCCGCCCTTTAATGTAGAGACAATGGCAGGAACGACTTCAATCGTAATTCTGGCAGGCTGTAATGATTTACATCCCTGAGCGCCGATTGCATAAACCGTATAAGTGGTGGTCTGAGCCGGACTTACTGTTCTTACTCCTTCTTTCGAAGAAGTGTCGCTCCATTGATAGGTTACTCCTCCGGTAGCGGTCAGAACCAGCGTTTCTCCTTCACAAATCTTTATTTTCGGCGCATTCAGCTGTACTACCGGAGTTTCTTCCCGTCTTAACGTAAGCGTAGCCATTTTGCTGCAGAAACCGTCATTTTTTACCACAACATAGATCACCTGATTATCTGTTCCGTTATAAGCCGTTAAATTGGTAATATAGCTGTTATTCTGAGCTACGGCATCAGCCTGGTTAGCATAAAACCTAAAAGTAGCTCCGGATGTAGTACTGATAAGAGGTTTGGCATCTTCCAGGTTAAAGGTACTCTGTGTGGGTGTAGCACAAAGCTTCATGGTAGCATTCTGTACCAGGGGGGAAGTTCCACCAATAATGGTTACACTTGCTTTCTGACATTCTGTTGTTCCTACATATGTCCTTACTTCATAAACGCCAGGTGCGGTAGCTACGTACGTAGGATTGGTTGCATAAGGGATAAACTCTCCGTTCTTATACCATCTGTAAGTGGTTCCCGGAGCTGCTACTACCTGTGCTTTTAAGGTCTGTGGGGTATTGTCACACATATTAACGGTTTCACCAAGCGGATTTCCGTTGCCGTCAACAATTGTCATTCCGATATCAAAAGAACCTCCCTGAATAAATACGGCGGAATCAAATCTCTGATCCGACGCATCGGCCAAAACCAGTTTAAAGTGATAAGTCTGCCCCGGAATAACCGTAGCAACCGCCTTAAGAGGAATCGTTCTTCCAATAAAGTTGGTTTCTGTTGCAGGATCATTCAGACCTGCGAAATATTCCTCATTCTTTATTTCATTATTACATCCTACGCCTGGCGGAACAATATTGGTTACACTTACCGGTCCTGCCCCATTGGGAAGAACTGCAAGGTTGGTATAATTAGGATCTCCGGCTTTTTTAAGAAGAAGCGCAAAACTGTCTGCAAAATCTCCACAAGGATATCCACTTGTATATTCTTCTGAAGCAAAAAGATAATTAAACTTTACCTGGGTGCTGTTGGGAACAAAATCAAATTCTACTGTTACCACATCTTTAAGATCAACAGGAGGATTAACGGCAGCTACAAGGTCCGGATCATTCAGGCCGCCTCCGGCAACCTCATCCGATAATACTCCTGATTCAGGGCCATTTCCGGCTTTCCTTGCTTTTCCGGCTACAAGAACAAGGCCGTCGGTAAAGGGAAAGTTGGTTGTTCCTTTATGGAAATACCCCCAAGCTCTGTCAGGGTCAGTCGGCAGTTGATTGGGGGAAACCGTTACATTGCTTACATTCGGTACGGCACATACGGAGCCTCCCGCTATCAGTACTTTCTTCACCATATCTTCTATGGTATATCCTGAAGGTGTATACGTAGGCACATTTACGTCTATAAATGCTCCTGCTTTTTTACTTTCTGCTGAAAGGTTCTTTTTTGCAGGTTTGCTACGCAGGTTCTGTGCGAAGGCCCCAACAGATATAAACATCAATACTGAAAATAAAAAGTATTTTTTCAATCTATAACTTAACATTTTTTCTTGTTTGTTCAAATGTAGTAAAAATATTACTATTTTATATCCCAGTTAAGTGGATTTAATTTAATTTATTATCAAATTACAATCAAAAAACCTTAACCGATGAATATTCCACAAATTCAGTAGGATATTTTTTTTTAAAATAAAAAACAGAGCCTGAAGCAGGCTCTGTTTACGTCTTATTTATAATGGTATTGTTATTAATCTTTCTTCAGCTGTTCTATTTCGCTCTGAAGCTGGGCAATAATATCTTTTAAAGCCTTGATCTCATTTTTATTGGAGCTTACATTGCTTTTAAGCATTACATTTCTGGCTCTTTCGTTATGATCTTCATCCTCTTCATCCTCATTGATTTCTTCAATATCTTCCTGAATATCTTCAATATCTTCATTGATCTCTTCAATATCTTCGCTGATTTCCTCGATATCTTCACTGATCTCTTCAATATCCTCCTGGATATCCTCAATATCTTCCTGGATATCTTCTATTTTTTCATGGCTTTTATTCACAGACATCTGAATGAAAATAGCCAGATAAATTGCCTCCAGAGAAACGACCGTTGTAAGGATCAGCAGCATTTTATCAAATTCAACCAGATGAAGCATCGGCAACAGGAATGATATGATAAAAAATAAAGTATGGGCAATCAATGATGGAATAGAACCAATCCACCAGGTAATTCCGTTGGCTATTTTTTCTAAAACTTCTGTCTTTTCACTGTATTTCTTCATCCTGTTTTATTTATAAAAGTTCTTTTGTCACTCCCAGCCCAAATAAAGCAAAGTCATATCTGGCGGGATCATTTTCATCAAATTGTCTGATGGCAATATCCAGTTCTTCCACTGTTTTCCAGTCATTCTGTGTCCGTTGAATCAGCTCCAGCTTTCTTGATATATTTCCGGTATGAACATCCAGCGGAATAGACAGGTATTTCTGATCTATATTTTCCCAGATTCCAAAATCCACGCCACGTTTATCTTTTCTCACCATCCATCTCAGAAACATGATAATCCTTTTGGCGGAAGAGTTTTTGTAGGGAGAACTGATATGTTTATGGCTTCTGTGTTTCCCTGTTTCAAGAAATCCGTTTCTGAACCGTTCGATCGCATGCTGAAAATTTGTTTCCTGATCCTGCATCATAAACAGGTTTTCCAGGCTTTCGTTTTCTTTATAAATTCTGCGGAACTGCCTTATAAAATAAGCAAAATCTTCACCATTGAATGTTCTGTGAATACTTTTATCCTGGAAGCTTTCCAGATCTTTTTCTGTGTGACTGAGTACAAAATCATAAGGAGAATTCCCCATAATTCCGAGCATCTTTTCTGCTGAATTAATAATTGATTTCCGGTTTCCCCAGGAAATAGTGGCTGCCAGAAAGCCGGCAATTTCTATATCCTGCTTTAAAGAAAACCGGTGCGGAATCTGTACAGGGTCATTTTCTATAAAATCGGGGTTGTTATAGCGGTCTGCTTTTTCGTCTAAAAAACTTTTTAATTCTTCAAAATTCAGCATACCGGTTTCAGATTTTTACATTTTCCAACGCTTTCGGCAGAAAAGAATTAGGGAAAACAGTTCTTGCTTCATCGGTAAATACTGTCAGGTCTGCATACCTGTTGGAGAAATGTCCTAAAATCAATTTTCCAACCTGTGCTTTCTGAGCAATCATGCCCGCCTCCAGTGCTGTGGAATGCCCGGTATAGTCTGCCATTTCTTTCAGATCGTGAAGGAATGTGGATTCGTGATAAAGTACGGTAACATTCTTAATGACCGGAATAACGCTTTCCAGATAGCGGGTATCACTGCAGAATGCGTAGGAAACCGGAGGTGCCGGATCAAGGGTCAGCACTTCATTTTTAAGGACGTAACCATCACTCAGCACAAAATCTTTTCCTGCTTTTATGTTGTGGTAGTCACAGCTTTCTATTTCACTGTATTTTGCGATTTCTTTCATATTCAGATGTCTTTCCTTTGGTTTTTCCCTGAAAAGATATCCATTGCAGTAAATCCTGTGATCCAAAGGAATTGTGTATACCTCTACCCTGTTATCTTCATAAATCTTTTCTGAATAATCTTTATCCAGCTCATGATAAACCACTTCAAAACCCCGGTGGGTTTCCGTGATCTGAAAAATAGTTTCAAGCATTTTTTTGATTCCTTTCGGACCGTATACATGAAGAGGGTTTTCTCTTCCCAGAAGACGGAAAGAGGCAATCAGTCCCGGCAGACCGAAACAGTGGTCTCCGTGAAGATGTGAAATAAAAATATGGTTGATCTTTGAAAATCTTGCTTTGGCTTTTCTCAGCTGTACCTGCGTTCCTTCTCCACAGTCGATCAGGAAGTGTCTTTCTTCCATTTCCAGCAGCTGGGCTGTGGGTGAGGAATTGATGGTAGGAATTGCCGAATTAAAGCCTAATATCGTTAAATAAGTACTCAAATCAATAGTTTATTATAAACAAATGTACGACAGAAAATCGAAAAATAATTCTTTATAGAGATTCTTCTGTATTTTTGTGTTCTCCGGTTTCCCGGAAAATTAAATTCCCAACCGATGGAAGGGAATTTTATACAGCCAGTTTAGTCTTTTACTTTTAAAAAATCCAGAAACAGATCCAATGCCTGCTTGCGGTGGCTTATTTTGTTTTTGTCTCCGGGGTTCATTTCAGCAAAGGTTCTGTCGTACCCTTCAGGAACAAAAACAGGATCGTATCCGAAGCCTTTGTGCCCTTTGTTTTCTGTTAACAGATTCCCATGTACTTTTCCTTCAAAATATTTTGCCCCGTTTTCGTCATAATAGCAGAGAACTGTAATAAAATAGGCTTTTCTGTTGTCTTCACCTTCCATTTCACTTAAAACCTTCTCTATATTTTTAGCAAAATCATGATCCCCGGCATAGCGTGCGGAAAAAATCCCCGGTCTGCCATCCAGTGATTCAACTGCCAGGCCGCTATCGTCTCCCAAACTTGGAATTCCCGTCTTTTCAAAACAGTATTTCGCTTTGATCAGGGCATTGGCATTAAAAGAATCGCCGTCTTCTATAATTTCCTCATGAATATCATAATCTGTAAGGCTTTTTACCGTAAAATCATTTCCCAGAATCTGCTGGATCTCTTCTTTTTTATGCTCATTGTGTGTAGCAACCAATAATTCCATATCTATATTCATTTTTACTTAATTCTTTTTTATTCCGGTTTCCCTGTGCATTAAATTTCGGCGTAGTGTACTTTATACTTTTTCGTGAAAAGGTAATAAAACAGGGAGAACAGTACCAGTCCTGCAATGAGAACCGCCCATTCCGGAACTTTAAATGCGTCTGCAAAGCTTTCACTTTTGGTATAAGTGATCAGCAGTGATGAACACAGGTTATTAAAAGCATGCAGCAGCATAGGCAGCAGCAGCGATTTTGTCTTATAATATACCCAACCCAGAACACAGCCCAGAAGCACTGCTCCTACAAACTGCCACGGATTTCCGTGCACCAGGCCGAAGATCACGGAAGCATAGAAAATAGCCCTCCGTGGATTTACCCCTTTATTGATCAGTCCTTTCTGGATAATCCCCCTGAAGATGATTTCTTCAAAAATGGGAGCCATAATCACGGTCATGATGATCATCATGACCGGTTCAAAGGTAAGCTGGTTCATCAGCTCGGAGAAAAATTCATAGTATTTCCCCCAGAACGGCCCTGTTGTAGGAATAAGCGAGGTGGTGAATTCTGCAATAAACATCATTCCGGTCATCATGGGAAAGATCAGAACGTATGTGTAGAAATTGGTCGTGGAAAAGTTAAAGTTAAGTTTCTTTCCTGTGGAAGGTCTCACGATGAAAAAATCAAAAAAGGCGATTGCCGTAAGAAAACCGGCTGCATTGGCCAGCATAAGATACCATTCTTTAAGCTCCAGATTTTCTTTGAAGACAATTTTCCAAAAGAGATTAAAAAAAGAAACAGACATTGTCCCTATGAATAATCCTGCCAGTAAGACAAGCCCCCCGATCCATGTAAAAGTATACTTCGGATACCTGCTATTTTCCATTCTATTTCTATAAAAAATTTAATAAAAACAAAGATAATTTTTTTGATTCCCTTAAACAACTAAAAAAGGAAATACTTATTTTCGCCTGTTTATGATAACCCCGGTGAAAATATGAGTCAAAAAGAAATTTTCCCTGCTGTTGAATCACAGATTAATGTAATGACAACATTGATTATCAATATGCTTCTGTATGGACTTCTGCTGTTCTTTCTTCTTATTTTCGGAGCATTTCCTGTCTACGGCATCTATAAAAGAGGATGGGAAGGTATAGCCGTTCCTGTGATCATCTGTTTTCTGCTGCTCGTTTTTATATGGGCTCCTTCTGTTTGGTTCTATGTTATCAAAAGAAAACGTACAGCCAGGAAAATCATAGTCAATGATATGGGATTATTCTATTACAATGGCCACCGTAAAGCTGTAACTCAGGTACTATATACTGATCTTTCCCCTTCAGGCCGCGGTTTTGACATTACCACTACCGACAGATCATCCAAAGGTCTTTTTCCTCTTCTTGAATTTTCTGTACGGAATGAAAAAGAAGGCACAAAAGTAATACGGATTGAAATGAGCCTTCCCGTCCACGTGGTCAGCAACCGCCTTCATCTGTATGCTCATTTTCTGAAAGGAGTTTCAGTTTTCCGGCCGGACCTGAAAATTGATCCGAAAGTCTTCCGGGATTATTCCATCGATAAAGAAACATGGCAGGTCAATGATAAAAGCTCGACCTCATTTTTACTTCTTATTTTTTTAGCCGTATTTTTAACTGCCGGATTATTGGTCGGGCTGGTGATGATATTTACTTAAAATTACTTTTAGTTCTGGGTATTGAAAGCCACTGTAAAATCAAATAGTCTAAAAAAAATAAATCAATATTGATTCTTTATGATCTTTAATTGTTAATTATGCAGGAAAAGTTTACCTCTCTGGAATCGGAAATCAACCGGCCGCTGACTTACTTCGGAATTATCCTCGTCTGGACCGGGATTATTGCCACAGCTGCTGTGATACTCACTCTTGTCTGTGAAATCCGGGATTATGGATTTACGGATTACCTGTATAATAAGCCGGATCAGTTTTTTATTCTCCTTATTGCGGGAACCGTCCTCACTGCTCTCTCTGTTTTTCTGGTGATCTATATGATTAAAGGCAGAAAAAATGATTACCACAAAGTGATTGTGGATGAAAAAGGAATAGCTATTTATAGTGCTGAAAATAAACTCATTTCCTCTTTACAGTATTCTGACCTCTGCCCGTCCAACGACAAATATCTTTCCGATGTAAGCAGCAGAGACAGCTACCAGCCTTCCTTCACCCAATCACTCATTGTTTTTAAACATGATAAATCCGGAGAAGCCGTAATGAGTCAGATCAGTCTCAATCATAATTATTACAGCTTTAAAAATAAATATGAGCTCTACCGGCATTTTCTGCTGGGTGTACAGACTTTCCGGCCTGATCTTAAAATAAGCTTCCGTACTTTGGAAACGTATTATCTGACACCAGAGTCATCCCCTGCTCCAAAATTTGGAAAATTTGAATGGGTAATAGCAGTGGTTGCTTTTGCCTTTGTTCTGGGCTTCATCTATGTATTTTACTTATTTATAGGATTATTTTCAAAATAGAAGTTCACCAGATTTGAAAACCTCGCAAAAAATCACGATTTTTGCAACTTCAAAATACGATATGTCAGACTTAATCAAAGAAATACAAAAAAGAAAAACTTTCGGGATCATCTCCCACCCGGATGCCGGAAAAACAACGCTTACTGAAAAATTACTTCTTTTCGGGGGAGCTATTCAGGAAGCAGGTGCGGTAAAATCCAACAAGATAAAAAAAGGAGCCACTTCCGACTTTATGGAGATCGAAAGACAGAGAGGAATCTCGGTAGCGACTTCCGTATTGGCATTTGAATATAAAGACCATAAGATCAACATTCTGGATACACCGGGTCACAAGGATTTTGCTGAAGATACTTACAGAACTTTAACGGCCGTAGATTCTGTGATTGTAGTTATTGACGTAGCAAAAGGGGTTGAGGAACAGACCGAAAAACTGGTCCAGGTATGCCGGATGAGAAATATCCCAATGCTGGTTTTCATCAACAAACTTGACCGTGAGGGTAAGGACGCTTTTGATCTTCTGGATGAAGTTGAGCAGAAACTGGGATTAAGCGTTGTTCCGCTTTCTCTGCCTATTGGTATGGGAAGCGATTTCCAGGGGATTTATAACATCTGGGAAAACAATATTCAGCTGTTTTTGGAGGAAAAGAAACAGAAAGTTGGAGAAACGATCAGGTTTGATGATATTAATGATCCTTCTATTGATGAAGTGATCGGCGAAAAAGCGGCCCGTACTTTAAGGGATGAACTGGAGCTGGTACAGTCTGTATACCCGGAATTCAGCCGTGAAGATTATATGAAAGGCGATTTACAGCCTGTTTTCTTTGGTTCTGCACTGAATAATTTCGGAGTACGCGAACTTCTGGACGCCTTCATTGAAATTGCCCCGATGCCGCAGCCTAAAGAAAGTGATACACGTCTTGTAAAACCTGAAGAAAGCACTTTCACAGGTTTTGTTTTCAAGATACACGCGAATATGGATCCTAAACACAGAGACAGACTCGCTTTTGTGAAAATTGTTTCCGGAACATTCAAAAGAAACGAAAATTACCTGCTGGTAAGAGAAGGTAAAAAGATGAAGTTCTCTTCTCCGAATGCTTTCTTTGCCGATAAAAAAGAAGTGGTAGACGAAAGTTTCCCAGGAGATATCGTAGGTCTTCATGACACAGGAAGTTTCAGAATCGGTGATACATTAACCGGTGGTGAAAAATTAAGCTTTAAAGGAGTTCCAAGTTTCTCACCGGAACATTTCCGTTATATCAACAACAACGATCCGCTGAAAGCCAAACAGCTTGCCAAAGGTATCGATCAGCTGATGGACGAAGGTGTTGCTCAGTTATTCACCCTTGAAATGAACGGAAGAAAGATCATCGGGACCGTAGGTGCCCTTCAGTATGAAGTAATCCAGTACCGTCTGGAGCATGAATATGGAGCGAAATGTACCTATGAGCCGCTTTCGATGCATAAGGCCTGTTGGGTAGAAGCTGATGAAAGATCTGAGGAATTCAAAGAGTTTGCAAGATTAAAGCAGAGATTCCTTGCCAGAGATAAATATAATCAACTGGTATTCCTGGCAGATTCTTCATTCACGATTCATATGACGCAGGAAAAATTCCCGAATGTGAAACTGCATTTTATCAGTGAATTTCAGAACAGCTAAATAAGGCTGCAGAAGTTTCAAAACATATAATATCCGTAGAAGTTTTCTGCGGATTTTTTTGTATTGCCGGGAAGTACAGAGACGCAATTTATTTTTATATTAATGATGTTTAAACTTTTTTTAAACCACGAAGTCACGAAAGTTTTATTTTAAACACTTTGATTTTTAAGTTTAATCTTTGCGTTTTTCCAACCTAAAGATTTCTTTTTATTCTCCCGCTGATCTGGCAGATTGAGCAGATTTTTTATTGCACCATGCGATTTTCTTAGTTTTTTTTCATTTGACGGCTTTGTAAATCTTTTGTAAAACAAATACAAAATAATGAAAATCAAAATGTTAAAATTTTACCAGTATAATACATTCCATTTACAAGTGCTACAAGAGATCCGGTCTTAATTTTACTTCATCAAAAAATTAATATTATGAAAAAGTTCCTATTAATGGCCGCAGTATCTCTTACATTTATTACCTGCAAAAAGGGAGAAACTGCACAATCGAAAATAGAAGGCGTGGTTAATTCAGCAGACAGTACTGCTTCAGCAATGACAGAAACAGCTAACTCAATAAGCAATAAAGCGGGTGCTATCCTGGATTCTGCCAATGTAAGAATAAAAGATTTTGACGATACCCAGGAAGATATTCAACGGAAGATAGAGAGTACAGCAAAAAGCGCAGATTCTTTATCAGATAAAATTGCTTCTGTAAAACTGGAATCCAAAACGGAGAAAAAAGATTCGGCAGAAAAGAAATCTGAGAAAATCGTGGTGAATGTACCGGCTCCGAAAGTCATTAAAGAAACCAAAATTGTATACAAAGACAAACCTAAAAACGACAGTTATGAACTGGCTGTAAAAAACAGACTGGTAAAATCCGGAGAATTATCCATTGCAGCAGATAATACTGAAACGATAAAAGATGTTATTAAAGAAGAAACAATAAAAAATAACGGATTGGTAAAAAGCGAAGCGCTCTCTTATGTTGCTTCCGAATATTCAGACAGACAGTCTTCTGATGAAGCAGCGAACGAGAAATCATATTATATGGAAATTAAGGTACCTATAAGGAACTTTGACAACCTGATGAATGATTTAAGCAGTATCGGAACGGTTGAAAGCAAAAACATCCGGACTACCGGAGATCATTATGCTGATAATACGATCTGTAATATTGTGGTAACCATTACTGATAAAGCCAATGGAAAAGAATCGGAATCTTTCGGAGGGAGATCGATGGCGGCTATTTCTTCAGGCTGGAATGTGATTACTTCCATTTTCCTTTTCCTTCTTCCGCTGTGGCCATTATTCCTGATTGCCGGTATAGGATATTACTTCTATAAAAAAAGAAACAAAAAAGTTTCTGATAACAATTCACATTAAATTTTTCTGATCCGTCTCCCCGAGGCGGATTTTTCTGTGTTTTTTGGACAGTCAATTTCCGGTGTACCCGGGTTACTGTATTTTTAATATTATTTTAATCAGGATCAGTGAGCCATCCTGTTTGTTCTTTCTATATTTAAGTGTTCATAAAATCCGGCTGAAATACATGATGCTGTTTTATGACCAGTCTTAAATATAATGTCTAACCATGTTCATAATCTTTAAGGTTAGATCATCATATATTATAAAAAGTGGTTTGTAATGCAAAGGCTCCCTTCCGGGAGCCTTTCATCTTATTTCATATTCACTACTTTGTCTACAATAAACTTTGTATTTCCTCTCCACGGAAGGGTTCCGTTGTATTCCTTATAATGGAGATCAAAGGTTTTACCGCTGTTGTTTTCCAACTGTTTGAAAATTTCAGGATCTTCTACGGAAAATTCGAATTCATAGCTCGTTATCGTGCCTGTTTTTCCTCTTCCGAAACCTTCCTGAATCAGCTTTCCTTCATAGGTTTTGAAGACATAGCCTTTTTTCATTGCGTAGTTCAGGTATCCGGATTTTACTCCTTCTCCGAAAACGAAGAAAAATTTATACCATACAAATACGCCAATCAGCAGGAGAACAACTCCGAGGGTGATCCACAAAGATTTTTTCATAAGCAGTGTGTTGATATTATTTTTATTTTGCGATGCTTCTGGAGATCACAATTTTCTGGATCTCGGAAGTACCTTCATAGATCTGCGTGATTTTGGCATCTCTCATCAGTCTTTCTACGTGATATTCTTTTACATATCCGTATCCGCCGTGGATCTGTACGGCTTCAATGGTAGTATCCATAGCCACCTGAGAAGCGTATAATTTTGCCATCGCACCGCTTTCAGAGATGTCTTTTCCTGCATCTTTCTCACAGGCTGCCTTGAAGCACAACATTCTTGCTGCTGTGATCTGGGTAGCCATATCTGCTAATTTGAAAGCAATAGCCTGATGGTTGATGATCTCTGTTTTGAAAGCTTTTCTTGTTTTTGCATATTTCAAAGCCAGTTCGTAAGCTCCTGATGCAATTCCTAAAGCCTGGGAAGCAATACCGATTCTTCCTCCGTTCAGTACAGCCATTGCAAAGTTGAATCCGAAACCGTCTTCACCGATTCTGTTTTCTTTCGGAACTTTTACGTTGTTGAAGATCAGAGAGTGTGTATCACTTCCTCTGATTCCCAGTTTATCTTCTTTTAATCCGATTTCAAAACCTTCCCAACCTCTTTCTACGATGAAAGCGTTGATTCCTTTATGTTTTTTCTCAGGATCAGTCTGTGCAATCACGATATAATAAGAAGCGGTTCCTCCGTTCGTGATCCAGTTTTTGATTCCGTTCAGAAGGTAATAATCACCTTTATCTTCAGCGGTTGTTTTCTGAGAGGTTGCATCGGAACCTGCTTCAGGCTCAGATAAAGCGAAAGCACCGATTACCTGTCCGCTTGCAAGGGGGGTAAGGTATTTTACTTTCTGCTCTTCGGAAGCGAATTTTTCAAGACCTGCACATACCAATGAGTTGTTTACAGACATTACCACTGCTGCAGAAGCATCTATTTTTGCGATCTCCTCCATTGCCAGAACGTAAGAAACGCTGTCCATACCTGCTCCACCGTATTTAGGATCCACCATCATTCCCAAAAGTCCCATTTCCCCCATTTTCTTCACCTGTTCTGCAGGGAATTTCTGGTCACGGTCTCTTTCAATAACTCCAGGTAATAGTTCGTTTTGTGCAAAATCTCTTGCAGCCTGCTGAATCATCAGCTGTTCTTCGGATAAATTAAAGTCCATAAAAAATAATAATTAGATAGCCGTAAATTTACACTTTTTGGCGAAATCTGAAAATAGAATCGGTAATAAGAAATCTGTAATAAAGATTGGTCTGTATTTTTAATATTTCCGGGATCCGGAAGATGTTTTGAGGATTTATATATTATGGCAGGCATTCAATTAATTTCCAATTAGTGATTTCTGCGGTCTGCAATTAAAAAAAATGCTTATATTTAGATTTCTTTAAATATTACTTAAAAAATCATGACGATCAAGAGATTATTCGATATTCCACATTACGCTTTAGAAAAATTTCCTAAAACGGATATGTTTGTGACCAAATATCAGGGTGAATGGAAAAAAACTTCCACACAGGAGTTTATCAATGAAGGAAATAAAATATCCAGAGGACTTCTGAAGCTGGGTATAAAACCCGGTGACAAAATCGCGCTGATCACAACGAATTCCCGTACAGAATGGGCGATCATGGATTTCGGATTATCCCAGATCGGGGTAGTTTCCGTACCTGTTTATCCGAGTATTTCTCCTGAAGACTACGAATTCATCTTTAACAATGCCGAGATACAGTACTGTTTCGTGTCTGATAAAGAGCTCCTTAACAAGGTGATGAAGGTAAAGCATAATATTCCCACTCTACAAGGGATCTTCACATTCGATACGGTAAGCGGGGCAGCCAACTGGAGAGAAATCCTGGATCTTGGTGAGGATGATTCCACACAGATTGAAGTGGAAGATCTTTCCAACGCGATCAACGCTGAAGATCTGGCAACTATTATTTATACTTCCGGAACTACGGGAAGGCCGAAAGGTGTAATGCTTACCCACCACAATATTGTTTCCAATGTTTTAGGTTCTGTTCCGAGGATTCCGAAGAAAAAGAGTTTAGACTATAAAGATACCAGAGTACTGAGCTTCCTTCCGATCTGTCATATTTTTGAAAGAATGCTTTTCTATCTTTTCCAGTACAACGGTTTCTCCGTATATTTCGCAGAAAGCATCGATAAGATGGGAGAAAATGTGAAAGAAGTAAAGCCTCACTATATGAGTGTGGTACCGAGACTTGTAGAAAAAGTGTACGATAAAATTTACAATACAGGTTCTTCAGCGGGAGGTCTGAAATCAAAAATATTTTTCTGGGCTCTGAATCTTATCAATAAAAAGAAGGAAGTTTCAAAACCTTCCGGATTACAGCAGATCATTGCTGACAAACTGGTATTTTCTAAATGGAGAGAAGGTTTGGGAGGTGAGATCATTACATTGGTTTCCGGTTCTGCGGCTTTATCTACGCGATTAAATCTGATGTTCCAGAATGCCGGAATTCCGATCCTGGAAGGATATGGTTTAACGGAGACTTCTCCTGTGATCTCTGTAAACAGTGTGAATAAAATGAAAATCGGAACGGTAGGACCTCCGTTGGATAATTTACAGGTGAAGATCCAGGAAGATGGTGAAATTACGGTAAAAGGACCTTCTGTCTTCAAAGGATATTTCAAAAATGAAGAGATGACCAAAGAGGCTTTTACTGATGACGGATTCTTTAAAACCGGAGATATCGGCCACATCGACAGCGAAGGTTTCCTTCAGATCACAGACCGTAAAAAAGAGATGTTCAAAACCTCAGGAGGTAAATATATTGCCCCACAGACCATTGAAAATTTAGCCAAAGCTTCTAAATTCATCGAGCAGATCATGGTGGTTGGTGATGGCGAGAAAATGCCGTGTGCACTGGTACAGCCGGATTTTGAGTTTGCCAAGAACTGGGCGATGAGAAATAATTTAAATATCGGATCTTCTCCCGCAGAAATTGCAAAAAGTCCTGAACTGAAAGCAAGAATTGAAAAGGAAATAGACGGCATCAACGAACATCTTGGAAACTGGGAAAAGATCAAGAAAATTGAACTGACCCCTGAAGTTTGGGGTATTGACGGAGGTCTTCTTACTCCTACTTTAAAACTGAAAAGAAAAGCCATTAAAGAGAAATTTATTGACCTCTACAATAAGATGTATGAACATCGTGAATAATATCTGAGAAAGTGAAACTATTATTCAATACAATATCAATATGTCAATCCATATTCATTGGATTGACATTTTTTCTGTTCTCCTGCCAAAAAACAGCTGAAACATCTAAAATATCAAATGAGGAGATACAGGAACCTTCTATATCTTCTTTATACTCCGATTCTCTTACTTTTTTAAAAGAAAAAGCATTACTGCAATATATTCATACAGCAGATATTCTGAAGCCCAATCTGAAAAACGGGATTCCTTTCAGCCAGCTTGATTATGACCGGGTTATTGCTTACGACTTTATGGGTGATGAAGAAAAATTCCCCAATGCTATTGATGAAAACGGAAAGTTTATTCCTGTCATATCAAAACAGCAGTTTCTGACGCAGCAACAGGCGGATCAGATATTATCTGCCTTAGCAGCAAACTCAACGTATGGGGAAAGTTCAGCCGCTTGTTTCCGGCCTCATTTAGGATTGGTATTTTTTAAAGGAAACAGGAAAACCGATCAGATCAGTATCTGCTTAAGCTGTAATACATCAATTTCTGAGATTGACATTCCGGCCAGAAGACATAAAGTATTTAATAAGGGAACAAAAGACGAATATTATGAGGAAGGCTTCACTTCATCCGGTAAAGCTGCCATTATCAGCCTTTGTAAACAGATTGATTTTTACTACGGAAATGATAAAAAGCAATAAGAACTGCCCTGAACATAAAGAAACCGCTTCAACCGAGGCGGTTTTTATTTTGCATTAACCAGACAGCCAAGATTTCTTTATCTTTGAACCTTTGATCTCAGAAAATATAACCATGTTTACACATTATACCCGTTTTAAAAGTTTCTTACTTGCATTTTTATGTTTATCTGCTTCCCTGGCTTCACAACAAAAGCTTCAGACCGATAAAACCGGAACCCTTATTGAATCCGAATATCTAAAGCTGAAAAAAGAAAGGGGCTATGACGGTATAGGAAAGTTTGATACGATCAGCCTTAATCCTCTTTTGATTTATGCCGGGACGGTTAAAGACAATAAGCTGGGGGTAATAGATCTTTTTGGTAAAGAGATCCTTAAAAATGAATACAAACAAATCCGCGGAATCTATAATACCTGGACCGGACTTCCCGGCTACCATGATCATTTTCTTCTTCAAAATGAAAAAGGATGGGCCATATCCGACTATTACGGCAGCCTGAAAACTCGTTTCATCTATGACCACCTCTGGTTTGAGGAATACCGGCCTGTTGCCAGAAGAATCCAGCCGGAAAAGTTTGAATCAGGGATTTTTAAAGATTCTATTTTCAAGGCAAAGCAGGGAGAATCCTATATCTATCTCAATAAAAAAGGTGAACAGATCAAACATAAGGAAAGTCTGTATAAGCTTCAGGGAGCTTCACTTGATAATAATCCCGATATTTATAAACTGTCTAAAAAGTTTGGGAAAGCTATCCGTCTCACCGATACTCTTTTTATGGTGGCCAGCCCTGCGGATAAAAATAAATTCGGAGTGTATGATCTGTCATCATCGAAAATGATTATCCCGGCAAAGTTCAGCTATGTCACTTATATGGAAAAAGCAAAGTTTCTTGTGGCCGGAACCGATGATGATAAAAAATACGCCTATGATCTGAAAGGAAATCTTATCATAAAAGAAGCAATGCACTATTTTAATGATATAGGAAATGATAACAATGTGGCAGTGGCCGTTCATAATCAACACAACAAAGCGGCCCTTTTCACCAAAGATCTTAAACCAATTACAGATTTTAAATATAATTTTATAGCTGCCTCCGATTACTACGCAAAAGGCGTGATCAATACAGGTGATACAAAAGATCAGACAGAAGACTTAATGACCCTGGACGGCAAAAAAGTAAGGTTTAATGTAGGTTATGATGAGGTCATCTACCTGGTAAATTCTTATGAGCAACATTCAGAACCTTTTCTGTTTTTAAGAAAAAAAGATAAACTGGCCATTGTGAAAGAAGGAAAAGTTATTTCAGATTTTATCTATGATGAGATTCTGCCGGAAGCCTTTGTTGCTTCTAATCAGCCCATTCTTACTTTTGAACCTTCCATGACGGCCAACCACCCCAATCATTTTATATACTTTAAGAAAGACGGAAAATACGGGATTATGGATAATAACTACAAAATCATCCTCAATAACATCTATGATATGATTACAGAATCTGCGATGACGGGATATGTATATGTAGCCAGAAAATCTCCCGACACAGGTGACAAACAATGGGGAGTATATCATGTAAAAGAGGCTAAGGAAATTATTCCTGCACAGTTCAGCTATATCCGAAATACGGAACTGGATTTCTTTTTGGTCGCTCAAAGATCAAAATTCGGGATTTATGATAATACCGGAAAACAAATTCTTCCGCTTATTTACAGCCACCGGCTTTCGTCTGAGAAAAATTTCGTAGGGCTCCAGTCTTTTTATGAAAATTATGATGAAGTCTTTGGCTATATAGATTCTTTCGGAAATGTAACGATAAAAGAAGGCTATGTTCCTAAAAATAATTGATATTTTCAGATTGTATAGTATAAAATCTGTTTCAACTTTGTTGAAACGGATTTATATTCTAGGGTAAGTTTTATCATTTAGTTGATTAATTCCCTACTATAAAAAAACTGCTCCATTTCTGAAGCAGTTCTGTGTTATTTAAAAAACCAGCAATTAGAATTTAATTACAGATTTCATTTTTTCGTTTTCTTCCATTACCAACTCGTCGTCAACAAGGATTTTTCCGGAATGCTCATCGATGATGATTTTCTTTCTCTGGGCAATTTCCATCTGCTTCTGAGGCGGAATGGTAAAGAATGAACCTTTAGGAGCCCCTCTCTCTAATCCTACTACTGCAAGACCGTTGATAGAGTTGGTTCTGATTCTGTTGTAAGAAGCCAATAATCTTTCGTCGATCTGGCTTGCAAATTCTTTAGACTGCTCGATCAGGTATTCCTCTTCTTTCTGAGTTTCAGAGATCAGGCCGTCTAATTCTTCTTTTTTGAATTTCAGGTGATTCTTAAGATCGTCGATCTTTGCGTTCAGTTCACTTAAAGTTTCATTTTTATGAGCAATTTTAGCTCCGAATTCTTTAATTCTTTTTTCAGCAAGCTGAATTTCCAGATCCTGGAATTCAATTTCTTTACCTAATGCTTCAAACTCTTTATTGTTTCTTACATTATCCTGCTGAGATTTGTATTTTTCAATTAAAGTTTTTGCATGGTTGATTACTTCATGCTTTGTTTTGATCTGGTCGTCCTGATCTTTAATGTCTGCATGAAATTTTTCAGCTCTTTTTTCAAGTCCTTCAATCTCAATTTCAAGATCTTCAACTTCAATTGGCAATTCTCCTCTGGTATTCCGGATTTCATCCAATCTTGAATCAATGATCTGTAAATCGTATAAAGCTCTTAATTTTTCTTCAACTGAAATATCGTTGGTTTTTGCCATATTTAAATGAAATAATTTACTGGGTTTGTTTTTTCAATAGATTTTGAAATTGCAAATGTACTAAATTTTTGTGACAAAATTTCAAATAATTGTTGGGTAACCAATTGTTCTGATTCATAATGACCTATATCACAGATCAGCATTTTGGATTCTGCAAGAAAAAAATCGTGGTACTTGATATCTCCGGTAAGATAGGCATCACATTTTTTAGACAGAGCAGTTCTTATTCCGCCTGCTCCGGAACCTCCCAGAACCCCTACTCTTTTGATTTTTTTATCATTGAATGCAGAGTGACGGATCATTTCAAGCCCGAATTTATCTTTCACCAGCTGTAAGAAGTCTTTTTCTTCCATCGCGTCATCAAGTTCACCATACATCCCCAGTCCGGAATGATGGTTTTTGTTGTCCAGGCTGTAAATCTGGTGGGCTACTTCCTCATAAGGATGTGCCTGTTTCATTGCAGCTACAACCTGCCCCTGTTTGTGTCCTTCAAAAATAACCGAAATCATATTTTCATCTGCATTTTCACGGATATTCTGCTGTCCGGAAAAAGGGTTGGAACCTTCAACAGGTCTGAATGTACCGTTTCCGTTTACGGAAAAGCTGCACTCATCGTAAAATCCTATATTTCCGGCTCCAGCGGCAAACATGGCTTCTTTTACTTTCTCAGAAAATTCTGAAGGGACAAAAACCGTCAGTTGTTTTAAATTATTTTCTTTAGGCTGAAGGATCTTCATATTGTTCAAACCAAGATGGCTGCAAATGCCATGATTTACCCCGAAGAAGTCGTTATCAAACGCCGTATGTACGGCATAAATGGCAATTTTATTTTCAATCGCTTTTAAAACCGCTCTTTCCACATAGTTTTTCCCGGTAAGAGATTTTAATCCGGAAAAAATGATGGGATGGAAACAGACAATGAGATTACAGTTTTTCTGAACAGCCTCCTCCACTACATTTTCCAGGGCGTCGTGACACACCAGAATTCCGGAAACATCCCGGTCCGGAACACCGCATAACAATCCTACGTTATCAAAGTCCTCTGCCTGTCTGATACTGATCTCCTCTTCAATTTTTGAAATAACCGTTTTTAACTTCATGATATAAATTTTCAGTTTCAACGAAGATATTGATTTTTAGAAAAACCCTGAAAATATTTCTGACACAATAAAAAGCCGGCCTGTTGAAAGCCGGCTGAGTTTCAAACTAAAACCACTCCCTAGTTTTTAATCTTTAAAGAGAGATATTCTTGTAAAGGAATCTACAACGGCGGTACATGTGAGATCTGCTTCAAGGAAAAGCTGGTACCCTCTGCCCGGATCAAGACTGGCAGCGTCTGCAATGGTATAAAAGTAGAAGGTAAGAAGGTTTCCGGACCCCGACCCGCTGGGAACAAGCTGAATCGAGTTGATTTCAAATCCTGAATCCGGATTTTTAAAGGTCGCTTTTACAGACCCTGAAGAATTAGCTCCGGCTATCACATTCACAATAAGTCTCCAGGCATGAACCTGGCCATAAATTTCATTTTCTCTCCATTTACCCGAATTGTAGATATTAGCCGTAGTTCCGGGGAAAGGAACTGTTGTTTCCGGCCAGCTTGTTGTAGGGCTTGGAGCAAAGACCAAAGGAGTGCTGTACACTACCTGCTGTCTTAATCCATATCCGCTACCTGATCCGCTGAGGTTGAGGGAAGGTTTTACATCTGCGTTTCCAGAATTTATTTTAACGACACCGTCGTTACCAGCCTGAGATGATGTGGGAACAAAGAGCTGCCTCCAGAGAAGGCCATCCCAATACTGGAAATTATTGGATGTTGTATTAAAAATAAGTGTACCTGCAACAAGAGCAGGATTCGGCATTCCGGCAGGCGGTACGGTAGCAGTAGTATTGTCTGCCAGATTTGTATCTCTTTCTGTATCAGTAAGACGCGGAATAAGAAGACCTTTCTGATTGGAAACGATATCCAATACGGCTGCTCCGTTTGGAGAACTTGTATTGATGCCAACCTGCGCGTACAAAATACCATACATGCAGATTGAGATCCACGAAATTAATATTTTTCTCATAATGATTGTTTTTTTGTAGAATAAAATTACACATTGAATAACAAATTATGTTAAAAAATAAATTTTTAATTTCAATTTTATATTCGTATATTACACAATACAAGTCACTGAAAACCATTACATTAATGTAAAATAATTCACTTTTTAATGATAGAAAAACTTTTAACATTTGCAGATATGTAGCAACAATCCTATCTTTACCCGGCCTATGGGGGAAATTATTAACTTTACTGTGAAATACTGTTTTTGAAATGGAGAGAGAACATAACCTTGTTCCTGAAGATAAACTCTGGAAAAGATTCCTTTACCGCATAATTTACCGCGCCGATACAAAGCTCGGAAAGCTGTTCGACATCATCCTCTTATCATTAATTCTTGCAAGTACGGCGATTATTATGATGGAAAGTGTACCTAAACTCGACAAGAGGTTCCATTACACCTTCCTGATCCTGGAATGGATTATCTCTCTGTTTTTCTCCGCAGAATACCTGATGCGTATTGCGGTAGTAAAAAATAAAAAACAATATATCTTCAGTTTTTTCGGGATTATTGATTTTCTTGCGCTGATTCCTTTTTATCTGAGCCTCTTTTTCCCGATCACAAAATATTTCCTGATATTCAGAATGCTCAGAATGCTCAGAATTTTCAGAATCTTCAATCTCCTTGATTTCATGAACGATGGCTACCTCATCGTAAGAGCACTGAAAAACAGCTCCAGAAAGATCTACATTTTCCTTCTGTTCCTGATTATTTTTTCAGTTATTGTAGGTTCTATGATGTTTATGGTGGAAGGAGGCAGACCCGGATTTGAAACTATTCCGCAATCTATTTACTGGGCGGTGGTTACAGTAACTACCGTTGGATATGGAGATGTATCTCCCATTACTCCTTTGGGGAAATTTTTTGCCGTTATTCTGATGCTTGCGGGTTATTCCATTATTGCCGTTCCCACAGGAATTGTAACAGCAGAAATGCGGAACAAAAGACAGAATCTGGAAAAGGTTTGTGACCGCTGCGGTAATGAAGATATTGATGATGATGCCAGATACTGCAAACAGTGTGGCAAGAAACTGACGTAAAATTCTATTTTCAAAAATACATTTCAGATCATCACCAATTTATACAACATTGATTAAATAATTAATGATACTCTCATGCTCTTTGAGCTTTATTTTCTTCCTTAGCCGATGTCTGGCAATATTGATACTGTTCTGGCTTTGTCCTGTAATAGCAGAAATATCTTTTGTAGAAAGGTTTAAGCGTAAAAAGGCCGAAAGCCTGAGATCGGTTCTTGATAAATCAGGGTGCAATTCTATAAGTTTTTTATAAAAATCTTTATGAATATCCTGAAAAACTTTTTCAAATTCCTCAAGATTTAAAACTTTCTCGCTGCTTTTAATTTCATTCAAAATAGAAGTAACCTGTGTTTTCACTTCCGGTTTTCCTTTTAAACCTGTTAACTTTCGTTTTGTTACGTCCAGTATTTCGCTGGCATGAAGTACTTCAAGGCTTTTTTTAGTAATTTCTTTATTCCGTTCATCTAATTTTTCAAGAAGCAGCTCATTTTCTAACCCTGTCTTTATTAATTTAATTTTCTGCAGTTTATAAATAAGAAATAAGATAATACACCCTGTGACAAGAACGAAAAAAGATGTGAAATAGATCCAGTTCTGTCTTTTTTGTTTTGAAATATTTGCCTCCTCTTTTAATTTCTGCTGATATTTAAACTCTATTTTACGAATCTGTTTGTCATTCATTCTATTAAGTTCAACTTCACTGATCTGTTTTGTCTGATGCAAATAGAAATTAGCCAATTCTGTTTTATGATCTTCTTCATACAGTTTAATCAGGGTTTCAGAGCTTAATTTCTGAATATTCGTGTTTTTAATATTCTTGCCCAGTAAAAATGATTTATTCAGATAATATTCTGCGGAGTCTTTATTTTTAACAGGCAGGCTATAATAAAAATATCCCAGATTGTAAAATGATCTGGCCAGATCATCCTGTTCATTATATCGGGAAGCTAATTTTTCTGCAATGAAGAAAAAATTTAATGCCTCTTTAAATTTTTTTAATTTAAAACTTACAATCCCTAAATTCTGATAAGCCATAATCTGACCCTTACTGTCTTTTAATCTTGTACTGCTGGCCAAAGCATTATTATACATTTTTTCTGCATTATCATAGTTTCCTGAAGTCTCTTCCAATATGGCAAGATTATTATACAAAGCGTAAATTTTAGGAACGTGATTTTTTTTATACCCCTCCAATGCTTCCAGCCAGTATTTTTTGGCCATATTATTTTTGGCCAGGTTATAATATACATTCCCGATATTCTTGAGAGTGATATACTGATCCCGGGAATTTATTTTTTTTTGAAGAAGTAATGCAGAATTATAATAATTTAAAGCATAATCATATACTTCCTGAGAATCATAGAACATTCCCGCAGTATCGTACAGCTTTATCAGTAAAGTATCCGGCAGCTTTTTTTCATAATCCAAAGCTTCATTAAGCAGATTCAGGGCTTTATTTTCATCAGTACCCTGAAGGTTCCTTATTTCATTCAGCATCAAAAATACCTTCTTATTTTTCTCAGCGTTCTGACAGGTTATCGACGACCAAAAAAACAGGCACAAAAAACAAAGAAACCGCACATTTAAAACCCTGATAAACAACACATTAAATTCAGACTGAAATATTTTGAAATGTTTCAATATCTGCATGAAATATTTTGTAACAGGGATTTTTTTTGCTTTCATTTCTGTGCTTTTAACTTTACAATCTGAATCTAAAAATAACAAAAATTATGAAAAGTAAAATTTTACTCATGCTTTATTTTTTAAGCTCGCTGTTCGCCAGCGGTCAAAATAGTACAGTTCTTTTTCATGACAGTTTTGAAGAGTATCCGGACTGGATTTATTCCGGAATCGGTAACTGGACTCTGACAGATCTAGATGCGGAAGACCAGATTGCAATTTTGGGAGTCTTTTTTCCTGGTAATGAATTTCACCCTTTTGCCGGAAAAATTATTAACAGTACAACCGCTACCCCAGGAGTGGCGGACATCAATATTCCCAACTATAGAAACTTTGAAGCCAGAACAGGACAAAAAGCTTTAGGAATGTTTGCAGCACTGCTTCCTCCGAACAACGACTGGATCATCTCTCCTAAAATACAATTGGGTCCTCATGGAAATAAGCTCTCATTTTATGTAAAATCATCTCATATGGACTATAATAAACATGAAAAGTTTGATGTCCTGATTTCAACAACAGATACTGACCCTCAAAGCTTCACCGCTTTTCCAAAAGTGTATAACGGCGATTATTTCACCAACCCAGACTGGACTGAATTTGTGATAGATCTTGATGCGTACAGCAATACGGAAGTCTATCTGGCCATTCATTATATTTCTGAATTTTACGATAATCCCCTATTTCCTGAACATCTGCAAAAACGGGCAGTCTGCCTCCTTTTGGATGATTTCACAGTAACCACAGGATCTACATTGGGAACGAAAGAATATGTAAAGGATAAAAAGACAAATGTTTATCCTAATCCTTTTAAAAACAACCTGTATTTTCAGCCTGATGAAAAAATTCAGTCCGTTAAGGTTTTTGATATGACCGGCAGGCTCGTATCTGAGAAAAGTATAAACTTCAAAGACCGGGCTATCGATCTCTCCATATTAAAACCAGGAGCATACATTGCTGAAATACAAAAAACAACGGGTACGGAACGCGTGAAAATCATAAAAGAATAATTACCAGGAAGCCTTTAAACACAATTGATAAAGCTAAAAGGTTCCTTGCATTGGTAAGGGACCTGCAGCTTTTATAAAAAACAGAATTAGCTTAACCGGATTACTCTGCAGATAAAAACGCCTGTTCCCCAATTCGACACAACAGATGCGATTTTAATAAATTAACCTGATTTCGGGGTTAAAGTGTTTAAGTGTAAAAGCCTGAAAGTTTATTAATTATATGGATTGAAAACCTCCGGAGAACCAAATTAAATAAAATCAGGTCCATCCTCTTCCATCCTCCGGCTTTAAACCTGCATCTATCAGATATTCTTATCCTGAACCGAGGTTAAATTAAAGATCAGAAACCATTTTACAATTTGTGGGTACTGCTTCTGAAACTGATTTATAAAACCGCGGATATTGACAATTAAACAATATACGGGAATAGTGTGGCAAGAAATTAGCTTGATATAGGGTATCAGTTAAATCTATTCACCAAATACCACAAAGTCATGGAACCAAAAAAGAAAAACAAACCGAACAGTCTGGTCATTATTCTATTTGCCCTGATTGTTTTGATGATTATCATTTATTTTATATTGGTCACTTTTTTCCCTACCATTTTTGATCTTATGAATACAGGAGAAATACAGCCGGTACCGGATAAGTAATGAGTAATGAGTGATAAGTAATAAAAAAGACGGCCTGGGCCGTCTTTTTCTATGATACAACAGATTATTTTTATTTTTTAATGGCTTTGATGGTCTGCTTAGATCCGTCTTTCATCTGTAATGTGACAAAATAAAGTCCCTGCTTCAGGTCCGCCAGATGAAGCGCAGAAGAAGGGTTATCAACTGTTTTTACCAGTCTTCCTGAAACATCTGAAATAGAAACTGCTTTCACCAGTTCTATTTTTGAAATGTTCAGGACATCCGTGAACGGATTCGGGTATGCTTTCACTGCGTCTTTAGCTTTAGCTGTTTCTGCCGTACCAAGAGCTCCTTTACTGATATTGATGGTAAACGGCCATTCCATATCATCTGTACTACTGCCGTAATAGCCTACATTTACATAATAAACTGTTCCTGCAACAGTAGCTATGGAAGCTGTCTCGGTACCTCCAGAACCTTCATCATCTACTGATTCCTCACAGGAAAGATTATCACAGCTTCCGCTGTAAACCCCTAATTCCGGATCAAACGAACTTCCCGCCGGCATGGATACTGAAATATTATAAGTATCTCCATCTCCTGTAAAGGTAAACCATGTACCATCATTCATCCCTCCGGAACAAACTTCAATAAATCCATCATTATTGGTTGTTCCGTTTGCATCAGCCTGGGTATAACTATAAGGGAATACCGTTGCTGCCAATGCTCCGGAGCAGGCATCATTGACCGGAGGAGGAGGTAATGTACCTACACAGATATTAAAACTCTGAGACCTGCCGGTTCCTCCATAGCTGTATACTCTTATGTAATAGGTATCTCCAGGTGTAAGACCATTAACGAGTGCCATTTCAGGATCTGAGCATAATACATCCGACAAATTGCCGCATGCCCCGCTTAAAACCTGAAAATAAGTATCCGTGGAGCTGGAGCTTCCAGTCGAAACAATATTGGTAAGTGAAATCAGATGCGTGGAAGCGGTAGCCGTAAATTTATACCATACATCATCATCAGGGTTTCCATAACAGGTCCCTGTGGGTACTCCGGAGTCCGTAGCCCCTAATGTATATCCGGCTACCGGGTTGCTGCACTCGGCAGTAGGACTTACCGTTAATTCAACAGCACCTGCACATTCATCATTGGCTGGTGGAGGTGGAACAGTTGTGAATACCGTTTCTGAACAGCCGGCAGATTCTCCTCCGGGTCCTACTGAAACCACCTTAAGATAATAAGTCGTGTTGGGAGTCAGCGGTGTGGAAGGGGTAAAGCTTGCTGTTGCTGCCGATTGCTGGTTGACAATATTTGTTCCGCCCGGTGTAGTTCCTATGGATACTTTATAACTTTGGGCACCCAGCGGCTCGTTCCAGGTAATATTCGGAGACAGCGGAACAAACTGTGCATTATTGGCAGGATAAGTCACCATAGGACATGCCGGTACAGAGCTCAGAGTCAGCCCCTGAATGGTAATAACGGATTTATTTCCGCTTAATGTTCCTCCTGCCGGGTTTCCGATATTAAAAGGGGTATCATCGTTTCTGTAATAAAGAGAAGATCCGTCTACCGAAACATTATACACATAAAAAGCCTCACTGAAACTATTGGAATCATATCCCTGCATATGTTCCTGAGCAGCCACTACCAGATTTTGGGTATTGTTGTAAGGAAAAGGAGTGGTAAAAGTAACCTCCACTACCCCATTGTTCTGGGTAACGCTTCCTGCATATACCTGTGTGAGATTAGCAACCGGAATCCAGTCACTGCCTGAGGTAAAGTTTGCTTTTGAAGTGTGTCCCAGATAGACTGTCCAATCAGATGAATTGGTAATAACCGCATTGGGCTTCAGATAAAATTTAAGCCCGGTAATATTACCTGCTGCATTGGCATTGATTTCCTGTTTCGTGAAAATCTGCTGAACATAAGAATAGCCGTAATAAGTACTTATGGGAGCAGTGCCTACATTCGTACTTCCTGTGCCCAGTTCGATCTGGGCGTTCATGATCATGCTTAACATTAAGAAACATGAAAATAGAAGTTTTTTCATAAATTAGTATATTTTAGTGTTTAAGCAACTAATTTAGCAATATTTAAACTAAAGAATTACTTTAAATTAAAAAAACAAACCATTTAAATGATTTTTTATTTTTTCACAAATCAATGAAAAAATAATATTTCTCCACAAATTGATATTTTCATTAAAGAAAACCCCTATGTCTATTGGATTATATAACAGCCACTATCTAAAGTTCTTCCCATAAATTCCGTTCTTCAACTATATAAAAAAAACAGCAGCCTTTTGAGCTGCTGTTATCTGTTAAAAATTGAAATATTATTTTCTGATTACTTTCACGGTCTGCCTTGAACCGTCCTTCATATTTAAAATCACCAGATATGTTCCCTGTTTCAGGTCTTCCAGATAAAGCGCAGAAGAAGGGTTCTCAATTGTTTTCATCAGCCTTCCTGAAACATCTGAAATAGAAACTGCTTTTACCAGTTCTATTTTTGAAATGTTCAGGACATCCGTAAACGGATTAGGATATACTTTCACTGCATCTTTGGCCTTAGCTGTTTCTGCCGTACCAAGAGCTCCTTTACTGATATTGATGGTAAACGGCCATTCAAGACCATTCGTACCACCACTGTAATGCCCTACATTTACATAATAAACTGTTCCTGCAACAGTAGGTATGGAAACTGTTTCGGTACCTCCGTTACCTCCATCATCTACTGATTTCTCACAGGAAAGATTATCACAGCTTCCGCTGTAAACCCCTAATTCCGGATCAAACGAACTTCCCGCCGGCATGGATACTGAAATATCAAAAGTATCTCCGTCTCCTGTAAAGGTAAACCATGTACCATCATTCATTCCACCGGAACAGACTGTAATAAATCCATTATTATTGGTCGCTCCGCTTGCATCAGCCTGGGTATAGCTATAAGGGAATGCTGTTGCTGCCAACGCACCGGAACAGGCATCATTGACCGGAGGAGGAGGTAATGTACCTACACAGATATTAAAACCCTGAGCCCTGCCGGTTCCTCCATAGCTGTATACTCTTATGTAATAGGTATCTCCAGGTGTAAGACCATTAACCAGTGCTGTTTCAGGATCTGAGCATAATACGTTCGACATACTGCCGCATGCCCCGCTTAAAACCTGAAAATAAGTATCCGTAGAATTAAAACTTCCCGCTGAAACAATATTGATAAGTGAAATCAGATGCGTGGAAGCGGTAGCCGTAAATTTATACCATACATCATCATCAGGATTTCCATAACAGGCACCTGTGGGTACTCCGGAGTTCGTAGCCCCTAATGTATATCCGGCTACCGGATTGCTGCACTCTGTAGTAGGACTTACCGTCAATTCAACAGCATCTGCACATTCATCATTGGATGGTGGAGGTGGAATGGTTTTGAATGTCGTTTCTGAACAGCCGGCAGACTCTCCTCCGGTTCCTACTGCAACCAGCTTAAGATAATAAGTCGTGTTGCCGGCAAGAGGTGTGGAAGGGGTAAAGCTTGCTGTTGTTACTGATTCCTGGTTGGCAATATCCGTTCCGCCCGGTGCAGTTCCTATGGATACTTTATAACTTTGGGCACCTGCTGGTGCGCTCCAGGTAATATTTGGAGATAACGGAACAAACTGAGCATTGTTGGCAGGATAAGTCACCGTAGGACATGTCGGTACAGGACTTAAAGTAAGCCCCATGATGGTAATAACGGATTTATTTCCGCTTAATATTCCTCCTACCGGGTTTCCGATATCAAAAGGATCATCATCTTCCTTGTATTGAAGAGAAGATCCTGCCACTGAAATATTATACACATAAAAAGCCTCACTGAGACTATTGGAATCATATCCCTGCATATGTTCCTGAGCGGCCACTACCAGATTCTGGGTATTGTTGTAAGGAAAAGGAGTGGTAAAAGTTACCTCCACTACCCCGTTGTTCTGGGTAACACTTCCTTCATATACCTGTGTGAGATCAGCAACCGGAATCCAGTCATTGCCTGAGGTAAAGTTTGCTTTTGAAGTGTGCCCCAGATAGACTGTCCAATCAGATGAATTGGTAATAACCGCATTAGGCTTCAGATAAAATTTAAGCCCGGTAATATTACCTGCTGCATTGGCATTGATTTCCTGTTTCGTGAAAATCTGCTGAACATAAGAATATTCAAATAAAGTACTTACGGGGGCAGCCCCTGTATTAGTACTTCCTGTACCCAGATCAATCTGGGCATTCATGATCATGCTTAACATTAAGAAACATGAAAATAGAAGTTTTTTCATAAATCAATATACTTTAGATTAAACAAATAATTTAACAATAGCTATGTAAAATTCATAACAACTTTTCAGATCTATTTTTATGAATAATAAAAGAGAATCAGGGTTCTTACTACTTTTTAATAATTTTCATAGCCTGTACCGATCCGTCTTTCATTTTTAAAGAAATAAGATACATTCCCTGTTTTAAATCTCCCAAATGAAGCGCAGAGGATGGCTTACTTATATTTTTCAACTGTCTTCCGGACATATCGGAAACAGTGATAGATTGTATGTTTGAAACATCTGTAATATTCAACATCTCTGTAAACGGATTCGGATACACTTTAACTTTATTCTTTTCTGCAGAAACTTCTGAAGTTCCGAGGGAATCATTAGTGATTGTAATCGTAAATGTTCCTTCCAGCTCATCCGAAGTACTGCTGTAATGTCCTACGTTTACATAATATACAGTTCCAGCTACCGTAGAAACAGAAACCGTTTCTCCTTCTCCCATTGCTCCTTCATCCATTGTTACCTCGCATGTTAGGTTATCACAGCTGCCACTATACACACCCATTTCAGGATCAAAGGTACTTCCGGCAGGTACAGTAACCGAAATATCAAAATTGTTTCCGTTTCCTGTAAATGTAAACCAGGTTCCGTCATTCATGGCACCGCTTGTACAGATTTCAATAAATCCATTATTATTGGTGGCCCCTGCTGCATCCGATTGGGTATAGCTGTAAGGAAATGCTGTTACAGCTAAGGCCCCTGAACAGGCATCATTTACAGGAGTGGGAGGAATGGTTCCTATACAAATATCAAAAGTAACATATCCGTCAAGATCGCCAAATACCCGTATATAATAGGTTGCTCCGGGAGTTAATCCGGTGAGAATCTGGCTGCCTCCATAATCCGAACACTGCATGCTGGACAGTGTTCCGCACGAGCCGCTGAAAACCTCAAACAGAGGAAAGCTATATCCCAAAACAGATTCAATATTACTTAAGGAAATGATATGAGAAGTTGCCATCGCAGTAAATTTATACCAGACATCATCATCCGGCTCACCATCACAAGGTGTAATACCGGAATCGGTAGCGCTTACGGTACTTCCTGAGAGTTTACCGCCACAGTTCATATCCGGATTTACCGTTAATGCTATTGCTCCGGTACATTCATCATTAGCTGGCGGAGATGGAAGCGTTCCTATACAGATATCAAAAGAAACATGCCCGGTTTCGCCATCAAATACCCGTACATAATAGGTTTCTCCGGGAGTCAGCCCGGTAAGGATTTTAAAGAGACCAAAGTCTGAGCATACCATACTGGTAAGAGTTCCGCATGAGCCGCTGAAGACCTCAAAGACAGGGCTGGCATAGCCCAAAACAGTTTCAATATTGCTCAAAGTGATGACATGAGAAGTTTCAACTGCTGTAAACTTATACCATACATCATCGCTTGCCTCACCTTCGCAAGCTACAATTCCCGAGTCTGTGGCACTTACATTACCTCCCGACAGCTTGCTGCCACAGCTCATATCCGGATTTACAGCTAATGTTATTGCTCCGGTACATTCATCATTGGCTGGAGGAGGTGGAAGGGTTCTCACGCAGATATCAAAAGTACTGTATCCGTTATCATGACTGTATATTCTGATATAATAAGTCTCTCCCGGAGTCAGTCCGTTTACACTGGCAACAGAGTTATCACCGGGACAGGAAATACTGGTCAGTGCACCACATGAGCCGCTGAAGACCTCAAAAAGAAGACTGTCAAATCCTATAACAGATTCCTCATTGCTGAATGAAATGATATGAGAAGTTTCCACGGCAGTAAACTTGTACCATACATCATCATCCGGCTCTCCATGACAGGGTGCTATACCTGAATCTGTTGCACTTAATGTAGTTCCTGAAACTTTACTGCTGCAATTCATGTCAGGATTTACCGTTAATGCTATTGCCCCGGAACAGTCGTCGTTGGCAGGAGTTGGAGGAAGGGTTCCCACACAAATATTAAAACTCTGGGCTCTTCCCGCCTGTCCATAGCTAAACACCCTGATATAATAGGTTTCCCCAACATTAAGTCCTGTAACCAGATTTTCGGGAGGGTCTGAACACTTTATGCTTGTTAAACTTCCACAGGCTCCGCTTAATACCTGAAAATAAGTATCGGTAGAAAAGGGATTTCCCACTGAAACCACATTTTTAAGTGAAATCATATGAGCTGAAGCAGTGGCTGTAAATTTATACCAGACATCATCATCAGGATTTCCATAACAGGGGCTTGCGGCAAGACCTGAATCTGTTGCGTTGAGTGTGGTTCCCGCTGTAACCACAGCACAGTTCAGATCTGAATTTACCGTAAGAAGAACTGCATTCTCACAGTTGTCATTAGCCGGAGGATTCCAGGCTTTATTCCGTTCACCGGATTCCTTTTTTCCAAAGGACAACGTACCTATCTCTACCTTAGCATGCAAGATTATACTTACCGGCAATAAGCACCAAAGTAAAATTCGTTTCATAATAATTATAATTTAATTCTGACAGTTAAATTAATAATAATTATGCATAATTTATAAAAAAATATCAGCTTTTAGAGCTGATATTTATTAAATAATCAAAAATAACTAATTTTTTACTATTTTTTAATAGCTTTAATCGTTTGTATTGATCCATCTTTCATTTTTAACGAAATAAAATACATTCCCTGTTTTAAATCTCCCAAATGAAGTACAGAAGATGGTGCAGCTATATTTTTCACCTGTCTTCCGGAACTGTCAGAAACAGTGATGGACTGTACTTTTGAAATATCTGTAATATTAAGTGTTTCACTAAACGGATTCGGATATGCTCTGATCTTCTCTTTTTCCACGGAAACTTCTGAAGTTCCGAGAGAATCATTAGTGATTGTAATCGTAAATGTTCCTTCTAGCAGATCTGTAATACCATTATAATATCCTACGTTTACATAATATACAGTTCCTGCCACCGTAGAAACAGAAATCTTTTCTGTTTCTCCTATCTCTTCATCATTTACTGTTCCTTCACATGTTAAGCTATTACAGCTTCCACTATACACACCGATCCCAGGATCAAAATAGCTTCCGGCAGGCATTGAAACTGAGATATCGAATGTACCTCCGTTTCCTGTAAAGGTAAACCAGGTTCCGTCATTCATCTCATTTCCGGAACAGACTTCAACAAAACCGTTATTATTGGTAGCTCCCGCTGCATCAGACTGAGTATAGCTATAAGGGAATACTGTTGCAGCCAAAGCTCCTGAACACGCATCATTAACAGGAGGAGGAGGAATTGTTCCCACACAGATATCAAAAGAAACATACCACTGATCAGCTCCGAACACTCTTACATAATATGTCTGCCCGGGCGTTAATCCGTTAATCACCTTGTAATCTTCAAAATCCGAACACAGTATACTGGTCAGGGTTCCGCACGAGCCGCTAAAGACCTCAAATAAAGGAGAATCGTAACCAAAAATAAAATCAGTATTGCTTAAGGTGATGACATGAGAAGTTCCCACAGCAGTAAACTTATACCAGATATCATCGTTTGCCTCACCTTCACAAGCCGCAATTCCCGAATCTGTGGCACTTACAGTATTTCCCGACAGCTTGCCGGCACAGTTCATATCCGGATTTACAGCTAATGTTATTGCTCCGGAACATTCATCATTAGCCGGGGGAGGAGGAATTGTTCCCACACAGATATCAAAGGTATTATATCCGTCACCAGTGCTGTATATCCTGATATAATAAGTTTCTCCCGGAGTCAGCCCATTTGCAACAGCCATAGCTTCATTATTAGAACATAAGGCATTGATTAATGTACCGCATGAGCCACTGAAGATTTGAAAAGAAAGGAAATCATATCCGGTAACAGCATTATTATTACTCCATGAAACTACGTGAGAGGTACCCACAGCAGTGAACTTATACCATACATCATCATCGGGTTCCCCACCACAGGAATCTATGCCTGAATCTGTTGCACCTAATGTAGTTCCCGAAACTTTACTCCCGCAACTCATATCCGGATTTACAGCTAACGTTATTGCTCCGGAGCATTCATCATTAGCCGGGGGAGGAGGAAGGGCTCCCACACAAATATTGAAACTCTGAGCTACCCCTACTCCATAATAACTGTAAACCCTTATATAATAAGTTTCTCCCACGGTAAGCTCTCTGACAATGTTTTCTTCAGGATCTGAGCATACAATGCTGGTTAAGTTCCCACAGGCTCCGCTAAACACCTGGAAATACATATCTGTTGAATTCTCGCTTCCTACCGAAACGATATTTCTGAGAGAGATGACATGAGTGGAAGCTGTTGCTGTAAATTTATACCAGACATCATCATCAGGATATCCAAAACAGGGACTTCCGGCAAGATCTGAATCTGTTGCGTTTAATGTGGTTCCCGCTGTAACCACACCACAGTTCAGATCTGAATTTACCGTAAGAAGAACTGCATCCTCACAATTGTCATTAGCAGGAGGATTCCAGGCTTTATTCCGTTCACCGGGTTCCTTTTTTTCAAAGGATGACGTACCTATCTCTACCTTAGCATGTAAGATTATACTTACCGGCAGTAAGCACCAAAGTAAAATTCGTTTCATAATAATTACAATTTAATTTCACCAGTTAAATTAATAATAATTACGCATAATTTATTAATAAATATCAGCCTTTAGGGCTGATATTTATTAAATAATTAAAAATAACTAATTTTATACTATTTTTTAATAACTTTAATCGTTTGCATTGATCCATCTTTCATTTTTAACGAAATAAAATACATTCCCTGTTTTAAATCTCCCAAATGAAGTACAGAAGATGGTGCAGCTATATTTTTCACCTGTCTTCCGGAACTGTCAGAAACAGTGATGGACTGTACTTTTGAAATATCTGTAATATTAAGTGTTTCGCTAAACGGATTCGGATATGCCCTGATCTTCTCTTTTTCCACGGACACTTCTGAAGTTCCGAGAGAACCGTTTTTAATTGCAATGGTAAAGGCTCCTTCCATATTATCCGATGAACTGCTGTAATGGCCTACGTTCACATAATAAACGGTTCCGGCCGTTGTAGGAACAGAAATGGTTTCCGCTCCTCCTGAGCCTCCCAGATCCGCAGTTCCCACGCATTCCAGGTTCCCACAGCTTCCACTGTATACCCCGATCTCAGGGTCAAAGCTACTTCCTGAAGGTAAGGTAACCGAAATATCAAAAGTATTCCCGTTGCCTGTAAATGTAAACCATGTTCCGTCATTCATTCCACTACCTGTACAGGTCTCAATAAACCCGTCATTATTGGTAGCTCCTGCCGCATCCGTCTGAGTATAGCTATAAGGGAATGCTGTTGCAGCCAAAGCTCCTGAACAGGCATCATTGGCCGGTGCGGGAGGCAGCGTCCCTATGCATATATCAAAGGTAATCCTCTCATTATAACTGCTGAATACCCTGATGTAATAAGTTTCACCCGGAGTAAGCCCGCTCACAACCTGATAGTCTTCATAATCTGAACATACGATATTGGTAAGTGTGCCGCATGAACCGCTGAACACCTCAAAAAGAGCTCCGTCATATCCGCTGAGGGTATTAACATTACTTACGGTAACAACATGAGATTCACCTGTTGCTGTAAATTTATACCATACATCATCATCCGGTTCACCATCACAAGGATCAACCCCCGAATCCGTGGCTTCCACAGTATGGCCTGACATTTTACTGCCGCAGTTCATATCCGGATTTACCGTTAACGTTACCGCTCCTGAACATTCATCGTTCACAGGAGCAACTACGGGAAGTGTGCCTATACAGAGATCAAAAGTAACATATCCGTCCTCATCTCCGAATACCCGTACATAGTAGGTTTCTCCGGGAGTTAATCCGGTAAATACACGAGAACTCTCATACTCTGAGCATCCGATACTGGACAAAGTTCCGCATGCTCCGCTAAATACTTCAAAAATTGGATAATCATAACCAAAAATAGAATCCGTGTTGCTCAGTGAGACAATGTGAGAAGTCCCTACTGCAGTAAACTTATACCAAACATCGTCATCAGGCAGGCCTTCTTCACACGGATCAACTCCCGAATCGGTAGCCCCCATTGTAGTTCCGGACGTTTTATTACCGCAAAACAGATCTGCATTCACAGACAGGGTTACTGCTCCTGAACAATCGTCATTTGCAGGAGGTGAAGGAAGCATTCCTACACAGATATTAAAATTCTGAGCCCTACCCTCTCCGTAATAACTGTAAACCCTGATGTAATAAGTTTCTCCCACAGTAAGCTCTCTCACAATGTTTTCTTCAGGATCTGAGCATTCAATACTGGTGAGGTTACCACAGGTTCCGCTAAACACCTGGAAATACATATCTGTTGAATTCTCGCTTCCTACCGAAACGATATTTCTGAGAGAGATGACATGAGTGGAAGCTGTTGCTGTAAATTTATACCAGACATCATCATCAGGATTTCCGTAGCAGGTATCAGGATCCCAGCCTGAATCCGTAGCATCCAGGGTTGTTCCCGCAACGGAAACACTACAATTCATATCTGAATTCACAGTAAGCTGTACTGCATTCTCACAATCATCATTAGCCGGAGGGTTCCATGCTTTATTCCGGGCCTTAAATTCTTTCTTATCCGGAGAGAGATTTCCTGTCTCTACCCGGGCATTCATGGATATACTTATCAGAAGCATACTCCAAAATAAAATTCTTTTCATATTATTTTTAAGTTTAAATTTTTCGTTAAATTAATAATTTATTTGAATATATCGTAAAAAAAATAGCGACCTATTAGGCCGCTATTCATAAAACACTGATTAATACTAAAAAATTTATTTTTTAATAGTTTTTACTGTCTGTACAGATCCGTCTTTCATTTGCAGAGAAATCAGATACATTCCCTGCTTCAAATCTCCAAGCTGAAGAACAGAAGAAGGACTGTCGATTGTCTTCACTACTCTTCCTGAAATATCGATCACAGAAACTGATTTTACGTTCTTCACATCTGAAATATTCAGAACATCAGCAAAAGGATTTGGATATACTTTTATTGCTTTTTGATTAAGTGCTGTTTCACCTGTTGCAAGATTAGGATCTTTTTCCGCATAAGCCAGGAATCCTGTATAATCAGCAGAAGCTGCTGCGGTAGTAGACTGGATCGTGTTAGGAGAAGTAGATGTGCCGGCGGCAAAAGTTCCGGTGTTACCAAGTACTTTTGCATAAACACCTGAAGCTGCCGGAGCCATTACAGGAAGGCTGATATTCTGAATACCTGCCTCTCCAAGTCTCACATTAATGCTTGTGATTGTTCCGGAAACCAGTGGAGCTTCCCATCTTTTTGCAGAAAGATTAACAAGACCGGTTTCAGCTGTTCCTGAGTTTGAATCGAAAGCTTCTGCTTTCATATTGGAAACAGCGGTAGTAGCCGGAGATAACCAAACTGGCGCATACGTTGTTTTTCCTACCGGATAATGTACATAGCTTGTATTGTTATTAGCAATAGTTCTGGCAAAAGGTCCGTTAATATAGGCTGAATTTGATCCACCTGATAAAGTTCCTGTTGCAGTTGCAGTTCCTAAAGTCAGTAAATTAACAGAAGTCGTATTTACCTTTCCTGCTGTAAGTGTTAGAGTTCCGCTTACTGATAATGGAACATTTAGTGTAACTCCACCAGCATTTGAGTTGTTGATTGTAAGACTGGCAATATTAGCAGTAGCAGTTGTTGCTGCGTTTCTGAATACTCCTGTTCCTGATATGCTCTGAGCCTGGGTTGAAGCCTCCAAATTAGTACCGGTAGCAGAAGCCATCTGTAAAGTACTGGTACTTGTATATGTACCATTGTTCACCAGATTACCCCCTACTGCAAGTACTGATCCTCCTGCATATTCTGAGCCGGAGAATATAGTTACGTTTCCTTTAACCGGTGTAGTATAAGGAATCGTTACATTTCTGTTGGTACCTGTCAGGGTGTTTATTTCAAGATTACCTAAATTAAGTCTTCCTGTACTTGTATAGGTATCCATTTTGAACTGGGCAGCACTGTTTCCTCCTGCATCGGTGGATACTCCGTTTCCTAACTTCAGGGTATGAGCAGTGGAAACTTCTACGCTGGAGCTATTACTATAAGAGAAAGCTGATGTAGAAGTAGAGTTTGCATGAGGGTCTACCACCGTGAAATTACCACCTGTCCAGTTAATGTTACTGGTGCTAAGCAGAACGATTGGAGTTCCTGAAGCTACTGAAGTTGCCGAAGCACCTCCATCATTACCATCCACAACAATTTCCCCTCCGGACTGATTAAATGTAGATGCAGATGTACTGTTGATGTTACCATTTACATTCAGTGTACCTCCGGAAACAGTAAGTGTTCCATTATTAGCCAGTACATTATTTTTATTGGTACATCCCACGGTAAGATCTCCTGAAGCGATGGTAAGAGTTCCTCCTGTATTAATCGTTACATTTTTAGAAACGCTGGCAGCAGAGTTTACCGTTACATTATGGGTATTGGAAATGATTACAGCATCTGTACATACCGGCACTGAACCTTTATTCCAGGTAGCTGCATTATTCCAGTTTCCGCTCGCAACAGAAGCAAACGGTATATCTGAATTGGCAATACCTATATATAACGGAGCAGCCAGAAGATCAGCCTGAGGAAGGGTTATACGCTGTGCTCCAGGCGTTGTTGTTCCATTCTGATGAGCTCCGGCTAAAGCACTGTTGGCAGTTATTATTCTGCTGTTTCCATTGACAGCAAGAAAAGCTCCCGGCGCAAGCAGGGCCACAGAATAAGAACCTGCACTTACAGATGTTCCTTCATTAGATACAGCCCAGTTTCCGTTATATCTGTCTGTAACGGTATAAGCACCATCTGCAATACTCAGACCTGAAGTCATTGTACCGGCATCGTTGTATATTGCTGCAAGTTCTCCTGCCACAGCTCCCGTAGCGTTAGTTCTGGTAATAAACATAGATCTGTCAACACCTGCTGCTGTTACAAAAGGATATTTGCTTGATGTAGATGTAGGGTCACTTCCCGCACTAATGCTACTTCCCGTTCCGGTAGCCGCCCAGTATCTTGAGAATTTAGCTCCAGGTAAAAACCCTGTTCCGCTTGGAGCAGTAAGAGTATTCCCCGCCGCATTATTTCCGAATGTCATTTTATAGTTTCCTAAATTCACTCTCGCACCGGTCATACTCAGGTTGTAGGCAACCTTAATATTATCGAACGACCAGTTAATGTTAGGAATTGCAGTGCTGGTATTAGAAAAAGTTAAGTTTCTGATGACACCGTTATTAAATGTTCCTGCTCCGGAAACCGACTGTACGGCAGTACCGTTAAGTGTAAGGTTTCCTGAACTTGTGGAACCCACAGAAAGATCCATCGTTCCATCATTAACAATATTTCCGGTTACATTCAGTGTTTTTCCTGTTGTTCCGTTAAAAACATTGAAAACACCTCCCTGGTTTATATTCAGGTTACCATTCACAGCAAACGAACTTGGAGTGGATCCATAAGCTAAAGTTCCTTTTACAGTCAGGTTGTTGGCTCCCATGCTGGATGCATCTATTGTAACCGTATGCCCGGTATTAACAGTGGCATGGTCATAGACTGTTGGTACAGCATTGGCATCCCATGTTGAAGCCGCATTCCAGTTTCCGGTAGCAACCGATACAAAGTTACCCGGAGGGCTTGAAACTAATGTAATATCATCGATAGCAGCAGGAGGCTGTGTACCGTCTGATGAATCATTCCTCCACATAAATACCAGACGCATGGTAACCGGAGCGGAAGAATTTCCAAGAGGGATACTGACGTTCTGATCAGTCCATGAGGCTCCCTTCAAGTTGAATGTCCAGTTATTCGGATAGGTTGTTGTACTTGGTACAGTACCTGCCGCCGGAGTAAAAGTTGCAGGCACCAGATATACTCTCAGATAATCATAAAGAGTAGAAGTACCTTCCCCCTGAACAAGGGTTTTAAAAGTTAAATTAGCCTTTACATCTCCTGCCGGAAAAGTTACATCCTTATACATGAATACCGTAGAGCTACTTGTATCCGTATAAGCATGTGCAAACGGCGCACTTGCGCTATTAGAAACATAAGCAGAATTTGTTCCGGAAAATCCCGCAGTTGCATCAGTACTTACCTGCCATTTGTTGGTTTCTGTACCATTTACAACTGTCCAACCGGTAGTACCGGATTCAAATCCTCCATTATTCACCGTGGGCGATATAAGGGTGGTTTGTGCTGATGACCATATTCCCGCAGTCAGCATACACGTTTGTAAAAGTTTTTTCATACTTCGTAAAATAAAAATTAGGGAGGTAAAAGTAAGTAAATATTTAATCAAATATCAAAATTTATCTTAAAATATTAAATTATAATATTCAAAATACTTATATATTATATCAAAATTTAAACATTAATTTAATTTTAACAAATATTTCACAATATAGAGTTAAAATATAAAATACTGATTATTAACAAATTAAATCAAAATCAATTTAAATCTCTAAGTGGAGAAAAATACAATTTAACATAAAATAATTCCTGATAAATTTTATAGACTATTCACTTTAAACTGCTGAATAAAAACAAAAAAAGCGGCAAAAAGCCGTTTTACATTTCTCCTGTTTTATATTTTTAGTTGAGGTAGAACTCATATTTGTTCAAAAGCTGAATCTCTTTGATCAGATCCCCGTTCAGATCTACGGAATGCTTCATAGACTGTACTTCAATATGGGAATCATCTTCTACATTCCGGATAAAGAATTTCAGTTTCTGATTCCCTTTATTCCTGTCAAGAACTGTTCTGAAGAAATCCAGATCTTCCGGCCTTACATCCATCACATCCATTACCAGAGAAATACTTTTGGCAAATCTTTCGAAAGCTTCCTGCAGCTCAATGACATCGTTTACATTCACAAAAACCCGCCCGTCTTTTACCTGGGCAAATTTTATTTTAAAAATAACAAACCTCTGAACTTCGAGCTTTTCTTTAAGACGCATATAATCCCGGTCTCCCAGCCTGAAAGAATAAGATCCTGAGTAATCTTCAAGGGTAACAAAAGCCACTTTCTCTCCGCTCCGGAATCCATCCTGAACCCTGTATTCGGTGATCAGTCCGGCTACGGTATATTCTTTTCCGCCTCCACCGTTCTCTCTTTCTTTCTGAATGGTTTTCCAGTCTTTCTTTTTCTCCTCAAAAAGCTCTTCCTGTTTACCGGAGAAAGCCTGTTCTTTATAAGCATCTACCTCATCCAGATTCAGGAACATGAAATTTCCTTTGGGTTCAGCCTTTTTCACAGTTTCTTCCACAACTTCCTCTTCTCCGGCAGTGAGATCATCCGATATTATTTCCGTGAGATCCACAGACTCATCCTGGGTATCTGCTTCCAGCACAGGTGCTTCATCTGTTGTTACTTTTTCGTCTTCTCCTTTTTCCAGTACCGCTTTTTTGGAAAGCTGCCCCTGCATGAACTGAAACTGATATTTAAACTCATCCAGCGGATGTGCAGAAAGATAGAATCCTATGATTTCTTTTTCTTTATTCAGCTTATGCATATTCGGCCATTCCGGGCATGGAGCCAGTTTAGGCTGCTCAATCTGTACTTCTTCCGCAAAATCGGCAAACAGGGAGTTTTCCATTTCATGTTTGCTTTCCTGAAAGCTCTGTCCATATCTGATCAGTCTTTCCAGATTGGTTTTCCCGGCCATATCAATATCGAAATACTGACCTCTGTGGAAAACGTCCAGTTCATCAAACGCTCCGGCCAGCACCAGACTTTCCGCTACCCTTTTGTTCATCTGGGAAGGGAGTATTCTTTCGAAGAAATCGTATATATTTCTGAATCTGCCATTTTCTCTTTCCCTGGTAATCGCCTCACTCGGTCCTTCCCCTATTCCCTTGATCGCTCCCAGTCCGAAACGGATCTGTCCTTTTTCGTTTACCGAAAATTTGTACTGCGATTCATTCACATCAGGTCCCAGAACATCTACTCCCATACTTTTACAGTCTTCCATGAACATGGTAATCGAGTCTGTATTGTTAATGTTATTACTCATCACACTCGCCATATATTCGGCAGGGTAATTCGCTTTTAAAAACGCGGTCTGGTAGGCAATAAACGCATAACAGGTTGAGTGGGATTTGTTGAATGCATATTCTGCAAAGGCTTTCCAGTCGTTCCAGATCTTTTCAAGCCGTTCTTCATTCAGATTATTCTTTCTTCCTCCTTCAATAAATTTAGGGTACATTTTATTCAGAACATCGATCTGCTTTTTCCCCATTGCTTTTCTGAGGGTATCAGCTTCACCTTTTGTAAAGTTGGCCAGCTTCTGTGACAAAAGCATTACCTGCTCCTGATAAACGGTAATTCCGTAGGTTTCTTTTAAATATTCTTCTGTTTCAGGAAGGTCATAGACAATTTCTTCAATTCCGTGCTTCCTGTTGATAAAGTTCGGGATGTATTTGATAGGTCCCGGACGGTACAGTGCATTCATTGCAATAAGATCGGCAAAAACGGTCGGTTTAAGCTCTCTCATGTATTTCTGCATCCCCGGGCTTTCATACTGGAAAATCCCCACTGTTCTTCCCTCTTTAAATAGCTGATAGGTTTTTGTATCATCCAGCGGAATAAGATCCGGATCAATATCAAGTCCGTATCTGGCTTTAACCAGTTTTAAAGCATCCTTGATGATGGTAAGGGTTCTTAGCCCCAGAAAGTCCATTTTCAGAAGGCCGGCACTTTCCGCCACCGAGTTATCGAACTGCGAAACCAGAATATCGGCATCTTTTGCCGCAATGGTTACCGGAACAAGATTACTTACATCTTCAGGTGTAATAATAACCCCACAGGCGTGGATCCCGGTATTCCTGATACATCCTTCCATCTTTTTCGCACTTGCAAGAACATCGTGACGAGGATCCCCGGGACTGTCCAGAACAAATCTCATTTCATCAACAAGCATCTGTTCTTCCGGCTTCAGTTTATCGTATTTAGCCAAAGCTTTGGCAATATTCATTCCCGGTGTGGAGGGAATCAGCTTTGCAATATTATTAGTATCGGGAATAGGAACATCAAGCACTCTTCCGGCATCCTTAATTGCAGATTTCCCACCCAAAACAGAGTAAGTAATGATCTGTGCCACCTGGCTCTGTCCGTATTTATCGATTACCCACTTGATAATCTTATCCCTTCCTTCATCATCAAAGTCGATATCGATATCAGGCATTGAAATCCTTTCAGGATTCAGGAATCTCTCAAAAAGGAGATCATATTTAATAGGGTCAACATTGGTAATCCCGATACAGTATGCCACCGCAGAACCAGCAGCAGATCCCCTTCCGGGACCTACCCAGACTCCCATATTCCTTGCTTCATTACAGAAATCCTGTACAATAAGGAAGTATCCCGGATAACCTGTATTCGCAATTACTTCAAGCTCAAAGTCGAGACGTTCTTTGATATCTTCCGTAATCCCCGTCGCTTCATATCTTTTTTTTGCCCCTTCATAAGTAAGATGGGTAAGGTAGGCCATCTCCCCTCTTTTTCCACCGTCTACCTCATCTTCAGCATGGATGAACTCTTCCGGAATATCAAATTTCGGAAGGAGAACGTCTCTTTTTAAAGTATAGGGTTTGAATTTAGCCGTAAATTCTTCATAAGCTTCAAACGCATCCGGATAAGCCAGGAAAGCTTCTTTTATCTCGTCGGAATTTTTAATGTAATATTCTCCTGTTGCCAGACCTCTCCTTTTCCCAAATCCTTTACCAACCGGAGTTGACAGCTTTTCACCGTCTTTGATACAGCTTACAATATCCTGGATATTGGAATCATCTTTATTGGTATAATAGGTTTCATTCTGGGCTAAAATCTTGACGTTATATTTATCTGCAAAATACAGTAAAACCTCATTCAAGTGTTCTTCTTCCGGCAGTTTGTGATTCTGGATCTGAACATAGAAATCATCTTCAAAGGTGTCTTTCCACCATTTGAAAAGTTCTTCCCCTTTCTGCTCACCGGTATTAAGAATTGCATCCGGAATATCTCCGTGAATCCCGGACGTCAGTGCAATCACTCCCTCCTTATACCGGGCGATCAGCTCACGGCTTATCCTGGGAACCCCAAAGTAGAATCCTTTTAAGAAACCGATACTTGAGAGTTTTGCCAGATTTTTATAGCCGTTAAAATCTTTAGCCAGAAGGACAACCTGCGTTCTTCTGTCCGGATCGTCTTTGGTAAACTGCTTCTGCTCATACCGGTCTGAAATATAAAATTCACAGCCAACCACTGGAATCAACGGTTCTGAAACGGGTTCCGGCTCATTAAACTCTTTTCCGTTTTCTTCCGCTTCCTGCTTTTTTGCCAAAAACTCTTTATGTTTTTTCGCGCGGTCTCCATTGGCAGCTTCTACGGCAGAAACAAATTTAAAGGCTCCCATCATATTACCCAGATCCACCATTCCCACTGCTGGAAAATTGTCATCCGATGCTCTTTTAATCAGATCGTTGATGCTTGAAGTAGCGGATAATGTAGAGAAAACACTATGGTTATCAAAATTGAAATACTGCCCGAGATCGATCTCATCAATACTTCCAAAATCCTGTTGCTTTTTCTTGTTATTGAAATCAGCAACCTGTCTTCTGATAACAATACTGAAAGGCTTGACAGGATCCGGATAAAGCGTTTTGAAATAGGCCAGCTGATCTTCAGAAATCTTCAGCACTTCTGAAGGAATCACACCAATCCTCATCATTTCGAAAAAGACCTGTGCCGTGGCATTTACGTCGGCAGCAGCGTTATGCGCTTCATCAAATTTATGTCCGTATAATTTCTCGTAAAGTTCTTCAAGTTTGGGAGGTTTAAATCTTCCCCCTCTTCCTCCGCCAAGCCGGCAGAAATCCGTTCCCAGAATCATGGTATCTGCCCTGGGTTTTTCCTGAAGATTATCTTTTATATTTTTCCTGTAAAACTCAGCTCCTACAATATTATAATCGAATTCTACATTATGTCCGGATACAACTCTTACTCTCTCCAGTACTTTTGAAAATTCTTCCAGAATCTCCTGAAGATCGCGGCCTTCTTCATTGGCAATCTTAGTTGTAATCCCGTGAATCCTGGCTGCGTTAAATGGGATATCATACCCTTCCGGCTTTATAATATAATCCTGGTTTTCAATAAGATTCCCGTCATCATCATGAACCTGCCATGCGATCTGAACCATTCTCGGCCAGTTGTCTGAGTCTGATAGCGGGGCATTGAAATTCTTAGGTAAACCGGTTGTTTCTGTATCAAAAATTAAATACATATAATTTTCTAACTTTTTTAAAAAAGAGAATGTAAAGTTACTTCATTTTTTTCTAAATATTATCTTTCAGTAAAAGCGCATGCAATACAGTTTTTACGAATACATAAAAAAAACAAAATTAAAATATTACTAAAAACAATTCAAAATAACAATTAATCAACAATTAATCAACGTGAAAATTAGAATTATATATATTAAAAAACCTAGTTTATAAATATTTAACACTATCTTTAACCCGTTATAATTTTTAATATTTTATCAGTCATCATGAAGAAACATTTACTTTTGGTCGGCACTTTAGCCTTTGCTTTAATAAGTGCGCAAAACAATGAAGGGTTAAAAAAAGAGTTTGAGAGACAGAACAGAGAAAACAACGCTAAGTTCGATTCTTATGTTGCAAAAGCATACGGAAACAAACGAAGCGCTGAAACTCAGAAAGAAATAGAAGAACAGAGAGCCAGCCTTGCCGGATTTAATCCTGACGGTGAACCTTATTTTCTGCAGAATCAGGATATGAATCAGATTAAGAACTCCAATTCTGATTTTCTTCAGGACGGTATCATAAATGGATTAACCGGATCATTTAACGGCGAGAATATTAAATTTACCGTTTTTGACGGAGGAAGGGTATTTGCAGAACATATATTCTTTAACAATATTCCCAACAGAATTACCAATAAAGAAGCCAGCACAATGAATTACAGCTCCCATTCTACCGGTGTAGCCGGGTTTATCGGAGCAAGGCCCTATACACAAACGGTAAGTTTTACTGATGGCAGTACCAGAACGATCAATTTTCAGGGCATTGCCAAAAATTCAACAATGGACTCCTATACCTATAATACCACTACCTTACCGGGAAACACTTCCACAAGCACAGTATTTCAAAAAATAATAGCAGCGCAACCCAAAATATCCAATCACTCCTACGGAACCAATCAGGGCTGGGCTGAAACAACTGTGAACGGATCTAAGGCCTGGGTCTGGAACGGAGCATTCGGCAGTCCGGATACTTCATATGATTTGCAGGGAACTTATTTTTCAAATGATCAGAATTATGATCAGATCGTTTATAATAACCCTTCCTATATCATTGTAAAATCTTCAGGAAATTATTTTGGATCAGGACCAGACGCTCCGGGGAGTTCCGCCTATCTTAAATACTACAAAAGTAACAATACCCTGGTGCAGTTTGCCGCTACCGACACCCTGCCTGCTGTAAACTGCAGTCTTGGATACGACTGTATCGGTAACGGATCACTGGCAAAAAACATTATCGTGGTAGGAGCTACGGATATTATCACAGCCAATGACGGAAGATATGCCACAGCCGGTGATGTTGTACATTCAGATTACAGCAGTGCAGGGCCAAGAGATGACGGAGGTATAAAACCGGATATTTCAGCTGTCGGAACCAGTGTAGGCAGTGCCGCAACTGCAGAAAATACAACAGGAAGTCAAAGCCTGACTGTTGGCAACGGTACATCCTATTCAGCGCCGGTTGTAACCGGGATTATCGGTCTTTGGACTCAGATCAGCAAACAACTGTTTAACAGCGAATTCAATGCCGCTTCTGCAAAAACCTTAATGATCCATTCAGCTTCCGAAGCGGGAAATGCAGGCCCGGATCCATTATTCGGATGGGGATTTATCAATGCAAAAAAAGGAGCTGAACTTTTAGTGGCCAAATCAAATAATGCAATTATTTTCAATGACGAAACACTTAATAACGGAGGTAATAATAAAAAAGCAGTTCTTGCTTCCGGCAGCGAACCTCTTAAAGTAACCATTTCCTGGATTGACCCGGAATACAAACTGCCTGCAACGGTCACCTGGGCAGATGCATACAACAACAGGGCATCGAGACTGGTGAATGATCTTGATTTAAGAATCATTGATACTGAAACAGGAGTTTCCTATCTTCCGTGGAAATTAAATCCTACAAGCCCGAATACAGCTGTTAAAGGAGACAACAACGTAGACAATGTAGAACAGGTTATCGTTGATGCCCCTGTCGCAGGCAGAAAATACAGAATTGAAGTAACCCACAAAGGAACGCTGGTAAATAATGCTGCCATTCCGGTTACGGCACCCCAGAATTATTCAATTATCGTAACGGGATACACCTCTGTTTTAGGAACCCAGGAAGCCGGAAACCCGGGAGAAATTGCCATAGCACCAAGCATTACAAAAGATATCACCAACATCCTGAAAGCACCTAAAAGATCAGCATACACCATCTATGATCTTTCCGGTAAAAAATTACAGACCGGAATTATCAGCAATGAGAAAGAACCTGTAAATCTGTCTTCCTACACCAAAGGAATTTATATTATTGAAATAAAGACCGGTAAGGGCGTTATTTCTAAAAAAGTGATCAAAGAATAATCATTAATTCAATATTGTCTTTAAAAGGGATATTAACAAAATGTTAGTATCCCTTTCTTTTATGGGTTAATTCCGGCTAAAAAATCTATAAAACAGTTACCTTTTAAACAATTTCTCATAAAATTAAAAACACACATCAATACAATATAAATAAAATTTTGAACCAAAAATTGAAAATTAATTCACATTTTAAACAAAAACAAACAAAATTCACACAAAATAAAGCAACATAATGTTTAATTCATACATTTAAAGACAGAAAATCTTCCAAGTATTCATATTAAACTTATAAACATTATGAAGAAAATCTTTATTTCTGTCAGCACATTGATTATTTCTTTTGCTTATGCTCAAAATAACAATGATGCCTTGAAAAGAGAGTTTGAAAAACAAAACAAAGAGAATAATGAAAAATTTGACTCTTATGTTTCAAAACACCACAGAAGTTCCGCATGGAATACTGAATCACAAAAAGAAACAGAAGAACAGAGAGCCCGCCTTGCCGGATTTAATCCTGACGGCGAACCTTACTTTCTGCAGAATCAGGATATGGATCAGATTAAAAACTCCAATTCTGATTTTCTTCAGAATGGTACTGTAAGCGGATTAACCGGATCGTTTAACGGCGAGAATATCAAATTCACGGTTTTTGACGGAGGAAGGGTATTTGCAGGACATTCATTTTTTAACAATATTCCCAACAGAATTACCAATAAAGAAGCCAGCTCAATGAGTTACAGCTCGCATGCTACCGGTGTGGCCGGATTTATCGGAGCAAGAGCTTATACGCAAACGGTAACTTTTAATGATGGAAGCACCAAAACGATCAATTTCCAGGGTATTGCCAAAAATTCAACAATGGACTCTTATTCTTTTAACACTACTATCTTACCGGGAAATACCTCTACAAGTACAATATTTCAAAAAATACTTGCAGCACAACCTAAAATATCCAATCATTCCTACGGAACCAACCCAGGCTGGATTGAAGCACTCGTGAACGGATCTGCGGCCTGGGTATGGACCGGAAAATTCACCAGCCCGGATACTTCATATGATTTACAGGGAACCTATCATACGAATGATCAGAATTATGATCAGATCGTTTATAACAATCCTTCCTATATCATTGTAAAATCTTCAGGAAATTCCTTCAAATCAGGGCCGGGATCTCCCGAAACTGCCGGCTATCTTAACTACTACATAAATAATTCCAGCCCGGTACAGTTTGCTGCCACAGACACCCTGCCTGCTGTAAGCTGCAGTCTTGGATACGACTGTATCGGCACCGGATCCGTGGCAAAAAACATTATCGTGGTAGGAGCTACGGATATTATCACAGCCAATGATGGCAGGTATGTTACAGCTGCTGATGTTGTACATTCAGATTACAGCAGTGCAGGGCCAAGAGATGACGGAGGTATAAAACCGGATATATCAGCTGTCGGAACCAGTGTAGGCAGTGCCGCAACTGCAGAAAATACAACAGGAAGTCATAGCCTGATTGTTGGCAGTGGTACATCCTATTCAGCACCGGTTGTAACCGGAATTATCGGTCTTTGGACTCAGATCAGCAAACAACTGTTTAACAGCGAATTCAATGCCGCTTCTGCAAAAACCTTAATGATCCATTCAGCTTCCGAAGCGGGAAATGCAGGTCCGGATCCGTTATTCGGATGGGGATTTATCAACGCAAAAAAAGGAGCTGAACTTTTAGTGGCCAAATCAAATAATACAATTATTTTCAACGATGAAATATTAAACAACGGAGGTAATAATAAAAAGGCAGTTCTTGCTTCCGGCAGCGAACCACTTAAAGTAACCATTTCCTGGATTGATCCGGAATATAAGCTACCTGCAAATATAGCCTGGGCAGACGCACACAACAACAGGGCATCGAGGCTGGTGAATGATCTTGATTTAAGAATCATTGATACTGAAACAGGAGTTTCCTATCTTCCGTGGAAATTAAATCCAACAAGCCCGAATACAGCTGTTAAAGGAGACAACAACGTAGACAATGTAGAACAGGTTATCGTTGATGCCCCTGTCGCAGGCAGAAAATACAGAATTGAAGTAACTCATAAAGGAACACTGGTAAATAATGTTGCCTCTCCGGTTACGGCACCCCAAAATTATTCAATTATTGTAACGGGGTATACCTCCATTTTAGGAACCCAGGAAGCCGGAAACCCAGGAGGAATTACCGTAGCACCAAGCATTACAAAGGATATCACCAACATCCTGAAAGCACCTAAAAGATCAGCATATACCATCTATGACCTTTCCGGTAAAAAATTACAGACCGGAATTATCAACAATGAGAAAGAACCTGTAAATCTGTCGTCCTACACCAAAGGAATTTATATCATTGAAATAAAAACTGAAAAAGATATCATTTCTAAAAAAGTGATCAGGGAATAAGCTCCTGATCCTGGGATTCCATACAAAATACTAACACTTGTTAGTATTTTGTTTTTTTATGTATATTTGCTATCTATGGAAAATACACTTCACGAAAAGGTTTCTCAGGATATCCTGCTAAAAGCATACAATCATATGATGCTGGCTAAGGCAATGGCAGACATCTATGAAGAAAACAGAAATATATGTAAATATGTTCATAGTACTTCAAGAGGTCACGAAGCCATCCAGCTGGCTACCGCTTATCAGCTAACAAAAGAAGACTGGGTTTCCCCTTATTACAGGGACGAAAGTATTCTTTTAGGAATAGGTTTTGAACCTTATGAGCTGATGCTTCAGCTACTTGCTAAAGCAGAAGATCCTTTTTCCGGAGGAAGATCGTATTATTCCCATCCTTCAAGCAGGGATGAAGACAAGCCAAAGATCATTCACCAGAGTTCAGCCACAGGAATGCAGACCATTCCTACAACTGGGGTTGCTCAGGGAATAAAATACATCCAGGAATTCAATTTACAGAATTTCGAAAACAACCCGGTTGTTGTATGCAGTCTTGGAGACAACTCTGTAACGGAAGGTGAAGTAAGTGAAGCGTTGCAATTTGCCGCTTTGCATCAGCTTCCGGTCATATTCCTTGTACAGGATAATGAATGGGGAATTTCCGTAACCAAAGAAGAAGCCCGAACCTGTGATGCCTACGATTTTGTGGCAGGATTTACCGGTCTCAGCAGAATGCGTGTAGACGGAACAGACTTCGTGGAAAGTTTTGAAGCGATGAAGAAAGCGGTTGATTTTGTAAGAAACGAAAGAAAACCTTTAGTAGTCTGTGCAAAAACCGTTCTTATCGGCCACCATACCTCCGGGGTGAGAAGAGAATTTTATAGAGACGAAGAAGATTTAACCAAGCACAGAGCTAAAGATCCGGGAGAAATCCTGAGAAAACACCTGCTGGAATCCGGAACCGATGAAGATCTTTTAAAACAGATCACGAAAAAAGCAAGACTGGAAGCTGAAGAGGCTTTTGAAAAAGCAAAAAATGCTGAAGATCCAAAGCCAGAAACGGTTATGCAGCACGTTTTCGCGCCCACTCCAATCACTGAAGAAACAGGAACCCGTGAACCTGCGGATGGTGAGAAGATCGTTATGGTAGACGCTGCCATTCACGCCATTCAGGAACTGATGTGGAAACATCCGGAAGCTTTGCTGTACGGGCAGGATGTAGGAGAAAGAATCGGGGGAGTTTTCCGTGAAACGGTTACTTTAGGTAAAAAATTCGGAAACAAAAGAGTATTCAACACGGCGATCCAGGAAGCTTATATCATTGGATCCACCACAGGAATGAGTGCCGTAGGATTAAAGCCTATCGTGGAAGTTCAGTTTGCCGATTATATTTATCCGGGAATCAATCAGCTCATCACAGAGATTTCAAAATCAAGCTACCTGAGTGGAGGGAAATATCCCGTAAGCAATATCATCCGTGTACCGATTGGTGCTTATGGCGGAGGCGGACCTTACCACAGCGGAAGCGTGGAAAGTATCCTGGCCAATATAAAAGGAATCAAAATTGCTTATCCGAGTAATGCAGCAGATTTTAAAGGTCTGCTAAAGGCCGCTTATTACGATCCGAATCCGGTCGTTATGCTGGAACATAAAGGTCTGTACTGGAGCAAAGTTCCAGGAACCGAAGATGCCAAGACCATTGAACCGGCAGAGGATTATATCCTTCCGTTCGGAAAAGGAAAAGTGATCATCGAAGCAGATCAGAATGAAACGGAAAAAGGCAGAACACTGGTTGTGGTAACTTATGGAATGGGTGTTTACTGGGCTAAAGAAGCGGCTAAGAACTTTAATGGAAGAGTTGAGGTCATCGATCTGAGAACTTTAATTCCACTGGATGAAGAACTTGTTTTTGAAAGAGTAAAAGCACATGGTAAATGCATCGTGCTGACTGAGGAACAGCTTAACAATTCGTTCGCAGAAGCTTTTGCCCACCGCATCTCTAAAAACTGCTTCAGATACCTGGATGCTCCGGTAGAAACTATGGGATCGCTGGATGTCCCGGCCGTTCCGATCAATCTTGTTCTGGAGAAAGAAATGCTTCCGAATGCTGAAAAACTCAGCAAAAAAATAGAAGAAATGCTTCATTATTAAATATTTGAAACCTCTGATTTTCCAGAGGTTTTTTTTATTAATTTTAATAAGCAAAGGGATACCTCATTTTGGTATTCATTTTGTTTATATGCACATCAAATTTCCTGAAGCATTATGATCACAACAAAATATGTTAATTACAGACAGGTTCTCAATTTATCCGGCGCTCATCTGATTCTCATCAGTATATGGTGTACCCTGATTGCCGTTCTTTTTTATTTTTTCAATTGGGAGTGGATGATCATACCCTGGGTACCGGTAGCTTTGATAGGTACAGCGGAAGCCTTTCTGGTAGGCTTTAAAAATAATCAGGCTTATGACAGGCTTTGGGAAGCCCGAAAGATCTGGGGAGGCATCGTCAATTCCAGCCGTTCCTTTGCTTCTATGGTTTACGCTTTTGACACTCAAAATGAAAAGGTAGGAGCTTTCGATCTGGAAGACCGGAAAAGAAGAATCGTTTACCGCCATATTGCATGGCTGTACACTTTCCGCGAACAGCTTCTGGTGCCTACTGAATGGGAACACATCAGCTCGGAAAATAAATTCGGAAATATCAACCTGAGAAGAAACAGACTGATCAAAGCGGGATTCCCCGACTACGGAAGAGCTCCTATTTTTCTTCACAAATACCTTTCGGAAGAAGAATATGATCTCAAGGACGATTATAAGAACTTTGCCACATACCTGAATTCACAGCAGGCAAAAGACATCAATGAGCTGAAAAATATGAATGTCATTACAGATTTCAATCAGATGCAGCTTCAGACCTGCCTGAATGAATTCTATGCTTTCCAGGGACAGGCGGAAAGAATCAAAAAATTTCCATCGCCCAGACAGTTCGCCAGTACTGCGTTTATCTTCAATATTCTGTTTATTATGCTGCTTCCGCTGGGACTGGTGAATGAATTTGCCAAACTGGGAGATTTCGGAATCTGGGCTTCTATTCCTTTCTGCATTATTATCGGATGGATCTATATCATCATGGAACTGGTAGGAGATTATTCGGAAAATCCTTTTGCCGGGCTGATGTTTGATGTTCCGATGCTTTCCATATGCAGAACCATTGAAATTGATCTTCTTCAGATGAGCGGAGAAACCGATCTTCCGGAACCTATTTCATCCAAACACGGTGTTCTGATTTAATCATCAGAACCAACGGCTCAAAGTGCAATTGCGGTTGTATTTTTTACTTCAGAGATCATAAATGAGCTGTGGGTACTTGCGATATGCTGTAATGCCGTGAGCTTGGTAAGCATAAAATTCCGGTAGTCCTGCATATCCTTTACCCCTATTTTAAGGATATAATCATAGTCTCCGCTTACATGAAAACATTCTGTGACTTCACTAAGATTCAGGATCTCCTTTTCAAACTGCAGAACAAATTCCTTTTTGTGCTGTGCTAATTTTATATGACACAGGACAATAAAATCACGGTTTACCTTATGCCGGTCCAGAAGAGCCACATACTTTGAGATCACCCCCAGGTTTTCAAGCTTTCTTACCCGTTCATATACCGCCGTAACAGAGAGTCCGAGCTTATAAGACAGTTCTTTGGTGGTTTGTTTACAGTCTTCCTGTAATAAGAGCAGCAGTTTTTTATCTGTTTCATCAAAATTCATAGATAATTTTTTGGAAAAAGTTTAACATTTTCAAAGATAATAAACATATTTTCTAATCAAAACGCAAATAATAGATTTATATTCTACAAATTCAAATTTATATTGTAATAATTCTGAAAACAAAGCATATTTAGGCCATCAATAAAACCTAAAGCTTATGGAAAATTTCAATGCAGCCAATGAGATCCAGGACCTTCAGTATTTTGGTGAATTCGGAGGAGTAAACCCTTCGATCTCTGACAGCTCTACCTATACTTTTCTTTCTGCCAAAACCATGTTTGATACTTTTGAAGGAAACGCAGAAGGATGTTATTTATATTCCAGACATTCATCCCCGATGAATCTTTATCTGGCACAGGCTCTGGCTAAGATGGAAAACACTGAAGCGGCCAATGTAACGGCATCAGGGATGGGAGCTATTACCTCCGTTCTGATGCAGATCTGTAAAAGCGGAGATCATATTATTTCCAGCAGAACCATTTATGGAGGAACATATGCTTTTTTAAAAAATTTCCTGCCTCCCTTCAATATTGAAACCACTTTCGTAGACATCAGCAATTTTGAATCTATCGAAAATTCCATAAAACCCAGCACAAAAATCATCTATTGTGAAAGTGTGAGCAATCCGCTTCTGGAAGTGGCAGACCTTAGAAAACTTTCTGAGATCTGTAAAAAACATGGTTTACAGCTGATTGTAGACAACACCTTCTCCCCTCTTTCTGTTTCCCCAAAACTACTGGGGGCTGATATTGTGATCCACAGTCTTACCAAGTTCATCAACGGAAGCAGTGACACTGTTGGCGGAGTATACTGCGGAAGCCAGGAATTCATCAATGATACCAAAAACGTCAACAACGGAGCGTGCATGCTTTTGGGACCGACAATGGACAGTTTCCGTTCTGCCAGCATCCTGAAGAACCTGAGAACCCTCCACATCAGAATGAAACAGCACAGCCACAATGCCTTATATCTTGCAGAGCGGTTTGAAAAAGACGGATTAAAGGTTTCTTATCCGGGATTGGCATCTCACAAGGATCATGAGCTGATGAAAAGCATGATGCATGAAGACTATGGATTCGGAGGCCTGCTGGCACTGGATGCAGGAACAACGGACAAAGCCAACGAACTGATGGAAATGATGCAGCAGGAAAACCTGGGCTATCTGGCGGTAAGCTTAGGCTTTTATAAAACCCTATTCTCCTGTTCAGGAAGCTCCACCTCATCAGAAATCCCTGAGGAAGAGCGGGAAGCAATGGGAATATCGGACGGACTTATCAGATTCTCTATCGGACTGGATCAGGATATAGAGAGAACTTATCAAAAAATGCGGGAATGCATGCTGAAAACAGGCGTTCTCAACCATGAAACCATATTCATATCTTAAATTTATTGTTACAAAGGCTGTCGGATCTCCGGCAGCTTTTATTTTTTTATATGAAAATGCTTCGGAAAAGCATCTTCCGGCTTCATTCTGAAAATATTCAGCAATATCCATGATTTTAAAAAGCCGTAGCCATAAGAAAACATCTGGATATAAGTGGAAATTACCGCCATACCGGCAATACTTATATTCCGGGTAACAGCCAGTGCGTGAAAAAACACCATAAAAGTGTACAGCCCGTAAAATGCAAGGATAATTCCCCTGCTCATCATAATGTACTCTAAAAAGCCCAGAATATATCCTAACAGAAATAAGGTAGGAAAGGCAAATGATATTTTTACATAATCCGGATGCCTTTGGTTGAGAATCGGTCTTGCACAGCCAAACTGATACACCTGCCTTGAAAACTTACCAAAGTCTACCCTCCGTTTATGATAAACAGCAATATCATCAAAAAAAGCTGTTGTAAAGCCATTTTCCCAAAGTGTCATCGACAGATCCGGATCTTCGCCAATTCTCATTTCAGAAAAACCGCCGACTTTTTCAAAAACGGATTTCTTTACTCCCATATTAAAACTTCTCGGCTGGAATTTAGAAACCGACTTTTTATTTCCCCTGATTCCTCCGGTTGTAAAAACAGATGTCATAGAATAGGAAATGGCTTTCTGCATCAGGTTAAAACCTTTATGAGCCTTATCTGCCCCACCAAATGCATCACATGGAATGGTCTCAATGTCTTTTTTAATATTTTCAATATAATCCTTTTCCACGATCACATCACTGTCTACAAAAAGCAGCCAGTCATTCTGAGCTCTTTTTGCCCCGTAATTCCTGGTAAGCCCCGGTCCTGAATTGTCTTTACGGAAATATTTAACATCCAGCATTCCCTCAAAATTATGTATCGTGGGCTTAAGATCTATAAAAGAACCGTCGTCAACAATAATGACCTCAAACTCTTTGTCAGTCTGATGAGATAATGAGTTGAGCAACTCAAAAAGTTCATCTTTCCGGTTAAAAATAGCAACGACAATGGAAATACTAGGCTTCAAATCAAAAATTTTTCAAAAATACTTATTCACAAAAGAATCCGCAAACACTTTGCCATAGATTATCCAACATTTTTTGATCAGTACAAAAAAACAGCCATAAATCATTATTGAAAAAATAATTCATACAATATTGATTAATTTTAAGAAAAATTTAAATTAATATTATTATTTTTAAAAACATTTTTAACATAATATAATTTATGAAAACAAATTTAACTCCTATTTTACTGGCTTTCAGTCTTTTCTCATATGCCCAAGTGGGAATAGGAACAAACAACCCCAGCGGGACCCTTCATGTGGATGGAAGTAAAGATAATGCCGCCGTTCCTACCGCCGCACAGATCGCCAATGACTTCATTGTTACCTCAGCCGGATCAGCAGGTTTAGGGACAATAACACCGGATGCCTCTGCAAAATTTCAGATTGATGCTACCAATAAAGGCATGCTCATTCCCCGTGTCAGCCTGAGCACTCCTTCCGACGGAACTACAATTCCTTCACCGGCAAAAGGTCTTATTGTTTACAATACCAATGTCACCGTAAATATGGAAGAAGGTTTTTACACCAATTACGGAACTCCTTCTGCTCCCCAATGGATCACCTATCAGCAGCGTGACAAAACAGCCTGGAGACTTGACAACGTATTTGACGTTACCGCAGCTGCTCCCGTAGATCAGCCTGTAACATCAGGAACTACGGTAAATAATCTCAATTTAGGACTAAATATTACCATCACCATTCCTCCGTTTACTCAGGCCAAACTGGTTACCACTTACAGTGTTCCTATCGGTACCACTACAATATCAACCAATTTCGGGGGATATTTCGGAATAAGATTTTTGAAAAACGGATCAGAACTTCCGGCCGGATCAAGAAAATACACCGTACCTGCCATTTCAACGGGAGTTGCGTCAAGAATGGCCTCCGTAAATGCTACGGTAGGTGATACTGTTGTTAATAATACAGCTACTCCAATTAATGTAACTTATGCTTTAAATGGTTATGTAGAGCCTACCTCAGATGCCTCAACGATCAGGTTTAACATGTGGGCACCTACGGATCCGAATTTTAACTGGGGAAGAGGATATATGTCGGTTCAGATGTTTACCAAAACAACTCTATAAAATGATACCGGCCCGAAGCCGTTTTTTACAATACCCGGCTCCTTTTTCAGGGAGCTTTTTATTTAAATAAAAAGACCGGATTTAAAATAGACACAAAGTACCAGTGAAATAAAAAATAAAATCGCTGAACCACTGAAAAGCACCAGTCTGAACAGGCTTTTAAAATAATAAAGCTCTAAAATGTGCAAAATAAAAAAAAGAATACCGGAAGCCGCAATACCAATCAGCGAAGCAACAATAAGAGTCTGACAGTAATTTTCCTGCGGGAGCGGATCTTTAAAAACAAAAAACAGCAGTACGGAAGCCATAGCTATGAAAACAGTAGCGGCCTTTTCTGTAAGATATTTTATTTTCTTACCGCTCTTAGGTTTGTCATCATAATTCAATGTTGAAGATGATGATGATCCAAAGGATACAACATTTGATATCCAATCTGTAACCTCAAAAAAATCCCAGTTCATATTTTATCCTGAATTTACCCAAAATTAAAGAATTATTTCAAAAGAGTTCCGAAGGGACGATTTAACATAGAATCGGATGCAATCCGATTAATATAAACAGAACAGAATAAGATTTTTAAAAAACGGATCAGAACTTCCGGCCGGATCAAAAAAATAATTTTGAGGGCTGATTCCGTGGTTTTATCCAAAAATATTGGGCAAAATGAGGAGACGTAAGATCTTTAGAATATGAAGTAAGGTCTTACCTTAAAGCATTATACCTATAAAAAATCTTTGATTTTTTCCTTAATTCATTTTACCTTAAAAGGATTTTAATGTTTCAAATAAAATTTAAAAAGAATATAAAGAGATCAGCACTTATCATAATGATGTCTTACATAACTTCCAGCTTCAAATATTATCCCACACTGAGGTTAATTTATTTTACCATTTAAAGAATTCCGATATTTCAAATAAAATTTAAAAAGACAGACTGCCCAATAAAAAAACCTTCCGGAATGGAAGGTTGGTATTTTATTTTGAATTTTCAATCTTATGAACTTTCTTGGTTCCTTCATACATTTCATACTGAAGGAATCTTGTTTCCAGTTTTCCGTTGAACAGTTTGATCTTTCTTGACGGACGAAGCCCTATCTTTTTTACAGCTTCAAGATCGGAAGAAATCAGCCAGGCCAGTGTATTCGGGTAATGGGTTTTAAACGTATCTCCTATCTTTTTATAGAAATCATCATCATTAATGGAAATTCTTTCATCATAAGGAGGGTTGAATACCATCAGTAACGGGAAAAGATCTTTTTTGGAATCGAAGAAATTCTGTTTTTTCACTTCAATCACATCTTCCATTTCGGCCGCTTCAATATTCATTCTTGCTGCATTCAGCATGCGGGCATCAATATCATACCCTACAATTTTTCCCGTAAATTCTTTTACCCTGTTGATCCTGAATTCTTTGATCTTGGCAAACAGATCCGCATCATAGTTTTTCCAGTTCTGGAATGCAAATCTCTTTCTGAAAATCTGTGCCGGAAGATCCATGGCAATCATGGCCGCTTCAATCAGAAGAGTTCCCGAACCGCACATAGGATCCAGGAAATTTCCTTTCCCATCCCAGCCTGCCAGTTGAAGCATTCCGCTGGCAAGAACCTCATTGATTGGTGCTTCCCCCTGCTCTCTCCTGTATCCTCTCTTAAACAGGGCATCTCCTGAAGAATCTAGAGAAATGGTAATCAGCTCACGGTCAATATGCAGGTGAAATTTAATGTCCGGCGATCTTGTTTCTACATTAGGACGTCTCTTGAACTTATCCTGAAAATAATCTACAATTGCATCCTTCATTTTAAGGGTCACAAACTGCGAATGCTTAAAGGTTTCGGAATTTACCGTAGCATCAATCGCAAAAGACTGGTCTACATCCATAAACTCTTCCCAGGATACTTTAAAAAGCCTGTCATAAAACTGATGCTGATTGAATGCTTTGAACTCATAAATAGGAATCAGGATCTTCAAAGCAGTCCTTGCCGAATAATTTACTTTATAAAGAAAGCCGAGATCACCTTCGCAATTTACAGCTCTGTTTTTCACTTCTACCTTTCTTCCTCCCAATTTTTTGATCTCTTCTGCCAAAACCTGTTCCAGCCCGAAGAATGTTTTTATCTGAATCTTTAGATTTTCTATATCCATAATTTAAGGTGTTAAAAGATTTAATGATTTAAAAATTAAAAGATTAACGATCATAATTCAAAATCCGATTGAGCCTGTCTATCCTTCAAAATAAAAATACTTTGCTTTTAACAGCGCAAATTTAGTTATTTTTGTATTATGGAATGGTTTGAATCTTGGTTTGATACCCCTTATTATCATCTTCTCTACAACAACAGAGACTATACGGAAGCAGAAAACTTTATTACAGCACTGACGAAAGACCTTCAGCTGCCGCCAGCATCCAGAATTATTGATCTTGCCTGCGGAAAAGGAAGACATTCCGTATTCCTGAATAAACTGGGGTATGATGTACTGGGGCTTGACCTTTCCAGACAGAGTATAGAATTCGACAGACAGTTTGAAAACCAGACCCTTATTTTCGATGTACACGATATGAGAAATCCGATTGATGCCGATCCTATGGATGCAGTATTCAATCTGTTTACCAGTTTCGGCTATTTCGACAATGAAAATGACGATAAAAAAGTATTCCAGTCCGTATACAATGTCCTGAAGCCCGGAGGTTATTTCGTTCTGGACTATCTGAACCAGGAATATGTGAGGAGGACATTAGTACCTGAAGCCTCTGTAACACGCGGAGATATTGAATTTAAGATCCTTAAAAAGATTGAAGGCCGGCACGTGATCAAAGACATTCGTTTTGAAGCAGATGGGAAACCTTTTCATTTTTTTGAAAAAGTAAAACTCCATTCACTGGAAGAGATTCATTCTTATGCGGCAAACTGTGGTTTTGAAAGAATAAAAGTCTGGGGAGATTATCAGTTAAATGAATTCTCTAAAGACATCTCTCCAAGATGCATTAATCTATTTAAGAAAAAATAATGATTACGGTACTTTTACTGATTCTGAGTGTAATAGCAGGAGTATTCCTTGGGAAGCACTTCGGAAAAAAAGAAAAACTGGCCAAAAATCTGCTGATCCTGAGTGCAGGATTCCTGATTACGATCTGCCTGAATGAAGTTTTTCCTCAGGTATACACCTCCGAAGCAGGAAGCAGCCTGGGAATATTCGTTATTGCAGGAGTTCTTCTGCAGATGATCCTTGAAGCACTGACGAAAGGTTTCGAGCACGGACATTTTCATCATCATAATGAGCATAACATCCTTCCCGTTGCTTTAATGGTAGGATTATTTGTCCATGCCTTTATCGAGGGAATTCCTCTGGCCAATGAAGAGCATGAGCTTTCCCCTTACCTGCTGGGAATTGTATTTCACAACCTTCCTATTTCGTTCATTCTCGGTGCCTTCTTATTCAACAGGAAAAATGATAGCCAGGGATCATCATACCCCTCCCTCCTGATCGTTGCCCTCTTTGCTCTTGCTTCTCCAATGGGAATGCTTTTGGGTAATTATTTCAATCCGGATTTGCAGCCTTATTTTCTGGCTATCGTAGGCGGGATTTTTCTTCATATTTCATCCGTCATTATTTTTGAAAGCAACAAGAATCACAATATCGACTGGGTCAAGATCGGTCTGGTCATCGTAGGCGTTTCTTTAGCGCTGGTTATGCATCTTTTCCACAACCACTCTCATGTGGGACATCATCATTAATTTCATTTCAGTTTGGATAAAGGTTTGAAAACGGTGATGAAAGAGGGAAATTCTCAATACATCAATCATAAATACTGATCTGTTTTTATCTTTCCCAACATAATCTGATCTTACAGCAGTTTTCAGTACCTGTAAACTTAATTTTCACAGCCTTAAAAATACGGCCAATAAAAAAAGCTCCGGACCATTGGTCCGGAGCCTCAATTTAATCACTCATTACACAATCTGGAATTAGAACTTCCAGCCGAATGTAATAAAGAAGTTATTTCTGTTGTTTTTCACATCGCTTACCACAAAATAATCTGATCCCAGAATTCTGCTGCCGGAATAATAAGCCGTATCCGTAGAAGGATTTCCTGTCTCAATACCTCTTAAATAAGGATTACTGTATGAAGAGGTAATGTACTGATAGGATGCATCTACATAGAATGACTTAAAGTCATACCCTATACCGAAAGAAGCCAGATTCCGGTCATTCAGTATCATGTCACTGTTTGAGCGGTCCGAAGTGGAAGCATCAGGATTCAGCTGGCTTACCGTTAAAGCATCAAAAGGATTGGAAGAATAAGAATATCCTCCTCTCAGTCTCAGCTGCTTTATTCTGTATTCTGCACCGATTCTCACTTCTGAAACATTCTTATAATTATCTTTAAAGAAACTGTTCAGTTCACTTTCTGTTCCTGAGTATACTTTATATTTAGGTCTGGTAACTCCCAGCGTATAATCTACATTCAACGAGAAGTTTTTGCTTGCTACAAACGCTGCACTCACGGTTGCTTTAAGTGGTGTGGTGAGCTTGTTATTTTCTCCGCCAACACCATCTCCTCTCTGAGGATCGTTATAGAAATTGTATTCCCTGTCTATTGACCAGAATGTAGGTGTTTCAATGGATGCACCTACTCTGAAATTAGGATTCAACTTACCGATAACCCCTAAGGAAGCGGAAAAACCGGTTGACCTTTCAGAAAAAGGGGTATTCTGTCTGTCAAAAAACTCTAAAGATCCGTTATCCGTCATTTGAAAAACTGCCGTATCATACTGATCAAGAGAAGCTCCAAAGAAGTTTAAACCGGCACCTATATACACACTGTGATTATAATTGGCACCTACCCCGAAGCTTGTTTTGGAAAGATTTCCATATCTGTTGTAGGCATGTCCGGCCAGTGATGCACTTTTACCGTCATTGAAATCCGTGATCAGATTATTGCTCCCCGGAGATTCTATATAGTTATCTAATGACTGGTTGGAATAATTGATACCGATATTGATAAACTTCCAGGCCGTCTCAGTCATTAGCGGAAAAGTAATCACTCCACCGACATTTCCAAGATCAGTTGTTGTTTTACTGTAATTGACCGTAGAGCTGTTCCAGGTACTCTTGTTTCTGTTTCCTGCAATGGATAAAGTTCCTGAAACCTCACCTGAAATAGCTACTCCTAAACCGGCAGGGTTTGTAAGCAGTGAATTGGCATCACCTCCCAGGGCTCCGTTAGCTCCTGCCATTGCATTGAATTTTGCTGATCCCACCATAGGAGAACCGGAATATACATCTACAGTATTCCTCAATACAGAAACATCCTGAGCCTGTGCAAAAAATGCCGCAGCTATGCCCGTTAATACTAAAGATTTTTTTAACATTATTTTTTTAATAGTTATTTAGTTTACAATTATCTGCCGCCACTTCTGAAGCCGCCGCCTCCGCCGCCGCTTCTGAAGCCTCCGCCACCACCTGAAGAACCTCCTCCTCTGAAGCCGCCTGAATTGCTGTTGTTGAAACCGCCATTCGATCTGAAACCGCTATTATCTCTTTGTGGAGTGTAGTTATAATTAGGTCTTGGCTGAGAGTTCGAATTGCGGAAACCACCCTGAGACTGGTTTCTGAAACCTCCATTGGTATTTCCCTGTCTGAAACCTCCATTGGTGTTCCCCTGTCTGAAGCCGCCATTTGTATTTGAATTACGGAAACCGCCGTTTGAACTGTTCCCGCTTCTGAAACCACTATTGGAACTTCTCACAGCATCACCGCTGTTTCTGAAACCACCTCTGTAAGTATTGGTATTGTAAACAGCATTGGTTAGGCCGGGATTACTGAAACCACCACCGCTGCTTCTTCTGTAAATCGGTCTGTTGTAATGTCCGTGGCCCCAGTAGCCACCGCCCCAGCCCCAGTAAGGATAACCGTAGCCTCCTCCCCAGAATGGATCATAATAGCCTCCCCAATAAGGAGAATATCCATAGCCCCAGTACGGACTTCCCCAGCCCATAGAGCCTCCCCAGCCCCAGCCGATCGATCCGCCCCAGCCCCAGGATAATCCCATACCCCAGCCCCAGCCGCGGTTCCAGCCCCAATATGGGTTATAACCGCCATACCATCCCCACGGGTATCCCCACCCCCAGGAATTGTCATAATAGTTGGTCTGTGAGCCTGCAAAATTACCCCAGTCTGAATCCGTAGCATTGACATTCAGATTGACATCACTCCATGAATTATATCTGTTATCACGCTCTCTTGCATTAGCTTCCGCATTCTGAATCACATTAGAGTCCTGATAATAATCGTAATATTCACCTACACGGTTTCCGCCATCATTGATAATTACTCCTTCCGGCAGCGTATCTTTATTCGGGTCATAGTACACCCCGTCTGTCTCTGTGTATCCGCCCATCTGAGCGCCACAAGACACAAGCAGCAATCCGCCCGATATGGCTAAAATCCCTTTGGATTTTAACAAACCAAGCAAATTTTTATGTATATTTTTTTTCATGATAACGTATAAATTTTTAATTTAAATTATATTTGCAATCTGTACCAAAAATGTACCAAACACTGGTAAAAAAATCTATCAAAAATAGATTTTTATTTTTAGATTACAATAATGTACAAAAGTTAAAAAAATTTTAAAAAATAATGGCAAAATTAACCTCAAGAAGCGAAGATTACAGCAAATGGTATAATGAGCTGGTTGTAAAAGCTGACTTAGCAGAAAACTCCGGAGTAAGAGGATGTATGGTGATCAAACCATACGGCTATGCAATCTGGGAAAAAATGCGTGATGAAATGGATAAAAAATTCAAAGAAACCGGTCACGTTAATGCTTATTTCCCGCTTTTTGTGCCCAAGAGCTTGTTTGAGGCTGAGGAGAAAAATGCAGAAGGTTTTGCTAAAGAATGTGCAGTGGTTACCCATTACAGATTAAAAACAGATCCGGACAACCCTTCCAAACTGATTGTAGATCCGGATGCCAAACTGGAAGAAGAACTTATCGTACGTCCGACTTCTGAAGCCATCATCTGGAATACCTATAAAAACTGGATCCAGTCTTACAGAGACCTTCCGATCCTGATCAACCAATGGGCCAATGTGGTACGCTGGGAAATGAGAACGCGTTTATTCCTGAGAACCGCTGAATTTTTATGGCAGGAAGGCCATACAGCGCACGCCACCAAAGAAGAAGCCGTGGAAGAAGCCGAAAAAATGAACAAGGTATATGCCGATTTTGCAGAAAACTTTATGGCCATTCCGGTAATTCAGGGGTTAAAAACACCTTCTGAAAGATTTGCAGGTGCTGACGAGACCTACTGTATTGAAGCTTTAATGCAGGACGGAAAAGCCCTTCAGGCAGGAACGTCTCACTTCCTGGGTCAGAATTTCGCAAAAGCTTTCGATGTAAAGTTCACCAATAAAGAAGGAAAAATTGAACACGCATGGGCTACCTCATGGGGAACCTCTACCCGTCTGATGGGAGCACTCATCATGACCCACTCCGATGATTTCGGATTGGTACTTCCTCCTACCCTGGCTCCGATCCAGGTAGTGATTGTTCCGATCTTTAAAGGAGATGAACAGCTTGCCCAGATCAGTGAAGTGGCTCTGGATATCCAGGCTAAACTGAGAGCAAAGGGAATCTCTGTGAAATTTGACAACGATACCCAGAACAAACCGGGCTGGAAATTTGCAGAATATGAACTAAAAGGGGTTCCGGTAAGAATTGCAATGGGACCAAGAGATCTGGAAAACAGGTCTGTTGAAATTGCAAGAAGAGATAACCTTACCAAAGAAGTCCGTTCTATTGAAGGACTGGATAGCTACATCGAAGAACTATTGAAGACCATTCAGAAAGATATTTTTGAAAAAGCCTTCAACTTCAGAAAAGATAATATCACCAAAGTGGATTCTTATGAAGAGTTCAAAACGGTTCTTGAAGAAAAAGGAGGTTTCATTTATGCACACTGGGACGGAACGGCTGAAGAAGAAGAGCAGATCAAAGACGAAACGAAAGCTACCATCAGATGTATTCCTTTAGATGACGACATTGAAGAGGGAGTTTCCATGATCTCAGGAAAGCCTTCAAAAAGACGTGTGTTATTCGCAAAAGCCTACTAATAATTTTGTCAATTTCCAAAAATTCCGACAGAATTTAAATAAATATTTAAAAAAAGTGACATTTGGACAGATTTTTGTTTAATTTTATAGAACATTAATCTCAAAATAAATTTATTATGTCTTTAAATGTCATTGATTTAATTAAAGGGCAGCTGGGTCCTGCATTGGTTTCACAGGCAGCATCCCAGTTCGGAGAAAGTGAATCCGGTATATCAAAAGCAATTGGAGGTTTACTCCCTGCTGTGGTAGGAGGATTAGCCAATAATTCGGACAACCCCGGTGTTTTGGATGCCATAAGCGGAGCTTCGTCAAGCGGAATTTTGGGAAATTTATTAGGAGGCGCTTCTAATAATCCCATGATCGCTAATCTTCTCACTTCGATTTTCGGAGACAAGGTAAGCGGAATCATCAATTCTATTGCGACTTTTGCAGGCATCAGCAATAACTCATCCAGTTCATTGCTGAATCTGGTAACAGGAGCCACGGTGGGATCCATCGGAAAATACGCCGCGGATAACAATCTGGATAAATCCGGGATTTCAGGATTACTGAATGACCAGAAAGGAATTATCTCTTCATTACTGCCGGCAGGACTTTCTCTGGCATCACTGAATATCGGTGACTGGGCTAAAGGATATAAGTTTGATAATGACAGTAACACTTCTGCTGCTGCTGCGGCGGCCAGTGAAGAGCCTAAAGTAGAAGTAACGAGAAGTACTACCCCTACAGGAACAAATCCTGACAGAAATAACAATAACGAAGGCGGAGGCTCCATCTGGAAATGGCTGCTTCCGCTTTTGCTGTTAATTGCTGCCGGTTATTTCTTATGGAAACAGTGTGAGAAAAAGCAAACCACCACCACTACTACTGCCACAGACTCCACAGGTTCATCCAGAGATTCATCTGCTGCTGTTACCCCGGCAGATACTTCATCAGCCACTACAACTCCGGCAGCCAAAACAGATGAAAACATCGACCTTAACGGGGTAATGCTGAAAGGTTATAAAGGAGGTATGGAAGATCAGATGATCGCTTTCCTTAAGTCAGGAGGATATAAAAATGCCGCAGACGATGCTGCTTTAAAAGATAAGTGGTATAATTTTGACCATGTAAATTTCAAAATGGGAAGCTCTACTGAACTGGAAGCAGGTTCTCAGGGCCAGATGGATAATTTGGTAGCTATTTTAAAAGCATTCCCGGAAGCTAAAATCAAGATTGGAGGCTATACTGATAAAACAGGAAACGAAGCTGCCAACATCAAATTATCCAAAGAGAGAGCTGAGTTCATTAAAGCTGCTTTAACCAAAGCAGGCGTAGGAGCTCAGGTTCTGGAAGCTGACGGATACGGAAGCAAATTTGCTACGGTAGATGCCAAAGCTTCTGATGCAGAAAGAGCTGCCGACAGAAAGATGGCAGTAAGATTTGCTAAATAATCCTTTTTAGAATCAATAAAAATTTAATCCCGGAAATTAATTTTCCGGGATTTTTCTTTTTCTTATTTTCATATTTATATTTATTTAATTAAATTTGTTAGTCATTTCTAACATTTATGAATTTCAATATAAAAAACGCATGGCGTAAAGATAAAACGGCTCATTCACTTCCCGAGGTTTATTCTTCCATCAAAGTTCCTAAAAAAGCAACTTTCTGGAGAAAATATCTTGCTTTTGCAGGTCCGGGACTTATGGTTGCCGTAGGATATATGGACCCCGGAAACTGGGCTACCGATATTGCCGGAGGGGCACAGTTTGGCTATACCCTGCTTTCAGTTATTCTTATCTCCAATATTTTTGCCATGGTCCTTCAGCATCTTTCCGTAAAACTTGGAGTGGTGGCAGAAAGAGATCTTGCACAGGCCTGCCGGGATCACTTCAGCCCTACCACCAACTTCATTTTGTGGGTATTCTGTGAGATTGCCATTGCTGCCTGTGACCTTGCCGAGGTGATCGGTTCTGCCATTGCATTAAATCTCCTGTTCCATATTCCTCTCACCTGGGGAATTGTGATCACCACGATTGATGTACTGTTTATCCTTCTTCTTCAGGCCAAAGGCTTCCGATGGATAGAAAGTATTGTGGGCGGACTTATTTTTATCATCCTCTCCTGTTTTGTTTACGAAATCGTTATTTCCAAACCTGCTTTCAACGAAATTCTCGGCGGCCTGGTTCCTCAGAAAGAAATTATTCAGAATCCGGCCATGCTGTACATTGCAATCGGGATTCTGGGAGCGACTGTAATGCCCCACAATCTGTATCTGCACAGCAGTATTGTACAGACCAGAGATTATACACGTGACAGGGAGGGAAAAAAAGAAGCCATCAAATTTGCGACTCTGGACAGCACCGTATCTCTGATGCTTGCCTTCTTCATCAATGCAGCCATCCTTATTCTGGCTGCGGCAACATTTCACACTACGGGAAATGAGCATGTAGCAGACATCCATGACGCTTATAAAATGCTTACTCCTATTCTGGGAGCTTCTATGGCAAGTATTGCTTTTGCCATTGCCCTTCTGGCCTCTGGACAGAACTCTACCCTTACCGGAACTCTTGCCGGGCAGATCGTCATGGAGGGTTTCCTGAATATCAGACTGAAACCCTGGCTGAGAAGACTGATTACAAGACTTATCGCTGTTATTCCGGCCCTGATTGTTGCTATTATTTATGGTGAACAGGGAACCACAGACCTGCTGGTATTAAGCCAGGTAATCCTGTCGATGCAGCTGAGTTTTGCGGTCGTTCCTCTGGTGATGTTTACCAACGACAAGGCCAAAATGGGAGAATTTGCCAATAAACCCTTCCTTAAGATCTGTGTATGGGTGATTTCCGTGATTATTATTGTTTTAAACCTGTATCTGCTGTATCAGACGTTTATGGGGAAATAATGAGCAATGGGCAATGGGTAATAGGTAATGGGTAATAGGGTAATAATTGATGATTGTTTGAAGGGTTGAGAAATTAATTTTTCACCATTCATTATTGACATTTCCTTTTCACTTTTTCTGCCTTAATGTCCTGATTTTTCCATTTGGCAGAATCTTTGTCAAATCAATGTGTAAATAAATATTGAATTATGGAAAACCAGGATATTAACGAAGAAAGCATCAATAATCAGGAAGAGAACAACATCCAGAACGAAGCAACATCCGGAGACAATGTGACATCTTCACCTTCTGCAGAGGAACTTTTGGCAGAAGAAAAAGACCGTTACATCAGATTGTATGCAGAGTTCGAAAACTATAAAAAAAGAACGGCTAAAGAGAAGATGGAATTCTTCCAGTACGCCAACCAGGACATGATGGTTTCTATGTTAGGGGTTTTAGATGACTTTGAAAGAGCATTGAAAGAAATCGCTAAAAACGGAAACCCTGCCGACCTTCAGGGAGTAGAACTTATTTATCAGAAATTTAAAAATAAACTGAGCGAAAAAGGCTTAAAAACGATGGAAGTAAAGGCTGGAGACAGCTTCAATGTGGATTTCCATGAAGCCATCACTCAGATTCCTGCTCCATCGGAAGATCTGAAAGGAAAAATCGTAGATGTTATTGAAACCGGATATACTCTGAATGATAAAGTGATCCGTTTCGCTAAAGTAGTAACAGGAAACTAATATCAAATGATGAAAAATAATTGATTGGCAACGGCTTAATCTGTATGCAGTAAACATCAATTATCATTTTATCAGTAATCAGTTATAAGCATTATGTCAAAGAGAGATTATTACGAGGTTCTGGAGATCAGCAAATCTGCTTCAGGCGACGAAATAAAAAAAGCATACCGTAAAATGGCCATCAAATATCACCCTGATAAAAATCCGGGAGATAAGGTGGCGGAAGAAAAATTCAAAGAAGCTGCTGAAGCTTACGAAGTACTGAGCGATGAGCAGAAGCGTGCCCGCTATGACCAGTTCGGCCATGCCGGAGTAGGCGGCAACGGAGGTTTCGGAGGCGGAGGCTTCGGAGGCGGCATGAATATGGAAGATATTTTCAGCCAGTTCGGAGATATTTTCGGAGGTGGCTTTGGAGGTTTCGGCGGTGGTGGCGGTGGCCGCCAGCAGGCAAGAGGTTCCAATTTAAGAATCAGAATCAAGCTGAACCTTGAAGAGATGGTAAACGGAACCCAGAAAACCATCAAAGTTAAAAAAATGAAGGTGGCAGAAGGTGCTACTTCCAAAACATGTCCTACCTGTAACGGGTCCGGTGTTCAGCTTAAAGTAATGAATACCATGTTCGGGCAGATGCAGACCCAGACGACCTGCGGAACCTGTCAGGGAATCGGGAAAGTAGCCGATAAAATTCCGGCCGGAGCCAACGCTCAGGGACTGATCAAAGATGAGGAAGAGGTAACCATCAATATTCCTGCCGGAGCAAGAGACGGTATCCAGCTTAATGTAAGAGGAAAAGGAAATGATGCTCCTTTCGGCGGAGTTCCGGGAGACCTTTTGGTAATCATTGAAGAGGAAGTTGATAAAACCATCAAGAGAGAAGGGGACAACCTTCATCAGGAATTATATATTTCATTTGCAGAAGCAGCTTTAGGAACGAAAAAAGAAGTTCCAACTGTTGGCGGAAAAGTGAAGATCACCGTTGATCCGGGAACCCAGTCCGGAAAAATTCTGAGACTGGCAGGAAAAGGTCTTCCAAGCATAGACAGCTATGGTAAAGGTGATATGTTCATCCATATCAATGTGTGGACCCCGCAGAAGCTTAATAAGGAACAGAAAGAATTCTTTGAAAAGCAGATGAACAGCGGAGATATGGTTGCAGAACCATCCGGAAAGGAAAAAACTTTCTTTGACAAAGTAAAAGATTTATTCAATTAATACAAAGAGGCCTTAGGGTCTCTTTTTTTTGTGCTTTGATTGTTTTTCAGGCGCATTAAAAACACCTGTTGATTTCAATAATAACAATAAAAAACTCAGCAGTCAATCCACCGCTGAGTTTTTATTTCAATTACAGTCGTCAATTAATTATTTCTTTACGGCAAGGGAATAAATCATTTTTCCTACGGTGAAAACAGCTACGGCAGCCAGTCCGCCTGCAATTCCGAAAGTAAATTCTTTCAGTATGGAAGGCCAGGTAGGAAGCAGCTCGTGAAGATAGTGGATATTATGGGAGAAAATCCCTCCTGATACCAGAATAAGAGCGATAGTTCCCACTACTCCCAATATTTTGATGATTACGGGAAGTGCTTTTACCAGTAAATGCCCCAGTTTGGAAACAACTCCTTTATCGTGGCTCTTTTTAATCAGCTTGAATCCTGCATCATCCATTCTTACGATAAGTGCAACAATCCCATATACTCCTACCGTAGCAATAAACGATACGAATGTTACTGTAATAATCTGTGTAAGCAACGGATGTTCTTCCTGAATTACCGTTCCCAAAGCGATGATAACAATCTCAATGGAAAGGATAAAGTCTGTGGTGATGGCCGATTTTATTTTAGCTTTTTCTGTCACTTCAGAATTTTCAGTTTCTTCACTTTCCTGTACTACTTCATGCCCTTTTTTGGAACGGTGAAATAAAAATTCGATGATCTTTTCCACTCCTTCAAAGGCCAGATATAACCCTCCCAGGATAAGAATGATCTCAATGGCCGGTTTATAGAGCCAGTTGAGCAGGAAAGCAATGGGAAGAATAATCAGTTTATTAATGAATGATCCTTTTGTGATGGCCCATAAAACCGGAAGTTCGCGGGAGGATAGAAAACCGGTTGCCTTTTCGGCATTTACCGCAAGATCGTCTCCTAAAATTCCTGCTGTTTTCTGTGTCGCCAGTTTACTGGTAACTGCCACATCATCCATCAATGCTGCAATATCATCTAAAATTGCAAAAAAGCCTGATGCCATATTTTAATTTTTTTTTAATATTTGTTAAGCTGAGCAAAAATAATTATTTAATTCTATTTACAAACGGTTTGTAAAACATTAATTTCAGACATTTTTCATTCACAATATTCTTATTATTTTAATCTTTGTATCTTAGGCATTTATCGTAATAATCATGACTCATTCAGACATCGAAGAAATCTATAACCGCACTTTTGCCGGGCTTACCCTGTATTACCGTGATACCGATCTTACCGAAAAGCTGATTTCAAAGTATTATCCCGGACAGATCCTTCACGAACGGGGTTTTACAGACATGACATACAAAGGTGGCGGCCTGTCCGGTAACACCCGCTACCTGATTGCCTCAGCCAACGGAAAAGATATTTCCGCACTTTCTCCTGATATGAAAGATTACGGGCACATCCTGCTTACTGCCGGATCTTATTTCAAAGTACTGGATATCTCGGAAGCGGAAAACAAAACACAGATTTTTCTGCTGGAAATTCCTTCTGATACTATTGATTTCTTTACCCGGAATACCTCCGGTATTGAAAACGAAATTACTGAAAAAGCAAAACAGAACTTTTTATCCAAAATACAGCTTGAACCCCTTCCTGAGCTTTCAGATAAAGACTGGCTGGAACGGACATCCTATCCTATCGGAATGAATGAGTGTGGAAAACTGTTTTATGATGAAACAGAAAAGCCATCCGGAGAGAACCAGACAGTACCCAGGCCCAGGCCGTGGTGGAAATTATGGTAAATTCATCCTGATTAAACTGAAGAATAGTCTGCTGTATTATTTTTGTATATTCGTAATGCACTGAAAAATATAAATATGAAATCTTTGATTCTGCTTTTCTCTCTTTTCTTATGTAATTTATGCTCCAGCCAAAACAGACAGTTTTTCTATGAATACCGTTTTGTTCCTGATTCAGCTCAAAAGAACCAGAGCATGACAGAAATAATGGTACTGGATATCAATAAAAAAAGATCTATGTTTTTCGGACAGGAGATGTACAGGTCTGATTCTACCCTGCTCAGTGATTCAAAAAAAGGAATACTCTCCATGCCTCCTGATAAACCGATGATCAGTGAACAGATCATTAAATATCCCAATTCCTCTGAAATTGAATATGTAAAAATAGTTTCTTACGAGAAATATATTGTTAGTCAGGATGTAAAACTTCCCTGGAAACTGGCATCCGAATTCAAAACAATCCTGGATCATAAAGTACAGAAAGCAACGGTTTCATTTGGCGGAAGGCAATGGACAGCATGGTTTGCCAAAGATATTCCGTTTCAGGACGGACCTTATAAATTCTATGGGCTTCCGGGGCTGATCCTTGAGCTGGAAGACAGTACCAAAAGTCATCATTATCTCATTAAGGGAATCAAAGAGAGTCAGGAAGAACTGATTTATCCGGATTTAAACAACTATAAAACATCAAAAATATCGTATCTTCAATTTATTAAACTGTATAAAAATTACCGTCTCAATCCCGTTGCCAATCTGATTGGTAAGATCCCTGATTATCTTGATGAAAACGGCAATACGGTGAGCGGACAGCAAAAGGTAAGAGAAATCGAAAAAATCAGACTTGATCAAATCAAAAAAGATAATAATATCATTGAAATTGATCTTCTTAAAAAATAAAAATGTTATTAAAAAGTCTCCATATAAAAATCAGGTTTCTGCTGTTGGGTACTATTCCCCTGCTGTTTTCTGCCCAGAAAGCACATGACTATCTTCAATGTGATTTAAAATCTCTGAAAACAGTCTGCAAAGGAAACAGCAGAAAGATTATTTCTGAGATCAGCAGCGAAGGAGGTATCAGAATATACGGACGGCTGAAAGATCTGAAAAGGGAATTACCTGAAAGAGCTTTTGAAAAGTATCAGGACAGGATCCGCTTAATCTGTAACGAAAATATACAGTATGACAGCATCAATAGGATTCACTACGCCCAAAATTCCGGAGATGACAGAAAATTTCATTTTATTTATTCCGGGCAATATAATCCTGTAATCCGATATAAAGGAACTGAAGATCTGAAAAAAATCAAAGATATTAATATCAATTCCCCTCAGAAATACCTTCAGCTTTACAGCAAAGAAAATGAGAACAACCGGGATTATGAAGTCTTTTATTACTTCTACAATCAGCAGGAACGGTTAGAATATGGTTTTCATCAGCATGGTAATGAGTTCAGTGAATATACATTCGTCTACCAGAATTCGCTGTACGGACCGGAACTCGCTGAAGTATATAAAAATAATATCCTTTCCGAAGAATATTCCTATTATAAAAATGAAGATACCTATGAAAAAACCATTACGGAATATCCGGTAGATGAGTCTTACCGGCTGGATAAAAAGAACAGACCCTTTTTAATGAAATCGGCCTATGTTCCGGTTTCCATCCCATGCAACTGCCGTGAAGGGTATGTAACCAGAATTATTTACTGGGATGAGGATAAATGCAGAGATAAAACGATCCTTGAGTAATTCTGTTTTCTTCAATATTTCTCCGTGTTTATTTTGTATTTTTAATCTATGAAAAAGCTCATTCTGAGATACCATTTTTTTGTGGTCGGATCCATAAGTTTCCTGCTTCAGTCATGTAATACCAAATTCAGGGTATGGGTAGGTCCCGACGGCCAGCAGAAAATCTATAATTTAAAATACGGGGAACATAAAAGACAAAAGATGGATGTTTTCCTTCCTCTGGATTATCCTGAAGACAGCCCGGTAGTGCTTATTGTACACGGCGGGGCATGGACGCTGGGAAAAAAAGAACATATGATCCAGATCCAGAAAATGCTTTTCAAAAACCAGATTCCAAGCATCAACATGAATTACAGGCTGGTTTCCGGACGGAAAAAAATCACCTATAAACAACAGCTGGAAGATATAGGTCTGGCTATAAAAAAGTTCAACTCTCTTTCGGAAAAAGCAGAACTGAAGCCTGACAATTACATCCTGCTGGGGGAAAGTGCCGGAGGGCATCTCGCTCTCCTTTACGGATACAAACATCCAGACCAGATCCGAAAGATCATTTCCCTGAGCGGACCGACCGATTTTTACAGCCCGGAATATCTGAATTCATTTTACTCCAAATACACCTCTCCTACTTTTCAGAAAGTAGTGGGTACGAAATTTGACCGCAAAAACATATCCGAAGACTTTAAAGAAGCCAGCCCTATCGCCAATATTACGAACGTACCTACCCTTCTTTTTCAGGGAAATAATGATTTTCTGGTTAACCGGCATCAGGGGATTGCGATGGATTCAGCACTTAGCCGGGAGCATATTCCGCATAAACTTATCTTTATGGAAAGAACAGGCCATGTTCCGAGGCTTTTCAGCAAAAGAAAAAGAGACAGCATCATCTATCCGAATATCCTGGAATGGATAAAAAAATAACCCGCTCAAAAGCAGGTTATCGGTTATACTGTATTGTTGAATGTCTATTCAAAGTCTTTGTTTTCGTATTTAGAGAAGTCCTCTTTTTTCCCGAAAGCAAATTTAATGATCACCGGAAGGGTTGTAACAAGTACAATAACAATGATGATGTATTCCAGTTTTTCTTTCAAATTGATTCCAAACTGATCCATGAACAGCTTGTCAAGGTAATGTCCGGCAAAGATCAGAATGAACGACCATAGAACCCCACCGATAATATTATCTCTGAGGAATTCCTTTTTATCCATCTTTACAATTCCGGCTACAATTGGAGTAAATGTTCTTACCACCGGTAAAAACCTGGCCATAATAATTGCGAGCGCTCCGTGTTTTTCGAAGAAATCATGAGCCTGGTAAAGGTATTTTTTCTTAAACAGCATTGAATCCGGTCTCTTGTATAAGGCAGGACCTGTTTTTCTTCCGAAATAATATCCCACTTCATTTCCTATCACGGCAGCCAGAGCCACCCCGGTAGCCAGCAGTGTGGTATCTAAAAAATCGCTCCCGGTAGAGCCAAAAGTCTCTTTGATGATTTCAACGGCATAAATCCCTGAAACAAAAAGCAGAGAATCACCCGGAAGGAAAAATCCTACAAAAAGTCCGGTCTCGGCAAAAACAATGAATAAAATAAGCCAGAACCCACCCATTTTGATATAAAATTCAGGGTTCAGTAAGTCTTTCCAGCTATTGAAATCTTCCATAAATAACGATTAGCAACAAAAATAAGCGTAAAAAGTCTGAAACAAAAATTAATTATAAGATTTTAACTAAAATAAAAACATGATATTTTACAAGTCAAGATCATCATCGGAAACTGCGGTACCGTCGGCCATAAGGAAGGCTTTTAGAAATGGCGTAAGATTTCCGTTCATTACAGAATCCACATCTGAGGTTTCATGGCCTGAACGTACGTCTTTTACCAGTTTATACGGATGCATTACATAGTTTCTGATCTGGCTTCCCCACTCGATCTTCATTTTATTGGCTTCGATCTCGTTTCTTGCTTTCATACGTTCTTCCAATTCCATTTCATAGAGTCTTGAACGGAGGAGCTGCATGGCTTTTTCTTTGTTCTGAAGCTGTGAACGGGATTCGGAGTTTTCGATAATGATTCCTGTTGGTGCGTGGCGTAGACGTACGGCAGTTTCTACCTTGTTTACGTTCTGCCCTCCTGCTCCGGATGATCTCATCGTTTCAAATGAAATATCGGCAGGATTGATATTGATCTCGATGGTATCGTCTACCAACGGATAAACATATACTGAAACGAAACTCGTATGACGTTTTGCATTGCTGTCAAAAGGTGAAATTCTTACCAGCCTGTGTACACCGTTTTCTCCTTTCAGGTATCCGAAAGCATATTCTCCGTCAATTTCCAGGGTAACGGTCTTCACTCCGGCTACATCACCTTCCTGGAAGTTGAGTTCACGGATCTTGTACCCCTGTTTTTCTGCCCACATTGTGTACATTCTCATCAGCATGGAAGCCCAGTCACAGCTTTCCGTACCTCCGGCTCCTGCCGTGATCTGAAGTACTGCCGAAAGTTCATCCCCTTCATTGGAAAGCATATTTTTGAATTCCAGGTCCTCTATCTTTTCTACCAGCTGAGGGAAAGTATCGTCCAGCTCTTTTTCGGAATCCGGATCCTCTTTGGCAAATTCTACAAGCACCTGCATGTCTTCGAACTGGGTTCTGATCTCTTCATAATCTTCTACCCATCTTTTTTTGGAACGGAGCTGCTTCAGAAAAGCCTCGGCTTCTTTCGGGCTGTCCCAAAATTCCGGAGCGGCTGTTTTCTCATCATCATTGGCAATTTCTATCTTCTTTTTTTCAATCTGAAGATATTTATGTAAGTCTTCTATTCTGGACTGAACTTCTTTTATCTGGTCGTTGTTGATCACGAATTTTTAATTTTATACAAAAATACGAATTCTTTTGTCAGTTGAGGATTCAGAATTCAAGGTTTCCTCTTTAAAGTTCAGGGTTTAATGTTTCATGTTTCACAGAGGCGGCTGAACAGAAGATTTCTTAAAATTTACCTTTTCTTTTTTCAAAAATGTATATTTATCCTGACAAAATACAGATCGGTTTCAAAAGTTGGAGAGAAATATTTTAAATACAAGGTTTGAGAAGATATTTGCGGGCTTGAGTTTTGTATTTTTTTTGCTGCTTCTCAAGATTTGCGCCTGATCCCAATATCATCTGAATGGATAAAAACTACATCAATATTTTAATTAATGAGCACCGGGCCAATTCCGGGCAACTGAAAAAGCTGATCATATCAATGAATATAAGCCCGGGAATGGGTAAAGACTTCTGTGCTTATCTCGCGGAAAAAACTCTTCAACAATTGGAAAAAGGAGCAGATTCACAGAAAATACAGGGTATAATAGAAACCGAACTTTGTGTGGGATATGGTCTTTACAGATCTGAATTCAATTCTGAAAAAATCACCTGTGATATTATGGATTGGTGGGAAAACCTATGACTTCATCAAGTCCCTTTAAATATCATTACGAACTGATCACCAGATACTCAATAAATTATATTAGATTTAGTAAAAAAGATTAAACGTAAAGTTGATGAATAATTTCGCTTTATCTTGAATGAGGCAAAGTGATGCGGTTTCGTCGCTGATAAAGCTAGCTGTTAAAACGCTTGCTTCATCGAATCAACTTTGTTGATTCTAATCTTTACTCCCTTAAAATGTGAAGCAAAAAGATGTAAACTTTGCGTTTTCAAAAAACAAAAAAAATTAAACGCAAAGTTTTATGCAAAATAATTTCGATTTTGATAAACAAGTATTAAATCATTTCTGTCAGCAACTCTCCGATTTTCGGAGCCAGTGCTACTCCCATTCCTGAAAGTCTTACTCCGCAGAACTGTCTTTCCGAAAGTTGTTTTACCACCGGACTTTTCTCAGCTCCCATCGCCATAATTCCTGACCAGCGGAGTGCAATTTTAAAGTCCTGTTCCGGTAAGATGACTTCTTTCAGGAATCTTTCCAGATGATTCTGTAAAAATTCCGTGGTTTCAAAAGCAGTTGTCTCTTCTGTTTTGAAATCCTGATTTCTGCCTCCTCCCAATAATACACGGTTTCCCAGATTTCTGAAATAGTAAAAGCCTTCATCATAATGGAATGTTCCCTTTAATTTCAGATTCCCGACGGGTTCTGTCAGGATGATCTGTCCGCGGGCAGGAATGATGTCTTCATTAGCCAGAAATTCTGAACTGAAAGCATTGGTACAGTAGATCAGCTGTTCAGCTTCCACAGAAAGACTTTCCGAAAGCCTGATCTCCACAGCATCCGTTTTTTCATTCACGCTTTTGACTTCTGTTCCGAACAGAAATTCAATTTTCAGTTCATGGCATTTTTCCTGAAGTTTATGCAGCAGCTTTCCTGAATGCAGGCTTCCTTCACAGGGATTTTCAATCAAAAATGCAGATTTTCCCAGACCGAACTGCAGTATCTTTTCCTGTTCCAGACGGTACGTTTTTTCAAGCCCGGTTATCGGTTTCAGTTTTTCATTCACCAGATCCAGCTTCTGCAGAGGCTGATCATCTTTTAAAATCTCATACCCTCCATCCAGCTCAAAATCTATTTCATCATTTTTAAAATACTTCTGAATTTTCTGAAGGCCTTCAAACCTCATCGTGACCAGCTCCAGCGTTTTATCCCATCCCATTTTCTCTGAATCGGCAATCACTTCCGTTAAGCTGCCAAAACAGGAAAAACCGGCGTTTCTTGTTGAAGCCCCCAGCGGAACCGTATTCCGTTCAATGATGAGAACTGATTTTTCAGGATATTTTTCTTTAACGGCCAGAGCTGTCCATAATCCTGAAAAACCGGATCCGATAATGATGATATTTCTTTTTCTGTAAAAGGTTTCAAGCTCCCAGATGCTGTTCATGAGTAATGGATAATGAGTAAGAAAGATTGATCTGCTTTAAAATGATATTTTTTGTATGTTTATTATCCCTGCGCATCATCTTCATCTCCGTTATGGTGAAACCCGATCGCTCTTCTAGGTTCTTCCACGACCTGGTAGGTCTCAAGTTCTTTTTTCAAAGCCTGTATCCTGTAACGGAATTCGTCGAAATTATTGATGATCACATCTGCCAGGAATCTGGCGATCTGGTCCAGATATTCTTCAGTCAGTTTTCCGGCGGCATCTCTCAAAGCAGCATTCAGCAGGTTCTGATCGATCTTCAGATTTTCATTCCGCGTTCTCTGATAAAGATTCTTGATCCGTTTTTTCAGACTTTGAGTAAAGTCGATCAGCATGGTATTGCTGAATACTTTCATTTTTGAAGAAATGTCGTGCCAGAACGGAACTTTATCGGCTTTATTCTTTTTGAGGATCTTGAACAGAAGAGAATCTGCTTCCAGATCTTTCGTCATCGCATACAGGATGATTTCTGAGCGTTCGGCAGCGTTGGGTGGAAAAACGGGGATCATCACATCAAATCTTCCGGGAGCCAGGATTTCTTCATCAATTTCTGCAATTGAATTGGCTGAGCCTACCATCAGCAGTTCTTCTTTTTCAAATTTCCCGATGTAATGAAGGATGAGTTCCTGGGTTTCCAGGTTGCAGGAAGCAATATCTGTTTCTGCTTTTCGCTGCATCATAATCTCATCAAAATCATCAAGGAAAAGCAGTACTTTATCTTCTTTCATCATCGTCAGCAGAAAATCGTTGAAATTGGTTTTATTACCGTTAATAAATGAAGTTCCCAGATAATGTTTTTTGACTTCTTTGAAATGATACCCTATAATTTCGGCTATCTTGTTGGCCCAGAATATCTTTCCGCTTCCGGGAGGTCCGTAGAGAACAATTCCGGCCGGTTTATTGATTCCCCAGTCTTTGATCTGCTGCGGATTGAGGAATGGCTCCAAAACCCCTGAAATGTAAAAGAAAAGGTCTCTGTAACCTATAAAATCTCTGTGCTTCAGGCTGGTTTTATGTCCGAAATAATCATAGACGAACTGGTAATTGCCTCCCAATTTATTATCGATACCGTAACTGGAGATTGATGAACGGAAGAAACCGTTGTCAAAGATATTGGGATTGGTCTCTTTAATGGCTTTTTCTATATCTTCTTTGGGCTGATTGATAACCTCAGCGATCTGTTCCACAGTTTTATTTTTATCCAGGTCTTTTTCGTAAAGCCTTAAAAAATCTGCATTTTCACGTGCAAATTTTTCAAAATCTTCTTTTACTTCAAAGTTGGTGCTGATGCAGATTCCCAATTCAAGGTCGAAATCCTGGATAAACTGTTTGATGGCTTCTGCCGAAACATTCAGTTCTCTGGCAAGTTCAATTAACTTCATAATTCCCTATTAATTCTATCAAATTTAGCATTTTAATCTCGAAAATCTATTGAAAAATTTGCTAAAATTTGCTAAATATTCAATCCTGAAAACAGGGATACCCTCACCTGATTCTGCATTTTCTTATTTTTCCGAAAGCTTATGCTGCATATCATTAATGGCATTCTCAATCACTTCCGGCTCATCCTGATTGATGTAATGTCCGCTTTCGGGGGCAATAATCTGCCTGCTGTCTGATGATAGTTTCAGGGGATCTTTCTGCATTTTATCCCAGGCGGTCAGCATTTCATTCTTCAGTTTTTCATCTTTAACAAAACTGTTATACCTCGTTTTATCTGCCGCTGTAATTATATACAGGGGAACAGATCCGGAAACCAAAGAATAATGAGAACAAGCAGTCCCATTCCGAATATTTTCAGCCATTTGAGAATTTTCATACGTTATATTTTTAATATCCTGTGATTATTATTTTCTGAACAGGTATTCTTTTTCACAAAAAAAGCTACACCTATAAAACAATGATAATCTACTGTTTATTAAATCTTTATAAAAAAATCAGCAATATCGTGCATCAGAAAAACAGCCCGCATTCTGTAACAATCTGAAATTTTATGAGACCTACTACCATGTAAAACAATTATCATGGAAAAAATTTTGTCAGTAAAGAATTTAACTAAAAAATTCAAGCGAACTGTCGTAAACAATATCTCTTTCGATGTGGAAAGGGGAAATGTTTACGGATTACTGGGTCCTAACGGAAGCGGTAAATCTACAACATTCGGGATGCTGTTATCTACCATCAATCCAACCAGTGGTGACTGGTACTGGTTCGGACAGAAGGGAACGCAGCCTGATACCCTGAAAAAGATCGGGGCCATTATTGAGCAGCCCAATTTTTATCCTTACCTGAATGCGGAAACCAATCTCAAGATCGTTGCGGAAATCAAAGGAACTCCTCATACCAGAATTGATGAGGTTCTGAAAACCGTAGGTCTTCTGGAAAGGAAAAAGGATCCTTTCAGAACGTACTCCCTGGGTATGAAACAGCGTCTCTCCATTGCTTCTGCCATGCTGAACAATCCGGAAGTTCTGATTCTGGATGAGCCTACCAATGGTCTTGATCCGGAAGGAATTATACAGATACGGGAAATCATCAGTGCTATTGCCAAACAGGGCATCACCATCATCATTGCCAGCCATCTTCTTGATGAAATTGAAAAGATATGCAGCCACGTGATCGTACTGAAAGAAGGAAATTCAATCTACTGTGGAAGAGTAGATGAAATGACGGCCAACAACGGCTATTTTGAATTAAAAGCAGATAACAATACTCAGCTTTTAAGTGCTCTGGAAGAACTGCAATGGTTTACCTCGGTAAAAGCAGAAGGTGAAATCATCAAAGCCCAGATTCGTGAAGACGCTTCTGTTTCGGCTTCCACCCTGAACCAAAAACTGGTGGAAAAAGGGATTTTCCTTTCTCATCTGACCAGAAAAAAACTGTCTCTTGAATCCCAATTCCTTGAACTTGTAAAAAACACCAACAGCCATGCTTAGATTATTAAAACTCGAATATTATAAAAACCTGAACTACCGACCGTTCAAGATTTTCACAGTGTTATATTTTGCTATTCTCACGGTCCTTCTTTTCATCGGACTTGTGGATCTTGATGTTTTCGGTGCTACCATCAATCTGAAAGAGCAGGGCATTTACAACTTTCCCGAAATATGGAACTTTACCACCTGGATCGTAGCTCTGCTGAAGATCTTTCTTGGGCTCATCATTGTATTTTCAATTTCCCAGGAGTTTACCAACCGGATGTTTAAACAGAATACCATCGACGGGTTGAGCAGAAAGGAGTTTATCGGATCCAAGCTGCTGACCATTACTATTTTTACGGCTATATCTACCTTGCTGGTATTCATTATTACTCTGTTTTTGGGTTATCAGTACTCCAATACGACAGATTCGGCTAAAGTTTTTGAAGAGATATTCTTTATCGGAAATTATTTTGTAAAGCTCTTTACTTTCTTCTGTTTCCTGATGTTTCTTTCCGTATTGCTCAGAAAATCAATGTTTGTCTTCCTGGGATTCTTTGTCTACTGGATCGCTGAAGGAATTCTGACGGTCATTGAAACCTTCCGGAAAGTAAAAGGGCTTCAGGAGCCTGAAAGACTGAAAGTGATGAAAGACGACTTTTTCATTACCCATCTTCTGCCATTGGAAAGTATGTCCAGCCTTATTCCTAACCCTATGATGCGTCTGAAAACAGCCAAAATGATGGGACTTCAGTATGAATTCACCTATCCTGTTGAAAGTCTTATCGCCTGCATCGTATGGTCCGGTATCTTTATTTTCGGTTCTTACTGGATCCTGAGAAAAAGGGATTGGTAAGCCTTCCGTATTCAAATATTAAAAATCAAAGTGGTCCCGGGGATCACTTTTTTTATGGCTGCGGGATTGACCTGAAAATGTTAAAAATATTCTCAATGTATGCAGCTATATACTTTTTTTTATTACTTTTATCAACATGACAGGAATGAAAAAAATATATTATTTCCCAGGACTGATCAGTGCCTTATTAATGCCTGTTCTGTTCTGGTATTATATTTCTCCGCATATTGACAGAACCGTTTACAGTGTGATTGATATTGGGCTGCCTTCAAAGAGTGTTCCTAATGATCCTTATGACCAGGCCTCTTTTGAACCTTTAAGAAACCGGGATTATCAACAGATTGCCGTCGGTCCCCATGAAGCCGGAAAAAAATCTGAATTCCATGTTTCACAGCTTAAAAAGCTCAGAGCAGATAATAAAAAGAACTCCGGGATTGAGTTTGTTCTTTCAGACCGGAATACTTATGGAGATTTTGTTTCTGTTCTTAATGACCTGCATAAAGCCAGAATGGATATGTTTGCAGTAGATGCCGGAAAAACAGGGCATATCTTTGCTCTGCATGAGTACATTTCTCCTGTAAAAAGCGGGGAAAAAGAAGATTTTGTTCTTTGTGGCACCATTTCCTCATACGGAGATACTTCTCAAAAAAACATCTGGAACTATATCGAAGATTTCAGTTCGTCCCAACACTATACTCTGTTTACCCAACATCTGGTAAAGCTTCCACAGAAAGGCCTTCTGTTTGTTTTTGGATTTCTTTTACTGCTGCATCTTTCTATGCTGAGTATCAGGGAAAGATTTCAGGTGCATTATCAAAAGAAATAAGTCTGTAAAATCTTCCTGAACATTTTTATATACATTTGTGTACCTTACGGAATATGAGAAAACCATGAACAGAATTGACAGGCTTATCTCTGTACTGACGACCCTTCAGTCTAAAAAGTTCGTGACTGCAGATTATATTGCCGATAAATATGAGATCAGTGTGAGAACAGTATACAGGGATATAAAAGCCCTGGGAGAAATTGGCGTTCCCATTGATTATGAACCACAGAAAGGCTATACTGTCCTGCAGGGATTCTTTCTCCCTCCTGTACTGTTAACCAGTGATGAAGCGAATTCCCTGATCATGATCGCAAAGCTTTCGGAACGCTACACAGACAAGACCATTCATAAAAATGTTTCCAATGCCATTGATAAGATAAAGTCGGTACTGCAGCACAGGGAAAAAGAAAAGGCGGATCTTCTCCAGGAAAAGATCGGTATTTATGTTTCTCCGGAAACAGGCCGCAACCGGGATCATCTTACCATCATTCAAAATGCAATTGTCGATAAGCAGATCCTGAAAATAAGCTACGTCAATAATCAAAATGAAGCCAGTGAAAGAGAAATAGAACCGATTGGCATGAGCTTTTACACCAATCAGTGGCATCTTATCGGCTGGTGCCGGATCCGTAAGGCATACCGGGATTTTAAAGTGTTTCAGATCAGGGATCTGAAAAATACCGGACAGCCCTTCAGGAAAGAAGATCATTTTACCCTTCAGGAGTATATTAATTCTTTGACATAATTTTTAAAACAGACTGACATAGGGTTGTCATTCTCCCCTTTTACCTTTGCAGGAAAATACGAGAAAATATGGATCAAACCTGCAAAAACTGTCAGAGCTGCGGAATGTCTCTGAAAAAATCACCCAACGGAGGAGGAACGAATCGGGATGGAAGCATCAGCAAAATGTACTGCGGCTACTGTTATGAAAACGGAAAATTTAAACAGCCTGATATCAACGCTCAGGAAATGCAGCATTTTGTAAAGCTTAAAATGAAAGAAATGGGATTTCCGGGATTTCTGGCCGGTTTATTTTCAAAAGGAATTCCTAAATTAGAACGTTGGAAAAACAAAAACTGAAAAATACAATGACCATTGAAGAACTTTTTAAAGACAAGTCTGTAAAAGCCAAAGAAAAAACAGATATCATCAGTAAATGGATACTGGACAGGTCACTGCCCGCCGATGAACTCATTGCCTTTGCTGAAAAAGCTAAAGATCCGGTAAAAGCTACCTGCGTTGAAGCCCTGGAATACGCTACCAAACAAAAGCCCGATATTGCCGATGAAACCATCCTGACTTTTGTAACCTCTACCCTTCCTGAAAAAGCACCCCGGATAAAATGGGAAAGCGCCAAAGTAATCGGAAATATCGCTCATCTCTTTCCCGATCAGCTGGAGAAACCAATCAGCGGACTGCTTGCCAATACGGGTCACGAAGGAACTGTGGTACGATGGAGTGCTGCCTTTGCTTTAGGAGAAATCCTTAAGCTGAAAACAAAATATAATACAGATCTTCTTCCTACCCTTGAAAGCATCTCTGGGAAGGAGGAAAAGAGCAGCATCAAAAAGATTTATCTGGATGCTATCAAAAAAACAACAAAATAAATACCTTTGTGAGAATATAACTACAAACGTTATAGGCTTTGGAAACCTATAACGTTTTAATTTATCACGCAAACATCTGCAAATCCGCGAGATATTTTTTTACGCTCGCAGATAAAGCAGATTGAGCAGATTTTTATAGTATTGATGTTCAAAACCTACATCGATATAGTTCCCACAGATGACGCAGATCTTTTTTTATAATTTCTGTTGAAAAGATGTAACTATAAACGTTTTGGAAACCTATAATGTTTTAATTTATCACGCAAACATCTGCAAATCCGCGAGATATTTTTTTACGCTCGCAGATAAAGCAGATTGAGCAGATTTTTATAGTATTGATGTTCAAGACCTGTATAAATATGGCTCTCACAAATCTCACGACGCAGATCTTTTTATAATTTCTGTTGAAAAGATGCAACTATAAACGTTTTGGAAACCTATAATGTTTTAATTTATCACGCAAACATCTGCAAATCCGCGAGATTTTTTTTTACGCTCGCAGATAAAGCAGATTGAGCAGATTTTTATAGTATTGATGTTCAAAACCTACATCGATATAGTTCCCACAGATGACGCAGATCTTTTTTTATAATTTCTGTTGAAAAGATGTAACTATAAACGTTTTGGAAACCTATAATGTTTTAATTTATCACGCAAACATCTGCAAATCCGCGAGATTTTTTTTACGCTCGCAGATAAAGCAGATTGAGCAGATTTTTATAGTATTGATGTTCAAGACCTGTATAAATATGGCTCTCACAAATCTCACGACGCAGATCTTTTTATAATTTCTGTTGAAAAGATGCAACTATAAACGTTTTGGAAACCTATAACGTTTTAATTTATTACGCAAACATCTGCAAATCCGCGAGATTTTTTTTACGCTCGCAGATAAAGCAGATTGAGCAGATTTTTATAGTGCAGAATAATCAAAAAAAACTTGTGCCCGTTGCGTTTTCCAACTATAAAGTACCAATTTATACTTATAAAATGATCTCCTTCTCTATTCCTATTTCCTCCAGGAAGATTTCATCATGGGAAATCACGATCAGGGTTCCGTGATAGTCTTTCACAGATTCTGTTAAAATTTCAACGTTCTGTAAATCCAGATTATTCGTGGGTTCATCCAGAATAATCATATCGGGAGCTGTATTGCTTACTGAAAGTCCGCAAAGGAGCAGTCTCAGGCGTTCTCCGCCACTTAATGCCCCGCATTTCTTATCCCAGGTTTCCTTTCTGAATAAAAATCTGGTCAGCAGGGTTTTCACCTCAGATTCTTCTAAAGCACCATCATTAAACTGCTGCACAAACTCCTCCACAGCAATATCCTCACGAATCACTGAATATTCCTGATCGATATAGAGAATGCTGAAATCTGATCTGATTATTTTTCCCGATTCAGGCTGAAGACTTCCCATCAGAAGCTTTATTAAGGTCGTTTTTCCCGATCCGTTTGAACCTTTCACTGAAATCCTGTCTCCGCTGAAAATCTTAAAATTCAGATTTTCTTTCCACAGATTTTCAGATGTATACTGATAGTTCATCTCTTCCGCTGTAATCAGAATTTTTCCGGAATGCAGATTGGAATCGTTGAAAATAACTTTCATCTGGTCCGCATTCTTTACAGAAGAACGAAGACTTCTGAGATCTCCGGAAATACCGCTGATCTTTTCGGCATGAATATTTTTCAGCTTAGAAGTATTTTTTTCGGCATTGTTCCGGAGGGTATTCATCATGATCCTGGCCACTCCCGATTTTTCCTGTTTCTGTTTTCCCCTTGCATCCAGCTTCTGCTTACGTTCCAGGGTTTCGCGTTCTTTTTCCTTTGCTTTTTTCAGAGCGCGTTCTTTTGCATGAATATCATTCTGAAGGGCCTCCTGCTCAATAAGTTTCTGTTCTGCATAAAGATCATAGTTCCCTCCGTAAGCATGAATTCCCTGGCTGCTGAGTTCAAATATAGTATCGGCAAGATTAAGTAAAGCACGGTCATGGCTTACCATTACCACGGCTGCATCTGTTTTTTCAATAAGGTCATACAGGAGCTTTCTGCCTTCCAGATCCAGGTGGTTGGTAGGTTCGTCCATCAGGATAATTTCCGGCTGACTGATCTGAATTCCTGCCAGAAAGACTTTTGTTTTTTCCCCTCCGCTCAGGTTTTCCAGTTTCTGACTCAGTTCAAGATGTTCAATATTCCAGTGGCGTAAAGCATTCCGGCTGCGCTCCTCAATGTCCCAGTCATCATTTAAGGTTTCAAAATATTCTTCATCCACCTCACCTTCCGTAATTTTTTGAAGGGCTTCCAGTTTTTTGTCAATTTTCAGGCATTCTGCCACGGTCCGGTTATTCAGATTTCCGAACATCTGCGGGACATAATACAGCTCACCTTTGACGGTAACACTGCCTTCCAACGGCTGAATTTCTCCTGCTATGATTTTCAGCAGGGTCGATTTTCCCATCCCGTTACTTCCGGTGAAAGCCGATCTGGTATGAGGCTGTATACTTAAATGAATATGATTGAAAAGGAGATTCCCTCCCGGGAACCCGTAGGATATAGAATGAAGTAAAATCATAATTTCTTTCTGATATAATGTTAAACGATGGTAACAGTCCTGCTACCTATGATAAAAGTCTGAAAGAAACTGAATCCTACATATCCGTATTTTGGGTTTTGAAAGTACAAATATACTACAAATCATTTAATTTCAGTTCTTTTTCATCCCGACACTGCAATTTCGGAGAATCAAACCTATTCAGAAACAGCTTTATGAAAATGGAAGCGGTATAGATTTCTGCATTCTGCCAAAAATCCGTAACTTTGCCACCTACTAAAATTTTTTATGGAAAGCATTAAAGTTCACGACAAAACTTTCGTTCCTTATCTGAAGGACGCCGAAATTCAGGAAATTGTAAAAGAAACAGCTTTAAAGATTTATGAAGACTACAAGGATGAGGTTCCTGTTTTCATCGGTGTTTTGAACGGGGTGATCATGTTCTTCTCAGATCTTTTAAAATACTATCCGGGCGAATGCGAAATTGCTTTCATCCAAATGAGTTCTTATGTGGGAACAGAATCTACGGGAATCGTTTACCAGAAAATGGAACTTACCAAAGACGTAAAAGACCGTCACATCATTCTTGTGGAAGATATCGTTGATACCGGAAACACTGTGGAAAGTCTTTTCAAATATTTCAAGGAAACCCAACGTCCGAAATCAGTAAAACTGGCTTCTTTCCTATTAAAGCCTGAAGTGTACAAGAAAGATTTCAAACTGGATTATATCGGAAAAGAGATTCCTAATAAATTTGTTCTGGGATACGGACTTGATTATGATGAACTGGGAAGAAACCTTTCTAACCTTTATCAGCTGGAAGAAGGACAGATCAATCATTAATCACTGCTATTAGCTATCGGCTATTAGCCTTTAGCTTTAAAATTTAATCGAAATAAAAGTAAAATATTAACTAAAAAAGCTAAAGGCCGGAAGCTGTACTGCCCAGGCCGGAAGCGCATCACAATTATGATAAACATAGTTCTGTTTGGCCCTCCAGGAAGTGGAAAAGGAACACAGGCCCAAAATCTGATCGAAAAATTCAATTTAAAACAGATTTCAACAGGTGACCTTTTCAGGTATAACATGAAAAATGATACTGAACTTGGGAAACTGGCAAAGTCTTACATTGATAAGGGCGAATTGGTTCCGGATCAGGTGACAACAGATATGCTGGTAGATGAAATCAGAAAGCCGACTGACACCAACGGATTTATTTTTGACGGTTACCCGAGAACAGCTGCACAGACAGAAGCTCTGGAAAGAATCGTGAAAGAAGAGCTGAACGACAAGATCGATATCTGTCTTTCTTTGGTGGTAGAAGATAAAATTCTGGTGGAAAGAATCCTGAAAAGAGGAGAAACCAGTAAAAGATCTGATGACAGCAACATGGAGATCATTGAAAACAGAATCAAAGAATATTATGCTAAAACAGCAGAAGTAGCCGAACTTTACAAAAAGCAGGGCAAATATGTTGAGGTAAACGGTGTAGGCGAAATCGATGAGATTTCCCAGAAGCTTTTTGCTGAAGTAGAGAAAATAAAATAGTTAAAAGTTGTGAGTGATGAGTTATAAGTTTTTACAATTCATAGCTCATAATTCATAACTCATAACTCCTAATTATAAGAAATGTCAAATTTTGTAGATTACGTAAAGATCCATTGTAAAAGTGGACACGGAGGCGCGGGTTCTGCCCATCTCCGCCGTGAAAAATATATTCCTAAAGGAGGTCCTGACGGTGGTGACGGAGGCCGCGGCGGGCACATCATCATGAGAGGAAATGCCAATGAATGGACGCTTCTTCCCTTACGCTATACCCGTCATGTAAAGGCGGAACGTGGTGAAAACGGAGGGAAAAGCCAGCTTACAGGGGCAGATGGAGATGATATTTATATTGATGTACCCATTGGTACGATTGCCAAAAATGAAGAGGGCGAAATCATCGGCGAAATCCTTGAAGACAAGCAGGAAATTATCCTGATGCGTGGTGGAAAAGGAGGTTTGGGAAATGAACATTTCAAATCTTCTACCAACCAGACACCAAGATACGCACAGCCCGGGCTTCCGGGAGAAGAAGGCTATATCGTCTTCGAACTTAAGATTCTTGCGGATGTAGGTCTTGTAGGATTTCCAAATGCCGGAAAATCTACTCTTTTGGCTTCAGTTTCTGCAGCAAAGCCTAAAATCGCCAATTATGCGTTTACCACGCTGACACCTAACCTGGGAATCGTAGACTACAGAAATTACAAGTCATTTGTAATGGCTGATATTCCGGGGATTATTGAAGGAGCTGCTGAAGGAAAAGGATTAGGACACCGCTTCTTAAGACATATTGAAAGAAACTCTATCCTGTTATTCTTAATTCCGGCTGATTCTGAAGATCATTTCCAGGAATTTAAAATTCTGGAGAATGAATTAAAGGAATATAATCCTGAACTTCTGGATAAAGATTTTATTGTTTCGGTTTCAAAATCCGATCTTCTGGATGACGAGCTGAAAAAAGAAATCTCTGCGGAGTTCCCTGAAAACAGACAGCCGCTGTTCTTCTCCGGCGTTACAGGTGAAGGCCTTGTGGAACTGAAAGATGCGATCTGGAAAAAACTTCACGGATAACATTGATATTAAAAATTCATGGGCTTTGGTTTCGGCTGAAGTTGCAAAAGATAATAACCCCGGGAGCTGTTCCGGGGTTCTTTTTGTTTTTCAGATAGAAATCCTATTTGATTTTGGAACACTTATTGAGAACATTTCCTAAAATAAAGCTATGAGATATATTCTGGGACTATGTGCATTTGTGTTTCTGTTTTCATGCACCCCTCAAAAAGACAGTACTCAGTACTCTACCATTGAATACGAAGCAACTGCGTGTTTCGGGTTCTGTCCTGTTTTCAAAATAACGGTCAGTCCGGACAGAACGGCAATTTTTGAAGCCGAACATTTCAATTTCAGCGACAAGCCGTCTAAGGATGACTTCTCAAAACCCCGCGAAGGAACGTTTAAAGGAACCATTAAACAGGAAGATTACAATAAATTGATAAGTTTACTGAATGGACTGAATGTAAAAAATTTAAATGATCGTTATGGGGAAAGAAATATTACCGATCTTCCTACCTCTTACCTGAGAGTTCAATTTACAGACGGAACGTCAAAAAATGTGGAAGATTACGGAAAACGGGGCAGTGAAAAACTGTCAGAAGTTTACCGCTTTTTTGAAGACCTGAGAAAGAACCAGCAGTGGACGAAGATAAAATAGTTTCGTTTAAAATATTTTCATTTTAATAAAAAGAGTCCGGCATTACACCGGACTTTTCTGTTATAATCAGGTATCAACCTGAATGCTGAGTATTTTTTACTCTACTACTGCACAATAATTTTTTTGGATATACTTTTCCCGTTATCCAGTTTAATGTTGAGCAGGTAAGATGATTTAGGCAGATTGACAACAGAAATGGTTGTACTATTTCCGCTCAGCACGCTTTTCCCTGAAAGATCGTAAAGTATCCAGCCGGATATTTTACTGTTTCCTGCATCAATATTAACTATTGTAGAAGCTGGGTTAGGATAAATTTTCACTTCGGAAGAAGCATGAACGGTAAGCGCTTTGTCAGCCGCCGGCATGATTCTGCCCATTGCAGCACTGTTACTGTTAAAGCTGTTTATACTGCATGGGCTGATATAGGCGTTGAAAACACCGTTTGTTCCGGCAGCTTCCATATAAAATCCGGGAAGCAGATCTACATTGATTCCTGCTTTATAATCCACAGCAATATTGGTATTGATAGCGGATGATGCATAAATAGATTTTCCGGCCTGATAAATATGTGAAGAAGTAACAGGTGTTGTTATCGTCAGTACATCAGGGCAGGAATTCGCGGCATTATCAAAAGACGGAATCAGCTGAGGGAATGAAAATCCGTTCACCGTTCCTGACTGAGGGGTAATTGAGCTCAGAGGATTTACCGTAGGGCTCCACACATTCGGAGTATTGATCACCCCCCAGTTGAAAGAAGTAAAGACAGATGTACTGGGAATGGTAGATCCAAAATAAACATTGTAATATCCATATCCGTCATTCTGCTGTTTTGAATTATAGATCAGGTATATTTTTCCGTTTTTGGCAAGCTGCATACTGGCTGTTCTGCCGTTCAGTGAGAATTCATACTGAGCAGATGTATTTACTGCGCCTACAAGACTTCCTGTACTAATGTTATACATAGACAGGCCGGACCAGCCGATGAGCCCGGCAGGATATAAACACAGACATGCCGAAGCACTGATAAAATATACAATATTACTGTCCGGAGAAAATTCCGCACTGTTGGGCGAATCACTATCGTCATCGTAAGATGCGGTAAAACTGTTATTGGCTATAATATTGACAGGGCTTGTAATGCTTCCCGTGGCGTTATCAAAGTTATGCAGCCATACACTCTGGTATCCTCTTGTTAAGAGCTTCTTTGAGTTGGGTGATATTTTAATAAAAGAGCCATAACCGGTACCGGGACTTACCACGGGATTCGTATTCAAACCGCCGGCATCAAGCTTATAGGAAAGAAAATTTCCGTTATTGGCTGTTACAATCCAGTAAGAACTTCCGTCACTCGCAAATGTAGAGGTAAGAGCATTGGTAGGTGAATTGGTAAACAATACATTGTTTTTTGAAATTACCTTACCCATTCCTCCGTTCAGGGACATATCGACGATGGCATACCTTAAACCGTAATTGGTAACGGGATTGGGGCTCGGAATAAAGTCCTGATCTTTTAATGTCCTGTTTCCGTTAATCGTGAATACATAATACAGTGACGCCGAGTTGGGCATCGGTACTATGATGGAAGACTGGTCGGACGGATTTCCTATATAATTATATTCAGGCTGCGATACGCCAAACAGATCATTTCCGTTGTCCATTACCGCATTGTTCTTATTATAAATATTATATCCGTTTGAATAAAAAAGCAGATCGCCTGTATTTTTATCGCTGATCGTGGAGCTGCCATACCTTATGGAAGGTGTTAAATTCGTGGTATGAACAAATCCGTTGGGAGGAGCCGTGTTATCGAAACGCCATTTGCTGTTACCGAACCTCCAGTTGTCATTCTCATGCTGGCCCCATAAAGAACTGGTTCCCAGAATGAGAAAAAGCAGGAAAGAATTTTTAATCTTCATAGTTTTCAGATTTTAAAATTATTTTAATGCATTGATTTTATTTTTCAGCGCTTCAATTTCTTCATTCTGTTTTTTCAACTGGCTGTTCTGATCGGTTAACTGCTTATTCTGATCAATCAGGTGCAAAGTAAGCTCTTCTACCTTTTTCAGTAAAAGAATATTCATTTCTTTAAGTTCTACTCCATTCCTAATGGCTTCTTCGGTAGTTGGCACTTCCGGTAAATGTCCGTTTTTACTGATAAACTGATCCAGTTCTTTCAGCGGCATCAGCTTGTAATCTTTTTCGAAAACATAATCTGCCCAGCCGTTATTCGCAGAAATATCCACTTTCACTCTTTCTGTTCTGATTCCGTCTTTTACAAAAAGTTTGTATTTTGCCCCGTCTGTTGAGATCCCATCCGCAGGAAGCTGATTTGTGAACTGGCCGATTCCTATGGTCCCGTTGTTCCCTACGATCCAGTTCCCGATGTTTAATTCGTTTTCAGGAGAGGTGGCATTGTATGTTTTAATAAAATTTCCTATAAGAATATTATTGTTTCCTGAAGTAATTAATGGTACATTGGCATGACCTATATTGATATTATTGGATCCTTTGGCAATACTCCGGAAAGATTCTCCTCCTATAACCGTATTATAATTTCCGCTGTTGAGATACCTTAACGCACTTGTTCCCACTGCTACATTGAAGTCTCCGGTAAGACTTCCTGATCCCATAGCACTGTTTCCTACTCCAATATTCCCTAAACCGTCTTTAAAGTATTCCAGTGCATTCATCCCCAAAGCCGTATTATAATTTCCGGAACCTGTATGCCGCATGGAATTGAAACCTATGGCAACATTACATAAGCCTTTACTGAATGATGACAGGGCATTATTTCCAAAAGCAGTATTTCCGCCTCCGTCTGCAATCTGGGTAAGAGTTCCCATTCCGAAGGCTACATTATTAGTGGATGCCGTATTATCTGTTCCTCCTCCGAAGAATAAATTTTTATCCCAAACCATTCCCGGAGTTCCTATATTGTAAAAAATGAATCTTCCTTCCGGAGTGATTCTCATTTTTTCGTCGTTATTGGTCTTAAAAACCAATGACTGGTTATCCGTTGTTCCGATAAAATTGCCTGTGGGAGAAGTTCCTGCGTTTCCGGTAAGATTCCAGGATTGTGCACTGAACTGTAAACCTGCAAGAGCTGCAAGCATAATGATTGTTTTTTTCATGGTTATTTTGTCTAAAGATTTTATCAAATATAAATGCCCTATGCTGATTATCTTTTACGTAATTTCCATTAATCGTTATACATTTCCAACATATCACCACATGGTGTAAATTCCTGAAAAAACATTCTGTTTTCTGTATTCACCGGACGCTCAAAAACAAGATCGTGTTCTTAATTTTTTTTAAACTACCTTTGCAGAATGCAATTCTTTCAGGCTGAAGGAATTTTTATTTAAATTTTAAAATAATTCATTTGAATTTTACAGACCTTAACTTAATAGAACCTATTGCTAAAGCAATTCAGGAACAGGGATACACCCATCCTACTCCCATTCAGGAAAGATCTATTCCTGAAATTTTAAAAGGCAGGGACTTTTTAGGGTGCGCACAGACAGGAACCGGAAAAACAGCTGCTTTTGCCATTCCTATTCTGCAGAATTTATCCGGAAACAAAACTTCAACACAACATATAAAAGCCCTGATCTTAACCCCAACCAGAGAACTGGCTATACAGATCGAAGAAAACATCCATGCTTACGGGAAATATCTTCCTTTGAAAGAGCTTGTTATTTTCGGCGGAGTGAAACAGGGGAACCAGGAAGCTGCCCTGAAAAAGGGAGTGGATATTCTGGTAGCCACACCGGGAAGACTTCTTGATTTTATCGCCCAGGGGATCATCAGCTTAAAAAATCTTGAAATCTTTGTTCTGGACGAGGCAGACAGAATGCTGGATATGGGTTTTGTACATGATGTGAAAAGAATCATCAAACTTCTGCCACAGAAAAGGCAGACTTTATTTTTCTCTGCAACCATGCCTTCTGAAATCCAGAAACTGGCAGATTCTATCCTGAGCAATCCTGTGAAGGTGGAAGTCACTCCCGTTTCTTCTACTGCGGAAACCATCAAACAGTCTGTTTATTTTGTTGAAAAAGAAAATAAACTGAACCTTCTTACCCATATTTTAAAGAATGATATTTCAGATTCTGTACTGGTTTTTTCCAGAACCAAGCACGGAGCTGATAAGATTGCCAGAAAACTTCAGAAAGATAAAATCTCGGCAGAAGCCATTCACGGGAATAAATCCCAGAATGCAAGGCAAAATGCCTTAACCAATTTTAAATCCGGAAAAACAAGAGTTCTGGTAGCCACAGATATTGCAGCCAGAGGAATTGATATTGACGAACTGAAGTTCGTGATCAATTTTGAACTTTCCGATGTTTCCGAAACTTATGTACACCGGATCGGAAGAACGGGAAGAGCAGGTGCCGAAGGAACGTCCATCTCTTTTGTAGACGGTCTTGATCTGCTTAACCTGAGAAATACTGAAAAACTGATCGGTAAGAAAATCCCGATTGTGAAGGATCATCCTTTCCATACAGATGACCTGGTAGCCCAGAAAAGGGATTCCAACAACAAACCTGTTCCAGCGGGAGAAAAAGCTCCTAACCAGAGATCAGGAAGACCTCAGGCCAATAAAAAGAAACCTGCCACAGGAAATACTCCTCCACTGGGTTTCAAGAAGCCTAAGAACAAGAACTTTACCCGGAAAAAATAGATTTTACCGGGATGTTGTCCTGTATTTTCCCTTCAAAACAAGAAATCTCTTTTCGAAGTAGGTGTATGAGAGATGGGCAATTAATACAGTCAGCAGAATAACCGACAGGAAACCGGAAATAATAATTACGGGGTCACTTATGTTGTATCCGGATACCAGCTTAAGTAAAAAAAAGCCCACAGGCTGCATTACAATAGCATGATACATGTAGATCCCGTAAGAAATTTTCCCCAGGTGAACCAGCTTCTTATTTTCGAAAAACCGGATAGGTTTCTGCGTGAAGAATATCAGAAACACCCCGAACAGCAGCATCCCAAAAATGTGATACAGCAGATCCGGCATGGAATGAACAAAAATATCCGTTGTAAAATATAGCAGCAGCAGAATACTGCTTCCCATACGGATGAAACCGTTATACTTATTTTCTTTAATCCTGATGAGGGAACACCAGCCGGTAAAGGAAAAGTAAAAAAACATCATTTTATACTCACTTAAAAACGGCAGGATCTTCGAAAAATATAATCCGGCAAATAGAAAACTGAAAATGAGCAGAAATGCTTTAATATATTTCTTCGGAGTAAAAAGGATAAGGGGAGCCACCAGGAGATAAAACTGTTCTTCCACACCAATAGACCAGAGCATTTCAAGGATTCCTCCCGGATGAAAGTTGGCAAAAATATTGGGAAAGAATGTGAACAGGAGAATAATACCTTCAGCCAGGTTATAATTATTCTTAAAATCAAATCCCATTCCGGGAAGGATAATATGATAATATACCATCCCGATAATGGCTACAAGATAGTATAACGGGAAAATCCTGAGCATTCTTCTGGTATAGAAATTTTTAAGATCAATTTTCCCGGAATCTGTTTTTTCCTCAAACAGCTGCCTTATAATAAGAAAACCGCTCAGCGAAAAAAACATATATACAGCTTCACCTCCCTTATTCAGTACCGGTAAATCTCTGAACGCGGGCAGTCCCCTGTTTTCAAGAAACTGCGGAATATGAAAAAGCATCACCAGAGAGGCCAGAAAAAACCTTAATGAAGTAATATTGGGAAGTAGCTTCATATCTATTGTCAGATACCAAAAATTTTCACGGCATTCTCAGTAGTCACCCTGTCTATCTCACTAAAGTCTTTGCCGTAAATATCCACCAGCTTTCCTGCCACCAGATCCAGGTAAGAACTTTCATTTCTCTTTCCTCTGTACGGAACGGGAGCGAGATAAGGGGAATCTGTTTCAAGAACAATTTTTTCCAGAGGAATTTCATTTAAAAACTGATCGATTTTCCCGTTTTTGAAAGTCACCACTCCCCCGATCCCCAGGATGAAATTCAGGTCAATAGCGTGTTTTGCCTGTTCGGGGTTTCCTGAAAAACAGTGAAAGATTCCGCGGAGTTTAGGGTGTTTCTTTCTTTCCAGCACTTCAAATGTTTCATCAAAGCTTTCGCGGGTATGGATTACGATCGGCAAATCCATTTCTATCGCCCAGTCGATCTGCTGCTCAAATGCCTTTACCTGAATATCCAGAGTTGTTTTATCCCAGTAAAGATCTATTCCTATTTCTCCTATGGCCGGAAAGGGTCTCTGATCCAGATAATGCTTAACGGTTTCCAGCTCTTTTTCCCAGGACTCCGGCTTTACATAACATGGATGAAGTCCCATCATGGAAATAATCTGCCCGGGATATTCTGTTTCCAGCTGAAGCATTTTCCCGTGGGATTCCGAATCTATTGCAGGAAGATAAAATTTTGTAATTCCTTTATCCAAAGCCCTCTGAATAGCTTCTTTTCTGTCTTCATCAAATTCTTCTGCGTATAAATGGGTATGTGTATCAATCATTATTTTAAAATTTTAACAGATCTTTGTAAGGATTCTCCAGACCCAGCAATAGTCCGAATGCCGGTTCAGTCTTGATTCCCTGTTTTTTAAGTTCTATTATTTTTTGTTTAAATTCTTCTCCTCTATCTCTTAATATTCTGTATTCAGCCATCATATGACGGTAAGCATTCTGTGCCAGAGACGGTTTATTCTGCCCGAAAATCTCTATTGGGAACTCTTCCAGCATAAAATTCAGCGTAATACTTTTTTCTCCGTTTATCAGGATATTTTCCACTTTTACTTCAGCCTCTGCGGGAATTAACCTGCTGAACATGATATCATCCAGAAAGTCCTCTTCAAACTGTAAATCAACTTCACAGATAATATCCAGATCGCTGCCCTCAATATCAATCCCGATAGGAACTGTTCCTGCCAGAACCGGAGCATATGGTTTCAGTTTAGGAAAAACCTGATATTTTGTGAGAAGCTCATAAGCTCTCTGCTGCCTTTCGTTCCCGTCTTTCAGATATTCAATATCAGTGAAATCAATCATTTCTGTGTTTTTATCTTTTCAGCTGTAAAAGTAAAGAGGCTAAACTGCTGTCTCCTTTGCAATCTGTGCTGAATTAAAATGATTCAGTACCTCCCGGGTAATATCTTTTCCTCCCGTAAAATTTCTATACAATGAAGAAACGCTGTAAATAGGACCGAAAGGAATTCCCCACCATCCCAAAAAGAAAGTCATTAAAGAGTACTTCCAGCTGTATTTCGCAGAAGATTCATCACTTTTAATAAAATAAATATCACTCCCTCTTTTAAAGGTCATGATAATAATAGAAATGGTGTACTGAAAATGTACAAATCTGGCACCCCTCTGCAGCTCATGATTGACCTGTTCATCGGTTAAGCCTTCCATATTTTTAATAGCGGCCATAGTTTTTAAAAAATCTTATGTTTAACTTTATTTCTCTGGTTATTAATTCTATGATTCAGTTTTTCCCTGAATTCAATGAATTTAGGGTCTTTTGTATCGTTGGTTTTATGCTCCAGCGCCTTTATGATCTTAAAATTTTCCCTGATAAAATCCTTTGTTTCATCAGAGAAATAAGAGTCGCCGAATTTTTCAAAAATATAGTTAACCGCCTGGGTACTCGGATGGATCATATCCTCCTTATAAAAACGGTAATCCCGGAGGTCATCCATTAAAATCTCATACACCGGCAGATAATGACAGTCTTCAAACATGGAGATAGATTCATGGATTGCCGTAATCAGCTTTGATTTACTCAGCTGATTTTCAACCATGCCGTCTTTGGTATGCCTTACCGGCGAAACACTGAACAGGATCTGTACGCCTTCTTTACAGATGTCTTTAAGATCTAAAACTGTATTGTAAATAGCGTGGGTAAGCTCCTGATGGGAAAGCAGTCTTTTCTCAAAGTATTTCTGCGGAATCTTATGACAGTTGGCTACCAGCTGTTTTTTAGGGGTAAATTCATAAATAAATGAAGTTCCGTACGTCACAATGATCCAGTCTGCTTCCTGTAAAAATGCATTTCCGGTTTCTATGGCCCCGTTGATCTTTTCCAGTGTCTGATGAATATACCGGGTATCAAAAGCGGTATGATGATCCAGCGAAATAAATTCCTCATTATACGTGATCAGATCATCCTCTTCATAAAATGCCGACTCATGAAGCACCCTTACTTCCTTATAGATGGAAAAAGGATTAAAGATCGTTCCAAAAGGATTATTTAGCGTCTGAAGCTGTCCCTGCTGTAACAGTTCCGACATTTCAGATGCAAAACATGAACCTATTGAAAATATTTTATCTTCAATCTCAATTTTCTTTTCCGACGCGGGGATGTTTACTTCTGTTCTGAATTTCATTGTAAAGATTTCAGGTCGCAGGCTGCAGGTCATAGGTAACCTCTGCGGCCTACAATCTGCAACCTCTTACCACTGTTTAGCTTTCTCTTCTTAAAAGGTAGTTTGCCAATTCTATAAAAGGTTTTTTCTTATCTTCAGGAATATTGATCTTCTCTAAATAGCTCTGTCCGATCTCGTTATGTTTTTCGATCAGACGAAGGGCTTTTTCATCTACTTTCGTTCTTCTGAAGATCTTTTCCACCCCATATACTTTATCGATATTATCGGTCTTTTTGCCATACCAGTAATCCAGCTCTTTTCTTTCTTCTTCCGTAGCATGTTCTCTCGCCAGAAGGTAAAGAACGGTTTTTTTGTTCTCGTAAATATCTCCTGCGTGCTTCTTGCCAAACTGGGCCTGGTCTCCGAATACGTCAAGGTAATCATCCATGATCTGGAAAGCAATACCGATATGTTTTCCGAAATTGAAGATGGCTTTGGCGTCTTTAAAATTAGCTTTTGCAATCAGTGCTCCGATTTCAAAGGAAGAGGCGCTTAATACGCCGGTTTTATAGGTGATCATTCTGATGTAATCATCAAACGTCACATTTTCCTGGGTTTCAAAATTAATATCATACTGCTGCCCTTCACACAGTAGAAGTCCGGTATGGGTAAAGATTCTGATGCAGGCTTTGAAAATTTCAGGTTCAAGGTCTTCAAAGAATTTGTAAGCTTTAAGCATCAGCCCGTCCCCGGAAAGGATTCCTACATTAATTCCGTGCAGGGTATGAATGGTAGGCTTATTTCTTCTTAAAGGTGCTTCATCCATAATATCATCATGGATCAGGGTGAAATTATGGAAAAATTCAATAGCCAGTGCAGGTTTGATCGCCTGTTGAAGATCACCTCCGAATAAGTCGCAGGCCATCAGCACCATAATAGGACGAAGACGCTTTCCACCGTGTGAAATGATGTAGTTCATCGGGTCATACAGCTCAGCCGGCTTATCTTTGAAAGTATACTTATTGATGGCATCAGCAACAATCTGCTGGTATCTGTCTAAAAATTCCATAAAATCTTATAATTTGAACAAAAATACGATTTTTCGAGGCTTTATAAAACAAAAAACTTTGCCCGGAAGAACAAAGTTTTTGTATTAGATAATAAATAAAAAGAATTACTTTTCTTTACATTTAATGGAAGCTGAGAAAGCGGGAATTATGCTATTTTCAGAAGATGAACTTTCTTTAAATGGCTTTATATTCCAGGAATTGTATACTGTTCTTCTGACAAGCATTTCACCCAAATCCATATTATTTTTCACATAAAGATATACCTTATTAGTAAATACATCACTTTTACTATAAATATTTTCAACCCACATCACAGAAATATAGAATGCCTGTTCCACAATGACCCTTTCTTTAATCTCAACAGAATTATTTCTCTTTATATCAACAAGGGGTATAACATACTCATTTTCGTTCAGCTTATCTCCTATCATATTATTTTCATCACCATACACATTAACAATCAAATATCCTTTATTATGCAGGAATTTTTTGAATGGGATTTCAATGTTTTCAAGTTTACATAAACCAAAAGGGTTTATAATCTTAACAGCAAATTCTCTATTATTATCAATAGCTATAACATTTTTACTCTTTTTAAAACCTACGTGGTTCTGGGTGGGGAAATGATCTTTCGATAATTTCACGGTATCAATTTTCTTATAGTGGGGTAATAATTTTATAATATCACTCTCAAGGTTCAATATTTTCTTATCCAGATAATTATTTGATCTGATAATAAAATTACTGGGTTGTTTATCAAAAAAATATTGCCCAGAAGAGTCTGCTATTAAAAGTTTGTCATCTAAATAAATTTTAGCATACGGAATAGATTTATTGTCAATACTATCTATAATCTTTATCTTCTGTCCAAAAGAAATAGACATTAATAAAAGAAAAGATAATTTAATTATTTTCATATATAAACAGTATAAAGTGGCTGATTCATAAAAATGAAAACAACCACTTAATTTTAATAACTTATAAATTCTTTTTAACAAGAAACCCATTCTCCAGTTGGCTCATGCTGTATTCTAATCCAAAAAACGTACAAGTCTTCATAGACAGGTCTTTCATAATTACCTGGAGATGTCTCCAAACATGGTCCGTAACTGGTATCTAAGCCAAAACCTTTTGCTTCCATTTTGGAAGGTAGTAAAGTTAAAATAAAGGTCAATACAATTACCAATGATGGTAACGCGAATTTTAAGGAAATTTTCATTTTAATTGGAATTTGTAGTTAATGATAATTTTTTACACAAAAGTATTCGCGATAACTTTTCCTAAATGTAAAAACAAAAAACACATAAAGCAATAAACTTCAATCAAATAAGAAAATAGTATAAAAAAAAGACAACAACAAATTAACAATATAAATGGAAAATACTTTTTGATTTATTATTTTCAATGTAACCTTAAATATTAAGCATTTCCATATAGTAATAAAAACATATACGGACGTTTCAGTTAAAACGTCCGTATATGTTCAATATGTTAAAATAAATATTTTAGCTAAAAAATGTTACCAGAAGATAAGTAACTCCTGCAACAATGGCAGAGATTGGAATTGTCAGTACCCAAGCCCAAAGAAGACTTACGGTAATTCCCCATCTTACGGCAGAAATCCTTTTCGTTAACCCTACCCCGATAATAGAACCTGTAATCGTGTGGGTTGTAGATACAGGAATACCGAAGTGATCCGTAATGAATAAAGTGATAGCTCCTGCTGTTTCAGCACTTACTCCTTCCAGGGAAGTTACTTTGGTAATTTTTGTTCCCATCGTTTTGATGATCTTCCATCCTCCGCTCATGGTACCTAAACCAATCGCAAGGAATGAAACCAGAGGAACCCAAAGGTAATGTTCTGCAAAATAATCGAAACGTCCGGCAGACGGTATGTTAAGATATACCGGATCATGAAGCATTTCAACGTGGTAGAAGATCAGGGCTGCCCCGATGATCCCCATTACTTTCTGCGCATCATTCAGACCGTGTCCTAAACTGAACAGTGCTGAAGAAGCCAGCTGTAATCTTTTGAAAGACTGGTCTGCTTTGTGAGGGTTTGATCTTTTATAAAGGTGAACGATAATTAAGGTAATAATAATCGAGATAATCATCCCTATTACCGGTGCCATGAAAATGAACAGGAAAATAGGAATTACTTTATCAAATTTCACGACACTCTGGTGAGTTACCTGATTGAAAGCCTCTTTTAAGGTTCCCCAGAGTCCGAGATCGGGCTGTGCTGCTGCCACGTCGTGGTAATCCATCATGAAAGCGTGCATCAGAGCTGCTCCCAGGAATCCACCGATCAGCGTGTGGGACGATGAAGAAGGGATTCCAAACCACCAGGTTAACAGGTTCCAGGCAATAGCTGCCACAAGACCTGAAAAGATCACTTCAAGGTTGATAAAATTCTCGTTGACGGTTTTGGCAATTGTATTACCGATTTTAAATTCTCCAATGATATAGGCAGCGATAAAAAAGGCTGCAAAGTTCCAGAGCGCCGCCCAAAGTACCGCCTGGAATGGAGTTAAAACTTTTGTAGAAACTATTGTTGCAATTGAGTTGGCTGCATCGTGAAAACCGTTGATGTAGTCAAAAATCAGCGCCAGGGCAATAATAACTATAAGTAAAATAGGAAATTCCATTTCTGTAAGTTATATTGTTTTTAGGCGTATTTAATCATGATGTTCTCAATCGTGTTGGCAACATCCTCAGCTTTGTCGGTTACTACCTCAAGATAATTAAGTACAGATGAAACTTTGATGATATTGATCGCATCGTTGGTTTCGAACAGTTCTACCATTGAGTTGGAAAGAAGGTCGTCTGCGATGTTTTCGATAGAGTTTACTTTGATACAGGCCTCTTTTACCTGATCCATGTTTTTGAAGCCTTTAAGGTTCTTCATCGCGTTCTGGATCTCAAGACAAGCTTTGTGAATCAGCAGGGAGAAGTCTGAATAAGCCTTCATCTCAGGTGATTTATATAAGAAAATGTATTTGGTAGAAGCGTAGATATAATCGGCAATATCGTCAAGACCGGTAGCCAGCGTGTGGATATCTTCACGGTCAAACGGTGTAATGAAGTTTTTTCCTAGTTCAACGAAGATCTCGTGGGTAAGTTCATCATTTTTGTGTTCATAGTCGCTCATCTTTTTCAGCATTGTATCGTCATTAAGATCGAAATCTTTGATACCGTTGTTAAAGTCTTCAGACATTGCAACTAAGTTTTCAGTTACTTTTTCGAAAAGTACAAAGAAAATTTTATCTTTTGGTTGAAAAGCGTGGAAAATATTACCAATTCCCATTTTTAAGTATTTATAATTCGTGTGCAAATTTCTTAAAAAAGGATTTTACCTGAAACAATATAACATTAAGTTTTGTTAACATTCGGTTAACATCTGATTATCAAATAAAAAAACCGGCTGCAAGGCCGGTTCTGTATCATTTTGAGAGGTTTAGTTTGCTACTTCGGCTCTCATTTCTTTTCCTTTGAATTTCATCGAAGGAATATTGCTTATCACATTGTCTTTGAATGACTTTTCAACTTCAAAGAAGGAGAATTTCTCCAGGATCTCAATATCACCGATTTCTGCTCTTTTTTTGCTTTTTCCGGCTGTTGCCTTATTGATAATATCCAATACATCAAGCTTCTTCAGATGATCTTTTTTCCCTAAGTTGAAGAAGAATCTTACCATGTTTTCATCCCTTCTTCTAGGTTTTCCGCCACGGTCTCTGTCGCGTCCTCTGTCACGGTCACGGTCTCTTCCTCTGTCTCTGTCGCGTCCTCTGTCTCTTCTTGAGTAATCATCATCCCTGCTGCTCAGTTTCTGCTCAATAAGATCATGTTTATCTTTGTAATAAAGAGCAAGATCCTTCAGCTGGAACTGTAATAATTTATGAACCAGTTCCTCTTTGGTGAATGCACTTAAATCAGGAATCAGGCTGTCATCAAATTCAAAGATATCTTCTTCGTGCTCTGTAAACAGCTTTTCAAAAACACCACCTACCTGAGCTTTGATAATATCATCTCCTGTTGGTATTGTTTTCTCGGTAATTTCAATTTTCGTTGCAGATTTGATCTGTTTCAGCTTTCTGCTTTCTTCAGGCTTGATCAGCGCCATAGAAACCCCGTCTTTTCCAGCTCTCCCGGTTCTTCCGCTACGGTGAACGAATACTTCCGGATCATCAGGTAAAGAATAATGGATAACGTGCGTTAAAGAGTTCACATCAAGTCCTCTTGCTGCCACATCAGTCGCGACAAGAATATCGATATTTTTCAGTCTGAATTTCTTCATTACAGTATCTCTCTGCGCCTGGGAAAGATCCCCGTGAAGCGCGTCTGCCGCATAGCCGTTCTGCATTAAGAAATCGGCCACCTCCTGAGTCTCCATTCTTGTTCTGCAGAAAAGAATAGAATACTGGTTAGGGTTGGCATCGATTAATCTCTTAAGAGCTTCTTTTTTCTGACGGTATCCTACCACATAGTATTCATGCTTAATGTTCTTCTTAACTTCGTTAATGGAACCTACTGAAATACGGTGCGGGTTGGTAAGATAATTTTTAGAAATTCTCTCCACTTCTTTATTCATCGTAGCCGAGAATAAGAAAGTCTGCTTGGTTTCCGGTGTTTCACTTAAAATTGTTTCCAATTCGTCTTTGAAACCCATCGACAGCATTTCATCAGCTTCATCTAAAACCAGCCAGTGAATAGCAGAGAAATCAAGTGCTTTTCTGTTGATAAGGTCGATTACTCTTCCCGGAGTCCCCACAATAATCTGCGGTTTATCCTTCAAAGAGCGGATCTGATCCATAATACTGCTTCCACCGTAAACCGCTGTGGTTTTGATGTCTTTCATGTATTTGGAGTAATTTTTGATGTCTTTAGAAATCTGAAGACATAATTCCCGTGTCGGACAAAGCACCAATAATTGGATTTTGCGACTCGTATCGTCAATCATATCCAAAATCGGAAGCGAAAACGCTGCTGTTTTGCCTGTCCCTGTCTGCGCAAGTGCGATCAAGTCGCGAATATCTGAAAGAATAAAAGGGATAGTCTGTTTTTGGATTTCTGTCGGGCTCTCATAGCCCAGTTCGCCAATTGCCTTAAGGATGTCAGGACTTAAACTGGTCTCCGTAAATAAATTCATTAAATATTTTAAAATTTTTGCAAAGATACAATAAATATTTGATTTGTTTTTGAACAAAGTTTTAAATATGTAAACTTAAATTCAGAATCTTTTAATATATTTTTAATTTTTAAAAAATTAAATCCAAAAAAAGAAGCTTTTGGTTAAAAACATGTTAAACATTATTTTTTTTTATTAAATTGGATTGATTTTTTCTGTATTATTTATGAATTTTCAAAAATAAGACCATGAAATGTAAATTTTTCTTTTTAATTTTTCCGTTTCCGGCATTTGAAATTTTCACACAGGCCACCCGTATCCGCAGACACAGACCACTGAAAACAGCATCAAAAACCAGCCCTACCGAAGCATTGCGATATCAATAGTTTTATGTAAATTTGGATAAAACAACGGTAAATAAATCCATTAATATGTCAGCCAGCATTTCTCCCAAAACATTTGATTTTTTAAAGAAATTAACGGAAAACAACAACCGCGAATGGTTTAATGAAAACAAAAGCCTTTACACCGCTTCCCAGGAAAATGTTGTTGGTTTTCTTGATGAACTGATCAGGGAAATGTCCGGCTTTGATGAAGAGCTTGGTAAAATTGATGCTAAAAAATCGCTGTTCCGTATTTACAGAGACACCCGGTTTTCTAAAGACAAGGCTCCTTATAAGACCAATTTCGGGGCTTCTTTGGGAATGGGAAAAGGAAGCCGGAAAGGAGGATACTATCTTCATCTGGAACCCGGTAAATCATTTTTGGCAGGAGGTATTTATATGCCGGAATCTTCTGTTCTGAAAGAGGTAAGGAAAGAGATTTCTTTATACGGGGAAGATTTTCTGAAGATCATCAATCATAAAGACTTTAAAAAACATTTCCCGGAGCTGGATCAGGAGGATCAACTGAAAAAAGTTCCCCAGGGATTTGAAAAGGAAGATCCGATGGCCGAATATCTGAAGCTTAAAAACTTCATCGTTGTGTATTCTTTGAAGGATGAGGATGTTTTAAATAAAAACGCTGTAAAGAATCTGGCGAAAATATTTAAGGTCATGAAGCCTTTTAATGATTTTCTGAATGCTCCCTTTTTATAGGAATTTCGTTGGAAAACGCAAAGGACACCAGGTTTTTGACCTGCTATTCTGCTTTTAAGACGTAAGAAAATCCAAGATTTTCAGCAACTAATTCTCACCTTTACTAAAAAGGGCTCCCACAGATGGCACAAATTTCACAGAAAAAAATCTGCGTCATCTGCAAAATCTGCGAGCGTAAAAAATTTTTCGCAGATTGGCAAATATTTGCGCGGTGATAAAAACCTTATAGGTTTGCGGCTGCATTTTTCAAAAGATATTAGAATAGTTTGATTTCTCAGCAGATTAATCAAAAGGACAAACTTTTTAAGCCTATATCATTCAAAAAAATCAGCAGAAAAGTAGTCTTCTGCCGATTCTTATTATCTGATTTATAATTTTGCTGTTAAAATTTCATTACATCCTTCACTACTCCGTTTTTCTGAGTATGCTGCAGTAATTTTCGTTCTATAAATGTCTTAATCTTTTCTTCCGAACCGTCATTCGGGAACAGTAAGTGCACATTGGCTCCGGCATCCAGTGTAAAGAATAAAGGCAATCCGGTTTCTCTTCTGAAATCCCATATGCTGTTTATGACTTCAAGGGTTCCGGTTTTCATCAGGATAAAAGCAGGATCGCTCATCATCATCATTGCATGCAGGGTAAGCGCTTCGTGTTCTACCAGTTTGATAAACTGTTCCATATCTCCGTTTTTCAGGATTTCTTTCATGGGAACAAAGTTTTCTCTGGCTTCCTGAAACCTTCTTTCAGCGTACGGATTGGTGTTCATCAGTCCGTGTCCCACTGTTGAAGAAACACTTTTCTGTCCTTCGTGGATCAGCAGAACCCAGTCGTTGAAGTTTTTAAATATCCCGTGAATATCACTGTCCGGGTATTTTACCGCAAACAGGTCTGAACTTCCGTTTACCTCATCCGAAGTTCCCCATACTACAAGTCCGTTATACAGGCTCCGGCAGGCACTTCCGCTTCCTAAACGTGCCAGAAAAGAAGCTTTTCTCAAAGACTCCTCTTCAGAAACTATCCCGGAAAAGGTTTCATCCAGTTTCATCAGGCATTTGGCAATCGCTCCGAATCCGGATGCAGAGCTGGCAATTCCTGAACTGTGCGGGAATGTATTTTCTGTACGGATGATATATTTTCCTTTCAGAATCCATGGAAGGTATTCTTCAATATTCCTGAAATATTTTTCTATTTTTTCCGCGAATTTCACCTCTTCATTTCCTGCCAGGAACGTCTGCACAGAGAAAGGTTCATTGGCCAGAAACTCCATTGAAGTATTGGTTTTACAATGATTCAACGTATAGCTTATACTTGGATTGGCCGGAATCTGTTTCTCATATTTCCCCCAATATTTGATCAGGGCAATATTAGACGGGCAGCTCTCTGAAACGGTTTGTGTATGTATGGTAAAATCCTGTTTTCCCAGAAATTCTTGTGTTGTCATAATCTGATTTGAATGATAAAATGAGGCAACCCTGAAAAGCTTTTTTAACACTTAAGTTTTAGTTACAGCAATGTGCATATTCAAGCTCACTTAAGTTACAAAAATTAAGATTTTATCTCTTATATCTGCTTTTGGGGATTCTTACTATTTTATTTTAATACATTTTTTCTATAATATCTGCATACTTTTTAAGCACTACATTTCTTTTGACTTTCAGCGTGGGAGTGATCTCTCCTGTGTTGATGTCGAATTCAGCAGGCATTAAAGTGAACTTTTTCACCTTTTCAAAATCGGCCAGATGGCTCTGCAGTTCTTTAATTTTTTCTTTATAAAGGCTGTTGATATCATCATTTTTCACGGCCTCTTCCCAGCTGCTGAACGGAATATTGTTTTTCTTCATATAATCCTGAAGGAATTCAAAATTCGGAACAATCAATGCGGAAACAAACTGCCTTCCTTCTGCAACCAGCATGATCTGCTGAATGAAATTATTGTTGGTCAGAAGGTTTTCGATCTGCTGCGGAGCGATATATTTTCCGTTTGATGTTTTCATCAGGTCTTTGATCCGGTCTGTAATGATGAGGTTTCCTTTATCATCAAATTTTCCGGCATCTCCTGTTTTGAACCAGCCGTCTTCTGTAAATACTTTCTGTGTTTCTTCAGGTTTGTTGTAATAGCCTTTCATGATCCCGTTTCCTTTGGCCTGGATCTCGTCGCTTTCCCCGATACGGATTTCCACTCCGGGAAGTGGTTTTCCGCTGGTGGCGTGTTCAAAATGAGTTAAAGGAAAAAGTGTAAGGGTTGCCGTGGTTTCGGTAAGCCCGTATCCTACGGTCACGTGGATTCCTACGGATTCGAAGAATTTTGTGACTTCCGGTGAAAGCGATGCTCCTCCGCATGGCAGGAACCACAGTCTACCGCCCATTTTCTCTTTGATTTTACTGAATACCAAAGCATCTGCCACTGATTCTTTCAGTTTTAATCCGAAAGGAACCGGTTTTTCGTTTCTTCTCAGTTCGGCAGTCTGCCATCCTGTTTTCAGGGCCCAGTCAAAAATTTTCTTTTTCGTTGAAGAACCTTCTTCTGCCTTTTCCAGCACTCCGGCATATACTTTCTGGAAGAATCGCGGTACAGCGCACATCATCGTCGGCTTTACTTCTTCCAAAGCCTTTGCAATATTCTTCGGATCTTCAAGAAAATAGACTCTTGCACCTCCATAAAGGCAAAGTAAGCTCCAGCTTCTCTCGAAAACGTGGCTTAGCGGAAGAAATGCCAGTGAGAGTTCTTCTTCAAAGTTCTTAAATTTAAAAAATTCAAAATGGGCATCAAAAGCTTTGATAAAATTTCCGTGGGTGAGCATAACGCCTTTTGGAGTTCCGGTAGTTCCCGAGGTATAGATCAGGGTAGCAGTATCCTCATATTCTTTTTTGCAGATCTCCGGTTTTGGGGATGCTTTAGCAATAAAATCTTCAAGGTAAAAGCTGTTGAATTCTTTCTTTATCCAGACCGCTTTTTTAGATACAACAATCGTCTCAAGGCTGTTGTCCTCTTTCTGAAGCAGTTCCAGACATGCGTCGTACTGAGCCTGGTTTCCTGTGAGAACGGCTTTAGCCCCGGAATCGTTGATGATGTATTCTGCCTGCTCGGCATTATTGGTGGAATATATGGGAACCGTAACGGCTCCTATTGCCATTGAAGCAAGGTCAAAGATCATCCATTCAGAAGAGTTGTCTGAATAAACAGCTACTCTGTCATTTTCCTGAATCCCTGCATTTTTCAGTGCGTTGGCTGTTTTAAAAACAATTTCACCGAATTTTTTCCAGCTCAGTTCTTTCCAGCCTCCTTCTTTCTTTTTAAAGCCGATTGCTGATTTTACAGGATGTTTTTCTACATTTTTAAGGATAATTGCCTCTGCAAGGTTCATTAATTCAGCTTTTTGTCGTTAATATAATTTTTAAGATGGAAATCGATGCTTTCTTCTACGGAAATAAACTGATAATCCAGCTTTTCTTTGATTTTTTTATTGGAAATGGTGTTGAGAGATGAGATGGACTCAATGTTTGATCTGGTAATCATTCTCAGTTTGGGAATCAGCCATCCGAAGAGAATATTGGCTATTCTTCCGATATTGAGCTGGGATTTTGTAAGGATTCTGGCTTCTTTCAGACCAAGCTCCGATCTGATCTGTTTTCCCAGATCGGCATATCTTTTATTGTCGGCAATAAGGATAAAGCGTTCCCCGAAAACATTTTTATCCATCAATTCTATGGAAATTTTCGCAGCATCTCTTACATCCACATAACTGGTTCCTCCGGAAAATGTAAAACTGTTTTTTTCAAAGGTCGGGAAAATATCTCCACTGCTCTGCCCCCAGTTACCGCTTCCGATAATCATTCCGGGATTTACAATTACGGTATTCAGACCTTCGGCGGATGCTCTCCACACTTCCATTTCGGCAAGGTGTTTGGAAATCCCATAGGCGGAATGCTCTTCTTTGGGATTGAAGTCTGAACTTTCATCCAGCTCTCCCTTTTCATTATAAGTATCTAAAACAGCAATCGTACTCACATGCAGGAATTTTTTAACTCCCGAACCCTCACACGCATACAGCAGGTTTTCCGTACCTTTTACATTGGTATGATACATTTCTTTATCATCTTTCGGATCAAATCCCACTTTTGCGGCACAGTGATAAACCTCATCCACATCTTTCAATGCATCCTGAAGAGAATCCAGATCGTCGAAATCTACATTTACCCACTCGATTTTATTGAAAAAACCATCAGGATCTTCGGTATAGAAGCTGTAAGAATGCCTTACATCGTTTAAATTGCTGCCCGGTCTTTTGGAAGCTCTTACCTTCCGGCCTTTTTTAAGAAGCTCCAAAACGATGATCCGTCCAAGGATTCCGGTTGCACCCGTTACAAAAACCATTAATTTTTCTACTTGATTGCTGACTAAAATATGACAATATTTTCTATCCGGCAATTCTCCACGGTATCATCAGAAACTCCTGAAAAACTGCTTCTGCAAATTTGCGATTTTTAAAGCAGAATTCTGCTTAATTTATAAAATATTTGGGTTTCTGAAAGGAAAATAACATGATAGGAAATATACCTGTCTGTTTATTTACAGATGTTTTGGCTAAAGCCAAAGAATTATTTTTTATTATTTAGGCGGATTAAAGTCCACCTCTATTGAATAAATTCTGACTTTCCTTAAACCAAGACCATATTATTTCTTTCCGGAGCTTTATGATTGAAAAAACGTTATAGGTTTTGGAAACCCATAATGTTTTAATTATTATGCAAACATCTGCAAATCTGCGAGATTTTTTTACGCTCGCAGATTTTGCGGATGACGCAGATCTTTTTGATTTATATATTTTTTGTTGGAGCTTGCGCAAAGGCGCTATTTTTTTCCAGCTTTATGGGTATAAGGCGCGAGGATTTTATCTCCGATAAAATTTCATACTGTATTACTTGCTGAAAATCTTGGATTTTCTTGCGCCTTAAAAGCTGCATCGCAGGTCAAAAGCCTTGCGTCTTGGCGTTCTCCAACAAAAATCATTTCTTAACTCAAGAGCTATAAAATCTCTGTCTTTCGTTAAGCTAAGACCATATTATTTCTTCTCGGAGCCTTATCACAAAGAACATCGGCAATACTTTTTGAGATAAGATGCCCTTCTGTAAGATTATCCAGCCAGAAAAACTCGCCGGCAGCATTGATTTCGATAAAGTAATATTCATCTTCCGGGGAAACGATGATATCAATAGCTCCGTAATCAACATTATAAACGTCCAGAAGTTCCAGGATTTTCGCTTCAATGTCTGCTGGCAATTCTGTTCTCTCCCATTTTTTAATAAGGTTTACCCCGTCTTTTCGCCAGTCTATTTTGGCTTCTTCAGACTGCTGGGAATCGATTTCAAAAGTATAAACATCGCGGCCCACAACGGTTACGCGGAGTTCTTTTTTCTTTTCAATTTTCTTCTGAAACTGCATCGGACAGTACAGGAGTGAGTCCAGCTCTTCAAGGTTGTCTTCACGTACGACATTGGTGAACACCACGCATTCTACTCCATCTTCATAAATAGCAAATCCGGTCTGCATTTTGGCGATTACATTCTGATGCTTCAGAATAAACTTCCTTGCTTCCTCCGGGTTGTTTGTAATGCAGGATTCAGGAATTTTAAGGCCTATTTTGTCAGCGATCTTCAGCTGTTCTTCCTTACTGTCTAATCTCCTGTAAACGCTCGGTTTTCCGAGAGCGTAAGTATCTATCGATTCCAGGAATCCAAAAAGGGTATTCCGGATCTCTCCCATTGCAGCTCCGAAGAATTTAGGGTCCATTTCTTCTTTAAGTCCGTGGCCCATATTGTATGCCCTTCTATACCATACGGCAGCAATATCATCCAGGCGGTGTTTAGCTTCCGGTGTTTCAAGAATACTTACCCATTCACCATCCTGAAAAGAAGTGGTGAGTTTGTTTTGAAGCGGGTAAAGGTCAACATCAAAGCGGATGACCTCACAGCCGTTTTTTTCTATGTATTCTGTTACTTTTTCAATGGAGAAGTTATCTGCGGTATGGGTAATAATTAAAATTTTATTCATGGGTATGGATTCTTTTTATAAGATTGTCGGCAATTCTTTCTGCTATGGGAAAATTCAGTTCTTTCTGCAGCATTCCCCATTCTCCCTGAGGATTTACCTCAAGAAAATAATATTCCCCGTCTTTTCCTCTGATCATATCGATGGCTCCTATATACAGCCCCATTTCTTCCATCATGGAGGTTAATCCTGTTTTAACGGACTGCGGCAGTTCATATGCTGACCAGAACTGGCCTTCACGGGCAATTCTCCAGTCGGCATGCTCACTGTTATTGATCTTTCCGGTAAAAAACTCACCTGCGATATATACGATGCGGAGTTCATATTCTTTATCAATATAAGGCTGAAAGATCATCGGGCAGTATGCGATATCCGAGATATGATCCAATGTTGTTTCCTCAATAACCATTGTTGATATCAGGCTTTCTCCGCTCATAGACTTTGTGGTCAGGCTGTGCAGTTTTGCCACTGCTTTTCCCCCGCATATGGTGTGAAAAAAGGCAAGTATCTTTTCTTCATCATTGGAAAAAATGGTTTCAGGAATAGTTAAGCCGCTTTTTTTGGCGAGCTTCAACTGAAGCATTTTATTTCCATCAATCTTCCGCTCATTTTCATAAGGATTGATCCATGGAATGTCTTCCAGCACAGTAATAAGGTTATAACGGATATTTTCATACCCTTTAAGGAATATTTTTTCATAGTCTTTATCCAGTTCCTCAGGGGCTTTTATTCCCCAGGCTTTTCTGTGCCATACGGCTTTTATCTCATCAGAATGAATGGTATTTCCTTCTTCGTCGGTAAGCTCGAATGAATCTTCATTCACACTTATTTTCTGAAGATGGTTCATACGGTCTGAGTTCAGTCTGAAATATGGAATATTCTTAGAAGTAAGGTATTCAAAAAAGATATCGATATTATAAAAGTCCTGTGAATGGGTTATACAGAGAATCATTTGCCGGTTTTATTAAAAAAGGAAACTTAGTGGTAAGTTTCCTTTATATGATTGTATTAACGTTGTTATCTGTTATTAAAACGGAACAGTAGGTGAATCATCATCTCCGTCTGACGGATACTTTAAGGTATGATCCATATCTAATTTCGGAGAGGTTGCTGTATCGATTGACGGTCTTGTAATCACATCTCTTTCGGGGATGGTGATAATTCCTGATTCTCCGCCTTTTACAGTTTCAGGATCTGTAACCTGCTTTTCAAGGAAAGCTGCAAAAAACGGTTTCTTTTTTGAATTTTTGTTTTTCATAATAATAGAATTTGGGGGTTAAAAATTTCCGGCTTCATCACTGTCGGACGGATACTTTTTAGTTTCGATATAATCCTGTTTCGGGGTTGTCATGTTATCCAGAATAGGTGATGTAGAAGCATCTGTCGCAGGGTGTGTGATCACGTCAGTATCAGGAGTGGTTCCCCCTCCCTGTACTTTTTCAGGATCATTAATCTGCTTTTCAAGAAATGAAGCAAAAAACGGTTTCTTAGAATTGTTCTTTTTCATAGTATTTTAGTTTGGTTAGTAAAATTTCTGTGGTTTTGTGGTTACAGATAATCCAGTTCTCCGGCCTCGTCACTGTCGGAAGGATGTTTCATTGTCACAACGTTATCCCTGATGGGAAGAGTTACATTGTCAAGCGTAACCGATGTCAGCTGATCTTTTGTCGGCAGTGTGACAATATCCATAGAGGGATCGGTGGTTCCACCTCCCTGGATTTTTTCAGGATCCTGAATTTGTTTCTCTAAAAACGAAGCAAAGAACGGTTTTTTTGAGTTTTTCTTTTCCATAAGTTAATATTTTTAGTTTTTCTCTAAAACTAAAGTACAAAAAATTTCATCATACGGGGAAATATTATCTTATTTTAAGAAAATTTTAACTAAAATATGAAAAACATAGAATTAATTTAATCCAAACCTAAAAACTGCTTTACAAAAATCGCAAAATCAACCGGATTTTCAGCCTGCACCCAATGTCCTGCATTTTTTACAGTAACTATCCTGGCTTTCGGAAATTGCTGTTTGATACCGTATTCATCCTGTGGCAGGATATAGTTTGATTTTTCTCCTGCAATAAATAGGGTATCCCCTTCAAATACTCCGAACTTTATGGCATTTGAAACAAATTCGTTATATTTTTCAGAAAGTGTTTTAAGATTGAACCTCCAGTTCAGTTTTTTATTATCATCCCAATACAGGTTTTTAGCCAGGAACTGAATGGTAGATTTTTCAGGGATATATTGGGCAAGGGCAGCTTCCACATCACTTCTTGAACCAACTGTATCAAAATTCACCGTTTCCAGTGCTTTGATGATTCCCTGATGATGAGGAGGATAAGCTTTCGGGGAAATATCTACCACGATCAGTTTTTCTACCCGTTCAGGGTATTTTATAGCGAACTGCATTACTGCTTTCCCACCCAGCGAGTGTCCTAAAACATGGGCTTTCTGAATTCCATAATGATCCATATAACGGGCAATGTCATCCGCAAGATCATCATGAGACATCTGGTCTGAGTGAAAACTTCTGCCGTGGTTTCTGAGGTCGATCAAATGTACCGGAAGATATTCTCCCAGGTCTTTCCCGAAGCTTCCCCAGTTGTCAAGCATTCCAAATAATCCGTGGAAAACAAGAAGCGGTGTTTCCGTTAAGTTTTCACCAAATATTTTTGAGTTTAAAATTTCCATTGTTTTGATTTAAAAATTAGAATTTAAGATTGATGATCAGCAAGTAAACCAATCAGACAGAGAAAGATGGCATACTCCCCTCTTTAATAAACAGTTTTGCCAAAGGTTAAAAAACGAAAAAGGCCAGATATTCATCCGGCCTGATTATCTTTTACCATTTGGCCAGTCTCTTCAGATAAGCCTGGACTGTATTTTCAAGTCCCATATACAGGGCCTCTGAAATCAATGCATGACCGATGGATACTTCCAGAAGGTTGGGAATGCCGTCTGCAAAATACTTCAGATTTTCAAGACTGAGATCATGCCCGGCATTGATTCCCAATCCATGTTCTGCGGCAGCAACCGCAGTATCATAATAGGGTTTTATGGCCTGCTCTTTATTGGAAAGGTAATTTTTAGCATAAGCTTCGGTGTAGAGTTCAATTCTGTCTGCTCCCGTTTTTGCTGCATACCCTACCAGTTCCGGCAGTGGATCAAGGAAAATTGAAGTACGGATCCCTGCATTCCGGAATTCAGCAATGATCTCTGTAAGGAAGTCAAGATGCTTTTTCGTATCCCAGCCGGCGTTGGAAGTGATGGCATCGTCGGCATCAGGAACCAGTGTTACCTGTTCAGGTTTTACATCAAGCACCATATCAATAAAATGACGGTGCGGATTTCCTTCAATATTGAATTCCGTAGTTACCAGAGGTTTCAGATCGTAGACATCTTTTCGGGTTATATGTCTTTCATCCGGTCTGGGATGGATGGTAATCCCCTGTCCCCCGAATTCCTGGATTTTCACCGCCGCTTCTGTTACGCTTGGTGTATCGCCTCCTCTGGCATTTCTTAATGTTGCGATTTTATTGATGTTTACGCTTAATTTTGTCATATCTTTTTAAAAGTTCGAGATCGGATCAGGATGTGCAATTGTTGCCCAGCAGATTCTATATCTCTTATAATTATTATCTTTCCGAAGGACAGCCCTCTGTTTTTGCTATACTTTTACACTCACCTGCATTACCTGCAGATCAAATTCTTTTGAAGCGACCAGCAGGTGATCGAAAATATCAGCCTGGATCTGTTCAAAATGTTCCCATTTGGAATCATTGGCAAAACAGTATACCTCCAGTGGAAGCCCCTGTGGGGTAATATCCAGCTGGCGGACCATTTTAGCCCCGTTTTTATCAATATCAGGATCATTCTCTATATATTTCTGGGCATAATATCTGAACACTCCTATATTGGTAAGCTGTCTGCCGTTGATTGTTTTATCGTTATGCCTCAGACTTTCTTTTTCTTTTTTGATCTCCCGGTTCTTTTCTTCAAGATAATCCGAGATCAGATTGATCTCTTTCAGACGTTCGATATCTTCTTCCGTTAAAAATTTAAAGGAATTAATGTTAAAATAAATCGATTTCTTTATTCTTCTGGTATTGGATTCCGACATTACCTGCAGGTTTTTGATCTCTGTGGTCAGGAGGTCATAAGTAGGAATCGTAGAAACGGTTTTGTCAAAATTGGTGATCTTGGTGGTCAGGAGGCTTATTTCGGTAATATTTCCTTCGATGCTGTATTTGGGAATACTTACCCAGTCCCCTACTTTCAGGTTTTTAGAGGTTGCCACATGTATTCCGGTTACAAATCCCAGAATAGTATCTCTGAAAACCAGTACCAGTACCGCAGTAATCGCTCCCAGACTTCCCACAATGGTTGTTCCTTTGATCCCGAAAATCACACAGATTCCCACTACGGAAAAAACAAAAATCCCCAGGATCTTAACGGTTTCCGAGATGGCATTCAGCGCCATGATCTTATAGAAATCCTGTTTGATGGTAAAGTAGTTCCTGAAACCTGTCAGTGAGCGGTACAGCATCCCTGCGAGGATAAGCACGAGTCCTAAATTAACCGACCTGTTGATAAATGTAGTTGTTTTCGGCAGTGCCGTAGCCGGAAAAATAGAAGGATGTACAGCCCCCACCACAAGGAGAGCCGCAAAATGAGCTACTGAATTGGTGATCTTAGACTGATAGACCGAACGTATGACCGGATATTTTTCATCGCTCCGGAAAAACCGGAAAATAAAGTTGATAATGAATTTAAAAACAAAATCCACCACAAGAAAAACAGCACAGAGCAGGGCAAGTTTCACAATAATATGCACCACCCAATCCAGACCGGCAGGGGTTACCTGGCTGATATAGATGTAAAGCTGGTCGCTGATTTCCTGCAAAAAATTTTTGGTATCCTGAATTTCGTCTTTCATTACAGCAAATTTATAAAATTAAGAAGGATGATGTTACAATTCCCATCAATTTTCATCCCAAATTCTTAAAACTCTTCTGTAAATGTTCTTTTTTCCTATCTTGCATTTATATTTTTAAAGAATGGATACTGCCTTAATCAATATTCTATGCCTTATTTTACTGTTTCTGGGAATACTCGGAACATTTCTTCCGATCCTGCCGGGTCTTCTGCTCAGCATTTGCGGTCTTCTGATCTATAAGTTCGGAACAGACTCTGATCTTCCCATGATCTATGTATGGGCATTTGGAATTCTTACGGCAGCTTCTGCGGTTCTGAGCTATGTGATTCCTGCCAAAACCAACAGAAAATACGGAGGCACCCGCTGGGGAAGCATCGGTTCCATCATAGGAACTATTGTCGGGCTATTCATTCCTATTCCTTTAGGTTTCCTGGTGGGTATGTTTGCCGGTGTTTTCATCGGGGAACTTCTTCATGACAGCAAGGATATGAATAAGGCCTTACAATCTACCAAAGGAGCCTTTATAGGATTTATTTACGGCACCGGTTTCAGTTTTGTAGTGGGTGTGGCAATGTTTTTGGTAGTAGTTTTAGATATGCTTGATATTATTTAAAAACCAAAAAAAAGTTATGTTCCATAAAGTCATCCTGTTAACCCTGGGAATGTCTGTCTTAGCCGGATGCAATGCCCGGAAAAAAGATAAGGTCCCGGTTAAAACGACAGAAACAAATAGTTCTGACCATTCAGAAACCGTTTCCAAAGACCGGAAAGCAATGATCTATCTGAATGAAGGGGAAAATAAATTTCTGGATGAATACCAGATGAACGTTACCTTTAAAGGAATTTCCGAAGACAGCCGCTGCCCCGAAGGTGTAAACTGTATATGGGCCGGAGCCGCCGTGGCACAGGTAGAAGCCATGCTGACCACTTCCAGACCTATGGTTCTGAATCTGGCCACTTTAAATCATCCCGGACGAAATTATCATCAGTCGGAGGTATTCAACGGGTATATGATTACGCTGGAAGAAGTAACGCCCTACCCTAAATCCCAGGACGGAGCCAGGGCTCTTTCCGGAAAATACAGGATCGGCATCAGCATTAAAAAGGCAGATGAAGCTTCATTACCTACCAGGAAATAGGCTTCTTTCCTTTTGAAACAAGATATTCATTAATCTTTGAGAAAGGCTTGCTTCCAAAAAATCCTCTGTGAACGGAAAACGGAGACGGGTGCGCCGATTTTAGGATAAAATGTTTAGCCGGATCGATGAGTTCGGCTTTTTTCTGTGCAAAAGCTCCCCAAAGGACAAAAACTACATTTTCTTTTTTATCTGAAATTTCTTTGATCACAAAATCTGTGAATTTTTCCCATCCCAGATCTTTATGAGAATTAGGAGTATGTGCCCGGACTGTTAATGTGGCATTCAGAAGAAGCACTCCCTGCTTACCCCAATCATCCAGTTCCTTCGATGTTCTTACCACTCCAAGATCATCTTTCAGTTCGATGAAAATATTTTTAAGGGAAGGCGGTGCTGCCACCTGTTCGGAAACGGAAAAACAAAGACCGTTTGCCTGATAATCGTTGTGATAAGGATCCTGCCCGATAATCACGACTTCAACTTCGTCAAAAGGAGTAATTTCCAGTGCTCTGAAGATCTGGTCTTTCGGAGGAAAAACCTTTGTTACGGCATATTCCTGCTTTACTTTATCCCAAAGGGTTTTAAAATATTCTGTATTTTTTATCGGGGCTAAAACTTCTGTCCAGGTCATATAGGGGAATTTGAAAATTTGAAAATGAGTTAATTTGAAAATTGGCGGGCGGTTATCAATTTTGCTTTCAGTTTATTATTTATTACAATAATCGTATACTTTGTCTTTGGCTAAAACGATATGATTGATCATTCCTTTTCCATAGTCAAAGTAGACCTGTCTTTTTGCTACAATACTTGATCCTCCCAGGTTTTTATTAACCATCTGAACAGGAACGGATGAATTGTTATCAAGAATCATCAGGGTCATGCTTCCGCCATCGGTAAGCTCGGTCTGATCGTATTTATCGTGTATCTCCGGATTATATTTTTCATCGCAGCTGATCCCGGCAATATTTCGGTCAACAATCTGGCTGTGCGGTTTGAATGCAGCGGCATTTACAGGAAGGTCACAGACGATCATATGTTTATCTTTATCATAGGTTCCTTTTTCTATTCCGAAATAGTCATCCATATCTTCATCTTTTACATCCAGGTAAACTTTGAAAACGGCCTGATTGCTCATTATATTATTTTTGTTATACCACATAAAAACCTGCAGAATAACAAAGAAAACAAGTGCCACAATAACAATAACGGTTAAAAATTTCTTCATGGTTTGTCTGATAAAAGTTCAAATATAAATTAAAAAACAGGCAATATCAAATTTCCGGCTGAAATCAGAAAGGATAGACGTTGGATCAAAAATCAATTCAGTCCTTCTGTTTTTCCTGCAGCTCTTCCTTTGAAAATAAAATTTTGTACTGATGATCCCTCGTGAATTCCTCTTCTCTTTTTGGATACCTGTATTTTGCCTGAGCCTGCAAATGATAGCGGATTTGTGCAGATTTATTGATTTCAGACATTGAGGTATATTTCAGTTTCATTCTTTCAGACAGGTCATCATCTTTTAAATACCACTCACCGCAAACCAGGCAGTCTTTATTTTTATTTTTTGCCCTATACCCGCAAATTCCACAGCTTTCAAGATCCAGTATTTCTTTTTTCTTCTGAAAGCTGTTTCTGGAAAACAAATGATCCGGAATATTTTTCAGCAGGCTGTAAAATCCCTGTTCAAACTCAAATATGGAAATGCTGTCTTCTTCCCATTCCGTGTTTTTATTGAATATGTATTCCGGTTTTACAGTAAATTTAAGGGATATAACGGTATCATATCCGGATAACTCCACTTTATCCAGTCTATCCCATCGCACAGAAATCCATTGATATTTCCGGTAAAGATTTTTGAAAACGGAAAAACCTGTAGTATTAATCTTTTTTATGGCATATTTACGCTTTAACCTATATTCACATTTCATACAGAAAGGATCGGCCATTTCACCTGTTTTTCCACAGCAGGAGCAGGTATGATTGATCTTATACTCAAAACCGCCGGCAAGTATTTTAAGGAATTCGTCTTCATCCGCCGGAATATTGATTCTTATCTGGCTATTGCTGTGAATAGAATCCGTCAGCTCTATGATTATCCCGGAACTTTGAGGGAATTTCTCTTTGAGCTTTCTGTAAAATTCACTGATCAGTCTTTTCTTTCTGCCTAATTTCATTTGCCGGCTTTTAAGCTAAAAACAAGATTGTGAGGAAAACCTTCATCTATTCTGCCTTCCATTAAAGTAAAACCATGTTTCACAAGAAGGCCTTTCGAGTTTTCATTATGCTTATTGGTCATGGCCAGAATTTCCTGAAAATGCAGGTCATTAAAAGCAACATTCAAAACGGCTTTCAAAGCTTCCGACATGATTCCCTGTCTGTGATAATCCGGCAATAATTCATACCCGACTTCGGCCACGGTTCTGTCTTCGGAAAAATTCCAGAGACATATCGTTCCGATCAGATCCGGTTGATCTTTTAAAGAAATTCCCCAATAAGCAGTCTGATTGTTTTGAGTTCTTTCTTTAATGGTTAAAATAAACTGCAGGGCATCATAATTATTTTTCGGAGAGTTTCTCTGAACAAACCGATTGGTGATTTCGTTGCTTCGGATTTTCAGAATATCTTCAACATGGCTTTCGCTGATTTCTTTTAATTGTAGTCTTTCGGTTTCCAGTTTCATTTTTCAAAAATAATGAATCCTGATGATTACAAACATTTTCAAACGATCAAATCTGCTCATTCTCAAATTATCCGTAAATTTGCCTTGTGTATATAGACAAAGAAGATTTAAACGAATTAGAATTTCCGCAATTGCTCGCGGAAATTTCTCCATTTGCGTATTCTCCGAAAACGAGAGAAAAAATTCTTCAACTTCGTCCGATGGAAATTGACGAGGCGGAACTTTCACTGAAAAAAACGTCGGAATATCTTTCGAGTTTTGAAAGTTCAAATGCAATTCCGTTCGATGAATATGAAGATATTGAAAGTGAGCTGAAGCTCATGCTGATCGAGAATTACCGTCTGGAAAACAGTGCTTTCATCAAAATAAAAGCCATCACGGAACAGATCGGAAAACTTCAGAAGTTTTTCCCCACCATGCCGGAAACCTTCCCTACTTTAATGGAAGAAGTTTCTGTTCTGGAGTTCAGAAAAGAGATCATTGATAAGGTAGATAAGGTCTTTAACCGTTTTGGGGAAGTAAAAAGTGAGGCTTCTCCTGTGCTGAAGGAACTGAGAACCGAGATCCAGCATGCCAAGAAAGCGATTCAGGAAAATTTCAACCGTGCCCTGTTCAATTACGGACAGAGTGAGTTTCTGGATGACATCCGCGAAAGTATTATTGAAGACCAGAGGGTTCTGGCTGTAAAGTCAGGCTTCAAGAAAAGGGTTCCGGGAAGGGTTCTCGGCATTTCGAAAACAGGATCCATTACGTATATCCAGCCGGACAGTGTGGTAAAGCATTATTTCAAGCTGCGGGAAAACGAAGAGGAAGAGAAAAAGGAAATCGATAAGATCCTTAGAAAACTTACCGCTGAACTGGCCGAATTCCAGCCACAGCTCTGGAGATACCAGGTGTATATTTTTGATCTTGACCTTACGAGAGCCAAAGCCAAGTTCGGGGAACTGGTTAACGGAATTCTTCCGAAAATCAACCGCCACAAGACATTACGGCTGAAAGATGCCTTCCACCCTCTGTTATGGCTGAGAAATAAGCAGGAAAACAAGACCATCCATCCTCAAACCCTCTCCCTTACAGAGCATAACAGGATTATTTGTATCTCAGGACCCAATGCCGGAGGTAAATCTATTACCCTTAAAACGGTAGGACTGCTTCAGCTGATGATCCAGAGCGGTATTCTGGTTCCGGTACATCCCAGATCGGAAATGTTTTTCTTTGATAAGATCATGACGGATATCGGGGATAATCAATCGATCGAAAACCACCTGTCTACTTATTCTTCAAGGCTGAAGAAAATGTCGGGAATTATCCGTGAGGCGGATGCGGAAACCCTGCTTCTTATTGATGAATTCGGAACGGGTTCGGATCCGGAATTGGGAGGTGCGCTGGCTGAAAGCTTTATGGAGTATTTTTACGACAAGAAGAGTTTTGCTATTATTACGACGCATTATACGAATATCAAACTGGTAATCGAACAGCTTCCGAACGCCCAGAATGCGGCCATGCTCTTCAATGAGGAAACACTGGAACCGATGTATAAACTGGAAGTGGGACAGGCAGGAAGCTCCTTTACATTTGAAGTGGCGGAAAAGAACAGAATTCCAAGATTTATCATTCATGCTGCCAAGAAAAAAGTAGAGCACGATATCGTTAACCTTGATAAAACGATTGTAAAGCTGCAGCAGGAAAAGTTTGAGGTTGAAAAACTGAAATCCGACCTTGCTGAAAGAAAAGAATCGGTTGAGGATAAGCGCGACAATCTTCAGAAACTGAATGAACAGCTTCAGCAGAAACTGTTTAATTTCCAGAAACTGTATGAAGAGGAACACCGCAAACTTCAGTTCGGAAATAAGATTGAAACTTTTATCGACAGCTATACGAAAGGAAAATCCAGGAAGGATGTGGTAAAAGATTTCGTTAAACTGCTGGAACAGGAGAAATTCAGAAAGCTGGGGGCCGACAAGGACGAGTCCAAACGTCTGCAGGTTGTGAAGAGAAAGATCACGCAGCAGCTTAAAAAGGAAGATGTTATCGAAAAGATCGCTGAAACCAATGAAAAGCTTGAAGAAAAACGTAAAAGTGACCGTGCGGTATGGATGAAGGTAGGCCAGCGCGTGCGAATCACCGGAAGTACCAGTGTAGGAACGATTGAGAAAATTTCGAGAAATAAAGTAATCGTAAACTACGGAACTTTTAAAACCACGATTGACGCTGAAGAATTAGAAAGAATTTAACAGATCTATCCTTACAGACATAAAAGACAGCGCTGATTTTCAATGCTGTCTTTATTTTTTAACCATCAAGTTTGTATTAAGATCATGTGATAAATTTCTAAATTTGATTTTTTGTATTACATTTAAATCGTTATTTAATTCACATTCATTGTGTTTTTTCAACACAAAGGCTTCATTTATAGGCAAAGTTGATTTTAGGAGACAAAGATAAGAATCCCCGTTGATTCGATGAAGCGTACGTATAACTACCTTTTCATCATCGACGAAGTCGCATCACTTTGATCACTCAAAATAAGGCAGAATTATTTATCAACTTTGCGTTCATCTTTTTTGCAGACCTGAAGAAATGTAAATTTTATCATAGATTTTAAGGGTAACAAAATCTTATTTCTTTATAAATTTCAGGAAGGTTGTATGATCTTTGTCTTTTAATTGCAGGAAATATACTCCTTTTGTAAGCCTGCTGATTGTAATTGTATTTCCTGAGACTTTCCCTTCAGCTGTTTTTTGTCCTGTTGCTGTATAAATTTCATAGGATGCTTTATCTGAGGATAATCCTTCGATATTCAGAATGTCGGAAGCAGGATTAGGATAAATACCCAGTTCATTTAATTTTATATTTTCATTCACAGACAGGGAGGGATTGGCCAGGTTTATTCCGTAATCTTCCACTTCTCCGTAAGTGAATGTTCCGCAGGCATCTGAAGGCTGTGCCTGGCTCACCATCACCCTCATTGTGACTCCGCATTGTGTAACAGCGGCCAAAGAAGGAACCGCAAATGAAGAAACAGCGGGAGTTGAAGAGTTGGCAGACTGTGTCATCACTCTTTCGGAGGCTTCAAAAATTCCGTTGGCATTAAAATCGATCCAGGCTGTTATATATACTGTATTTTGAGGAGCTGCCCAACCCAGGGTTACTGCCAGGGTATTGACAGGGCTTCCAACGGACAGCTGTACTCTTCTTGACGGATCATTCCGGTAATCGGTATATCCGGAAGGTCCCGAAGAACTGTTCATCTGGGGTACTCCTCCGTAAGGAATTACCGTCACATTTGAGATATGCATAATGCCTGAATCCGTAGATCCGGAAGAACAGTAATTAAGTCCTGTATAAAAAAATACAGAAGCTGAAAAAGGGGCATTTCCATCTGCAACCTGAACCTCATAAGCCGTGCAGGGAGAAAGAGAGGTAATCTGATAAGCAGTAGCTCCGGAAGTAATTACTGCCATTATCCAGGCGGGACTACCTACCGGCCTGAATCTCACATTATAACTGGTTGCGCCGGGAACCGGGTCCCAGGTGATATCCGCAGAGGTTATTCCGATATTGGAAACCATAACATTCACCGGTGTTTTGAAGTTGCTTACGGAAATCGTTTTCCCGGTAATTTCTGCTGCCTGAAGCCACATCGTTCCTGCACAGAGCAGGAGCATAAAAAGTAGTTTTTTTCTCATAGTTAATGGTTATTACATTTTCGTCCTAAAATTAAACCAAAAAAATCGGATATTTTTATATTTTCTAAAGTAAAGATTCTATATTTATGATCTATACAGACACTTTTCCTGTATTTTCAAAAATATGATTAAAAACATCAGGGTTCTCCGGATCTTTTATCAGAAACTACTTGTTCCGGCAGTGTTATTTTCTCTGTTGGTTTCTTTTTTAAGTGGATTCAGTATGGGAAATTTCGGGTTATGTTTTCTATTAATTCTTCCCCTGCTTCATTTTTTCATCTATGAAATAAGGCTGAAAGGTGAATATTTTTTTTATGCCAATTTTGGATTTTCAAGACTGTTTCTTTGGGTCTTTACCCTATCGTTAAGTGTAATGGTAAAAATCGTATCCGGTTTATGAAAAAGCTTCATGCAGACAGTATTACCCAATCTTTCGGAACCAGGAAAATTCTTCAGGACGTTTTTATAAGTTGCGAAACCGGAAGAATCTCAGGAATTCTGGGACCTTCAGGCGGAGGAAAATCTACTCTGCTTCAGATCATCTTCGGAACGGTAAAAGGCGACACCCAGTTTATCAGATATAATGATATTGTTCTTAAAACCCTGTCCGACCGGAAAAACAGAATTGCATATCTGCCTCAGCGTACGTCCTTCCTTCCGAAAAGCATTAAAATCAGAAATTTAATCCCATTGTTCTGTGACGAAGAAAACAGGGAAAAACTTTATCATCTTGACCTGATAAAACCGTTTTTAGATGAAAAGACCAGGCATCTTTCAGGAGGAGAAAAAAGAATCGTGGAAACTCTTATGATTCTGTACTCCGACGCGGATTTTATTTTACTGGATGAACCTTTCAGCGGGGTTTCCCCTAAATTATGTGATGAAATGGAAAGCATTATCAAAGGGCAGGCCGCCGGTAAAGGTATTATTATTTCCGATCACAACTATGAGCCTGTCTTCCGGATGGCAGATGATGTTTATCTTCTTTCCCGGACTTATTTAAGAAAGATCAACGATTTTGAAGAACTGAGGCGATTTAATTATCTTCCGAAAAGTTTTTAATTTATATATTTGAAGGTCAAAAAAAAATTATCATGATTTCCGTAAACAAGACATTATATCTATCCGCTTTCAGTATTTTCTCTTTATTGGCATCCGTTAAAGGGCAGAATAAAGTTCCTTTCGGTGTTGTAAAAGCTGAGGAAGGGTATGCCAATGTACGGGTACACAAGGAGGATTACAGAAAAATCGTCGATAAGATCCGTATGCGTAAAGGGGACGTTTTTGTTTATGTAAAACCTGCACCGGGAGAAACGGAATGGATATGGATAAAATATCCTGAAAAACAGGACGATGATAAACCTTTTGTAAGATATGAAACACTTGACAAAGAAGGAATGGTAAACAAAGGACGTATTTCTTTTATCGACCAGCTTCCCCAGTTTACCCCTTCCAAATCTAAAAACGGGAAATCCTTAATTTTTACAGACAACAGTAATCCTAAAATTCCTACGTCCCAAAGAACCAAAGTGGTGATTGATGTATATCCTTCCAATGCCAGCTACCGTAAACAGGAAAAAGATGCTGACGGAAAAATTATAACCATAGACAAAGTAAAACCGTGGGGCATCAAGGGTGAACTTCCTGAGGGGTTGATGGAGATCAAGTCAATCAGGGTACAGCAGCCGGGAAGAGGCTCTGTCTTTGTTCGTGAAGCTATTAAAAATATGTTTCAGCCCACCATGGATTTCAACAATATCGGGGTAACGGCTCTTGATAATGACCACATCTATCTTTATATGATCAACGGTTCCGGTGAAAACAGGTACACTACCCTTTGGACCATCAAGGAAGGAAGGGTAATGAGCCAGATCATTTATAATAATCCGGAATAATTGCTGTTCTTTTCTGTATTATCCTTATTTTTGCACTCGAAAAAGTTTTGCACTTATTCATCATAGAAAGTGGTTCTGCTTAACGCAGATTAAAAGGGAACCGTGTGAAAATCACGGACTGTCGCGCAACTGTAAGTAACTGAAGTCTTTATCAAAAGATCCACTGTGCAGGGCACGGGAAGGAGATAAAAGATGTTACAAGTCAGGAGACCTGCCTTTTCTTTAAACAAAAAACTTTCGCGATTTGAAGTTTATTGATCCGATGAATTGTTTCAGGAATTCCTATGGTTCCTGTTATTGTTCTGTTGTTTTAATTGATTTCATTTCGCTTTAATTAATAATGATATATGACAACAGAAGAAAGAATTGAAGCATCCGAAACCAGAATTTTCAAAGCGGTTTTCCCCAATACTACGAATCATTATGATACTCTTTTCGGAGGGACAGCCATGCAGCTGATGGATGAGGTAGCTTTTATTACAGCAACCCGTTTTGCCCGTAAAAGAGTGGTAACGGTAAGCAGCGACAAGATCGACTTTAAAAAACCGATCCCCGCCGGAACGATTGTAGAACTGATCGGAAAAGTTTCCTATGTAGGAAAAACCAGTATGAAAGTAAATGTTGAAATCTATACGGAACAGATGTATTCTTATGAAAGGGAAAGAGCTATTGTTGGGGATTTCACTTTTGTAGCGATTGATGAATTCAAGAAACCGATCCGTATTCTATAAACGCATTCCATTGCCATAATTATTCAAGATAGGTGTAGGACTCTTTGATGAGCTCTTCGGGGTATCCGTACATTTTCAAAATTCTTATGGCATTTGGTTTTTGATTGATTCCCCGGTTCAGCTGATAAGTAAACTGCAGTTTATCTTCCTGTATTTCTTCCGAAAAATAGTACAGGGCATAATTATTTCTTTCCAGAAAATTGGCTATTTCCAGATCATGGGTGGTAATGCAGATTAAGTTCCGTTCAGAGTTCATGGCTTTTAAAACAGCTTTACTTATGGCAATTCTCTCTTTGGTACCCGTACCTTTAAAAATTTCATCAATCAGGATCAGATTAAAACCGTCTTTTTCATTAAAGAAATCTTTGATTCTTAATACTTCTTCCAGATAATAACTTTTGTTTTCATTAATGTCGTCTTTAATTGAAATTGAGGTTAAGATCTTCATGAAAGGAGCTTCATAAGCGTCTGCAAAGCAAAATCCGAATAGCTGGGCCATCAATGCATTGACAGCCAGGCTTCTCATAAAGGTTGTTTTTCCGGACATATTCGATCCCGTAAGAACAATACCGGAATCTGAAATATGCAGATCATTTTTCACACATCCATCAATCAGAGGGTGATAGATTCTTTCTACCTTTATCTCTTTCTTTTCACTGAAAACCGGTTTGCAAACCGTATATTGATGCTTAATTTCAGAAAGGGTCACAGCAGTATCGATTTTACCGATATATTCATAAATTTTCAGCAGATTGTCTTTGGAAGCATTCAGAATGTTTACATTCCTGCTGAATCCGAAAATCTCCAGATTGAAGGTGATTCTGACAATTTCCAGCAATAACCAGAAAACAATCAGAAACTCATTTTTCGCCAATTGTTGTGCTGCATTTGCCGACCATATGGCCCGCACCAATCTTTTGAGATCAATTGTCTTATATTCTTCCGCCAGAGCCTTTGTTTTGCTTATATTTTTCGCTACTATAACGGCAGTATATAATCTGGAAATAATGGCATTGTAATATTCCACGTAGCTTTTATTGGCATAATGAAAATAAGCATTGACTAAAAACAAGGGAATAATAAATCCGAGAACAGGTTTCACAAAAATGCCGCAGACCAGGATAATACAGAGTAAGGTAAGTGAAAGTTTTGCGTAATTAAGGTATTTCTGATTGATAAAAATTCTGTTTTCAATCAGATCAATGATTTCATAATCATGAAATTTATTCAGTTTTCCGAGTTCTTTCTCAATAATATCCGTTTTATTTTCACTACAATAGTCAACGTAATGGTCAAAGAAAGAATCTTTATTTTGAGGGATGATCCTCAGTTTGGAGTAAAAATACTGCTTTCCTATTTTGGATTTTGTGTGATCCAGTTTAAAAAAAAGGAAATCAAGATTTAAATCTTCAGCCGTTTCATCCGGAATATTCTGAAATACTCTATTATCATTGCTTTTAAACAGATAGTATTTCCTTATAGAACTTAAATCAAAATCCATTTTTATTTTAATTAGACCTGAAAATAGCTGAATCGTTACAAGGGATTTCTTAAGCAGAAGAAATTATAAATTTTGAAGATATTGTTTCGGGGGGGGGGGGGGGGGGGGGGGGGGGGGGGGGGG
>NZ_JBXDSA010000002.1:351384-730821 GCF_056844565.1 Chryseobacterium sp. FR054 | reverse complement strand
TTTTTGATTTTTTTGTGGGGGGCGGCCGGCGCCCCCCCGAAACAATATCTTTAAATAACTCAAAACAGTTCCGGTTATTTTTTGATTATTCTTTTAGTGGTAATCAGTCCGTCTTTGAAATGAATTCTCAGAAAATAGATCCCGGCAGACAGGCTGCTTACATCTATTCTGTTATCTGTTAACCCCGAACTGTTCATTCTTCTTCCGTTTGCATCCGATATCTCTACGGAGTTCACAGAACGACTGCTCGTGATCGTCACAAAATCAGAAGCCGGGTTTGGAGAAATTTCTGCATCACCGATTGTTTTTACTTCTGCTACTCCCAGGTTCTGACCGATCAGCGTAAGAATAGGCTTGTATTTTTTAGACTGTACCTGAGAGGAAGAGGTAGAAGAAGGTCCGGTATAGTTGGTTGGGGGATTGGCAGGATCCGGATTGGTCGAATCATTCCTGTTGATGAGCGTCATATCTCCTGTATAGTCAGCAGTCTGATAGAAAGGATAAGTCGATCCGTCATTTCCAGGCCTGTTTTCGTCCACGGTGATCACAAGATTATCGGTACCGTTGTAGGAAAATGGTGTATCTAAAACCAGTGTAATTTCATTTCCATTGATGGAAACAGTCCCGCTTGTAAGTGATTTCTGCTGCTGGGCTACTGGAATCCATCCTGCTCCGGTGGGGCTTACCGTATTCTGGAAGCCGTTCAAAGCGGTGTGGCCGATCCATACATCTATTTCTCCTGTATTATTTAATGCAGACGGAGCATTTTGTGTATAGAACTTTAACTGCTGAATTGTCATCGGACCTCCGATCTCACCGGCCAGATAAAGCTGCTGGGATAACGTGTACGCATAATAGATCGATATAGGGGATGACAGCCCTACGTTGGTATCTACTCTTGTTCCTGAACCTATTGTTACCTGCGAATAAGAAAGGCCTGCAGCTAACAAGCCGACAAATAGTAATTTTTTCTTCATAACAATCTATTTTATTAATATTTTACTTAAATATACGAATATTAAGTATATAAAGAAATAAAAAAATCAATAATTCACTAAATCAATAACAAAAAAGGAATTTATTTATATTGTAAATTAAATTCTGTTATGCAAAAAAACACTGCTCAATCTGTGAACAGTGTTTTATTATTTTTATAAAAAACCGGCTATTTCAAAACTTTTTCCGTCTCCAGGCTTCTGTTCAGCAGAAATTCAAAAGCTTCTCCCATTTCATCTGATGCTCTGGTAATGGCCGTTTCCAGCATATTCCTGATCTGTTTTTCTGTCACTCCGGCTTCTGTCCAGCTTTTTCCTGAAGTATGGGAATTCAAAATAAAAGGCATGATCCGGTCTATGGAACACGCAAATATGGCATCCGGTGTTTTTTCTTCTTCAAATTCCAGCCACAGGTTAAAAAATTCCGTACGTAACGGCTCATCCAGGATACCGAATATTTTCTGTGCCGAAATTTTTTCTCTTTCAAATTTTCCTATCATTGCCTGTTCATCAAAAAGGAAAGTATCTCCGGCTTCAATTTCCACCAGGTCATGAATGGAAAGCATTCTGATAACCCTCAAAAGATCTATATCGGCACGGTTTTTTGCATAGGGATACAGGATTTGCGCCAGAATAATGATCTGCCATGAATGTTCTGCGGTATTTTCCCTTCTGGAATCGTCTGCGTTATAATTTCTTCTCTGTACATTTTTCAGGGCATCTACTGCCAGGATAAAATCAATCTCCTTCTGTATTTTCATCTTACTTTACAATTATCATTTTATTCGGTAGTTTTCTTCACTACCCATTTGTTATTCACTTTCTTTTTTACAGTAACTTTTACGACTTCATGGGTGTGATCCTCGATCTTTTCATACACCAGTACAATCCCTTTTTTAGGAACAACTTCATATTCATAGGTATAATAAGACTGCCCTGATCTGGCAAAAGTGGTCAGCCGTCTCTTTTTTTCATCCACCCCGAACATCCCCTGGTAGCCGCTTGCCAGTTCTGTGAGTTCTTCACTGGGTACAAACTGCATTTTTGTGGTGTTAAAAACATAAACATCATAGGAAGCGCTTCCGTAATTTCCACCGTTACCGTTTCTTACCGCCACATCTTCTGTTCCGTCAAAATTGAAATCACCGAAATATAAAGGTTCGTCACGAAACATTTCGCTGGTGATGGTCATTATATCTTTGGAGGGTTTAAAATTCTGTTTAAAGTAAAACACAAGATCCGGTGACTGAAACGTCTGTCTGATATTTCCGTTTTTATCAGACAAGATCACAGATCCCTTTCCCCTACATCCATCATCCACACAGTCTTCCACTCTGATTTCGGCATTGTATTTTCCGGAGGCATCGCTGATCTGAAACCGTTGCTGTGCGGTACATAGCGGGCCAAGTAGTGTTATTAAGGGTAATAAGCGGTAAAGTGATTTAGTATTCCTCATTGAGTCCGGTCGTATTTGAAATAAGAAAGTCTGTCACAAAAATACAAATCATTACCCGATTTTGGTCTTTTTAAGCTTTATTTTAACCTAATTTAATTTTTACGAAATTCATCTTCAAAAATTATTTTATTGACTTTCAATTGTTTAACAATTTTATTTTAAAAATTTCACTACTTTGTATTGCATAATACCATTTTAATTACATATCTTTGTAATGTAAAATCAGAATAGACTCATCTAGCTAGGTTTTTATTCTGAAACTATAACTAATTAACAAAACTTATTAAAGATGAATACCGAAAATACCAAAGCGCAGATGCGAAAAGGAATTCTGGAATTCTGTATTTTAAGTCTCATCAATCACCGTGAAATGTATGTTTCCGATTTGATTGATGAGCTAAAAAAAGGAAAACTGGATGTAGTGGAAGGAACCCTCTACCCTCTCCTTACAAGACTAAAAAATGGTGAGTTCTTATCTTACAGATGGGAAGAATCTACGGGAGGGCCACCAAGAAAATATTATCAGATCACCGAAAAAGGAAAGCTTTTCCTGGATGAACTTCAGAATACATGGAATGAGTTGACCACTTCAGTAAACCATATCACTCAAAAAAATTAAAAAAACAAAGCTATGAACAAGACACTCTCAATAGGACTCGCAGGTTTTTCTTTTACCATAGAAGAACACGCATATATAAAGCTAAGCGATTACCTGAATGCACTGAGAAGCTCACTGGATGCTTCAGAAGCGGATGAGGTAATGCATGACATAGAAATCAGAATGGTAGAAATCTTCAGAGATTCTCTTGGAAAACGTGAAGTGATCAACGATACCGACGTAGAAAAGGTAATTGCACAGATCGGAAGCCCTGAAAAAATTGAAGAGCAGGAAGAAGCCTATTATTCTGAAAAGACAACCAAGAAAACTTACAATTCAGGAACCGAATATACAGATAAAAAGCAGCTGTTCCGTGATCCTGAAAGACAAAAGGTCGCCGGAGTATGTGCAGGTCTTGCCCACTATGTAGGCATGGATATTACGGCAATGAGAGCCATCTGGCTGGGAATCTTCGTACTGGGGATCTTTACAGCAGCAATCTCTTCATCCCTGATCGGACTTCTTTATGTGATTCTCTGGATCGTACTTCCAAAAGCTGAAACAGCAGCAGATTTCCTGAAAATGAAGGGAAAGCCTATGAACTTCGACAATCTTAAGAATGAGTCTAATAAACTGGTACAGTTTGCCAATGAATCTACTCAGAGGGTCGGAGAAATGTACAACGAAACCAAACCTTACATCAACAATGCTGGGAGCGGAATCTGGAATGTACTGAAATATATTGTAGGAGGAATCTTCGTACTGATGGCCGTAAGCAGCATCATAGGAATCTTCGTGGTCTTCGGACTTTTCGGAACAGGTGCAGATTTCCCGGGAGCCAATAAAATGGAGTTTTATATGGGCGAAAACGGACTTGATAAAATCCTGGTTGCCATCATGGTATTAGGAAGTTTAATCCCGGCCATTATCTTCAGTTTATTAAGCATCAAGATCTTTTCTCCGAAAACAAAGCTGAGAAATATCGGATGGGTACTGGGAGGTATTTTTCTTCTCCTTCTGGGACTGGGAGCTTATTTCGGAGTAAGCATGGCCAAGAAAAACCTGATCTATAAAGGAAGTAAGGAAGACACTGAAAATATAGCGATCAATACCGCATCAGATACCTTATATGTAGATGTGAAGCAGGTAAACATTCCTCAAAGCTTTAAAGCCTATGACGATGATATTTACTCTGATAAGAAAACGGTATATGAAGAAGACTATATTTATGTGGAAGTAACCAGAAAACCGGATATTAAAACTCCATACCTGATCATTAAAAAAGAAGGAAGCGGCTATAACGTTCCGGTTCAGGTAACAGTACCGGTAGAAGTGGCGGATAACAAAATCATCCTTCCGAACTACATCAAGTATCCTTACGATCACAGATTCAGAAATTACAGAGTAAATTATGAACTGGTGATTCCTCAGAAAGCAGTGGTGATCCCTGTGAAAAATGACAGGATTGATTTTGACGGAGACCTGAATGGAGACGGCATCAATGACGATGATCAGGATAAAGATGAACATGGAAAGATCCGGATCGAAAAGAATAAAATCTCTGTAAACGGTTCTACCATTGAGTACAATTCTGACGATAAAGACAGCATTATCATCAACGGGAAAAAAGTTCCTAACTCACAGGCAGATAAAGTGATTGACTCTATGAAGTCCAGCATCAAAAAAATGAATAAAGATGTAGACATCAAGATCAAAGACGGCAAAAACGAAATTTCCATACAGACTAAATAATTAAACTTCAGAGAGTGCAGAAGGTGTGGGTGGAAGACAACCGTTTGAAATTCACACTCTTCTTTCTCTCAGAAACGAAAAAAAAATTAAATATTTAGTTCACTATGTTAAAAAAAAGTTATACCTTCGTATAGTTAAAAATTTTAACCAAATCAATAAAAAAATACCCTAACCATGGTACAAGTTGCACTAGAAATTGTAATAAAAATCGTAGATTTCATCAGCGGTTTGTTTTAAGAGCGATAATATTTCAATATATTTGTAAAGTATAACCACTTTGGTTATACTTTTTTGTTTTTAACCCGACAATTTATGAAAAAACTGATAGGTAAATTAATGCTTAAGATCCTGGGCTGGAAAGTTGTCCTTCAGGGCGATGTCAACAGTCTGAACAGATGTATCCTGGTGGTAGCTCCCCATACCCACAATATGGAATATCTGCTGGGAAACCTTGCCTATTGGTCTTTGAAAAAACCCATCAAGATCATCATTAAAGATGCCCATACCAAAGCATGGTACGGAAGTGTGGTAAAAGGACTCGGCGGAATCGGGATCGACAGGAGCCAGAAGAATGACCTGGTGAACTTCGTTGCCAAACAGTTTGAAAAAGAAGATTTCAGCCTTGTTATTACCCCCGAAGGTACCCGGAGCTGGGTCCCGAAATGGAGAAAAGGCTTCTATCATATGGCACTCGCAGCTAAAGTTCCTATCGTTTTGGCAGCAGGTGATTTTAAAAGAAAGATCGTTTATCTGGGCTACACTATTCCTTACGAAAGAATTGCTTCTGTTCCTTTTGCAGACATCATGAAAGAAATCCAGGAGTATTATGTTAAAAATGATATTGTTCCTAAAATCCCGGCCAACTGGAACCCTGATATTATGGGAAGCGGGCATGATGAGGCGAAAAGCTAATAAAAACTATCGACATACATGTATATTAAAAATAAAACAAAAGAAGAGATCCTGGCATTTCTAAACAGCTGGGGCGGTGAAGTTACCCTGGCTAAAAATGTGGAAATAAAATTCACTGATATTGACCTGGAAAACGAGACCCTTACCGCAACTATGCCTGTTCAGCCGAAAGTTCACCAGCCATTCGGTATTTTACACGGAGGAGCAAGCTGCGTACTGGCAGAAACCATGGGATCCAGCCTGTCCAATATTTTCATAGACGGGGAAAAATATTACGGAGTGGGCACCAATATCAATTCCAACCATCTAAGAAGTAAAAAGGACGGAACCGTTACGGCTGTGGCCAGATTCATCAGAAAAGGAAAGACCATGCACGTCTCGGAGATTGAGATCCGTGATGAAAAAGGCCAGCTGATTAATCATACTACCATGACCAACAACATTATAAACCGTTAAGTATTTTACACATAAAAAAATAAAAGACTCAAAATTATTGAGTCTTTTTTTATATACTTGCTGCAACCTTTTTATTTTTCTGCATCTTATAAGAAAAAGAGAACTATGAAAACATTATTTATTCCTTTCTTATTCGCATTATGTCTGTTTGTTTCCTGCAGCGACGGTAAAGATGATCAGGAGCTGTCGGAAAAAACGGTTTCATACGATGTATATGTAGCCGGTATAGAAAACAGCACGGCCTGCTACTGGAAAAACGGGCAGAAAACCAATCTCTCAGACGGCAGTAATATCAACCCGTCAAAAATAATAGTAGAGAATAATCATGTATACGTTTTTGAAAACAATGTCTTCTGGAAAGACAATATAAAAACGGATATAAGGCAGTATCTTTCTGTTCCCGCCGCTTTTTCACTGAAGATCCGTGAGTTTTATGTGAAAGACGGAGATATTTATTTACTGGGATATGTGGAAGATCCCAATGCCGCCAGCCCGGCACAAAAGTACCAGTTTTGCTACTGGAAGAACGGTGCCAAAACGATTATCGCTTATGATCCGGGAGAGATGGTTAATAACAATTCCAATTATTCTATGACCATTTTCCAGTCTGAAGTATATGTTTCAGGGCATCAGAAAATAAACGGAACCGTTAATTTCGGCTATTTCAAAAACGGAACATTCTATCCCGTGACCACCGGATACCAGACCAATGCAATATCATCCGGCGCTACCAGCATTTACCTTTCAGGAAACAATTTTTATAAAAACTTAGTTACAGGAACAGAAACTCAACTCAATCCTGTACCCGACGGGCTCAACGCCTCTTCCAATAAAATAATCATTGATAACAGTGATGTATACCGGATGACTTTAAAAAAATATTATAAAAATGCTGATGAGGTATCTGTAAACTGGCCTGCATTTCATGGTATTGCAGATATGAAAGTCCTGAATGAAAACATTTATATGATCAGATGGCTGGATGGTTTAAATCTGACTTATAAAGTATTCATCAATAATGTGGAGACCCAAAGTATATCAAGCGGCGGCAGATTTAACTCCATATTCGTCGTACAGAACTAAATACTACCATCATGTATAACAACAGTGACTGGCAAAAAATTTACAGTGCATATTCCCCAAAACTTTTGGGGATTTGCCGTAGATACATACAGGATCTTTCTACCGCGGAAGATATTCTTCAGGACAGTTTTATGGCTGCAATACAGAGAAAGCATCAGCTGAAAGATGAGAATGCCCTATTTTCCTGGTTGAAGAAAATTGTTGTTAATAATGCCCTGCAATACCTCAGGAAAAATGCCAAAGAAGTATTCATTGTTGAAGAACCTTCAGAAACCACCGAAATATCTTTTGCCATGAACGATACCCCTGAAGAAAAAAACCATATTCTTGCCTATGATTTCACCCGGGAAGAACTTCTGGCTTCTATTGACAGCCTTCCTTCCCATCATCAATCGGTTTTCAATTTATACTGTATTGAAAATTATTCCCATGCAGAAATCTCAAACATGCTTGGAATCCCTGTCAATACATCAAAATCGCATCTTTTAAGAGCCAAAAAATCAATACAGCATTACCTGATCAGTACCATTCTGAAAAACGACACTCCCAAAAGCAAGAAAAAACTTACGCAGCTGCTTATTTTCTTCGGCTTTGGTGGATTGCTCTGGGCACAGACTTTCAGAAACAGTTTTGCCGGTTTTTCCGTATCTCCCACTCAAGTGTTTACCATCCCGGAAGGTATGGATATTCAACCGGTACGTTTTGTATCCCATGCAAACAATCAATGGAAAATAAAGGTTATTGCCCTTGTTGCCGTACTCATTATGATCGTAAGCTACGTTATATTTTTCCACCCTCAAAAGAACAGTTTCCTTAGCAACAGCGCTGTCAATGAAAACAGTAAAAAGTCTGTACCCCACGGAAAAGAAATTAAAACAACAGGTGCTGAGCAGAACATCACAGAGGTTTCCGGTCAAAAAGATCCGGAAAACAAAGATCTCGGGGAACAGAAACAGATTTCAGGAAAAGATGAGATATCTGCCGCAAAGGCTATTACAGTGAAATCAAAAGGTGCAGGAGTGAGTACAAAAGATTCCGTACAGGAAAAGGTTATTGTTGTAAAAAAAATCATTCAGAGAGATACCATATATGTTGAAAGATAAATCGATATTCTTCATTCCTCTGCAAAAAATAGCAGTACTGCTCATTCTTTGCATGCTGTATCCGCTGAATGCCCAACGGAAAAAGAAAGACACAGTATATGTATATGAGAAAGTCATTGTACGTGATACCATTTATTTAGAAAAAGCCTTAAAAATACAGCCCAAAGGACTTTCTTTGAATCTGCCGGAAATTGCAATGCCCCAGCCAGAGGAGACCTTTTTCATCAGAGATGAGGTAAAAGGAATAACCGTCTCTATCTCCAAAAGAATAGAATTTGGAATTGAAGCAGGTACAGGAATGAAAAGAAGCTCCTGGGCCATAGATCCTTCCGGAAAAAAAACGCAATCCGGATTCAGTGTTGGAATATGGGCTTCAAAACCGATATATAAAAGATTTTCATTACTCCTTTCTGCCCATTTGTATTATTGGAATTCTACTTTTGACCTGGATGGAACTAAAGAAGATACCTGGCTGAACGGCTATTATTTTACAGACGATCATCAGCCGCTGCTTTTTCAAAAATTCAACAATAAACATATTGAATATGCTGCCCAGCTGAAAATCCTTTATGAATGGAAAAACATTCGCCCGTTCATAGGATTTCTTGCCAACCGGAACAGCTATACAATGCAGTTTCTGGTTCCTGAAAACAATGTTCTTAATAAATCCGATGATTTTAAGACTAATCAGATCAATTTTGGATTTACATTAGGTCTGCAATACCGGATCATGAGAAAATTTTTGATCTCTGTGGAATACCAGGAATATAAGATGAAAAATATTTCGTTAAAAAACAGCTCGTTTAATTTTGACATTTTTAAGACTAATAATACCTTTGCTGAAAGGAAAATCAACCTGGGAATTTCCTATTCTGTTTCCGGGTGGTGATTTTCAAAAACCTTCCACAGCTCATGATTTATTTCAAATTTCCTTTCGACGAAAGATTACATTCAACCGATGGCCGCCAAGACATAGAATCTGTAAGTTTTCACTCTTTCGATAGGCTCAGGCAAATCGGTTTCAAAGGAAATATAACAGAAACTTTTTCACCGGCAGCCCTTACTTCTGATATTCTTTTGAAAGATGAGACTCACTTTCACGCAGAAACAAAAGAAGAATACCTGCATACCTTACAGAATGTTATTGAAGTCATTAAGGAAGAACAGCTCCCCAAGCTGGTTTATTCAAGAAGAAAAATCTTCACGGAATTCGGGAGAATAGATCTTAAGGAAAGTTTTAACAGGTTATGTGAAAGCTATCCCAACGCGTTCCGGTACATTTTTAATGACGGGGAGAATGCATGGATGGGAGCATTTTCCGAAGTTCTCGGAAAATTCAGTAAAGCAACGTGTGAATTTGAAACGATGAGCCTTGCCGGAACTCTTCCTGTTTCTGAAGAATGGTCTGAAAAGGAAATTGAAGAACAGAAGCCGGTTACCTCCTATATTCAGAATGTTCTTGAGAATTATGCCGGAAACATTCAGGTATCGGATACCTATGATCATATTTCCGGAAATATCAAGCATCTCCGTACAGATTTCAAAGCGGTGATACAACCGGAAGATCTTGACCTTATTATTGCCGAGCTCCATCCAACCCCTGCGGTTTGCGGAATTCCCAAAGAGGTATGCAAAAGAAACATTCAGAAGTTTGAAAAATTCCCCCGCGAGCTGTATGCAGGATTTATAAGAATTGAAACGGAAGAAAGTGTTATGTACTTTGTGAATCTGCGATGCGCAAGACTGTATCAGGATGCTGTACATGTATTTGTAGGGGGCGGAATTACCGCACAGAGTAATCCTGAAAAGGAATGGAGGGAAACAGAACTGAAATCTGAGGCTATTCTTAAAAATCTGGTGACTACTTAACCTGAGTACGGGTTAAGGAATTCAGGGATAAAAGGCTTGAAGATGGAAGAAGGAGGCTGGAAGTTACTTCCGGTATAGATACTGAAGTTACCGTAAGATCAGATGATCTTAAAAGATGGCTGTGGGATTCGTAATTCCTCTATTTCAAGTCTGTATCAGGCTAATCCCAATCCATTAAAAAAACCTCTCCCATCAGGAAGAGGCCGTATATTGACTATATCAATTCGCAATTATTTTTTCACCCCGATTCTGCTCCATGTATCCAGTACAAATAACAGAATAAGACCAATTACAGCCGAGGCTATTGAAAATACAAACTTAAGGTTATCTTCAGATAAAATATCTGTCTGCCAGTCGATAGCGTAAATATTGATGGCGATGAAAACGATAAATACGACTAAAAATACTTTATAAAACTTCTGCATGATTCTTAAAAATTAATATAATTCTGCACCAATTGGGCAAAGTTTGCGGTGAATAATTTTATTGAAATCGCTAAAAGGATAATCCCGAAAACCTTCTGAAGAATAGACAGTGTTGCCTCTCCCATTTTGTTCTCCAGCCACTTCGCTGATTTCAGCACCAAATATACGAAAATTGTATTGAGAATGATCCCTAAAATAATATTAATATCATGAAATTCAGCTCTGAGGGATAAAGTCGTCGTAAGTGTTCCTGCTCCGGCTACCAGTGGAAACGCAATAGGCACAATGGACGCAGCTTTAGCTTCTGTGGTCTTATTGATTTCAATTCCGAGGATCATTTCAAGGGCAATAACAAAAATAACAAAAGCTCCGGCTATGGCAAAGGAATTCACATCTACCCCGATAAGCTTGAGGATCTTGTTTCCCACAAACAGAAAAACGATCATAATCGCTCCGGCAGTAATTGATGCCTTTCCTGCTTCAATCTGGCCGAATTTCTGCTGAAGGCTTACCACAATAGGTACAGAGCCGATGATATCAATTACGGCAAAAAGAACCATAAAGCAGGTAACGATCTCTTTAATAGAAAAATCATTAAATATTTCCATCTCTTTGTAATTAAAAATTTCGCAAAAATATGAAAAAAAATTGATTATTTGCTAATCTGAGTATATAAATTAACCACTGCTTTTAACAGATCCTCAATTCCTTCTGCTGATTTCAACGGGGAATATTTCTCCATCTGGATTCTCTGCATCAGATTTCTGTACTCCTCCGCAACAGATGAGCCTTTCTCGTTTTCAAGGAACGCTTTAAAGTCTCCCGAATCTGCCTGTAAATGCTGATTCCTTACTTCTATATCCATTTCTTCCAGGGTATCAAAGAATTTGGCATATTCTCCGTTATCTTTAAGGTTTTCCAGGTAACTGAAATAATCATTGATGTCTGTTTTCAGCATTTCTTTGATCTCCTGCTCGGTTTCCGCCACAGAACCCAGTGGTTTTGAAGATACTGTTTCTTTAACTAACGCACGTTTTTTCTGCCAGGTCTTAAACAGCAGATAAGCAACAAATAATCCTATAAGAATCGCAATGTTGGTGAAAAGAATATTCCAGTGGAATTTATGTTTTTCTTTAACTTTCAGGGTCGTTGTCTTTAAGACCGGAGTATTAACGGTTTCCAGAAGGCTGTTGGTATATTCATTTACTTTTTCAACGGTAGAGCGTGATTCCAGGATCTGTTCGTGGGAGAAAGCATTAAGGGCTACAAATTTCTGCCCTGTTTCTACATATTCCCGGCTCTCCGGATCAAAAAATGCAAACTGTTCCGTTTTTACAGAAATTGCTCCCGGTTTTTTAGGAATCACCACATAATTCGCAAGGATCTCGCCTTTCATTCCCGTAGTACCGGGAACAACTTTGGACGTAATTTTTGGGGTAAAGAATTCATAATCCGGAGACGATGCAATCTTAGGCAGCTCCATATCCGGAAGATTCCCTTCTCCGGTTACCTTCACCACTACGTTGACCGGTTTATCTACTTCAATCTTTTCTTTTGAGGTATTATAAACGCTTACCTTAAAGTTTCCTACTGCATTTTTAAACCCGTCCGGTGAACCTTCAGGAAGTTTCTTTACGTTAAGTTTTACTTTATTGGAAACTATTTTATTCTTTTTGGCATAAGAGCTTACCGAAGCGGATACGGACGGAACCTCCACATATCCTGCCTCATTGGGAAACACCATGAAAACGGCCAGGATCTGAGAAGCCATATTTCCGTAACCGGACGGGTCTATCTCAGATTTTCCGAAACTTACAGGGTGTACGTTGATATTATCCTGCTGCGGAAGACGGATATTTTTTACTTTCCTGAAGTTGTCCATATTTTTGGAATATACCCTGAGAACAGCTATTGTAGGCTGATCCTGGTAAACTTCACGGTCTTCGATCTCCATATTCAGGTAGACATCCCCGGAAGTATTATTCGCCAGGGATCTTTTATCCACAACATCTTTGATATTGATATCGAAAGGTTCTGTCTTGTAAATTCTGTTATTAAGGTTCACCAGTACGGAACCAATCTTGATCTTGCCTTTTTTCTTCGGTTCAAGGGCAATTCTGGATATTTTCTGGGTAATAACGGTATTGGTAGCCGGATCAACCAGGGTATTGGTTACCGAGCCGCTTCCGATTATGGTAAATTTTGAAAGATCCGGGAGCTGAAAGCGGGTCTGGTGATCGATATCACTTCCATTGATCTCCAGAATAATGGTAAGATTTACAATATCTTTTCCGCCGTATTCGCTTTTATCGGTTTCCAGGGATAGGTTTACCTGTCCGTAAGAGATTACGGAAGCCAGAAAAAATAATATGTAGATCAGTTTATGCTGCATCACCAGTCTTTCTCATTGCTCTGAGGCATTGAATAAGAGTCTTTGTTGAGGATCCTCCGGGCAGTTTCTTTTTCTTTTTCGTTTACTTTATCCATTATAGCGTTCTCCAGATTTTTCGGGATTCTGCCGTCTTCTTTTGGTTTTTGCTGAGGCTGGTCTCCCTGCTCACCTTTTCCTTCATTCTGCTGGCCACTTCCCTGATCCTGCCGCTGATCTTTCTGATCACCCTGCTCCTCATTACTTTTATTGCGTTCGTCGCCACCACCTTTTCCGGAATTATTCTTTTTATTTTTCTCCTGCTGCTGTTTTTCTTTTTCTTTCAGCTTGGCAATTTCATAATTTTTTCTTGTTGCTTCATTATACGGATCCTGCTTCAGCGACTGCTTGTAATAGTCTGCTGCTTTCTCCGGCTGGTTCATCTGCATATAAGTGTTCCCCAGATTATGGAGAGCAGCGGCAGCATCAGGAAGGGTTTGGGAAAGTTTCCGGGCTTTTTCAAATTCTTCTCCGGCCTCCTCATACTTCTTGCTCTTATAAAGTGCATTTCCCAAATTGTAATGGGCCGTAAAATCTTTTTCATCCAGCTTTACCGCTTCCATGTATTTGGAAGAGGCACCGTCATAGTTTTTACCGTTGAATTTCTGGTTTCCTTCATATACTAAAGTCCTGTACCTTTCCTGCCCGGACGCAATGCCTGGGAGCATGAAAGCAATAATTAACGATAAAAATAAGATTTTAGTATTCATCCTTTGCAAAATTATTTCTTTATATGTTAATAAACAGGTCTGTATTTGTTAAAATTCGGTTAAAGTGCTTATTTAAAATCCTGATCACCAAGCGGGAGAAACTATACATTAAGATCCCTTTTCGGATTCAGCATATAAATTAAAAAGAAAAAGAAAATAGATACGGCAAGAAAATACTGATAATAATGAATGGCGTTCTGGGAATGAACCAGAGTTTCTGAAAATGAAGTATTTTTGCTTAAAGCGTCAATAATTTTATCAGGTGCTTCATTCACATTATTTCCGTCGATATATTCTCCCCCCGTAGATCCAGCCATCTTCCTAAGAGCTTCGGTCTGCCTTTTGGAAATCACCGTAGCCCCGTCCATATCTGTTTTATACCCCATCAATTGTCCGTAAACATATTCCGGAACCGGACCTCCTTCATCTGTCCCTATTCCTACCGAAGTTATACTGATTCCTTCTTTATTGGCCAGCCTGATGGCTGCGTTATCATTTCCTTCGTTATCTTCACCGTCACTCAGCAGGATTACCCTTCTGGAACCTTTGCTTACATTCTGAAATTTATCCGCCGCAGCTTTCATTCCTTTCAGAAAATCAGTTCCCTGAATCTTCATAGAATTTGTTTCAATGGCACTCACGTATGTTTCTGCTGAAGTGTAATCTGTGGTGAGAGGCATAATAGAAACGGCTTCTCCGGCAAAGATCACGATCCCTACCCTGTCGCTCTTCATCTTCTTCATGGTATTGATCATCAGTATCTTGGCTTCATCCAGACGGCTGGGATCAATATCTTCCGCATTCATAGAATTGGAAACATCCAGCATAAAGATCACATTATTAAGTCTCTGATTGGATTTTACTTCCTCTGATCCCTTCAGCAGATCAATTATGGAAAATATCAGGAAAAGAATTCCCAGCAGGTATAACACCGGAAAAAACTTTGTAAATCCGGATTTTTTTTCAAATAAACTGTCATGGAATTTAGAGTCTGCAAAAACCTCTTTTCTTTTATTTTTCCATTTCAGAAAACGGATCAGAAAAAATGCCAGCAGCGGCAGGAGCATCAGCAGCAATAAAAACCAGTAATTTCCCAAGGACCAACTCATCAGCTTAAAAATTTATATAGAACCCATCTCAGGAGCGCATCGAAGAACAACATTCCCAACGCTATCCAAAGGAAAATTTTAAAATATTCATCATAATTATACAGTCTGGAGATCTTAATATCGGATTTCTCCAACTGGTTGATCTCATCATATACTTCTTCCAGGCTGCTGTTTGAAGTAGCCCTGAAATATTTCCCTCCGGTAGTCTGTGCGACTTCCCTCAGCGTGTTTTCGTCAATCGTTACTTCCGTTTCGGTAAAGATCAGATCTCCGAATATATCCTGTGCAGTAGGCATCAGTGCATACCCGTTGGTCCCTATTCCGATGGCATATACCTTAATATGATTATTCCTGGCGAGTTCTGCTGCTACCTGTGGAGGAATCGCATTCTGGATATTGCTTACCCCATCGGTCATCAGGATGACGATTTTACTTTTGGCTTTGCTTTTGGAAAGGTGGCTGACTGCAACGGAAAGCCCTTCTCCAATGGCTGTTCCCGCTTCAAGACCGGCAGAATTAAGATTTTTAATTTCATCAATTACCACCTGATGATCTGAAGTCACCGGTACTTTGGTAAAAGCTTCAGCGGCATAGGCTACCACACCAATCCTGTCGTTAGGACGTTTTTTAACAAACCTCACGGCAATATCTTTCAGTGCGGTTATACGGTCCGGATTAAGATCTTTGGCCAGCATACTGAGCGACACATCTATTGACAGCATAATGTCTACTCCTTTGGTATCATCACGGTCCTGCGATACGGTAAAGGTTCTCGGCCTTGCCATTGCAATGATGAGGGCGGTAAGAATAATATACTTTGATATTGTAAGCCAAAAAAGCACCGCACGGATTCCTCCGCTACCTTCCATATTCCGGATGGTAGGTACTTTTATGCCTTTCTTTTTCTGTGTACCGGCATCTTTAATAAAAAGAGGAATGAACAGCAGGAACAGCAGCAGAAACCACGGACTGTAAAATTCAAAATTAAACATCCTTTCTTAAATTTTCGAATTCCAGATCTTTTGAAGATCTTTTCACAAAGTCTCTGATGTCGCTGAAATCTTTTTCCATAGTTACCTGATCAGGAAAAGTTTTGGCAAATTTCACAAGATCTCCTCTTAAAAATACCTCTTCCACTATTTTTTCGTTTTCCTGTGAAATGGTGTTATTCTTTTTCATCACTTCAATAAGGTCGTCTGTAAGAAGAACCTCCGCAGGTAAATGATACTGTTTCGTGATAAATGTTCTGGATATCTCGATCAGTTCTACATAGAACGAGCGGAAATCTCCGTCTTCAATATATTTTTTCTTCTTTAAAGAATCCAGTTCTTTCAGAGTCTGATTGGTTGCTACCACAGGTGAGCTTTTCGTCTTTCTTCCCCATTTGAGGATCATAATAACAGCAATAATCAGTGCAATAACTGCTAAAGCTGCCAGAATATAGAATTTGTAGAGTTCCCAGTAATCTTTGGGCTCAAGCTTTACTTCTTTATTCTTCATGATATCGTTGATCTGGTCTGCCTTCTGGGCGGTATTGATCACGTCGATCTCATAGGGAATAGTCTTCAGCACCCGACCGTCTACGCTGAACTCCAGCTCCGGAATCTGAAATTTCCCTTCTTCATAAACAGAAAATTCTATCTTCCTTTCATAGGAGTTCTGGTTCTGCCCGATACTGTCTTTTATTTCTTCGAAATGAAAAGGAAGCAGTTCATTTTTAGGCGCCGAATTCACCTGTTTCCCGTTCAGGTTATCGATTTTAACGATGAAACGGTTGATCTCTCCCAAAGCAATCGTTTTCTTTTCCAGATTGGACGAAAGTATCTGTGAAAAAGCATTTCCACAGATTAAAAGAGACAGTATAAATAGTATTTTTCTCAATTTTATATCGTAATCATTTCGGCCGGAGCCTTTATTTTATATTCTTTTAAAAGATAAGATCTTTCCCGCAATATTGCTTACTTCTTCTGAAAATAATTGTACAGTAATCTGGAATAATCCGACCCGGTACCTATGTTCATGAAGCTGGCCGAGCTGTTGGCAAAATCTTCTTCCAACGCCTTTACCTTCTGTTTCTGAGCTTCAGCAAAGGTATACCTCCATCTTGCACTGGAAGTATTGGCCCAGACCTGCCGGCCTGTTTCGGCATCGTACAGAAGTGCATAGCCAACATCGGGGATCTCATTATCTTTTTCGTCATAAATTCTCATTCCCAGCATCTGGTGTTTTTTGGATGCCACCCTCAGCATTTTGGAATCATATTCATCCTCAAAATCTGAAAACAGAAAAACCAGGGATTTTCTCTTGAAAATTCCCATCATATATTCCAGTGCTTTATCGATTTGGGATACCGCCGGAACGTAATCAGCCGTCAGGATATTACTGATAATGGAGAGAATATGCTTTCTCCCTTTCTGCGGCGGGATTACCCTGTACACTTTGTCTGCAAAGAGAATCAATCCTACTTTATCATTATTTCCGGCAGCAGAAAACCCGAGACTTGCTGCAATTTCCGCTACATATTCCCTTTTCAGCTGTACTTTGGTTCCGTAATCCATAGAAGCGGAAATATCTACCAGAATCATCATGGTAAGTTCTCTCTCCTCTTCCATTACCTTTACAAAAGGTTCCCGGAAACGCGCGGTCTTGTTCCAGTCTATCCTGCGGATCTCATCTCCGAACTGGTATGGCCGCACCTCTGAAAATGTCATTCCCTGGCCTTTGAAAGCACTGTGATACTGCCCCATAAGTGAAGCCTCCGTCTTTTTTCTGGTACGGATCTCAATCTGCTTTACTTTTTTTACAATATCTTTTATTTCCATCATTACTAAACGGTACGTTGTAAATCCTTTATTTTAAGGTGTATATCCTAATTTTTGAATTCAATTGAAACATTAAACCATTCATCATCAAATTTCGGGCTGTATTTTTTATAAAAATTGATGGCCGGCTCATTCCAGTTCAGTACCTGAAAAACCATTCCGCTGTACGGGCCGGATTTGCCGTATTCCAGCGTGGCATCAAACAGCATTTTCCCGATCTGTTTTCCTCTCATTTTCTCTGTTACTACGAGGTCTTCAAGATACAGCCTTCTTCCTTTCCAGGTTGAAAAACGGTCATAATAAAGAGAAATCCCAACGATTTCACCGGCTGTTTCCGCTACAAAAGCTCCCCATACAGGAGATTCTCCAAAACCGTCATTAATAAATTCATCCAGCGTTAAAGTCACTTCATGAAGTGCTTTTTCATATTCGGCAAGTTCTCTGATCAGCTCCAGCATAGGAGCACAGTCTTCCCGGGTTGCTTTTCTTACAGTCACTTCGCTCATTAAGGTGCCTGAATTTTTGCCAGTATTCTGCTAACGATTTCTTCAGAAGAAATTTCTTCCGCTTCAGCCTCAAAGGTAAGACCAATCCTGTGTCTCAGGACATCCTGTGCGAGTGCTTTCACATCTTCAGGAATGACAAAGGCTCTTCCTTTTAAGAATGCATAAGCCCTGGATGCGATAGCCAGGTTGATCGATGCTCTTGGGGAAGCTCCGAAACCGATATAATTTTTAAGTTCAGAAAGTCCGTATTTTTCAGGATAACGTGTTGCAAAGACCATATCCAGGATATACTTTTCAATTTTCTCATCCAGATAGATCTGGTTGATCAGTTCTTTGGCATCTACAATATCCTGAAGGCCAATTACCGGTTTTATCACCGGCTGATGAGAGGTAGAAACCATCCTCATAACGGTTCGCTCATGCTCGAAATCAGGATAATCGATTTTACATTTCAGCATAAAACGATCGCTCTGTGCTTCCGGCAGCAGATACGTTCCTTCCTGATCAATAGGGTTCTGGGTAGCCAGTACCAGAAACGGCTTGGGCAGTTTCATGGTTTCATCACCAATGGTTACCTGCTTTTCCTGCATTACTTCCAGGAGTGCCGATTGTACTTTTGCCGGAGCACGGTTGATCTCATCCGCCAGTACAAAATTGGCAAAAACAGGACCTTTCTTGATGGAAAAATCGTTGTCTTTAATATTATAGATCATCGTTCCCACTACATCTGCCGGTAGCAGGTCGGGGGTAAACTGTATCCTTGAAAACTCACCATGAACAGCTTCGGCCAGGGTTTTGATCGCCAGGGTCTTTGCCAGTCCCGGCACCCCTTCCAAAAGAACATGCCCGTTCCCCAAAAGACCCACCAAAAGGCGGTCCACCATATATTCCTGTCCAATGATAACTTTGTTGATTTCCTGTCTCAGAAGAGAAAATAAGTAGTTTTTTTCTTTTACTTTTTCCGTCAGCTGGCGGATGTCTTCAGCTTGATATGTATCTGACATAGCTTGATTTAAAATAATTGGTAAATTTCTGATAAATACACGCAGTAATCAACACAATGAATGCCATTTTTGAGTTAAAGTTTGTTAAATATTCCGAAGAACCTCCACCGAACCATTGAATTTTGTCTAATGAAATTCACGCAGACCAACTAAAAACCTCTTACAGCCGTTACATTTTTTAACCCCGATCCGGGATAAGAGTTTCTTATTGATACCAACCTGAAACAGGAAGCTGAAGGAGAGAAGTTATGAGACCCACCCATAACAAGCGTTCATTTTTTTAAGATAATATAATCTTACGGTGATTTTCAGTATCTGTACCTGAAAGTACTTCCAGACTCTTTCTTACCTCCCAAGCCCTTCACCCCGGATCATTAACCCGGATCATATTTAGATAAGCAGCTTTGCGAGAACAGGCATCATTTAAGCAGGCATACGAATCAGCTGAAAATAAAATAACCGGACTGAAAAAAGCCGGTCATTTTTATTATTCATAAATAAAAAATCCAGATTCAGATGCCATGATCAGTCACTACCCATCATATGCAACATGGTCTGTTTTTAAATTTTCACCATGGTTATGGTAAATACATCCTCAGACACATCTTCTGTTTCTTCATAGGAGCCTATGTTGATATAATATTCAACTCCGGCAGTTGTTGTAAGGGTAACCACTTCCGTACCGCCCGCTCCGCCATTATCAACCGTCCCCACACAGGTCAGGCCGGCACAGCTTCCTCTGTAAAAACCCATCTGCGGATCAAACGTACTGCCCTGAGGCATTGTTATTCTAATTGTATATTTATTGCCGTCTCCTATAAGTTTGAACCAGACACCGTCATTCATAGCATCGGAGCACACCTGTATGAACCCACCGTTATTAGTGGCTGACACCGCATCGGTCTGGGTGTAGGTATAAGGAAAAACAGAGGCCAGCAAAGCCCCGGAACACGCATCATTTACCGGTACCGCCGGAATTTTAAAAGCGATATCCGAACAGCCGGAAGATTCAGCACCTGCTGAAACAGCTGTAACTCTTAAATAATAATCAACATTCTGCTGTAATGCAACAGACGGAGAATAATTTGCAGACGTTACCACCTGCTGATTAATGACATTGGCACCTCCGGGAGTTGTTCCTAAAGAAACCTTATAGGAATCAGCTCCTGAAACCGGAAGCCATTTGATATTGGGAGATAACGGAACAGACTGAGAGTTATTCACCGGAAAGGTTACAACAGGGCATGGCGGTGTAGTCTTCGGGCTAAGTCCTAAAACAGTAACTGCCGATTTATAATCTGCCATTATGCCGCCGGGCGGAGATGCAGGATCAATCACTGCAAGATCTCCTTTGTAATAAAGGACTGAAGCCGGAAGATAGGGATAAACACGGAAAACTTCATCAAAATTATTGATATCAATATTGGGAGAGTTTTCTTTTGCAGCGATTACTAAATTATCTGTATTATTATAAGGAAACGGTGTCGTAAAAACAATATTTACCGTTCCGTTATTATTGGTTACCGTTCCGGCAAATACCTGAGTAAGCTGTGAAGAAGGGATCCAGTCTGCGCCTGAAGCAAAAGTCATTTTTGAGGTATGTCCCAGATATACCGTCCAATCGGAGGAATCGGTAATGGTTGCCGACGGATCCAGATAAAATGTAAGCCCTGTAATATTTCCGGCAGCAGTGGCATTAAGTTCCTGTTTAAGATAAACCTGCTGAACATAGGAATAGGAAAAAAAACTGCTTACCGGTGCCGTGCCAACATTTGTACTTCCAATATTCATATTGATCTGAGCGTTCAATACAGAAACGATCAGCAACAATGATAAAAGTAAAATTCTTTTCATAATTAATTAAATTGACATTGGATTTGATGCTAATTTAATCATAATATTTCAAATTTTATAAATAAAAACAACAATTAAAGCAAATAAATTAACAATTTAAACAATTACTCAACTTAATATTTATCAAATTAAACATTTTTGCTTTTTCAGTAAAAAAAATGCACTTTTACGCAGGTTTATTTTACACATTTCACAAATAAACAGTTTTAATTTTAAAAATTAAATAATAAAAAGCACATACAAACACATAATTTAATATATTTGTATCAAACACCAACGATATGTACAAAAAGCTATTTTTTTTAAGCGTTTTTTTTACGGGTCTTGTACAATCACAGACAACAAGGACTAATGTTATCTCCCAGGCAGTTTATTATGACGGTTATGCCCCCCTGGTGTCCGAGCCGGTTCCTCCGGGACTGATCAGACTGTCGAATGCCAGATACACCAGGAAACTTACCGATGCAGAACTCGATTCTTTTAAAAAAAAGATTGCCATGCGGGTAACCATTGGAGCCTTATGTGATAATTACGACAGGATAGGAAGTGTTTATTTAGCTATGGTTCCTAAAAACCAGCCTACTTATACTGAAAGTGACACCAATGTAAAAAGAATTGAAGTAGCCAGATACATTACACCGTTTATGAATAAGAACCTCTCCCCTGCAGAAGTTCCTTATACCTATAACCTGAGCAACCTGTATGATGTATTTCATGACAGCACCCTGCGGAGCACTTATGATCTTTATATGGAACTGGATGTTTTTGGCGTTCCCTATGCTGCCCAGACCCAGGTTGCAGGATGTTCCGGAAGAACTGATGTTTTTTCCGGAACCCTTACTTTCTTTTCAACAGACACCGGCGCACCCGCTCCGGCAGGATACAATAATCTGGTACCTTTACTAAGCAGCAATTCGCTTAACAATTACAACAACACCGATGTTCCCGGCGAAACCGTAAGAATTGTCACGTTCAATCTTCCCAACCCCGTTACCGATGCCCGATTTTTCGTTATATCCACTCCTCATGGAGCAAACAATGGTGGTGAAGAATATGTAAGAAGACAAAACTACACCTATGTGGACGATGTGCAGATGCTCACCTATACTCCCGGAGGAATTTCCTGTGAACCATTCAGGGTATACAATACCCAGGGGAACGGTATTTATGGAGCCTCTCCCCAAACAACAGCACAGTGGACCTCATGGAATAACTGGTGCCCCGGAAATTCCGTACCCATCAGAAGTTTTACCATCCCTACTATGACTGCCGGCAGCCATACTCTTAAACATACGGTTCCGACTGCTGTTTTCAACCAACAGCAGGGAGATATCTTTTTATCGGTATATATCCAGAATAAAAACAGCGGAGCACTGGACGTGAAAGATATTAAAACAACAGATGTAAGCATATACCCGAATCCAACTTCAGACTTTGTTACCGTAAGATCAAAAACAGACGCAGCTTCATTAACCCTCTTCAGTATGGATGGTAAAAAATTATCTGAAAGCCGCGGACAAAACTCTGTTGACCTATCATCTTACCCTAAAGGTGTTTACCTGCTGAATATCGTTCTGAAAGACGGAACCCGTTTCAAACATAAAATCATCAGAAAATAATTTTTCATGCTGCCAGCCCCTACCGGAATAAAGCAGCATTCAAAGATTACCTAACCTAAAAAAACAGAAGCTCCTTCCGACTGTTCCCGAAGGGAGTTTTTTTTCGTAGAGCTACCCATACCTTTTCGGTCTTGCCTTCAAAAAACGAACAGTAATTAACATATTTTTTCAGGATTTAAGAACTTTTAATTCAATCATTACACCAAAAAATTGTCATTTCCAGTTTATTAAACTATTTTTGGAGATTAAAAATTTTTGCAAAATGAATTATCATTTTCAAGCCCACAGACAAGTAAGAAAGAACCTTTTGGAGATCCTTCAGAACACGTCTCATGATGATCTTCTGCTGATTCCCGACGGTTTCAACAATAATATTTACTGGAATATTGCCCATACGGTTGCTACGCAGCAGCTCCTGCATTATTACCTGAGCGGAAATCCTTTCAGAATAGATAAATACTGGATTGAAACGTACAAAAAAGGAACTCTTCCCAATTTAAATGTTCAGAAATCGGAAGTAGAAGATCTGGAATTCCTGCTTACAGAAACATCAAAGATACTGATGAAAGACTATGACAGTGATTTTTTTTCTGATTATACTCCCTATACCACCAGTTTCGGGATGGATCTGAAAAGCATACAGGATGCAATCATCTTCAACAATATGCATGAAAGCCTTCATTACGGATATGTAATGGCACAGAAGAGGGCTATTTTGGGCGAGAAAGGAAGATAGTGAATTATGCTTCGCAGGTCAATGGTCAAATGTCAATTCTACATTAAAGCCCTACTGACTTACCAAGTAAAATTCACCATTAACAACTCACTATATAATTAATTAATAAACTTTAATGAAAGACGATTTTATTTTCGGGCTGCGTCCCGTAATTGAAGCAATTGAAGCGGGAAAAACGATTGACAAGATCTTTGTGCAGAATGCACTTCAGGGTCCTATTTATGCTGAGCTGAAAGCAGTTTTGGCCAAAAATAAAATCCGTCCCAATTATGTTCCGGTAGAAAAGCTGAACCGATTTACCAGAAAAAACCACCAGGGGGTGGTAGCTTTTATTTCAGATGTTCCTTTTCATAAGATAGAAGATGTTGTTCCACAGTTATTTGAAGAAGGGAAAACTCCTTTTTTACTGATTCTGGACAGACTTACCGATGTAAGAAACTTCGGAGCGATCTGCAGAACGGCAGAATGTGTAGGCGTAGATGCAGTGATCATTCCTGAAAAAGGGGCAGCCCCTATCAACTCCGATGCGATTAAAACTTCGGCGGGAGCCATTTATAATATCAAAATCTGTAAGGAAGCCAATCTGGCTCATGCCGTAGACTTTCTTCAGCAGAGCGGGATTTCAGTATTTGCAGCGACTGAAAAAGCACAAAAACTGATCTATGATGTAAATTTCACCGAGCCGTGTGCCCTTGTTATGGGAAATGAAGAAACCGGGATTTCCAAAGAAGTCCTGCATCACTCGGATGAAAAAATAAAACTTCCTATTGAAGGGAAAACACAGTCTCTGAATGTTTCTGTTGCCTGCGGAGCGATCTTATACGAAGCTGTAAGACAGAAAATGACAACGGTACAGATTTAGCATGTTTCTTCCCCGAAAAAATAAAAGCGTAGTAAAATTTAAAAAAATTCAAATGAAAAACGTAGCAGCACTGGCATTAATATCATCAATAGCTCTTGTTTCATGTAAAAAAGAAACAGCAACCATCACTAAGGTAGATCCTAAAACCGGAAAAACAGTAACCATAGAAGTTCCGGCTGACTCTGTGGCCAAAGTAACTGAAAATCCAGCCATTAAAGATTCCGCAGGAGTTTTCACACAGACCTTCAAGCTGGAAAAAGGAAAAACATATCCTCTTACCACGTACCAGAGAGATGTAAAAACGATGACCGATCCCCAGGGAAAATCAATCACAGCTACCAGCGAATCTACCGACGAAATGAACTTCATTGTGAATGATGTAAAAGGGAATGTATATGATATGACCCTTAACCTGGTATCCAAAAGAAGCTCACAGACTGCTCAGGGAAAAACTATTGTAGTAGATACCAAGCTTCCGATCCCGAAAGAAGATGATCTTAAAATGATCTGGAATATCAATAAAGCCCTTACCGGAAACAAACTGAATATGAAGATGGATGACAAAGGGAATGTACTTTCCATTACAGGTTTTGATGCCGTTTATAAAAAAGTATCCGATGCCGCGGGAACACTTCTAAAAGATGCCAACCAGAAAGCAAGTGTGGTAGCCAGCCTTAAAGAAACATTCAATGAAAAGGTATTAAAAGACCAGTTTACCAAAAACCTCACCATTATTCCGAAAAAAGGAGTTAAGATTGGTGAAAAATGGACGACTTCTGAAGATGCAGGCGGAAATATCAAAGTAACTTCGAACTATATTCTGAAAAGTGTAGGAAACGGAACAGCTGAAATTTCAGTAACCGGAGGAATTCCTAAAAAAACAGAAAAGAAAACACAGGGACCGATCACCCACAGCCTGAGCAGCGAGCTTACCCAAAACGGGACGATCAAGTTCGACCAAAGCTCAGGATGGATCAACAATCAGAATATCAGTGTGAAAACCTCTCAGGTCGAGACCATTTCAGATGGTAAACAGTCTCAGTCGATGAGTAATGTTTCCAACTCTTCTGTAATGGTAAATCCTACTTCCAAATAATTAAATAACGGAGTAAATAAGTTTGAGGCATTGGGAGTCTGAGAAATTGAAGATGCTGTAAAAGTACCTTCATCAAACAACTTGAAACTTTAAATGTAAAACCTTAAATATCATTTATTATGCTAAAGATTCTTGAGCTGGTACTTATTGCAATTGTTCTCTTCTTTGTATGGAATATTCTGAAAAGGATTTTCTTTAAAACCTTTTACAGTTACAGGTTCAGCAACAATGAAAATAACAGCTCACAGCAGGAGATCATCAACCTGAATAAAAAATCCGGACAGAGCGTCAGTTGGGACGCAGAAACAGTGGATTATGAAGAGGTAAAAGAAAATAATGACAAAAGGTAAAAATTCCAAGAAATAAAAGATAATAACCAGCATGGCTAAAAATAAAAACTTAATTTATATTGCAATTTCATTAGTTGTATTTATAGTTTTAGCATTTTTATATTCCACTCCTGTTTTTTCAGGAAAACAGCTCTTCCAGCATGATATTGTGCAGTACAGAGGGGGAGCAAAAGAACTTCTGGATTACAGAGCTGATACCGGAAAAGAAACCTACTGGAGTGATTCCATGTTTGGCGGAATGCCAACCTATCAGATGGGAAGCCAGTTCAAAGGCGACATCATCAAACAGATCGACAGGTACCTGAACTTCCTTCCCAGGCCGGTTAATTATCTGTTCCTGCTTTTCGCCGGATTCTTCTTTCTTGGAATGGTGGCCGTCAGAAACTGGAAATATGCGCTCCTCGGAGCCACTTTCTTCGGACTTTCCACCTATTTTTACATTATTATAGCAGCCGGACATAACGGTAAAGTGAACACCATTGAGTATTTCGCGCCGCTTCTGGCCGGAATTTTACTGGTTTACATCAGGAAACAGTATATCTGGGGATTCATTGCCACTACCCTGTTTATGGGGCTTCAGATCGCGGCCAATCACCCTCAGATGACCTATTATCTGTTCATTGCTTTAGGATTTTTATTCCTGTCCGAACTGACCAGAGTGATCCTGAAGAAAACCCCGTTAAAGCATTTCCTTATTTCGTCCGGAATTGTTGCAGCCTCCTGCATCATTGGTGTGGGAATGAACTCACAAAGGATCATGGCCAATTCTGAATATATTAAGGAAACAGTTCGTGGAAAACAGATTTTGACCAACGACAGCCATACTTCAGGAAAATCAGGAATGGACAAAACCAGCATTCTGATGTGGAGTTATGGGAAGCTGGAAACCCTTAATCTTTTTATCCCGAGATTAATGGGAGGAGGAAGCCAGGAGCCTGAAGGAAAAGAAATCATGAACAGAGTTCAGGAGCTTATCCAGGAGAATGTAGGGTCACAGGCTGAAATGGACAGAATTTCCAAAGGGTTCAACGGGGTAACCTACTGGGGAGACCAGCCGGGAACTTCAGGGCCGGCCTATCAGGGTGCAGTGGTATGCTTCCTCGCTCTTTTAGGATTCTTCTTTGCTTCGAAAAAATACAGATACTGGATCTTAAAAGCTTCTATCCTTACGATTTTACTGGCCTGGGGAAGTAATTTCCTGCCTTTATCCGATTTCTTTATAGATCATGTCCCTTTTTACAGCAAGTTCAGAGCACCGTCTTCTATACTGGTGGTGGTAGAATTATTATTCCCTCTGATTGCCATAATCGGACTTTACAGATTCTTTACGGATGAGAAATTAACGGAAGAATACAAAAAGAAAATCCTTCTTTACGTAAGTGGCAGCACTTTAGGTCTGATTCTTATCCTTTTAATCTTCGGAAAATCCCTGCTTGGATTCACTACGGAAAGTGAAAGAACCTACTTTCCTCCTTTCCTTCTGGATTATCTTTCCGGTGAAAGATATAAGTTATTCAGAGCAGATGCCTTAAAAGCACTGGTGTATGTAGGAATTACAGCAGCTGTCCTGTTTATGACCATGAAGCAGAAGCTTAATCAGAATATTGCACTCATCATTATCGGAGTGGTAAGTTTATTTGATCTGTGGACGGTAAACAAACGTTATCTGAACGACGAGAACTATGTAGACAAGGTTTTTGCTGAAAATCCGTTCCAGACAGAAAGCTCAGACCTGCTGGCTGAAAAGGTTCAGCAGAATCCGAATTTAGGATCCATCCTGAGCAGTGTGAATGTGAACAAAACCCTTGAGACCATTGCTGAAAAAGATAAAACCCATTACAGAATTTTCAACAATATTTTAGGAACATTCAGTGAGACCAATACCTCTTATTTCAAATCTTCCATCGGAGGTTACCACGCGGTAAAACTGAGAAGATATGACGATGTGATCAATGAATACTTTCAGGTAATGGATTCGGTAAAAGTTCCGAATATCCTTAACCTTCTTAATGCCAAATACTGGGTGGTAGGCGGACCTGAAGAACCTCAGGCTATGCCGAACGCAAAAGCCAACGGAAATGCATGGTTTGTAAGTGACCTTAAATTTGTGAATACCCCTGATGAAGAGATCAAATCCATTGGAGTGATCGACAGCAAAAAAACGGCTGTTATTGCTGCTTCCGACAAGGAGTACTTCAACGGAAAACAGATTCAGGCAGATTCCACTGCATTTATCAATCTTACGAAATATCAGCCGAATGAACTTGAATTTAAAGCTGAATCAAAAACACCTCAGCTGGCGGTTTTCTCCGAAATCTATTACCCTCATGGCTGGAAAGTTTTTGTAGACGAAAAAGAAGTTCCTTATATCAAAGCCGATTATCTTTTACGTGCAGTACACGTTCCGGCAGGAAAACACCAGATCAGAATGGTTTTTGAGCCTGAAGTAATCGAAAAAGGAAAATGGCTTTCATTACTGTGTTTCGGACTGTTTATCGCGCTGAGTGCATTCGGAATTTTCTGGATGAATAAAAATAAAAAACAGGAAGAACAGGCTGTAAAAACGGTTTAATATTCAAAGTTTAAGGTTTACTGTTCAAAATTAATGGAACCAAAGAAAATACTGATCATCACCTATTACTGGCCTCCCGCGGGAGGTCCTGGTGTTCAGAGGTGGCTGAAGTTTGCCAAATATCTTCCGGATTTCGGCTGGAATCCGGTGATTTACACTCCGGAAAATCCAAGCTATCCTCTGGTAGACGAAAGCCTTCTGAAAGATGTTCCCCAAAACATTGAGATGGTAAAAACCAAGATATGGGAACCTTACCAGCTGGCTGAAAAACTTAACAAAAGCAACAAAAAATTCAAAGCCGGGCAATTCGATGTCGGTAAAAACCAAACTTGGAAATCCAGGCTTTCCATCTGGGTAAGAGGTAACTTTTTTATTCCGGATGCCAGGGTATTCTGGGTGAAACCTTCCATTAAATTTCTGGAACAGTATTTAAAAGAAAATAAAATAGATGTTGTAGTCACTTCCGGACCACCACATTCCCTGCACCTGATCGGTTTAGGGCTGAAAAAGAAACTTCCCGGTATCAAGTGGATCGCTGATTTCCGTGATCCGTGGACAGAGATTTCCTATTATAAACATCTGAAACTCACCAAAAGTTCCGACAGAAAACACAGACTTCTTGAAAGTACTGTTTTTAAGACCGCAGATATCACTCTTGCCACCAGCTATACAGATGCTGAAAACTTCAGAAAAGCAGGTGCTAATGCTGTATGCATCACGAACGGATTTGATGAAACAGACAGTACAAAAAAAATCAGTGAAACGGGCAGTGAGAATTTCACCTTAAGTTACATCGGTGTTCTTGAACAGCTCCGGAATCCCGAAAACCTCTGGAAATCACTGACCACACTGGTTAAGGAAAATCCGGAATTTGCCCGAAACTTTACACTGAAGTTTGCGGGAAGAGTAGATGACAGGATCCTTCAGAACCTTGAATCCGGCGAACTGAAAAATCATATCCTGAATCTCGGTTATCTGTCTCACGACAAAGCGGTAGCGGAAATGGAAAAATCCTCTTTACTGCTGATTACGAATTTTCCGAATGAGTCTTCGAAAGGAATTATCCCGGGAAAAATATTTGAATACCTTGCTTCCGGAAAACAGATCATATCTTTCGGCCCTGAAGACGCAGACGTTTCCAGGATTCTGAATGAAACCGGTGCAGGAAAACATTTCAGCTATCATGATTCTGAAAGGGTAAAAAATTTCATCCTTGAAAAGTTTGAACTGTGGAAACAGGGCAATCTTTCCGACAATACCCGGAATATTGAACAGTTCTCCAGAAGAAACCTTACCGGAAAACTGGCTGAAATATTATAATTGAAACAGAGATAAATGCCGCAAGCTGGGATGGCTTTAGTTATAGACATTGAAAGCCGCTACAAAATAATGCAAAGTTGATGAATAATTCCGCTTTATTTTAAGTGGACAGGTGATGCGACTTTGTCGCTGATGAAGCTATATGGTTATACGTAAGCTTCATTGAATCGGCTCCGTTGATTCTTATCTTTACCTCCTAAAATCAACATTGCCTATAAATGTGCCTTTGCTTTAGAAAAACCTGTAATCAGTACACAATCTTTCACGGAAAATTTTCAGCATCAATGTTCACAAGCTTTAAAAAGACGTGAATTTATGATTAATGACCTCCATAACTTCGTTCTTCCAGCTTCCTCTTCTAAATTAAATAGTCCACTGGTCATTCACAACCCCTACCAGATAATATTTTCCCTGGAATTCTTCCCATACCAGACGGATCGTTTTCCAGTCCATTTCTCCGTTTTTCTCCGTTCCTTTGATATAGTTTTCGGTAAAATCGTTACCGGTATAGATTTCTTTCAGATTATTCAGTGAATTTCCGCCAGCCTGAAACCTGTTCACAGAGTACTGAGAGACTGTATAATCTTTAGAGAAAACCCATTTGGAAAGATAATCATTGATTGTTGCTTTATACGGATCTCCGGAACCATCCATTGCGCCCCAGGTAAACAGGGTTTTTGTAGGCAAAAACTTCTCAAAGTCGGCTTTGGAAAACAGTTTATCTCCTTTCGGCTCTACCATTGCATACATTGAAAAACGGATGCCTTTTTCCGGATGGATATAGGAGGCAAAAGCTTTGTAGTCTTTATTTTTCAAAGCCAGCAACACTTCATCGTTAGCTTTCTTTAAAGCTAAAGTATCTGTTTTATGTTGGGCAGCTTCCTTATTTTTCTCCTGTGCCACCGCCATAGAATCGATAACGTTTGGGACCGGCTTTTCAGGCGTTTTTTTACAGGCAACAGCCAGACCGGTAATCAATATTGGAATAATCAGTTTCTTCATAATGTATTGATTTTAATCATAAAAAACACCAAAACCAGTGCCAGAATAAATATCAATCTGACCCTATATCACAAAATATCCCCCTATCCACCCTCTCTCCGTCTACCATCTCTCCATCTATTATCTATCATCTATCATCTATCATCTATTCGTCTATTATCTATATCTCCCTCTATTATTATCTATGCCCCTTATCCCTCCGTTTTCCATTAAACCCGTACCTTTGTTTTATGGAAATCTTAGACATCCTTATTATCGGAGGCGGTCCTATCGGACTGAACTGTGCGCTTGAAGCCCAAAAAAATGATCTTACCTGTCTTGTTATAGAAAAAGGCACCATCGTCAACTCACTCTACCACTATCCTTTATATATGCGTTTCTTTTCAACGGCAGAAAAACTGGAAATAGACGGAATTCCTTTTATTTCCACAGCTCCCAAGCCGGGCAGGCAGGAAGCGCTTGAGTACTATCAGGGCATTGCCAGACAGAGAAACATCAACATTCATCTGTATGAAAAGGTATTGAAAGTTTCCAAAATTGACGGCTTATTTGAAATAATTACGTCAAAAGCTTCCTACCGGGCAAAAAACGTTGTTATTGCCACCGGATTCTATGACATTCCGAATATGATGAATATTCCCGGTGAACATCTTCCTAAAGTAAAGCATTATTATACGGAGCCTTATCCTTACGCCCGTCAGAAAGTAACCGTTGTGGGTTCCAGCAATTCCGCAGTAGATGCTGCACTGGAAACCTACCGTAAGGGCGCTGATGTTACGATGATCATCCGTCATTCGGAAATTTCCGGCAGTGTAAAATACTGGGTAAAGCCTGATATTGAGAACCGTATTGCCGAAGGAAGCATTAAAGCTTATTTTAATTCAGAGATCACAGAAATTACTGAAAACACGGTATGTTTTAGGGATAAACAGGGGGAGATTCATGAGATTGAAAATGACTTTGTACTCGCCATGACCGGCTATCTTCCGGATTTTGATTTTCTGCGAAACACAGGAATCGAACTGCAGGGCGACTGCCTGAATCCTCTTTATCATCCCGAAACGATGGAAACCAATATCAAAAACCTTTATCTTGCCGGCGTAGTATGCGGTGGTAAAGATACCCATCTCTGGTTTATAGAGAATTCAAGAATTCATGCGGAAATGATCATAAGAAATGTAATCTCCAATAAATAAGCCTGCTTAAGGATTTAAAAATCAAAAAGGATTTAAAATAAAACTTTTGAGCCTTGTTTTAATAATTACAAAACTTTTATAATTTAATTTCTTTTTTCACTTTCAGCATCCACGGAACAATAAAATAAAATGCTATGGCAATACCCAGAGAAAGCACTCCGGTTCCTATCCAGAGTATAGTGAATCCCAGCTTATCTGCAATCAGCGTTCCTATATAAGGGGTAAAGATAAAGGCTAAAGAGAATGAGATTCCGTTGAGCCCCATATAAGCTCCTTTATTATTTTCTCCCGAACGCATGGCTGTTATGGTAGACATAAAAGGAAGCGTCCATATTTCACCGATACAGAGAAGTGTCATAGAAACGATGAGTGTAATTATGGTATAATCGAATGCCAGCATTGCATAAGAAATTCCGCACAGAAAAGTACCGAGAAGCATGGTAAAGGCCAGGCTGAAATATTTTTCTGCGATCTGCACAAATCCCATTTCAAGCAAGACGATCAGAAAGCCGCTGTATCCCAGAATATATCCGATATTCTGCTGGCTCAGATGGGCGGTATCTTTATAAAATATGGTCAGTGTACTGAATAACTGGAAAAAACACATAGAAAAGAGCATACAGAAAAAACAGTAAATGAGAAATTTACGGTCGCGGTACGGCGAATTTTCTTTTTTAACGGCAATCGTTTCTTTTGCTTTTTCAGTTTCTTTTACGGCCAGTTTATTCCGTTTTTTGAAAAACGTAATATACAGTATTCCGGCCAATAACGCTGCCAGTGCATTACTGAAGAACAGGAATTCATAAGAAATCGCGGATAAAATTCCTCCCAGAGCAGGGCCGATGGAAAATCCAAGATTTACCGCCATCCTGTTCAGTGAAAAAGCACGGGTAATATTTTCCGGTCTGGCATACTTCGTTATCGCTACGGAATTGGCAGGACGGAACATTTCGCTCACGATACTCTGAGCCAGAATAATGGCAGCAAGTCCTGCTTCTGTCTTAAAAAGCGGGATCACGCAGAATAAAGGCACACTGAGCAGCAGACTGAGACTCTGTACCCTGTATTCGCCGATCTTATCCGTTATCATACCTCCCAGCCAGGACCCCAGCACAGATCCTATTCCGAAAAAGCTCAGCACGATACCTGAATTTTCAATACTGAAATGAAGATGGGCCGTCATATAGACTCCTAAAAACGGAAGCACCATAGAACCCGCACGGTTAATAAGCATCACCAGTGCCAGCATCCAGCTCTCTTCCGAAAGCCCTTTGAAAGAACTCGTATATACACTTATTAATTTCATGATGGTGCAGGGGAAAAATTTAAAAAGGCAAAATTAGCCAAAATCCCTCAAAAATACTGGTATCGTAAGGTTTTTTTATCAATCAAAGAGATAAAAATATACTATTAACTTACCCTCAGGATTGAAAAAATTAAGATCCGGAGGCCGGAAAATATTTTATCCCCTGATAATTCATCATAATTGATTTATATAAATTTATAATTTTCGTAAATTGCAGTAATTGTTAGATTTTAATTCTAAACTTTTATATAAACATTTAAAATCCGACAAAATCACACCACACATGATCAGCTACGAAAATTTACAGGATACCCTTTCTTTTTATCATATAGACTGCCGTGAATCCTATTATATTTCATCCGGCAATCCCGTATCCGGTTTTCCCGAAACTTCTTTCCGTATCGATTATTATGCTTTGTGCATCTGTACCGGAGGCAATGCGGATCTCGAAATTGACAACCGGAAATATCACGTCAATGCCACCAGTTTACTGGTTGCCGCTCCTTCCACCATTGTGAGATTTCTGAAAACCAGCAGCAATTTTAAAATGAAACTGCTGTTCTTTGATAAGAATTTCCTGATCAAAAATATATCCAATCCTTTTATTATTGAGAAAATGAACCTCTTTTCCGAAGGTTCATACAGTCTGGTAAAAACAACAGAGAAAAATTCCCTTCAGATTCAGAACCTGCTGGACTATCTGAAAAAGAAATCAAGAAAACAGGGAAAATTTACAGAAGAAATTGTTCGTACCATAATTTTTAACCTGCTGCTGGAAACGGCAGAGATCATAGATAAAGAACATGATATTCCCGAAAAAGAGGAATGCAATAAGGATGTTTATCTCAGGTTCAGCCGGCTGATCAGAGAAAATATAAGACAGCAGAGAAGTGTACAGTTTTATGCCGATCAGCTGTTTATTTCCCGGAAATACCTGATTGAGATCATCAAAAAAGCCAGTGGAAAAACGCCGCACGAAGTAATTGACGAAACGCTGCTGAAGGAAGCCTATGTGATGCTTGGTAATCCGGCTGTCAATATTTCTGAAATTGCCTTTCAGCTCAAGTTTAATTCAGCATCTGCTTTTGGCCGTTTTTTCAAAAAATATACTTCCATATCCCCCTCTGAATACAGAATCAGGGAAAATATCAGATCCTGAGAATTTGGGGATAATAAATCTGACATTAGGGATATACCCTGAATTCTGAATAGCGGTACCTTTATACTGTTCATTAAAAACAATATAAAAATGAGTACGATCAATTCAAAATTCGACAAAGTTTTAAGTACTTCCGAGCAGTTTGGAAAAGTAAATCATGAACCGGATTCCAGCCGGGAGGTTCAGATCAACACGCCTGAGAAGACCATGCCTTTTTCAGATCAGATCGGAAATTACCAGCGTAATAAAGGAATTCCTTTACAATCTTATGAAAACAGTAAAATTTATATTATAGGAAGCGGAATTGCAGGAATGTCGGCAGCTTACTATTTCATCCGTGACGGTCGTGTTCCCGGAAAAAATATTATTTTCCTCGATCAGCTGGACGTGGAAGGCGGTTCACTGGACGGAGCCGGAAATGCAAAAGACGGCTACATCATCCGGGGAGGTAGAGAAATGGATATGACCTATGAAAACCTGTGGGATATGTTCCAGGACATTCCCGCTCTGGAACTTCCTGCTCCATACAGTGTTTTAGACGAATACCGCCTGATCAATGATAACGACCCGAATTATTCCAAAGCCAGACTTATCCACAACCAGGGACAGATCAAGGATTTCAGTAAATTCGGGCTTGAAAAGAAAGACCAGCTGGCTATCGTTAAACTTTTACTTAAAAAGAAGGAAGAGCTGGATGATCTTACGATTGAAGATTATTTCGCAGAATCTTTTCTTAACAGTAATTTCTGGTTTTTCTGGCGTTCCATGTTTGCCTTCGAAAACTGGCACAGCTTACTGGAACTGAAACTGTATATGCACAGATTCCTGCACGCCATCGACGGAATGAAGGATTTCTCATGTCTTGTGTTCCCTAAATACAATCAATACGACACGTACGTTACACCTTTAAAGAACTTCCTGATAGAAAAAGGGGTACAGATTCAGTTCAACACCCTGGTAAAAGATCTGGATATTCATATCAATACGGAAGGAAAGACCGTGGAAGGCATTATCACGGAACAGGATGGAAAAGAAGTGAAAATTCCAGTAGGAAAAGAAGATTATGTGATTGTAACAACAGGTTCCATGACGGAAAGTACATTCTATGGCGATAATAATACCGCTCCGGAAATTACTCTCGACAACAGCAGTACCGGACAAAGTGCAGGATGGAAGTTATGGAAAAACCTGGCTGCCAAATCAGAGGTCTTCGGAAAGCCTGAAAAGTTCTGCAGCAACATTGAAAAATCGGCCTGGGAATCTGCCACGCTTACCTGCCGCCCTTCTGCCTTCACTGAAAAATTAAAGGAATTATGTGTGAATGATCCTTATTCCGGGAAAACGGCAACGGGAGGGATTATTACGATTACAGACTCCAACTGGGTAATGAGCTTTACCTGCAACAGGCAGCCCCATTTCCCTACTCAGCCTGATGATATCCTGGTGGTGTGGGTATATGCCCTTCTGATGGATCAACAGGGGAATTATGTAAAGAAAACGATGCCGCAGTGTACAGGAAATGAGATCCTTGCCGAGCTATGCTACCATCTTGGTATGGCAGATCAGCTGGATAACGTGATTGAAAACACAATTGTACGCACGTCTTTCATGCCCTATATTACGTCTATGTTTATGCCGAGAGCACAGGGAGACCGTCCGAGAGTGGTACCTGAAGGATGTAGCAATTTAGGTCTTGTAGGACAGTTCGTGGAAACCAATAATGATGTGGTCTTCACTATGGAAAGTTCTGTAAGAACGGCAAGAATAGCGGTATACAGCCTTTTGAACCTCAACAAACAGGTTCCTGATATTAATCCGCTTCAGTACGATATCCGCCATCTGCTGAAAGCAACCCAGGCCCTGAATGATTACAAACCTTTCTTAGGAGAAGGTATTTTAAGAAAAATATTAAAAGGAACCTATTTTGAACATATCCTGGTGAACCGTCCTGAAGAAAAAGAAGAACATGAATCCTTCTTTATGGAACAGGTAGGCAGATTTCAGGAATGGATCAAAGGAGTGAAAGGATAAAGACCGGAAGCTGGAAGAAAGAAGCTGGAAAATTTACTCTTCAGGCTTCAAATCCAGTCTCATCATTAAAAAAGCAGGATCTGTTACAGGTCCTGCTTTCTTTATTATTTTGCGCTAAAATTATTCCGGTTTGTAAGAATCCTTTAGCGTTACCGTACGGTTGAATACCATCTTTTCCTCCGTAGAATCCTGATCTTTGGTAAAGTATCCTATTCTCTGGAACTGAAGCGGTTCGCCCACAGCCACATCTTTTAATCCCGGTTCAGCAAATCCTTTCACTGTAATTACCGATTCAGGATTGATGAAATTAAGGAAATCCACATCTTTCTCAGCATCCGGCTGTTCAACAGTGAACAGTTGGTTGTAAATCCTTACATCCACCGGAAGTGCATGTTTTGCAGACACCCAGTGCAGTGTACCTTTTACTTTTCTTAAACTTTCTTCTGTTCCGCTTCCTGATTTGCTCTTCTCATCATAGGTAGCATAGATCGTTGTGATCTCGCCGTTTTCATCCTTCTCTACTCTTTCCGCTTTGATGATGTAAGCTGATTTCAGACGTACTTCTCCGCCTAATTTCAGTCTGAAGAATTTATTGTTGGCTTCTTCTTTGAAGTCTTCTCTTTCAATATAAAGCTCTCTTGAGAACGGAACTTCTCTTGTTCCTGCTCCCTCCTGCTCGGGATTGTTTTCGGTTTCCAGCCATTCTTCCCGGCCTTCAGGATAGTTTTCAATCACCAGTTTTACAGGATCTACGACAGCCATTACACGCTTAGCCACTTTATTAAGGTCTTCACGCACACAGAAGTCCAGAAGCTGAATTTCAATCAGGTTTTCTCTTTTCGCAACTCCTACTTTTTCGATGAAATTTCTGATAGAAACAGGAGTAAATCCTTTTCTTCTCATCCCTGAAATGGTAGGCATTCTGGGATCATCCCATCCTGTTACCACTCCTTCAGCTACCAATCTTTGTAACTTTCTTTTGGAAGTAATCATATAGGAAACATTCATCCTTGCAAATTCTCTTTGCTTGTTTTTAACCTTTCCTTCTTCGTACACCTGATCTAAATACCAGTTATACAAAGGTCTGTGGTTTTCAAACTCCAAAGAACAAAGCGAGTGCGAAATTTGCTCAATATAATCAGATTCACCATGAGCCCAGTCGTACATCGGATAAATTTTCCAGGCCGTACCTGTCCTGTGGTGAGGCTTATTCAAAATTCTGTACATCACAGGGTCACGCATATTCATATTAGGTGAAACCATATCGATTTTTGCACGAAGAGACATTGAACCGCTTTCAAATTCTCCGTTTTTCATTCTTTCGAATAAATCTAAAGATTCTTCTACAGGACGGTTTCTGTATGGAGATTCAATTCCCGGTTCTGCAGGATTTTTTCTTTGCTCGGTAATCACTTCGGAAGGCTGCTCATCTACATAAGCTTTTCCGTCTTTGATCATTTGTACGGCCCACTCATAAAGCTGCTGGAAGTAGTCGGATGCATACAGTTCTTTATCCCATTTGAAACCCAGCCATTCAACGTCTTTTTTAATAGAATCCACGAATTCCTGTTCTTCTTTTTCAGGGTTCGTATCGTCGAAACGAAGGTTTACGGGAGCATTGTATTTTTCGCCCAGACCAAAGTTGATGCAGATGGCTTTTGTATGCCCTACATGCAGATATCCATTCGGTTCAGGGGGAAAACGGAAACGGATCTGATCTCTTTTAAGACCGTTTGCCAGATCATCTTCAATAATTTGCTCAATAAAATTGAGTGATTTTTTTTCTTCTTCCATTAAAATTAGCTTTTACTTTTATGTAAAAAAGTTTTACAAAGTTACGGAAAATTTAGGGTTTACGGAAATGATAATTTTAAGACCGGATTGATGCTAATTCAGTATTTTTCATTAATTTAGATAAAAAACTAAACCGTTTATAAATTTCTGACCATGGCAGTTTATATCCTAAGCAACCGGAAGATCATCCGTCATAAAGGGGAAAGAGTGGATTCTTTTTCCAATGATGAATATTCTATTCCCAATTTCAGGATCGCAAAATGTGATTTTGAGGGGTATAAAGAGCCTACTGCCGCCGCAAAGAAGAAAAAAGACTATACCAACCGGAATATCCTGAACTACCGGTTATTTTCAGAGCCTGAAAAGCAGGGATATCAGGAGGTGCTGGATGTTCTTCTCAGTGAAAAAGGCATTAAAAAATCTACGCTTACAGCCGGTAATCTGGGAGGAACCCAAAGAATGTTCTATGAACTGTATAAAAATATGTCTTCTACCAAAGACAGAAGTGATGTAATGATTTTTATTCACGGGTATGCCTATGATTTTGATGATGAACTGAAGGCAATTATTGACCTGAAAAAACTATTCATTGATGATCCGGAATCTCCCGTAGAACACATCCTGTTTGTAAGCTGGCCGGCTTCGGGCAGTATTGTTCCGCTGACTTACTTTGATGATAAGGCTTCCAGTATTAATTCAGGAACTTCCCTGATGAGGCTTTTTTATTTTTACACCCAGTTTTTAAAGGATATATTTTCCAACCGGGATCTTGTTCCCTGCAACCAGAGAATCCACCTGGTGACCCACTCTATGGGAAACAGGGTTCTTCAAAGTATGCTGTACAGCCTTAAACAAGAAAATATCCTCCGGGTGATTGATCAGGTTCTGCTTCTGAATGCTGATGTGTCGTATAAAGTTTTTGAAGATTCAGAAAATTCATTCAATAAACTGCCGCTGCTTGCCAACCGGGTTTCCATTTATCTGAACAGACAGGATGTAATTCTGGGCATTTCACAGTTTACCAAAAATATTCTTACCCCGAGACTGGGGAAAAACGGACCAAGTGATATTGAAAAATTCAGGGATATTGTTTCTGTCATCGACTGTACTTTTGTAAAGGACGACCTGAAAAGCAGCCTGAAGTTTGATATTGGAAATCACTGGGGCTACCTCTCCAGTTCACAGGTTCAGAACGATATTTTCCAGAATCTTTACGGAATTGACCGGAATCTTATCAATGGCAGAGTAAAAAATAACGAAAATATTTTCACAATTATTTCTTAACGATTAATTAAACAGGACCATGAAATGAATCATATGTTAAATTTCACAACAGCTATATAATTGGCACAGAGATTGTAAATTTTCATTAAACAGAGAAATACAAATTGAATCATCATGAAAAGAATTAAAACCCGCTTTTCTTATTTATTGAGATATATTAAGAAAGCAATTTTCGTAAAAGATGTGATTTAAAAGAATGACTAATCCATAAATTAAAGATTATCCGATCCTAAAACTACTTTACCTTAATTATAAATCCAATTTAAAATTCCTACAAAATAATTGCAGGAGTTAATTTGCATATTGGGTATTTCAGAAGCTATATCCTTCTATACATTTCTATACCTCACGCTAAAACCTAACAGGTCTCAAAGACCTGTTAGGTTTAGAACAATACCAAAGACTTTATTATTTTGAATGGTTTAAGTCTTGCCTATGTGAAAAATCTTTTCGATATTTACTTTCCAATCCATTAAAATATTCATTATGAAAAATCTGAAAAAACTCAACAGAGGAGAATTGAGAACAATCAAAGGAGGAATTATTCCTATGGGATGCAACATATGGGACGGAAGGAACAGATGCTGCCGGGAATGGTCTGCTGAATACTGCAACCAACGCACCTGCCCGGATGCACCTCCTCCGTTTTGCTAGTTAATTTCCCCTATTATATTTTGAACCACAGCAACTCATTTCTGAGGTCCAGACTGGATTCAAAATTATTTGTGAACAGAGATCCGGTGCCTAAACCCTGAGGCATTGGATTTTTTTTTGTAAATGTATACTGGGCAATGGCATTCAGGCCGATATTGCTTTCCAGAGCAGAAGTGATCCACCATCCGATATTCAGTTCTTCAGCAAGACTAATCCATTCATCAGATCCTGTAAAGCCTCCTACCAGTGCCGGTTTCAGAATAATGTACTGAGGTTTTATGGTTTCCAGCAGTTTTTTCTTTTTCACAGGATCAGTAATTCCGATCAGCTCTTCATCCAGGGCAACCGGAGTTGGAGTAACGGCGCATAACGAGGCCATATCCTCCCAGTTTCCTGCTTTTACAGGCTGTTCTATGGAATGAATTTCCAGATCGGCCAGTTGCTGTAAAACCGTTACGGCCTCTTCTTTACTGAATCCTCCGTTGGCATCCACCCTAAGCTCAAGCTGCTCTGCAGAAAATTTTTCTCTGAGCTGTTGCAGAATCCGGTGTTCCGACGGCCAGTTAACCCCGATCTTCAGCTTAATGCAATGAAAGCCTTTATCCAGTTTATCCTGAATCTGCTCTTCCATGTAGCTGATATCTCCCATCCAGATCAGCCCGTTGATGGTAACAGCTGCTTTACCTTCGGTAAATTCAGTTGGAAAATAAAGATTTCCTCCATGTTTCAGATTCAGAACAGCCTGCTCGTATCCGAACCATATGGAAGGAAATTCTTTCAGTTCTTCCTGTAAATACAGTTTATCCTCCCGGATATTTTCACAAAGCCATTTCAGCTTTTCTTCATAATCCGGTCTGTCGTCAAAGCTGAGTCCTCTGAAGACGGCACATTCCCCTACTCCTTTTCTTTCCTGATCTTCTATTTCGAGAATAAAGGTCTCCTTTTCATGCAAAACGCCGCGGGATGTACCTCCCGGGCGTTTAAACTGCAGCATATATCTGAAATAAGATGCTTTCATTTATTTTACACTGTCTATTCTCATAAATTCTTCTGCTTTCTCTACCATTTCAATACTTCCGCAGAAAAACGGAATTCTCTGGTGAAGTTCGGCAGGTTCTATTTCGAGAATTCTTCTGAATCCGTCCGTTGCTTTTCCTCCCGCCTGTTCTGCAAGGAATGCCATTGGATTACACTCATACAGGAGTCTCAGTTTTCCGTTTGGAGCCTGTGAATATGACGGATAAATATAGATTCCTCCCTTCAGCATATTTCTGTGGAAGTCAGCAACCAGAGAACCAATATATCTTGAGGTGTACGGGCGGTCTCCCTCTTCCATCTGACAGTATTTAAGATAGTTTTTTACTCCCTGAGGAAATTTGATGTAGTTTCCTTCATTAATGGAATAGATCTTCCCTGTCTGGGGGAATTTCAGGTTGGGGTGAGACAGGTAATAGGTTCCTAAAGACGGGTCCAGGGTAAATCCGTTCACTCCGTTTCCGGTGGTGTAAACGATCATTGTGGAGGAACCGTAGATCACATATCCTGCCGCAATCTGATTCACTCCTTTCTGCAGGAAGTCTTCCAGCTGAACGGGAGTTCCGGGTTCAGTAACCCTTCTGTAAATGGAAAAAATAGTTCCTACGGAAACATTTACATCAATATTGGAAGATCCGTCAAGAGGATCAATAAGTACTACATATTTGCTCAGGTGGCCGTTTTCACCGCACTGAATATCAATAAAGTCATCATTTTCCTCAGAGGCAATACCGCATACCACTTCTCTCTGAGACAGGGCTGTGATAAAAATGTCATTGGCAATCACATCAAGTTTCTGCTGCTCCTCTCCCTGGATATTCTGGTTGCCGGCAGCACCTGTAATGTCTACAATTCCGGCTTTGTTTACTTCCCTGTTTACTATTTTAGAGGCCAATCTTATTGCGCTCAGAAGACGGGAAAATTCACCTGTTGAATACTGAAAGTCATCCTGTTTATCAATAATAAATTCTCCTAACGTCTGTAATGATTGATCTGACATATTTTACTTTTTATGTTTTCTCCAAATTTCGTAAAATTTATCATAGTAGAAAAGCTTTTCCGATAAAAGACCTTAACAGCTGATTTTAAACCAGATACACAATCCAAAAGACGATACGGCTAAAAATCCGGACTGGTTATTACTCCCCGATTAATGATAATATTTCAATAAAATTCTCATAATGTTCTCCAGGTCTCAATTTTAATAAAATCTTAATTCCCTAAGCCTGGCCGCCTATTTCATATCTCGTTGTAAATTTATATTTTTGACCTCCGTAAAAAACTCATGTAATTTTTAATCTAACAATTTTATTTTTAACAAATTAATGAAAATTTTCAAGTTTGGTGGCGCGTCTGTAAAAGACGCTGAGAGTGTGAAAAATGTGTCCAGGGTTTTAGAAAGCCAGGGCTTTTCCAAATGTCTGCTGGTGATTTCAGCTATGGGCAAAACGACTAATGAACTGGAAAAGGTTGTAGAACTTTATTTCAAGAAAGATGACTATCAAACTGAAATTGAAAAGATAAAACGAAAACACATCGGGATTGCGGAAGGTCTGTTTCCTCAGAATCACGCTGTTTTTGCAGAGATTAATCTGTTTTTTGATGATATCGATTCTTTTTTAAGAAGAAATAAATCTCCCAACTACAATTTCGTCTACGACCAGGTGGTGAGCTGCGGAGAAATGATTTCTACCAAGATCGTGAGTGAATACCTGAACGAAATTCAGTTTACCAATCAGTGGCTGGATGCGAGAGATTATATCAAAACTGACAATTCATACAGGGAAGGAACTGTGGACTGGGCCAGAACAGAGGAATTTATTTCAACATTAAATCCTGAGATCTGCTATGTAACACAGGGATTTATTGGTTCTGATGAAAATAATTTCACGGTAACCTTAGGACGTGAAGGCTCTGACTATTCCGCCGCCATTTTTGCTTACTGCCTGAATGCTGAAGCAATGACGATCTGGAAAGATGTTCCGGGTGTGATGACCGGAGATCCGAGGAAATTCAGTGATGTATCTCTGCTTTCCCATATATCCTACGAAGAGGCTATTGAGATGGCTTATTACGGAGCAAGCGTCATTCACCCGAAAACCCTTCAGCCTTTACAGCAGAAAAATATTCCTTTTTATGTAAAATCTTTCGTAGATCCTACCAAAGAAGGTACAAAGGTGGGTGCATCTGATCAGAACCAGCAGGAGGAATCTTATATTCTGAAAGAAAATCAGGTTCTTTTAAAAATCTCTACCAGGGACTTTTCCTTTATTGCGGAAGATCATATGAGCCTTATTTTCAGCCATCTTTCCAAATACAAGATCAAAGTATCCCTGATGCAGAACTCTGCTATTTCTCTTGCTCTGTGTCTGGAGGATAAATTCGGACAAATTGATGATTTAAACGAAGAACTTCAAAAAATATTTAAAACCGAAACAGTTAAAAATGTATCTTTATTTACTGTAAGAAATGCGAAGAAGGATCACATTGATAAATTTTACCATGAAAAAACCGTATTATTGGAGCAGATCTCTAAAAATACACTTCAAATGGTAACACAATAATTTTAATTGCGACTAAACACATATGAGTCTAATTTCGAAAGATGATCTTATCAAAGCTTCCGGCTTAAGTAAAATCGGGTTCCTGAAGAATCCGGTAGCATCCGCTGTGATGAGCGTTGCTAAAATAAATGCAGTAAACAAATTATACGATAAACTAAAAGACAAGGAAGGCAAAGATTTTTTCGACTCATTTGTGAGAGAGCGGAATTTAAGCTATGTGGCTTTTGAGGAAGACCTGGCAAAAATTCCGAAGACGGGACCGTTTATTCTGGTCTCGAATCATCCACTGGGTGCTATTGACGGAATTCTGATGTGTAAGATCCTTTCGGAGGTACGTCCGGATTTTAAGGTGATGGGAAATTTCCTTCTGGAAAAGATCAGACCTATGGAACCGTATGTAATTGCTGTAAATCCTTTTGAAAACAGAAAAGAAGCATACAGCAGCTCTTCCGGAATGCGCGAAACCCTGAAACATCTTCAGAACGGAGGCTGTGTAGGTATTTTTCCTGCCGGAGAAGTTTCCAATAAAAATAATCCTTACGGGGAAATTCTGGATAAAGACTGGGAAAAAACAGCACTTAAGCTGATCCGGATGGCCAAAGTTCCGGTAGTTCCCATGTATTTTCATGCCAAAAACAGCCGCCTGTTTTATCAGGTGGCCAAACTCCACCCTAACTTACAAACCCTGATGCTTCCCGCTGAAATGATGAATGACAGGGAGAAACCGATCAGGATCAGAATAGGACGTCCTATAACGGTAAAGGCCATGGATGAGATGGAAACGATTGAGGAACTGGGAGAATTCCTGAAGCGTAAGGTATATATGATGAAATCTTATTATGAAAAGAGAAAATCATTAGCCCAAAGCATCAATCTTCAGAATTTATCGGTAAAATTTCCTTTGCTGAAGGAAGAAAATATTGTTCAGAACATCATAGACGAAACTCCGAAAGAGGATATTCTTAAAGACATCAGTAAACTGAAGGGTACAGACAAAATGCTTTTCAGCAACGGAAATTACGAAATCTACTTTACGACTTATGAAGAAATTCCTTCAGTAATGAGGGAAATAGGCCGTCAGAGAGAGCTTACTTTCCGTGCAGTGGGTGAAGGCAGTAATCTGCCGTTTGACCTTGATGAGTACGACAAGCATTATCATCATCTTTTCTTATGGGACAGCGGTGAGGAAAAGCTGGCCGGGGCTTACAGAATGGCTTTGGGACGGGAAGTGATGAAGAAATTCGGGATCAAAGGTTTCTATACCAGCTCGCTGTTTGAGTTTGAGCAGGACATTCATCCTTTCTTTAAAAAGGTGATCGAAATGGGCCGTGCCTACATCTGCCAGGAATATCAGCAGAAGCCTCTTCCACTCTTTCTTTTATGGAGAGGAATTGTTCACGTATGTTTAAGAAACTCTGATCATAAGTTCCTGATGGGCGGGGTAAGTATCTCCAATAAATTCTCGGAATTTTCCAAATCTCTGATGATTGAGTTTATGCGTTCCAATTATTTTGATTCCGCAGTAGCCCAGTATATCACTCCGAGAAATGAATATAAAGTAAAGCTTCGTGACAGGGATAAGAATCTCTTCTTTGAGGAAATGGAGTCTGATCTTAATAAACTGGATAAAATCATTGATGACCTGGAACCGGAACTCCGGCTTCCTGTTCTGATCAAAAAATACATTAAACAGAATGCGAAAGTAATTGCATTCAATGTGGATCCGAACTTCAACGATGCCATTGACGGACTGATGTATATCAGGATCAGTGATCTTCCGGAAAGTACCATCAAACCGGTACTGGAAGAGATGAGCGACCAGATCAGGAAGGAACAGGAAAATAATCCTTCTGAGAATCAGTAGGTTTTTGGTTTTATTCAAAAAAACTACGATCAATACTTGCTTTGTATGATAAAACTTCCTACTTTTGCATCACTTTAAAACAACGAAGTAAGTCAAACAACAATATAATGGTTTCTTAGCTCAGTTGGTAGAGCAATGGATTGAAAATCCATGTGTCCCTGGTTCGATTCCTGGAGAAACCACTTGAAAACCTCTGATTAGTCAGAGGTTTTTTTGTGTTTTGATTGGTTTAAGTTCGGATCAAGCGGATCAGGCGCAAAAGTTGTGGACTAAGCAAAAAGTCCGGATAATCTGAAGAGGAAAAATGTGGACCAGATTCAAAAGTTTTATACTTTTCCCGGATATTGTAAAACCTTATAGGTTTAATAATGCGAATGTTGATAAACCTATAAGGTTTAGGGAGCAAAGGATAGAATCAGCTTCGTTGATTCGTCGAAGCGTAGTTTTTTTTAAGGGAAACAGTGATTAAGGTGAAACAAGGGCCTACATTCAGCAAGGTAATACAAGGACCATGTGTATCAAAATTTCCCCGGAAAACCTTAGACATAAAAAATATTTTATTTTTAAAAGCCTGTTACTGTAACCATTAAGTATATCGGCTCAATATTCTACAAAAAAACATCAGAAAATCCTTGCACGGTGTTATAAAATATATTACTTTTGCATCACTTTAAAACAACGAAGTAAGTCAAACAACAATATAATGGTTTCTTAGCTCAGTTGGTAGAGCAATGGATTGAAAATCCATGTGTCCCTGGTTCGATTCCTGGAGAAACCACTTTAAAACCTCTGATTAGTCAGAGGTTTTTTTGTATTTTGATTGGTTTAAGTTCTTTTTAATAGTTCAATGATAATCCTACACCAAAGCCCATATCACTGTCGTAGTGGGTACGGATTCCGAGGTTTCTGGTAAGGATATAGCGCAGATCTACCATATATTCCAAATCCGAGTTTACCATAAAGCCTCCTCTTAATCTTTTCGCAAGAGGAATATCTTCACGCATCAGCTGCAAACGTACAACTCCATCATGATAGACTTCAGCCTGAAAGTTGACCAGCATAGGCAGGGTGTACATCACCCCTAAGCTTACAGCGGCTCTGTTATCTTTCTTGTTGGTCTGCCCGAATATATTTTTCTCGTGCTCATCAATCCCCATTTTACGGTACCGCCAGTCGAAACCTATAAACGGCATTAGCCACTGCATCTTACCGATGTATCTTCCCAAATGGGTTTCCACTTCATATCCGTGCATATCATTGTAGCCCAAACGCCATTCTGATCCCAGACTCCATCTTGCGTTCTGCAACATTGCTGATCCGTCGTTACCATTGGTGGCAAAATCATTTTCGGCCATCAGGTGCGGCATATTATGGTCCCGCTGTAACTTTCGGTAAGCTTTTGCTTTATCGGGCAGATAAGGGTTTTGATAATCATCTACGGCAAACACCCTGTTCATCCCGGACATCATGTGATAAAGGATGTGACAATGAAAAAACCAGTCTCCTTCCTCATTAGCCAAAAATTCTATGGTATCGCTTTCCATCGGCATAATGTCCAGTACATTTTTCAAAGGAGCTTTTTCCCCTTTGCCATTAATGATCCTGAAATCGAAACCGTGCAGGTGCATCGGATGCCGCATCATCGAATTGTTGTAAAGTGTAATCCGTAATATTTCGCCTTTTTTGACGAGAATCTTATCTGTTTCGGCCAGTATACGGTTATCCATACTCCATACGTAGCGGTTCATATTTCCGGTAAGGGTAAACTTCAGTTCTTTAACCGGAGCATTTTTCGGAAGTTCTGTATTGTGGGGAGATTCGAGCATACTGTAATTCAGTGTTACGATATTGCTCATCGCGTTTGAATTGTAACGGTTCGGATCTTCATCCATATTCATTTTGTGGCCGTTGCCGGCATCAGCCTGTTTATTTTCATGGTCCGGCATGTGGTGTCGGCTATGGTCCATTTCCTGCATTTTGTTTTTTGCAGATTTGTCTTTTTTCTTTTCTTCACCGGTAATTTCGGGGTACATAACCACATTCATATCCATCTGCTGTAAAGACATATTCATGCCCATATCATCCAGGTCTCCGTTCATCTTCATCATATCGTTCATCATCTTCATTCCCTCGAAATATTTCAACCGGGGCAATGCACCTGCATACTGCTTTACTCCGTTTCCTATAAAATAGCTGGAAGACTGGGTACGGTCCTCGGTGGTGGCTATAAATTCAAAGGCTTTCCCGTCTTCAGGAATGGTAACCACTACGTCATAAGTTTCGGAGACAGCGATGATGAGCCTGTCTACCTCAACAGGGGTTACATCATTACCATCACTGGCTACTACACTCATTTTACCCCCTGCATAGCGCAGCCAGAAGTAGGAAGATGCGCCACCGTTAGCAATACGTAAACGTACCTTATCGCCTGCTTTGAGTGGTTTACCGTCAATATTTTTAAGTTCTGTTATATTTTTACCGTTCATCAGTACTTTCTCATAATACACATCACTCACGTCCATTGCCAGCATACGTTTCCATTCGTTTTTGATCTTTGTTTTAAAGTATCCGCCACGGATAGCTTCTGCATAGCTTTGAGTCGCCCCTTTCCTTATGGCAAACCAGTCGGTGGCTGAGTGCAGCATACGGTGAACATTGTCAGGGTTGAGGTTGGTCCATTCACTGAGCACAATGGGTACGGAAGGCAGATCATCTATCCCTTTACGGAATGTTTTGTCATCCGCTCTTTTATGCATAATGAAGTTACCATACATTCCTATCTGCTCCTGAAGGCCTTCATGTGAATGATACCAGTGTGTCCCGTTCTGGATAATGGGAAAACGATAGGTGAATGTTGTCCCGGGCTTGATAGGTTTCTGGGTTAAATAAGGAATACCGTCTTCCTTATTGGGCAGGAATAAGCCGTGCCAGTGGATCGCAGTACCTTCTTTCAACTGATTATGTACTACAATTTCGGCAGTATCCCCTTCTGTAAATTCAAGGGTAGGCATTGGAATCTGCCCGTTTGCTGCGATGGCTCTTTTTTCTTTGCCTGCAAAATTCACAATGGTATCTTTGAGTACAAGATCGTAACGCACTACCTTTTGTGCGAAAAGGGACTGTGTGAAAAGCAGCATCAAAACTGCCGGTAATAAGCTTTTAAGTATATGGATGGATCTGTTCATTTTCAGTTTTTTTTCTGTTGGAATCTAAGGTTGCTCTTTCAGCCACTTTATTAAAACTTGACTTTGCTCTTTAGTGAGTACTGCATTTTTGTGCAGTAAAGTATAAGAGCGGAGCGGCATTTGTCCGGTTTCAACCTGTTCTGCTGCTGAACGTAGCAGGCGTTCCTGTTTCCGGTTTGAATAACTTCCCCATTCATTAAAATTCAATTCCTTTTTAGCTTCCCTGATATGCTTGTTTACCAGCCATCTGGCGGGTTGCACATAATCGTACCACAGATAGTCGGTATTGTTGCTGTGGCAGTCGTAACAGGAGGTCTTCAGTATTGTTTCAACTTCAGCGGGTATTTTATAAGTCCTGGTAAAATCAGCAGGATAAACTTTTCCATGATCTGTATTAAGTGCAGGCTGAAAAAACTGCAATGCTAAAAAAACAATCAGTATAACGGGTAAAGTTCTGTTCCTCACTTTTTTCATGATCAATACTCTTTTTTCACCGATCCGCAGGTCATCATTTTATTTCCGTAATATGGATTTCTGATTTCTTTTGTTTCGCTGATCCAAACGGCACCTTTACCATCGTTATACATCGGGCAATGGTCCTGGTACAGCTTTTGTGTAGTTCCCAATAATTCAATGAGGTCAGCCATATCTTTACTTAAGGAAGCCAGATGTTCTCTTTGGTGATCTATCTTACCTGCATTAGCACCTATATGCTCTGCATTCTCTTTGGCATTATCCACAATTTCTGTGTAGTCTTTCAGCTTATCTCCGGGAATTGCTTTTATATCTGCACCGTTCAGTGTGCTAAAGAGCTGTTTGCCTGCATCGGCCGCCGCTTTGTCATCATCTGCCGTGAGTGCATTTTTTAAAATGAGATAATCTTTAATAACAGGATCAATAGAGAATTTTTCAGGAACGGTATTGCTATTCCCGGACGTACCGGTTTCCTGCACTGCTGCATTATCCGCTGCCGGTTTATCACTATTCTTATCAGGAGTCTGGCTACAGGAAGAAATGATAAGAGCGGCCAGGGCAAGGCTGGATAAACTTGTGTATTTCATCTTTATTATTTTTATGGTTTAAAGAAAGCTTTATAGCTGGCATCGTTTTCAAAATAGGATACCTCGCCATTATCGCCTGTAATGGCAATTACCGCCCGGGACTTGTCAACCTGATTTTTGGAGACAGGATCAACCGCCATCCGCACAGCTTCTTCTTTAGGAATTCTTTTTTCACACATTTCACAACAGCCGTAATATTTCCTGCCGTTATGAACTACTTCAATTTGCTTTTTCCCCATAAAGGCATCGTTGACCATACATACTTCATCGTGTGGCACTACATCTCCTTTTTGATAATCTGCTCCGGCTGTTTTCCCGGCGCTATGATCCATACTTCCTGAATTACCGGTACTTTGCTGTGTTTTATGTTGTGTACAGGCAGCAGCAAAAACGGCCAGGAAAAGAATAATTACAATCCGAAAATTTTTCATAATCCCAGCTATTGTTTAGTTGCGGTTACTTTTCCACACGTAAGCATAGAAGCTCCGTAATAAGGGTTTTTAATTTCTTTTTCCCTGCTGAGCCAGTAAGCTTTTTTCATCGGACAGTACTGGTAGTAAACGGTCTGGTCCGGTTTTTTATCACTCTCCACCAATTTCCAGAGACTGACGGATACCTGGTCCAGTGCGGCTCTTTGTTTTTCTAAATTACCCGCTTTATTAAGTTTTTCAGCAGCCTGCAGCAAGCTTGTTTTCTGGCTGAAGTCGCTTTCGTTTTTAATGGACTGGTATAATACGGTTGCGGCTGCAGAAGCTGCTTTACTGTCACTGTTCACCAGCGCATTTTTTACATCGAGATAGTTGGTTAAAAGTTTATCTGTATTCTGTGCAAATGCCGAGAATCCCAAGAGCATAATTCCCAATGTTAACATTATTTTTTTCATTTTTTCATTTTTAAAAGATTGAACATTTAGATTGATACAGATCCGGAGCTGTAAACTCCTTATTTCTGCTCTTACAAATTTCCGCCGATTATTGGTCTTCCTGTTTACAATTTTTCTTATTTGATTTGTGATATTTACTGTTCATCATAATCAGAGATAATGGATATACCCTATTCCAGGGAGATATTGACAGTCATCACAGCTATCATATTCTACCGTCACTTTTTCGGGTCTGTCAAAATTGGCTTTCAGAAAAGTATCTGAAAATAATGCATAGGGTGGACGTTGTGCAACACGGTTTTTCAGCATCTTATGTGCTTCCACTACGGTTGCTCCATACAGCTTTTCAAACTTACCGATTCGGTAGCTTGTAAATGCTCCATAGTGTACAATGGTTTTCAAAGAGAGCGGGATTTGAAGGTTTAATTGTTGTGATAGCTTCCACAGCTCTTTACAGAATTCGCCGTAGGTCTGTTCGATCTGCATCAGGGTTTCCTGAAAATTGGGCAGGTGACGGTATTTATAAAAAAGTACAGCATCGCCTTCTATTTCGGAAATTTCGAGACAGAGGATATTGCTGTTTATGATGGATTGGATGAGATGTTCTGTAATGTATTTTCCCACAGATATTTCTGAACTGATCACGAAATCGGTAAACCCTGAGATATCAGGGATCATTAACATTCCAATGAAATCTTCTGTAATTTGTGCTTTCATTATTCAGATTTTAACTATAAAAAAAATGAGGGTTATCTATGAAAACCCTCAAATAATGATTAAATTCACTTCATATAAGAAGTTTCCCTATTGAATCACTAAACTATACCAAATTTAAAACACTTTCTTTTATTTATAAAACACCTTCCGATACGGAACGTTGGATACTCCTGTCCTATACATTATTCTAAATTAAATAATCGCCACTATTCATTTCATCTGGTCCGGTTTTACATAAAAAGCTGGAAGAAGGAGACTGAATGTTACTCCTGTTCCTATCATTCTGACCATTATCACAACGTGAAATTATCCAAGAAAAAAAAAGATAACAATTCTTCTTCCCTAATCATCTCCTAACTCCCAGCTACCAAACCAAACTAACACAGAAATTTTTGACCTGTCTTCAAATAATTTTAAAACTCAATAGTGGCGATCTTCTATAATTTAGTTTTATTTTTCTATGGATTCAATTTTGAATCCTGCTTTTTCCACGGTTTCTATTACTTCCTGTTCTGTAATACCTTCTGCTTTTACGGTGAGAATCTTCTCTTTTTTATGGATATCTACTTCCCAGTTTTCAATACCTTCTGCTTTATCCAGAAAAGGAGTTACCGATGCCAGGCAGCTTGCACAGTTGATATTTGTTTTGAACTGCAATACTTTGTTTTCCATTTTTTTTAAAAAATTTTTATTGTTTTTCTTCATACAAAGTTGAATAATAATGCGCCTTTATTTTTGCTATATTTCCGGTTTAATTTGTAAAATTTACTGTTGAAAAAATGCAGTAAAGGCCGCCAAGCCGGGACATTGAGCCGGTCAACCTGTATAATTTATTCTTTACAGACGGTAAGCATAACCGATCATAACGGTAGCTGCTCCGGATCTGTTCTTTCCATTGGCAGATCCTTTCTGAATATTAATAAAACCGTAATTACCACCTCCTTCCAGGAAAATCATGTTACGTTTTATTTTATAGCCGATCCCTACATTACCGGCCAATCCGAAATTGAATGAACGAAGCTGATCTTTAATATCTTTTGTATTATCAAAAGATAAGGTCAGGATACCTGCGGAAGGGTTCGCGGGATTTGCAGGAACGGGTTTGGTTTTTCCTTCATCAAGATAAACCTGGCCAGTACCTTCAGTAACCTGTTTTGCATTCAGCAGCAGCCCTACGAATGGTCCGGCACCGGCATAGATCCGCCATTTCTTTTCAGCTCCAAGATCCCATCCGAATTTGGCTAAAACCGGCAACATCAGATAATCAAGTTTAGCTGTGCTTTTAAAATCCGCATATAAATAAGGAGGAGCCTGCGGACCAAACAGAGGAGCCATCTGCGCCGGAAACGGAAAAGCCTGGAACCCGTCTTTCTTGCCACCCTGCTGCGAATATTCCAGGATTGCCTGAATGGAAAAAAGCTTACCGGTATGGTATTCTGCAAAAATACCCAATCCTGCACCCAGTCGTGAACTGTACCCTTTGTTCAGCGGATTGACTGCCGAACCACTTCCTGCCGTTAGGTTAGGTATCGCAAGTCCTCCACGGGCACCTATGCTCCATTGCTGGGCAGATACCGGGCTGGCATACAAAAGAATCATTGCTGCGATTGCGGAAAATATATATTTTTTCATTGCTTATTTTTTTTTATTGGAGCCGGTTCACCATATGTTTAATGACACTGGTGAATATTCCGGTTATCATTTTTTATACTGTTACCTTTCTGATCCTTATTAATGATGGGCTCGAAGGTTTGTCTCTGCCTGCTCCCCACCTGAAACTGTTACCGTAAAGTCTGCCGTATGTATCACATCCTCTATTTTAAACTGAACCCACATCCGGTATAGTCCCGCTTTTTTGATGATCGTTTCAGCATAAATGGGAAAATTATCGTCAAATACAGGATGGATATGAAGAAAATCATAATCGGCTTTACTGATCATTACAATGTGCGCATTGGCACCTAAGTAAAGCTGCATATCTTTTGCCTGCAGTATTCTGCAGTCTTTTACGATTGAAAACTGAAGTCCCTGTACATTCGTAGTGGTGAGTTCATCACCATTTAGCAAAAACACCGTGTAGCCATTCACTATTGATGCCAGTTTTGTTTCCAGCCGTTGTGGAATATCTGTAACAGTACCCGATACCTCAATATAATGTGTGTTAACTTCCGGAGCATTCCCACTCGGCTTATAATCGGTAAATAAAAGGTACTTTCCTGCTGCGGGAAAGGTTTCCGAAATATGATAGGTCCCGTCCGGCTGTTCTTCGGGATGAATATGATCAAACCACGACAGTTCTTCGTTTACAGTCAACAGATGTATTTTCTTTTCGTGTATTACATCCAGCATTACATTCCTGCCGTGCTCGGTAATAGCAATGCTCATATTGACAGGTTTACCGGCTTCTATCTCCTGTGATCCGGTACTTATTTTCACTTCCGTTCTCTCCCTGTCTTCACCTGCGGATATTAATGTCATTCCACATTTAGGGCATTTGTCGCCTTTGCTCCCCCTCACTTCCGGGTGCATAGGACAGGTGTATACATTGCTGAGACTTTGTTGATGCTCTGTATTCATAATATGATAATTTTTATTACTACCGGAGGAGGCTTTACAGGAAGGATAAAATTGCTACGGAGGTGCCGCAACCGGTAATAGGATTTTTAAATCGTTGATTTATCCTTCGTATTTTATACAAATTTCAGGTGCCGGAAGCTTATCTGTATTGCGTTTTTACTTATTTAATTTGCAATATTTACAGATTATCTGACAGAACTGCCTTTATACAAAACAATTCTTACAGCTACGATCAAAGTAATGATCAGCATCGGGATCAGCACTACATTCACGCCTTTCCAGCCCCAGTGGTTGAAAAGACTTCCTGCAAAGAAACTGGCAATACTGATGACCGCAAACACCGTAAAATCGTGAAAAGCCTGTGTTTTCTCCTTCTCCTCAGGCCGGTAAACTTTAGTAAGCAGAGAAGAGCCACCGATAAACAGGAAATTCCAGCCCAGGCCTACCACAAACAATGCCGCCACAAAGTAGCCCGTACCCGTCCCGCTAAGGGCTATAACAATATAAAGCAGCATAATCAGCAAGCCCGAAATAATGATCCGGTAAACACCGAATTTCTGAATGAGCATTCCGGTAAAGAACGAGGGCAGAAACATCCCTAGTACGTGCCATTGAATAACCGTTGCCGAGCTTTCTGACGGATGCCCGAAACCGTACATCGCAATGGGTGTAACGGTCATAGACATACCCATTACGGCAAACGCAGTAGATGAAGCAAGTACCGCAAGGATGGCATCTTTATTTTTAATGATTTCCTTTAAAGCCCTTCCCTTTACTTTAGTATCGTTTACCTGAAATAATGTTGTTTTGCCTAACTTCAGCAGGGATATAATACCCAGCGCTAATAAGCTCAGTAAAATGATAGAAAAATAGGAATAGGCATAAGGTACAGCTCCCATATGCTGTGTGAATTTAGCCAGATTGGGCCCGGCAAATGCAGCAACAATGCCTCCTGCAATTACGAAAGAAATAGCTTTGCTTTTAGCCTGCTCCGGAACAGCATCAGCAGCGGCAAAGCGATAATACTGTGAAAATCCCTGATAAGCGCCTACCAGCATATTGCCTATGGAAAATATCCAGAATGAATGCTGAACAATACCATACCAGGAAACCAGCCCGGCCAGCACGCCTATCAGGGTACCCAGCATAAACGCCTTACGCTGACCAACTTTTTTGATGATCACAGAAGCAGGAATCATCATCCCCGCCGTACCCACCGTAATCATTGCGATAGGTAATGTAGAAAGGTTTTTATCCGGGGCCATTGCCAAACCTGCTACTCCCGATAAGGTGATCACCAGGATAGAGGCCGTCTGGAACAGAGCCTGCGCGATAAACAGCAGGTAAACATTTTTCCACTGAACAGTTGTTTTCATAAGCTTAAACTTTGGGGTCAAAGTTCCGGCATATGCTCCAGCCCGGTATTATGTTATTTCTTGTTTGTTTTGTGAAGTTTACGGGTTTTTCTTACAAACAAAAAAAACTGTAAAACCATCCGGTAGTACAGCTTTTTATTATTCTTGTAAATACTAATCCTTTGAAAATAATCAGCAATATTGTCAAAGTAAAATTGGTTGAAACTATGCAGGTTCACCTATTATCTGGGCAAACCTCTTGTTACACGAAGGCTTTATTGAAGGTTAATAAAGTTTCTTTCAAATTCCGTTAAACTTTTATCGTTTTTGGGATCTTTTTGGAATCCTAAGTTTAATAATAGAGGAATATCATTTATACGTCCAAAACCAATAATTTTATAAGTTCCGTTTTTTAATTCATATTTAGTTCCTTTAAATTTTTGATTTTGAGAAGTAAATTCAATATTTTTCTTCTTTTTGTATTCAAATTCTTCTTCGATTTGAGCTTGAAATTGTTCGTTAATTTTTTGCTTTATCATTTCCTCGTCGAAGAACAGCCATTGCGCAGAAAATCCATTACAATCAATTATTTCGTATTCAGATTTAGCAACACAATTTTCAGGTACTGAAATTTCAGTTTTTGCATAATTCAATTTACTTATATTTTCTTGAGCATTTAAAGTGAAATTGAAAAATAAAGATAAAATGATAATCGTTTTTTTCATTTGCATAAAGTTTGGAAAAAGCTTTCGTGTAAATCTCAAATATATGAAACTTTAGCACATATACAGGTAAAAATGTATAGATGAATGTTTCTGTTCATTATCAAAAGGTTATACATTTATTTTAATTTGTTTTTGTTTTGCATTAATGCTTTTTTAGTTTTCGTATTTGTAAACAAGACAAAAGACGATAAAACTAAATCACAAAAATACAGACTTACTGATCATCCCAAATTCATACCTTATTTAATAAAAACAAAAAAAGCTGTAAAACCATCCGGTAATACAGCCTTTTATTATTCTTGTAAATACTAGTCCCTTGAAAACAATGCCGCATCAAAACCATATCACTCTATTGATGCGGAGACACTGTTTTCAACAAGGCTAACGGTTAACCATTATTGCAGCAGCCTCTATTGTAACCTGATGCATTGCTGTCTTTCTCTGCCGAAACAGTATAGCCTGCTTTCTCTATCGCATCTATTACTTCTTCTTCCCTGCTCTCCGAAGTAAAGGAAACGGGTAACGAAGTGGCGGATAAATTGGACGAAAAGTTCAATTTAGCATTAACGTAGCCGATGTGTTTCCACGGAAACTAAATTAAAGAAGGAAACTGAATGTGTTCCACATTCGGCGGAATAAAAAGCAGAAAAGTTGAAGTCTGCACTTAACCAGCATTTTGCCAATACAATGTTATCTGCCGTTTTTTCTTATTTCCAACTTTTTACGTATTCAATTGCTTCGTCAATATTTTTTTTGTAATTCTTTACCGAATAATCAACCTTGAAATCAGGATTTAAAGCACCTTCATAACCTTTCCACAATTCCCAATATTTTGTAGAATATCCTATAATAATTTTTGAATTTGGAAGCCTAAAACCTCTTGTTTCTCCAAAATGGTTTATATTTCCACTTGTTTTCTCTCCCAATAAAACTGAATTATATTCTCGTTTTAATGTAACCGCATTCATCAAAGCAGATGAAAAAGTTTGTTTTCCAATTAATATAAACAGGTTTCCTTTCTTGTTCAAATAACTATCTTTCAGTTTATCAAGAAATGGTTTTAGAATTGCAGAATTTCCGCCACTATTTTTTCTTAAATCAATTATTATTTTTTTTGGTTTATTTTTGTTGATAAATTCAAATAATTCATTATTGAATTCATCAAAAGGTTTGTCTATTTGTAGTTGGCAATTTTGATAGTTAAAATAAATTATTTCTCCATTATCAATCGGCTGAAACCAATAAAAGTCTTTGTTACTGTTTCTTAATAGTTTGCTATACTGAATTGGGTGATAACTTTTTATGGGCACAGAATTAATTTCAGTTTTTTGATTTCCTATTGTATATTCGGCTTTTATAACGTTGTCGGTAATATTTAACCCATTTAGAATTTCGGGATTATTTATGAATTTTTGAAAATAAATTTGAAAATATGAACTGTTATCATCTTTTATAAGTTGTCTGACAGAATTAAGTATATTTTTTGTTTTTGCATTTTCAATTTTGTTAAGTTTTTTATACAATAAATTTTTTCTGATAAAGTCCGTTTCAGTAACAAAAATTCCTTCTTTAAAAAAATCAAATTCAATAGGGAAAGTTAATTGAAAAGGTGGTTCAATTCTTGTGTGTTCATCATTTATTTTTTTAGTGAGTTTGAAAAGTTCTATTATAAATTTTTCATTGTTTAAAGTCTCCGCTTTGTTTTGAATTACTGATATTTCATCAAAAAACTCTTTTTCGGTTATTTTGGCAAAAAGATTTTTATGTCCTTTTGGAAGTTCGGTTTTTAAATATTCCAAATCTTCAATATATTGCTTTGCAGTTAAATTTTGTGCAAATAATTCTGAACACAAAGACAAAAAAAATAGAAAAAAAATAATAATTCGCTTCATTAATTTTCGTTTTATTGTTGTGGTTTTTCTTTAAAATGGAAACTCTAACTCTCAAATATATGAAAGTTTAAAATACACATAAGTAAAAATAAATAAATGTATAATCCCATTTATTATCAATTTGTTACATACTCATTTTTAATTCGTTTTTTGTGTAGTTATAATAGCTTATTTATGCATTTTTGATTTTTAAACAATAGAAAAGTGATATTATTTCCTGGTTTCATCAGACCACTCCGTTCGGTTCAGCAAAACTAAGTTATAAAAATTCAGCAGGTCTCACCAAAAATTTACACGCGGCATAAAAACAAAAAAAGCTGTAAAACCATCCGGTAATACAGCCTTTTATTATTCTTGTAAATACTAATCCCCTGAAAACAATGCCGCATCAAAACCATATCACTCTATTGATGCGGAAACACTGTTTTCAACAAGGATAACGATTAATCATTATTGCAGCAGCCTCTATTGTAACCTGATGCATTGCTGTCTTTCTCTGCCGAAACAGTATAGCCTGCTTTCTCTATCGCATCTATTACTTCTTCTTCCCTGCTCTCCGAAGTAAAGGAAACAGTAAGATGGCCTGCTGCTATATTGTCTATTTGTACACCTTCTATTTCTTGTACGGCGTTGTTTACCCTGCTCTGGCAGTGTGTACTCTGCATATTGGGCACGCTGATGGTTAATTGCTTCATTGTATTAAAATATTTTACTGATATAAAATTACATCGGTTATCAGGTTTCTTTTTTGCAGGATTGCCGGTTTAAGTTGTAAGATTTTATGGCTTGGGAGCCTTAATTCCGAAAGCTGCAATAATGGCAGCAATCACACATACAATAGCCGCAGCGAGGAAGGCCGTCTGAAAGCCTGAGTTCAGTGCCGTTGCTTCCGGAGCACCAATCATTTTTATGGCATTTGTTTTTGCAGCGGAAATGGCTACAATAATAGCCAAGCCCAATGCAGATCCTACCTGGTAACTGGTGTTTACAATTCCTGAAGCTAATCCCATTTCCTCTGGTGGCGCACTGGCCGTTGCCGCAATGGTTCCCGGAATATAGGTAAGCGACATCCCCACCGCAGCCAGTAAAGAGGCAGGCAGTACATCTGCCACAAACGTTCCGTCCACCGGAACTCTGCTGAACAGGAATAATGAAACAGCCAGCGCTATCAGACCCATTATCATATTCGATTTAAAGCCAAACCGGGCGACCAGCCTGCCCGTAGCCCCTACCATCAGCAGCATAATGGCAATGGTCATAGGCAAAAGTGCCAGCCCGCTGTTGAAAGCCGAGTAATGAAGTGTTTGCTGGAGATACAGGTTAAGGAAAAACCATAAGGGAATCCAGGCTGCGGCCAGCAGGATCATTACAATATTTCCATAGGAAAGATTCGACACTTTGAAAATGTGCAGTGGCATCAGCGGATGTTTTTTATACTTCTGGCTGAAATAGAAAGCAACCAGCAATGCTATGGAAATAAGGAGCATACTGATGGTTTCAAACGATACCCAGCCTGCAATTTCAGCCGATACAATGGCATATACCATCATTACCAGGGCAACCGTGGCCAGTATGGCACCTACCACATCTACTTTTCCTTTTTGCGTCATTCCTTTTATCAGTAAGGGCTTGCTGCGCATCAGCACCAAAAGCCCTATGGGAATATTGATCAGGAATATCCAGTGCCAGGAAAGCCATTCTGTAATGGCTCCTCCCAGAAAAACTCCGGCAGAACCGCCTGCCGCCGCAGAAGCTCCCCAAAATCCCAATGCCTTATTCAGCTCTTTGGGATCGGAAAACATCGTAAAGACAAGCATCAGTGATGAGGGCGCAATGAAAGCCGAACCCAGTCCCTGTAATGCTCTCCCGGTATTAAGCACGGAATCTGACCAGGCAAGTCCGGCAAGCAGTGAGGCTGCTGTAAGGATAATGAATCCCCACATAAAAATTTTGCGGGCCCCGAAGAGGTCGGACAAACGGCCTCCCAGCATTAAAAAGCCTCCAAACAGGATCACATAGGCATTAAAGATCCATTGCATTCCGGATTGGGTATAGCCAAGGTCTGCTTTGATGGCTGATAAAGCGACACCAATGATGGAGGTATCCATTATCACCAGAAATTCCGCAGTACAGAGTAATATAAGAGCCGCCCAGCGCTTGCTGTACAAAGCAGGAGGTGTTGTCGTTGTATTCATTGAATTATTTTTTTGTTGAAAGGATAATTGTTTTTTATTACATTAAAGTTCAAGCAGACCCAGTGCGTTTTTAAGCTCCACATCCAGTACCTTAAGATTATAGACAGCCTGCAGATAGCTGATTTTAGCCTGTGTCAGCGCCAGTTCTGCATCGGTAAGCTCCAGACGGGAACTTCTGCCGTTCTTGAAACGGTCCTCCATCATCCGGTGGCTCAGTTCCGCAGAGGCTACCGTTGTCTGTTGTATATCCAGCTGTCTCAGGGCTTCTTCCCATTTGCTCAGGATACCTGCCAGCTGGGTTTTTACCTCATCTTTAAGGTCGTTCAGGCGTATGATCTCCTGGTCTGTTTTTATCTTAGCCTGTGCTGTACGGGATTTGGTACGGTTTCCGTCAAAAATCGGTACGGAGAACTGAAGCCCCACAAAAGAGGTTCTCGGCCAGGTATCCAGTCTGAAATCATCTTCCTGCGCCTGAATCTGGTATTGACCTATAAGCGATAATCTGGGCATCAGTCCGGCACGGGTTGCTTCCGTTTTTTTCTGTTGGAGGTTAATGACGAGCTGCTGGATATTCAGGTCTTTGCGGTTTTCAGCAGCTATTTTAAGTGCTTCATCCAGAGAGCTGAATGCTGATCGCTCTGTGACCAGATCAAATTCAAGTTTGTCGGTCAGTGCAATCCGTTCCTCTTTTTCCATTCCGATCAGTCTTTTCAGTTCCAGTTCTGATACTTCGATGTTATTTTTAAGGTAGGAAACTGCGGATCTGATATTTTCCACGGCAATAAAATTGCTTAAAGTATCTGCCTTTATCGCTTTTCCCTGGAGGAACAATAAGCGGGTATCTTTCAATGCCCTTACATTACGCTGAAAGCTTTGGTCTAAAAGATCTGTCTGCTCATTCATCAGCAGCATATTGAGGTAAAGAGAGGCGACCTTATAGGCGATCTTGCGCTGCAGGTCTATGGTTTTTTCTTTTTCAATTTCCTCACTTATTTTGTTCACGCCTAACTGGCGGTGTATGGAAGGATCGATGATGGGTTGATAAAGGGAAACAAATCCGTTCAGCGCATTTTTTCCTCCTACGGATACAGCTTCTACGGCATTGGTACTGCCCACAAAAGAGCCCGGCATAAATATGACCTGACGGTCGAAATAACGGATATAGGAGGCTCCGGCAGAGATATTGGGCAGGTAACCATTACGGATTTCCCTGCTCTGCTCTGCAGTATAAATCTCTTCCAATGCCTGAGCCTGTAACTGCTTGTTCCCGTTCTTTGCCATTTCCAGTGCCCCGGAAAGCGAAAGCGTGGTCTGTTGCGCTTTAAGGGAGACATTTCCCACCATCAACAGCAATCCGGTACTGATAATCAATAATAGATTTTTCATTTTCAATGGTTTTTAGGATGAATACTTACAAAATCTTCTTCTACCACTTCCTTGCTGCGTTTATTACTGGACAGATAGGAATACACGGCAGGAATAATGAACAGGGTTAATATCCCTGAAAACACCAGCCCTCCGGCGATTACAATTCCTAAGGACTGTCGGCTGTTGGCCGTGAGCGCAATAGGCAATGCCCCGAATATCATTGCCAGTGAAGTCATCAGGATAGGACGGAAACGCTGCTCGGCGGCATGTAAGGCAGCATCGAATTTTGAAAATCCCTGATCTTTCAGGTGGTTGGCAAATTCTACGATCAGGATTCCGTTTTTGGTGATCAGTCCCACCAGTGTAATGATCCCGATCTGGCTGAAGACATTCAGACTCTGGTCAAACCAGGAAAGACTGAGCACAGCACCTGTTACGGCCATAGGTACGGTAAGCATTATGGTAAGCGGATCTCTTAAACTTTCAAACTGGGCGGCAAGGATCATATAGATCAGCACCAGTGCAAGGATCAGGGTAAACATAATATTGCCCTGGCTTTCTTTATAGTCTCTGGACTGCCCGGCCAGCGAGCTTTTGAAGTTGTCGCCTAAAACTTTTTTCTTGATCTGCTCTATCTCTTCTATACCCTCTGCAAGGCTTACTCCCGGAGCAGTGGCTGCCGAAATGGTAGCTGAAGTGTACTGGTCATATCTGTAAATGGCTGCAGGACTCACCGCTTCTTCTTTGGTAATAAGGTTACCCAGGGGAATCATTTGCCCTGTTGCGGAACGCACATAGATGGAATTAAGGTCACTGGCATCATTTCTCATTTTTCGCTCCAGCTGTCCGATGACTTCATACTGCCTGTCGTTGCGCAGGAAATAGCCATAGCGCTGTCCTGATAAGGAAAGCTGCAGGGTTCTGGCGACTTCTTCCATAGAGACTCCCATCATTGCTGCTTTTCTGCGGTCTATGTTTATTTTCACTTCGGGTTTGTTTATTTTCAGATCCGAGTCTACGAACATCAGTTTTTTACTTTGACGGGCTGCGGCTAAAAATTCAGGCAATACCTTAGTCAGGTTTTCCAGATCCGGTGACTGGAGTACAAACTGGATCGGCATACCGCCGCCATAACGGGTACCAATGGTAGGCGGCAGGTAAGGAAACAGCAGGAATCCCCGGAACTGTCCGGAAGCTGCACCGTACTGGTTGTACAGATCCTGAATAGAAGCTTTTCTTTCTTTAGGCTCTTTAAGATAGATACTCTGCACGGCAACATTTACAGGGGCCGGAGCAGGGATAAAAGAAATAGCTACCATAGAATAGGTCTGGTACAGGCCGTCTGTATTATCGTTGACGTATTTACCTACTTCAATCATATTTTTTTTCATATAATCAAAGGAGACCCCCTCCGGCGCAATGGCGATAAGGTTCATATTGGATCGGTCTTCAACAGGTGCCAGCTCGGAAGGCAGGCTCTTGCCTACAAAATAGATGAGCAAAGTAGTTCCTGCCAGGAAAACCCAGGCCAGCCATCTTACTTTCATAAAGGCTTTCAGTATTTTAAAATATCCTTTGTTGAGCCATACAAAAAAGGGTTCCGAAACCCTGTAAAACCAGCTTGGCTTTTCTTTCTTTTTAAGGAAATAGGCACTCAGCATCGGGGTGAGTGTCAGGGCTACAAAGGCGGATACCAGTACGGAACCGGATACCACAATGGCAAATTCAAGGAAAAGCTGACCGCTGATTCCCCCCATAAACACGATGGGCAGAAATACCGCCGCCAGTGTAATGGTGGTAGATATTACAGCAAAGTAAATTTCCCTGGTCCCTTTGAAGGCTGCCTGTACGGGAGACATTCCATCTTCTATTTTTTTGTAAATATTTTCGAGTACCACAATGGCATCGTCCACCACCAGACCTATGGCAAGCACCAGCCCTAAAAGGGTAAGCACATTAATGGAGAATCCGGCGACATACATAATGAAGAATGCTGAAAGAATGGACACGGGAATGGCTATTACCGGAATAATGGTAGAACGCCAGTCACGCAGGAACAGGAAGATGATGAGTACCACAAGCCCAAAGGCAATAAACAGGGTTTCTTCTACTTCCTTAATGGATTCTCTTACCGATTTGGTAAAGTCAAATCCTACAATAAGACGGTAATCTGAAGGAATTTCCTTACGAAGCTGCTCCAGCCGCTTGTAAAATTCATCTACCACCTGTATAGCGTTGGCACCCCTCTGTATCTGCACGGCAACCCCTACACCTACACGGTTGAGGTTCCCGGTTTCATTGATGATGGCAGTACGTTCGTTTTCTTCGCCCAGCTCTGCTGAGCCTATATCTTTCAAATAAATAACGGTATTACCCACCTGCTTGATGAGCATCTGCTCAAAATCTTCGGCGGTGGTCAGTCTTCCAAGTGTGCGGATACTCAGTTCGGTCTGGTTACCTTCCAGTCTGCCCGAGGGAAGGTCTATATTCTCCCGGAGCAATGCCCTGCGGATATCTTCCGGGGTAAGGTTGTAGGCCGCCAGCTTCACAGGATCAAAGCGCAGGCGCATCGCATATTTATGTTCACCTACGATGGCTACATTGTTGATTCCCGGGATGGACTGCATCCTGTCTTTGATGGTGGTAGAAGCGAGGTGGCTTACCTCTTTTATATCTTTGGTATCGCTTTCTACTTCCAGAAAGGCTACGAGGTTATCGGCTGACGATGCTTTTTGAACGATAGGCGGATCTACATCGGCAGGAAGCTGTTTCCTGGATTTGGAAACTTTATCCCTTACATCGTTCAGGGCATCTTCCAGGTCTATATCCCTGTTAAATTCTACTGAAATAACGCTCACCTGCTCCCTGGACTCCGAAGAAATGGTACGGATACCGCTTGCCTCTGCAATGGATTCTTCCATCGGCCGGGTAAGCTTGGATGCGATAACATCGGGACTTGCCCCGGGATAAAAGGTAATGACAGAGATCACCGGCGGTTCGGTAAGCGGAAATTCCCGGATCCCGAGCTGCTTCCATCCCACAATGCCGAGAATAACGATCAGCAGGGAGAATACGCCTGCCAATACAGGTTTTTTTATACTTAAATCTGAAATACTCATTTTTGCTGAAATTTTATTGAATTATTTAACCGGAACCGGGGCTACCGGCATTCCGTCGCCTAAACGCAGGATATTGGAGACAATAACACTATCTCCTGTACTGATCCCGGACGTGATGGTAACTTTTGTTTCGGTACGGTTTCCAATAGTGACCGGAACGGTTTTGGCAACTCCTTTTTTGATTACAAATGCATTATAGCCTTTTTGTCCGGGTACCAGAGCTTCTGAAGGCAGCTGTACGCCTTTCGCTCCTTTTTCTCCGGTGTCGAACAGTACTTTTACAGAAAGACCTGCGCGCAACATTCCATTGTCATTGGAGGTTACAGCCTGTACCAAGAGGCTCCTTCCCTGGGCTTCCAGTCCCGGTTCGGTGGCTATGATGGAAGCTGTATATTCTTTATCCGAAAGTACGGTGGTGAATTTTATGGTATTACCCATTTGTACATATGGAAGGTATTGTTCGGGAACGGAAAAGCTGATTTTAATGCTTCCCTGGTCCTGCAGGGTAACGAGCGTTGTTCCCGGGGAAACATAAGCGCCTGTCTGCAGTTTTGTGATCCCTATTTTACCTGAAAAAGGAGCCCTGATGACTGTTTTGCTCAGTTCTGCACGTAAGAGATCCTGCTGGGCTTCCAGGGTATTCAGCTGCATATGGGCTTCATCGTATTCCTGCTGGTTGACGGTTTCTGTTTTCAAAAGATTGGCCAGACGCTGCTGGGTAATTTTTGCCAGTTTTATCTGTGCAGCCACCTGTCTCAGGCGGGAAGTGATCTCTGCATCGTTGAGGGTGTAGAGTACTGCACCCTGCTTTACATAGCTGCCGTCTTTAAAGGCTACTCTGGTTATTTTCTGTGCCAGCTCCCCAACGATAGAGACTTCCCGATAGGGTTCTATTGTTCCTACGAGTGACTCTTTCAGATTCAGAGCTTCCTGCTGTGCCACGATGATATCAACGGGCAGCTTAGTGTTTGCCGGAGCTGCAGCCGGTTTCTGTTCTTTACCGCCGCAAGCCGCTAAAAAGAGACTAAGCAGCGGAATAATAACAGCCGGCTTTTGCAACGTAGATAATTTATGTAACATATTATTAAAATTTAGGATAATACAATCAAGAATAATTAATGACAAATGTACCGTGGCGCAGTAAGCTGCTTTTTACACAATTGCTTTTAGGTTTTGTAACATTTCTTAATTTTACCTGCCTGATAAAAACCTATCTTGAATGAGACTTTTTTGAGGATAACAGTATTGGCCTGAAATGAAGAAATACAGTGAATGTAATATGGAAAAAACTCTGTTTTCGTTGGTCTGTTTCCTATAAAAACGGATACTTCATGTTATTGAAGTGAAATAATTTAAATTTGGTTACGTTATCCATAAAAGCACAATGAAAAAATATATTACAGTTTACTTTTTAGTTTTTTGGGCTGCTGTATTTTCACAACAGGAGCATACTGTTATCAAGGAATCTACCTCTTATTTCACGTTGGATCAGGATGGAAATTTTACCGGAAAAGGATCGGAATTCATAAAAAATAAAATTAAGGAATCTCAGTTCTTTTTAATTGGAGAACAGCACGATATTCATTCTGTTGAAACATTGGTAAGCTCTTTACTGCCCTTTTTTAAAGAAAACGGATATGATCATTATCTCACTGAGATTGGTCCGGTGTCAGCAAAAAAGCTTTCGGAGTTAGCTGAAAATTCTTTTCCTTTAAAATCATATTATTTTAAATATTTATCTCAAACCGGGATGCCACCATTTGGATTCTTCAGAACAAAAGAAGAAGAGAAAACACTCCGGCAATTGAAAAACTATCATATCAACCTTTCCGGAATAGACTTTGAAAGCTATTCTTCTTATCTTTTTCTGATTGATGAACTTTATAAGAACTCAGATAAAGAAAAGGTTTCTTCAGATTTATATGAAAAAATATATACGCTCACCGAATCTGAATATAAAAAAGGAAAAGATAATTTCAATCCTGAACTGATGAATAATCTGCTTCGCTCCAATGAATTGAAAACTTTTTTATCACTCTCAAAAAATAAAATAAATCTCCCTTTGATAGAAGAATTCGAGCTGTCTTTGATGATCAATCATCAGATCACGCAGGGCTTCTGGCAGTTTCGGGTTGACAATATGAAACGTAATTTCACCCAATATTATCACCGTCAAAGTTTAAAACAGGATTCTGTAAAAATATTGATTAAGCTGGGGGCTGTTCATACGGCCAGAGGAACAAGTTTCAGCGGCAGCCTGGAAGTAGGCAATATGATCTATGAACTGGCGAATGTGAATCAGTCGAAATCGTTTTCTATAATCAGTTTTCCCAGATACATCTTCAATAACAAAACAGGAAAAACGGAAGACCTCACAGAAGATGAAGATAAGGAACTGCTGAAATATGCCTTTGCAGACCAATGGACCGTTGTAGATCTGAATATGCTAAAAGAACTGAGTATAAAGCGTAACATTCTGCTCAATCATTCTATCGTTGGCTATATCCAAAAGTACGACGCTATTGTTATACCTCCTGCAACAAAATATTCTGAAAGATTAGATCAATAGACAGGTATATAAAAATAATACTTATTTCAGTTTTTTACGCCTTTCATATATTTACTTAACCTTACAGGTTATCGTGGTCAGGATTATTTCTTTGAATAACTGCATTTTTATCTGCCCGGATTTTTTTGAAGTAAGCAGAAGTAAAGCCGGTATGCTTTTTCAGCTGATTGGAAAGATGGGCAGGACTGCTGTAACCCAGGTTATAGGCTATATCTGATAAGGTCTGATCGGTATAGACCAAAAGTTCTTTCACTTTTTCTATTTTACTGTAAATAATAAATTTTTCAAGTGTATATTCGTGAAAAAGGGAAAAAAGAGAGCTAAGGCTTCCATAGTCTTTATTCAGTTCATTGCTTATCAATACTGAAAACCTTACAGGCTTTCCGGTATCTAACTGCTGCTGAATACCTTTTTGCACGGCAGTCTTTATATCTTCAATAATCTTCTGATGTCTGTTGTACAGCAGGTCGAATCCCAATGCCTGCAATACAGACCGGATCGTCTGCTCGTCAAAATCCGGATTGTTTTTCTTCAGGATCACCTCACCTAAACGTACCTCGGCGAGCTCCAGCCCAAGCTGGGATAAGGCATCAGACAGAACGTAGATACACCTGCTGCATACCATCCCTTTGATGTGTATTTTGGAAGTATTTGTCATTGCGGTTCTATTTGATTTTTCAAAGGCAGATTAACTCTTATGGGTTATATCCCGCTCTATTTTTATTATAAGATTAGTACATATAAAGTTGATTATTATTTTAGAGATCCGGATTATACTATTCTATATTTGATTTATAATTTTTACTGATTAGGAATAAACTGAAAAACCCAACCTTTTTAAAGCACTGTTAAAAAAGGTTGAGTCATTCTCAGAAAAAGAAGCCTGAGATCATTTATGTTTACACCAGACCTGTTTTTCTGATTCCGGTACTGTGAAAATAATACGATTATACTTTATGTTTCAGGATATGCCTGGCAAACTCATCTGAGTTTCCGGAATATATTTAGGCAGACCTACTTTAACCTCATCTCATTCCTCAAAAATCTAATATAGTCTCTGTATAGACAAAAACAGTTCTCTTGTGTTATCCGACGTATTGGAGTCCGTAGTCGTTGCATTGCTGTTTCCTGTCATCGACTTATTATCTACTCTGAATGCATAGTAAACCCTATACCATTTCGGTTGCGGTTCCTGAATTGTAATATCAAATGTTACCGTCTCATTATTATTCTGTGTAAGAAAAACCCCATCATCAAATTGTCTGTATGCTCCTGGAGATAATTTAATATTTCCATTATCAGAATCACCTGTAAAGGTAGACATCTCTGATACCCATATCTTCACATCAGAAGATCCTATATTATAAAGTCTCGGATTAAAACTTGTTATTGTTCCCGTCCCTGCCGAGCTAGCGTCAAACTGGGCATCAAGTCTTAAAAATTTATCCAGGACCGGTAAATCCGAAAGATAAGTGCTGGCAAGAATATTGGTTCCTGAAGTACCAGCCGGTATGCTCCCGTGATAATAAATCATTTCTCCGATCATGACTTCATCATCTTTGCTTCCAAATGCAAATTTCCATACTGTCCCATTAAACATATAATATCCGGGTTTATCAACTTTTGCTGTTTTCACAGAAGGATTGGTAACAGCCTGGGTTACGTATACCAATGCACCGGTCTGGTCAGCCAGGTAAACAGCATCTTTATCCTTCAGCTGATCTCCGGTTATTCTTGGGGCTATAACACCATCCGGAATATTATTTTCAGCCGGTTTACCCACCACATCCAGTGTAGCATGAGGCGTCGTCGTATTGATACCAACCTGCGCTGAAAATCTGATGCTTATTACAGCAAGCAAACTTATCAGAAAAAATTTTGTTTTTCTCATCTGTATATCTATTAAAAAATTATCGTTATTTTTTCCAATCTATGATAATCATCTAATGGTGATGGCTTCTAAATATTTAGAAGCCAATACCATATCATAATCATAATATTTTAATCTGCCTCTGGTTATTAAACACACAAAATATCACCAGACAGATAAAATAATCCTCATGACAAATTTCGGATCAGTTACCTGTAAATAAGCAGAAAAAAGGGTAATTATTCAGAACAAGAAATTGTCTTTTGTTAATTTATTAAATGTAATTATTAACTAAAAGATGATGAAAAAATGATTTAGTCTGAAATAGCAGTAAATTATTCTTAATAAAACGCATTCATTCAACTAAAGCGTTATAAATTAACATTTTATATTATTTTATATTTTTAAAAAATGTATTTTTGCATTTAAGAAAGCAAGCCAAACCAAATTTTTAATTGAAATTAAAAAGACCATAACTGTTTTATTAATCATTAGAAAATAGGATAATGTATAATCTTGAATTTGAGAACAGAGCATTTTCCGGGCAATTGATTGCAGACATTCGAAAAAACTGGGATTATTTTTTCCCACTCTCCGATGAGGAATTTTATCTTAAACTCTCAAAACTGAAACAAAAGAGTTTTAAAAAAAATGAATATCTGCTCGCAAAAGGTGAAGTTTGCTCAGAATACTTCTTTTTGACAAAAGGAGCGACTAAATATATTGAAGAAAAAGAAACTCAGGAATTTATTATTGATTTTAATTTTGAAGGAGAGTGGTGCGGAGATTATTACAGTTTCATTACACAAAAACCCTCCCACCTGTCTGTAAAAGCCATAGAAGATGTTGAAGTTTTTTCACTGAGTTTCCAGGACAAAAATGACCTCCACAAGCTCAATATCAACTATGAAAGACTTGAAATCAATATGGTAAGAGCCGCATATTTTTTAGCACTGCAACGTCTTGTACAGTTTAAAAACAATACCCCTGAAGAAAATTATCTGCAGCTCCTCCATCAAAGACCTTTTATATTCAAAAGAGTGAAGATACATGATATTGCCACCTATCTTGGTATCACGCCACCCAGCCTGAGCCGGATCCGGAGAAAAATAGTGAAGAAGTAGTTTTTCCGCCCCTGGTTTAAAATGAATTTTGAATACAGCACATAGAACTTATGCCCTCGGTAAAGGTTCAGCAGGGTTGTTCACGTTAATAGTATAAAAATCATTTAAATAGTATATTATGGATATCAGTAAACTCATACAGTATTTGGGGGGAGAAGATCTTCTCAATTATGAATGTAAAGCAATCCCTAAACAAATGCTTCATCTGCCGTCTTCTCATTTTATAGATGACATTTATGGTATTTCCGACCGAAATCCACAGGTACTCAGAAGTCTGGGAAATCTTTTTGGACACGGACGCCTGGCAGACACGGGATATCTTTCCATATTACCGGTAGATCAGGGGGTAGAACACAGTGCGGGGGCCTCCTTTGCAGCTAATCCTATGTATTTTGATCCGGAAAATATTATAAGGCTGGCTATCGAGGGTGGCTGTAATGCGGTAGCTTCAACCTTTGGAGTTTTGGGTACAGCAGCCCGGAAATATGCCCATAAAATACCCTTCATTGTAAAAATAAATCACAATGAGCTATTGACCTTTCCTAATGTAAGCGACCAGATTTTATACGGAACCGTAAGGGAGGCCTGGAATATGGGCGCAACAGCAGTCGGAGCAACTATTTATTTTGGATCAGCGAATTCGGGAAGGCAGATTACAGAAATCAGCAAAGCATTTGAAGAAGCTCATTCTTTAGGTATGGCTACAATACTGTGGTGCTATTTGCGTAACGATGCTTTCAAAAAAGACGGAACAGACTTTCATCTTTCTGCAGATCTCACCGGGCAGGCCAACCATTTGGGGGCTACTATTGGTGCTGATATTATTAAGCAAAAACTGCCGGAAGTCAACGGTGGATATAAAGCATTGAACATTGGTGATAGCAGTTACGGAAAGCTGGATGAGCGGATGTATAGTGAGCTGAGCAGCAATCATCCTATTGACCTGTGCAGGTATCAGGTACTCAATGGCTATGCGGGCCGTGCCGGTCTGATAAATTCAGGCGGGGCATCCGGCAAACAGGATTTTGAAGATGCCGTACGTACAGCTGTTATTAACAAACGTGCCGGAGGAACAGGTCTTATAAGCGGCCGAAAAGCTTTTCAAAGACCCTTTGAAAAAGGTGTTGAGCTGTTACAGGCTATTCAGGATGTGTATCTTATGAAGGAAGTAACAATAGCATAAATATAAAGGTCCGCAGTTTTTACACATCATCCGGACTCAATGATGTTCTCTGTGTGAGGCTGTTTCTGCTTTTACAATGCATAATACCGAATTATCGTGCCTGTGGGCATCTGTTCCCAGCTGAATAGTTATGTGATGAATATTCAGGTGTCCGAGGTCGTGTTCTATTTTACGGAGCAGTATTTCACTCGCCTCAACCGTTATTTTTCCATTAACTACGGCGTGGCAGGTTAATGCATTTAATCCGCTTGTAATGGTCCATATATGCAGGTCGTGAATGCTGATGATATCTTCTGTTTCCAGTATTTTCTGTGTTACATTTTCTATGTCAACATTCTCCGGTGTGCCTTCCATCAGCACGTGTACTGCTGATTTTGTAACGAGGTATCCGCTTCGTAAAACCAATACAGAAACGATAATACTTGCCAGTGCATCTGCCCATATCCAGCCAAAAAACATAATTAGCAGAGCTGCAACAATGGCACCTACCGAACCCAGCATATCGCTGATTACGTGAAGGTAAGCACCCCGCATATTCAGGTTTTCCTTAACATCAGCACCCCGCATCATAATCCAGGCTACCAGCATGTTTACAGCCAGTCCTATCACTGCTACGATGAGCATTCCGCCGGATAGGATCGCAGGTGGCTTCTGGAAACGTTCAATGGCTTCATAGATAATGTAGGCTGAAATCAGGATCAGTGTTGCTCCGTTGATTACTGCAGCTAATATTTCAAATCGCTTGTAGCCATATGTTTTTCCGTAATCTGCTACTTTGCTGCTGAATGTAAAGGCCATCAGGGCGATAAACAGTGATATGGCATCACTCAGCATATGTCCCGCGTCTGCCAGCAGGGCGAGGCTGTTTGTCATCCATCCGCCAATAACCTCTACCGCCATATAGACTGTAATAATAATGAGGCTTATGGTTAATGTCTTTTTATTGGCACTGCCGGAATGGCTGTGATCGTGCTGATGTTCCATAGCTGTTGGTTTTATCCTGAATAATTATCCTTTAATGTCACTCTTTCCGAAAGCCGGGATTCCTGTTTTATTTTTTCCACTTCAGCCTTAAACTGTTGGATACAACACTTACACTGCTCAATGCCATAGCAGCACCGGCAATCATCGGGTTGAGGAGAAATCCGTTGACAGGATAAAGAATCCCTGCTGCAACGGGAATACCTATAAGATTATAGATGAATGCCCAAAACAGATTCTGCTTTATGGTAGCTACGGTCTGTCTGGACAGTTTTATGGCCTGTGGTATTTTGGTAAGGTCGGATGATATGATGGTCATCTTGGCTACATCCATTGCAATATCACTGCCTTTCCCCATTGCTATACTCACATCAGCGGTAGCCAGTGCGGTACTGTCATTGATCCCATCGCCTACCATTGCCACAACTTTCCCCTGCTGTTGCAACTCTTTTATGAAATCAGCTTTATGCTGCGGCAATACTTCTGCCCTGTAATGTTTAATGCCTGTCTGCTCTGCGATAGCTTTGGCCGTAGCTTCATTATCACCTGTAAGCATATAAAGGTCTATACCGGCTCCCTGTATTTGCCGGATAGCTTCTACGGAAGTTGCTTTGATCCTGTCGGATATGGCAATGACTGAAAGTGCCTGTTTACTGCTGGCAAACCAGATAACGGTTTTGGACTGTGCGCCCCATTCATCTGCCTGCTTCAGTAAGATTTCACTGATGCTGATATGGTTTTCCGTAAGCAGCTTTTTATTACCTACAAAATAAAGTTCACCATTATGTATGGCTTTGGCTCCTTTGCCCGTAATACTGTCGAACTGAGATAATGATGTGGCCGGTACAGCTTCCAGGTGCTTTACCACCGCTTCTGCCAATGGATGTTCTGACTGCTTTTCTATACTTAACAAAACGTTTTTGGCGATATCATTGCCATCCAGCCACTGAATACCGGTTACCTCGGGTCTTCCTTCGGTAATGGTTCCTGTTTTGTCTAATACAACGGCGTTTACTTTTTTTGCCAATTCAAGGCTTTCCGCATCTTTTATTAAAATACCTTTTTCGGCCCCTTTTCCCACCCCTACCATAATGGCGGTAGGGGTAGCCAATCCCAGGGCGCAGGGACAGGCGATCACCAATACGGTAATGGCTGCCAGCAAGCCCTGTACTACTCCGTTATCCCCACCTAAAATGAACCATAAAATAAATGTAAAGATGGCTATTGCCATGACAACGGGAACAAAAATACCCGCAATTTTATCTACCAGTTTCTGTACGGGTGCTTTACTCCCCTGCGCGTCCTGCACCATTTTAATAATTTGGGCAAGCATGGTTTCTTTTCCTACTTTCATTGCACGGAATTGAAAGCTGCCTTTTTGGTTGATGGTTCCGGCAAATACTTTTTCATCTTCTGCTTTCAGTACGGGAACGGGCTCACCACTCAGCATACTTTCATCTACATAGGAACTGCCGGAAGTAACTATTCCGTCTACGGCTATTTTTTCACCCGGTTTTACAAGAATCACATCTCCTGTGCTTACTGCTTCAATGGCAATTTGCTTTTCTGTGCCGTCAGCCTGGATCACCATTACGGTTTTAGGCTGCAGACCCATCAGTTTTTTGATGGCTGATGAGGTATTGCCTTTAGCTTTTTCTTCCAGCAGTTTTCCTAAGAGGATGAAGGCTACAATTACGGCTGCTGCTTCAAAATAAACGTGGGCATGCAGTCCTCTCTGATGCCAGAAATCCTCAAACAGCATATTGAACACACTAAACAGATATGCAATTCCGGTACTCAGGGCCACCAGGGTATCCATATTGGCAGAACGGTGCCGGGCCTGTTTCCAGGCGTTTATAAAGAAGTCTTTCCCCAGCCATAGTACAACAGGTGTGGCAAATAACCACATAATCGGGTTGGCATAAGGCATATCCATTAAAAACATTCCTATGATCACAACAGGTATGGACAGGATAACAGCCCAAATGGTTTTGCTCTTCAGCTGCCTGAATTTTTTGATATGGATGGCTTCCAGGGTTTCCTGCTGCTGGGTTTCATCTGCGATCAGGAGATCATAACCGATAGACTGTACTGCCTGCTGCAATTGAACAGCATCAATCATATTGGGCAGGTATTCTACTGTAAGATTACCGGTGGCAAAATTTACTGAAGAGCTTACCACTCCCTCCTGGTATTTCACAATACTTTCTGCACTGCCGGCACAGGAGGCACAGGTCATTCCCAATACGGGAAATGTATTTTTTACCGTAGAGACTCCGTACCCCAGATCGCGGATAGCTTTTACGGCTTCCGCGACAGCTTCGGTATTGTCTGCTGTAATGGCTGCCCTCCGGTTATTGATCTCCACTTTGTGCGTGTCTATCCCTGCTACCTGCTGCAATCCTTTTTCAACGATCAGTGCACAATGTTCACTTTCTACGTCTTCCAGAGGTAAATAGATGATTTCTTTATTGTTGTGGGATGCCATACTTCGTTTGTTTTAGTTACAATACAAAGTTGGTTACAATCCGGAGGAATGTTATTGCGGAATTGCCGGATAGATTTGTAAGATTTACACCTCGTCCAGGGGTTTTCTTTTCTCTTCACGGATCTGTTTGAACTGACTGGGGGTAAGGCCTGTTACTTTTTTAAACTGATTGCTGAGATAAGCAACACTGGAGTAATTTAAACGGAAAGCAATCTGGCTCAGCGACAATTCGTCATAGACCAGCAATTCTTTTACTTTTTCTATTTTTTGTGCGATAAAATATTTTTCGATGGTAGTTCCTTTTATTTCGGAGAAAAGGTTTGACAGGTAATTGTAATCGTGATTCAACCCGCTGCTCAACACTTCGGAAAGATTGGTTTTGGTATGATTATCCTGATGGTGCACCAATTCAATAATGATATTTTTTATCTTTTCGATGATGCGGATCTTTTTATCGTCTATGAGTTCAAATCCTAATGGAATAAGTGCTGCTTCGAGCTGTTTTATCTGTTTGTCCGTTATTTCTTCATCCAAAACGGCTTCACCCAGGCTGACACTCCGGACGCTCAGACCAAGTTTATCTAATTCATCTTTCACCACCATAATACAGCGGTTACAAACCATATTTTTAATAAAGAGTGTATTCATTTATATCTTGATTCAATAAATATACAAATTAATATTCACTTAATCCGTTATAATTCAATCTATTAAAAATAGCGATATAAATATTTATTAAAATTTAAATACAAATGGATAATAAAAACATATTTAATTTATTCAATGTATTTATTTCATTATTTGTTAAAAAATAAAGCATAAAATTCACAAATAATTTCCAATCAAACATCAGTAATAAGATCAACCGATTTTCATGAAGTGTTGAAAGTAAGCAGACTCCGGATGTCCATCAGGACATAATTTTATTCAAAAATGTAATAAAACAATACGTAGATTTGTTTTCAATGTAAAAAACAATGAAACAAATTTTAATAATTATTTTCTCCATTTCATTTATTACTATTTTTTCACAAAATTCAAATAAAATTATCACTTCGGATATTGATAATTTCTGGATTGCTTTCGACAGCATCCAAAACACCAATGATTATAACAAAAAACTGAACTTTATCAACAAATTATACATTCAACCGGCTTCAAAAGGGCTTCAGGCTTTTATGAAAGCCCGAAATTACAGTGATACCCTGTATGTAGGACTTATAAAAGATTATCCTAAATTCTGGAATTCAATACGTCCCAATACTTTAAGAATAAAAAACAAAACAGCTGAACTGAATAACGCGGTTGAAAACCTGAAAAAATTATATCCTGAATTAAAAGATGCCGAAATGTATTTCACAATTGGCGGATTACGTTCCGGAGGAACTGTTACGGATCATATGGTTTTGGTAGGAGCAGAAATCGCTACCGGAACTTCAGATGCGGATGTATCTGAATTTAAAGATAACTGGCTGAAAAATGTTTTTGCAAAGCAATCTCCCGATAATATTGTTTATCTGAATATTCACGAATACATTCACACCCAGCAGAAAGGCGATAAAAACCGTGTATTGAACCAAAGTATTAAAGAAGGAGCCTGCGATTTCATTGCAGAACTCGCTATTGAGAAGCCTGTTGTAACGCAATACTTAACGTACGGCAGAAACCATACAGATGAAATAAAAAAGTTATTTATGAAAGAAATGTTTTCAAATAATTTTGCAAACTGGCTTTACAACGGGAGCCGAAAAGAAGAAAGCGCAGATCTGGGATATTATGTAGGATATGAAATCTGTAAATCTTATTATGATCATTCTGAAAACAAAATAAAGGCTATAAAAGATATTATTGAACTGAATTATGATGATGATAAAGCTGTCGAAAAATTCCTTCTGAAATCTAAATTTTTCAGGGAGAAAATCAATAAAAGAAAAATTATAAAGGATTATAATGAACACCAACCCTATATTGTGAGAATTGATCCGTTCAAAAATGGAACCAACAATGTTGATCCCGATATAAAAGAGCTTAAGATAACTTTTTCAAAAGAGATGAATCCAAAAAGCTTTTCAATTAATTATTCGGAAAAAGGAAAAGAATATTTTCCCATTGAAAAAGTTAAAGGATATGAAAATAATGATAAAACACTTGTACTTTTAATTCATTTAAAACCTGGAAGGGAGTATGAATTTGTAATTACGAACAGAGGTTTTGTGTCGAAAGAAGGCTATCCTTTAGTCAGTAATGAATATCCTGTAAAATTCAGAACAAAATAAGAAAAGCATCAATAACGCTGTATGGCAAAATCTGAAAGGAGCAGGAATTAAACATCTACATTTTAAGCAAATAAGCTTCTTTAAAACACAGGCTTAATCTGCCTTTTTTAAAAACTCCAGCACGATACTGTTAAACAGCACCGGGTTTTCATCGGGTAGAAAATGTGTTTCCCCTTTTACGATTTTCAGTTCTGCATGGGGTATATTCTGAGCGATCAACCGGGTATGTTTTTCCAGGATAAGATCTTTTTCTCCGGCCATCACCAAAGTTTCAGCCTTTATCTTTGAAAGTTCAGATACCGGAATATCAGGTTCCTTCAGGATCATTTCCAGGAGTTTTACAGTGGTTCTGTTCTTAGGGTCGTTCTGTTTTTTGAGCCGTTCAATGTCTTTTCGGGTCTGTGTGAGAATTTTAGAAGTAACCGCATCGGCGGATGGATTGAGATTGGCTCCCATCAGGATCAGTTTGTGCACTTTTTCCGGCTGTTGAATGGCATAAAGCATCCCCGTAACAGCACCGTCACTCCATCCTACAATACTGACTTTCTGCAGCCCAAGCTGGCGGATAATTTCTTCCAGATCTTTTTCAAAAATCCGATAATTGAAAGACTCTGTGTCATTATCTGTACTCTTCCCCTGCCCTCTTGTATCGATGGCAATTACCTGATAGTATTTTGCCAGCTCCGGAATCTGGTTTTTGAATGTGTTGATAGAATCGCCATTGCCGTGAAGCAGCAGTAAAGGTTCTCCGTCTCCGTATATTTCGCAGTAGATCTTTTTACCGTCCGGCATGGTTATATATCTTCCTTTGGCCGGATTGTACCCGTAATAGGTTTCGTAATGAAAGGTATTGTTCCGGGAATCGAACATCAGGGCATTGTTATCTCCTGACTTTATAATGGAAGCCTTAATATGATCATTCCTGTTTAAAGAAGCTGTATTTTTATAGGCTTTTAAAACTTTTTTTACCTCGTCAGTTTCCTCAAACCCGGAATTTCCTATTGGGATACCAATCCAGCCGTTTTGAGACTCAATACTTAAATTCAGGTTATCGAAATAAAATTTTCCGTTTCCGAAAGCCAGCAGATAAAGCCAGATCAGTCTGGACTGCGGATCAATTTTACCTTCAATGGTTATGGTTTTCCAGTTTCTGTTTTCTGCAGACGGGGTAATCCGGGCCTGTGCCGCCGTATGATTCAGCAGATCAAACTTTTCTTTTCCTACCTGTACGGCATTGATGCCCATTTCCGTTATTTCATCATAATCTTCGCATCTGATATCTGCGCTGAACCGGTAATTCTTTCCACTCCATTCCGATACGTTGATTTCTCTTATTAAAGCAATTTCGTTACTGTTCTTCCGGGTCTGTGCCCACAGGATGTTTATATTAATGATGAACAGTAAAGCAGTACTGAAGATTTTCACCTGATTCATGAGCCTGTATTTTTGATGAAGGTATTTTTGATGTGTGCTGACGGGTAATCAGGCACCTTTGGAAAAACGGATCGCTCTTTCCAGTACCTCATCTTTCTTTTCAAGAATCCCCCGAATGGTAGGTTTTACTTCTATATCCGGTACAATCCCGATTCTCTGGGTTTCTGTTCCGTCCAGGTTATACATTCCAATTCCGGTAAAAACGGTTCTGATATTCCCCGGCAGTACAACAGGTGCCGTTACATTGCCATCCGCTCCGGCGGTCTGGCTTCCGATGATCGTTGTATTGGGACCTGCACGGAATGCCATCAGGCTCATTTCTGCAAAACTCTGGGTAGTTTCATTGCACAGAACAATGAGTTTTCCTCTGTAATAGTCAGATGTGTCTTTTCCTATTTTCACATTACTCATGTATTCATCGCTTAAATAGCTGAACTGTCCGGGCGTTACAACATTTCCTTTGGTCATTCTGCAGAAGTTTTTAGGTTTATCAAAAAGGTAGTCCCCGATTTTCATCAGAAACATCGTTTCTTTCGGATAGGTCCTCATGTCGATGATGATTGCTTTAGCTTTTACCGCTTTCTGCATGATGCCGTCAAGGTCTTTCATATCCAGCCTTCCGGGATGAATATAGGCAATATCACTTCCCATCATTTTGAAAGCAGGCTCTCCCTGATTTTCTTCCACAAGAGATTTTTCCAGAGGAAGGGTTTTTACCCGGACTGTTTTTAAAGTACCGGATCTTTTCACTCCTACCTCAATCCCGGGATCATTGGTCCTTAAAAGGCTTACTCCTACTTTTGACAGACGGACAGGCTCATTAGAACCTGATGCATAGGGAAGCTGCTCTTTAAGCAAAGTTTCAACAGGTTTCCCGTTGACAGATACAATTTCGTCGCCCTGAAGAAGTTCATTTCTATTTCCGTTCTTCTCTTCAAGACTTTCGGAAACAATGGGCTTACTACCCACAAATACCAGATTTACAGCAGGTCTCATTTTTCCGTAATATTCATATAAAGGAGGGGCCGTCCATATCGATAATACGGCATGTGAATCCTGTATTTCGGCGACCATAGAAGCTACTGCGAGCTTGTAACTCATTTCATTTTCCGCTTCTGCAAATTTCGGAATCAGATCTGCCAGGGTTTTATCCCAGCTTTTTCCGAGGGTATTTTTATACGGGTAAAAATATTCTATCATATTCCAGTATCTGTACAGGCTCAGCAGCCTGAAACCCGCATCAGGGTATTTAAACCGGGAATAGGCTGCTTCGTTCTGAAAATAAGGAATGGGCATATCCTCCGAATATATTTTAACGTAATGGTTTTCCGCCTTTCTGTCTGCTCTGGAAATATTCATCAGCAATTCACTGAGGTCTTTTCCCAATGATTTACCGATCCACCGGAAATCGGGCTTGTATCTCAGTTCGGAATTATCTTTTCCTTCTGATTTTTCAGGAAATTCGCCCAAAGATGCAGTCCAGGTAAAAAGCACTTTATTTCTTTCCGTTTCATTTTTGGCTGAAAGGATTTCCGGCATTATCTTAAAAAGTTCATAGTCCCAATTAAGCGTTCCTGAATTCGCTTTCGGATGGTAATATTTCAGGAAACCCCAGATTTTTCCGAGTACCGCAAGATCCCTGATCTGGGTTCCGGACAGCTTGTGTACGGATATGGATGAACCTTTATCAAAGATATGATCTGCAGAAGTTTCTGCTCCCTCTGCCGTTTGGGCAAAACTGAAAATACTGAACATAAAAAGTAAGAGGGTAAGGATAAAATTTAACATGGTGCAATAATTTTAAAATGCCCGGAACCTACCGGTGTTCTTCAAAATTATCCTGTATTCTGTTCTCAAAATTGTAAAAATGGAAACTAATCCGGAAAAAACCAGTTGACCGATCCTTCATTCAAAGATCTGTTTCCTTTAAAAAACTGTCTGGGAGACATTCCCGTAAGCTTCTGGAAATCCTTAATAAGATGGGACTGATCATAAAACAGGTTATCATACGTAAGATGGGTAAGATTCCTGGATGCTGTAAAGCTCTGCAATGCTTTTCTGAAACGGAAAATTTTACGGTATTCGGAAGGTGTTTTGCAAAGGTGCTTCGCAAACATCCGGGTGAGGTACTGTCTGCTTAATCCCAGATTTTCTGCAATCTCCGAAATATCAAGATCTGTTCTGTTCAGCAGATCCAAAGTTTTTTCAAGCTGGGAAAAATTTTTAGGCCGAAGTTTCCGTACCCAGTACTCTTCAATTTTTTCCTGTAAAACGGCTTCATCGGTTTCATCCAGAACTTCTGAAATAAAAGCCTTAAAATCTTTATCATAATCAAAGAACTGAATATCTCCCTGCCGGAGGCTGTTTAAGTCATCATCAACAAAATGGCTGAAACCGAGAGGATAAAAACAGAATGTTATTTCCCTGATCCCCGGTTCGTAGGTTCCGATAAGCGGTTTCTGAAAAGCAAAAGCAATTGTGGAAACGGAAGATTCTGTCAATGATTCTGAATAGTGAATTTTACCCGGCTCTATATGCAGCCGTACATGATTATATACAGAAAGTACACAGTAATTGGAAGGAAAGACGATATATTCTGTCCGGCGATCTGATGTTCCGCTCTCAAAAACATAAAACCCTTCCATATATTTTTTCAGCAACTGATTCTTAGTCTTTATAAACCTGAAATTCATTTTTATCAAATTACCTGCTACTTCCCTATTTTATCACTCTTAAAAGTCTTTTTAAATTTAAGAATTTATTTTTAATGAATTGTTTTATGGCTCGGCGGACGGATTTTACAGATTAACGGCATCGGTTGGATAAAGCCGGTGGATTGTTTCTTTTATTTGGGCGGACTAAAGTCCATCCCTATTGAATAAATTCCGTATATTTTGATATTCCCGCTGATCTGGCAGATCAGGCAGATTTTTTTATCCCGCAAGAAATAGAAATCATAGATTTCTAAAGACTAATGTGTACTTTTATACGCTTAGTAGGTAAACTTATTGAAACTAAAGTGTAAAAAACTTTGTGCCTATTGACTACGTTGAACCTTCGGTTTGTGATTTTAAAATTTCATTGCCACGGCCAGGGCGGACTAAAGTCCGCCTCTATTGAATAAATTCCGTATATTTTGATATTCCCGCTGATCTGGCAGATTAGGATGATGGTAGGAGTCTTTTTTACCTTAATTATATATCACCGTGGTATTAAGTTTCAAAACAATATTTTTCTATGAACTGAATTTCAATCGGCTTGCTACAAATTAATTTGTAAATTGCCCCGGGTTAATTAACCTCTTAAAAACTAATTACTTTAACCGTATGAAAAAATCAAACCTGCTTTTCACTTTACTTTTACTGATATTTCCCTTAGTGATTTTCTCTCAGACAAAAGATAATCCCGAACTTCAGAAAATGGCAGACGATGACCAGAATGCAAGAAAGGTTGCGAATATCAACTGGTCTGTTCTGAGTAAGGAAGACAGCGACCGTAGAGAGAGAATTCTTGTTCTGATGAAGGAAAATAAAGTACAGACGGCCAAAGATTATTTCAACGCCGGAATTGTATTTCAGCACGGAAACGACAGCATTTCCTCAGGAATGGCTGTTAAAAGTTTCGGACAGGCCCTGGAAATGGATCCTACCCTGAACCGGTGGTGGTATGCCGCTGCCGTAGACAGGGACCTGATGCGCAGAAATCAGCCACAGATCTATGGAACCCAGTTCTATAAAGACCATACAACCAATGGAAAATGGGCACGGTATAAGATCGATCCTTCCCAGGTTACTGATGAACAGAGAAAATATTACAGCGTTGAAACCCTGAAAGAACAGGAGGAAAAGGAGCGAAAAATGAATCTCATCTCCCTGAACGATGCCTATAACAACGAAAAATCCATTGACAAACTGATTCCGTTTATAAAGTCAGAATATAAAAAAGGAACTGGCTCGAAATACAATGTTGGTGAAGAAGAAATCAACAGTTTTGGCTACCAGCTGGCCGGAGAAAAGAAAATGGATGATGCCCTGAAGATATTCAGGCTGAATATTGAGCTTTACCCCAATGCCTGGAACACCTATGACAGCTATGGCGAAAACCTTTTGATAGTTGGCAGAAAGAAGGAAGCCCTGGAAAATTATAAAAAATCCCTGGAGCTGAATCCTGATAATGAGAATGCAAAAAAAGTGCTGGGAAAATAGGATCTTGAAAAAGGAAGCTGGAAGAAGGAGGATGGAAGTTACGGGCGGTTTGGGTTGTGATGATGATTTTTAACTGAAACCCTCTTACAATGTGAGATTGTTTCTAATAACACGGATAATTCTGCTATCAGTTTTCAAAATCAGATTCCGTATCATCCGGCAGATGAAGCAGATGCCCGGGCAGCAGATCACTATTTTTGTAATAACTTAAATCGGTTGAGTTCTTATCCTGCAGGAGCTGAAAATGATCCCGGTCATAATAATCCCAGTCCTGTTCGTCTGAATTGTAGGGCATTTCTATGGCTTCCAGCAATAAACCGTTTTCATCGTAAAGGAACTCTATTGCTTCATACCGTTCTCCGTTTCTACTTGTTTTATAGTAGTATTTCCGGGTTCTTAACGGTATGGGAAGATTGGTTTGTGCATCCAGTACATGAATACAGATATAGTTGCCATTAGAATCATCCGCAGTATATACTGTTTTTGAAATTAAAGCTCCGCTTCCGTTGGTAAGGGAATACTCTTTATTAACATCCACCACAAAATCTCCCGCTATTATTCTTTTTTTAATCTGAAACTGTTCCGATTTACGGCTCAGATGATCGAAAACTTCCGCTTCATTCTCACCGTGAGCAATAAAGTACCGAATGAAATCCGGCTTACCATTGATAATATGCTCCTCTTCTTTGAACGGAACATCTGATAAATGTTCTGACCACCTGATCATAAACTCTGTATGTTCAAGGGCTTCCTGTTCTGTGATCTTTTCACCTGAAAGACCGTAATATTCTTTAATCATAAAATTATTCTACTCTGTTTATACCACCGGAAACTCCGGTAATATCGGATACAATGAATGATAATAAGGATGCGCATTCCAGAAATCCCCGCCAAACAGCTCTGTAAAGTCTTCAACATTCATGGTATGGATCTCTCCGGTAGTTTCATTGACATCTTTGATGTAAGTAACGAACCGGCTGATGCGCTCATCAAACTCATAGGTAAACCTGAGCTCCAGATCCGGCAGCCCGTTTTCAGTATCTATATCGGTTCCATAATAGTATTTTGAAGAACAGTAAGCCGAATGCCGCATTACCTCATCCGTCTGTATATCAAAATTTACCTTTGAAACCATTCTTCCCAGGCTGTCATAAACAATCCTGCTTCTGAATCTTAAAACCCCTTCTCTGTTATAATCTCTGGCATCCCACATTTCAAATCCGTGTGCTGTCTGTTGATTTAAATAGACGGTCAGGGAATGATTTTCAGTTTCACCCGTATACTGCCGGATAATGTCCGTTTCACTTTCTGAAGGATCCAGATAATATTCATACCAGGTACGTGTTGTTCCCGGCTTTGACATAAAAATGATATTTTCAGCCTTTTTCAGTCTTCCGGTAATGTCATCATAGGTATGAATGGTTCCTCCTTTCGTTCTGTCGAATTCCTGTTCTGTCACCACATGTCCGTCTGAGTTTTTATATCCGGTCATATCACGTCAATATCATTTTTTTCAAAATAGTCTGTCCATGCGATTAAGATCTGCTTTAAATCTTCAGTAGGAATCTTCACAGGAGCCTTTTCTCTTATACTTTTTATCACACAGATTTCTTTTCCAACTCTCACACTGACAAATTCCGGGCCTCCATCATCTGTTGGATCAAAATCAACATTATGAAGGGCACGTTCTATATTTTTCAGGATCCTTCTGATAAATCCATCCGGATATCCACGCACAAAAAGGTCTTCCAGGCTTCCGCTTAACATATTTTCCGGAGCAGTTGTTCTCACAGTTCCCATTCTTCTTCCATCCAGAATTTCCACTGAAAACTTTAAAGAATACCGGCTTAAAACTTCGTGATTCATTGTCATTGTTAATTTTTTTTATGGCCGGGATACCATTTCTGATAATACCTGATCCTGCTGATCACATAGGATTGCAGCGTTCCTCCTACTCTTTCATAATATTTTTCCTTAGTAGGATTATTTACCATCTGGTTGACAGGCGGATCATCTCCTTCATCCAGAAATACAAATACAGGAAGACCGTGAGAAACCAGATCGATAAAAAAGAACGGTCTTTCTATGGTGAGATCATACAATTCCCTCAGCTCTTCCCTTTCTTCTGTCTGCAGCTCTTCCTGGCTGTCATAAATGTTATAATCCAATGCATGACAGAAATTTCCCGCCAGTGTTAAAAGTTCCTTTAAAGCAACAGGAAATGAACGGCTGTTATTATAAAGCTCTTCCAGATGCCTGATTTCTGCTTCACTTATACCTTTATTGGTAAAGGAATCTTCTGTGGGGTGATCTTTTAAAAACTGTAAATATTTCATTCTTTCTTCTCTTTGTCAATTACACTATTGAAATTCAACTTAATCAAAATACTTCCAGTTCAGATCCATTTCATAATCTTTGTGGGGCCAGGTTCTTTCCAGCATCTGGATAAGAGCATCCATTACGCGGATTAATTCCGTGGTTGGAAAGGGTTTCTTGTCAAGAATATATTTAAATGTGAGATCATCCGTAGGAATACTCATTAGTTCTTCTACGGAGATAAGGTTTCCTTTATTTTGCAGTGTTGTCTTCACATTATTCAGGATCTGTATCATGACCTGTTCGTCTGCCGGTGAACTGATTTCATCAAACAGGCTGAAGTACATATGACCTCCGCTGTATCCGTTGATATGAAATTTTGTATCCTCCAGCAGATCAGATTTATCCGGAATAAGATGTTCAGGCTTTTCCATTTCCTGAAGAATATAATGCAGTACCAGCTGCATCATCGTTTCCGCGATCCGGAATCCTTTATCTTTTTCGTATTCTACAAGTATTTGTCCCATGATATTTAGTAAGGAAAAGTACGTTATTTTTTACATTTACCGTATTCTGAAATGATGTGAAGCAGATTTTCTTCGTTTTTAAGATCCAGGCTTTCTTTTTTCAGCTGATCGGAAAGGCTTTTACAGTCTTTGAGATAATCGGCCAGCTTTTCAGAAAGCTGGTCGTTGGATCTGTTATCAAGCATCTGCCCTTTAGGCTGAAGATCTGTTTTGATGACATATTTGTGAAGTTCAACAGGGTCCTGAAGCAGCATGATTTTATTTTCTCTGGCCACAAGCCTGTAAAAATAGGCGTTATTTCCGTGCATACTTCCGTAATTCTGAAGCTTTTTCATAAACTCTCCTTTTACATCCAGCCCGTAATAACATTCTTCATTTCCGTTCGGGGAAACACAGAAATGCACGCCTGAATCCGCATTATATACTTTGGTGGCCATGCTTCTCATTCCCGGAAGCTGTTTTTTCAGGGTTACACGCTGTCCGAACAGATCAGCTCCGTCTTCGGGAAGTTTCTGCCCTGTTCTTTCCGTATCCAGCATTTCAAACCAGATGGTGATCATTCCTTCTGTTTTTTTACCGGATTTCTCCACCAAATATCCAGGCACATCATATAAATTGATGCTCCTGTTAATGGCATCATCCACTTTCGCCTGATGAAGTTCTTCATTTTTATAATAAGCCTGATGTTCCAGCGTATATCCTTCTATGAAGAGATTGGCTATAAATTCACTCACAAAAGCATAATCGGAAGACGCGTAAGATCGGGAAGCTGTAAAGGTGAATTCATTATTATCAAAAGTTCTTACCGCATAGGTTTTCATACCCTGGGTCTGATACATCGTGGCTACTTTAACGCCATCAAGATCACTTACTTCCAGACACGGCCCTGTATTATTGAACCCGACACAGTTATACGCTCTGGAATATCCTATAATCCTGGCCGGATAAGACCCGTTGTTAATCAGGATCTCTCCTTTTGATCCCAATCTCGGATTATAGAGGTTTCTGATATGATCCAGCCTGTTTTTTCTTTCATTATCTTCCGCGATGCTGCTGGTTTTTGCCTTCAGGTATTTATCGCCCAGGTTTTCACGCGGGGTTGCAAAGAACATTTCCAGTTCAGCTTTATCAAAGCCATTTTCATTGAAGAGTTTATATTTTACGGCCAGCTGATGAGCCACAATGCGGTCCGGCTTAAAAGAGGTAATCAGCACCTCGTAAGGGATCTGCGTAGTCTTTCCGTCCGCCGATTTCATATCCAGATAGTAGAGAATTTCTTCTTTAGCCAGGGAAACGCCTTTCAGATCGGCATCAAAAACCTTTTCATTGGTTAAGGTATAAAACTCAAAATGATCGCGGTAAGGTGATTTCAGAATGCCTATTTCTTTTTCATTAAACAGGATTTTGTCTTTCTTCAGCTGGATTTTCTGTGAAAACAGCAGGGAAGAAAACAGCAGAGCTGCCAACATATATATTCTCATAACTTCATGTTAGTTTTTAGGATGGGAAAAATACGAAAAATATTGGGATGGGAGGATGGAGGATGGAAGCTATGAAAGTCCGGAAAACAGAAGTCAGTTTTTATTCATGGTTACATCATGATTCCTCCGGATGGCAAGATAGAGTACTCTGCGGAATAGAAACTTCCGGCTCCCTTTCCTTAAGAATTAAACCAGTTCAGGCATTCTGCAATCTGCGGCTTGCTGATAAATATTTCGGTATTGACTTCCGGTTCCGGGGAAAGCTTCAGTTCTACTTTCTGGCTTGAGTGCTTGATGATTTCGGTAACCGCTTTTTTGTTGACGATGAACTTACGGTTCACTTTGAAGAAAACCTGCGGGTTCAGTTTCCGGATGATGTCTTTAATGGTATCATCAAAAATATAGGTCTGATGATCTGCCGTGGTGAGAAAAAGATATTTTCCCGAAGCAAAAAAGTAAGCCGTATCATGCTCGTCTATGGATTTAAGCTTGTTTCCTTCTCTTACCATAAAGCGTTTCATGATTCCGGAAGCGCTATCATGCTGTAATGCTGAAACGGATTTCAGCACCGGTTCAGGATCAAAATTATTCCTGATCGACATGAATTTCTGTAAAGCTTTATGTAAATCTTCTTCTTCAAAAGGTTTCAGAAGGTAATCTATGGTGAAATGCCTGAAAACCCTCATCGCATAGTCATCAAAAGCTGTTATGAAAATAACGGGTGTAAAAAGTTCCACCTGCTCGAAAATTTCAAGACTCATCCCGTCTCCCAGGTGAATATCCATAAAGATAAGATCTGCCGAATCCCTGCTGAAAAAATCTATTGCCTGCTTCTTTGAGCGAAGAATAACGGTCTCGGTGACAGGGACAATGCTCTGTTTATCCAATAAATTTTTCAGATAATTAACAGCCAGCAGTTCATCTTCTATAATGGCAATTTTCATAACACTGACAAAAATACAAAAAAACCGCTAAAACAATTAAGTTCAAGCGGTTTCAGGGGATATTAATATGAAATGTTATAAATTGGGGTTATTCTTCTTTGCACTCATCGGATATTCTATGGTGTATCTCGGGTCATTCTGCTGAAGAATATACTCTTTACCGTTCACGGTATGCTTTATTTCTTTCTGGTTGGCTCTTCTTAAATCAAACCAGCGGTGTCCTTCTGCGGTAAACTCCCTGAATCTTTCATCCATAATGAAATTCATAAATTCCGCGGCATTCATCGGGGTTACTAAATTCTGAACAGAGGTATAGCCGTCCGGAGTATATCTGTTTTTAGCCACTTTAAGAAGGGTTTGTTTAGCTTCATCAAGTTTATTCAGTTTCAACAGTGCTTCGGATTTAATAAAATACAATTCTGAAGTTCTGAAAGATACTTTAAAATCTGCTGTTCCTTTTTTAATGATCTTATACTTATCATTTTTCTTTTCAAAATACACTCCGAATCTTTTGTCTGCGGCTGTATTAAATTTTGAAATCAATTCCGGGGAAGCATATGATAAGTTTCTGGCGGCATCGTCAAACACAGCGTCCAAAGCCATGATTGCTTCTGCCGAAGCATAGTGGTTGGGTAAGGTATTGGTGGTATTCAAATCGGTAAGACTTCCTTTCATTGCCAAAGCCTGCTCCGAATAGTGTAATGCCTTATTCCAGTCACTCTGATAAAGGGCGATTCTTGCCTGAAGAGCATTCAATGATATTTTTGAAAATCTATAACTGATGTCCAAAGGCTGCTTCTCTGTGACCATTAAATCTTCTGCTTTTTCCATATCTGCATGCACCTGATTGTAAACTTCCTGAACGGTAGAAGGTTTCAGAACTGCTTCCAGGTCGATTTCCAGACTTAGCGGAACTCCTCTGTCGGTAGATGCGGTCGCACTGTTGTATGGTTTTCCGTATAAATTGACCATATCGAAGTAGGTGTAGGCCCGCAGCGCATATGCTTCTGCCAGAATCTGCTGTTTTTCGGGAGAATCTGTCATAGTCTTGCTTCCCTCATTGATGATCTGATTCAGATAGAATACTACGGAATAAAATTTCACCCAGGGAAATTCCATCGTTGCCGCATCGTTGTTGGTATCTTTCCACATGGCAATTTCACGGTATACGTTGAATTCATTCAGGGTTTCATCCAGATAGGTTTCATCTGTACGAAGAGCCGTCATAGATTTATGGGTCGGATATTTGGCATACGCTGAGGTAAGTACTTTTCTGTAATCCTCAACAGTTACCGGAATCACCTTTCCGTCCGGCTGAATATCTAAAAAACGATCGCATCCGATGCTGGTAAAGCTGATCAATGCCAATGCGATACATGCTGTTATTTTTTTCATTTTTTTAAGTTTTAAAAAGAAACATTAAATCCTACGGTAACTGATTTAGGAATAGGCTGTGCATAAATATTACCATAGGTTTCCGGATCAAAATATCCTTTATATCCATTGCTGAATACGAACAGGTTACGTCCTTCCACGCTCAGTCTCAGACTGCTGATCCCCATAGGAGCGGTAAATTCTTTAGGAAGCGTATACCCTAAACGGATGCTGCTTATTCTCACATAGCTGATCTCTTTAGCCCAGATATCAAGCAGACCGTAGGCGTTGGAAGGATTGTTTGTCAGCCATTTATTCCCCATCCAGCCGGGATTGTTTTCCATTTCGGAACCTGTAATCCCCGGAAGTGAATTTCCTGCTTCGTAGACGTCTCTTGTATAGTTTCTTCCTCTGTCCAGTTCCATTCCTCTGTAAGAAGGCGATCTCATCACCGTCTGCTTGAAGTTGAAGGCAGCAGAAACCGTAAAGTCAAAATTGTGGATTTTAAAGGTATTGATAATTCCTCCTGTAAATTTCGGGTCTCTATCACCAATATAGGTGAAAAGACTTCTCATCTCTGCCTGTGAAAGCTTAGAATCTACAAGCTGGCCCGGAAGAAATTCTTCATAAACATCATAAAGCTTGAAGAAATCTGCAATTTTTACTCTTTCATTTCCTTTCCAGAACATTGGGTTTCCGTATTCATCCATTCCTGCTGTTTTCAATGCAAAGACCGCATTCACAGGAAGGCCTTCTCTGGAAGGAAGGAAAGCATTGTCGCGGGGCTGCTCGCTGAGAACTTCACTCTTGTTGTGGGCGAAATTAATGGTGGTTGACCATTTAAAGTTATCTTTATTGATGTTTCTTGTGGAAAGAGCCAATTCAAACCCTTTATTGGTAAGACTTCCCCAGTTCATCATCGTATAATTGAATCCGGTTTCAAGCGGTGTTTCTTTCATACTGATCATATCCGTTCCTTTTCTGCTGTAAACATCTAAGGTAAGATTGATACGGTTCTGGAATACACCCAGGTCAAGCCCGAAGTTTACGTTGGTTGTTTTTTCCCATCGAAGTTTATCATTCGGGGGACTGATCACGTTGATCACATCTTCTTTTCCGCCCGGCAGAATGGTGGCATTGTTGTATTCACCGATAAAGAAAGGCGACGTGTTTCGGTCAATATTTCCCTGTAAACCGTAGGATGCTCTCAATCTAAGGTTAGAAATGGCATTCAGGTTCTTCATAAAATTTTCCCTGGATACCAGCCATGATCCGGAGACTGCCCAAATCGGCAGATATTTGTACTTTTTATTCACCCCGAACAAATTGGTTCCGTCATATCTTACACTTCCGAAGAAGGTATACTTCTGGTCATAAGTATAGGAAGCTGTTGCAAACATAGAGGCATAGGCGTTTTCTGCGACAGGCATTTCGCGGTACGTTTCATACTTTTTATCTGCTGCAAAATTAGAATTCGGGAAAATAATCGGAACTCCGGTTTTGGTAAGACTGTCAAACCCGAAAGCTCTGGTAACCGTAGTATTGTCTTTCGTTTTACGGATTTCTGTTCCGGCCATCACATCAATTTCATGCACCGAGTTGATCTTCGTACTGTAAGTTCCCTGAAGTTTCCAGTTGTATTGGAAGAACTCATTATCCCAGTTTTGTTTTACACCACCTTTAGGCAGGAAATATTGAAATCCCCCATCTTTATAATAACGGGTTCCTTCTCTCATCTTTCTGGTATAGTAGGTATTTTCAGCAGCAAATTTCTCCGTGTTATTGGTATCATACTGAAGGCCTAACTGTGACGTGAATCTCAGGCTTTTTGAAACTTTATATTCAAGATCCAATATCCCTTTTAAGGAATGATTTTTAAGCGTATAATCTGTATTTTCTCTTTCTTCAAGGAAGTTAAAAGGAACATACTGATCGGCATAACCGTCTATATCCCGGTCATATCTGTAACTACCATCCGGATTGTAAGGTGTCAGATAAGGATTGGCATTTCTTGAATAATTGATGGGGCTTGCCGCCGCATCAGCATCCGTCATGAACGATGAACGCTCACTTTGAGTTCCGAAAATAGAGATTCCTGCATTTAACTTATCGCTTAATTTATAATTGTTCTTTAAGGTAAGGTTATATCGCTTAAAACCTGTACCGATAGTTGTTCCTTCTTCATCAAAATACCCTAGTGAGAAATAGTAATCAGAGCGGTCACTGCCTCCGGAAAGACTCAGTCCATACTGCTTATTGATGGCATTTCTGTATAGCAGTTTTCCCCAGTCTGTATTGCTGTTTCGCAGACCATCAAGCTGCTGGCGGGTCATTGAGTTCAACGCATCCAAACCTCCGCTTCTGAATGCATCAAGCTGGTTGTTCTGGGTTAAAATTCTCATGACTTCCCCTTTATCAGCACGGTAAGTAAGGTCAGCACGTTTGGCAAGCATTAATTCAAAATCCACTTTTTCAGAAGCGTTCAGAAGATTCAGCTTGTCAAAATCAGGACGGGATGTAATAAAGGTATCCGCTGAAAAATTCACTTTCATGTTTCCTTTTTTTCCTTTTTTCGTGGTAATGGAAATCACCCCGTTGGCAGCTCTTGCTCCATAAATAGCGGTAGCAGCCGCATCTTTCAGAATAGTGATATCCTCAATATCGTTAGGATTCAGGCCTGCAATGGAAAAATTCTGAAGCTGGTCGATATTATCTTTATCGCTGAAGTTGGGAACATCATTTCCCTCCAGCGGAAGCCCGTCAATTACCCATAACGGATCCTGCGGACCGGATAGAGAAGCCGTTCCACGAATTCTGATCTTGGCAGGACCTCCCGGAGATCCTGTTTCAGGGGTTACCACTACCCCGGCAATCTGCCCGGCCAGCATCTGGTCTACACTGGCAACACCGGACTGGTTGATCGCATCCATCTTCACCGTAGAGACCGCCGAAGTCTGCTTACGTTTTTCAATCTTCTGGTACCCGGTGATGATTACTTCCTGAATTTTGTTTTTTTCAGAAACTTCACCTGCCGGGGCTAATGAAATATTATAGTTGGTCTGGTCTTCATCTATCTGAATCAGTCTGGATTCATAACCAAGATAGCTTACCAGCACAGATTTGGTATCTGCCGGAATTTCCAGGGTAAATTTTCCGTTCTTATCTGTAACGGTACCAATGGAAACACTTTCAATGATCCCATCCTGGCTGGTTTTGGAAGAAACAGATTGTGTTTCTATTTTGATGGATGCTCCTGCGATGATTTGTGAGGTACTGCCATCCTGAACTTTACCTGTAATTGTTTTCTTTTGCTGGGCTAGTGCAATATTAGCAGCCAAAAGAGGTAAAAGTATTAGCGTCTTTTTCATTTCCGATTATTTATTTAAGGCCTCTTCAATACGAATAATTAAGTCTGTGTAATGAGCTCTTGAAGCATCATCTCCTTTATACCTGGTCCTGTTCAGCAGATCCAGTACTTTCTGCAGTTCCGCTCTCTTGTAAGTGGTAACTTCAGATACCCTTTTCATGGATGAATAATTAATATTCCTAAGGTTGTTATCTTCTTCATGGTAGTTGCAGATCAGCGGAATATTCAGGGTATGATCCGGTTTCAGTGTTTTTACAGCTGTTTTTTCAAATAGTTTGTTTACCGAAACGATCAGGGCATCCACATAATTCTTCTGAGCCATTTTTTCAAGAATCGTCAGGCTCCCTCTTTTACTGAAAACTGCACTTCTCACCTGGTCGAACAGGTTTTCTACGGTATAAATCTCTTCTTTTGAACCTGAAACCTGATGTTTTAATTCGTTTTCCAGCAGCCTGAGCAGCCTGTCATCCATAAACAGGGAATAGATATTGGCATACTGCATTCCTCTTGCCAACGTATAGGGTGTCTGCTCAAATGGTCCCATCGGAGAATTCTTCACAGGATAGGTCTTCTCTGAGATCGGATTAAAGAACAGCCATTCCGGAAGATTAATGGCATTTTTCACCAGATAATCCACCGCTCTTCTCTGAATTTCAGCAGGAACCGCCTCGTAAGCTTTTTTCTTATTGCCAAAAACGGTATTGTTCAGGTAAATTCCTCCTACATTGGCCATCACATGCCCGGTATACAGATCCCATTGTCCGATGGCTCCCAGGTACAGCTTTCCGGCATCCGTATAGCTTTTTCCGTCTTCATAAGTCCATTTTAAAAGGTTATCAACGACTACCTTTAAATTCTTCATTCCGTATTCACCGGCTTTCATCGCATCATCACCAAGATCCTCGGACTGTGAGCGCGGATCGATGGTTTCCAGGAAACTTTGCTGTTCTCCATAGAAGTACATTGGGTCATCTTCATGCTTTTCAATCAGATTTCTCAATGCTTTTTTCTCTGAGAATTCATCCGGATACCAACGGTACCCCCATTCAATGGCATATTTATCATAGATCCCGATCTTTGGCGTGATTGCTGTAACGCCATCTTCCGGCTGTGCTACGTAATTGTAACGGGCATAATCCATAATAGACGGAGCCGTTCCCCCCATTTTATCGGTAAATTCTTTGGATCGGAGCGATTCCACAGGGAATGCAAACGAAGCTCCCATATTGTGTTTCAGTCCGAAAGTATGGCCTACCTCATGGGAAGACACAAAACGGATGGCTTCTCCCATATGTTCATCACTGAATTTATTTCCTCTGGCCTTCGGATCGATGGGTCCCGTCTGAATTCTCATCCAGTCGTGAAGGGAAGTCATTACGTTGTGCCACCAGATGATATCGGCTTCAATGATTTCACCGCTTCTGGGGTCAACAACAGAAGGTCCCATAGCATTTGCTTTTGGAGAAGCTGCATAGGTAATCACGGAATATCTTACATCATCAATATCGAAATCTTCATCTTTTTCGTCGGGCATTCTGGCAATTACCGCGTTTTTAAAGCCGGCCTGTTCAAATGCGGCCTGCCAGTCGTAAACTCCCGCAATAATCTTTTCACGCCATTGTTTTGGAGTAGCCGGATCGATGTAGTAAACAATCGGTTTCTTAGGTTCTACCAGCTCTCCTCTCAGATATTTCTCTTTATCTTCGTCTTTAGGTTCTAAATTCCATTTGGTAATGAAGAACTTTTCATCCATTTTCTGCTGACCGTCGTTGAATGACCAGTGTTTCTCCGTGAAGAACCCCACTCTGGGATCTGACACTCTCGGTTTCATAGGATTTTTTGAAAGCAGCACAAGATTGGTGGTTACGCCAAGCGTTACAGGCAGATCCACTCCTCCTTCATTCACAGAAGTAGACAGCTGGGATTTTACGACCAGGTTCTGAGGAAAGGTCTTTACACCTTCAATATAAGAAAGGCTTGATTTTACTGATCCTCCCAGTCCTACATTCGCCAAAACATCGTTGAAGCTCTTCTGATTACCGTCGAAAACCTTATTGACTTTAATGGCTACCGACGTAGAATCATTGTTCTGGGCTTCAATATCAAAAACCTCGATGATCGATTCTGAAAAGTTATCTTTCACCGATTTTGTAATGGCATCATTTTTCGGAGAAGATACTTTTGCTTCGGAGGTTTTTACCCATACTTTTCTGGCTACGGTATCACGGTGGAAAGAGATGATTTTGTTCTCATAATTCATTCCTTTATTCAGACCGGCCTCATTCACCTGCATCGGTACCTGGGACAGCTTGTTTACCACCAGGAACTGCCGCCCCATCAGGCTGTCGGGAATTTCAAAATAAACATCTGTTTTTACCTGAATGGTATTAAAAAGTCCTTTTTTAAAAGTTCCTTTTTTGATCAGGTCTTCAATTTTCTTGGTTTTCTTCGAAGAAACATCGGTTTTTTCCGTTTTTTCTTTATCCGTTTTTACAGAATCTTTTTTCTGTGCCAGTACTGCCGGCGAAGCCAAAGCAAATCCCAGGTACAGGGCCAGTCTGTAATTCTTCATTAAAATAGTCCGATTCATTCCAAATAGTAGATTTAGCCGGCAAAGCTAGAAGGTAAAGCAATATTATATATAGTGTTAGGGAGTGAAAGGCAGTTTTTCGGGAGTGAATGGATTTTTATTTTCACTTCATTAAGGGCAAAAAACATACGAAATATTCACCATCAACTGAAATATTAAGAGAATTAACTTTGAAATAATCATAAATTTGAGTCAAATAGTCAATTCCGAACTTCTCTCCTTCCACAGGTTCTGTTTTCGGCTGCCAGGTATTCTTTATAATGACCGCTTCTTCTTCCACGCTAATGATGATTTCCAGAGGATGGTCTATGGTGGCAATATTATGTTTTATAGCATTTTCCGTTACAATCTGAAGGGATAAATACGGGATCTTTTTTTCCAGACTTCCGGGAGCATTCATCTTGATTTCAAAGGTAAGTTCTTCTTCAAACCTGCTTTTCAAAAGCTCCATATACTGCCGGATAAAAATGATTTCCTGTTCAACAGGCACCCTGTTTTCCTTTGGAGGTACGATAAGATACCTGTAAATCCGGGAAAGATTCATGGTGAACTTCTGTGCATTATCCTTATTGATCCCGATCAGCATATACAGGGAATTGAGTGAATTGAAAAGGAAATGCGGATTGATATTGTTTTTCAGCTGACGGAGCTGATTCAAAACTTCCGCTTTGTGCATTTTCTCATTCTCTATCAGCAACAGGTTCTTCTCAGACTGTATTTTTTCTTTTTCCTTATAGGCAATCCTGACAGATCTCTGAAACAGGATGAAAACCGTTACAATAAGAAACAGCGCAGCCAGGAAAATAGAAGTGGTATAGGTTTTTACCCTATAAATATTTTCATCGATGATAAAATTGACATGATTTACCACGGTATATCCTTCAAAATTATCGGTCTTCAGAGGTTTGATGAACCGGGTTACCTCTACTCCCAGATATTCTGAGGCAGCAGTTCCCTGGGTATATCCTGATTTTGCCGTACTGCACAAAGTATCTTTGGGTTGGATATCTGTAAATTCAAAAATATTTTTTCCCAGATATTTCTTTTCGGGATGGGTAATACAGATTCCCTCTTTGGTAAAAACATAGGCATAGGTATTGGAACTTTTATCTACATTTATGAAATACTGGTGGAGATCATCCAGACTTACCGCAGAACCGTAATACAAACTGTTTTTATCGGACAGCGCCAGAGAGTCATAACTGATCCAGTACAGGCTGTCCTTACGGGTGATCAGGAGGTCTTTAAAATGTCCCGGTCTGTTATTTTCTATGGCAATAGAACGGTCTGTATGTGTGGTTTTTCTGAAAATATCAGTTAAAGGACTGTTGGTTTCAGGCTTTCCCGTACTGCTGTTGTCATAGTAGTACCAACTGTATGGCAGCAGGTTTCTTTTCTTGTTCAGATCATTGAGAACGGAGGAATAATCCCTGTAATTTTTCAGCCCGTCTCTCTGGATCAGGGCACGAAGCAGGTATTGGGAATCTTCAATGTTTCTGAATTCGTTTTCTATGGATTCATATTTCCGGACAAAGGTTTTTCTGGCAAAATCTTCGGTATTTTTGCGGCTGTCCCGGGTGATCAGAAAACTGAGAACGCCAAAGGCCGTCACTGCAATAAGACAGGCCGACAATACCGCGATGTAAACAGATTTTTGAGAGAGCGCTTGTTTAAAGTTGATGTTCAATTTCTTCTGCATTGTTATTTTCTCTAAAAGAAATCCGGGTGAAATTTTCCCTTTTCATATCTTTCTTTTACAGATAATTAATTCGTTTGCAAAAATATAACAAAGATTTCAGGACCATAAAGTGAATTAAAAGTATCGTTGATTTTTTTATAGAGAACATAAAAGAACCGCCTTTATCAAGACGGTTCTTTTATGTGAAAATGATAAAAAAGATTTATAATTTATAGGTATATCCAATCTGCACAAAAAACGGAAGCTGAGGTTTGGTTTTAAAATCCTGGGAAACAATACTTCCTCCCCGTAACCAGATCTCCTGATTTCTGAAAGAATACCCACCCTGAATCCCATAATAAAAATTTCCTCCCGTAGACGGTTCATACCATCCGTTTTTTACTTCAGGATATATTTCCTTATAATGTTCGGAATGTTTGAAGTGGGTCACTATGGCTTTATCAAACCCTGCCTCTCCGCCAACAAACCACCGGGGTCTGTAATAACCGATTGCTCCTGCCATATCCAGCCCGAAATTGGCAATGCCCGCATTTTCATTTTCAAATCTCCGGAAAACGCCCTGTACTTTTGCGGATAGCTGGAAGTCTTTTATTTTCAGCCATCGGATATTGGCTCCCGCTTTGGTTTTAAAATCATCAAACAACTGATCTCCGGACGGAACAGAAAGTTCAGTTCCGATAACCACGGGAAATAATTCAGTATTGAGGTGATAGCCATAACCTAATCCGAAAATCACCCCGTATTCGGCTCCGATATTTGCATTCAGGATATGTTTCTCTTTGGTCTTCAGGGCAGACCAGTTGAGTGTCTGTGATTTCACAGAAAAAGCTGTCAGAATTACCAATAATGCTGATATATTATATCTTTTCATGTTTTTATATTTAAAGTCCTCCGATAAGGGTAGTGATTTCCGGTTTCGTCTGGTTGTTCCATGCATTGGAATTGCTGATGATCCCGTCATGTCCCACTCCGGTTATTTTTACCCGGGTTACATGATTGTAGCCTGCAGTAATTTTCTGTGCCCATGAATCGGGATAGGCTTTATTTCTGTCGCTGTAAAAGAATAAAACAGGCCCGTTATAATTCTGCAGACCTTTTGAAAAATCAATTTTGTATTGGTCGCCGCAGTCAAAAAGGGCATCCATGATTACGGCTCCGCTTCTCCAGCTTATACCCGGATCAAAATCCCCTTCGCCGGTAATGCTGTTTTTTGAGGAAAGCATGGACATTTTGTAATCCAGGATCTCATGCTGGTCTTCTTTACCGGAAATAAACTGATCCAGATAGGCGGCATCATTAAGGATCTCACTCCAAAGCTTAAATGACCGGGATTTTTTTACATATTCTTCCACATCATCCCATCGCAGTCCGCCGGGCTCACAAAGAACCAGTGCCTGAATATTCTGAGGATACTTTCCGGCATATCCGGAAGCCAGCATTGCTCCCCACGAATGTCCCAGCAATACGACCTTCTGGGTTGGACTTTTTCGGTAATGGGCGATTACAGCATGCAGTTCATCATACATCAGATCGGCAGCTGCTGCTCCTAAAGAGGTATAAGATTTTTTCGGGAAACGTTGTGAGAGCCCGGAACCGCGCTGGTCATAAAACACCACCCGGTATCCTTTTTCAGCAAGATCTTTACAATTGAGAAGATAACGGTAATCCCCTCCCGGACCTCCGTGAAGCGCCACGATAATGGTTCCGTTCTCCGGACCGAAAGCCTCGGCATGAAGCATGGCTCCGTTTAGTGTTATGGAAGGAAGAGAAGCGTCCTGATCGACTGTTTTAGGTACCAGATTGCCGGGTTCATCAATGGTTTTTCCGTCTGTACAGGAAAATAATAAGATAAGAATGGTAAAAGTTCCGGTGAGAATCTTTCTTTTTCTAAAAGCTGTCATACTTTTGGGGTTAAAAATTATGATGCAAAGATTCATTATTCCCCCCCAACGATTCGCCCCATCAGGAAAGTTGGAACATCAAAATCTGAAAATACAATCAACTGATTATATGAAAGATATGAAAGATGAAACCTATTCCCTGAAAGATGAAACCTCCGGAATCAGCTTTTCTGATATTCACTTGGCGTAACGCCTGTGTATTTTTTGAAATTACGGTTGAAAGATGTTTTGGAATTGAAACCACATTCAAATGCAATGGAAAGTAAGGTATACTGCCTGCTTTCAGGCTGGAAGATCCTGGTCAGGAATTCTTCAATTCTTTTTTCGTTGATCAGTTCATAAAAGTTCTTATTTTCTTTGGAATTGATCACCTGAGAAAGGCTGTTGGGATGTACATTCAGCATTCCCGCCAGCTCATTAAGGGTAAGATTCGGATTGATGAACGGCTTTTCTTCATGCAGGAGATTCATCAGCCTTGTATGTATTTCTTCAGTATTTTCATCTGTAAGCCCTGATTTCCGGTATTTCTTTTCAGGAGATGCTGCTTCCGCTTCTTCTGTAACCGGAAATTCTGCCGCAGTATTTCCCGTAAAGACCAATACAGGCTGATTGAAAACCTGAACCTGTTTTATTCCAAAATATCCCAGCCATACAATAAATACAGCGATCGCCCCATAGATAATATTTGTATTAACGAAAAGAACCAGTCCCCAGATAAGAGCAATCCATATGATAAGATAAAGCAGCCAGTTGAAATTGATCTTTTCCGTATTGGAGAACTGCTGAACCATATTTTTCCTGAACCTGTACAATCTCCAAAAGGAAAGAATCACATACACGATTCCGGAAATATAGATGGAATAAACCCTGAGAAACATTTCAGTTTCAAAGCCTCTTCCCTGGTGTTGGAAGATATTTACCTTCTCACTGAAAGGAGCTGCATAAAAAGGCAAAAACAACAGGTTACACAACAGAAAAGGAACAAAATGGAGCAGGTATTTCAAAGAAAACCGTTGGGCCGAAGTCTGCTTCTGAATATAAAGATATAGAAAGGGACCGTATACCAAAGGTAGCGTGAAACCAAGAAAAACAAGAGTAGGATATTCTGTGTACTGCTTCATAAGCAGAAGATAATGCCCTGTAAGGTTAAGCCCGATTGCAGAAAGCCATGCCGAAAGAATGAAATCCGCTATACTCTTCTCTCTTTTGGTTACCAAAAGAAAAGCCAGGAAAAAAGCTAAAAAAACTCCGGACAGGTAAAGCATATCAGGTCTTTAAGGTTTCCACTCGATAAAACAACACCGCAAAAATAAATATAATTTCAAAACAAAATTTCAGGAGCATCAAATTTCCGTTCAACAGCACAAAATCCCGGACAATATCCCTTATCGGGACGGAAAAAAATAAATTCCGATTACACATTAATATAATAAAACAGGCTTGATATCTGTTTTTCATTAAAAAGCAGAAACAATAGTCTTAAAAATAGTTAATATAGAGTCATGATCTCTCAATTTCGTTACCTATATTTTGGAAATTACCTATCTTCGCCTGTAAATTTTATTTGAAAATGAAGAAACTGATCTCCGGAATATTTGCTTTTTGTTCTGTCATGATTATGGCTCAGGAAGCCATCCAGTTTCAGGAATTACCGTTTAAGGATCTTATAGCCAGGGCCAAGAAAGAGAAAAAACTGGTCTTTATAGATGCTTATGCTTCCTGGTGCGGTCCCTGCAAAATGATGGAGAAGAATGTTTTCACCCAGAAAGCGGTCGGAGCGTATTATAACGCCAATTTCGTGAATGCCAGATTCGATATGGAAAAAGGGGAAGGCAGGGAAATTGCCGCCAAGTTCGGAGTACGTTCCTACCCCACTTACCTTTTCCTAAACGGAGAAGGAGAACTGGTGTCCCAGAATTCCGGCTATATGGAAGAAGGACTTTTCGTAGCTATGGCCCAGGACATTAATTCCCCTTCCAATAAAAAAGGATCTTTAAAAGAACGTTTTGCCAAAGGTGAAAAAGATCCTTCATTTCTGATCAATATTATGAAGCTGAACTCCAGTTCGGATTATGATTTTGCCAAAAAAGCTTCTGAAAGATATTTTGAAAATAAGAAAGCAACAGAAGAGCTTTCCAAAGAGGAAATAGGTTTACTGCTGTATTTCCTGAAATCTACGGAGGACAGCAATTATAAAACATTTTCATCAAGAAAAGCCGATATTGTAAAATATCTTCCCGAAGATACCTATAAAGAATTCGACAGTCAGCTGAAGCTTTCAAAAATCCTTGCACAGTCCATTGATGATAAAAATAAAAAGATCAACGAGGAATTTTTTATGAAATCAGCAGAGCCGCTGGTAGGAAAAGAGCTGGCACAGTCTAAGCTTAACCAGACCAAGCTAAGCTATTATGAGCAGCATGGCAACTACCCTGAATTTGAAAAAGCAGCACTGGACTATTACAAAAACTCTGACGCTTTCGATCCTAATGAGCTTTTAAGGGCTGCATGGGTCTTCAGCGATCATATAAAAACGCCGTCATCATTAAAGAAGGCCACAGAATGGGCTGAAAAATCTGTAATGCGGGGCGAAACCTCTGAAAACACGTATATTCTTGCCAAACTTTATTCTCTGACCGGGAATAAGCAATTGGCGAAAACTTATGCTACCATGTCTAAGAATATAGCCGTTCAGACACAAAAAGACTCTAACCTTGCCGATGAATTACTAAATCAACTAAAATAAAATTAATGATGAAACGAAAATTTTTCGCAGGATTTTTTGCGGTCCTGTCTGTAGGAACACTTACAGCCCAGGAGCAGGAGCAGGAACTGAAACAGGAAAAAAAATTGTATCTGAAAGGCAATGCCCTTCTTGCCCCGATTGGCGTTATTAATGTTGCTGCCGAAAAACAGCTGAGCGAAAAATATACACTTCAGGCAGATGTTCTTGTCTCTCCCTGGAAATCATTTGCAGGGCATGAACTGCAATACTATTCGGTTTCAGTAGAGGGAAGATATTATTTTAATCAGGCTTTCAACCATTGGTACATAGGTGCCAACATTGCTGCATCGGCATTTACCCTGCAGAAATGGAATTACTGGAACAACGACCTGTACGGTAATGAAAGAGGAGAAACTTTCATTAAATCCAATATGTATCAAAAAGGATATTCCCTGATACTCGGTGTCACAGGGGGATATCAGTTTCAGCTGTCCGACCGCTGGAATATGGATATTTACGCCGGTATAGGAACTGCCCAGGATTTCTATAAAGGATATGACCGTGTAAGCGGCAAACGCTATGATATGGCCCAAAAATATAATAAAAGTGGTGAAATTATTCCGTACAGAGGCGGGATCATGATTTCTTACCAGATAAAATAATCTTCATGAAACTGTTCGGAAAAAATCATATTATTATTTCAGTGATTACTTTTGTGATCCTTTTTTTAATGAATTATCTGGGTAATACCCAGCCTGACAAAATGGAAAGAGCCCTGATGACGGCTTTTGCCGGAGTTATAGGATTATCTGTTGGTCTTTTTATCCTGAATAAAGGAAAGAACGACAGCAAACCTCCACAGAATTTTGATTAATTAACAAACACCTGCCGGGACAGGCTTAAAGCCGGGAGCAGAAAGAGGAAAGTTTCAAGGACTTCTTCTTCCGGCTCCCAGGCTCTTAACTTCTTAATCCTGGTATACCACGTATCTGCTACGGATCTTCTCAAATTTTTCCAGATCATTTTTCCACGAAGCTTTGATTTCCTGAATTGATTTTCCGGCTATAATCTGTTTCCTGAATTCATCTGTGCCTGCCAGTTTATCGAAAAACAGGTTTTCGAGAAAGAAGCCTTGCTGTGGATTTTTATAGTTTTTATAGGCTTTCATAAGCCATTCGAGATTCAGTTCTCTAAGATCTTCCGGGTAGTCTGAAAGGTTTTCACCGTAGCATAATTTTCCGTTCAGGAAAGGATCCTTTGCTCCGAAATTAGGTTTTGGAGTAAACTGATAAGGCAGCCCCGGTGTCCACGGTGATCCGTAAACCTGGAACGGCAGATCTGTTCCTCTTCCTGCAGAAACCTGAGTACCTTCAAAAAAACATAAACTTGGGTACAGGTTGATTGATTTATCGTTCGGAAGGTTGGGAGAAGGCTTATCTGAAACAGGATAACGCTGTTTTTTATGATAATTTTTCATTGGGATCAGGGTATATTTTGCCTGAATGCCGTTTTTGAGCCAGTTTTCACCATTCACCATTTTGCCGTACTCTCCTATTGTGAGCCCATATACTACCGGTACTTCATGCATTCCTATAAAGCTTGACCATTTTTTCCTTAAAACAGGCCCGTCTGTATAACCGTCATGTGGATTAGGGCGGTCCAGCACCATGATTTCAACGTTGTTTTCAGCTCCGGCTTCCATCAGATAAGATAACGTAGAAATGTACGTATAAAACCTTACCCCTACATCCTGTATATCAAACACAACGATATCAATTCCTTTCAGCTGTTCCGGCTTGGGCTTTTTATTGTTTCCGTATAAGGAAACAATCGGGATTCCGGTTTTTACATCCACTCCGTTTTTCACTTTCTCCCCGGCATCCGCATCTCCCCGGAAACCATGTTCCGGAGCAAAAATTGTTTTGATTTTTATGTTATTTTTCACCAGAAAATCTACAACATGGGTTCTGTCACTCATCAGTCCGGTCTGGTTAGTCACCACACCTACGGTTTTATTTTTCAGTAGCGGCAGGTAAACCTCAGGCTGATCGGCCCCGGTTTTAAAATCCGTTTGATCTTGGGTCTGAGAATAATATTGGTTGAATACTCCTAAAAAAATTAGGCAAATCAGAAGTAAATTTTTAATTTTGAAATCTAAATTCATAAGCTTGAAATTTCCTTTATATTTCTCTAGAAAAATAGCGTTTTCCAAAGATAACAAAAATAACCTTTCAAGGGTTATCATCTTCATCGGCAGGCTTTCTGTGGCTTTGGGAATCATTGTTTCTTTAATCACCGTAGCTACCGGCTTCGGTTCAAAGAAAGCCATTAAAGAGAGACTGGCAGATTTCAGCGGTCATATTACCCTGCGCTCTACGAGGTCCAATTCATCGTATAACACGTCTATTTTAGATAACCAAGGATTAAATATTCAAAAGATCAGAGAGCTTCCTGATGTGGAAAGTGTTCAGAAATATGCTACGGTTACCGGAATTATGCGGAATGAACACAGCTTTGCCGGGATCATCTTTAAAGGCATCGGTAAGGATTTCGACAGCCTGAGATTTAAAAAATTCCTGGTTGCCGGAACTACACCGACGGTAACGGAAAAGGGCTTCAATAATGATGTTACCATATCTCAAAAAGTAGCGAATGACCTTCACCTTAAAGTTAACGACAGTATTGTAACTGTATTTTCAAAAGCCGACCAGAAGCCTATCTACCGCAAATTCAGAATTACCGGCATCTACAAAACCGATATTAAAATGATTGACGACCAGTTCGTTATCGGCGGAATCAATCATGTAAGGAGAATCCAGGAAATGAAACCTGATGAAGTGGGCGGAATTGATATTTTCCTGAAAAATGTCAACGATATTGATAAAGATTTCCCTGAGGTTGAAAAATTTATCGGCTATAAGAATTATGCAGAAAAAGCAACTGAAAAATACCCTCAGATCAACGACTGGATCAGCATATTTGACACGAATATTGCCCTGATCATCATCATCATGCTGGTGGTGGTAGTTATCAATATCATTATGGTTCTCCTGATCCTGATTATTGAAAGGACCAATTCTATCGGGCTTCTGAAAACACTGGGTGCCAGCAATGCCCAGATCAGAGCTACTTTCATCAATTATACCCTGATCATTATGATCCCAGGACTCCTGTACGGAAATGCCATCGGTCTCGGTCTTATTCTGATCCAGAAATTCTTCGGCATCATTAAGCTTAATCCTGAAAACTATTACGTAAGCACAGTTCCGGTAGATCTTAATCCTATTGCTATCATTTCTATTTCACTGGGAATACTTCTTATTTCCGGACTGGCTCTGATCATTCCAAGCTACCTGATCAGTAAGATCTCTCCGGTGAAAGTGATCAAATATAACTAAGAGTGAAGAGGCAATGGTAATTCCCGGCCCGTCGGGCACTTAATAAATTACTATCCAATTAACGATTCGCTTTTAATAATTCATTTATTCTAAATTGCACGGCTAATTTTTAAAGCCTTATCTTTGCAACCGCTTATAAACCATTTATGAAATACGCAAAAAATATTCTTGAAACGATCGGAAATACTCCTCTTGTACAGCTTAATAAAGTTTTAGGTGAAGATTTTCCGGCTTTAGTTCTGGCAAAAGTTGAAACCTTCAATCCGGGAAATTCTGTAAAGGACAGAATGGCTCTGAAAATGATTGAGGATGCCGAAAAAGACGGCAGATTAAAGCCGGGCGGAACCATCATTGAAGGAACTTCCGGAAATACAGGAATGGGGCTGGCTCTTGCTGCGATCATCAAAGGCTACAAATGTATTTTTGTAACCAACTCCAAGCAGTCCAAAGAAAAATGTGATATTCTCCGCGCGGTAGGAGCAGAAGTAATTGTGTGCCCTACTGATGTAAAACCTACCGATCCGCGTTCTTATTATTCGGTTTCCAAAAGACTGGCTAAGGAGACGGAAAACGGATGGTACGTGAACCAATATGATAATTTATCCAACAGAGCGGCTCACTATGAATCTACCGCTCCTGAAATCTGGGAACAGACAGAAGGTAAACTGACGCATTTTGTAGCAGGAGCCGGAACAGGAGGTACCATTACCGGGTGCGGAACTTTCTTCAAGGAGAAAAATCCTGATATTAAAGTGATTGGTGTGGATACTTACGGATCTATCCTTAAAGAATTCCATGAAACAGGAGAGCTTCACTACGACCATGCCTATACTTATATTACGGAAGGGATCGGGGAAGATATTATTCCCGAGAACTATGATATGTCCGTTATTGATCATTTCGAAAAAGTAACGGATAAGGACGGTGCCATCTATGCGAGAAAACTGGCAAAAGAAGAAGGAATTTTCTGCGGGTATTCTGCCGGAAGTGCGATTGCTTCTCTAATCCAGATGAAAGACCAGTTCACCAAAGACGATGTTATTGTTGTACTTCTTCACGACCACGGTTCAAGATATGTAGGAAAGATCTACAATGATGAGTGGATGAAAGAGATGGGATGGCTGGAATAATAAAAGAATGAATTAAGAAAATACTGATTTTCAAAATTCCCCATACATAAAAAATCAGAGCGGAAATATGCTCTGATTTTTTTATGCTTTGATCTGTTCTTTAAGCGTTTTTTTAAGGAGACTGTAATCTTTTTCGCTCATAGATTTCCTGGGAAACATATAGCTGTATTTGCCTTCGAGGGAAATGAAACGGTCATTGTTTTCAAAATAATCAAAGTCTTTCCATTCGCTGGATTCTTTTTCATCATCAATGGCTACCACAAAAAAATTCTGATCAAACCTGATTTCGTATACGTTGCAGCTTTCAAGTACATTAAGGTATGTATTTACCTGTTTTTTCCATCTTGAAACCTTGTTGATGCTTACCGACAGGAAAACCGCACACAACAGAAAAATAAAACTCAGAAAATATAAAATCCCCTGATTTTCTTTACTGAACTGATCTTTTAAAAGAAAAGCGGCCCCCAGAATCACTGCTGAAGCTATGGTAAAAATGGTTTTACTCTTTGTAGTAGGTGAAAATAACAGGCTTCCCTGGTTCCCGCTGAAGTATATTTCTTCAAAATCCTGTCTTTTAGGCTTTAAAATAATAATCTTTTCTTCATTCATAACGATTCATTGCTCTATTCTGCAAAGCTAAACGAAATAGTCTGAATGCGGAAATTATTTTAACTCCAGTGCAGCATTTGAATCCGGGAGAACTTTTACATTTTAATTTCCACTAAAGTCCGCCTCTATTGAATAAAGTTATTTCTTTTTACCTGAATACAAAGTAAAGGCTGATTATGCAGATCGAGCAGTTTTATGCTTTGGTAAATGGTAATCGTAGATTTTTAAAGACCGGCGTGTGCTTTTATATGGTTGGCATGTTAACTTATTAAAAGTATTAAAAAGTTTTCTGTCTTTTGTCGCTCTTATAAAATTGAAACCATTTAAAATTCAGAAGACAACTCTAATTTTCTACTCTTCTTCCCCGTATTGATCACTGATGGCGGCAAGCTTATTCATCAGTTCCCGGTTCCTGCGTTTCAGGGTATCCAGTTTTTTCAGCATATGATGGATGACTTCCATTCCCGGCAGATTGATTTCGAGGTCGTAGTGCCAGTTGACAAATTTTTCCAGATCAGGAAGATCTTCATACATCAGATAGCTTATATTGTCTTCAATGTGTATGCTTAATAATCCGTAATCTACGAGTTCATCAAAAAAAGTGATCTCTATATTGTATATTCTTACGAGTTCTTCTCGGGATATTCTTTCACTCATGGCTTAGGAATTTTTAAGTTGTTCAAAAAGTTCTTTCTGCTTCTCAGTAAGGTTTACCGGCAGCTTTACTTCGTAAGTTACGAACAGGTCTCCATACTGCCCTTCTTTTTTGTATACGGGAAAGCCTTTGCCTTTTAATCTTACGGTCATTCCGTTCTGGGTTTCCGGTTTTACTTTAAGGCTGACACTTCCACTGAGGGTATTCACTTTTACGTCGCCTCCTAAAACAGCTGTGTACAGATCAATGGCTACTTTGGTTTTCAGATCGTCGCCTGTTCTTTCAAAATCAGGATCTGCCGGAATATTGAATGTGATATAGAGATCACCGTGGGGGCCGCCGTTAAATCCCGGATTTCCGTGGCCTTTCAGCTTGATCTGCTGCCCGTCATATACTCCCGCAGGAATCGTAATCCTTACTTTTTTACCATTGATTTCAAAGGTTTGCGGATGGGTTTGGGCGGCATCCCGTAAATTTAAATTCAGTTCTGCGTGAACATCCTGTCCTTTGAATTTTCCGGAAGCACTTCCGCGTGAGCTTCTTCCAAAGCCTCCGCTGCTGTTTCCGCCAAACATATTCTGGAAGAAATCGGAAAAATCTTCGCCTTCGCCGAAATCAGCACCGGAAAATCCTCCTCCTCCATAATTCTGCTGCTGATACTGCCTTTGCTGCTGCTGCCGGGCCTTTTCATATTCTTCCCCATGTTTCCAGTTTTCGCCGTATTTGTCGTATTTGGCACGGTTTTCAGGATTGCTGAGCACTTCATTGGCTTCGTTCAGTTCCTTGAATTTTCTTTCGGCCTCTTTGTCATCGGGATTAAGGTCAGGATGCAGTTTTCTCGCCAGTTTACGGTAAGCCTTTTTAATGTCATCCTGTGTTGCGCTTTTATCTACGCCCAGAATTTTATAGTAATCTATATAAGCCATAGAAACGATATTTACTCAAATTTATGAAATTTGCCTCTGAAAATTGTATAACAGAATGTTAAAAATAAGCCTATCTTTGATAAAAAGTACTGCATGAAAGAGGTCTTGAAAAACTACTCAGGAATTATACTTTTACTTTTAGGAATTACGGTTGGCAGCATTATAGGGATTACAGCACCCGGTGTTGTGGAATATATTAAGCCGCTGGGAGATATCTTTCTCAATCTTCTTTTTGTGAGTGTGGTTCCTCTGGTATTTTTTGCCGTATCGAACTCTATTGCTTCCCTGGAGCAGCAGTCTAAGTTTGGGAAAATTATTCTCACCATGTCTTTAACGTTTCTGTTCTTTATTCTTACAGCAGCTGTTTTCACCATCTGCGCGGTGTATCTTTTTCCTGTCTCGGGGGTTTCCGGAAGCAGTGAAACCATAACAGAAGCAGCGAATACCGATACGTGGGGGGACCGGATTGTAGGCTTTTTCACAGTGGGCGAATTCACGGCACTTTTTTCCAGACAGAATATGCTGGCACTTCTTATTTTTGCTTTTCTTACAGGGTTTTCTGCCCGGAAAGCAGGTGAAAAGGGAGAGCCTTTCAGGGTATTTATAGCTTCGGGATATGAAGTGATGAAAGAACTTCTTCTGTTGATTATGAAGCTTGCTCCCATAGGTCTGGGCGCTTATTTTGCGTATCAGGTTGCGACATTAGGACCTCAGCTTTTCGGATTTTATGCAAAACCTTTGGGCTTGTACTATATAGCCGGAATTGTTTATTTCTTTTTGTTTTTTACGTTATATGCATTTATGGCAGACGGGCAGAGAGGTATCAAAGGGTTCTGGAGCAATGCCGCTTACCCTACCCTTACGGCTTTAAGTACGTGCAGCAGCTTTGCTACGATGCCTGCCAACCTTCAGGCAGCCTCTAAGATCGGTATTCCTAACTCTATTGCGAATCTTGTGATTCCGATCGGAACCACGCTTCATAAGAACGGCTCTTCGATGTCTTCAATCATCAAGATCTATGTTGCTTTTCTGATTATCGGGAAAGATTTCTTTGATCCTGCCAATCTTCTGCTGGCTTTGGGGATCACTGTATTTGTAAGTATTGTAGCCGGTGGTATTCCGAACGGAGGGTACATCGGGGAAATGCTGATGATTTCGGTGTATAAGCTGCCCCAGGAAGCTATTCCTGCCGTGATGATCATAGGAACGCTGGTAGATCCTTTGGCTACGGTTCTTAATGCTGTGGGAGATGTGGTTGCAGCCATGTTTGTAAACCGGTTTGTGAAGACCTGATCTTTCAGCCACAGATTAATCATTGCTTATTCGCTGCGCTTTACCGGCTCCAGATTTCCGTATTCTTCCGGAGTGAACAGCTGGTAATGTACTTTAAAAGTCTTACCTAGAGGGGTTTCCAGTGAAAATCCTCCCGGACCGAACCCATCGGTTACATCAAGGGTAAAATGGGAATATTTCCAGTATTCAAAGAGGTCCCGGTCTATCCAGAATTCATGACCGTTGACCGTTCCTATCATGGCATCATTCATTCTGGGAAAGAATCCTCCTTTTTCAAAACACTGCGGCTGAGTTCCTTCACAGCATCCTCCTGCCTGATAAAACATTAATGCCCCATATTTTGTTTCCAGTTCGCGGATTACCTCAAGGGCTTTTTTTGTAGCGGATAGTCTGGATATTTTTGTTTCCATAGCTGCTTTTCTTAGTTAATTCAGGTTTTTCCGTAGTTGGATAAGCGCTGAGACGCTATTTTTTATTTTTTGAATGTTTTAAAAAGGCGTAAGGATTTCATCGGAGATGAAATGTGATACAGCCTTAAAAAATTGAGATTTCTTTTATTTAGAGCTATTCTTAACTTTAAATTGTGTTGATTTTTTTATATTAAGAATCTGTTTAAAATCAGGGAACAATTGCTACTAAAAGTATCTTCTTTTGCGGATCCGGCAGATTGAGCAGATTTTTTTAATCAAGCTGATCAATTTTAATCTTTCACTACAACTTTTTAACAGAAAAACCCGGCTATTTGATACCGGGTCCATTAGCTCATCTTTAATTTGAACCGGCTATATCTAAAACGATTCTTCCGTCTATCTGTCCTTTTTTCATCTTATCAAATACGTCATTGATGTCTTCCAGTTTTGCAGAGGTCACGGTAGCTTTTACAAGGCCTTCATTGGCGAAATCCAGTGCTTCCTGAAGGTCTTTTCTTGTTCCTACAATAGAACCTCTTACGGTAATTCTTTTTAAAACAGTTTCAAAGATCGGAAGTTCAAAAGAACCGGGAGGCAGGCCGTTGAGGGCAATGGTTCCTTTTCTTCTCAGTACGTCTATTCCCTGTTTGAAGGCAATCGGAGAAACCGCTGTAATCAATGCACCGTGCATACCTCCAACTTCTTTGTGAAGATATTCTCCGGGATCTGTGGTTTTTGCATTGACCACCAAATCTGCTCCTAATTTTTTAGCCAGTTCAAGTTTATCATCTGCTACATCAATTGCCGCTACGTGCATTCCCATTGCTTTGGCGTACTGAACGGCTACATGTCCCAATCCTCCGATTCCCGAGATGGCGACCCATTCACCGGGCCTGGTTTCGGTTTCTTTCAATCCTTTATAAACGGTAACTCCTGCACATAAAATCGGGGCTATTTCTAAAAAGTTGACATCGGATTTTAAATGTCCCACATATCTGGAATCTGCAATCACATATTCCGCAAAACCTCCGTCTACACTGTAACCTCCGTTTTTCTGGGCTTCACAGAGGGTTTCCCAGCCTGTAATACAGTAATCGCAGCATCCGCACGCACTGTACAGCCACGGAACTCCTACGGCATCTCCTTCTTTTACCTGTGCTTCGGGTCCGCAGGCTACCACAATTCCTACGCCTTCATGTCCGGGAATCAGGGGCATTTTGGGTTTTGCCGGCCAGTCTCCGTCTACTGCATGCAGATCGGTATGGCAGACTCCGCAGGCTATTACTTTTACGAGTACTTCATATCTTCCGGGTTCTCTTACCGGAACTTCTTCGATTTTAAGGGGTTGCCCGTAGCCCTGAACTACGGCGGCTTTCATTGTTTTTGGAATCATATGGGTTGAAGTTTTTTTTATTAGTAAAGGGTTAATGGTAAATTTCCTGACTGATTTATCATTCACGGATAATGAACAGACAGAGATTTTTTATTAATCACAAAGCAATACAAAGGTGAATAATAACAGTATATTTTTAAGATAAACAAGGCCGCTCCGCTTATTTTTGAAATACAAAGATTCTGTACTATCTGATAAGTTTACGTCTTATTGATCCATGTACTGCACAGGTATTCTTTGTTAAGTGCCTGCAGGAATATATTTGAAATTTTTATTTATTCCCCAATTTCTGTATCCGGTTTATTTCATAATGTTTTTGTTCAGCCAGAGGTTCTGACTTTTCTTCTCATCCAAAATTTCCGGATAAGGATAACGTTTGTCTGCGTGAGGGATGGGAAGGGCGGCGAGGAACGAGCCGGTGCGGAATGAAATGGAGCACCGAAACGAAGTGAAGCCCTGGAACAGCCCGACCGTTTTGCCCCGGCTCCGCCGGGGCAAACGGGCACGCCCTAATATTAAAATTAAAAGAAACCTAATTTGTTTTTGTTGTAGGAAATCAGCATATTCTTGGTCTGACGGTAGTGATCCAGCATCATTTTGTGGTTTTCACGGCCAATCCCGGACTGCTTATATCCTCCGAACGGAGCGCCTGCCGGATAGGAATGGTACTGGTTTACCCAAACTCTCCCTGCCTGGATCTGACGCGGAATATTATACAGCTGATGGGCATCTCTCGTCCACACTCCCGCTCCCAGTCCATATATGGTATCGTTGGCAATTTTTACAGCTTCCTCTTCGTCTTTGAAAGTCGTAAAGGCCAGTACCGGACCGAAGATCTCCTCCTGGAAAATTCTCATCCTGTTGTTGCCTTTGAAAATCGTCGGCTGGATATAAAATCCGTCTTCCAGACCTTCTCCTGCATTATTAACGTCTCCCCCTACAAGAACTTCCGCTCCTTCTTCTTTTCCCAGCTGAATGTAGGAAAGAATCTTATCTTTCTGAATCTGCGAAGCCTGAGCCCCCATCATTACCGTTTTATCCAGCGGGTTTCCGATCTTGATGGCTTTTACTCTTTCGATGACCCTTTCAATAAAGGCATCTGCAATGTCTTCCTGAACCAGGAGTCTTGACGGGCACGTACAGATCTCTCCCTGATTAAGGGCAAAAAGAACTGCGCCTTCAATTGCTTTATCCAGGAATTCATCGTCCGCATCCATTACGGAATTAAAGAAAACATTCGGAGACTTTCCACCCAGTTCCAGGGTAACAGGAATGATATTTTCCGTTGCGTACTGCATCACCAGGCGTCCTGTGGCCGTAGATCCGGTGAATGCCGCTTTTGATACTTTAGGATTGGTAACAAGCGCTCTTCCGAGTTCTGCCCCGAAACCGTTAACGATATTCACCACTCCTGCGGGAAGAAGATCTCCAATGATTTCCATTAAAACCAAAATAGAAACCGGGGTGCTTTCTGCGGGTTTCAGCACCACGCAGTTTCCTGCCGCCAATGCCGGTGCCAGCTTCCATATGGCCATCAGAATCGGGAAATTCCACGGAATGATCTGTGCGATAACGCCCAGCGGTTCGTGAACGATAAGTGACACGGTATCTTTGTCCAGTTCGTTGTGGGAGCCTTCTTCTGCGCGGATCACGGAAGCGAAGTATCTGAAATGGTCTATGGCTAAAGGTAAATCTGCCGCCAGTGTTTCTCTTACTGCTTTTCCGTTATCGATGGTTTCCACCACAGCAAGATACTGGAGGTTCTGCTCCATTCTGTCTGCAATTTTGTTCAGGATGATACTTCTTTCCGTGGATGATGTATTTTTCCATGTCTGGAATGCTTTATCGGCAGCATTTACTGCCAGCTCAAGATCTTCTTTTGAGGAATGGGCCACCTGGGTAAAGCTTTTGCCGTCTACCGGAGAAACCACATCAAAATACTGTCCGTTTACCGGTGGAGTAAATTTTCCGTCAATATAATTATCGTATCTGTTTTTGAATTCAGGCCACTGAAATGCGGTCTCTGATCTCGGTTCTGTCATTGTGCTCATATTAGTATTGTTTTTAATTTTTGTAATGCCAAATTACATCTCAACGGAAAAAAGATATAGCACAATCGTACAAAAACACTTCAAAATAGTGCAGGACCTCAATTTTATAATTTTATTAACAACAACACTGTGCTAAAATTTCTATATTTGAGTGAGTCCGATCCTTAAAATGTTTAGAAATGTACAGCAATAATAAATTTTTATTAAATACTCCTGAATTAAAGAATGAAAACAAGCTGACCAGTCTTGTGGAAAACCAGACCAAATTCAGTCTAAACAACTGTGAGTTCAGTATATATGAAACACATAAAGCGGCTTTCGGTGTTAAACTTCATTTTGAAAATATTGCTTTTACAGCGATGCTGAGAGGCAAAAAGCACATGAAGCTGGATCGCAAAACGAATTACTTTGATTATTTTCCGGGGGAAAGCATCCTGGTTGCTCCGGGCGAAACGATGGTGATTGATTTCCCTGATGCGGATGAATCTCCTACACAGTGTATTTCACTGAGCCTTAATCCTGACTTTATCGAAGACTCCCTCAATTATTTTAATTACAGTCTGCCCAAAGCGGATGAAACTTCCCAATGGAATATTCAGCTGGATGAATATTTTCTTTTTAATAATAAATCCCTGGCTTCTGCCACCAACAATATTATGAGGATTGCAATGGACGACAATTCCCAAAAGGATATTATGGCCGATCTTGCGCTGAAAGAACTTCTGATCAGGCTGATGCAGACCCAGGCCAGAAGTATGGTAGAAAAAAATGTGGCCAAGAATAAATCCAGAATAGGTTTTGCGGTAGACTATATCAGGAAAAACCTTCATCAGAAGCTTTCTATTGAAAGTATTGCCAAACTTGCCTACGTGAGCAAATCGAATTTTTTCAGGATGTTTAAGGATGAGCTGGGTACTTCTCCCAATGATTTTATTCTGCAGGAAAGGATCAGCAAGGCCAAAGAATTACTTTCGAACCAGAACAGTATTAAAGAAACTGCTTACCAAACCGGATTTTCGGATACGAACTATTTTACAAGGGTATTTAAACAGCTGGTAGGTATTACTCCCAAAAATTTTCAGGACGGGATACTGTACTCCGATCAGTATTTACAGGATTAACGGTTAATAAAAAAGCCGCCTCAATAATCATTGAGACAGCTTTTAAAATTAAAATAATTAAAATCCGTTTAGTTTTAACTGTGTCTCCCTTAAAAGAGGTAGTCCAGCTGATGACTAATACCCGTCATTCTGCTGCACGTTAGGGTTTGCAGAGATTTCTTTGATCGGAATAGGTAAAGTATACCTGTCATCGCCATTAGCAAGATTCTTCACAGGTACGATGTCATCCGTAGGGTGTCTGTCCATGCTTACGCCTGCCTGTACGGCAAGTCTTTTCAGATCAAGGTAACGGTGCCCTTCCAGTGCAAGTTCAATTCTGCGTTCTTTCAGAATATCGGCATAGGCTGCCTGCACACTTGAATAGTTTGGAGTAACCGCCTGCCCAAGATAGTTTCTTGCCTCTCTTACTTTCTGAATATGATCATGAGCTGCAGAAAGGTTTCCTGCTGCTGCTTCAGCTTCAGCTAAAATGAAATACATTTCTGACAGTCTGAATACCTTGATATCGTTTCTGATAGGTGTACTTGTTTTACCCGGATATTTATCGATCACCAATGCATCGTTTCTGGTCGTTCCTGCTACTGCGGTCTCATAGTTGATGTTTTCTTTTGATGAAGGATCTACATAAGCATATTTTCTTATATCTCCGGGAATTGCCTGGAAGAGATTATACAGATTTCTTCCCCAGAACCACATCGGAGAACCATTGATCACGGACTGATTGGTATTCCATCTTGATCCGATACTCTGTCCGGCACCCAGCGGTAACCTGTTTAACGAGAAGATAATTTCTCCCCTGTCAAAATCATTCCAAAGATTTCTGTATGGATTAAAGGAGGAGGCAACATTATAAAATTTCGCTTTCCATTCTTTAGAATTTATTGTAAGATCCTGGCCGAAAGTCGGACTTGCAGGATCATCATCTAAAGTTGTAGACGGGGAAGCCTTCGTAAGTGATAATTTTGAGTTGGTAATAACATCATCGGCATATTGTTTAGCCAGAGCCATATTTCCTCTGTACAGGTTAAAACGGGCTGTAAGAGCATTGACGAATCCTCTGTCTACCGAATATCTTGCTATTTTGTTAGAGGCAACTGAATACCCCAATATATTTCTTGCATAATCAAGATCGGCATTAATGAAGTCATATACCTCCTGGTTGGTAGATCTTGGCAACTGGGCTTCATTCACAGGAACATCTTTCAGAATAATTACTCCTAAAGCATCAGTTTTCTTCATATTCATAGAAAAATAGGCTTCCAGCTGTACATAGCAATAGGCTCTGATTGCTCTTGCCTGCGCAAGAATTGAATTATAGAGCTTCTTTTCGTCATCATTGGCAGGAGTAACTCTCTTTGCTCCTTCAAGCAACCTGTTAATTCTGTTAATTACTCTGTAATTATTCAGCCAGATTCCGTCACTTGCTACGGTGCTTACTGTTCCTCCGGTTACCACAGGGCTTGCTGCATCAAGGAAGTGTCTGTGCAGTGAATATTCCTGTCCTCCGCTTCCGGAGCCTGGTTTTACTTCATCGGTAAATACGGCTGTAAAATAAATCTCATCAATCGGATCCAGCTGGGCATATACGGAACCATTTAAAACTTCATTCAGATTGGCAACGCTTGTATAGACCTCAAAGTCCTGCAGTTCTCCGGGCTGTCTGATATCAAGCGCATCCTGACAGCTGCTTAATGTAAATGCTGCGGATGATAAGGCAACAGCAACGTATATTGTATTTATAACTCTTTTCATAATTCTTCTATATTAAAAATCAACATTTAAACCTACCGATACGGTTTTAGGGTTAGGATAAACATTCAGTGAGTAGGAAGTAATCGGCTCCGGATCAAATCCTTTCCATTTCGTCCAGGTATAAAGGTTTTCCGCCTGAACAAATACTTTAATCCCTTTTACCGGTAGTTTACCTAACTGGCTTTTGGTAAAGCTGTATCCTACTGAAATATTCTTAAGTCTTATAAAGTCTGATCTGTGTAAAAATCTGTCTGAAGATCCTAAGCTTAGGTTGGTTGCTCTCAGTGCAGGCACATCGGTATCTCTGTTTTGAGGTGTCCATGCATTTAACAGATCTGCTGAAAGGTTTCTGTTGGCTGCGGCACTAGGATCAAATACCCAGGACTGCAGGTTATCAAAGATCCATCCTCCCTGTTGGAAAGAGAATAACGTATCGAAATACCAGCCTTTGTGCTGGAAATTAAATCCGAAACCTCCTGTAAATTTGGCATATCTGGATTTTCCGGTAAGTCTTCGGTCTGCAGAAGTAGGAGCCTCGGTAATATTTCCGTTCTTATCAAGGAACTGTAAGTTTCCATTGTCAGGATTTACTCCAACGTACGGATATAGCTGATACTGACCTGCCGGCCCTCCTATGGCATTTACTACATCTCCGGCAAGGTTTTCACTGCCCATTGAAACGATTTTGTTGGAGTTGTAAGCTGCATTTGCGAAAACAGACAGCTTTGTAGTTTCAGTTCTGATCGCGTTATATCTGATTAACCCTTCAATTCCCTTATTATCAAGAACCCCGTCATTTCCTCTGATCGCATAGGTACCGGTAACGGATGATTTCTGAAGATCGTTGAACATTCTGGATGTTCTTTTCTGATAATAATCAAAACTTCCCTCAATCAATCCTTTATAATTGTAATCAATCCCTATGTTGGTCTGTTTTACCTGTTCCCATCTTAAATAAGGGTTGGAAAGGTTAACGAAATTATATCCCAGCATATTCTGATATCCTGAAAAGCCGTTGTACAGTTCAAGGAAGTTATTAGGAAGCAAAACCAACGGATTGGAATTATCTGAAGCGATTCCCAGGTTCTGGTTACCCGTAGTACCGATTGAAGCTCTTAATTTAAGCAATCTGAACCCGGAATTGGCCATGAAATCTTCTTTATTGATGTTCCATCTTGCTGCCACAGACCAGAAGGTTTCCCATCTGTTGGTAGGAAGGAAACGGTAAGACCCGTCTCTTCTCACAACTCCACTTACCCCGTACTTGTCTTTATAATCGTAATCCACAGTTCCAAAATAAGCCAGGGTTCCACCTGTTATTTTTGATGCTCTTGCCTGAGGATTATAAAGTCCCGGCGTATCCGGATTAAACGGAATATATCCTGTTCCTGCACCAAACTCCCATTGTAGCGGATTCAGTCCATTCTGTCTCTGAATGGTTGTATTCACGTGCGCTTTGATATAGTCCATATAGGCTCCGGCGCTGATGGTATGGTCTCCAAAAGATTTGTTGAATGTAATATTGGTAATACTGTTGAATGTTAAATCTCTTGTCGTTGTAAACTCCTCATGCCCTCCGTACTGAGCTCCGTCTCCATTGGCAACACTTATGGAAAGGTAACCCAGCGGAGATCTTGCAAAAATTCTTTCGTACTGTTTGTATTCGATACCTGTTCTGTTTCCTACACTCAGGTAATCTGTAAGTTTATAATTAACGTTGGCATTAGCAGAGATGCTGATCTCTGTAAATCTGTTTCTGATCCCGCCATTGATATTATCCTGAAGGATCCACTGTCTGTTGTTGGCTGCGTCTCCCTTGATGGCATTAAATAATTCAAGGCCATTTGCGTAAGGGGAAGGCCCGATGTACGGTCTGGAAAGAATTCCCCCGAACAGAGGATTCTGAAGGGTATTATTGGCAATTCCTGTGTTTGTTTCATCATCCAGCTGGTTTCTTCTGGAATATCCAAGACCGATGATGGAACCGAAAGTTAATCTTCCGTCCTTAGATTTACCGTTAAGATTATTTCTCATCGTAAACCTCTTGAAATCAGTAGACTTCACTGTTCCCTCACTGTCCAGATAGCCTAATGAAAGGAAGTTGTTGATATTTTCACCTCCTCCAGTAATAGACAGGTTATGCTGCTGGGACATGCCGATACGGGTAAACTGTTTGTTCCAGTCTGTATTCACTCCCCAATTATCGATCTGATCCTGCGTCATAGAACCACCCTGGCCCGTCAGCAGTCCTTTCTGAATCTGCAGCAGCTGTCGCCCATTGGCCATATTGTAATCAGCCTCAGGTAATTTGCTGAATGAGGTTAATGCATCATAAGAAACCTTTAATCCTGAGTTGAATTTCCCTCCTTTTGTTGTAATCACAACCACTCCGTTTGCGGCTCTGTTTCCATAGATTGCTGTTGCCTGGGCATCTTTCAGGATACTGAATGTTTCAATATCATAAGAGTTCAGGTTTCTGAACTGAGAGCCTGAAGTAATCACTCCATCCACAACATATAGCGGATCCGTAGATCCGTTCAGAGAACTTGCTCCTCTGATCAGGATATTGAATTTTCCTGAGCCGGGAGAACCGGAAGCTGAGTTTACTACAATTCCCGGTGCTGTACCCTGAATTGAGTTCAATACGGAGATGTTGGGTCTGTTTTCCAGAGTTTCAGCACCTACTGTTACCGAAGATGTTGTCGTTTTAGCTTTTGTGGCAGTCTTGCTGTATCCCAAAACAACTACTTCCTCAATCTTGTTTTCCTTGTCTTTGTTGTCCTTCGGCTCTTTTTGCTGAGCCAGTACAGCCTGCCCTGTAAAAAACAGGACACCCGCTGTCAAAACGCGTAATTTCACATTCATATTAACAAATTTTAATATATTGAAGTGACAAATATGTTAATAAAAATTATGAACATCAATTTATTAAACGGCCAAAACCCGCATCAATAAAGGGAAAATCCATAACGATCTTTCAGAAATGATAAAAAATACGTTTTGTTCTCTTTAAAAATCTGACAAAAAATAAAGGAATCCGAAGATTAAGGAAATTTTAACGAAAAGTAAAAATAAAATCAAAGTCAATCAATTTATTTAAAACAATAAAAAATATTAATCAAAAGTGAAATATTAACGAAAAATATAAAAATAATTTTTGAGTATTTTAAGAGAAAATTGATAAAATAAATAGCTAATAAGTGATATTTATAAACTTATTTTTAAGAAAAACTTGTTTAACCTTTTTTGTAGGACATTAAAAGTATAAAATAAGTCTGTTTTAAACTCAGTTAAACTTAACCTAAAACCGAAGGTTCGACATAGCCCAAAGGCATAAAAGCTATTTTTACAGATGTTATGATACAATAAAACTCTCAAAAAAAAGACACTACCCAAAAACTATTTTTAAACAATAAAAAAACCGGAGAAAAACTTCTCGGCTATACTTACAATATAACGAATGATCTATATTTACAACGAATTCATATAAACTATCAGTTTAATTAAATCAGATTCCAATTTAAGATTAATTTGCTTTTCTTTGATAAATTCATTCAGTTCATTTTTTTTAAACATAAAATCATTTAAAAATTCTTTTTTATTTTTAGCTATTTTTGTAAAAACTCCATTTTTCTGAATAATATATACATCTTTTTCTTTAGCATAATAATCATTTCTATCTTTTGTGATGCCATTATTGCTCTTCTCCCCTTTCAATAACTCTATCTTTTCCCGCTTATATAAAGAATATTTCTCCGGATTACTAACCAATTGTACAAGATATCCTAATTTATCTTTTCCATCAAGGTTATAATTTAGACATTCGTATATTTTCCCGTCATTGAATTTGATGATTTGCCCATTTTCTTTATTGGCAGAATAAATATCTTTTCCGTTATAAAATTCCATTTCATCACTAAATGCATTATAGCGAAGATCAGGAATATCTTTAGAATATCCATAAATACTTGCTTTTTTAAAAGTATCACCGTTAAAATAGGGACTTCCGTCCCTTGTTTCCGTATCTCCTATTAATTTTCTCTCTTCAAAGAGGAGCCGTTGAACATTATTGGTTCCTACGTTTCCACTCTTATTCGTTACCTGAGCAAGAGAAAAAAAACTAAATCCTACTAATAACAAAGTTGTATTAAATTTATTCATAATTGTATATTTTTCGAATAGAAATAATAAAAAAAGCTTGAGTAGTCCCAAGCTTTTTTATTATTTCTTCTTAGTTATCATAACCCGGATTAGCCGTTACGAGCGTCCCTGCAATGTCCGTCTCTATTCTTGGAATAGGGAATGCCGTAAGAAGTGGATTCGTACTAGCCCCTGCAGGTCTAGGTACCGGATCTCCCCATCTTAGTAAATCCCACATTCTAAGACCTTCTCCTACTAATTCCTTAGCTCTTTCAAGTTTTAAATCAGCAAGACTAACTGAACTTGCTGCCGCAAGACCTCTGTTTTGAAGAATCATGTTATAGTAGGTCAATGCTTTTCCAGCATTGCCTCCTGAAGCCAACTCAGCTTCTACACCATTTAAAATAACCTCTTCGTATCTTATAATCTTAATATTATCTGTTCCTTCAAGATTAGGATATTTTCCGTTAAGATAAACCTCACCATCAATAACGATCATAGAACCACTTATTCTAACGTCATTTGGATCATATTGAGCATATAGATTATCACTCATTACAGTGTTGGAATATCCATCATAGTTAAATATATATCCCCACGAATCTGTACCGTTTGATCCAGCAACACCTACTGCTAATTCAAAAATACTGTTATTTTGCTTAGGAGACTTCCATGAACCAACATATGATGCTGCAGGTATAACCTGAAATGCTGCAGAACTAACAATTTCATTAACAAGTGTTCTTACTTTAGCATAATTTCCTTTGTAAAGATAATATCTGCTCATTAAAGCTTTAACTCCATTAACTGTCATATCTACTTTTGAAGCATTATCAACCCCAGCTCCTGCAGTATTAGCGATCATCATTGCCAAACCTGTATTGAAGTCAGACTCAATCTGTGCTTCATTCTGGGTAATTGTTCCTCTTGCCTGCATTGCTTTCGGATCATACCTTAACGGAGTTACAATACCTGTCGTTCCTCCTGTATATTTCTGTCCGTACAGTTTCAAAAGATCAAAGAAGAAAAGAGCTCTCAAAGCATATGCCTGCCCGATATGGTATTTCACAGCAGTCTTTTCACTCGTAGTTCCTTTAATTCCATTCACATCTGTTCCAATAAGAATATTGGCTTTAGCAACTGCTGTATAAATCTGTCTGTAAGTATCTCTTGCATTAGTATCAGCTGATGTCATGATATAGTTATTTACAGCATTGAAATAGCCGGCAGCTCCGGTACTGTACATTTCATCTGATCTTACTTCAGCATATATTCCGTAATCTCTTCCATAATAAGAAGGAGCTCTCATGGAACTATACATTCCTCTTGCAAAAGACTCTACTTCATTTAAACTTGTTAAAGGAGCCTGTTCTACATCCTGGTAAAATTGTGTTTCTACAAAATCATTGCTACAAGAAACAGCAGCCATTGATACTCCCACTACCACAACAGCAGCTTTTAGAAAATTTATTTTCATAATATCTTTTTATTTTTTAATTAAAAACCAATATTAACACCAATACTGTATGTTCTCATAATTGGTAAATTAAGATTAGATGTTCCGTCTAAGTTGATTTCCGGATCCAGTTTCAATCTCTTATCAAATGTATGTGTCCACATATTGGTACCCATTACAAAGACCTGTACAGAATTAAGACCTGAGCCGTTTAAGAATTCTCTTGTGAATGTATATGATAATCTTGCATTGCTTAGTCTTAAGTAATCACTGTCATATAAGAATCTGGTAGACGCTTGGTTAGCACGCTTGTTACCTGTCCCATAAATTGGTTTTGGATTAGCTGCCCCAGGATTGCTTGGAGTCCAGTAGTCCATCTGATCTGCATATCCAGAATAGTTGGCAGTATACTGACCATCACTCATAGTGTAGTTAGCCCAGTTATCATAAATCTTACCTCCGAATCCGTAAGTAAATTGTGCATCAAGCCCAATCCCTTTGTAAGACATATTGATATTACCTCCACCAAATACTGTACTCAAGAAACTTCCCTGAACAGCCTGCTTAGCTAGGTTGTAGTTATTTGTTGTTTCTCCGTCAATTCCGTTTACATACCATAATGGATCTCCGTTTGTCGGATCTACACCTGCCCATTTTCTCAAATACCAGGTTCTTACCCCTTCTCCTACTCTAATCGTTTGTAAACCTGTATTCACTGCTCCCCCGTACAATGAAGTAATTTCATTATGAAGAGTACTTAAATTAGCTCCGATAGTTAAGTTAAACTGATCTCTGCTTCCTTTGAAGATATCTGCATTAACAGCAAATTCAAAACCTCTGTTTACCAAATCCCCAATATTATCAACATAGTTCGCAAGCCCCTGAGCAGGTGACACTGGAATATTATAAATCAGGTCTTGTGTTTTCTTGTTATAATAATCTGCTGAAACAGTTAATCTGTTTTTAAAGAATCCAAAATCAAATCCTACGTTGAAAGGTTTAATAGTTTCCCATTTCAAATTAGGGTTGTATATTCCTGAATAACTCGCTGCTGCCAGATCATCATAATTTGTTGAATAAGAAAATAATGCATAAGGTATTGCATTAATCTGGTTTCCTACTTTACCATAAGATGCTCTAAACTTAAGAGTAGTAATTGCTTCGATATTTTTCATGAAATCAAGCCTAGCAAGGTCAACTCCTAAACCTGCTGACCAAAAGTTTCCTCCTTTCCGCCCAGGTGTAAAACGAGATAGCACGTCTCTTCTGTATGATAAATCCAATAAAACTAACTTATCATAATCATAGTGACCTGTAACAGCATATCCATATCTGCTGGTTTCAGCTCTACTACCTGCAATTGACTGCATCTTAACAAAATTAGTGATCGTTCTAAGACTAAGAGCACCTACAGCAGATGCTGATGCTGTAAGATCTCTGAAATCAGACTTATAAGCTTCCTGGATCGCAGAGAAATCAAAATTATGCTTATCTTCCAGTCTAAAGTTATAGCTTAAGATATTCTGAACGTTAAAGTTGAAATATCTTCTTGATCCTGATACTGCCAAACCGTTGTAGTTTGTTCCGTCACCATGTATTGGACTTCTGTATTCATCCTCCTCAAGATTGATATATTCAGGAGCAAAAACAAACCTATACTTTAAGTTTTTAAGGATTTCATATTCAGCATATAAATTACCAAAAATCCTAGCTGTTTTTCCCACCTGGGAATTTAAATCAAGTAAAGCTGGAACATTGAATAACCCATTAGACATTCTTCCTCCTGCTCCCCAATAATAAGTACCGTCAGCATTACGTAGCGGGTCCGTTGGTCTCAGGAAATATTCACTTAGAATAGGGTTTGCAAATCCACCTCCGTTAGCAAGCGTACTAATCTTACTGTAAGAAAGCTGCAGGTTGGTTCCAAATCTGAATTTATCGGTAGCTTTTACATCTACTTTGTTAGTAAAAGTAAGTCTGTTAAAATAAGAATTTTTAATAATACTGTTCTGATCGAAATAATTGATAGAGTTATAGTAAGAAATTTGATCATTTCCTCCAGATATACTTACATCAGCTCCCTGTACATAAGCTCCTCCTGTATGAGAGATCTCTTTTCTCCAATCGGTATCTCCTCCCAGTCTATAGATCGCAGCAACTCCAGAGCCTAAAGCTCCGTTTCTAAGTTGATTAATTGCATTCTGCACGTTGTTAAGCTGAGGAAATCTGTTCAAAGCCTGAACAGCAACAAGATTTTGATAGTCAGTAGCGCTTAGCCCTCTGTGCCCTTCAACAGCTCTGTCACTTACCCCATGGTTAAAACTAACATTAAATATAGGCTTGCCTTTTTTACCTGATTTTGTAGTAATAATGATAACACCGGCACCAGCATCAGCTCCATATACAGCTGTAGAAACAGCATCTTTAAGTATAGTAACCGTTTCAATATCATCAGGGTTCATATTGGCAAGAATATTCGCAGTAACGCTGTTACCTGATAAATCTCCTGAAGAAACTCTTACTCCGTCAACAACGTAAATAGGTGAAACACCTCCATTAATGGAAGCAACCCCTCTTACCCTTACAGAAGCAAAACCTCCCGGCTGTCCAGAAGAAGACCCTGTCTGAACACCTGTAACTCTACCTTGTAACATTTTATCTACTGAGGCAACAGGAATATCTTCAATTGCCTTTGCCTTCATGGTAGATGTAGAACCTGTAATTTCTGTAACAGCTTTTTTCTGTCCGAATCCAACCATTACTACTTCTTCAATCTGCGTAGTAGCTGTGTCTTTTTTCGTTGTTTGCTGTGCAAAAGCAGCCTGTCCTAGAAAGAACAATGCCCCAGCACTTAATACACGTAGTTTAACATTCATATTAACAAATTTTAATATATTTTTATGGACAAATATGTTAATAATTATTAACAGTAAAAACAATTAAAAATCTGAAAATCAAAATGTTAAAGTTTAATATTTTCCTAAAATCAAATATTATATTTCAAAATTGATTTAAAATATCAATATTATATATAAAATATTCTTCGTTTTAAATTATTATTAGAAATTTATAAATTGTAAAAAAAATCATGTGAATACACCAAATAAAAACAAATAATAAATAAAATTCACAAAAAACACCATTAATCGTAAAAAAATAAATATTTTAGTATTAACATTTCATCAGAATATTAAAAAAATTAATATTAAATATTTACAAAAGAGGATAAAAAACTCTTAAAAAAAACAAAACACTCATAATAGAGTGTTTTTTATTCATTTTATGAAGATCATTTTAGTAATGATAATCATAATATCTTGCTCCTTTCAAAACTGGATCTTCAGATTCTATATTTAGCAGTCCAAATCCTTTATAGTTCCTATTCACTGATTTTTCAAGCTGTTTTCTGTGAAGTTTTTCATAAGTTTCAAAATCAATGGCAGTTCTGTTTTTCAGATCTTCAAACAGATTCCATTTTGAGACAACTGTTTTCCAGTTTCCGGATACCTTTCCGGCAAATACTTTTGATTTTGAACCGCTGCCATATCCGAAAAATCCCATTTCAGCTCCGGCCAGTTCTTCATTTTCATTAAAGGAAACCTCAAGCGCAGACAACATAGCCATAAAAACAGATGCTGTATACATGTTACCAATTTCTGAAGAAGCCCTCTGGGTGCGCTCAATCTTATCATTCACCAGCTTCAGGTAGTCATCTGATTTCGCAGCTGCCTTCTGTTCCTCCTGAGTATGGTATGGAAGGCCGTTTTCAAGACTGTATATTTCAGTGAATACTCTTTTCCCATGAAAGGCATAAGGAAGGTGAAAGACAAGATATTTCCAGGTTTCATAAGGTTTAGCTTTCCCTGTAATTTCTTTATAATGCTGATATGCTTCCCTGATCCTGTTCTGATAGCACTGATTGGAATACTGTCCGTCAAAAACAGGCTCATCGGTAAAGATTTCAATTTTATCCGGAAAGTTTTCAGGTGCATGAGCCAGATCTTCCTTATTATAATGCCTTCTGGGTTTAAAAAAATCGAAAACGCTTTCTGTCGCCACTCCCCAGCTGTTTTCAATTTCCAGCAGATCCGGTTTTGAGGAAATCAGCAAAGCTACGGCTCCTCCGCCCTGGGTATATTCTCCGGAAGAAGCGAGTTCATATTTGGCATAATCACTTGCAATAACTACTGCTTTTTTATTTGGATTGGCCCTTACAAAATCCAGTGAATTATGCAGTACATCTACTGCTCCGATACAGGCAAAAGTCATATCTGCCACATCGCAGTTTCTGAAACATCTTTCCCCGAAGTCTTTCTCCAATACTTTTTCCACCATATGAACAGCGTATGAAGCTGTGGGTTTTGCGGCATCCAGGGCACTTTCTGTTCCTAAATAGATTCTTGCTATCTCTTCAGGATTAAGCTGATAATCCCTGATCAGTTTTAATAAGGCTTCTGCCGCAAAGGTAGCTGTGTCTTCGTGAACGTCCGGAAGTCCCATTTTATGCAGTCCAAGCCCCTTTTCAAGTTTTGCCGCTTCAATTCCCCTTTTCTCAGCCAGATCTCTGATTTCCAAATATAAAGATGGTACATACCAACCCGCTGCCTCAATTCCAAAAGTCATATTCTCTAATTTTTTATACGAATTTATAAAATGCAGACTGAATACTCCTTCAATATTATTTACTTTTTAAGCATTATTGTCAAATCTCATGTTATCGTTCCGGGCACACGTCCTGTTATGAAAAAGGCCACTGAAAACAGTGGCCGGTATCATTCTTTATCTGATAAAGTTTTTTATTTGAAATCTTCAATCGTTTTATTCAATGCATCAATCTGTTTGTGAATACTGGCAGCATTCTGAGGATTCTGTCTCAGAACTTCCAGTTTCTTGGCTAAACCGTCTTTCAGCATCTGGATAACCATCATTTTAGTCTGTGGATTATTACCCATCTGGTCTCTGGCATTGCTTAATATTTTGGCAACATTTTCTGTTGCCTTCAGGTTATCTGAACTCATGATCCAGTTAAAACCATCCTCAGCAGCTTTCCCCAATTCCGGATCCTGGTATTTCACAAAAGGATAAAATGCAGCAAGAGGAGTAATATTAGACATCTGAGAGGTTACCTTATTCTTTACAATAACAGGAAGCAATTGTGCCAGCAGTTCATCAGAAGCTCCTTCCAGGTCGATCTTATCTGCCAGGGTGTTGGCTTTGGAAGGATCAATGGTAAGAACAGCACTCAGTGAATTTCCTTTTACGGCATTGGAAACAGCACCGACTCCTTTTTCAAAAAGCGGAAGATATTTTTTATCTTTAGTCTTGGCCAAAGCAGCAACTGCCGCAGCCTGAACCAGTGTTTTAGGATCGTTTGAAGCCAGTTTTTCCACCTCAGCTCCGAATGCTTTCATCTGATCTGCATTGGTAAGATCCATGAGTTCCAGAGCTTTCATTCTTATTCTGAAGAACGGATCTTTCAGGGCGGCTCCCAGTAATTTCACCGCGGCAGCATTTTTCCCGGCCTGATCTTTTATGCCTGTTAAAGCCTTATACCTGCTTTTAAATTCTTTGGAGCCTGTAAACTGCATCAGATTCTGCTCCGGAGTTTTTATATCGGTAATATCCGCCAGCAAAATACCGTCTGCATTGATATTGATAAGATCCGGATTTTTAGAGACATCAAAGCTGAATGTGTTTTTATCTTCTGCATTTACCCATACATGATATCTTTTAGGTTTTCCGTTATCGTATACATCGATAGCCAGCGGAAATTCGAAAGGCAGCTCCTGGGTTTGACTGACCGTTACCGTAACCTGTTTTTTAACAGGTTCAAAAGTGGACGAGTAAGTGATTTTTGGGTTTCCGCTTCCGAAATACCACTGATTGAAGAACCAGTTCAGATCCTTTCCGCTCACTTTTTCAAAAGACAGTCTCAGCTGGTGGGCTTCCGCGTTCTGGTATTCATATGTTTTAAGGTAATCGCTCATTCCGGCAAAGAAGGCTTCGTCACCAAGATAATTTCTCAGCATATGAAGGATTCCTCCTCCCTTCTGATAAGTAACAAGATCAAAAACATCTTCCCGGGAGTCATAATTGAATCTTACGAGATTTTTTTTGAAGTCTGAAGACTTGTGAATATACATATTCACATCAGACATCAGATGATAATCTGCCTGATCTTTTCCGTATTTATATTCGTTCCAGAGGTATTCGGAGTAATTGGCAAAAGATTCGTTTACCGTAAGATTGCTCCAGCTTTCTGCTGTTACCAGATCTCCAAACCAGTGATGAAACAGTTCGTGGGCGATGGTATCTTCCCATTTGTTCTCATCGATCAGCTGGCCGGGTTTCTGGAGGATATCGCTTCCGTGAAGGGTGGCAGTAGTATTTTCCATAGCACCGCTCACATATTCTCTTCCCGAAATCTGTGCATATTTCACCCACGGATAATCATAATTCATTTTTTTAGAAAAGAATTCAATCATTTCCGGGGTGTTTCCGTAGATCTGTTTGGCATAAGGTTCGTATTCTTTTTCTATATAATAGTCTACAGGAATGTTTTTCCATTTGTCTCTGACGATTGCATACTCTCCTACTCCCATAAAGAAAAGATAAGTGGAATGTCTTTTATCCATCACCCAGTGGTCTGTTCTGAGGCCATTGGCTTCTTTTTGTGAATCTTTTAAAACCCCGTTGGAAAGTGTAACATATTTATCCGGAACGGTCATATAAATTTCCTGGGTTGTTTTCTGGTTGGGCTTATCGATGGTGGGGAACCAGGCAGAAGACGATTCTGTTTCACCCTGCGTCCAGATCTGTGTAGGCATATCGGGATCCTTACCCTGTGCATTGATGAAGTAAAGTCCTTTGGCATCATTAATTGCCATACTTCCCACCTGCTTCACCTCATTGGGACGGGAGGTATATTTGATATAAACGGTATAATCCTGGTTTTTCTGATAGGTTTTATCCAGGGTGATCTTTAAAACATCATTTTTATAATCATATTTCAGAGGTGATCTTTTTCCGCCGTTATCCAGGGCAACTTCATGAATAAGCATTCCTTTTGCATCAAGAACCAGTTCTCCGGACGGATAAAAATACGGAGAGGCTGTAAGCCATTCTTCCCCATTCATCTGCTCTTTCTGATAATCGAAGCTTACTTTAAGTTTCGTGTGTTTAAGTTCTGTTACTTTGGTATGAGTGGCTCTGTATACTTTTTCTCTTCCTGAGGTTTCAGTCTGTGCCGATACATGTGCAGAAAATACGATTCCTAATACAGCAATCGATAAAATCACCTTTTTCATTATGGTCTACCTTATTATTTTTTAGAATTATTTTTCGTTAATATATCAAAAATATCGTTTACCAGGGTCTCATAATCCCCTGTTTTCAATTGCTCTTTGGTTTTGGCGAAAGCTTTTTTGAGTTCACTTTCAGGGTTTTCATCATCAATAACCTCTACTGAAGCTACTCCTTTCAGTTGGTTTACAGCATTTTTAAGAGCTTCTATATCTGCATTTTCTTCGGTATTTATTTTTAAATATTTCATTCTATTGTTTTTTAAAGGTAAAATTGTTTCCTGCCTGCGAAAAATCCATTGTTCCTTTTTCGGCATTGAATTTCATTCTGATCCCTGCTGTTTCAAATTTAAATTCGCTCTCGGAAACCGCTTCAAGCGGAAACGCTCCCTGTCCTGTTGCCTGTCCTTTCAGTTTCCCGTTTTCTGAGAATATTTTAATGTCCAGAGGAAACCCTTCTGCTTTGTAAACTCCTTCATATTTTTTCAGCAGATCTCCTGCAACGGAAACCTCTTTAAAGCCTGGCATTGTAAAGTCTTTACCTGTGGCAGTCTGCAACATCTTTATCGAAATATCATTGTTATTGTAATCCGACTGATTGGTAATGAAACTTATTCCTGTTTTTATTTCAGGAAAATAGTATAATACGGAACGGAACTGATCTATTCCTCCGTTATGACCATATCCCCAATATTTATCAAAAGGAACTCTGGTAATACCATAGCCGTAACCATCGTTAAATTCCTTCATCTGCTTAAGACTGTCTTTATTGACTAATTTGCCATTTTCCAAAGCAATGATGAACTTCAGCAGTTCTGTGGGGGTAGAAATAAGGTTTCCCGCTCCGGCCGGAACGCTCATATCGGTTTCCTGCCAGGGCTGATAATTTCCATTGGTATACTGATAAGAAAGTGCCTGATTGCCGGAAGGATCTATCTTCCCTCCCACTTTTGTAAGCGTTAATTTCAAAGGTCCGGCAATCTTTTCCTGAATAAGTTTCGCATAGCTTTTTTTATATATTTTTTCAAGAATAAAGGTCAGCAGGATGTAACCGGAATTACTGTATTCATATTTTGATCCCGGTGTGAAATCGCTTTTATATTTTTTAATGATCGAAACCATAGAGGCTTCGGTCTGAGGTTGGGTATTGTAAGTCCAGTACTCTTCTTCATTGGTCAGGTTATGGATTCCGCTTCTGTGCTGCAGAAGATCTTTGATGGTTATTTTATCCGCATTTTCCACTTCAGGATAGAACGAGGAAAGTTTAGCATCCAGAGACAGTTTTTTGTCCTCCACAGCTTTCATCACCAATACCGCAGTAAACGTCTTGGAGATGGAGCCGATGCGATACTGAGTATTCATATTGGCCTTCTGTTTTTTAGCAACATCAGAAAAACCGGTTACTTTCAGGAAGGTGGGCTGGTCATTATCTGCAAAAGCAAAACTTCCCATTACTTTATGGTGGACGGATAAAGAATCAAGGTAATCCATCAGTTTCTGCCGGCCTGTATTCTGTGAATAGGCCATACAGGAAAATCCTGCTGCTGCAACGAAGAAAATTTTTTTCAGCATCATAATATTAATTTTATCAATCAGTAGCTAATATAGGGCTATTGTTACAGTTTAAACCTCTGAAACAGTTATATTGTGTAAGAATAAAACCAATATCATCCGAAGGACAGGCTCACTTCATTTACATAACTTCCCTATTTATAAAATTGTGTTTCTTCTGCTCGGAAAAACACTAATAATCTTCGGGGGTTATTCCATTAAATTCCAGTCTGGAGAGTATGGTTTCTTCATCTCTGCAAAGGCTGTCCTTTTTAATATAGCCGAGAATCACTTTTCTATTCCGGGGGTTGTTAAATGAAAGAAGCTCCGCAAGATATTTTCTTTTCCGGGTGTCATCAACAGTCTTATTACCGAGAATTTCAATATATTCTTTCTGCAGCTGAACAGCGTAGTCTTTTTTATACCAGGTGGAAAGATACAGCATGGCGGGCATCCTGTGATGAGAAAATGCCAGGTTTACAATCTGTTTTTTGAGTCCGTCCGGATAGATCCTGTTTCTGAGCGCAGTGCTGAGAATAAGTTCTGAAGAATCAGGACTGAATAAAAGCATGCTATCCAGTTTTTTCAACAGCAAATCTGATCTGAGTTCGTCCGGCTTCAGCTGATAATACCGTTTCCAGTAGACAGGTTCTGCCGGATTATCATCACTGATAACGCAGCCATTCTGAACATGGACCTTTTGCTTTCTGCTGAGAAGTTTACTAAAAACAGATTCAAGATAACGGGGCTGTTTTTCCAGCAGCCCTATTGCTGCATATACGGCCACAGCACTATTTCTGTTATCTGCAAGGGTGAACAGCTCCTGCTCTGAAGCTATTTGGTATAATTTTTCAGCATTGTTAAAGTTGGCCGGCGGGTCTTTCTGACCTTTTGCCAGGCTCCCTGTTTCATATACATTCAGAGCGGAAATCGCTATTACTGTTTTCTTTAAATGTTCAGGGATATTCAGTGTATCAAATACAGCATCTTTCGCAAAATCAAAATCTTCGATTAATATATCCTGCGATATGGCAGTCTTTTTATCGTTTTTCCCGGTACAGCCTAAAAGAATGAAAGCACAGAAAACAATTCCAAAAACTCCGGAATTATTCATTATATGGCTACCGGAGCTTTAATACCCGGATGCGGATCATAGTTTTCGAGTGTAAAATCTTCGAAATCAAAACCAAAAATATCTTTGATCTCAGGATTCAGCTTCATGACCGGAAGTGGTCTCGGCTCTCTTGAAAGCTGTCTGTTTACCTGTTCAAAATGGTTGTTGTAAATATGAACATCACCGAAACTGTGTACATAATCACCTACTTCCAGGCCGCATACCTGCGCCACCATCATCAGAAGCAGGGCATAGCTTGCGATATTGAACGGTACTCCCAGAAATACGTCGGCACTTCTCTGATACAGCTGCAGCGATAATTTTCCGTCCGCCACATAAAACTGGAATAAGGCATGACAGGGTGCCAGTGCCATATTCGGAATTTCAGCGGTATTCCATGCGGAAACGATCAGCCTTCTGGAATCCGGATTTTTTTTGATCTGATCGATGACCTCTGTAATCTGATCTACAATTTTTCCGTCTGCTCCCTGCCAGCTTCTCCACTGGGCTCCGTATACAGGACCTAAGTTTCCGTTTTCGTCCGCCCACTCGTCCCATATGGATACTCCGTTATCGTTAAGATATTTGATATTGGTATCTCCTTTCAGGAACCACAGGAGTTCATAAATAATCGATTTCAGATGCACTTTTTTGGTGGTTACCAAAGGAAAACCTTTTGACAGGTCATACCTCAGCTGGTACCCGAAAACACTTCTGGTTCCGGTTCCCGTCCTGTCGGTCTTGTCTGTTCCGTTGTCTAAAATATGCTGTAAAAGGTCTAGATAATTTTGCATTTTGAAAGCGGTTTTGATGGCTCAAATTTAGAAAAAACTTCCCTAAAAAACTATTAAAAAGGCATTCACTTTCATGAATGCCGTGTATAGAAACGATATTATTTTTCTATTAAATTGCTGCTGTTCAGCCAGGCTGAAAAGAATCAGCAGGGTTATTTTTTTTCAAAATTACCAGATCTCTTCAATGATCTGGCTGGTAGTATTCACAGTGAATATATCTTCTGTCTTTTTTCCGTACATCGCTTTTACAAGAGGGGATTCTGCAGAAACTGTCATGATCTTCTGCTTTCCGTAAATAATTTCGCCTGCGGACGCAGCAATATAAAACAACCCCTTATCTGTTTTCACCAAAGCTCCGTTCTGCACTTTATCCATTGCTTCAGAGGATATTTTCCGGACAGCATCCTGCTGGTTCAGCGCTTCGTTAAGCTGCCGCTGAAGGTTATTGATCTCCTGCTGAAGCATTTCACGGCCGGTTTCATATTTATCCCCCATAGAACTTTTGGTATCGTTATTGGAAGCACGGGTTTCGGCAATAAGGTTTTCAAAATGCGTAATCTTATCTGCAATCTTTGCTGTAAGGATATTGTGTATTTCTTGTTTGTTCATGGAAGCTTTTATCCCCTCCAAAAAGAGGGGAATTATAAGAGTTAATACATCTTTTTAAGTAAGAATAACAATTTTACGGAACGATTATTTTTCAAACACCGCATAATCGGAGACTTTGAAGCTGAAGTCTTTTCCGGCATCAAAATTTCTTTTGGTTCTGTCAAAAACATTTCTGAAGGTTCCGGACAGGTTTCCGTCTTCAATAGTGAAGTTTACAGGTTCTTTAGACATATTCAGAACAACCAGAACTTCATCTTTGCCGTTCTTTCTTACATAAGCTAATATTTTGTCATTAGCTGTTGTATTCAGAAGAAAGGTCGCTACCTGAGTATCTCCGCCTCTTAAAGCAGGGTTGGAGGTTTTCAGTTCAAGCAGGGTTTTATAAAAATCCGCAGCCTGATAGGTATTCGTCCATTTGATGACATCTTTTTCAAAGAATTCCAGTCTTTTCATATTGGGAAGCTCCTGTCCTGAATACAGTAAAGGAACTCCGTTCCATGTTGCTGAAAAAACAGCCATCGGTTTGGTGATCACTCCATATTTTTCATATTCCGTTCCATTCCAGGAGTTTTCATCATGATTGGTGGTAAACCATGCTCTCATTGAATTGTCCCCGATATTGGAATATTGCACCAACAGGTCTTTAAGTTCCTGAAGCGGTTCATTTTTCTTATAATAATCTGCCGATTTGTGCATCCATTTCCAGGAATAGCTGGCATCAAATACTTTTCCGTATTCAGGGCTTTCCAGCTCATCAAATTCTCCCAGCCAGAAAAGAGGTTTTATTTTCTCAACTTCAGGGCGGGCCTGTTCCCAGAAATCCACTTCCACCCAGGAAGCCAGGTCGCATCTGAAACCGTCAATACCCGTTTCTTTTACCCAGAATTTCATGGCATCAATCATAGCCTGACGCATTTCCTGGTTTTTATAGTCCAGTTCGATAATGTCATCCATTCCTGAAGCGATATGAAATTTCCCATCCGGATCTTTCAGATAGAATTCGGGGTGTGTTTTGGTCCATACATGATCCCATCCCGTATGATTGGCTACCCAGTCGATGATGACTTTAAATCCTAATCTGTGGGCTTCGTTCACCATATGCTTAAAGTCGTTCAGAGTCCCGAATTCCGGGTTGATGGAAGTATAATCCGATGCTGCGTACGGGCTTCCCATGCTTCCTTTTTTGTTCTGCTGAGCAATAGGAGTAATGGGCATAAACCATAATGTTTTCACTCCCATATTCTTAAGGCGTGGCATTTCTTTTTCGAATGCCCGGAAAGTTCCTTCCTGGGTATATTGTCTGATGTTTACTTCGTAGATATTGGTGGTGTGCTTCCATTCTTTGGGCAGATCCATAGTATTTTTTATATTTTGAGTGGTACAGGAAACAATTCCCAGACCAACAGTTGCGAATAAAATTAATTTTTTCATTAATCTAATTTTAGCAAAAGTAAGGAATGTTTTTTTGAGAGAATGGAAAAGCGTGTATTTTAGGTGTATTGGAAATGAATGTACGGGTTCTAATTAAAGAAGGAGAAATTGATTATCAGGGAATTATAATTATAAGACCGGAAATTTTTAGTAAACCTAACAGGTCTTTGAGACCTGTTAGGTTTTGGGATCATAAAGAAAAGGATAAAACATCACTGTTTTCAACGAAAAACCCCGGATCAGAAATCCGGGGTTTTATATTGTATTCAGATGTTATCTTTCATCATCATTATCGTCTTCATCATCGAAAACATCATCGTTGTAGTCCTCTTCTTCTTCGTCATCGAAGCTGTCGTCTTCATCTTCAAAGTTTCCGCTTCCTCCGAAATCGTCTTCAAATCCAAAATCATCTTCCAGTAAAGGCATTGCTGATTTCTTTTTAGAGCCTCCTCCGTTTCCGCTTTTACTTGGAGCCTTTAAAGGAACATTCCCGAATCTGTAAACTGTAATAGGATAAGTAACTCCTTTTTTCTCATCAATAATTTCAATTAATTCGCAGAAGAACTCCCAGAGATCAAGAAGTCCGTACTGGAACTGTGCTTTGTTGCCTACATTTTCGAAAGCTTCATCGATGTATATATCTGACATAATTTCTCCGTCACCATCATCACTCATATCTTCCAGCGGTACGCTTTTTACTATCGTTCCGTCATCTTCCAGAAGATTAAAAGTAGACAGTTCATCGCCCTGCAGACTGAACGCACTTTTAATTCCCAAATGTAAGTTCCATAGTGACTGTTTTCCCTTAACTTCAATATCTCGGAAAATATCCTCTTTCGCATCTAATATTACGCGGATCTTGTAAACCATATCAGTTTCTTAAATTACTTTTTTTGCCTTAATTATTATGATAAATCTCTGTTGCAAATATATAATAAATGACATGTGACAAAAAAATATTTCAGGATTTTTTAAAATATTTTTTTTTCTTACATTTTGCCCGGATTATTACTTTTCTCGAGCATAAAACTGAATTTGGTACCTTCCAGGTAAACGCTTTCCACGGTGATATTTTCGTTATGAGCCTCCAGAATATGCTTTACAATGGCCAATCCCAGGCCGGATCCGCCTTCTCTTCTGCTTCTGCTGGTTTCCACTCTGTAAAATCTTTCAAAAATTCTTGGAAGAATCTCAGCTTTTATTCCCATTCCATTGTCAATCACCTCAATAAGAACCTTATTTTTAAGAACGCTTGTTTTTACCACTACTTTTGCTTCCTGTCTGTTGGCATAATGAATGGCATTTGAGATCAGATTAATGAAAACCTGGGAAATCTTCTGTTTATCGGCATCTACAAAGATCTGAGGATGCAGGGTCTGAATCTGCAGTGTGGTGGTATGTTTTTCCGCCTCAAATTCAAGAAGTTCAAAGATTTCTTTAATCAGCAGATTCACATCGAAGGTAGAAACCGTAAGATTGATCTCCCCTGCTTCAAGCCTGTTGATCATATCAAGATCCGTAACAATGGCAATAAGCCTTTCCACAGATTTATCGATTCTTTCCAGGTATTTGTCACGGATGGTAAGATTATCTACTCCCCCGTCTCTGAGGGTTTCTACGTATCCCTGAATGGAAAACAGCGGAGTTTTAAGTTCGTGGGAAACATTTCCGATGTATTCTTTACGGTAGCTTTCCATTTCCTTCATCATATCGATTTCCGTTACCTGCTGCTGATTCAGGTCTGAAAACCGTTCTCCGAGTTCTTTAATGGTAATATTTTCGTCATTATCATGAACGATTTCCTGTGGAAGAATTTCTGACAGTCCCCGTACCTGCTTTTTACCATAGTAGTTGAACAGAAGCTCAAGAACTACATAATTGATCATAAAGATAAGGATGATGCAGATAAAAAATCCGATTTTAAAAAACGGAGTCTGGTAATACAGATCCTTCAGTGAATCAAAGATGATCACTAAAAGAAACATCACCAGTGTCAGAAGACACGAGGCGACGAGTGTAAGTCTGTAAAATTTCAATTTTACAAATTTTTAGGGTTGGTATAAATTTAGGAATTTTAAGCTATTAAACGATCAGTTTATAACCGATTCCTTTCAGGGTCTGAATGGTATTGATTCCCAGTTTTTCTCTCAGTCTTCTGATGTGAACGTCTATGGTTCTTTCTCCCACGATCACGTCATTTCCCCATACTTTTTCAAGAATTTCTTCTCTTTTAAAGACTTTTTCAGTGTTTGAGGCCAACAGATAAAGCAGGTCGAACTCTTTTTTAGGCAGAAGAAACTGCTGTCCGCTTTTGGAAACCCTGAAGTTGTCTTTGTCTATCACAAGGTCACCGATCTCTATTAATTTGGCATTGTCTGAAACCTGGGAAGTCAGCTGAAGCAATGCGTTTACTTTAGAAATAAGGATCTTCGGTTTGATCAGCTTTACCACATAATCATTGGCTCCGGCCTGAAACCCTGCTAACTGGGAAAATTCCTCGCTTCTTGCGGAAAGGAAAACAATGAGTGTTTTCTGAAGTTCTTTCACTTTACGAAGTTCCTGGCAGGTTTCAATCCCATCTTTCTCCGGCATCATTACATCCAATAAGATAAGATCGGGGATAATTTCTTTGGCTTTTTCTATTCCTTCGTTTCCGTTGGTGGCCGTGTAGATGTCGTAGCCTTCCTTTTCCAGGTTGTAGGACAGGATCTCTAAAATATCCAGTTCGTCGTCTATTAAAAGGATTTTCTTTTGGTTCATTTTAAATTTTTACTGAGTCAAAGTTAATAAATTTTAAAGCACAGATGAACGAATCCTTTATCGTTTACATAAAGTTAACAATAATGGCTGTTTCTTAATATTTAGTTAAAAAAAAATTAAATTTTACTAAACCACTTACGCCGTCAAACTTTTATTCCTTTGCACCGAAAGAATCTAGAAATAAAGTAAGTAAATAATGAAAATTAATAAACTTAGCATTGCAGTCTTATTTTTATCCGGATCTGTATTTTACGCCCAGGAAACGAAGCAGGATACAGTGGCAAAGGAGAAAAAAATTGAAGGCGTAGTAATCCAGGGAAGCAGTAACAAGAAAACTGAAACTGCGGTATTGGGAGAACAGAAAAAAGCGGTTATTCAAAAGCAGGCTGTAAGTGCTGAAGAGATTTCCAGAAAAGGGATCTCCAACGTAGAGCAGGGACTTACCAAAGTAACGGGTATCACTACGGTAGAAGGAAGAGGACTTTTCGTAAGAGGTCTTGAAGAGCGTTACAATTACCTGTTGATCAACGGTCTTGGATCTCCTTCCAACAACCCTTTCCAGAAGATCATTGCTTTAAAGCAGTTCCCGACGGACGTAGTGGGTAAGCTAAATATCTACAAAACTTTCAATTCCAACCTTTACGGAGATTTCGCAGGTGCTACTTTTGATATTGAAACACTGACGATCGACAAGCCTTTTTCCAAAATTGAATTCGGGGTGGGTGTAAATACGGTAAGTACTTTCAGAGACGGGTTTAAAGTTTCAGAAGGTGCAGACGGATTTACCGGGTATCTCGGATTAAATTCAAGAGACAAAAAGCTACCATCCTCTATCAGAGATTCAAGACCAAGCAATTATAGATTTTCAGGAAGCGAGTCTTTATCCCAGTTTAAAGACAGCTGGAATGTGAATAATGTGAAATCTCTGCCTAATACGAATCTTGGGTTCACCACGGTGCAGAAAATGAAAGCCGGAGAAAACGGAAGTCTCGGATTCTTATTTTCATTAAACCAAAGCTCGGAATATTCATATAAAGAAGGGGCAAAAAACCAGTTTAAGGATTTCGGAGGTGTCATCAACCTGAATAACGAACTGCAGAGAAAGCAGTACAATTATCAGATAGAATCATCCGCGTTATTAGGCTTAGGATATAAAAACAGAGGTACTGTCCTTAATTTGAATGCAATGTACCTTCAGAATATCAATAACATCATTGAAGATTATTACGGATATAAAAATAACCAGATCCAGAATAAAGATATTGGATTCTTCCGTACCAACCAGCAGGATTTATCAAGATTCCTTAATATCCAGCTGACAGGTTCCCAGAAAATAGGAGAAAGACATCAGATAAAAGCCGGAGGAAGTTATGTAATTAATAATTATCAGCAGCCCGACAGAAAGATTCTGGAAGGAAGCCGTCTGGACTCCAATGGAAATATGCTTGCCGACAACCAGTTGCTTTTAGCCTATGGGGGGAACAATATTATCCGTCAGTATCTTGATGTGAATTCAAGATTTTACGGTTCTGCTTATGGAGAGTATTCTGTATTTTTAGGAGAAAAAGGAGATAAAAAAGACTACCCGATGCAGCTATCCGTTGGATATAACGGTTTTGCAGATCTCAGAAAAACATCGTACAGGTTTATTTTCGGAAAACCCAACGGTACCGCAGGACAAAGTTTTATTATCGATAAAAACGCTCCACAGGCTAAATTCGACCAGGATCTTGCCAACAACAGATTCTTCTTCCAGGAAGAAACGGATGCTTCCAACTTCTTTACAAGTATGTATCAGTTTGTAAATGCCGGATATATCAATTTCAACTACAAACCTTCTGAAACATGGGATATCCTTATCGGCGGAAGGTATGAAAATGACATGACCTTAATCCGTTTTTCTGAACAGGGAGCTGAGAAAAAAACAAACCTGGATAAAGAAAGAAACCTATTCCTTCCTTCCCTTGCTGTGAAAAAGGCTCTTAACACGAAGAACAACCTGAGATTTTCATTCAGCAAAACTGTTACCCGTCCTGTACTGATCGAAACAATGGAAATTTCATACATCAATCCGGACAACGAGACCATCAAAGGAAATCCGGACATCAAATTAAGTGATAACTATAATTTTGATCTGAAGTGGGAATATTTCCCTACCAACAAAGAGATGTTCGCGGTGAACTTATTTGCTAAAAGAATCAATAATGCCATTGAAAGGTCTTTTGTTTCTTCCGGAGATGCCAATGGGGTAACAGTAACTTTCTATAATGCTAAAAAGGCAGATCTGGCCGGTATTGAGCTGGAAGGAATTATGAGTCTGGGAAGAATTTCCGAATCTCTGGAAAAATTCACTTTAGGAGCCAATGCCACATTTATGTATACTGATGTTGAAAGAAGTGAAGACCAGCTGAAACTGGAACAGCCCAATCCTTCTTTCTATACGGGAAAACTACGCAAAAGAGGTCTTCAGGGAGCTTCTCCTTATACGATCAACGCAGACCTGAAATACGAAATCAAAAACAAAAATAATTTAAGCAGAACATTATCTCTTGTATACAATGTAAGCGGTTCCAAGATCTATGCAGTAGGGACTTCAGGTTCGGATAATTTCTATGAAAAGCCTTTCCATCAACTGGATTTTGTTTACCAGGAACAGCTTACTAAAAACTGGAGTGTGAAAGCCGGCGTAAGAAACATTTTAAATAACAGATATAAAATCCTTCTGGGAGATAAGAGCTACTATAATGTAGAGACTCACGGAGTGAATACCTATACAGATTATTTCAGAGGAGTAAACTTCAACCTGACCGTAGGATATACGTTCTAAATAACTAATAAGAATATAAATAAAGTATAAAAATGAAAAGAAGAGTTTTATCATTACTATCGTTAACTGCTGCGTTAACACTGGCCCTGAATTCATGTACAATTGATGTAAATGACGGTCTGGGAGACGGAACTCCGGTAACTCCCGGAACTACTGAAAGTGTATTAAGCGGAAGCGGAACTTTATCCGGGACTATTGCAAAGGATATTTTAATTAAAAAAGGAAATTATACATTAGACGGAATTGTAAAGGTAACCAATAATGCTACAATTACTATTGAGGCAGGGGCTACATTTACGGTTTCCACTTCTAAAACAAGTGGTTTGGTCGTTCTTCAGGACGGAAAAATAAATGCTGTCGGAACCGCATCGGAACCTATTGTATTCACAACTGCTACTAAAACTCCTGGTGACTGGGGAGGAATCACATTATACGGAAATGCTCCGATCAAAGCAATCAACGGAAATACCCAGGCTCTTTCTGAAGACGGTAACAACGTATATTACGGAGGATCAGACCCTAATTCAAACTCCGGAACAATGAAGTTTGTAAGAGTAGAATATGCCGGTAAAAAAATTGGTGACGGTACTTCAGAAACCAACTCTATGACATTCTATGCAGTAGGAGCTGGAACTACACTGGAAAACCTTGTAACCTACAAAGGAACCGACGACGGTTACGAGTTCTTTGGAGGAACTGTAAGTGCCAAGAATATCGTTTCTTATGGAAACTATGATGATTCATTTGACTGGCAGGATGCATGGAGCGGGCAGAACAATACCAACTGGTATGCTTTCCAGACAGGAGTAGGAAATTTCGGAATGGAAATTGAAGCTTCCAGTAATGTGGATAATACCGCCCCTAAAATTTCAAATATTACCCTGATCAGAGATGCCAATACGAACCCGGAAGTAGCCAACTCTCCTGAGATTTCAGCTATTCAGTTTAAAAAACAGGGAACCGGTATTTTCTCCAATGTATATATCAGCGGATATAAAAACATCGGTACTCAGAAAGCTTATTCTGTACTGATTCAGGATGCACCTACGGAAACAAGCCAGGTAAATACCAACAAAGTGTCTGTTGCACCGATGACTTACTTAAACTCCGATAATCCGGGAGTTTGGGGATATGCATTTACACCCAACGGAGGAAAAACTTTCACTAATGCTTCAACCGTTACAAAAGTATCTCTAACTCCAGGAGCATGGGCTACAGTAGACGGTGTAAACCTTTTAGCCGGTTTACAATAAGGAACAGTTTCTTCATATCAGATAAAAAAGCCATCAGAAAAGTTTTTCTGATGGCTTTTGATTTTTATTAATCTTCCTCATTCCGTTTCATCTCTCGCATTTCACTTTCTGCATATATTAATGCCTCATGGGAAGATAAAAAAGGAATAGAAATACTTCCGGAAGATATTGTTCCATATTCATTATACCTGTAATCACCAAAATGTAAATAATAGACCAGGCCGTCAGAATTTAAATAAGGTTCGTCTTCACTCTACCCTTCCTCATAAAACTGATCCCAGCCCTGCTCTACTAAAATTATTTTTTCAAAATGAGTTTCGGCGTACTTCCACGTTCCCTCCTTTATTATTCTTTGCATTATGTCTATTTTTAAGGAATAAACCTGTTTTTACAAAAACGATAAATATTTTAAGTTTCCTAAATGCACATAAAACATCTGCACAAAAAAGCCACCAGAAAACTGATGGCTTCGGATTCACAAAAAACAAGTATATAAAAAATACATTTTTCTTTAATTTCTCCAGAACAGATTTCCCTTATTCATAAGGGCTTCTATCCGGGATATCCTGGAGACAGCTTCTGCAGAACAGGTGGCATCGGTGAATACCACTGCGGCCTCATCTCCTGCTTTAGGCCATTGCTGCTTTCCTTTTTCATCCAGCGGAAGGATGCTTTGGGTGGCAAACTGCAGGGCCCGTGAAAGAGCCTGTTCTGTGGCATACCCGTACAGTTCGGCAATAAGATTGGCCTTCTGCAGCATATTCCCGGATCCGAAAGTACTCCAGTAATCCTGTACGTTATCATTACCGATCAGGACATTTACACCATGTTTCTTCAATAATGAAATAGGCATAATGGTTTTTCCAAATGGAACCGATGAAGCAATGCCAACTTTTCCTTCCGCCAGTCTTTCAGCGATCTGTTCTGCTTCTTTAGCCGAAAGATGGGCCAGAGCAAAAGCATGGCTTACGAATGTTTTTCCCTGAAGCTGTGGATTTTCAATGGCTTTATCAATCAGATAATTGATGGTTTTCATTCCTGATTCGCCTGTTTCGTGAAGGTGAATATCAATTCCTTTCTGATGATCAACAGCCAGCTGTACCGTAAAATCAAGTACTTTTTCAATACTTCCGTCGATGCTTAAAGGATCAAGGCCACCGATAAAACCTACACTTTTCAGCTGTGCTGCCTCTTTCATCAGGGAAGCAGATTCGGTATAATAAAGGCCATGCTGCGGGAAAGCAACCAGTTCGGCGCTGAACGAATCTTTTTTATTTTCCAGGGCTCTTTCCAGATGCTCAAGGGATTTTAATCCTGAAGTGGGTTCTACGTTAAAATGGGTTCGTGCAAAATGGGTCCCGTAGTGCTGTAAAAGGCTGATCAGCTGTTCTGCCCTTTCCACAGAAGTTTTCAGCAGTTCCGGGATAATTTCCTGTTCATAGGCGATCATATCCTTTACCGATCTCCTTTTGGGGGATAATGCTTTCCATGGAAGCCCGTACAGGGTTTTATCCAGATGTACGTGCATATCCCTGAAGGCAGGAAGCATCAGATAACCTTTGGCATCTAGCGCCCGGGAAGCAGAATCATTGGCTCTGACGGTTTTGATCTTTCCGTCCTCAATATCAATACTGAAAAGATCTGTTTTTGTTCCAGTCACCTCTTCATTATCATATTCAAAACCTGTTTCCAGGCGGACATTTTTCAGGGAATATTTTCCTTTTGCAGTTAATTGATAGGGAAATTGCATGATTTAAAAATTTAATCATACAAAATTACATCTGCTTCAGCACAAAAACAGTGTATTAATTATATCTTGTGTTGTATAAATTATTCCTTGAACTGGGATGGAGTCATTCCGGTCTGCACCTTGAAAAATTTTGAAAAACTGGCATGGTCGTAAAATCCGAGATCATACACAATATCTTTTACAGACATTTCCGAAACTTTCAGCAGACGTTTGGCTTCAAGAAGAATACGGTCCTGAATAAGGGATGAAGCTGAAGCGTTAAGGTTTTTCTTGCATACGATATTCAGGTAATTGGCAGAAATATTCAGTTTACCGGCATAAAAAGAAACCGATCTTTCTGTTTTAAAATTCTGGTCGATCAGATGTAAAAACCTGGAAATGATAGGATTCGAGTTATAGACTTCGAAATCCTTAAAAGCCCCTTCCATTGATCTGCTTACCAGCAGGCCGATCAGCTCGCTCCGTTTCTGGATCATTTCCCAGAATATATTTTCCCTTTTCAGCTCATTACGGATGGCCTGGAATTCATACCTGAATGTTTCAAAAACCTCTCCGGAAAGGTTGATCACCGGGTGATTCTGATAATATGATGCAGAAAATCTCAAAGAAGGTAAAAAACTTTCAAACCAGTCCCTGCTGATCATCAGCTGATAGCCGATGGTTTCTTTTTCAATCACCCACTGATGAACCTGGTCCGGAAAAACGAGATGGATCTGATGGTCTTTCACCTGGTATTCCGTAAAATCGATCGTATGGGATCCTACACCATGCTCAAAAAGATTGATGATAAAAAAATCGTGTTTGTGGGGATCATCAATGGAACGTGCCCCATAAAGTTCATTAAACAGCAGATTACAGCCCTTCAGCTGGTTATCGCTGAATTCCTGGATTCCTAAAACCGGAAAATGATCTGTATGTTGGCCCACGCGGTCTGATTTTCTCTTAAAATTAGTAAAAATTACAAGAGCCTGTTCAATTTATTTCAAAACATTCATGGATCGTATAAAAAACGGCTGTTCCTGAACCTTTCCCTATCGCATATCATGTATGAAACCGGAATAAATGAAATATGCTGAATATTTTTTGTTCCAAAAACCCGTTATCCGTGGTATTTTTAAAAACACAAAAGTCTTTGACACTTTAATATGGTTACACCCTAAGCGTATAAAAGTACACTTCAGTCTTTAGAAATCTGCGATTTCTATTGACCACAGAATAAAAAATCTGCTCAATCTGCAGAATCTGCGAGAAATAAAAAACCACAAAAACAAACAATCCATCACACTTTTATGTTCCTGATTATTCCGAAAAGAACGGAAAAATCAGAGCCTATTTCTTTGAAAAGATTTATTGCTTTTCTAAGATTCAAGTGATTAAATGTCTGCAGTTTCTGTGGCTAACACTAAACTATATATATCCAAATTTTATTTTAGGATTTTAATATCCGGACAATTTCTCCAAAATCCATAGATTCAGCATGCTGCAGGGGAGTTTTCCCGGAATGATCAGGAATACTCAGATCAGCTCCGCTGTCTTTTAAGATCTGTACAATTTCCTGGTACTTTTCAGTCCCGTTTCCGAGAATCACAGCTTCCATAAGTGCTGTCCAGCCTAACCGGTTCACGTGATTAACCGGAAAACCTTTTGTTTTTACCAGTACTTTCACCGTTTCCACATGACCTCTTTCACAGGCAGGAATCAGTGCGGTACCATTATAGCGGTTGAAAAGATCAAAACGGGCTCCGTTTTCAAGATATAATTTCACCAGCTCTGTCTGCCCGCTTGCTCCGGCATACAGAAACGGACTGTCCAGCTGATCATCCTGAAGGTTGACATCCGCTTTATAAGCAACCAGCAGTCTTGCCATCTCAACCTGTTTTTCAATGGTGGCGATCAGCAGTAACGAGCGTCCTCTTCTGTCTTTGGTATTCACATCAGTTCCATTATTCAAGGCCGATTTCACTGCTGCCAGATCATTTTTTCTTACCAGATCCACTATATCTTTCTGTTCCATCCTGTATTCTTTTGGAGAGTTACCCGGCTTCGTATCACATGCACTCATGCTGCCGAACGCCAGTAGAAATATTAAAATTTTCATTGCTTATCATGTTAAGATTAAAAATTTAAAAGACAACATTTCCCTGATGTACCAGAGATTTCACCTCGGAAATTCTGGATACCGCTTCCGCAGAGCAGCTTGCATCGATCAGTACAAAATCTGCCTGATTTCCGGCTTTGGGCCATTGCTGAACTCCTTTATCATCCAGCGGAAGTACATTTCCTGTCGCCAGCTTCAGACTTCTGGATAAGGCCAGTTCGGTAGAATAACCGTAGAGCTGTGCCATCAGATTGGCTTTCTGAAGTACACTTCCTGTTCCGAAAGTATTCCAGTGATCTACAATACTGTCATTTCCTGTCAATACGGTTACCTTATGCTTGTATAAGGTCGGGATCGGCATAATCAGCCTTCCGACAGGGATCGTAGAGACAATTCCGATCTGTGCCGCCCCCAGTTTTTCAGCAATTTCTTCCTGTTTTGCGGGTTCTAATTTTCCTAATATAAAACAATGGCTCAAATAAGTATTCCCTTTAAGAGAGGGGTTTTCATTCACTTTATCAATCAGATATTCCACTGTTTTCAATCCTGAATCCGCAGTTTCGTGAAGGTGAATATCAATTCCTTTTTTGTGATCTAAGGCCAGCTGGACCGTAAAATCAACCACCTTTTCAATATTTCCGTCAACATTGAACGGATCTACTCCACCGATAAAATCAATATCCATTTTAGCCGCTTCCTTCAGATAAGGCACTGAATCCGTATAGAATACTCCATGCTGAGGGAAAGCCACCAGTTCTGCTCCGAAGCCATTCTTTTTATGATCCAGGGCTTTCTGTAAATTTTTTAACGATTGGAGTTTTGATGTAGGTTCTATATTCACATGGCTTCTGGCAAAAGATGTACCTTTTGACTGTAACAGTTCAATCATCTTTTCTGCTTTAAATGTTGAATTTTTAAGCATTTCCGGAAGCATCTTCTGTTCCAGTCCGATCATTCCTTTAATTCCTCCGGTTCTTTTTCTTACCGCCTGCCATTTATCTCCGTAAAAAGTTTTGTCCAGGTGGATATGCATATCTTTAAATGCAGGGAGCATTAATAGTCCTTTGGCATCTATGGCTTTGGCACCGGGCTGGTTAGGAGCAATTTTTGTGATTTTACCGTTTTCAGTCTCAATATAGAAGAGGTCTGTTTTCGTTGCTGTTACGTCTCCTTCTTCATAAACAAAACCTGTTTCCAGACGGACGTTTTTAAGGCTTAGTTTTCCTTTTACCGAATTATTTTTCTCATCAGAAAACGGTGATGCATTCATGATATTGGGTATTAAAGTTAATCCGGCCAGTGCCAGTGCTGAATTCCTGATAAAATCCTTACGGGATATCGTATGGTCTGAAGTCGTCATGTCCAATCTCTTTCTGACAAAATTAAAAAGAACGTCTGTGAAGCAGGTGTACGGTTTATTACAAAATCTGTATGATTTATGCTTTGGATAATTTTATCAGGTAGATTGAACAGATTAGCAGGTATTTACTTTATAAAAACATTAATAATGTATATAAAGTTTCCGCAGATCGCGCTGATTTCGCAGATGTTTGTGTTGTATTGGTCTCCTGGCTGTTAAAAAAGATTTAGGAATTTCTGGGAAATAAAAAGACCGGATTTTCAACCCGGTCTTATTTTTATTTATTGGAATATTCAAACTTTCTGACTGCTTCCAGTGTTATCTCAATTTCTTTTTCTTTGATGGCATCACTGATGAAGTAGGTCTCATAGCCGCTTGGCGGAAGATAAATTCCATTTTCAAGCATCTGATGGAAGAAGTTATTGAACAATGAATGGTTGGCTTCCTGAGCTTCATCAAAATTAGAGACTCTGTTGGTATGGAAGAAAACAGACATCATGGATCCTTTTCTGTTGATCTTATGAGGAATGTCTTTTTCATTCAGAATTTTTCCGATCTCAATGCTTAATGTTTCTGTTGTTTTATCCAGCCTGCTGAAGAATTCCGGATCATTTTTAATCAGCTGAAGTGTTTTCAGTCCTGCTCTCATAGCCAGAGGATTCCCGCTTAATGTTCCGGCCTGGTATACACCTCCTTTCGGGGCAAGGTGGTCCATAATTTCATTTCTTCCGGCAAAAGCGCCTACCGGAAGTCCTCCACCGATCACTTTTCCGTAGGTAACAAGGTCTGCTTTTACATTAAAAAGTTCCTGTGCACCTCCGAAAGCCAGTCTGAATCCGGTCATCACTTCATCAAAGATCAGCAAAGTTCCGTTTTCATCACAGATTTTTCTCAGGTTCTGCAGGAAATTATTTTCAGGAAGTACACATCCCATATTTCCGGCTACCGGCTCAATGATAATGGCTGCAATTTCTCCCGGATTATGACGGAACAGATCCTGAACCTGCTCTATATCATTATAACGGGCTAAAAGAGTATCTTTTGCGGTACCTTCTGTAACTCCCGGAGAATTCGGATTTCCGAAAGTAGCAGCCCCGCTTCCTGCTTTAATCAGGAATGAGTCTGAGTGGCCGTGATAGCAGCCTTCAAACTTGATGATCTTATCTCTTCCGGTAAATCCTCTCGCCAGTCTTACTGCGCTCATACACGCTTCTGTACCGGAGGAAACCATTCTGATCTGATCAATATTCGGAACGTTCTCTACAATGAATTTTGCAATTTCGGTTTCCAGTTCAGTGGGTGCTCCGAAAGAGAACCCTTTTTCGGCCTGGATTTTCAGTTCTTCCAGGACTTCAGGATGGGTATGTCCTAAAATAGCCGGTCCCCATGAATTGATGTAATCGATGTAAGTATTATCGTCTGCATCTGTAAGATAAGCTCCCTTCGCCGATTTCATAAAAACAGGAACTCCTCCTACTGATTTGAATGCACGTACCGGAGAATTTACTCCACCCGGAATGTATTGATAGGCTTCATCAAATAAAGCCGAACTTCTTTGGTATTTCATATATTGGTTGCTGGTTGGCAGTTGTCTGTGAATGCCGGAAACGGCCAACAAAAAAATTAATTTCTCGGTTTTTTGTCTATTAAATAGATCAGCTGGCCCGCAGAAGGCTGCTGACCTTCGTCCATACGGTTTTTAGCGTAAAGTTTATTAAGCTTGATTCCGAATTTCTGGGCAATATCGTGCATATCCTCACCGGATTCGGCTTTATAGGTTGCTGTATTTCCTGCTGAGTTTTTGGATTCAAGGAAAACGATATCATTTTTCTTTAAGACATCACTGTCCAGGTCATTCCATTTCATCAGTCTGCTTTCGCTTACTTTAAATTTATTGGCGATGAATTTTACGTTGGTGTCTTCAGGGATAACGATATATTTAAGCCCTTCGTTCGGGTGGCTTTTGATAATGATAGCATTAAGGATTTCCGCTTTTGTTTTGATCCTTTCCACTCTTTTCTGCTGCTGGGCATAAGAGGTCTGTTTATAAGGAACTTCTACGGTAACAGGTTCTTTAACTTTCTTTACAGCTTTTGAGGGTTCCAGCTGAGCCATGAAAGTTCTGTCGTCTTTCAGGTCCGGGTACATTTTAAGAACCGCATACAATACTTCACTGGAAGAAGTATTGTCATATTCGTAAAGCCTGTATTTTTCAATTTTGCCGATGAGAATCGATGCATAACGGGGATTGGTAGCGTAGCCTGCTTTTTTCAGTCCATGAGCCCATGCTCTGTAATCTTTCATATCCAGCTTGAAAAGATTCGCATAATATTTTCTTGTTGATAAGAATATGGAATGGTCCTCATAAGACTGTCTGGGATCGTCATATACACGGAAACATTCGTTGGGAGCATCATCTGTGTGTTTCATGGTTTTCCCCGTCCAGTCTTCTTTACATTTGATCCCGAAGTGATTTTTGCCTTCCTGGGCAAGTCTGCTCTGCCCGCCCCCGGTCTCTAAAAGTCCCTGGGCTAAGGTAATGGAAGCCGGAATTTTATATTTTTCCATTTCCTCTACCGCGTATTTGGCAAACCGTTGGATGTACTGATCTTCAGTGGCCCAGTTCTGAGCTGAAAATTTTGATAAAACTAAAAGGCTTATGAGCAAGAGAAGTCTTTTCATGTTTTTCAATTTACTTATATAATTAAATTTCTGTTCTGTTTTTCTAAAAGCAGATTGGCACCTTCAATTCCCTGCAGCCCGCCTGTGTGAAAGCACAAAATCCTGCTGTGTTCAGGAAAATATCCTTCATCAATCAGTTCAAAAACCTTCTGCATCATCTTTCCTGTATAAACCGGCTCCAAAGGAATTCCGTATTTTTCTTTGAAGTCATTGATAAAACGGATGTTATCATCTTTTATTTTACCATAACCTCCGAAACCTGAATCTATCAGATCAAAATTCCGTTTTGAGGTTAATTCAAAGATTTTACTTTCCAGTGAATCATCGTCAACTGCTTTAAATCCTATAACTTTCTGATTTTCTTCACAAAATTTTGAGATTCCGGCAATTGTTCCTCCGGTTCCTACCGCAGTGCAAAGATAATCAAAATCTTTTGTTTGGTCATTCAGCATCATTTTTACGCCTTCTACTGCCTCTTTATTGGTTCCACCTTCGGGAACCACAAGTGATCCGGGAAATTCATGCTGCAGAAATTCGGTTAATTTTTCTTTGTGCCGGTATTCTTCACGGGTAACAAATTTCAGGTTCATCCCGTTTCTTCTGGCAAAAAGCAGTGTAGGGTTATCCCTCCATTTATCTTTAAGCTCCTCTCCTCTTATGATACCTAATGTGGGGATCCCGGCCATATTTCCGGCCGCAGCCACTGCAGCAATGTGGTTGGAAAATGCTCCTCCAAAAGTAATAACATAAGGTTTTCCGGGATTTTGATTGAGATAGTTATTGATATTATAAAACAGTTTCCAGTATTTATTCCCCGAAATCTGAGGATGAATAAGGTCTTCCCTTTTAATGAAGAGCTTTATATTTTTATCAATAGGTATTTCCCGGATAGGAACCGGTTCCGCCGGAACTGTTAACAACATCTTTTTCCTGACTATTAAGATTTATACAAAATTAATAAAAGATTTATGAAATGCCGGGATCTGGAAAATGGAATGTTTTTTTATTTTAAATGTTTAAATGGGCCTGCCCTTTTCAATTGAATAAGGCGGTTGAGTACAGGAAAAATATATATGATTAAATTTTGGAGGCTATATTTATCTGAATACGGTTTTATTATTTTAAAACGGGCCTGAAGCCCGTTTATGTGTTATCCGGATTTATTGAGCGGCTTAAAATTTGAATTTATAACCCTTTAATGAATTCCGCGGTTCTTTTCAGCACCAATTCCGGGGATTCTTTGTGCGGGGTATGTCCTATCCCGGGTATGATGTATTTTTCTGCCGGTCCGCTTACCTGGGTTACTGTTTTTTCAACCTGATCCAGTGTTCCGTATTCATCAGCTTCTCCCTGAATGAATAATAGCGGGCAACGGATATCCTTTAAAAGATATTCTATATTCCAGGCTCTGTAATCGGCTCTTGTCCAGGTTTCTGTCCAGGCTCTGAAGAGTGTTTCTACTTTATCACCGTGGTATTTTTTCAGCCGTTCCGGGAGATTCGTTGTTTTATAGGCTTCCCACGCATCATATACTCCTTTTAGAGTAGTTTCTTCTACAAAAATATGTCCTGCTTCACACACTACGGCTTTTATTTTTTCCGGATATCTGGCAGCTGTGATCAGGGCGATTGTTCCGCCATCGCTGTGACCGAATAAAATAGCGTTGCGGATGTTAAACGCTGTCAATAGGTCATTCAGAAAACCGGCTTCGAGTTCCATATAGTTTACCGGTCTTTCATGAGTAAGCATAGAACCTGATTTTCCGTAACCTGATCTGTCATATGCAAAAACATTACAACCTGTGTGTTCGGACAGCAGGGCTGGAAAATCTCGCCAAAGCTGTACAGAGCCTAAAGAATCGTGAAGAAAAACAATGACCGGCCCGCCCTCAGAACGGTTATGATATTCTATATAAATTTCAGTTCCATTAATGTCTGTTAATTGATTCTGTATCATGATTCCTACTGTAATTTCTTAAAAAACGTTCGCTTCATTTTGTATAACGTCCGGGCAAATGTATTGATTTGTGAAAATAATGTACATTCCACAGCGTTGCATTTTTAAAATAAAATACCCCTGAAAAACCCAGGGGTAATATTTTAAGGATGATCCATCTTTACAAAGCCGGCGCTTTTGCTTCTTCAAATTCTTTCAACAGGTTACTGAAAACAGTTTCTACCGGAAGAATATCATGAATTAGTGCTGAAACCTGCCCTATTTCAAGTTCTCCGTCTTCCATATCGCCTTCAAACATTCCTCTCTTTGCTCTCGCACGGCCTAAAGATGCTGTCAGCGCCTCTTTATTTCTTCCTGACTGATAGATTTCCTCCAGTTCGCTGAAGAATTTATTTTTCACCATTCTTACAGGAGCCAGTTCTTTTAAGGTAAGATGGGTATCTCCCTCATTCAGTTCCGTAATTTTCTTTTTCCAGTTTTCATGGGCACTTGCTTCTACGGTTGCAGCGAAACGTGACCCGATCTGTACTCCGTCTGCTCCCAGGATCATAGCAGCTTTCATCTGTGAACCTAAAGCTATCCCTCCTGCAGCGATCAATGGTTTGGAAATATGCTGTTTTACATTAGGGATCAGGCAAAAAGTAGTGGTTTCATCTCTTCCGTTGTGTCCTCCGGCTTCAAAACCTTCTGCTACAACTGCATCTACACCGGCTTCTTCACATTTCACGGCAAATTTGGTTGAAGAGACCACATGGGCAACAGTCAGTCCCTCTTTCTGAAGGGTTTCTGTGTATGTTTTGGGATTTCCGGCCGAAGTAAAAACTATTTTTACTCCTTCTTCCAGAATGATCTGAATAATTTCTTCGAGGTTGGGATACAGCATCGGAACGTTTACTCCGAAAGGCTTATCCGTAGCCATTTTACATTTCTGAATATTTTCTCTCAGGATATCAGGATACATACTTCCTGCTCCTATTAATCCAAGCCCTCCGCAATTGGAAACGGCTGAAGCAAGCCTCCATCCTGAGTGCCAGATCATACCGGCCTGGATAATGGGATACTGTATATTAAAAAGCTGTGTAATTCTATTCTGCTCTGTCTGCATCTGGTGAAGTTTTTTTGCTGAATTAAAGTCTATAAAATTGCTCATGCGTAAAAATACTAAAAACAGGGATATTCAGGATTTAAAAACGAATAAAAGTAACGGATATTTACTATAATTCAACGCTTCACTTTTCAGTAAGGTGCTTATTACCGGAGCCTGCTCCTGAAATTTACAGACTAAGGGACCATTCCGGACTTTTATGTGCATAAAAAAACCTCCAGAAATTCTGAAGGTTTATGTTTTATTTTTTAATTGATTCTTTATTCCAGTTGGCCTTGAAATTACAGTTTTCGTAACGGCCGTCTATTGACATAAAGATCGTAGGAAGCTTAGAGTTCACGAACTTTTCAACCATCTCGTTCTTTTTCTTATTGAGCGCCATCTGCTTGATTCTGCTGTAATCTGTTTCCAGGGTAATCTGGTGAGCCGGAATTACATCTTCAATTTTGATGATCTTCACTAATTTCTTTTTGTTTTCTTCTTCTTCAAAAGCCGTAGTGATATCTCCTTTGTTCAGCCCCGCCAATTCGTAGCTGACTGTTCCGGGAATACTTTCTCTTTCAATTTTATCAGAACCGTCTGACCCCGGAATAATTCCGGCATTGAATTTTGTTCTTTTATCGTCTGAGAATTTAAATGCGGCATCTTTGAACGTCATTTTACCATCCTGAATCAGTCCTCTGATACTGTCCAGCTTTGCTTTGGTAGTCTTTATTTCATCATCCGTAGGAGTGGCTTTCAGCAGGATATGACGGGCATCATATACTTTACCTGATTTTTTCACCAGCTGAACAATATGATATCCGAATTCAGATTCCACAGGATCTGAGATTTCATTTTCCTGAAGATTCAGAGCCGCAGCTTCAAATGGTTTTACCATCTGCCCTTTGTAAATATTTTTATACAGACCTCCGTTGGCTGCAGAACCTTCGTCCTCAGAGTAAATTCTTGCCTGGCTTTCAAAGGTTTCACCTGCCATAATATCCTGTTTGATCTTCTTCAGACGTTTGATAAGGTCTTCTTTGTGCGCTTCCGTCAGTTTAGGATACAGAACGATCTGAGCAAGAGAAACTTCATCTTTTACCTCCGGGAGCTGCATTTTAAACAGGTTGTAAAAGTCTGTAACCTCGTTTGGAGTTACGTCTGCTTTTTCAGTAATTCTCTGGTACTTTGCCTGTCCGTAATATTGGTCGGTATCGATCTTTTCGATCGCATTTTTCATTTCATATGCGTTTCTGAACTTATAGGCGGCCAGCATTGTTTTTTCGTCCGGAAACTGGGAAAGAAGCTGACGATATTTGGCGTTTGCCTGCTCTTTTATGGCAGCAGAACGGTTTTCGATTAATGTATCTTTTTTTGCTTCGTATACCAAAAGCTTGTTACTGATAAGGTTTTCCAGGAACTCACATTTATCTGCATTGGAAGCTCCCTGCTGTTTTGCGTAGTGCATCTGCTCGATAACATCAGATTCCAGAACAATTTCATCCCCGATTACAGCAGCAATACCATCCACTAATTCTCCCGGCTTTAACTGGGCCTTCATCATGTTTGAAGAGCACATCATCATGAAAATCCCAAGAAGAAAAGTGATTTTTAGTTTATTTGTCATTTTACTATTTTAAACAAGTTGCAAATTTAGAATTCTTAACGAATTACACTAAATTTTTTATTATAAATATTTCTTAAAAAGACTTATTTACTGCAGTTCAACATCAAATGTTGTTAATTCTTTGAATTGTCTCAATCTGCCGAACATATCAGACTCTTTTACTTCCTGGATTCTTTCTGTTCCGAATTTTTCAACGGTGAAAGATGCCATCGCAGAACCTACGATCAGTGCAGACTTCATCGTTTCGAAATCAAATTTTCCTTTTTTAGCAAGATAAGCCGCAAAACCTCCTGCGAAAGTATCTCCGGCTCCGGTTGGATCGAAAACTTCTTCCAGCGGAAGTGCAGGAATAGCGAATACTTTATTGTCGTGGAAAAGAAGGGCTCCGTGCTCACCTTTTTTGATGATCACATACTGAGGTCCCATTTCGTGAATCTTTTTAGCCGCTTTTACCAGTGAATATTCTCCTGAAAGCTGTCTTGCCTCTTCATCATTGATGGTGATCACATCTGTTTTGGCGATCATATCCATCAGAATATCCCATGCTGTATCCATCCAGAAATTCATGGTATCCAGGATGACAAGTTTAGGACGTTCGTTCATTTTTTCCAATACGGAAAGCTGAACTCCGGGGTGCAGGTTTCCAAGCAGCAGGATTTCTGAATTCTGCATCGAGTCCGGAATTTTCGGATCAAAGTTTTCCAGAACATTCACTTCTGTCGCCAAAGTATCTCTTGTATTCAGATCATTATGGTATTTTCCTGCCCAGAAGAATGTTTTCCCTTCTTTTACGATCTCAATTCCTTCGATATTTACATCTCTTCCTGAGAACATATCAAGATGTTCCTGTGGAAAATCTCCTCCTACTACAGAAACAATACCAGATTTAACGCCTAAAATAGATGAAGTAATACCGATGTATGTGGCAGCTCCTCCTAAAATTTTATCTGTTTTACCAAATGGCGTTTCGATTGCATCAAATGCAACACTTCCTACAACTAAAAGTTTCATATATTTTTCAATGTATTTTAAAAGTAATTTATTTTTTCCATTCAAAAGTGTCCAGCAGGTGTTTCATATCATTTTTGATATAGTTCACTGCCGGTGCCAGGGAATCCGGCTTTGGTCTTGTATTAAAGTACAGGTAAGCAGTTACAAAGTGTTTTGTACTGTCTGTAATGTAAAACTGAAGATTGGAAGCACTCTGCCCTTTCAGTTCATAAAAGTTTCCGTATACTTTTTTTTCAGGATATTCAAATGATTTGGTTTCTATGGCACTGGCTTTTACAGTATGTTCGTATACCATTTTTTCGGCTTCCTTGATATGATCTGCAAAATCATTCTGTATCGGGTAATAGGTAACGAATACCTTAGCCTTCATTTGCGGATAATTCAGATAATACCAGCACGGTTTTTTCGCAGGTGAAAGCGATGCAAAATCCGAATACTCAAAGGTATAGGCACAGCTGTTTTCAAATTTCTGATATTGGGGTGCAGGATATTCCAGGCGAAGTTCCCCGTAAGGTTTCGGAACCGGATCTTTTCCACATGAAACGACTAGCAGTGTTATGAAAATAAAAATGACGTTTTTAATCATTTTGCAAAAGTACAAATTAGATTTCAGATTCCGGAAGACAAATTTCAGTCTTTCAATGTGTTTTGAATGTAGTTTTCCAGAGGCTTCGGAAAAGACCTTTCATGATAAGCATCCCCGTCTGTAACGATATACTGATTCTGCTTCAGAAAGCTGTTCCATAGCGTCCCGGAGGTCACCTCCACATCAGTAATTTCAATAGTCAGATTTTTGTGAGTGAGTTTATGGGAAAGTGTTTTTGTGCTTCCGGTAAAGGGTTGCAGTTCCGCCGGGAGTTCTGGTAAAAACTCGAATAATTTCTTCCAGATAAAATCATCTTTTCTCTGCTGAATCAGAAACCGGCCGTTTCTGTGTACAAAATAATACTGTAAAGCAAGGTCTTCTGTTTTTACCTTTTTGGTTTTCACCGGAAAATCAGAGACTTTCTGTAAAGAAAATGCGAGGCAGTCTTCATTTACCGGGCATTCTCCACAAAGCGGATTTTTGGGTTTGCAGACTTCAGAGCCGATGTCCATCATGGCCTGGTTAAAATCACCTGCGCTTTCAGGCATAACGAGAAATGCCAGTTCAGAAAAATAAGTGAAAGCTCTTGAACTGGAGATATCAAAATCATCAGCAAAAATACGGCTCAATACTCTGTAAAAATTGCCGTCAACGGCAGGCATTCCGGCCCCAAAACAAATACTTGAAATAGCTGCTGCTGTATACTTTCCGACTCCTTTCAGTTTTAAAATCTCCTCATACTGCTCCGGAAAAGCGCCGTGGTAATCATTCATGATCTGCTGTGCCGCTTTGTGTATATTAATGGCCCTTGAATAATAGCCCAGTCCTTTCCAGTACAGCAAAACCTCATCTTCTTCAGCTTCAGCCAAAGTTTTTACATCCGGAAATCTTTTAATGAAATTATTATAATGATTCAGCCCCTGACTGATCCTTGTCTGCTGAAAAACAATTTCGCAGATCCAGATTTTATAGGGGTCTTTTGTCTGCCTGAACGGCAGGTCTCTTGCATTCTTTCTGTACCAGTTTAAAAGCTTGTTTCCAATATGGAGAAAGCCTGAACTTTTATGATCTTTTTCCAAAAACCTCAGTCTGTTTAAATGATTGAAGGGAATACGGTACTTTCTTCTGTACATTCCCGTTCTGCAAAGATAAACTTATTTTGATTTACGGAAGCCTGGAATTGGAAGAGGGAAGTTATAAATACCATACTCACTTTTTTATGGTATGTTGATTTTATAATGACTTTCAATACGTATAACCGGAATTAACTTCCGGCCTCCTTCTTCCATCTGCCGGCCATTGATTATTTATCTTCTTTAATGGAATATACCGGAGCCGACTTCACCCACTGATAATTGAGATTTCTGTCTTCTCTGATAAGCGTATAGCCTTCCAGTCTCTTCAGATAAAGGTACATGGAATCATTTTTAAGCTTAAGTCTCTGGTGTGACAAAAACATGAAAGGATAATTCATGACGGAATCTCTCACTGTTTTCAGAATCTTTCCGTTTTTTACCTGATAAAGAAAGAAAGACTTTCCTCTTCCTGCTGAGCTGTCTACCAGTTTTACAGATGAACTTCCGACTACCAGTTCACTGGCATCAAAACATTCTTCTCTGTTCATGATATAAGCTTTCCCCTCCTCGCGTTCATTTTTAAAATAATCTATTTTATAATGATCGGGTCTTTTGTATTTCTCCTCGCAACCTGTGAGGACAAGCATTACAGCTACGGGAAAAGCATATAATTTTAAGGTTACATTAATTTTCATAAGATTTGGCAGTAAAAAACCGATGTAAAAAATGCATCGGTTTTTATTTTTAAAAATTGGGTTGTAATTATTCCTGAGTATACTGTGCATCCCATTCGTTACCGTCATCTCCTTTGTGTCCGTCTAGTTTGATAACGAAACTTTTTGTAGGGAAATAAGGGGTCATACGGATATCAAGCCATACTCTGTCTTTGTTTACTCTGTCCTGTTCAAAACGAACGATCTTGAATTTCTCGATCAGTTTATCCGGACCTTTGATGTTGTCCAGGAATGTTACGATCTGTCTTCTCAGATCATCTTCATTTTTGGCATTCCAGTTTTCAAAGGCTCTTCTGTTCAGGAAGTCCAGCAATACTTTGGTTACATAGTCGAATACACGAACTACGGAATAGGTCTGAAGACCGATATTATCTCCTGTGAATAATGTTTTCGCAGAGAAAGCCATGATCTTTCCGTATTCGTTCACCATTGGTACAAGACCCATTTTTTCAAGCTGAGAGATTTCACTTTTCTTCAGTTCGAATTTTACGGCATCTACCTCGTTGATGTTACCATGTTTTTTACCTGCTGCTACCTGAGACATCAGTGTTTTGTGGATTTTTCCTGCTAATGAAGTGGAAGGCGGAAGTTCTACGTTTTCTTCTTCTCCTACTTCTTCGGCTCTTCCTCTTCCTACTAACCAGTTACAGGTCATGATCACGTTACTTCTGTGAAGTTCACCCCCTGTAAGGTTGGCGGAGTGGAATAAGTCTACCACATCATCCGGTTTATCAAGGTTGGCAAAATCGGTAACCATCATTACTTTGTTCTCGTTACAGATCTTAGCCCATTTTTCCACCACTTTGTTGGATCCCAGATATCCCGGAATGGCAAGAAGTGAATAATTGTCTCTAAGGTCTAAACGGTCGTAATAGTTTTTGAATTCTTCTGCAATAGCATCAATGAATAAAGGGTTATCCAGATCTGATACCTGCTCAAGGCTGGCATTCACGATACTTACGTTATCTACCTTATCCAGTTCTGTATTTTTATAGAACTGTGCTACTGTTCTGTAATTGGTTTCCAGCATACGAACTGCATCAAGAGTATTTTTCAGATTCTTTTTTAAATTCTGATCAGCTGCCTGTGCTTTTGTTTTGCAGGTATCTGCCATTTTATCTGCAGATTCGCTTCCTTCCAGAAGGCTAACCCAGAGGTTTATTTTCTGAAGAAGTTCTTTTCTTTCTTCTGCTTTATTGGAGTCGTTCAGAAAGATTTCTTTTCTTGCCTTTCTTGTCGGGTTCATATTGGCGATACCGTCTACAACGGATTCAACAAAGCCAAAACCTCCCATTTTATTAAGTTCCGCAAGCGGGTTTCCTTTCGGCTGCCCCGAGTGTTGCTGCTGTTGTCCCTGCTGCTGGCTTTCCTGTGCCTGTAATTTGCTATCCATGATTTGATTTAATGTAATTATTTTTCAAGTTCTTGTGCCACTTCTTTCAATACTTCGATAAACGCAGCTCTCGTCTGATCGTTTTCCAGCATATTACGCAGAATCTTATTGGTTTTCAGCTGACGTACGATTTTATTGTACTGCTCCTGCTCCATGCTGAGCTGCTGTAAATAGTCTGATTTCTGGGTAAGAACTTTTGGAGTAAAGTCTGCAAGATTCTGAAAACGGAATTCTTCTTCTACCATACCTCCGTCTTCTGTTTCGTGCTGTACAGCTACGGAAGGCTGGAAATGTCTGAAGACATCTTCCACGGTTTTTAATCCTGTTACGATTTCAGGGGTATACGATTCTTCTGTTGTAAGCTGGCTTACTATCAGCGATTTGTTTTCCTGTATTTCCTGGATAGCTTCATTAGCGTCTACTTTTACCTCGTTTCCGCCAACACCATAATTAAACATTGCCATATTATTATTATTTTGAGATTTCTGATTTTAATTAGGATCTGTTTCAGAGTAATTTACCGGCAAGCCGGATAAGTTACCAATCCAATGTTTAAATTTAAAAAAAAACTGTAACATACAAAATTTTGACGATATTTTTCTTGAAATATTTAATTTAATCGATTATATTATAGCGGAATATCGCTCTTCTATGTTGTCACTAAGCTATGAAAAATAAAATAAAAACGCACCGAAAACGATGCGTTTTTATTGTCTAACAATTTTTGGCAGATTTTACCAAATTTTTATTCTGTCCTGAGGAGCTTTATACATTTTGTCTCCGGGTTTGATGTCAAATGCTTTGATAAATGCATCCTGATTCACCAGCGGGCCAAATGCCCTGAAGATTCCCGGAGAATGCGGATCTGTCTTCACCTGATTGATCATATACTGGTCTGTCGCTTTTGTTCTCCATACGGTTGCCCAGCTCATGAAGAATCTCTGATCCTGGGTAAATCCGCTTATCTTCCCCGGATTTCCTTTATCTTTAAGATACATCTGAAGGGCATCATAGGCAACGGCTACTCCGCCTAAGTCGCCAATATTTTCACCGCTTGTGAATTTACCGTTCACAAAACTTCCTTTTACCGGTTCATAAGCGCTGTACTGGGCTGCCAGCTGTCCTACTTTGGCATCAAAGTTTTTACGGTCTTCATCAGTCCACCAGTTGTTCAGATTACCGTCACCGTCGAAACGGGAACCGCTGTCATCAAACCCGTGAGAGATCTCGTGCCCGATTACAGCACCGATTCCTCCGAAGTTAACTGCTGCATCTGCTTTAGGGTTATAAAAAGGAGGCTGAAGGATTGCCGCAGGGAATACAATTTCGTTGTTCGACCCGCTGTAATAGGCATTTACTGTTTGCGGAGACATTCCCCATTCTGTTTTATCTACGGGTTTTCCTACTTTATCCAGGCTTCTCTGGTACTGCCATGCAGCAACATTCTGAAGATTGGAATACAGGGTAGCACCCTGTTCCGGAGATTCCACTTTCAGCCTGGTATAATCTTTCCATTTATCAGGATAAGCGATTTTAACGGTAAACTTAGAAAGTTTTTCCTGTGCTTTTACTTTGGTAGCCGGAGACATCCAGTCGATATCATTGATATGCTTTTTGAATGATTTTAAAAGGTAATCGATATAGGTCTGCATCTGGGCCTTAGCTTCCGGAGTAAAGTATTTTTCAACATATAATTTTCCAAAGGCTTCTCCCAGCACTCCATTGACAAGGGCCAGCCCTCTTTTGTTCATCGGACGCTGTTCTTTCTGCCCCTGAAGATATTTTGAATAGAAATCAAATCTGATCTGCTCAAGCCTGTCATCAAGATTGCTGGCATTGCCGTTGATCAGGTGGTATTTCAGGTAGTCTTTTAAAAGCGGAAGATTTTTTTCGTTCAGGAACTGATCCATATTCTGATAATATTTCAGTTCACCGATGATCACACGGTCTGTGTTTACTCCTGCGTCTTTAAGGTATTTTGCAAGGTTGATATTCTTAACGATACCTGACAGTTCGGATACGTTTTTAGGGTTATATCTGAGGTTGGCATCTCTGTTCTGCTCCAGGGTCAGCAGGTAATTGGCCAGCTGTTTTTCAAAAGCCACTACATTCCCGGCAGATTGTGATGAGTTTTTATTGCCCAGTACATCAAACAGCTTTCCTACATAAGTCTGATATTCTGCTAAGGTTTTGGTATTGGCTTCGTTTACTTTCTGGTAGTAATCCCTGCCCAAACCCAGATCAGGACCGCCCAGGTATACGGCATTCATATTGGAGTTCTTCATATCTGCGCCTACTCTCCATCCGTAGAAAGAATTATCTCCCAATCTGGTGGCCTCAAGAAGGTAGCTCTGAAGATCATTAAGATTTTTAATGGCATCAATCTTTGCCAGATCGGCTTTGATCGGAGCCAGTCCGTCTGCATTTCTTTTGTTTACATCCATGAAAGATGCATACAGATTCTGGATTTTCTGTCCTTCCGATCCTTCGGTATAGGTTTCTGATAAAATTTTGTTCAGAATATCCAGGGAAGCATCATCCACATTTTCTCTCAGGGCATTGAAAGATCCCCAGCTTGCTTTATCTGAAGGAATCTGAGTTGTTTTCACCCAATTTCCGTTCACATAGCTAAAAAAATCATCCTGCGGACGGACACTTTTATCCATATAAGACAAATTAATCCCTTCCTCTTTCATTTTTCCTTTTACCGGTTCTGTAACACTAGCCGTAGTTTCAGTTTTGGTTTCTGTTCCGGCAGTTTTAGCCGCACCGCATGAGTTTAGAAATACAATACCCGAAAGGGCCAGTATTCCAATATTTAGCTTTTTCATTAAAGATAATTTTTGATTGTACACAAACTGATCAAATATACGAACTTTAATAATAAATAATAAGCTATAATTGACAAATGGTGGAAAGTTTGCATTCCGGATCTGAAGATTTGTGTATATACAGCCAAGAGTATTATGAAAATTAATATGAATGCAGGCTTTGGCAAAAGCTGTTATAATGGATGTTTATTTCAAAAGTGAGCAAAACCCAAAATAAGATTAATAATATAGAGTGAGTAGGGTAAATTGTTCCCCAAAATCAGCAGGCCGGCCGGCAGCTACAAATTGATTTCCTCCTAATACCTGATACCTTCAATCTTCTATTAAAAAAACAAAAACCGCCCATTTACTGAGCGGCTGAATATGTTTACCAGATCTTGATTCTGTCTTCCGGAGCTTTGTATAGTTTGTCTCCTTTTTTCACATCGAATGCTTTGTAGAAGGCATCAACGTTGATCAACGGACCGAAGCTTCTGAAATAGCCCGGAGAGTGCGGGTCAGTCTTCACCTGATTGATCATATATTTTTCGCTGGACAGGGTTCTCCACACGGTTGCCCAGCTCAGGAAGAATCTCTGATCCTGAGTGAATCCGCTGATCTTTCCTGGGTTTCCTTTATCTTTCAGATACATCTGAAGGGCATCGTAAGCGATGTTTACTCCTCCCAGGTCGGCAATATTTTCACCGTTAGTAAAGGTACCGTTTACGAAAGTTCCTTTTACAGGCTCATATTTATCGTACTGGGCTGCAAGTGCTTTGGTAGCTTTTTCAAAGTTGGCTTTATCTTCAGGAGTCCACCAGTCTACAAGATTTCCGTCTGCATCAAACTGAGCTCCAGAATCGTCGAATCCGTGGCTCATTTCGTGTCCGATTACGGCACCGATTCCTCCGAAGTTAACCGCTGCATCAGCCTGAGGGTTGAAGAATGGCGGCTGAAGGATAGCTGCGGGGAATACGATCTCGTTATATACCGGGTTGTAATAAGCATTTACCGTTTGCGGAGTCATTCCCCATTCTGTTTTATCAACCGGCTTTCCTACTTTAGCCAGTTCTCTGTTATACTGCCATTCGCTGATGCTCTGAAGGTTTTTGTAAAGTGTACCTCCTTTTGATTCAGGAATGATCTGTAATTTTGAATAGTCTTTCCATTTATCAGGATAAGCCACTTTTACCGTGAATTTGTTAAGCTTCTTAAGTGCTTTTTCTTTGGTTGTGGATGACATCCAGGTTAAGTTGTTGATGTGAACCACAAAACTTTTCTTCAGGTAGTCTATCAGTTCCACCATCTGAGATTTAGCTTCCGCAGGGAAGTATTTTTCTACATACAGTTTACCGAATGCTTCGCCCAGATTACCGTTGATCAGCTCAAAACCTCTTTTATTCAACGCTCTCTGCTCCTGCTGGCCTCTTAAATATTTACCGTAGAAGGCAAATTTCATATCGCCCAGTTTTTCACTCAGATAAGAAGCACTTCCGCTGATCATATGGAATTTCAGATAGTCTTTAATTACCGGAAGATTCTGTGCATTTACCAGTTTATCAAAGTTTTTATAATAACCTAGTTCCCCGATGATTACCCTGTCTGTACTGACACCTACTTTTTTAAGGTAAGAAGGAAGATCAACTCCTTTTACCAGCGTCGAAAGCTCAGTCATGGTCTGAGGGTTGTACTGAAGGGTATTATCGCGGCTCTGTTCGTTTGTTAAATAGGTCTTTGCAATGCTTTTTTCGTAATCAACGATTCCTTTTGCGGCAGCATCGGCGTTTTTATAACCTAATTCTTTTAACATAGAAGCTACATATTTCTGATATTCAGCAATAGCTTCTGTATTTTTTTCGTTTTCTTTCTGATAGTAATCTCTTCCTAAACCAAGAGAAGCTTCCCCTAAGTAAACAGCGTTCATATTAGAGTCTTTCAGATCTGCATACACTCCCCATCCGTAGAAAAGATTTTCACCTTCTTTTGTGGCCGATGCCAGATAATTCTGAAGATCCGTCATATTTTTGATGGCATCAATTTTATTCAGATATTCCTGGATAGGCTTTATTCCGTCTGCATTTCTCTTCTGCATGTTCATATAGCTGGCATACAGATCCTGGATTTTCTTTCCTTCACTTCCTTCTGCAAATTTATCTTTCAGAAGAGAGTTCAGGATCGTCATGGAATTGTTATCCGTATCTTCTCCCAATTTGTTGAAACTTCCCCATGTTGGTTTATCAGAAGGAATTTTCGCAGTTTTCATCCATGTTCCGCTCACATAGTTGTAGAAATCATCCTGAGGACGAACTGAAGTATCCATAAGGCTGATGTCTAAGCCTTTATCCGTGCTGTTTGCTGCTGTTTTAACGGCTTTTGTCTGTGCATTCAGCGTAGTCTGTGAACACACGCCGGCCAGTAAAAACAAAGAAAGCGTTAATTTTTTCATTATGATAACAATTTATGCTATAAGTATATTTTTTTTAAAGTTTGTTACTTATATATGAAACAAATTTAAACAAATCTTACGAAGCAGCCACCTCTTTTACGTTTCCTGTTCTTTTCAGAAATCCCCAGGACTGCATTTCTCCCTTCAGAGCCTTTCTTAAACTTCTGAACAGGACAATATACATCAGCCATCTGTAACCGAAGCGCTGCGGGATCACATACAACAGTCCGGACAGTTTTTCCTTCTGCACAATAAATGAGATCAAAGCTAAGGATGCATCTACCAAAAGGAAGATTAGATAGTAGGTAAAGATTTTCCCTCCATTTCCGGAAAGAATTCCGAGAAACATCATCAGATCCGCCAAAGGTGAAAAAAACGGAATGATATACTGGAACAGTAAAATATTTGGCATAGCCCACAGTCCTAATCCTTTATATTTCGGGTTAAGAAATGTCTGCCGCTGTTTCCAGAACATCTGCATAATTCCGTAAGTCCATCTGAAGCGCTGTTTTAAGAACTGCGGTACGGTTTCAGGAGCTTCTGTAACGGCAACAGCCCTGTTTTCATTAGCTACGGTATACCCCGCTTTTAGAATTTTTACTGTAAGATCACAGTCTTCGGCCAGGGTATCTGAAGAATACCCTCCGGTCTCTTTTATTACGGACTTTTTAAATGCTCCTATGGCTCCCGGGATTACGGTAACCGCATTGATATTTGCATAGGCCAGCCTGTCGAAATTCTGACTGGTGATATATTCTATCGACTGCCATCTGGTGAGCCAGTTTACTTTATTTCCAACTTTTACATTACCCGCTACGGCCGCAATTTTTTCTTCCGGTGATGAATTCAGGAATCTTGCGATCAGATATTTTACGGCATCCTGCTGTAATTGGGTATCGGCATCAATACAGACAACATATTCTGCATCGGTCTGTGCGATCCCAAAATTAAGGGCAGTTGCTTTTCCACCGTTTGTTTTGGTGAAAATTTTCAGATGCGGATGATCCGGAAATTCTTTTTTTGCTTTTTCATAGGTTGAATCTTTACTTCCGTCATCCACCATAATGATATTGAAATTGGGATAATTTTGTTTCAGTAAATTATTCAGGGAGGAGACAATGTTCACTTCTTCATTATAAGCGGGAACAATAATCGAAACTTCCGGGTATGAATCCAGCACAGGAAATCTGCCCAGTTTTTTTTCTTTTTTCCGTTCTTTCAAAGCCCAATACATCATCAGGATCAGTCTGATAAGTCCCAGAATTATAAAAATGGTAAAAAGTGCGACCAGAAAATGGCTTATTCCATAGATGGCGGTTGCCAGAACAAGATTGAGCTGCATAATGTAATAAGACCGTGTTTTAGGCACTTCAGGCATCAGTTCATTTTTACTTTTATGCAGAATACTGGCGAGATTGGTGAAATGGTAGCCCTGTTTCTGCAATGTCGGAATCAAAATTTTAAGGGCTTTTACCGTTTCTGCTCTGGTTTCTCCTCCGGCATCATGCAGCAGGATAATATTTCCCCGCTGCTGTCTGAGCCCGGCCATTACTCTTGTTACAATTTCATCCGCTTTTATTCCCGGCTGCCAGTCTTCAGGATCTATATTTTCACCGATATCCAGATAGTTCTGCTGCCTTGCCAGCGCCACAGGAATAATTTCTTCCGGTGTGGTAGGCTCGGAATCCGCGTTATAAGGTGCTCGGAACAGGATCGTGCTGTGGCCTGTCACACATTCTATCAGAAGTCTGGTGAGTTTCAGTTCGAGCAATGCTCTTTCAGGGCTTACTCTGGCTACATTTTCGTGGGTAAAGGTATGGTTTCCAATTTCATGGCCTTCCCGGTAAATTCTTTTAACAAGCGGAAGATTCTTTTCGGCATTCAGGCCTACGAGAAAGAACGCAGCAGGAACATGATATTTGGATAAAACATCAAGTATCTGAGGAGTATAGGTTTCATCCGGACCGTCGTCAAAGGTGAGAACAAGCTCTTTCTGGGGTGCTTCCCCGTATTTTTTCACTTCGTAGGAGCTTGGATAGCTTATATAATTTTCATCGGTGATAATCTTTTCTTTCGGATCGGTTTCAAGTGCGATCTTCCCGTCGTGAGGGGTATTCAGTACGTCCAGTACCTCACCGTCCCCGATATAGTCTACCATCGTTTGTCCTTTTACATTTTCCAGTGCCTTCAGATTTATACCTGACAGCCCTGAGAGGGTAAGATCCCTGTCATAAAAATTCCAGATTCTGCTGTCTTCACTTCCCAGCCTCCAGAGTGCTGTTCCTGCCAACGGATATTCTGAGGAATAGCGCATGGTATTGAAAATGGAAGCTGCATCATTAAAAAATACGGTATGGGTATTCTTTTTGGAATCGGTATAGGAATAATTGAGATTAAAGGTATTATCATCAAAATTGATCACAGCTTTACTTGCACTGGCTTTGGTGATTGCCTGCATATAAGTTACGGATGTATTGTCATCTTTATTGGTACTCCAGTCGTAGCCGTAAGCTCCCAATCCGAGGATAATTTTGTCGGGAGATGTTTTCTTTAAGATCTTATCGGTCTGTGCTTCGATCCATTTCTGTGAAGAAACAGGACCTGCATCACTGTCAGCCGAATATTCATCATAAGCCATCAGTACAAAATAATCTACATAAGGATTCAGCTTCTGAATATTATAATCGTCGTTATCCGTCATAATATCCATAGTAACAAGCAGGCTGTTTTTTCTGAAAGTCTCAGAGAGTTCTTTCATAAATGCAATAAGAGGTTCATCAGAATCCAGGTTCATATCTTCAAAATCGATATTGATTCCTTTGAAATGAAATTTTATACACTGCTGTGTTATTTTTTGGATCAGCCGGCTTCTTTTCTGAGGATCTTTCAGAACTTTGCCCAATCCTTCAGCGTGAAATTCCTGCTGGAAATTATTGCTCAGAATGGGCATAGCGGCTACACCGGTTCTTTTGATGACCTTATACCCCTCGGGGTCTATATTGGTTTTTAAATCTCCTGTTTTGGGATCGAGGAAAAACCATTCGGGGAATACAAGATTGATATGTCTGATATTTCTTTTTAAAGACATCAGCGACTGCGGATCCCAGGCGACATAGAATGCGGAACGGATTCCTCCCGGAAACCGGGACCAGCTGAGATTCTGGTTTTTACGTCTTTCAGCTCCGGCTTTTTCTATTTTAGCAAGGCTGGTATGCATTGTTTTTTCAGAAATAAAACTTCTGAAGCCCTTATATTCTTTAGAAATCCTGTTTTCCTGAAGGTAAGGTTTGCTGGCGGTAATTACTGCTTTATAATCTTCTTTAAAAGGGATCTTCGGACTTTTATCCAGCTTCATCATCAGTCCCAAAGCAAGGAGCAGCAATACCGCAACGAAGATAAAAATACGGCTTCCCCACTGTACGCTTTTCCAGCGTTTTTTACTGTCGGTCTGAAAAATCTGTTTTGAGTTTTCCACGTTTTGAAATTTATTACACAGATCTCAAAAAGCGTGAAAAATGATATTTATTTTAATTAAAAAAAAATTAAAAATTCAGAAGCTGTTTAAATTTCACTCAAACAATCGTACTGAGTTATTTATCAAACACTTACACTATAAAAACACAATAAAACCATGTTTGAAATTATTTTTCACTCAAAAGATCATGTCAATCTTATATGTCTTCAAATCTGCAAAAAAAAATTAACGCAAGTTGATGAATAATTCCACTTTATTTTAAGCAGGCAAAGTGATGCGACTTCGTTGCTGATGAAGTAATATGCTTATCCATGCACTTCTTCGAATCAACGGAGTTGACTCTATCCTTTGCTTCCTTTAAAATCAACATTGTTAATCATACATTTTGCGTCAGAAAAACAGCACATTATCTTTTTAATCAATACTCAAAGAATATGATTTGGGTAAAAATCTGAATGGTATATAAAAATCAGATTCAGAAATTCAGGCTTTTAGTGGCCGTTCAAAAGTCCTACCAGATCCTGGATAATCTTCTGGGAAACGAAATTCATAAAATCAAGTCTTTCCAGATGAGGCATATACAATCTGGAAGTCACCTGCCGGTCATGAATCCGGATGGTATAGTAAACGGTTCCCACTTCTTTGCCATCCTCGCCTTTTCCGGGACCAGCCACTCCTGTTGTAGATAAAGCAATATCTGTATGGAATAACTTCTGACATCCTTCGGCCATTTCCTGAGCCACCTGCTCACTTACCACCGTAAACTGATCCACAGTTTCCTCTGAAACTTTTAAAATTTCAATTTTCTTTCCGGTGGCATAGGTTACGATTCCGCCCGGAAAATAGGCAGAACTTCCGGGATTGGAAGTGATCATTTTTGCCAGTTCTCCTCCGGTACAGCTTTCCGCTGTGGAAATAGTCAGTTTTCTTTCGGTAAGGATCTCTGCAAGGATTTTTTCAATCTTATCTTCAGAAACGGCAATTACATGGTCTCCCACCAAAGTCAGGAGCTTCTGAATTTCATTTTCTGTCTGCTGTTTCAAGGTTTCTTCATGGCTTCCGGAAGCAGTAATTCTCAGTTTTACGCGGGTTCCTACCGGTAAATAAGATAAGGACAGATTTTGAGGAAGGGCCAGTTCCCAGCCTTCGATCATATCTGCAAGAATACTCTCGGGAATCCCCACCACAGAAACAATTCTTGTATGGATATAATCAAGACTGAATTTTTCCTGAAGATAAGGGATGATCTGATCTTTGATGAGTGGTTTTACTTCATAGGGCACTCCGGGCAGGCTGAAGCAAAGCTTTCCGTTCTGCTCCATCATCATGCAGGGAGCGGTTCCGTAATGGTTTTGAAAAACAACTGATTTTGCCGGAACAAACGCCTGTTCTTTATTCCGTTCAAGAATATCAATACGGCCGCGTTTTTCCATATAGGCTTTAAGATGCTCAAATGTCACCTCATCCAGTGCAATTTCATCATTAAAGAATTCAGCCAGTGCTTTTTTGGTTTTATCATCTCTTGTAGGTCCCAGACCGCCTGTTGTAATGATGAGTTCGCCCAGTTCAAAAGCTTGGTTTAATGTATTTTTAATGATATCAATTTCATCGGAGATCGTGAAGATCTGTGAAACCTGTATCCCTATGTTTTTGAGTTCTGTTGCAATAAAATTAGAATTGGTGTCTACCGTATTTCCGGAAAGGATCTCATCGCCGATGGTGATCAGAACAGCTTTTTGCATATCGTATATTCTTGAGAAAAATTGTTCTGCAAATGACGTAAAAATCTGTGGCTGCGGCAATATAAATTGATTTTTTCTATTTTTGGCAAAAATTGGTTATAACTATAATTAAAGACTATGTCAAAATACGATGATGCTTCATGGCATTACGGCGGCGATTTTCCGGAAGGCCTTCCTGAGAAAAACGGAGCAACACATACAGGGATGTTCCTGAACTGGTGCATCAATAATGATTTAATTTCTGATGAACTGAGAGCAGACCACAAAGAAGAAATTGAAAAAGTAAAACGCAGGGAAATCACCGGAGCGGAATTCATCATGGATTTCTGCGACGGAAAATTTTCTGAATACGATCTGAACGACGAGGGAAATCTCTTTGCGGAAGACTATTATGCAGATGAAACGGATTTCGGGAACCGTTACAGTTCATTTGCCGATGACTACGTTAATCTTTTTGATGCCAAAGCGGAGGAAAATGATTACGAATATGAAACGTTTTATCACATTGAAGACACGTATGAAAATTATGATCTGATGAAACAGGTTATTGACCACCGTTTTGAAGAATGGAAAGAGTATATCGGGAATGAATGATAAAGCTGTTTAAACTTTTTATTAAACCACGAACCGAAGGTTCTACGTAGTCAAAAATCACAAAAGTTTTTATTTTAAACACTTTAGAGCAATTTAAGTTTAAAGCTGCCTGCATAGAAGTTCATATAAGCCTCTAAAAATCTTTGATTTTTTATTCTTTTGAGAACCTTTATCATCTGTGCAAACAGCTTTTGTTTCTTTGACTACGGGTTTGTGGTTAAGCTTAAAATGAGTTTAAACAGACTTATTTATACATTTAATATCCTGCTAAAAAGTTTAGACAGGTTTAAATACATCTGGGATATCTCAGCTTTATTGATTTAACGGTTATGTTTTACCCAGATGAGTTCATCGGTAGCATACCCTATTTTTTTTGCTTTTTCTATAAAACGCTGTCTGATGCTTTCAGGGATTGTGGTCGTTCTGGACAGGATCCAGAGATATTTGAGGCTGCTTCCCGCCACTAATGCATATTGATAGTCTTCATCAATATCAATGACATTGTACCCAGCCCAAATCGGTTTGAAGAATGAAACTTTCAGCCGGGCTTCGTTTTTATTTTTCACAAACCGGGCTTCTCCTACGGATTCTTTCCATTCTTTTTTAAGATAGTTGTAGCCTTTATTGCTTACCCTGATACTGCCATCCGGATTTTCCGAATATTCAGCGGTGACATTGTCCATGTTTTTTTCAAATCTGTAATCGAAACGGGCAATTTCATACCATCTTCCGAGGTATTTTTGAGCATCAAAATTTTTAACTGCCTCTGCTCCTTTCGGAATTTCCACGGAACAGGAATTGAAGATCATCAGCCCTAACACCCCCAGCGAAACGGGAACAGCAATTTTGTAAAACGTTTTCATAATCAGAAATTTTGTGTGATTGTGAAAAAATGCGTCAAAAATAATGCCTTCAGGCTGTTAAGGAACGATAAATTCTAGGAAAACACTTTCAGGAAATTGTCTTTAAAACTTCCGGAAACCTCAATTTCAGTAAGGTCAGCAAGTGTTACGGTTCCGCTTTTATGGTAAGATTTTACAAAACCGGTATTGATGATATGGGAACGGTGAACTCTTACAAACGGATTTTCCAGCAGATCATCAAAATGTTTCAGAAATCTGCAGACCATTTTCTTTGAGCCGTCGGTAAGGTAAACCTGGGTAAAATTTCCGTCCGCCTGCAATCTTACGATATCTTCTGTTTTCACCACATCAAATCCCTGGAGTGTAGGCAGGATAAGCTGCTGTTTTTCCGGTTTTAATTTTAAGTTTTCCAGAAGAATTTTATTTCTGTTAAGTTCTTCTTTCTTTTCAAGACTTTCCACCACTTTATTTACGGCCAGAATAAGTTCCTGAATATCGATGGGTTTTAAGATGTAATAGCTTGCAGATTTATTAAGGGCCTGCAGGGAATATTGTGAAAATGCGGTAATAAAAATGGTTTCATAGGAAAATTCTCTGGTGGCTTCCAGCACATCAAAAGCATTCCCGAAAGGCATTTCAACATCAAGGAAAACAAGCTGCGGCTTTGTTTCCGTAATCAGGGGAACGGCTTCTTTTATATTTTCAGCTTCCCCGAGAATTTCCACCTGCGGACAGTATTTGGTGAGATAGCTTCTCAGAACTTCTCTTGCAATGATCTCGTCGTCTACGATTACAGCTTTTATTTTCATTTAAACAGGTAAAGGATTTTGTTTAAAGTAAAATTAGGAATATTTGCCCAACCGTACAATCTGACCGATGGTTTTGTAAGTTACTTAATTTTTATTTCTCACACCTAAGATCAGCAGCCACAGTCCTGTTCCTATTTCTCCTATGGAAGCAGGAAGAGTAATATAACCGGATATGGAATAATCAGAAAAATCCGGAATTAAAGTTCTGGCAAAAACATTGGCCACATAACCCACGCATCCCAGCATTAAGAAAATGCCTAAAAATTTCGGCAGGAAACCTGATCTGTACACCAGATACCCAAACGGTAAAAGCCAGAGTCCCCAAAAGATCTGAACAATTAAAATTCCTTTGTTGTAGCCGTTAAGAAGAAGCATTACCTGAGACTGCAGCTGTTCGGCATTAAACCCTTTCAGATAATCAGCTCCTTCGATCATGGTAAGTACGGAAAACCGGCTCTGAAGATTGAGGAATGATATGGGAACACTGATCAGTGCAAAGATAACCATCAGCCGGGCGTGAGTTTCATTGACATGTTTTAATAAGCTGTACAAAACCAAAGGCAGCAGCATAAATGCAATATAACAGATCATACTGCCTGCAATTCCTGCTCTGAACAGTTGCTGAGAGGAAGAAATATTCTGAAATGTAATCCTCGAATCCTTCCAGTCTATAAGCTGTGAAGGAACATACATCAGGCTGAAAAAACCGGCTGCAATCACTATAAGATAGATTAATCCGGCCAGCCGGGCTGTTTTGCTTGGAGTATTCATTGGGAGCAAGTTTTATATATAGACAACTTCTGTTTCCGTTTGGTTACAGAAAAGTCCGATTAAATTTTATCCCCTGAAAAAAATAATCTATCGGTACTCCCCGTTTCTGAATTTTAAGGTTTTATAGGTTGTTTTGGAAGTTTCTTTTTCATTACAGTCTCCGTTTACCTCGGTATTTACCGTTTTCACTGAAACAGTTTTGATTTTCAGATCTGTAAAATTACCGGTCTTTGTCTTATCCAGAATGATGAAGGAATGCTGATCTTCAAATTCACCGTTGCAACGGGTGTCCCATTCCCCACGGGTTGAATACATTTCAAACTGATTGAGAACTTTTTTAAGCGTTTTTCCTTCGGGATAATACATTGATATTCTTCCTGAAGCATACGGATTCGGTTTGCTGCTTCCTGCAAAATCGGCGATCACCCCAAATGCGCGGGTATTGGTATTGATATTATATAATCCTGTATCTATCCCAAAGCTTCTTAAGTAAACGGCATCGGAAGAAATTTCTTCCGGATCTAAATATTTATTTTTTATAACCCCTTTTTCATCGGTAATTAAAATATAGTTCTGTACCGTAAAAACGTAGTCTTCTTCATCCTGTTCCACCAAAACCGGAACAATCATGATATAGGAGTTTTCGGCATCCGGCATTTTCTTTTCCGCACAGAACTCTTCTTTGATTCTGGTTTTATCCAGCTGTAAACTTTTAAGAATACGGGCCAGACGGATACTGTCAGGAATCTGGTCCTGCCCGGACAGAAATCCGGAATATAGGGAAATGATCAGCGTGAGCAGAAATATATTCTTTTTCATGGTTTTTCAGATTGATGTCAGGTTGATTGTAATGGTTACCACTACTCCGCTGCTGTTCTCTTTATCTCTGATGGAGCAGGTAATGTCTTTTTTATAAAGATCGTTGAGAAGTTTTATTCTTTCGAGGGTATTTTTCATTCCGCGGCCTTCTCTGGTCTTCTGGTGATCGGTTTTCTGTTTTTTGCTTTCTTCAATACCGATTCCGTTGTCCTCTATGCTGATCTTTAAATGAGTTCCTTCTTTTTCAAAGCTCAATTTTAAAAATCCTTTTTCAGTTCTGTAACGCAGGCCATGCCATACGGCATTTTCCAGAAACGGCTGAACCAGCATTCCGGGAACTTTAAGGCTCTGCACGTTCAGGTTTCCGTCCGTATCGATTTCATAATCGAATTTATCTGAAAAACGGGTCTTCTCCAGGGCCAGATAGTTCTGAAGCAGGTCGAGTTCCTGTTGAAAAGGGATAAAATCTTCCGCAGAGTTTTCCATCACGCCACGCATCAGCTTTGAAAATCTGGTCAGGTACTGATTGGCTTCCAGCTCATTATTCGTCGCAATAAAGTGATTGACACTATTTAAGCTGTTGAAGATAAAATGAGGATTCATTTCCCGTCTCAACGACTGAAGGGCGATCTTTTTATTTTTGACCTGAACTTTTTTCAGGGTTCTGAAGATTAAGAATACCAGACCCGTAAGCAGGATCAGGGCTCCGATCAGGCTGTAATTGAAAAGATTTTTCTTACGGATCAGCTCATCTTTAAGCTGTTTTTCTTTTTCAAGCTGTGATATCCTCTGTTCTGTATCTTCCAGGATTTTATTATCGATCAGGCTCCGGTCTTTGGAAACCAGATCAGGAAGTCTTCCCAGAAAATCGCGGTAAAGCGTTACTGAAGCATCGGTATTTCCTGATATATTGTAAAGACTGTCCAGTTTTTTAACACTTTTCTGAGCTTCCAGTGTATGCCCTTTATCCAGAGCGATTCCGTAGGCATTTTTCAACAGGGTGATGGCTTCTGCAGGATCATTTTTTTTGATATAAATATCAGCCAGTTCCTGAATCTGGTTTACTTTTTCCTGTGAATTTTCTTTTACAAAATCTTCTTTCAGAACTTCTTTTTTCGCTTCAATGGCTTTGTCGAACTTTCTGTTTTCCACATAAAAATCGGTAAGCTTCTGATTGATCTCCAGGGCCTGCTGCGGAGCTTCCTTTTTAGAAAACACGTAGGCATTATTGAGGTTTTCTTCTGCTTTCGGAATATTATTCTGCTGGATATTGACTTCTGCCATCTGGCTGTATCCTGCGGCCGCAGCGCTTTTATCTTTCTCTTTCAGGCTGATATTGATGTTGCTCTGGATAGCATCTGCCTTCATTTCCGCGGAAGGAGCTGACAGCCTGGCTGCATCGTTTGAATTAACCGTTCTGCTTTTTTCATCAAAACTCATTTCAGCCGCCATGCTGTAATTACTGATGGCCGATACTATTTTTTTCTGCTTTTCCTGTGACTGGGCAATTTTCCGGGTTACGGATTCGAGATTTTTTTTGTCGTTAAGATTTTTATAGATATTTCTGGCTTTAGTCAGAAATTCTTCACTTTTAGCATAATTTCCCTGGTTATAGTAATCATTGGCAATGCCCACATAGCTGTCGGCAACTCCTTTATTATCATTATTATCAACTGCTTTTTTCAGTTTCGAAACCGACCTGGATGCTTTGTTAACCCGCGCAGAATCCTGTGCCTGGCAGATATTACCAACGGCAAGACTCAAGATAAACAGTATATTGAAAACTAATTTCACGGATTTCAGATCTTTACTGCAAAGTAACTAAAACTTTATCTATACTTCTTCATTCTTTACCAAGTGAAAACCTTATTTCACCAAGTCATCACTATAACGTTATTAAATAACCCGGGTTCGGATTAACAACATATTATCAGGCCGCTCCTACGGAGCTCGCCTTAGATCATGCATTAAATGCTGTGAACGGAGCACTCATAAGGGACACTTACAAAAATTTATATTTGATCATCAATTTATAACACTCATTGATAAGTCTGATTTTCTTATCCCGAACTGAAATTAAATATTAAAATAAACCTTTTTTCATTTTGGGCTTCCTATTACCTATAATAAAAGACATTCAGCATTTCACCAAGTGAAAACCTACTTTCACCAAGTCTCCGGAATTTCCGTTCCGAACTGCTGTAATTTTACCTCAGAATTTAAAACAAGAAATTATGAAATTAAGACATTTTTTATTGATCGGAATCTTTACACTGGGAAGTTTTATGAATGCACAGGAAGTAAAGAAAAATGCAATTGAAGTAACAGGTGTTGCCGAAATGGAAATAGAGCCGGACGAAATTATCTTCAATATCGGTATAAAAGCGGACAACAAAAATGAGCTGGCAGACACGGAAAAGAAACTGTTTGAAACCTTAAAGAATGCCGGAATCAGAAACGAAGACATTAAGTTTAAGTCGATGTATCAGAATACCTATGCAAAAACCGGAAAATTCACCAAGAATTACCAGTTTAAAGCCAATGCCAAAGCAGATCTCGGCAAAATCTTCGAAGATCTGAACCAGAAATGGGTAAGCAACCTGAATATTGCAGAAGTGAAAAATACCAAAATCGCGGATTTCAGAAAAACAGTAAAGATCAATGCCCTGAAAGCTGCAAAGGAAAAAGCAGATTACCTGTTGGAAAGTATGGGTAAAAAGGCAGGAAGCCCTCTTGAAATTGTAGAAATTGAAGATTACACCAGCGATACGGTTCTTCCGGCAGCTTACAGAGGAAAAATGAACAGCATTCTTGAAATGGCAGATGCAGCAGCTGGAAATTCTTTTGAAAACATCGAAAATATCAAACTGAAATACAGTATCAAAACACGATACGAAATCCTTTAAAATATAAAATAACAGATTTAAGGAAACAGTCCGGAAGGGCTGTTTTTTGTTTTCCAGATATAGCTTCTGAAAGGTATTAGCTGTATAGATTCAGGCTAAAGCCGTTGGATTGTTTCTTATTATTTAGGAGGACTAAAGTCCACCTCTATTGAATAAATTCTACCCATCAGAAAATTTTCAACAGGATTTTTTCTCTCGCAGATTCTGCGGATTCAGCAGATTTTTAAAGAACCGGTGTAAACTTCTCTGTATTAAGTTTTTAAACTTAAACATGACATTCTTTTGTGCCTTGTATGCTTGTATTAAAAAATTTCTCACAGATTTCTCAGCTGCCACAAATCAAAAAAAATCTGCATGATCTGCTCTATCTGCGAGAAAATTAAAAATAGATTATGAGATTTTATTTTCACGAAAAGCTTCATTTATAGGCAATGTTGATGTTAGGAGGCAAAGACGTGAATCAACTCCGTTGATTTGCTGAAGCGTGCGTTTTAACCATTAGCTTCATCAGCGACAAAATCACATAGCTTTGCTCACTCAAAATCAGCAGTATCAAAAATGATCGTTGCGATAATTTTTTTCACATGTTCATCGATCCAATACATCAAAAAAAATCTGCATGATCTGTCGTATCCGTGAGGAAATTAAAACAGATATTTTCCCTTCACCAAGCCAAAGTCCGGTTTCACCAAGTCTTCAGATTTCCGGCCGGAAATACAGATAATTTTACTTCAGGAATTTAAAACAGTAAACTATGAAACGTTATTTATTAATACTCATTATATTTTCGGCGGCTCTTCTCAGGGCTCAGGAAATAAAAAAAGAAATTGAGGTAAAGCAGGCTACGGTGTTTCTTCAGGGAGCTAAAGTTTTCGGAAATGCCAGTGTAATTCTTCAGAAAGGAAGAAATATGGTAAGGATCATCAATCTTCCCAACAATCTGGATGAGAATACCTATAAAATTAATCTTGAAAAGAATACAACCCTTCTGTCCATCACCCCGCAAAACAATTTTCTGGATAACAGCCAGCTGTCTGAAGGAGAAAAAAAACTTGAAGATGAGAGAAAAAAACTTCAGAGACAGGTCAATCTGCTGAATATCCAGATCAAAAACCTGACCGGAGAGCAGAACATCATCAACGACAATCTGAAAGTTTCCGTGAATGATAAATCAACTCCACAGGAACAGCTGATCAGACTTACAGATTTTTACCGAAAAAGAATGCTGGAAATCGACAACCAGGTTTTCCTGTTGAATGAACAGAAGTCTGTTCTGGATGAAAGTATTGCAAAGATCAATAACCAGTATGCTGAAGAACAGACCCATAAGAATACCAACAGAAAAGAACTGCTCCTGGAAATTCTTGCAGACCGTGAAACCAGCCTGAATCTGGGAGTAAGCTATATCGTTTCTGATGCAGGATGGGTTCCTTCTTACGATTTACGTGCAGAATCGGTAAAGAAGCCTCTTGAAATGGTTTATAAAGGAAAGATCTATCAAAAAACCGGGCAGGACTGGAAAAATGTAAAACTGTTTGTTTCTACTTACCGGCCATCCTACAATCAGGACCGCCCTATCCTTTCTCCATTGTATGTAGCAGAATACACGGCACATAATCCTATGATGGAGGTTGCTGAATATAAGAAGACAAAGGAAACTTCAGCGGTCAATTCTTATCAGATGAGAGCTGATAAAGTGGTAGTATCAAGCCAGATACCTGTGGCTTCCGTTTCTGACAGCCAGATGAACATGATCTATGAGCTTAATTACAATCAGACGATACTGAGCCAGGAGAAAGAACAGTATGTAATTCTTGATAAAAAACAGGTAGATGCCACTTACAAATACCATACGGTTCCGAAGCTTAACAACCAGGTCTTCCTGATGGCTTTTGTAAGAAACTGGCAGAACCTCAACCTGATCTCAGGAGAAGCCAATATCTATTTTGAAGATAATTATATCGGAAAATCCCAGATTACCAGCAATTATGTAAAAGATGAATTCCCGATCTCATTGGGTGTGGATGAAAGAATTACGGTAAAAAGAATAAAACTCGAAGATAAAATGTCCCAAAAGGTCATGAATTCCAATAAATGGAATACAGAATCCTACCAGATCAGCATCAGGAATAATACCAAAGAAAATATTGAACTGGAAATTCTCGACCAGCTTCCGATCAGTGAAAACTCCAAAATTCAGGTAAAAGCTCTGGAAACAGGCGGCGGAAGTTTTGATGAAAAAACGGGAAGTATCCTGTGGAACAGAAACATCGGCAGTGGAGGTTCAGACAAGATCAGCTTCTCTTACGAAGTAAAATATCCGAAAGATATGCAGATCCAGTATTACAGCAGATAACTTAAAAAAATATAGTATGATGGCTTCTTTTAAAATTGTAGCAATGGCAGCAGGTGTCGCTTTTTTAAGCTCAGGCAGCCTTACAGACATCCGATGTTCAAAAAATAATACATCCGGCAGAGATCCTTTTATACAGAATGCTTCCTTACCTTCTGTAAATACAAACGCAAAAGACAATAAAATCCAGGTAGCTCTTTTACTGGACACTTCCAACAGTATGGACGGGCTGATTGATCAGGCCAAATCAAGGCTCTGGAATATTGTGAATACCCTTACTACCCTAAAGTACAACGGTAAGGCTCCACAGATAGAAATTGCACTTTATGAATACGGAAACGACGGAATCCGGGATGATAATTACATCCGGCAGGTAACCCCGCTCACCCAGGATCTGGATCTTGTTTCTGAAAAACTATTTGCCTTAAGAACCAACGGAGGAAGTGAATATTGCGGGGCCGTGATCCGGGATGCCTCAGCCAACCTGAACTGGGACAATGATGAAAAAAGCATGAAACTGATTTACATTGCCGGTAATGAAGGTTTTAATCAGGGAAGAGTGGATTATAAGGATGTAATCTCAAAAGCTAAGAACAAAAATATTTACACCAGCACTATTTTCTGCGGAAGCAGAGAGGAAGGTATACAGACGTTCTGGCAGAACGGAGCTTCTCTCGGAGGTGGAAAATATTTTAATATCGACAGCGACCGGAAGGTGGTTTATATTGAAACCCCATACGATGTAAGAATTTCAGAATGCAATTCAAAGCTGAACAGCACCTATATCTATTATGGAAGCCACGGTTCGGAATATAAAAACAAGCAGATCATGCAGGATAAGAATGCAGAAGTACAGTCCGCGGCCAACTTTGTGGAAAGAACCGTTGCCAAGTCCAAAAAGAACGCCTATAAAAACGATCACTGGGATCTGGTGGACAAAGCCGAAAAAGACGCAGGTTTTATTTCATCTGTTAAAGAGGAAGAACTTCCTGCCGAACTGAAAGGTAAAAGCAAAGAGGAAATTAAAAAAGCCGTTGCCGCCAAATCTGCAGAGCGTGGAAAAATCCAGAAAGAGATTGAGGAACTTTCCAGAAAACGCCAGGAATACATCGATGCTGAAATGAAAAACAGAGGGAGCAATGATGCTGATGATCTTGGAAAAGCTATTGAAAAATCTGTTCATGAATTAGCCCAAAAAAACGGATACAGTTTTTAAATCAATCAGGAAAATGCTGTTCAGATCTGTGAACAGCATTTTTGATTTACAGGAAGATTGATTATGGGTAATGGGTAATGAGTAATGGGTAATGAGCAATGGGTAATGGGGTAATAATTTATCTTCCGAATTTGAAGTATGGTGATAATGGATGTTGTTTATTTTTCATAAACAGGGAAGCCATTTCCATTCCTGTTACCGAGAACGTAATACCGTTGCCTCCGAAACCCAGAACAAAATAAGAATTTCTGAATTTCTTATGCTCCCCGATGTAAGGAAGTCCGTCTTTCGTTTCCCCGAATGTTCCGGCCCACACAAAGTCTGTATAGAAATGATAATCCGGTTTTATTTTTTTGAGATTTTTCAGAATTTCCTTTTCTTTTTTTCCCAACAGGGCATCCCGTTTTTCAGCATCGTAAAAATCCTCATCACCTCCTCCGATAAGCATCCGCCCGTCATCTGTCGTTCTCATATAGAGATAAGGATCATCGGTATTCCATACTAATGTGCTGCTGATATTTTTAAATTTATCTTTATCTGTTTCTGAAACAACCGCATAAGTACTTTTTAAGTTCACAAAATTTTCCTTCAGCAGGTTTTTGCTTTCATATCCGATACAGTAAATCACCTTCTTAGCCTTGATCTGATAACCGCTCCGGGTGGTTACTGTATTAAAACCTTTATGATATTCCACCCGGGTCATTTCCGTCTTGTCGAATATCCTCAGTCCTTTTTTCACGTTATGGGTAAGCAGTTCGTGAGCAAACCTAAAGGCATCAATGCTTCCTCCCTGTTTTGACAGAATCCCGCCATAGGTATTTTCAAATCCGAACTGTTTTAAAACCTGTTCTTCCTCCAGCCATTTTACCTCAAATCCTGCTGCCTTTCTGGCTTCATATTCTTTTTTGAGCCATACAGCATCTTTTTTCTTTGATGCAAAATACAGCGATTTTTTACGCTTAAACCCTGCATCAGACCTGATCAGTCCGGAGAGTTTGTCAAGGGTATCAATTGCGTCCGAGCAGGCTTTATAACTTCTCACCGCTCCTTTTTCTCCAATTTTTTCTGATAATTCAAAAAGAGGGACATCTATTTCGTACTGAAGCATCGAGGTGGTAGCAGAAGTACTTCCGTTACAGATTTCACGCTTATCAATAAGAACCGTATCATAACCGTCTTTGATCATCTGATGGGCAATAAGGCTTCCGGTAATACCGCCGCCTATGATTAAAACCTCACATTTTTCATCGCATTTCAGTGAAGGATATGAAGTGATCAGTCCGTTTTTTATAAGCCAGAAGGGTTCATTCGATTTAAGATCCATATTGATATTTTACAATAAAAATAATAATATTTATGAGTTATTTAACTATTTCCAACAATTTTATGGTGTAATTATTGTTGTCTGAATTAAAATCAAACCACATTAAAATATTCATTATGATAACAATTATTCCAGAAGCTCCGGAAAATGTTGCTGCATTCAATGCAACGGGAGAAGTAACGAAAGAGGATTTTGAAAACCTGGTTATTCCACGCGTAAAAGAGAAAGTAGACCGGTTTGGAGAGCTGAATTATCTGCTGTATCTGGATACCGATCTGGATAAATTTACTATGGGAGCCTGGCTTGAAGATGTGCTTTTGGGATTGAAGAATCTCGCCAGATGGAACCGTACCGCAATTGTTACGGACAAGGAAGGGGTACAGAACTTCACGGATATTTTCAGTGTTCTGATGCCGGGAGAATTTAAGTCTTTCCCAAAAGAAAATTTATACAATGCGCTCTACTGGTGCAAAAACGGCAATGAAGTAGAGGCATAATCTGTTCCTAAATATCAAAAAGAGCTGTATCCAATGATGAATACAGCTCTTTTTTATTATCTGAAAACTCTTATTTGTCACAGGAAACACATTCTGCGGAAGCCTCTTCAGCCGGAGTTTCCGCACCGTACAGGTACATATACCGTACACTTACCGCAAGTCCGATGAACGTCATTCCCACACCCACCAGCGAAGGATAGTTATAAGGAAGTTTGTATTCCAGGGGAATTCCTCCCAAAAATGCTCCCATCGCATTGGCAATATTGAATGCTGCCTGCATAAATGCGGCTGCCATCATTTCACTTTTCGGAGCTGCTTTCATCATCATAATGTTGATAGGTGCTGCTACCGACATAGACAGTGCCCCGCATACGAATGTCAGTACAAGAGCAATATTCCGGTATTCCGAAAGGAAAAATACACCTGCAAGAGCAGTCATCATCAGGAAGATCAGAAGTACACATGTCTTTTCCGGACCCAGACGGTCGGAGACAAAACCACCGGCCAGATTTCCAACCACCATGCCTCCGCCTGCAAGGATCATTACATATGCCATCTGGCTGCTTTCGATACCTGCCACAACGGTCATTAAAGGGGTAATATAACTGAACCATGTAAAAAGTCCTCCGAAGCCGATTGCTGTAATAGCCAGCACCAGCCAGGCCTGTTTCCTTTTCAGGAATTTCAGCTCTTCAAGGAAATGCGTATCCTGATTGGCCTCTATTGCCGGAAGCCATAACTTCAGGAACAGCAATGCAAAAATACCGATCAAGGCCACAATAGCAAAGTATAATCTCCAGTGATAAACATGTCCGATGTAGGTAACCAGAGGAACCATGATCAGATTGGCGACCGTAAGCCCGGTAAACATCAGCGATATATAGAATGCCTCCTTCCCTTTTCCGGCCATTCTGGAAGCCACTACCGTTCCCACCCCGAAAAATGCTCCATGCGGAAGCCCGGACATAAATCTGATGATCAGCATGGTGGTATAATCCGGGGCAATTGCAGATAATCCGTTAAATAAAGTGAAAAGGACCATTAAGACCATCAGTACTTTTTTCGGCGGAAATTTTACGGAATAGCCGATCAGAATCGGTGCCCCGATCACCACTCCCATCGCGTAGGCAGAAATCATGTGGCCCGCCTGCGGAATCGTTATCTGTAATGTTCTGGCAATATCCGGCAGCAGTCCCATGACGGTAAACTCCGTTGTTCCTATTCCCAAACCGCCGATAGCCAGCGGTATGATCCTTTTATCAATCTTCATTGTATATTCTTTTAAATTAACCTGTCATTCTGAGAAATATTCTTCCCTTTATTTTGACAGTGCAAAAATCGAAAGAAAGATTGACTTTCACCTCTCCTGAAATGATAAAAATTTGCTCCATATTAACCTTTTTGTTTAATTTTAAATCTCCAAACAATCAAATCAGAACAAAATGAAAATCCAGAAAGAAATTATAGAGTTTGAGAATGGAAAGTCTTTCAAACTTTTTTCACCCTCACTGAAAAACTGTTTTTTCTGGCATTATCACCCTGAAATAGAGCTGGTATATGTAGAAGCCATGAACGGGATCCGGCATGTGGGAAAAGATATATCAGGTTTTACAGACAGTGATCTTTTACTGATCGGGGCCAATGTTCCCCACCTCAACTTTGATTATGGCATCCAGACAGAATGCAGGCAGCTGGTTCTGCAGATGCGGGAAAACTTTCTTCAGGATATGATCCTTCCCGTTCCCGAATTTGAAAATATCAGAATACTTTTAGAAAAATCTTACCTGGGACTTTCTTTTTCCGGAAAAACGAAAGATATCGTGGTTGAAAAACTTCAGATCATCAGAGATAAAAATTCATTTGAATCATTAATGGGCCTGATCGAGATTCTTCAGATCCTTGCAGATTCCACTGAAGTAAGGGAACTGAATAGCGAAGACACGAGAATCAAATGGTTTCTGAACGATAAGATCAGAATGGGTACCATTTATGACTATATCCATGAGAATTATGATAAAAAGCCCAATGTCAATGAGATTGCAGCCATCGTCAGCCTGAGTACTCCGGCTTTCTGCCGTTATTTTAAAAAGCAGACGAATATGACGTTTACGGATTTCGTGAATAATTACAGGATCAATCAGGCTAGGATTTTTCTGCTGAAAGACTATTCCGTAACTGAAGTCTGTTTTCAGGTAGGCTTTGAAAGCCTTTCGTATTTTAACAAGCTTTTCAAACAGCATACGGGAGATACTCCGTCAGAATTCAGGAAAAAACATTTCAAAGCGATTGAGATCAACGGCCGGATTGCAGAGATCGCAAGGGATTCGGCGTGTAATAAATGATGAATATCCTGTCTGGGGAATCGCTTTTAGATGGCAGTTCTTCATTCAGTCCCGATTCATCAGAATTCACCATTCAAAGTCATTCCCTGTCTCTCATCTCTCCGTCTATTATCTCTCCCGCCTTTCACAATATCAAAAAGAAACCGCTCATTGCTGAACGGTTTTTATTTTTTAGTGAATATGTTTTTCTGCGTGGTAAGAACTTCTTACAAGAGGTGAACTCTCCACATGTCTGAAACCTAAGCTTCTTGCAAAATCCCCAAATTCATCAAATTCCTCCGGTGTAATGAATTTCTTTACAGGAAGATGCTTTTTGGTAGGCTGAAGATACTGCCCAAGTGTAATCACATCAACATTAGCATTTCTGATGTCTTCAATGGTCCGGAACACCTCATCTCTGGTTTCTCCCAAGCCAAGCATTACTCCTGTTTTGGTTCTTCTCTGTCCGGCTTCTTTCAGATACCTCAGTACTTCAAGGCTTCTTTCATATTTAGCCTGAATTCTCACTTCTCTCGTTAAACGTTTTACGGTTTCCATATTGTGGGAAATTACTTCCGGAGCCACCTCTACCAAACGGTCTATATGTTTGGTGATTCCCTGAAAATCAGGAATAAGGGTTTCCATAGTGGTTCCCGGAGAAATTCTTCTTACGGCATTCACGGTTTCCCCCCAAAGAATGGAACCCATATCTTTCAGATCATCACGGTCAACAGAAGTCAGAACCGCATGTTTAATTTTCATTAATTTAATAGAGCGGGCTACTTTTTCGGGTTCATCCCAATTTACGTCAAGCGGTTTTCCTGTTTTTACGCCACAGAACCCACAGCTCCGGGTACAGATATTCCCCAGAATCATAAAGGTTGCCGTACCTTCTCCCCAGCATTCTCCCATATTCGGACAGCTTCCGCTCTGGCATATGGTGTTTAGTTTATATTTGTCTACCAAAGTTCTGAGTTCTCTGTAATTTTTTCCGGTTGGAAGTTTTACACGGATCCACTTTGGTTTCTGAACGGTAGTATCCTGAGCTAAATTCTCCATTTATCTTTCAAATTGAGGTTCAAAGTTAGTGATTTTTTTATCGAAACAATCAAAGATACATATTGATGAAACATATAATTTAGTACTTTTAAAATTCAATATTTTCCTATGAAGGCCATATCTTGTTTTTTGTTCGTTGTTTTCGGCATATTTTGTTTTGCTCAAAAAGAATTTCAACCAAAGGGTTCGAAAATTAATGAAACAGTAGACGGTGATTTGGATGGGGACAAAATTGCAGAGAAAGTAATTGTTTATGATATTCCAATCAATGACGAATTAGGAGATGCCCGCGAAATACAAATACTAAAGAAAGTCAATAACAAATGGACAATTCTGGAGAAATCCCGAAAAGTGATCTTAGGAAGTAAAGACGGCGGAGTGATGGGTGATCCGTATATGGGTACAAAGATAAAAAACGGTATTTTAATGATAGAACATTACGGAGGAAGCAGCTGGAGATGGTCCGATACTGATAAATACAGGTTTCAGAACGGGCATTTTGAATTGATTGGAAATGTTTCAGAATCAGGAAGGATTTTCGAGTTTTGGGAAACAATAGATTTTAATTTATCTACAGGACAAATTATATATACAAAAGAAGTTGAAAATACCAAAGATCCGGAAAACGGTAAAAATGAAACAGAAAAATTTATAAAAAAAGGAGTAAAAGTTAATTTTCAAAACAGAAATATTACTGATCCTAAGCTTAGATTTAAGCTTCCGAAAACAAAGAAGGAAATTTATATTTAAAAATATTTAATCTTCTTCAAACTCATTATTCTTCAACAATTCCGCCAATACTTTTTTGGCACGCATCACACGAACTTTTGTATTGGCAACAGAAATCCCAAGTTCTTCAGCAATCTCCTTAATGCTTTTTTCTTCAAAGAACCTCAGCCTGATAATATCCTGATAATTGGCATCCAGAGATTCAATGGTTTTAATGATCTTCTTCTGTTCTTCATCGGAGATCATGAGCTCTTCGGGAGATTTTGCATACTGGTTTTTAACCTCATCAAGATTCTCGGTGGCATCCTGGTTTTCGCGGCTTCTCTTCCTCCAGAAATCGATGACGGTATTCTGGGCAATGGTAAGTATCCAGGTTTTAAACTGGAAATGAGGATCATACATATCCAGCTTCGACAGCACTTTTGAAAAAACATTCACCGTGATCTCATCTGCATCATTTTCATCTCTTACTTTCTTCATGACAAAAGAGAAGACATCCACCCAAAAAACATTAATGAGTCTGGTCTGGGCCTTCTGGTCTTTTTCTTTTGCCTTCTGGATAAGCAGGAATAGCTGTTCGTCGTTCATCATTAACAAATATAGCTTTTTAGCCCGGAACTGCAAAGAGCGGATTCCATTCGAAATTCACCATTTTATCATTTCCTATCATACTTATGAATTTATTATCTTTGCACCGTAAAATTTTAAACAGAAAATAGAGATGAATTCCTTTATAGAAGAATTAAAGTGGCGTGGTCTTTTTGCCGATATGATGCCGGGAACCGATGAACAACTGAATAAAGAGGTAACTACTGCATATATTGGTTTTGACCCGACTGCAGATTCTTTGCATATCGGAAGTCTTATCCAGATCAAAATACTGGCTCATTTTCAACAGCATGGGCACAAGCCTGTTGCATTGGTAGGCGGAGCTACGGGAATGATCGGAGATCCGTCCGGAAAGTCTGCCGAGAGAAACCTTCTGGATGAAGAGACCCTTCTTCATTATGTAGACTGTCTGAAAGGTCAGCTTTCAAGATTTCTGGATTTTGAAGGAAGCGGACCGAACAAAGCTGAACTGGTGAACAACTACGACTGGATGAAAAATATTTCCTTCCTGGATTTTGCCAAAAATGTAGGAAAGAATATCACCGTTAATTACATGATGGCTAAAGACTCTGTAAAGAAGAGATTTTCCGGTGAAGGGGGTGCCGACGGAATGAGCTTTACGGAATTTACTTATCAGCTGATCCAGGGCTACGATTTCCTTCACTTATATCAGAATAACAATGTAAAACTGCAGATGGGAGGATCTGACCAATGGGGAAATATCACCACGGGAACAGAACTGATCCGCAGAAAAGCCCAGGGAGAAGCATTTGCATTAACAGTTCCCCTGATCACCAAAGCGGATGGTTCTAAATTCGGAAAGTCTGAAAGCGGAGAAAATTACTGGCTGGATAAAAAGAAAACTTCCCCTTATAAATTCTACCAGTTCTGGCTGAACGCTACCGATGAAGATGCTGAAAGGTTCATTAAGTTCTATACTTTCTTAGGCAAAGAAGAGATCGAAGCTTTAATTGAAGAACACAAAACTGCAGCTCACGAAAGAAAACTTCAGAAAAAACTGGCGGAAGAAGTAACGGTATGGGTACACGGAAGAGAAGAATATGAAAAAGCACTTAAAGCTTCCGAAATTCTTTTCGGACGTTCAACCGCTGAAGATCTGGTAAGCCTTGACGAAGAAACCTTCCTTGAAGTTTTTGACGGTGTTCCGCAAAAGGAAATTGCAAAATCTGATGTTTTAGGAATAAATATTGTTGATCTTCTTTCTGAAAAATCAGGATTTCTGAAATCGAAAAGTGAAGCTCAGAGAGAAATTAAAGGAAATGCTATCTCTGTAAATAAACAGAAAATAAATGATACCTATACCGCCGGTGAAGCCGATCTTATCGACGGTAAATTCCTGTTGCTTCAAAAAGGTAAAAAAAGCTATTTTATTGTAAAAGTTCAGTAATACGCTTAACAAAATATGATGAAAAGACTGTGTACAACAGTCTTTTTTTGTTTTCTGTTCCTGTAAAAAGAAAACCACGGCATCAAACCGTGGCATTCATGAGAAAGTATCGCTTTTAAAGCTCCGTAATCATCACGGATCTGTATATAAAAAGATGAAAGACCTGTTATTTATGATTTTTTATCTGTTCCGAAACCTTTACAAAACTATCCGCGGGAGAAACATGTGGCAATCCTTAAAAAAATGTAATTTTTTCTACTGGTTTTTAGGTATTTTTAACAGATAGATTTTTAATTATATTCAGCCTTTAAATTCCGAACCGGACTAATTATGAATAGAATACTGTATCTTTTATGCTTTTTGAGCTGTTTCTCTGTACATGCACAGGAACTGTTCCCGCTTAATGAAAAAAAATATACAGACAGTCTTCGGCAGATCATCAGTGCGCCTGCGGATGGCATTTCCAAAACAGATGCTTATTTTATTTTGTCCGATTATTACAGAAATGCAGACAGCACATTAAGTAAAAAATATCTGGAAAACGGCAGAAGATCGGGAGAAAAAGACCCTTTTACCGCTGCCCGTTATTACTACTATGAAGGCCAGTATTATTTTGACAGGAATAAAGAGAAGGCTGCAGGCTCCTACCAAAAAGCAATACAGGCACTCTCAAAATTCAAAGGAAGAAAGTCTGATTTTTATAAGGCTTTATCATGGTACAGCTACGGAATTACCCGAAAAAATAAAGAAGGCTACCCTTACTGTATCAAAATAATGCTTGAAAATAGCATTCCGGCAGCCGAACCTTACGGAGACACCAAAATGCTTGGCTTTTTATACACTCAGCTGGCTCTCATGCTTACCTATAATGCGGAATTCGGAAAGGCAGACGGGTATAATATCAAAGCGATCGACATTCTTGAACAAAAAGCGCCTCACTCTGCTGAGCTCTTCTATGCCTATCTTGGCAGATCAGGAAATTACTGCTATCAGGCCAAAGGCAGTATTGGTAAAAAATTTCTGAATCAGGCGGAAAATATGATCCTTCCCTACCCGGAATCTTCAGCCAATGCTTCTTATTATTACAGCAAAGTTTTATATTTTATCTCTCAGCAGGAGCATGAAAAAGCACTGGAAGTCATAGAAAAAGGATTGTTTTATACTAAAAAATTCAATATGCAGCTGCTCATGCAGATGTTCTATTTCCAGAAGTACGATACCTACAAAAAACTGAAAAAATATAAAGAAGCGAAAAACCTGCTGGAAAATGTACTTGCCGAAAAAACTCTGGGTATGGATCTTAACAACAGGAAGACCATATACAGCCATTTGTCCAATCTCAATGAAATTATGGGAGACCCGGTTCAGGCTCTGGTGTGGGAAAGGAGATACTCAAAACTGAGCGACAGTTTACATACCGAAAACGTGAAACTGGAGATCAATAAACTGGAAGCAAAATTCAGCGCATCCGAAAAAGAGAAAAAAATAGCACTCCTCAACGCTGAGAAAAATCAGAAGCAGCTGGAGGTTAATAAAAAGAATTATTATCTGTGGGTGTTAAGTCTCGCCCTGTTATTTCTCATCAGTCTGCTTGCCTTTTTGTTTGTTATTTACCGGAACAATAAAAAGCTTTCCGAACAGAAGGAGATCAACCTTCAGCAGAAAATAGAAGATATTAAGCAGAAAGAAGAACTGGCTCTTACCAAAGCTATTCTTGAGGGGGAAGAGAGAGAACGAGAACGTGTTGCCAAAGATCTTCATGATGGACTGGGTGGAATGCTGGCGGGAGTAAAAATCAATCTGTCTGCATGGTCTTCGGCACACCTTGACCCCGAGCAGCAGCAGCATTTTTATAAAATTCTGAACCAGCTTGATCATTCTGTAAAGGAACTCAGGCATGTAGCCCGGAATCTGATGCCAGAATCTCTGTTTAACTTCGGACTGGAAACCGCTTTGAACGATCTGTGTGAATTCTACACCCGCACCGATCTTGAAATATGTTTTCAACCCATTAATATTGAAAAAAATATCCCCCTCAGCATTCAGCTCAATATTTACAGAATTGTACAGGAATTATTGGCCAATGCTGTAAAACATGCACAGGCCAGCAGTATTCTTCTTCAGTGTTCGCAATCCGGTGAAAATTTCCTGATCACTATTGAAGACAATGGAAAAGGATTTAAAAAAGATCTGAAAAACAATACCAAAAGCATGGGGCTCCGGAATCTCAGAAACCGCGTGAATTACCTGAAAGGAAAAATGGAAGTGAGCTCTGACAGCCAGGGAACAAATATCAACATAGAACTTAACATCAATGGAGAATAAAAGAATAAATATCGTTATTGCAGATGACCACCCCATCGTTATCGAGGGACTGAAAATGATGCTGAACAGCCAGCCTTTTTTTCATATCTCCGAAAGTTTTACTTCCGGCCTGGAGACCATCAGCTTCATCCGCTCCCATGAAGTGGATATCATTCTCCTTGATATTGCTCTGCCGGATGCCAACGGAACAGAACTTTGCCGGGAAATCAAGAAAATATCTCCTGAAACGGCTGTTATCATGTTCAGTAACAGGTCTGAGCGGAGTATCATCATGCAGTCTATACAGAACGGAGCCAGCGGATATCTGCTGAAGAACACTTCTATCGATGAACTGGTTGTATGTATCAGAGGAGCGCTTTCCGGAAATATCGTTTTCTGCAATGAGACGAAACAGATCATCAGCAGGCCTTCTTCAAATGATTTTCCGGTTCCGAGACTTACCAAAAGAGAGAAACAGATCCTACATATGGTGGCCCAGGGAAAGACGAGTGCCGTTATTGCAGAAGAACTTTTTTTAAGTCCGCTTACCGTAGATACCCACCGGAAAAATCTGTTGCAGAAGTTTCAGGCTAAAAATTCAACGGAGCTGATCAACCGGGCGGTACAGATGCATCTGATGGAGGAATAAAAAACAAAAAAACCGCTTCTCTGAAAGCGGTTTTTATATTTTATATAAGAATTAAAATTACAATTCCAGGAAGCTATAATCAATAGAAGCTACCATAGGACCTGCTCCTTTTTTCTTATCGGTTCTTACTATTTCTCCGTCTATCCAAAGATTGATGACCAATTCTGAATCCGGCTGTGGAAGGTCTGCTTTAGCATCAAGATTGAGCTGTGCCTGGCTTGAGTTTACAAAAAACTCACCGCTGGTCCAGGTAGTTCCCACTGGATCAAATATATCGGTTTTTACGGTTCCTACCTGTGTTACAATAGCCTTAATCACTCCGCCAGTAGTTGTTTTTACTTCAAACTGAACGACATGATCCTGAAATTCGTCATCATCATCCTTTTTACAGGAATTCACAACGGTAATTACAGAAAATAATAAAACGAATAAAAAAGAAAGTCTAAGTAAACTTTTTGATTTGTAAAATTGCTTCATTTCTCCAAATAGATTTTTTAATGTTTCAAATATAAGTTTTTTATTAATATAAAAATAACTTTTATGAAAATTTTCCAATAAAGATTTGCAAACAATATCAAATCGGCAAAACTGTAAATTTACCGCTGTACAGTGCCTGAAAGGTATGGAAAGGTAAAATCATGGATGATCCGGCCTGTGGAATAAAACCACGGTATTTGAAATCCGGAAAATATGATTTATTAGTTATATTTGCTGTATGAATTTAGATTATCTTGTAAGAGAACCGGAAAATATTACCTCTGCTACTCCTGTGCTTTTTATGCTTCATGGGTATGGCAGCAATGAGCAGGATCTTTTCAGTTTCAGGGAAACTCTTCCCTCCGACTGGCTTATTGTAAGTTTCAGAGCCCCAAGAGAGACACAGTTTGAAGGATATTCCTGGTATGATATTAATTTCAATGATCCGGAAAATTTTATAGATGTTGTTCAGGCCAGAGAGTCTCTGAACAGCGTTTTGGAAAGCATTCTTAAAATCATCAATCATTATGGGGCTACGGACAGTAAAGTTCATTTATGCGGATTCAGCCAGGGAGGTATATTATGTTATGCTCTGGCATTAACGAACCCTGAACTGTTCAGTTACGTAGCCTGCCTGAGCAGTTACCCGGAAGAAAAAATTCTGGACGGCATTGTGAAGGACAAAAAGAAGCTGGAAAGGCTCCGTTTTTTTGTATCACATGGTACTGATGATGCTGTAATCCCTCTTGAATGGGGAAGAAAGGCTGCTGATCTTCTTTATGACCTGAACTGTTATTTTACTTTCAGAGAATATATGAGCGGTCATGGCGTCAACCAGAAAAATTATATGGATCTGATGGATTTTTTCTCAAAATAAAACAAACTTCCATTAAATATTATTAATCAACACAGCCTTATCAATTGCTGTTTATATAAACATTCCTGCTTTTGGAATGTTTTTTTATTACAAATCGGGATAAATTCACTAAATTCAGTAAATGAAACTGAAGTTTTTTTTACTGGTATTATTTGCAAGCATTTTTATTCATGCCCAGAAAAATTCTTTTGAACTGATCAATGTGCCGAAAGCAGTTATTCCGTTTAAGCTTATTAATAATCTGATCTTTATTCCGGTGAATGTAAACGGGGCAGAGCTTACTTTTCTGCTGGATACCGGCGTTGCGGAGACGCTGCTCTTCAGCCTGGATAATAAAGAGCTTAAGCTGTCTAACGTCGAAAAGATGAAATTTTCAGGTCTTGGGGAAAACCTCAGTGTTGACGGTCTTAAATCTGACCGTAATCTTGCCAGAATTGGGGAACACCTTGTGAATACATCCATGATGCTGTATCTTATTATGGATGAGGAGTTCAATATTTCCTCCCATGTAGGAATCCCTGTGAATGGAGTTATCGGATATCATTTTTTCAAGAACCATCCTGTCTCAATAGATTATATATCAAAAAAAATAACCGTTTATCAGAATTCGGAGAGCGTAAAAAAGAAAGTCAGAAAGTATGAGGAACTCCCGATTACCATAGAACATGACAAGCCTTATCTGGCTGCTGATGTGGAAATGACCAATGAAAAGAAAAGTTCAAAATTGCTGATCGACCTGGGAAACAGCGATGCAATATGGCTCTTCCCCACTCTTATCAAAGATTTTGTGTACAACAGACCTAATATTGACGATTTTCTTGGCCGTGGTTTCAATGGGGATATATTTGGAAAAAGAAGCAGGATTCATTATTTTTATCTCGGAAAGTTTCAGTTTGAAAAACCTCTTACCGCTATGCCGGACGAATATTCCATTCAGCATGTAAAGCTGGTAGCAGACAGAAAAGGTTCCGTAGGGGGAGAGATCATGCGGCGCTTTACGAATGTGTTTGATTACTCCGCAGGCAAGCTTTATCTGAAAAAGAACAAAAACTTCAATGATTCTTTTCATTTCAATATGAGCGGACTGGATTTTAAACAGGATGGGCTGGAATGGCATGAAGACCGTGTAGCTATAAAACCTCAGGGAAATGTAGTCATGAGCAACGGAGTATATACGGAAAGTACGTTTCAGTATAAATTCAGTTTAAAACCCTTATTTTCGATCGCCGGTGTACGAAAGGACTCTCCCGGATACAAAGCCGGTCTAAAGAAAGATGACCGCATACTGAGCATTAACGGAAGAAAAACCGCTGATATGACCCTGGAAAAAATTATTGAGCTGATGAGATCTGATGAAGGGAGAAATATCAACATGGTTATTCAGCGGCAAGACCAGCAGATGACTTTAAGTTTTGTATTAGAAGATCCAATTCCCTATCAAGAGTAATATTTGAAATATGAAAACCGAAGAAACCACATTAGATAAAATAAGGACCCGCCCGAGATTCAAAATGTATACGCATCTTACCAAAGAAGAATATGCGGATAATCTGAAAAAATACCTTGCCGAACACAAAGATGAATTTTCCGGTAACGTTAACAAAGAAGTGGCCACCATCTATGTAGAGACGGAATATGACAGCTACTGGAAGCCTCGGCTTTCTTTAAGGGTGGAGATTGAAGAGGATCATACGGCAATACGGGGTGTTTTTGGCCCCAGCTCGGCAGTATGGACCTTTTTCATGTTCCTTTATTTTTCTTTTTCTATTCTATGGATGACTTTCTTCACGATGTATTATGTAGAAAAACAAATAAAAAGCGCCGAGTACCCCTGGGCACTCAGCGCTTCTTTTATAATGCTGTTCTGCATAATTCTTACGTATATCGCTGCAAGATTCGGACAGCATAAGGGTAAAGATGAAATGCTGAAACTCAGACGATTTGCTGAAGAATCTACTTTACAGTTTGAGAAAAAGATCAGTTAACGGGAAGCTCCTGCGGTTTTTCTGCCGGAGCAGCCATTGCTTTCGCCGTTTTGATAGAGTCGGCCACCCTTTCTCTGTTGTCCTGCTCTTTGATCATTTTTTCAACATTCGGCTCCAGGAGTCTGTTCATTTCTTCTACTGAAATATTGTTGGCATTCGGGTCTTCAAGAAGTTTTCTCCAGGGTTTTCTTCCTCCCCATTTATAATCTCCGAAAACCATTACCGGGGTTCCTTTTGCTTTTGTAGTAGCTCCTCCCGGATTCAGGATCCAGGTATCTGCATAAGAGTACAGCCACTGAGCATCTTTCATTAAGAGACGCAGACAGGAGTGTGATGCAGGATAGCCCGGCAGATCATACTGATGCCATCCGATTCCTCCGATATTGTGAATATTGAAATTGTAGGGAAGCTTCCATTCACTGCTGACTGTGGAAATGGAAAGTTTCTTTTTCCAGTTGGCAAAGGTAAGTCCTCTGGTCGTCTGGGCCGATTTTTTTCCCATACTTGTCGGACCCCATTTTACAAGGCTTCCATTGGAATATACTCCGTAAGCCTGGATAGGATATGAAAAGATGACAAATTTTTTCACGCCGCTTAATACGTCGAGCTGCATAGGAAACGGCGAATAAGTCATGAGGGTTGTATCTATTTTTGCCGGAACCACCAGAGTATCGGCATTCCATTTGTTTTTGGAATCAAGCCTGTTCAGGGCTAAGATCGCATAGCGTTCCCGTTCATTATATTTTTTGCTGAATTCTGCATAGACGGAATCTCTCAGCTTTTTATCTTTCGGAAGGACCAGTGCATTGTAAAAACCATTTTCCTGCATTGCCGGCGGCATGGATTCTTTTTTCACCACAGAATCCTTTTTTACAGAATCTTTTTCTGCAACAGGATTTTCGGATGAGGAAACGGTATCTTTAAAAGTATCGCTGATCTTTTCAATTTCTTTTTTACATGAAACCATCAATACAGCACAAAAACCGGCATATAAGAATGATTTTTTCACAGATATGTTTTTCATAAATAAAATAGGTCACTTAGTTTGGCTACCCAGTGCAAATATCAGACCTAAAATTGAATCAGAAAAGACATTCTGAAAAATACCGTAAAAAAACGGTATTCTGATCCTAATCTGTGTTACAGCAGTTTATTGGTTTTGGCGTATGCAAATGCTTCCGCAATGTTGTTTACCCCTATTTTTTCGAAGAGTTTTTTACGGTGGAACTTTACGGTATCTGCCGTAATAAATAATTTTCCGGCTATTTCGCTGATGGTCATTCCGCTGGTATACAGCCGTAAAATTTCATGTTCCCGCTCTGAAAGTTTTATTTTTTCTTCCTTATTCCACTGATCTGCCGCCGGATCATATTTCCATATTTCATCCGATCCTTCTTTGCTCAGCACAATGTTCCCGGATTCGGTACTGTTGGAAAGGGATACGAAACATAAAGCCTTCCATACCTGTCCGTTTTCAGCGAGAAACATGGGGGTAAGCTTGTGATTGACAAGGATTTCATTCTTTTTACCATTCATCAGGTGAAAATCGTAGGATATACTGTATTTTTTTCTATCAGAAACCGGGATTTTGTCGTAAAATTCAAATCCTGCCTTATTGATCTTTATCAAAAGTTCCACATCTTCCGGTCTTACGTGCTGAAAATAAAAGGCATATCCCAGCTCCTTTACTTCTTCAGAGGATTTTCCGCACAGGAACAGAGGATTATCGGAAACATACTCGAACGATTTAGTCTGGTAATTGATTACATATAGGCTTTGGTACGTAATTCTCGCAAATGCTCTTACTGCTTCCAGATAATCTCCGGACTGCGAAAAATCGATCTCAGCATCTCTGCTCAATTCATTGTTTTCATTAAAGAATCTTTTTATTTCGTCCATATATCCATGAGTATTAAAAAACGGCTACCCAAAAAGGTAGTATTTATTCCGGCAGTACAAATCTACACAAAAGTGTAGCTGTTATCAAAATGGTGTGATCTACATTTGCGAAAAATATATACAGTACTGTACACTTAAGAAAATGAAGAATATCTGTTCCTACTCACGGTTTATTTTATGTACAGCTGTACTTGTGATCCTGTTTTCTTCGTTTCAGATAACCAGGGGACGGCATATTTACCGTAATCACTGGATGATACCGGCTCACAAGGATTTAAAAATAAAGAATTCCTCAAAGGAAAGTCTGGAAACGGTTTTATACAATTCTTCCCAAACCGCTCCGCTTCAGTATGTCATCAATAACCATGAAATAAAGGAACTGCCTATTAACGATTCGGTCACCGTTAAAGTGAATTTCGCCCATGAAGTTTTTATCGTAAATAACTCAAACCATGAGAGTCAATTCAGACTGAAAATTTTAAATAACAGCGGCCGAATTAAAGCAGTCATCCGGGATCAGTCTAAAAAATAAATGCTAAACTGGTCAAAATTATCGATCTGATAATCTCTACTATTACTGTCTTACGGCAGTAATTTTTTTGGAAAATTACCTCAGAGGTGAAAGCTCAGGGCCAGACAAAATGTTCAGTATATCCGGGCCGGAGCCTGAAGATACTTCCCGCAAAGATTCTCATCTCAGACATGCCACAGTTTATTTTAAATCTTCGGCAGATCGGACATATTTTTATTCTGTGGTACCCGATCCGTTTTTATTCGTTCTCTTCTTTGGAAGAGTTCCATCTCAGGATTCCGTTTTTATCAAACCGGTAGGTATCTTTATGCCATGCGGCTCCTCCCCTGCATCCGGTTTCCAATAGTTTTTTTGCCTTATTTACCTTTACATCGCATAAACATGTACATTTTGAACGTGAATAATCCGGCTCTTTTAACCTGATGAAACGTTTTGTTTCAGGATGGTACAGATAAATGGTGTACATCCTGTAAACTCCCATTCCGGCATCCGGTACGGAAAATGCGACATCATCATATCCGTCAGAATTATAATCTTCTATAATGCTCTGCCGGGCGGCATCCGGATTTTCTATGGATAGAAGTTCCAGGTTATCTTTTTTGCCGTTACCATAATCAAAGGTAAGACGGTCATTGTAAAAGTGGTTGAAAGAAATCAATATGCCGTGTATGAGATACTGATCACTGCCGTCGTATTTTTCTGTTTTTTCATCTACGGGTTCCAGCTTAAATACCCTGCCATCTTTTTTCCGGGTATAGCTTACATCAAAAAAAGTATGTTTCATGAGGGAAAGGCGGTAGGTGCCATTCTCTTTTCCACCGATCATTTCATTCCATACATAATGGTCGGTATCCGGCTGCCCGTCGTCTCTTCCGCTGGTATCTCTTGTATAGCTTTTAACCTGTAAAGGAATAGTCCCTTTCTGCCCGGCATACCGTACAAAAGCTCCCTTACCTCCTGTTCCGTAATAGAATGTTATTCTGAATTCTTTAGCTTCGCCAACCGATTTAAAAGTAAAGGGCTGTGCATGAGCCGCAATTGCCAGCAGTATACTATATAAAAGGAAAAGTTTTTTCATAAGACAGGGTGTTCAAAACCTTTGATAAAAATATTATTTAAATAATACATTCAGCCTGAAATAATAAAATGTCCACAGGATCAGCCAGGGTACATCAAAAATCAGCAGAAGAAATACTCCCTGTTTATCAAAGCCTTCACCTGCCGTTAAAAAAAGGGAATACACCAATGGAATACAGGGAATCAGAAACCAGCAAAGGGCCGTATTTATTTTCCCCTGAAGCGGTTTTAAAAGCGATAAAAGACTGCTCAACGAAAAAACACTCAAAACTAATATCCAAAAGATAAGAAGAACATATCCTAAACCACTCATATCACACATTCTCCGGTAATCTTCAGGCCTTTTTGTGGCATCCAGATAGATGACCAGCAGAATGGCTGAAATAACCGTAGCCAGGAACCACGTCTTCAGGATCGACCGTAAAATGAACTTTCTTTTAGGCATTGGGCGTATGTATAGTACTAAAGTAGCAATAAACTATGGAATTAACAAAAATCATAACTTTCCTGATGAAGAATATAATCTTCCGGAAAAAGAATGCTATATAAACCAGCGTCCTGCTCTAAGTGTCCACAGATTTTGTTTATTAACTGACATAAGCCATGTGTACAGAACAGAGCCTAAAAAGTGAGAAAAAAGACCTGAAGCCAGTACAATTAAACATAAGACTGCCTTTTAATTATTTATATTTGTAAATAATCTACTCCATTTAGTAACCATGCAATTTAAACTGATTATTTTAATTTTAACCCTTTTTATATTTCCTGATTCTTTCGCACAAAAAGGAGCTGCCGACAGTTTACAAACAGTACTGAAAAAACATTCTGAAATTGATGATCAACGGGTAGATCTGTTAAACACAATAGCCGGCAAAATCAGCCGAACAGATCCGGCAAAAGCTATAAAATTGCTTAAAGAGTCGGAAGCACTTGCCGAAAAACTGCAATATAATAAAGGTAAAATGGATTGTTATTTACAATTGGGGCGGCTTTATAATGCAGATGAGCAGTACAAAACAGCAATACATTACGCAGCCCAGGGTTCCATAATAGCCAAAGATCTCAAGCTTACAGACTATAAAAGAGCATTCTTTCTTTTATTGGCGGAAATTCATTATGATAAAAATAACAGTATATATGAAAAGATTTCGGCAAAAGATTTTCAGACAGAAATAAAATATAAAGCTTTTTTAAAAGACAGTCTTCATCAATCTCGGGAAAAGGCAGGTTTTTTAAAAAAGGTAATAGAAAATCAGGAAAGTGAACTGCTGATATCCCGATTACTAATTTTCTTAGGTATTATTACCTTTTTAGGATTGATTCTCCTCGGAGTTTATATATCAACGGTCATAAAATCGAGGAAGATAAAAATGGAAAACAAACAGCTGCTTACTGAGCAGAAATTACGAAGATCACAGATGAATCCGCATTTTATTTTTAATTCCATACAAAATATCAGAAGCCTGATCAATGACAAAAAAGAAGAGAGGGCAGTAGATTACCTTAACAGATTTTCACAGCTTACACGCCAGATTCTTGAAAGCTCAGACGAAAATTACACTTCCCTGACAGAGGAAGTTGAACTGATAGAAAATTATATAAACCTACAACAACTTTTATATAATAAATCGTTTAACTATACGATTAAAGCGGAAGATGCAATAAATACGGATTCCATATTTTTACCCCCAATGCTTACACAGCCATTTATCGAGAATGCAATTAAGCATGGTTTAAACGGTAAGTCAGCAAACGGGCTGATTGAGATTAAATTCTATTTAAAAGACAGAAAATTATTTTTCGAAATTTCTGACAATGGATGCGGATTCAGTAACGATAAAAAAGCAACCCATCATAAATCTCTGGCAACGATGATCACCAAAGAACGTTTAGCTCATTATACAAAAAACCGGGATGTTATTTTACAGACCCAAAATATACTTGATCTTAATAAAAATATTATAGGAGCCAAAGTAATTTTTGAAATACCTTATATTTACGAAAACTAAACCATATGCTTCGAGCTATTGTAATTGACGATATTGAGTCGGTAAGAAAAGATAATATTGCTGTTATTGAGACCCATTGTTCCAATATTTCCATTATAGGACAGGCTGATTCCGTTGTTTCCGGCATAGATTTAATTAACCGGCTATCACCTGATCTTGTTTTCCTTGATGTAGAAATGCCGGATGGTAACGGATTCGACCTGCTTAAGAAACTAAAGGTCATTAATTTTAAAGTAATCTTTGTTACGGGGTATGAAGATTTTGCCATTAAAGCTTTTCGCTTTTCGGCCATTGATTATCTGCTAAAGCCTCTTAATCCCAATGATTTAAAAGAAGCTGTACAAAAAGCAGAAGAAGCCATCAACAAGGAAGTATTCGATGTAAAGCTTCAGAATTTATTTGCCAACCTTGAAAGACCTAAATATCTTCAGAAACTGATTTTGAAAACAGCCGACAGAATTTATTCGGTCAACATTCAGGATATTGTAAATTGTGAATCAGATAAAAACTATACAACTTTTTATTTTATCAATGCTCCAAGACTGGTTGTCTCTACAAATCTAAAAGAATATGAAATATTGTTGAAACCATATAATTTTTTCAGGTCACATCAATCTCATCTGATTAATATGGCCTATTTTGACCATTTTATCAGAACAGATGGCGGAAATACAATTATTATGAAAAATAAGACTGCAATACCGCTTTCTGTCCGCAAGAAAGAAGAATTTCTGGAATTGCTTGAAGACCTTTAAAACCTTGTTTCAATAAAAATAATTTTCATCAAAAAGCTGACGGAAAAATTTAATTAGAATATGATGCCGGCGTGACCATTCTTAATCGTTCTGGAAAAGCACCTTCAGATACTTTATTAAAAAATAATATGGAGACAATATGGGGGAAAATCATAACAAATTCTTCAGCTTTGCAAACGCCATCTGACCTTGCTGTTTTTTTATTGATTACTAATGAACATGAATACATAAAAAGCTTTTATGCAATACTTCAGAATAACTCAGGAAACCGATTTTGAAAGAATTGGCCATTATCCCCAGGTGAAAGAATTAAAAATAGGTTTTCATGAAGCAAGGGCCTCTCAATGGGGTAAAATTACAAGCTGGAAAACGGAGGATGACATACCGGATTTGAATAATTTTATTTTACATTCAAAATCTAAACTAACGGATAATTTATCCAGTAATTTTGTTATTGAAAGCAACGGATTATTCATAAGCCAAAAATGTAAAGAGGTTTTTAATCAATTCATTGTTAATGGTAGTTTTTATCCTTTAACTTTACATAAGCCTGATGAAAAGTATGAGTATAATTTCTTGTGGTATGAAATGGGTGGTAAAAGTACAATAAATTGTAAAGATTCAGATTTTATAGAGTTTAATACCATTGAAAAAGAATACGGAAAAACAATTAAAATATCTGATTTTGAAGACTATAAAATTAAATTCAGAAAATTATATACAGAAAAAGAAGATTGGGATATCATCCCAAAAACATTAAAATTCACAAGGTATTTCGATATTACTCCAGCTTTCAGAATAGGATTAATCTGCAGCGAAAAAGTAAAAAATGCCATTGAAAGCAATCAGCTTACAGGATTTGATTTCAGGTCTTTGGATGTAGAAATTTTGTTTGATTAAATCTTTGCTTTTCTTGCGTTAAGTCAAATAAATATGAATATAAAAGAAAAATCAGGTACAACTCAGAGGAGTAAAGGATAGAACATTTTCCTCTTCAGATTAACCCAGACTTTTTGCTTAGTCTCCAACTTTTGCGCCTGACCGATATAGCTTTGTTTATCAAATAGTTATAAACGAAAAAAAGTCGCTAAATTAGCGACTTTATACTTTTGCGATCCGGACGGGACTCGAACCCGCGACCTCCGCCGTGACAGGGCGGCATTCTAACCAGCTGAACTACCGGATCATTTTTTAAAGAACTCTCACCTCTGCAGATTTTATTAAAAAAACATCTCTTTGCGTGAAAAATTCTGATGCAAATATATCGAGTTTTTCCTATTCTACAATAAAAAATCAAATTAATTTTCTCGTTTCAGAGCTTATAATAAAAAAAACGCTGATTATCAGGGATAAAAAATTATAAGCTCTTTCACGGTATACTTAATGCTGTAAATATGGAATATTCCCACACTCCAGACGAATTTCACTCTATTCAGAATACCATCACTTATACCACCGTCTTTTTTGATTTGTGTAATAGAGGGAACCCGTAAATCTATTCTTTAATAAATTTGGAATGATAAGTGTTTTTATCCGTTATTAATTTTAAAATATAATTTCCGGATCTTAATACAGAGACATCTATCCTGTTATCTTTAAAGTCTGATCCAGTTTCTATTAATCTTCCTGACAGGTCGCAGATCTCTATTTTTTTAATTTTTTCCGGAGTTCTGAAATTAATGATATCCTTTACAGGATTCGGATAGATTTGGATTTTTGAACCCTGTACTTCCTGCGTGGCTAAAGAAGAATTACAGCCTGGATCATAGGTATCTCCAGCAATCTGCCAATTCTTTGTATTGATGAGATAGTTTCTTGCGGAAACGGCTTCATTGCTCGAGTAAACCATTGGCGTATTCCCGTTAAAAAGGATATTGCTGGGGGTATTGATATTATTTGCCCAGCCAATGAGTGTTTTATTATAATTGTTACAATCCATTCCGGAACCATACAGCATAAAATTGTTAATCAGCCCGCTGGTCGTGAGATTTTTCAAATTCCATTTTCCGAGATTCTGATTGAATTTATCAGCTGCTAAGAACATAGCGCCCATACCTCTGACATTGGTCGTATCCCAATTTTCAATATTCTGATTAAAAAGGATTGCAAAGCCAAACATACTGGTCATATCTGTAACGTTAGAAGTATTCCAATTACCGATGGGTTGATTGAATGAAAAAGCTTCATAAAACATAGAAGCCATATTCGTTACATTGGAAGTATTCCAGCTCCCAATAGGTTTGTCAAATCTGAGCGCGTGTAAAAACATATTATACATATTTCTTACTGACGAAGTATCCCAGCCCCCAATATCCCCGTTAAAAATAGTGTTGCTTTGAAACATCGATTCCATATTGGTCACTTTTGAAGTGTTCCAATTATTCAGAGATTGATTAAAAGAATTAGCCACTTCAAACATATGAGACATATTGGTTACATTCAACGTATTCCATTTTCCAATATTCTGGTTAAAAGCAAGTGCACCGCTAAACATATAAGACATGTCTGTAACTTTGGAGGTATCCCAATCGGTTATATCCTGATTAAAAATATTCGCAGAAAAAAACATGGTTGACATATTGGTTACATTTGATGTATTCCAGTTTGCAATTGATTCATTAAATAAATCGGCATTGTAAAAAGCCCAGGACATGTTGGTTACATTAGTTGTATCCCAATTATTTATTTGTGAATTAGCTCTCAGCCTCGTACATTGATAAAATAAACGGCTTAAGTCACATCCCGGCAGAAAAACAGGAGTATCTGTGGCCGTACAATCTAAATTGTCACAATGTGTAAACTGTATTTTTTTCCAATTAATATTACCCCATTGTACAATATCCAGTATTTTCTGTGTATCACCATAAGAACTTGTTGGTCCCTCACTCGTAATACCGTGGAAAACCATTTGTGAAAAATTACCGCTTCCGTTGCTGACCTTAACATAATAAGTAGCTTCAGAGGTGTTTGGATTAACAGGAGTCCCAAAATCCAGCAATACCGCATTTCCCACAGTAGATGTTACATGGTTCAATATTCCGTTATGAGAAGGAAAACCTGCTTCTTCCCAATAAATTGTATAATCAGTTCCCACTCCCGGAAAGTATACCTGACTATTAGTGGTGTGCTGCATCTGATTGCCAACCCACATAAGATAACTGGGATTATTGGGTTTCCAAAGAGTAATAAATTCATTTTGGGAAAAGCAATAAATAACGCAAAAAAGCGAAAATAATGTGTATATTTTTTTCATTTGTATTTTTTATAAAACTAAACAGGTCTGTCTAAACAAATTTAATAATTAAAATTCTATTTTTTTAAGAATTTTAAAAACCTTTTCTTCATTCTCTGTATAAAATTTGAGCAAATAATACCCTGATCATAATCCGGAAATATCAATTTGTAAAATGCTGATCCTTTTTTCATATGTCGACATCTGCTTACTTCAAAAAATAAATGCTGCGTGGCTTCCTCATTTATCCTCATAAATACACCTTTAACACAGCAGTAAGAGTATCACAACACTAAAAAAACAAACTGTTCTGCAATTAAGTTGTTTCAAATGATTGGTTCCATATCGAATTACTTTGTCAACTTTCTTTTTGATCAATATTCTATATTATAACTTTACGTTCCAGGATACAAACGAATCACATTCTTTTGCTTTTATCCTCAACACCCAAATCGTTGGCCGGTTAATATTTTTTGTAATTGGTAAAATCCTTTTTAGTAAAATGACAGTGGAAATTGGGATACATTTTCAATAGCTATAAACGAAAAAAAGTCACCAAATTGGTGACTTTTTATTGAGCGATCCGGACGGGACTCGAACCCGCGACCTCCGCCGTGACAGGGCGGCATTCTAACCAGCTGAACTACCGGATCAATTTTTTTTAAAAGAAATTGACAAAACTTCTGCGATCCGGACGGGACTCGAACCCGCGACCTCCGCCGTGACAGGGCGGCATTCTAACCAGCTGAACTACCGGATCAAATTTTGTTTTAAAAGTAAATTGAAAAACTTTTGCGATCCGGACGGGACTCGAACCCGCGACCTCCGCCGTGACAGGGCGGCATTCTAACCAGCTGAACTACCGGATCATTTTCATGTTGTTGTAAAGAACGTTGTTTCTTTTTTGTGATTGCAAAATTACAACTTTTTTTATTCCCTGCAAATTATTTCATAAAAAAAGCCTCCCAAAAACGGAAGGCATTCATTATCAAACTTATTTTTTTTATAAGTGCGCGCTTAATTTCTCAGCGATCACCTCTTTTGGTGTTACACCAACTAATTTATCAACCACTTCACCATTCTTAAAAATAAGAACTGTCGGGATATTTCTGATGCCATACTGCATAGAGATATCCTGGTTGTTGTCTACATCTACTTTTCCTACCACTGCTTTTCCTTCAAAATCTGCTGCTACCTCTTCGATGATTGGTCCCAGCGTTCTGCATGGTCCGCACCATACTGCCCAAAAGTCTACCAATACCGGCTTATCTGATTTTAAAACCGTTTCCTGAAATGAGCTGTCCGTAATTTCTAAAGCCATTTTTGTTTCTTTTATTTAAATTAATATTATTTCCTTTTCAACGCTTAATTGAATATTCAAAATTACACTTTTTAAGCCATAAGACTATCTATGCTCAATATTTGTTTTTTCAATAGCGTAATCTTTTGAAATTTCCTTTAAAGCCTCTGTAAGCGCATCAATCTCTTCTTTAGTCGTCATATGGCTGAAAGAAATACGTAACGGAGTACAGTGGTCCATTTCATCCTCAGAAAGCACCATCATCATCACCATAGAAGGTTTGGATGCTCCGGAAGAACAGGCACTGCCCTGGGATATCGCAATTCCTTTCATATCCAGCTGAAGCCCGATCAAAGGGTTTTTATAAGGAAGCAATGCACTTAAAACCGTATAGAGGCTGTTTTCCTTTTCAGCACTTCTTCCGTTGAATTTAATTCCCGGAATGGCAGCAGAAAGACTTTCTCTTGCATAATCTTTGATCTCCTGCATATGGGCAGTATATTCATCCATATGGTTAAGAGAAAGTTCCAGCGCTTTGCCGAGACCAACAATACCGCACACATTCTCGGTTCCGGCTCTTAAACTTCTTTCCTGAGGTCCTCCGGTAATGATTCCCTTCAATCCGCTTGATTTTCTGATAAAAGCAAACCCCACTCCTTTCGGACCATGGAACTTATGGGCACTGCAGGAAGCAAAATCCACCATAATATCGGAGAAATCAAGGTTCATGTGAGCCATAGTCTGCACCGTATCAGAATGGAACAAAGCATTATTTTCCCTGCACAGCTGTGCTATTTTTTTAATATCAGCAATATTTCCGATTTCGTTATTGGCATGCATTAAGCTCACCAGTGTTTTTTTATCGGAAGATTTCAGCAATTCTTCAAGTTTGTTAAGATCAATATCTCCTTTTTCATTAGGACGGATATAGTTTACCTCTACTCCCTTTCTGCTTTTCATATCAAGGATGCTCTCTGAAACACATTTATGTTCCAGCGGAGAACTGATGATCCTCTCTACTCCAAGATGCTCTACACTTGATTTGATGATCATATTGTTCGACTCTGTTCCGCAGGAGGTAAAGATGATCTCCGCAGGTGTTACGTGAAGATAATCCGCCACCTGTCTTCTCACGTTTTCGATAAGAATTTTGGCTTCCTGCCCGAAACTGTGGGTAGAAGAAGGGTTTCCGAAATTCATTTTCATGGTACCCACCATCGCATCGATTACTTCTTCGGAAAGAGGTGTCGTAGCAGCATTATCCAGGTATATTTTATTCATTTTTATTTTGAGTATTTTAATTCTACGGAAGTAAACTGATAATCAGACGGCACAGCAAAGATAAACCAGGGATTGGAAAGCACCTGAATCTCCATTTCTCCGGATTCCTGATAAGGAACCTCTACATACAGGACGTTGTCTTTTACAGAAACATTTTTAATGGCTGTCACGGTATGACTTCCTGATCTGAAACTTCCCAGATGGTACAGGATCACTTTTTTATCTTTCGGAAATGCAGGATATCCGGCCGACGGCTCTTTTCCCAATTCAGCAACAACAAGACCGGCGTTCATTCTGGTTGCTTTCCGGTATTCCTCCTCACTTTTAATCACTGAAAATCCAGGCCGGTCTGCACCACCCTGAGCTTCTGAAACCAGTAATTCTGCATTTTTCTGCATATCTGAAGACTTTTGAGACGGCGCTCCTGCACAGCTCATCAGGATTGCAGTCCATACAACAAGCAGTCTTTTCATTTTTACATTTTTACCTTCCAAAATTAATGAAAAAATTGGTAATGACCCTCATTTGCCCATTTAAGCATCTGACGGTCTCCGGAAGTATCGCCGAAAGCGATTATTTTATCGTATTTAGAATTGTTTATTTCTGCTTTTATCCTCACCAGTTTTTCTTTTCCGTTGCAGTTTTTGCCGATGAAATTTCCTGTAAAAACCCCGTTTTTAAACTCTGCACGGGTAGAAACGAGCTGCATGTTGAGTTCTTCGGCGAAAGGTTTCACCCAGATGTCCAGGGAAGCCGTTACCAATAAACTCTGTGTATTATTCCTATCGATATTTTTAATAAAGTCAAGGGCATTTTCCCTTACAATTTTAGGATAATGCTGTTCAAAAAACTGTTTAGACTTCATTTCAATCTTTTCCCGGGTCTGACCTTTAAGAATAGAACCGATAAAGCTTTTTTTCACTTTCTCAGTTTCTGCCAGCTTCAGTTTCAGCAGGATGAAGAGCGGAACATGTCTTAGAAACTGTATGCGGAATTTGGTGGAATCGTAGAATTTAAGATACATAAACATGGTATCCTTATACGTCAGGGTTCCGTCAAAATCAAAACAATACAATTTTCTCATGTCTCTAAAGCTTTAATTTTTTGAATATAAATTCAGGAATACTCCTGATAATCATCATGATAATACTCCAAACCGGCAAAACATATGCCACATTCTTCTGCTTTTTGAATGCTTTATAAATGCACGCAGCAGCCTGTTTGGGAGTAGCGGTCAGTTTAGGATTCAATGGCAGTCCTTCTGTCATTTTGGTTGCCATAAACCCGGGTTTTATCGTAAGTACATGAACTTTTTTATCAAAAAGATAGTTTCTGAGGCCGCTTAAATAAGCTGTAAAAGCTGCCTTTGCACTTCCATAGATAAAGTTGCTCTGCCTTCCGCGGTCTCCGGCTACGGATGAAAGCCCGATAATCGTTCCGGATCTCCTGCTCTCGAATTTATGGGCAAAATAGTTCATCACCGGAACCAGCTTTGCATAATTGATGTCGATAATCCGTTCCGTATTCCTGTTGTCATAAAGACCTTCTTCTGTTCCTTCACCCAGATATCCTACTGCGCAAAATAATACATTTGAATTGATATAATCAAATTTATTGTAATCGGTCTCTTTCATCAGATCCAGTTCCACTACTTCAGACTGCTGAAGAAATTTCACGTCGATATGTCTTGCAAATCTTTCCGTTGTTTCTTTACTTGAAGTGAAAAGATAAATCTTTTCAAATTTTTCTCCTTCCTGGAGGGCTTTTTCCACAAACGCCTGTGCTACTTCAGACGTACTTCCCAGAACTATCATTTATGAGTTGTTGTTTATGATTCTTTTGTGCTGTAAAGACACAAATTTAGGATTTTGAATATTTTTAAGATAATTCGTCAGTGACGAGCGGCTCATGCTGTCTTTGGTGAGATAGATTCTTCCTCCAAACTGCTGAACAATATCATCCAGGCTTTCCACCAGTTTTTTCAGCTTTGAATTGACCTTAAAATCAAGAGCCAGAGTATATCCCTCAAAAGGAAACGAGTTATATGCCTGCGGATTATTTTTTCCGAACAGTTTTAAAACAGCCAGAAAAGAACCGTTTCCGCTCGCGGCTATGGTTTCAAGGATCTTTTTCATTCCCTCCTTACCTGTTTCTTTCGGGATCACCATCTGGTACTGAATAAAACCGGATTTCCCATAGATCTTATTCCAGTCGCTGATGGCATCCAGCGGATAAAAAAATGTTTCGTAATCTATAAAGTTTTTAACTTCTTTTTTAGTCTGTTTTTTATAATACAGCAGATTGAAAATCTTCACAGTAAGCGCATTCAGAACAAATCCGGGAAAATAAAACGGAACGGAAGGCTGTAATTTTCCTTTCAGCCTTAACGGTTGTTTTGCCAGGTTCTGGGGAAGTTCGTGATGAAAAGCGTGCTCTCCTCTCATCAGGATGCTTCTTCCCAGGTTTTTGCCTTTCTGCAGACAGTCTATCCAGGCTACGGTATACGTCCAGTTTTCACTTTCTTCAAAAAGCCTGAAGATCTCGTCCAGATTTTCTGCCTTAATGCTTTCCTGGCGGATATAGGCAGATTCTATATTTTTAAGTTTGAATTTTGCAGTAAGAATGATCCCCGTAAGTCCCATTCCTCCAATTGTAGCCCAGAATTTATCGGGGTTCTCTTCTCTGGAACAGGTAATGATCTCTCCGTTTTCCGTCATAAGTTTAAACTCAACAACATATTCGGAGAAACAGCCTTCCGCATGATGGTTTTTACCGTGGACATCGGAAGCAATTGCCCCGCCCACCGATACAAATTTCGTTCCCGGAGTTACATATAAAAAGTATCCCTGTGGAACTGCAATTTCAAGCACATCGGAAAGAAGAATACCGGATTCACATTCTATCACCCCGTTGAGGCGGTCGAAACTGATGAATTTATTGAGTTTTTTGGTCGAAAATATGCTCTCTCCCAATGAAGCATCCCCATAACATCTCCCGTTTCCTCTTGCGATCACTTCATTATGACCGAGTACAAAATCTTTGATTTTCCTGAAACTGTCTTCAGATCTCATTTCTTTTTCTACTACCGGGAAATTGCCCCAGTTGGTAACTTTCTGTGTGAAATTCGGCTTCATTTTTTAAAGTAGATTTGAATTAGAAATGCGGCTACCCAAAGTACTAAAGTAACCTGTATATAGCGGTCTCTGTACACAATTTTTGTAGGAGACTCCGTTCTGTTGTATACCAGGGTCTGCTGAAGATACCTCAAAAATGCAAAAACCACAAATATTACGGTATAGAAAACCCTCTGATGAAATCTTCCCTGAACTTCAGGTGAAAGGGTAAACATCAGATAGCATACAATGGCCAGTGTTACGGAAATGGAAAGCGCAATATCTGCAAACTGTACATTGTAGCCGTCCAGCGCCCGTCTTGTTTTTCCTGAAACCTGGGCATTAATAAGTTCTCCCCTTCTTTTTCCGATAGCCAGTACCAGCGCCAGTACAAAAGTAAGCAGAATGGCCCACTGAGAAATATTAATTCCTGTAATATAGCCGCCTGCCAGAACTCTGAATACAAAACCCAGGGCTATAATAAAAATATCGATGATAGGAATATGCTTCAGTTTGAAAGTATATGCGAGGTTCATCACAAAGTAAGATACGATGATCGCACTGAACTTCCATAAAGGTTCATGAAAATAAAGCTGCGCAACACCTACCAGGATAATATCTGTGATAATAAGTACAGTAAGAATTGCTAATGCTTTTGATTTTGAAACTGCACCGCTTGCAAGCGGTCTTCTTCTTTTTTCGGGGTGCTTTCTGTCTGCTTCAATATCATTGTAGTCATTCAGAATATACACCACGCTTGCCGCCAGTGAAAAAATAATGAATGCAAAAACGCTTTTGGTGAGCAGATCTACATTGGTAATGTTTCCTGAAAAGAACAGAGGGACAAAAACAAACAGGTTTTTCACCCATTGCTCCACCCGGAGCAGTTTAAGGTATTTCTTCATTTATGCTATTTCAGATGCAAAAGTAATAAATTCAAAATTCATAGCATAAAAATACAAAAAAAACCGCCGAAGCGGTTTCTTACGAAAATATTTATATATTAAATTAATTACTGCCCCTGTTTGGCATCATTAATCATTTTTTCATTAGCAGTGATAGCAAATTCCACTCTTCTGTTTTTAGCTCTTCCTTCATCTGTATCGTTGGTTGCTACCGGCATTGCTTCACCTTCACCTTTTGTAAACATTCTGGCTGATGCAATTCCTTTTCCTGATAAATAGGCTTTTACAGCATCTGCTCTTCTCTGGGAAAGTGCCAGGTTGTAAGAATCAGATCCTTTGCTGTCTGTATGCCCGTAGATATTGATGTTGGTATCCGGGTTATCTGCAAGAACTTTAGCTAATTTATCAAGGTTGCTCTGGGCAACAGAAGTAAGATTTGAAGAATCGAAAGCAAAGTTGACGATACTTTCGTTCATGGTTACTTTAATTCCGTCTCCTACTCTTTCTACTTCAGCTCCCGGTAAGGTTTCTTTAATATCTTTAGCCTGCTTATCCATTTTGTTACCGATCACGTTACCTGCAACTCCACCGATAATACCGCCTAATACTGCTCCTAAAGCACCGTTTTTACCTTTTCCTACATTATTTCCCAGGATTCCCCCGATTACAGCTCCTGATGCAGCTCCTACGGCAGTACCTCTCTGCTGGTGATTAGAATTCTGAACGGCTTCACAGCTTGTCAGTAACAATGCTGATGATAAGAATAGCGCTCCAATATATGTTTTAGTAAATTTCATTTTTTTGATCTTTTATGTTGATAAATTATTTCATACCTGTTCTCTGGAAGTTGTAAACAACTTTTACAGTATTTCCGTCAAAAGGAACATCCTGTACCAGGGAGAACTGATCTGTGGACTGATTAGTGATTGTTAAAGAATATCCTGCAGTATTCTGCTTGGCTTTTGTTCCTGCAACGATTTTTTTGAACATGAAAGTATCGCCGTTTTTAACTTCAAATTTGATAGGTTGTGTCACTGCCGGGCATGCACCTCCTCCGTTTAAAGTATAAGCGCCGCTGTAATTATTCGGGATCAGTCTCCAATGACTGCCTACAAAACACTGGGCATCCGCTCCTTCATCAAAAGGCTTGATCTTGTATCCTTTTTCATAATCCACGCTTACGATCTGCCAGTCACCTTTTAGTTTAAGGTAATCTGCTCTTTGGTTTTGTGATGTTTCTGCTTTTTTCACGGAGGAACAAGACACTGCAAAAAGTGATGTTCCCAACATCCCTGCAAGTAGTAACTTTTTCATTTTGTTGTTTATTATTTTGTTATTATAAAGTTACAAAAAACCGTGCCAAAATTGAAAAATAAAAATAAAAAAGTCCGAAAATTTCGGACTTTCTATGCTTTAACCTTATATACAGGCAGATAAATTATTTTTTAACACCCTTTTTTACGGATTTCGCAGGCTTGGCACCGGTTGATATTTTTCCGTTATAGAAGTTGGTATATGCATATTCTGCGGCTTTCTTTACATCAATCACTCCACCGGACTGGGAATACTCAGAAAACTGGCCTGTTTTATGATTGCTGCTTTTCACCAGCGCCTCTATGATCTGATAAGGCTTGAGATCTGGCATATAAGCCAATAATACCGCTGCTGCACCCGCTGCTACGGGAGATGCCATAGAGGTACCCTGCAGATATTTATATTCATTTTTAGGAACGGTAGAATATATTTCTTCACCCGGAGCAAAAACATTCACCATCTTTTTATTGTAATTGGAGAAGCTTGCTCTCAAGGCATCATTTTTATTGGTACTTGCTCCTACTACCATTACATTGTTTACAAACGGTTTTTCATCTGTTACATTTTTAAAATTGGTAGGGTATGCCAGGTGTTCTGCCACATCTTCATTTTCGTTTCCTGCTGCTTTTACCAAAAGAACTCCTTTATCTTCTGCATATTTGAAAGCGTCCCAAACAACATTTTTCCCCGGAGAAACAGGTTTCCCGAAGCTCATATTCAAAATTTTAGCGCCGTTATCCACGGCATAGCGTATTGCGTTGGCTACGTCTTTATCTCTTTCGTCACCGTTTGGAACGGTTCTTACAGTCATGATTTTCGCTACTTTTGAAGCCACTCCGTACTGAACCACTTTTCCCTGTGGAAGACCGGCAATAATTCCGGCAACGTGTGTCCCATGCTCTGCATCTGCTCCTTCATAATGATTGTTCCCGTAATTTTTCTCTGAATAATCATCATAATTATCGCCTACGATCTCTTTTCTCGGGTCATAGCTCAGGTCATACTGCTGGGCCTTCGGGGTATATTCATCAAGCGCTTCTTTCATCTGCTCTTTCATCAGCTTTTCAAATTCAGCTGAAGTTTTACCGTTGAAATCAGGACTCTGAGATACCTGACTTAAAACCTGAAGAGCAATAGCATCTTTCTGATCTTTCGGCTTAATAGCGCTGATCGTTCCTGCCGTTACAGATTTACCGTCTAATAATCTCACCATATCGGGTATAAGATCGTTGATCATGGTATATGTCTGAAAGCTCTGTCTTGCCTCGATACTGTTTTTACTGAACAATTCTTTAGATTTCATGTACAGCGCAAATTCTTCCGGCATTTTTGCCTGATTGGCTTTATTTTTTGTGGAATCGTTTCCTTCGAAAACGGGCTTATACTTGGCAACAACTCTTGTTACTTCCATATTATCGATTCCGATATCGCCGTTTTTACCACCGATAAAATTCCATCCGTGAACATCGTCGATATAGCCGTTTCCGTCGTCATCTTTACCGTTTCCCGGAACTTCATTGGGGTTTGTCCAGATATTTTTCACCAATCCCGGATGATCTACCTGAACTCCGCTGTCCAGAACGCCTACAATAACCGTTTTAGGCTTCAGCCCTTTCGATTCTAAATATTTGTATGCATTTTCAGTATTTACACCGTATACTTTTGTAGAAGACCAATCTTTATGATACCAGGTCATCAGATCTTTATCTTCATTCGGATCGATTTTTGCCGATTTGGCTTCCTGGGCATAAGAATAACTTAATCCTGCTAAAAAAACAGCCGCTAATAATACCTTTTTCATATATTGATTTATTTTATTGAGGTCACAGACAGCCGCTTTCTCTCTTACGGCAGCCGGTGAATTATTTGATATTTTTAATATACATCAACGATTCAGGACCTTTGTTGCACACGAGATCCAGAACCGAAAGATCTTCTAAAAATCCGTATTTCCCGGAAAAGGTCTGATAATATTCATCCATTCCGAATTCTGAAGGAAGTTTTGCAGAAAACCTGTCTCTGAAATTTACCTCCTCCGGATTTTTGATATATTCTTTATTCAAAGAGTGTGCCTTTTCTGTTTTTAATATCTGTTGGATTACTTCCAGGCCTTTAAGGTTAAAATCCAGAAGAAATTTTTCTTTCATATCAAATATTTTTCTGAATTTATCTTCATAATATTCAAAATAAGGTGAGCTCTGGTAAGCAGTTTTTATGGATTTCCAGTGAAGATTTCTCCAGTCTTCCCTGTAAGAGATCTCCATATCTTTAAACGCTCTGTTTCCGTTGTGATTAATCGGAATAATCAATGAAAGTTTCCCGTTGGCTCCGTAGATATTGGCTCTGTTCCTGTAAGTCTGTTTAGGAAAGTTTTCAAACTGTTCAAATATAATTTCGTTTTCAGGGTTCAGAAATACTGAAAACCATGAGATCGGAGGCATATAAAATACCGGCAGTAATGCATTCGTCATATTCATAATACAAAAATGAAGTATTTTTTCAAATACTTCATTCTATTTTGGGGTTAATTTAATTATAATTCGTCTTCTGTTTTTTTCTTTCTGAACAGTTTCATAAAATACTCCCATCCGAAGAATAAGATCAGGATCATGGCAGCAATCCACCAGTAGGACGTTTTGTTGGCTTCTCCTGTATTGGTTGCTTTAAACATTCTTTCCCAGCGGATCTTGAACGGAGCCTGATAAGAAGAACTGCTGTCTTTGAAAGCACCCTGAAGGCTCATCCATGTAAACATGGGCTTTCCTACGATATTCTCTTCCGGAACGAAACCAAAGAATCTGGCATCTAATGAAGCATCTCTGTTATCTCCTACCATCATATAATAATCCTGCTTAATGGTGTAGCTGGATTCCGGCTTACCGTTGATCAGAATCTGATCTCCGTTTACAGATACACTGTTGTGCTCGTATTCGGAAATAATCCATCGGTACATCGGAAGGGTTTCTTTATTGATCGTTACCACATCTCCTTTTTTAGGAATTCTTACCGGTCCGTACCAGTCCTGGTTCCACGGTTTATTTACCGGGAAGATAGATTGTGTTGTATCTATTTTTGTTCTTGCTTCGTTTTTGTATGCAATAGCAGCTTCTCCTTTTGGCATTACATTTTCCTTCATATCGATCACCTGAGGAAGCTCTTTGATTTCTTTGGCGATCTTATCCGTCAGTCCCTGGAAACCATATACAAAGCCTGTTTGCGTCTGCTGTTCCTGTACGGGAAGAAATCCGTAGATGTTATACAGAGCAGGAATATCGAGCTGGCTTCCCGTAGTTACGAGGTAACCGTGCTGTACTTCCTGATCTCCAAGAACTGTTTCCGGCTTTCCGTTGACAAAAAGTCTTCCGGCTCTCATTTCAAAGGTATCCCCTGCGGTAGCTACACATCTTTTAACGTAAGGGTCTTTTCTGTCGATGGCTGTATGTACGGAATCCTGTGGGTAATTGAATACTACCACATCATTTTTCTGGGGTTTCCCGAACTGTAAAATTCTCGTATAAGGCAGCTTTATGGCATCTACATAAGATTTCGGATCATCTTTCGGGTTATTCTTCTGTCCTGTATCCATAATAGTTCCCTGAAGGAAAGGAATGGCAACCGGACGCATCGGCATTCTGTATCCGTAGCTCCATTTATTTACGAAAAGGAAGTCTCCCACCAAAAGGGTTCTTTCCATGGATCCGGTAGGAATCCCGAACGGCTGGGTTACAAAAACGTGGATAATAGTTGCAAAAACTACGGCAAAAGTGATAGATCCGAGGAATGTATCTTTCTTTTTCCCTTCTTCTTCCGAAGAAAAACCGGGAACTTTTGAAGAAACATTTGTTACAAATAAATCAAAAATCTGTGCACTTACATTCAGTATTTTATCATGTTTTTCTTTACGGTTCTTCTGCTCTTCTGTCAAGTATAGCTCATCTTCTATTTCAGTATCTTTAGAATAATTTACTATTGCCATATAAACAAAGGGAAGAAGGACGGTAAGAAGCTTATTCTGGATAAGATTTTTTCCAAATTTATTCATTAAATATAAATGGAATACTGTCATCATAATAGGACCTACAATTGGCAGGTACGATAAAACTGCCCACCATTTCGGATGATCCGTTTCTTTTAGAATAACTAAATAGTTACAGAAAGGTATAAAAGCCAATAAAGGACTATACCCCATTTTCCTGAACAGCTTCCATGTAGAAATCCCCATCAGTAAAGATAAAATGAGGACATAAACTGTATAAGTTAAAAAATAATTCATAATTTTTTGTGCCTATTCTGAATAAATATGATTAATGATGAATAATAAATGATAACCGCTTTGAGCTATTGACAATTCATTATTCATCATTTCTGTTATTGGTATGCAATTTAAAGAATTTGTTACAAACTAAAGCCCCAAAACGTCTTTCATGGTAAAGTTTCCTTTTTTATCCCGGATCCACTCTGCGGCGACTATGGCTCCCAGTGCAAAACCGTTTCTGTTGAAAGCGGTATGTTTGATTTCAATTTCGTCTACTTCACTTCTGTAAAACACGCTGTGGGTACCCGGAACCTCATCCTCACGAACGGCAAAGATTCCCAATTCCTTCCCCTGGGTCTCTTCAAGTTTCCAAGCATCAAATTTCGGATTATTTCTGATGATGCCCTCAGCAATGGAAATCGCTGTTCCGCTGGGTGCATCTTTTTTGTGGATATGATGAATTTCTTCCAGCTGGCATGAGTATTCATCTACATTCTTCATCAGACCGGCTAATTTTTCATTTAAAGCAAAGAACAAATTTACGCCTAAACTGAAGTTTGATCCGTATAGGAACGCCGTACCATTATCTATCGCAAGTTTTTCAATGCCGGCTTTTTTCTCCAGCCATCCTGTTGTTCCGCAGATCACCGGAATTTTGTTTTCAAGGCAGGCTCTGATATTATCATATGCTGCTTCCGGCAGTGAGAATTCGATAACCACATCGGGATTATTAAGATTTTCTGCTGTTGGCGTTTCTTTCAGCCGGGCTACCACTTCATGACCTCTTTTCTGAGCGATCTCATCGATGATCTTCCCCATTTTACCGTATCCAACTAATGCTATTCTCATGTGAAATTCTTTATTTGTATGCCTTTGAAAACTTTTCAGTTCATCAGGCTGTATTATCATCTTTTTTTTAAAATCTGTAACTTAAAGTCAAGCCTGTTTTTGGCGGTGAGAATCCGTACTGATCCTGAATCACCGCAGGATTGAACGTAAGGTCGGGATCATGACGGCTTTCGTAAAGGTGCGCATCCACTACTGCGTCCATAATATTCAAAATATAGATCAGGCCAGTGATTGCAATAGCATAGTCCCTCTGTCTTTTGGATCTGTCCTGTGCATTGGCCAATGCTCTTTTATCCAGTCCCGGATTGCTGTCTACAAATTCATTGGGGGTTCCGTTCAGTTTTGCGATATAATATTCCCTGTATTTTTTATACTGGTTGTCGTTCCAGATCGCAATTCCTACTCCGGCTCCTACTGCTCCCCATACAACAGGTATTTTCCAGTATTTTTTGTTGTAATATTGTCCTAATCCGGGAAGCACAGCGGAATAAAGTCCTGCTCTTGTAGGATTAAGTTTTATTGTTTTTCTGGTAGGTCCATTGGCCTGTTCCAGATCTGCTATTATTTTAGCTTCGGTTTTAGACGGTTTCACAGGTTTCACCGATACAATACTGTCTTTCGGACGTTCGTTCATCCTGACAGTATCTATGGGAGTTACCTGTGCACAAACCAGTGCCGTAATGCACAGAAAAAATGTGAAAAATATTTTCTTCATTATTTAATATGGGATAAAATATATTCCAGTTCTTCTTCATTTTTGAAGTCCAGAACAATTTTACCTTTTTTACCGTTTCCTGTGGTCTTGATCTCCACTTTTACATCTAAAATATCAGCGATGGTCTTTTGTGCTCTTTTATAGCTATTGGAAAGCTCAACGCTTGCCTTTTTCGCTGCGGGTGATTTAGGGTTCTTCAGTGCCGTTGCGGCCTGTTCAGCCTGACGCACATTCAGCTTTTCCTTGATAATCAGGTCAAATAAAGCCTGCTGATGTTCTTCGCTCTCAAGACTGATGATTGCTCTTCCGTGTCCTGCTGAGATCTCACCGCTTCTGATAGCGTTCTGAATATCAGGATTCAGTCTCAGAAGCCTGATAGAATTGGTGATGGTACTTCTGTCCTTCCCTACTCTCTGGCTGAGATTTTCCTGGGTAAGCCCGATCTCGTCCAAAAGTCTCTGATAGGTTAAAGCGATTTCTATGGCATCAAGATCTTCTCTCTGGATATTTTCCACAAGGGCCATTTCCAGAAGTTCCTGATCATTTACCAGGCGGATATAAGCCGGAATAGTCGGAAGCCCTGCAATTTTACTTGCGCGGTAACGTCTTTCCCCGGATATGATCTCGAATTTCTCACCGTCTTTTCTTAAGGTAACCGGCTGGATTACGCCTAAGTTTTTAATAGACTGGGCAAGTTCGTTTAATGCTTTTTCGTCAAAATAAGTTCTTGGCTGGGTCGGATTCGGGTAAATATCTTCAAGGGCTACCTCTACAATATTTCCTACAAACTTATCTGCTCCTTCATCGGTAGCAGAATTGATCGTCGCTTTGGATTCGGCACTTAAAATAGCGCCCAGCCCGCGTCCCATAGCTCTTTTTTTGTCCTTCATAGATAGTATTGATCAATGATGATTGATAGGTGACGGTAAAGGCCACCCGGAGTTCATTTATGTATTAATTTAATTTTTTACTAAATTTTCGTTCTTCAGCAATACTTCTTCGGCAAGCTGGATATATTGTACGGCTCCTTTGCTTTCGGCATCATAGTTCAGGATACTTTCTCCAAAGCTTGGTGCTTCGCTCAGTCTTACGTTTCTGCTGATAATGGTTTCAAATACCATTTCCGGGAAGTGGGCGTTTACTTCTTCCACCACCTGATTGGATAGTCTCAGACGGCTGTCATACATCGTTAAGAGAAGTCCTTCGATACCAAGATCTTTATTATGGATTTTCTGTACGTTTTTCACGGTATTCAGAAGTTTCCCCAGTCCCTCCAGGGCAAAATACTCACACTGGATCGGGATGATCACTGAATCGGCGGCGGTAAGCGCATTCACGGTAATCAGTCCTAAACTCGGCGCACAGTCGATGATAATATAGTCGTAATCTGCTCTTACTTCTGCCAGAGCTTTTTTCAGCATATATTCACGGTCTTCCTTGTCAACCAGCTCAATTTCGGCTGCTACCAGGTCGATATGAGAAGGGATAATATCCAGATTCGGAGTTGCTGTTCTTTTGATGCAGGCTCTGGTGTCTGCACTGTGTTCCAACAGATTATATGTAGAATACTGAACATCTTCCACCCCAAGACCTGATGTGGCATTGGCCTGCGGATCTGCATCAATGATTAATATTTTCTTTTCCAATACCCCTAATGCTGCGGCTAAATTTACAGCTGTTGTTGTTTTTCCAACTCCTCCTTTTTGATTAGCGATACCTATGATTTTTGCCATTATTCGAACTTTAGGTTTCAAAAATACACTTTTTTCTTTGCTCCCGATAAACGGTGAAATCCAAAATTGAGTTAAAATATTGTTAATAAGCAATTTAACAATAAAAAAAATTATCCACAAAAAAAATTCTTTGTGGATAACTTTTTAATATCTGTTTATTCTGTCCTTTTACTCAAATTTCATTGAGATCGGGAACTTGAAATAACTTCTTACAGCCTCTCTGTTTTTATTCAGTCCAGGCTTCCATTTTCCTTTGATATTTTTTATGGTTCTTACGGCTTCTCTGTTGAAGTCCGCATTTCCTCCCTCTGCTTTAATTCCGGAGATCGTTCCGTTTGTTTCAACAATAAAGGTAACAACCGTTCTCATGGTTTCTCCGCTTCCATCGAATCCTGAACCATCAAAGCTGTTGGTTACTTTATTTCTGAAGGCATTAATCCCTCCTTCAAACGCTGCTTCAGAATCTAATTCATTACCCGTTGCAATATGATCGTCCGAAACTTTAGGAGCCGGTGGTCCCGGCGGAACATAAGGTACAACAGGGCCTTTTCCGGTTCCTTCAAGATTGATGGGTTCTGCTCCTCTTTTTATAGGTTCAGCTGTAAAGTCGTTTTTAAAACCTGCAACTGCATCATCCGGAACCGGTTCTTTTTTGGTATTGTCATCCGGGGCCGTTGATGAAGGGGTTGGAACCGTGCTGTCGAACTGTTTCACACTTGGCGGCTGCGTTACCTTTGGGGGTAATGTCTGTGCAGGAGGAGGAGTTACAGGAACATCCGGAATAACCGGATCTACGAGTTCAAGTATTACTCCATCTTGTCCTTCTGACGGCGCATCCGGTTTAAATGCCGAGATAACGAAGGGAGTTACTGAAACTGCGGCCAGTAAGCTTATTCCGATAAAAAGGGCTTTGGTTAATATCCGGTCTGATTCATTTCTTAAAACGTAAGCTCCGTATTCTTTGTTACGATGCTCAAACAGAACTTCGTTGAAACGAAATTCCTGATTTTGATGTATCTGTTTCATCACTATTAAATATTTAAACTGTTAGTACAATCAATTAATTGATTATTAAATCTGTTAGCCTTATCGATAAGCAATGAGTCAATATCAAAATATCTGCCATAATTTTATCAAAACACCAAAATTTTAAAAAATTTTATGACAATGGTTAAAATTTAACATTTTCCAGGAGTGAAGATGTTTATTCTGCATATCTTTAAATACCGTGAATTCACGATTTTTTTATTAGCGTATCCCATCATATCCATTTTATCAACAGGGATGATTCAGGTTAATGATTATATTTTGTTATAGACCTATGCAGAATTTTAAAATCCGGTTAAATAATTTTGAATAAAAGCTGTCATCAGTTTCAGAAAAAGTACGCTTAACCGGGTGGTTATAGCCTAAAAAGACAATCTCTTAAAATTCAATTTTTTATAAAAAACGACGTTCAATTTACAAATTGATAATCAATCGGTTATATTTATTATTTTTTAACATTAGTTTAACATTTTTGCTTATCTTTGCTTTTCGTCAAACAATTAAGGATGTCTTTATACCAGAGAATTGCAGAAAAACTACAATATATAAGCCCGGATTTTTATAAGAAAAGGTATTTCAAGACCTTAAATAATCTTAATAAAGATAATTTTTCCGAGCGGAATGTAGAACCGGAATTGGTATGGATTAAGGAATACCTTCCTAAAAACGCCGTGATACTGGACATTGGCGCCAATGTCGGAACTTTCCTTTATCAACTGGAAGACAAGCTGAATCCTGAAAACATTTATGCTTTTGAACCCAACAAAAAGCTCTGCCGCCGCTTAAAAAGGTTATTCCCTACCATGCGGGTACTGCCTTTAGCTCTTTCTGACGAAAACACTATGGCAGAATTTAAAGTTCCTGTGATTAACGGCAAAATGATTGCTTCCCGGGGAACCTTAAATACTTCATATAAAGAAAAAGGGGAAGAAAAAAGCTATACTGAAAAGGTAAAAGTCATCAAGCTGGACGAATGGGCTGCCATAGAACACTTCAGCAGACTGGACTTCATCAAGATAGATGTGGAAGGAAACGAGATGAAGACCCTTTCAGGAGCTAAGGAAACCATCCAGCAGTTCTACCCTACCCTGATGGTAGAAATGGAACAGAGACACCATGAAAGCCCGATATGGAATGATATTTCTGAAGTGAAAAGCTGGGGTTACGAAGCCCGGTACCTCAACAGAAGCAACTTTATGCTGGAAGTTCTTACAGAACAGATCCTGCTGCACAACACCCATGATGAAAAAAACAAAACCAACTATATCAACAATATCATTTTCATCCCTAAAAACCACTAAAAAGACATTATGAGTGTAGTAGCGAGACAAGGCTTCAAATATTCCATCATAGGTTATATTGGTTTTTTGCTGGGTACGGTATCTGCCATTTTCATTTTTCCGAGCGATTTTGAATTTTACGGAAAACTGCGATACAGTATGCAGACCGCAGAAATGCTTGTCCCTTTTGTTGTTTTCGGAATTTCCTATGCGAATGTAAAATATTTCAATTCTTTACAGAAAGACGGTAAAAATCAGAATATGCTGTCTTTATCCCTCGTTACGATACTCATTAATTTTTTGTTATTTTCTGTTGTATTTTTTGTTATTCCTTATTTTTATCCGAAGTTTTTTCATTCGGAAGCCTGGAAGATCAAAGAAATCATCCTTCCCCTGATTTTGATTTTATCGCTCTGTGCGATTTTCAATAAATACGTATCCAATTATAAAAGGATCGTGGTTTCCAATATTTTTGATAACCTTTTTCCGAAAATAGCCAATCTGGGAGCTTTTCTGCTGTTTTCCTACTTTACGTATTTACAGTACGGACAGGTTATTTCACAGCGTATTGCCTTTATCTTTTTTTTCGGGATGTTTGCTCTGATGCTTTTAGGATATGTTTATTATACGAATAAGCTTGAAAAAATACATTTTGATCTTGATACGGGCTATTTTAAAAAGGATAATTTCTGGAAAGAATTTCTCAATTACTGTTTTTTCGGTTTTCTGGGAACCTTTGGGAATTATCTGGCCATCAACAGCTTTATGATCGGAGAATTTATGGGAATGGAGGAAAACGGAATTTATTCTGTTTTATATGCCCTGATCTCACTGATCTCTATCCCGCAGCTGGGGCTGTTCAATATTTCCGCTCCTATTATCAGTAAAAACCTTGCTGACGGTGACATGGAAGCTCTGGATAAGTTCCATAAAAAAACCTCTCTTACGCTGTACTTTTTAGGTGCCGTGCTGTTCTCCTGTATTATGGTAGGATTTCCCTATCTGACGCAATTTATGCCTAAGAACGGAACCATGCTCCGGGAATATGAACCGGTAGTCTGGATATGGGGTTCTGCGGTTTTACTGGATCTTGCCACCGGATTCAACGGAAACATTATTTCTCTTTCGAAATATTACCGTTTCAATATCCTGGTGATGCTTTTGCTGGCAGGCTTAACTATTGGACTGAATTATTATTTTATAAAAAACACGGAACTGAAACTGATCGGAATAGCTCTGTCTACGGCGATTTCACTTACGACTTACAATGTTGTTAAGATCATTTTCAATTATATTGTCTTTAAGGTATCACCCCTTACTATTGAGATGATTTTTGTTTCGATTATCTGCACCCTGGCTATTACCGTAGCCATCGTTCTTCCGAATTTCAACAGCAATTTCATCAACCTGGTCTATAAACCGGCCGTTGTCCTGATCCTGATCTATATCGGAAATTATTTCACCAAGATTTTCCCGATCGAGGACTACCTGAATATGAAATTTATTAAAAGTATTTTTAAGTTTAAATAGGGAGAGAAAAGAAGCCGGAGGAGGGAAGTTTTTGAAATTATAAAGACCAGCGTCTACCTGAAACTGATATTAAAGAAGGTTTTTCAGGGTATTTTCCAGGCTTTCCAGAACGGAGTTTTTGCTGTACTTTTTCTGAAAGTCAAACTGTATGTGTTTTATTTCTGAGAGCTGACTGATTATATCTTCTTTTTCGGGGATAATAAATTCAGGCCCGGAAGGGTAATTTTCCGGAAAGACAGCTATTTTTCCATACCTGACCGCATCGCCAAGATTCCCGGTCATTTTTGTTGACCCATACGTTTCCTCAAGGCTGAAAAACTCGGTTTTCTGCCGGATCGGGCACCATAAAAGATCTGCTCTCTGCATCCATTTTTCAAAATCCTCATGGGAAACCCTGTCCGGAAAATACCGGATGATAATATTTGCAGGAAGTTTTACAGACAGGCTTTCAAGCTGCTCCAATTCTTCATGCTGAGCTTTTCCAAGAAAGACAAATTCGTATTTTTCCTGAGTTTTCAAATTTTGAAGAACATTAAAAACATGGCTGTAATCCCTTCTTTTCTGAGACACTCCCCCCGGAATTACGATTACCGGATAATCATTATCTGTTTTTTCAAAAATTGCGGTATAAAAAAGCGGCAGGAATATGTGCCGGCCTGAAGACAGTTCTTCATCCAGCACCAACAGCCTTTTTGCTTTCTGATAGACCTTTGAGGAATAAAACAGACCTTCTTTCCACCAAAGTTTCAATCTGTAAATAATATCCGATCTGAAGACGCTCTTCAGCAAAGCCCATTTTGAAGACTGTGAAAAGTTTATATTATGAACAATAACTGCCGTGTTATATTTACGGGTTACTGCCAGGAAAGTATTGAAATAGCGGTGAACGGTTCCTATAATGATGAGATCATATTCTTTTCCTTTCAACTGTTCCAGAAGCATCGAGCTGTCTGACAGAAATACATGTTCACGCTTTCCGCTGATCCGGTCGCTGATTCTTTTTGAGAAATAATAATCTACTGCAAAATCTGATGAATCTGCCATGATATCCATGAAAGCCTGAGCTATTTCGGCGTGGGTATCTATTTCGATGTAGGCTATTTTTTTCACTTATAAACGGTAAGATTAGATTGACGACAGGTTTTGGAATTTTGTTTTAAACGGGCCAAAGCCTGTTTTATGGAATACTGTTATGTGTTGACTGTAAATTTCACGCGTTATATTCTACATTTTAAGCCATTTTTTCTTCAGCATTTTCCAACGCTGATCATTGACGGCTTTTTGTTCTTCTTTGGAAAGTTTCAGTTCCAGCTTTGCGGATCTGCAGTTTTCATATGCTCCGGTAATCCTGAAGAAAAAGGTAACCGACCTGCTTTTTGCAGCTTCTTTGGCGGCGGCAATATAGGCGAGAAACCTGTTCAGTCCCAGAAAATAGAAATACCGTCCGTAATAGTCTGCGGGCCTGATGGTGTAATCTGCACCTTTTACTTTGATCAGCTTTACATGAAGTTCGGGGAGAACCACTTCTTTCCAGCCCAGTTTTTCCAACAGAATAGAATCGATATTGTCCCAGCCTAAGGTCTCCCTTAAACCTCCTATCTGAAGAAAACATTCTTTCCGGTAAGCTTTCACGGGACCCCTTACATGATGTCTGTTTGAGTTTCCCTCATACACCCAGTTTCCTTCTTTTTCTACGTATAACAAGCCTCCGACAAGCCCATATTCCGGGTTATTTTTAAAAGCTTTTTCTACCGATTCCAGATAGTTTTCAGGAAGGATAATATCTGCATCAAATTTACAGATAATCTCAAAATCTTGTGTATTCTCTGTCTGTAATCCGTTTTTAAAAGCATTCACGACTTTTGATCCGGGCTGATGGGCTGATTTCTGAAGATCAACTGTTTCAAAGCGGGAATCGCTGCCCGTATATTTTCTGATGATCTCAGGGGTACGGTCTGCGGAGCCGTCATTAACGACTATCACTTTAAAATCTTTAAAGCTTTGCTGCTGCAGAGCATCCAGGGTGAAGGGAAGATTTTCCTCTTCGTTATGGGCAGGAATTATAATTAAAAACCTCAAAATTTTAGGGATAAGGAGTAATAAGTGATAAACGGCATACCGGCGGTCTCCGCTTATCACTTATTGATTATTTTTCTATTTGTTATGCGGTTTCAGCATATTTTTAGGATCAAGGATCTCATCCAGTTTTTCCTGAGAGAGAATCCCTTTTTCAAGAACAAGGTTGTAAACACTTTTTCCTGTTTCCAGGGCTTCTTTGGCAATAGCCGTAGACTGCTTGTACCCGATGTACGGATTAAGGGCTGTTACGATACCGATGCTGTGTTTTACCATATTCAGGCAGACTTCTTTATTGGCTGTAATTCCTACCACACATTTTTCGCGGAGGGTATCCAGGGCATTGCAAAGGAAGTGGATATTTTCCATAATGGCATGGGAAAGTACCGGTTCCATTACATTCAGCTGTAACTGGCCTGCTTCTGCGGCAAAGGTTACGGTAAGATCATTTCCGATCACTTTAAAGCATACCTGATTGACCACTTCCGGAATAACGGGATTTACTTTTCCTGGCATAATTGATGATCCCGGCTGCATCGGCGGAAGGTTGATCTCAAATAATCCGGCTCTCGGTCCTGAAGAAAGCAGTCTTAAATCGTTGCATATTTTGGACAGTTTAACGGCCAGACGTTTCATTGCTGAAGAATAGATTACATAGGAACCCGTATCGGGTGTCGCTTCAACAAGATCCGGTGCGGAAATAACCGGGAACCCGGTGATCTGTGCAAGGTTTTTGGCACAGAGAGTAGCGTAGCCTACCGGGGCATTCAGTCCGGTTCCGATGGCGGTTGCTCCCATGTTTACTTCTACAAAAAGTCCGGCATTGTTATTCAGTTTGGAAATATCTTCTTCCAGAGTTGCTGCGAAAGCTTCAAATTCCTGCCCCAAAGTCATCGGAACGGCATCCTGAAGCTGGGTACGCCCCATTTTGATGACATCCTGAAATTCTTTTCCTTTGGCACGGAAAGCCTCTACAATTTTCTCAAGTCTGTCCACCAGACCTGCATTCATCTGAAGCAGTCCCATTTTGATCCCTGTGGGATAGGCATCATTGGTAGACTGGGAAAGGTTGATATGGTCGTTAGGGGAACAGAATTCATATTCTCCTTTATTTTTTCCTAATTTTTCCAGTACGATATTGGCGATTACTTCATTGGCATTCATATTTACTGAAGTACCTGCCCCACCCTGAATCATGTCTACGGGAAACTGTTCGTGGTATTTTCCGGCTGCTATTTCATCACAGGCTTCTGCTATTTTGAAATACAGATTCTCATCCAGCAGTCCCAGTTCATAATTGGTTTTTGCGGCTGCTTTTTTCACGAAAGCCAATCCTTTGATAAAATCCGGATATGAAGACAGAAGTTGTCCTGAGATTTTAAAATTGTCAATTGCTCTTTGGGTCTGAACTCCATAATAAGCGTCTGCCGGCACGTTCAGTTCTCCCAGCAGGTCACTCTCTTTTCTGAAATTTTCCATTACAGATGTTTTAACTTTTTTAGTGTTTAAATATAGCAAAAACGCATCTAACCGATGCGCTTTAATAAATTATTTTGTTGGGTATTTTTGAATTAAAGCCTGAAGTATTGCCCATGTTTCGGCATCCATGATCCCGTCATAATTCTGCGGGCGGAAATGGTACTGGAAAGCTTCTATTGTTTTTTTGGTGGCATCATCCCATTTACCGCTGAATTCCAGCGCATATCCAAACTTCTGAAGTGCTGTCTGAATTCCAAAGATAAATGAAGCATCGTTATATTTAGCCGCCAGGTCGGTCTGGGCCAGGGTAAGGAAGTTCTGTTTGGCCGCTTCATCATACCACATTCCTATCTGGTATTCGTCATAGAGTTTCTTCCAGGGGAACATAGGTCCCGGATCCTGTTTTCTTGTAGGAGCAATGTCTGCATGAGCGAGAACGTTGGTTGCCGGGATCTGATACCTTGTCACAATGTCTTTGGCCAAAGCGGCTACTTTTTTCACCTGTTCATCACTGAAAGGAGCAAATACTCTTTTTCCTGTTCCATCGGTTGTAAAACCTGTATTGACGATCTCAATACCTATTGAAGTATCATTAAGGTTTTTATCGTTTCTCCACGCACTTACTCCGGCATGATAGGAACGTTTATTTTCGTCTACCAGCTGATAGATCTGATTGTCTCCGGTATTATTTACCAGGTAATGGGAGCTTACTCCCTGCTGAGTCAATACTGTAACTGACTTATCATCCGGAAGGGCTGTATAATGAAGGATCAGATAACGCTGTCTGAAATTCTGTGCTATGGCGGGGAAATAGGTTTTTACCACTTTATATCCTGCAGGTTTAGCAGTAACGATGGAGCCATAGCTGGCCGTATTATCGTTTTTTGCCGGGTCTGCTAAATTGGTTGTAAAAAACTCTACTCCGTGTTCGTTTATAATTTTAGGTTTGGGAGCTTCGGGAGCCGGAGTTTTAACGGGCGGTTTTGCCTGTACTACGGGTGTTTTCGGCTGGTAAGAACTTTTTTTCACATTTTGCTGAGAAGTACATGAAAAAACAAAAGTGCTTAATCCGATGATATATAATGTTTTACGCATCAGTTTAGTTTTTTAATGATTTATTACCTCAAAAATACACAAATTTTTCTTGAAATTTATTTGGTAAATAAAGAAATCTGTTCTATATTTGCACTCGCAATAACGGAACAGCGGTCATTAAAAAACAAATAAAAAGGAGGGTTGCCGGAGTGGTTAACGGAGCAGTTTGCTAAACTGTCGACGCGAAAGTGTCGCAAGGGTTCGAATCCCTTACCCTCCGCTTAAAATATATTTCGGGGCGTAGCGTAGTCCGGTCATCGCGCCTGGTTTGGGACCAGGAGGTCGCAGGTTCGAATCCTGCCGCCCCGACTTTTAAAGCTTGTTTATTAAGCGGAAACAACTCTTTTAGGGTGCGTAGCTCAGCTGGATAGAGCATCTGCCTTCTAAGCAGACGGTCAAAGGTTCGAATCCTTTCGCGCTCACAAAAAACCTCACAATTTTTATTGTGAGGTTTTTTGTTTATATTAGTTTCATGTGTTTCTGTTATATTCTTTATTCTGAATCATCAGATAAATATTATGTTGGACATTCCTGTGAAGATTTACAGGAAAGACTAAGAAAACATCTTGCACATCACAAAGGTTTTACTGCAAAAACGAAAGACTGGATTGTTGTTTATTTTGAAATTTTCAATTCCAAAGTGGAGGCATATAAAAGAGAACGGGAAATAAAAGCATGGAAAAGTAAGTCCAAAATCAAGAAGCTTATTAAAGAGTCTATCAGATAGAGCATCCCGATTTTAAATCGGGACGGTCAAAGGTTCGAATCCTTTCGCGCTCACAAAAAACCTCACAATTTTTATTGTGAGGTTTTTTGTTTATATTAGTTTCATGTGTTTCTGTTATATTCTTTATTCTGAATCATCAGACAAATATTATGTTGGACATTCCTGTGAAGATTTACAGGAAAGACTAAGAAAACATCTTGCACATCACAAAGGTTTTACTGCAAAAACGAAAGACTGGATTATTGTTTATTTTGAAATTTTCAATTCCAAAGTGGAGGCATATAAAAGAGAACGGGAAATAAAAGCATGGAAAAGTAAGTCCAAAATCAAGAAACTTATTAAAGAGTCTATCAGATAGAGCATCCCGATTTTAAATCGGGACGGTCAAAGGTTCGAATCCTTTCGCGCTCACAAAAAACCTCACAATTTTTATTGTGAGGTTTTTTGTTTATATTAGTTTCATGTGTTTCTGTTATACTTATAAAAAAGGTATTACCACAAATGCAGTAATACCCAAAAAAAATACATAATATTCAGACCATGTAATTTAATCTGTAAAATTTTTCAATATGAAAGCCATATAGGAATCATCTTACTATTTTCATATACTCTTCATATGATAAAAATTCATCCGTTGAGACAGAGGTTGAAAGAATAAAGAACCAGCAGTTATAAGGATCCGTATTGATATGAGAAAGCCTTAAAGCTATATTTTTATTGATTTCCGCAACTTTGCCATCACAGGGAATGATAAGCGGAAAAGTTTTATTGACGCCATATACGGCTCCGCAGGAACTTTCTTTTGTTATAAAAATTTCTTCTTTACCGAATTCAATCAGATGTATTTCACCGATCTCTTTCTGGGCAAAATCCGTAATGCCCGTACAGAAGTCATACAGCCCTATTTTTCTTAACCACAAATGGTTTCTGGTATAGTAAAGGTTTTTAGGAACAAGCATAGAATTTGTCAGCCAATAAATTTATCCGGGGTTTCAGTGATCGTTTTTATCCTCAGTATATATTCATACTTTGCCCAGGCGCAGGCATCCCTCACACAATATTTATCTTTTGGAGAACGTTGAAATTGTAAATATTTCATAGGCTGATGCCGGCTGGTTATGTTCACAAAAGTAGGAGCTTTACCATAAAGAAGAAATGACGCATATCGTCTATAAACTTGATTTAAGTCAAATTTATATTGAGATAAAATTCCTTAATTTAGTAATCCATGATTTCAAAGTTTATTTTTAATAATCAATACCTTTTTGAAGAGCTTCCTCCCTTTGATAAAGAGATGCTTCAGAAGGTGATGCAGATTAAAAATTATCGTAAAAAAGAGGCTGTTTTCACTGAAGGAACTATTCCAAACGGAATTTTTTTTTTGAAAGAGGGCAAGGTAAAGAAATATAAAGTTGATAATGACGGCAGAGAACAGATTATCTATATCTATAACGCAGGGGAATTTTTTGGGTATTCAGCGGTATTGAGTAATGATTGCTATGGCGATACAACGCAAGCCATAGAAGGCTCTGTTATTGCTTTCATCTCAAAAGAGAGCTTTCTGAATATTCTTGATAAGTCAGAGGTATTTTCCAAACTACTTCTCAAAAGTCTCAGTCATGAATTCAGTGTAATGGCTAATCTGATGACGGTTTTATCTCAACGAACAGTCAGGGAACGTGTTGCGCTCAGTTTACTGATCTTACATAAAAAATATAAGGCAGATGCTTTGGAAAATAAAGTTTACATCACCCTTTCCCGTACAGATCTTGCCAGTATGGTGGGAACCGCCGGTGAAACATTAGCCCGGATCCTTCACGATTTCCGGGAAGAACAGCTTATTGTAATGGAAGGAAGAAAAATACATTTAATGGATTTGGAAAAACTGACCCATATAGCCAATATTTACAGATAGCCTACCTGCTTCTAAAATCTTTTTGTTGGGTTTCCCAAAGCTCTATGAGAAATGATTTTCCACCATACATTCAACTTTAAATCTGGCATAAAGCAACTATTCATGTTTAGACATCAAGGGAAGGGACGAAAATTTTCCCATAATTTAAAACTGGCTTCTATGTTATCCGGGGTTGCCGGATTAGTCAATATCACAGGAGTACTGTCTGTGAAAAGCTTAACCACCAATGTAACGGGGCATTTTGCTTTTTTTTCAGAACAGCTATTCCTAAAGAATTACAAAATGGCATTGATTTATTTGCTGTACATTTTCTTTTTCTTGTCAGGTGCCTTTATTTCAGGCTTAACTACTGAATGGACGGCAAAATATAAACCTCACGGTTCCTATATAATTCCTTTATCCATTGAAATCGTCATTATTATTTTTGTTGGCTTTTCACCTGACTTATTACCTCTTCATTCTCCAATGATGATCTCTTCAGCATTACTTTTTGCTATGGGATTACAAAATGCCCTCGTCACACGTGCTTCACAGTCTGTGGTACGAACCACTCACCTCACAGGACTGTTTACAGATCTGGGAATTGAGTTATCCCTGTTATTTTTTCATCATCAGAAAGCAAAACGAATGCAAGTCAACAAAAGTATTTTTTTAAAATTAATGATCATCTTCTGCTTTTTCATGGGAGGAATCATTGGGGCACTCACCTATCAGCATTTCCAGTTGAAAACTCTTGTTATTCCCGCATGTTTACTTTTAACTGCATTGTGGTATGACAGGTTATCAGTAAGATATTACCATATTAAAAGGAAATTGAGATGAATATAAACTACTCCGGATTTAGTGTTCCGGTAATCCTTAAAACGTATATTCATCATATACTGTACTGATAAGCTGATCAGAATTGATATTTCGCGAAAAAATGGGATAATGAAAACGGTCCAGTTTGTTCAGGATACGGATAAGCTCCATCTTTTCGCGGCGATTAAGATTTCCGGCTACGATATGGGTCGCCTGGCGGATCTTTTCCATCTGGTTTTCCAGGATCTGCAATCCTCTGTCAGTAATGCGGATCAGTTTGCTGCGTTTATCCAGATCAGAGTCTGTCTGTTCAATAAGTCCATGGCGCAGAAGCCTGGCAATAATCAGCATACCCACAGGTTTATCGTGAATATTCTTTTTGATAAGAGCCATCTTGGTCATTTCACCAAAAGCCTTCAGATTAATCAGATAAATAAAGTCTTCCTGAGTAGAGAATTCTGAATCTGAAATGGCAGACTTTGAGTACGTTTTCGCATATCGGTTAAGATGAACAAGCAATGTACTTATGGCACTTTCCGGTGTTCTTCCGTTTTCTTTACCCTCCCAGTAAGGTTCTTCTTCAGAACCCTTTTCCTGTTCAGTCTGCTCCTTATCGGAAATCCATTCTTTAAACCCCTGAACAGTTCCCGGATATAAATCAGGGCAAGCCCGGACTTCGGTTTCAAACTCCTGCAGAAGGTCTATAAAATCTTTAATAAGTGTATAGTTCATATCCGTTAAATAGTTTACAAAAATACCTAATTCCTGAAAAAATCATGCAATATATCACCAAAACTATACTAAATAGAATTGATTGAGCTGTTCTTCACACAGGGTCCGGATGACTTCAATCCAGCGGTCTTCGTCATTCAGACAGGGTATATAGGTGAAATTCCGGCCGCCTGCTTCCAGAAACTGCTCTTTTCCTTCAACGGAAATTTCCTCCAGGGTTTCAAGACAGTCTGAAACAAATGCAGGACAGACAATCGCCAGATTTTTAATTCCTTTTTGGGGAATTGTTTCCAAAGTATGATCTGTATAAGGCTCTATCCATTTGTCTTTTCCTAATCTGGACTGAAAGGATACGATGACCTTATCTTTTGGTAATCCCAGTTTTCTGATAACCCGCTCCGTAGTATTATAACACTGGTGCCGGTAACAAAATGGATGACCGGGGTGACTGTCTTTAAAACAGCAGTCGTTCATATTACACGTCTTTGTAGGATCTGTCTTGTAAATATGCCTTTCGGGAACCCCATGATAAGAAAATAATAAAGCATCAAAATTTTCAGGAAGTTTCTCCCGGATACTTTCGGCCAGGCAGTCCGTATACAGATCCCGGTTATAAAAAGGCTGCACATAGTTGATTCTTACACCGGGAAATTTTTTCTTTCTGATCTCTTCTGCTTTTTCAATCACCGTTTCGGTGGTACTCATTGCATATTGCGGATAAAGGGGAAACAGCACAATTTCCGTGATGCCTTTCTCAACAAGATTCCTGATGCCTGTCTCAATACCGGGTTCAGCATACCGCATACCAATCTCAACCGGTATATCCACAATCTTCTGCAGCTTTTTCTGTATCTTTTTTGTTATCACAATAAGAGGTGATCCCTCGTCGGTCCATACCGTTTTATAAGCTTCTGCGGATTTTGCCGGGCGGGTCTTTAAAATAATTCCACGCACCAGCAGTGCCCGAAAAATCCACCGGTAATCAATTACCTTTTCATCCATCAGGAATTCATCCAGATATTCTTTTACATCTTCTACCGCCGTGGATCTCGGAGAACCAAGATTGATCAATAAGATTCCTTTTTCAGCCAATGTTATTTATTTTTTATTAATGAATAATTATGATTTATAGCCGGCTATTCTGCCAATGCTTCTCTGTAAGCCTTCAATGCCCTTTCTCTCGCTTTTGTATGTTCTATGATGGGCGATTCACTATAATCTTCAGGAAGCCATTTCCTGATATACCGGGTATCTTTATCGAATTTTTTTGTCTGCTCATAAGGATTGAAGATCCTGAAATAAGGTGCCGCATCACACCCACAGCCTGCTGCCCACTGCCAGTTTCCGTTATTGGCTGCCAGATCATAATCTAATAGTTTTTCAGCAAAATAAGCTTCTCCCCACCGCCAGTCAATGAGTAAATGTTTGGTAAGAAAGCCTGCCGTGATCATTCTTACCCTGTTGTGCATCAATCCGGTTTCATTCAGCTGCCTCATTCCGGCATCTACAATGGGATATCCTGTTCTCCCTTCACACCAGGCCTTAAATTCCTGTTCATTGTTTCTCCAGATCACATTTTCATATTTCTTTTTAAAACAATGATGAACAACATCCGGAAAATGACTGAGGATCTGCATGAAAAATTCTCTCCAGATAAGTTCATTAAGCCAGACTTCATTATGCTTAACTGCATATTGCACGCATTTCCTGATCGAAATGGTTCCGAAACGGAGTGCAGTTCCGAGATGGCTGGTATGATCCATTGCCGGGAAGTCTCTGTATTTTCCGTAAGAATCTATGATCTCTTTATTCAGTTCCGGTTTTATGAACTCAAGATCTGTTTTCTCAAAACCGATTTCTTTTAATGAAATGATGTCAGAAGCCCCTTTATAATCTCCCAAATGAGCCGGATTTACTGTAACCGTTTCTATATTTTTCAGATTTTCTTTCCATTTCTTAGAATAGGGAGTAAAAACAGTATAGGGAGTAAGATTATTTTTCAGAATATCATTTTTTTCAAATATGACCTGATCTTTAAAGTCTTTCAGCTGAATATGGTGCCTGGAGAGCAGATCTGCTATATCCCGGTCCCTTTGTATGGCCTGCGGCTCATAGTCCCTGTTGCAGAAGACCGTATCAACATTAAAATCCTGAATTATTTTTTCAAAGATTTTCAGTGGGGTACCATGATAAATATAAAGTCCGCTGTTATGATTTTTCAGCTCTTGATGAATCTGCTGTAAAGCCTGATGAATATAATCTACCCTTCTGTCATTTTTATCCTGAAGCCGGTTCAGTATATCAGTATCAAAAATAAAAACGGGAATAACCTTTAAACCTGCATTAAGCGCATGATGGAGCGCTGTATTGTCCTCCAGCCTGAGATCTCGTCTGAACCAAAAAACATTCACTTTATTCATCATCTGTTAAAAAATATAATAAGACCGCTTTACGATATACAAATATACTAATAAATAATTTAAAAAGAACATTAATATACCAAACGTTTAATACGGCATAAATTTTGTTCAATTAAAACAGGATAAAATAATTGTGATGGACCATACAGAAGCCGAACGATTACATTTGCTGAGAGATCAAAAACTTATTGATGAATATTTCAGACTGGTTATAAAAAGGGATTTAAATCTGGATGTTGATGTCAGCAATGAATATGTTATTGTACATAACATTGTTTCAAAAAAATTAATTATTGCCAGGACATTTTCGGATATTACTTTAGAAAATCCTGAGCTTTATTTTTTATTGTCATCTCTGATTCAGGATGTCAATACCCATTCATTAAGCAAAAGCCGGATCATTACCGTATTAGAAAATAAATAAAAAACCCTCAATTTCTGAGGGTTTTTTAATGCTGACTGATATCCCGGACATTTTCTATGCCCTTCCTTCTATATGTTTGGCGACCATTGCCTCCAGATCATCCAGGTTAAAAGGTTTTGAGACATAATCATCCGCCTGTGCTTCTGACGCTAAAGCTACAATATCATTATTAGCCGTAACGTAGATGACCGGAATATGTCTGAATTCCGCAGTGCTTTTGAGAAGTTTTGTGGCTTCCACACCTCCGATTCTTGGAATCCAGTTATCCATCAAAATAACATCCGGCTGATAATCTGTCACTTTTTCAAGGATATCATGTGACGTTTCTGAGATTCTGACGTCGTATCCGTTTTCTTCAAATATGATGGTGATCACTTCTAAAATAGCGGTGTCATCATCAAAAATTAAAATTCTCTTTTTATTCATATTATTTAGTATTATTTTATTCTGAAATATTATAATTGTTTGATACAGTCCGCTAAGCGATCAGGAGTGATGATCAAATCAAAATCAGTTTCTTCCATAGCTTTTTTGGGCATATATTCTACTTCTGCCGTTTCCGGATCCTGAATCCAGACTTTTCCTTTATATTTTTTTATATAGTGCAAACCTTCCACTCCATCGGCATTGGCACCTGATAAAAGGATGCCGACCACGCCTTCACCGTAAATCTCTGCAGCAGACCTGAAGGTAACATCTATTGACGGGCGGGAATAATTCATTTTCTCGGAGCTGTCCAGTGACATATTTTTATTATTCTCAAACAATAAATGATAATCGGCAGGAACAATATACAGTGCATGGTCTTCGAGTTCTGTTTTATCCTCGACCTCTATTACCGGTATTTTGGTAAACTGCTGCAGCAAAGTCTTCAGAATATCTCCGGACTGAGCCTTACGATGAATCACCAGTACGATTGGAATATGAATTTCATCATCCAGATTTTTAATCATTTCAATAATGACCTGCAGACTTCCTGCAGATCCTCCGATAACAATTAACTTTATAGGGCCTGGTGACTTCATTGCGCAATTATTAATGATGATCAATTTTTTTCCAGATTTTCTGATCTTCAACCTGATGATAGTTCCTGTCAATACCGGAAAAACGAAGTGTTTCCTTTGCTCCCAGCGCCAGATACCCCAGATTCTCCAGGCTATTGTCAAAAAGCCTGAATACTCTTTCCTGAAGATCCCGGTCAAAATAAATCAGTACATTTCTGCATATAATCAGCTGGAAGCTGTTAAAAGAACTGTCTGACACAAGGTTATGTGTTGACAAAATAAGTTTTTCCTGCAGGCTTTTATCAAACCGTACACTGTCATAATTGGCTGTATAATAATCGGAAAAATCCTTTACCCCGCCGGAAAGTATATAATTTTCAGAATACAACTTCATCTGCTGTAAAGGAAAAATACCGGCTCTGGCGGTTTCAAGAACTGTGGGATTCAAATCGGTGCCATAAATCAGAGACTTATGATAAAGGCCCGCTTCTTTCAGCAGAATGGCAATGGAGTAAGCTTCTTCCCCGGTTGAGCAGCCTGCAATCCAGATTCTGATCAAAGGATAAGTTCCCAACTGAGGTAATATTTTCTCTCTCAGCATTTTGAAAAAGGAAGGATCTCTGAACATTTCTGTAACATTCACGGTAACTTCTTCAACAAAACGCTTGAAGTATTCGGCATCATTGATAATGGTGTATCTCAGTTCTGCAAAACTGGTAAACCTGTCTAAAAGACATATACGGTTTACTCTTCTTTTGAATGAAGCCCTGCTATAACCGGAAAAGTCATAGCCATACAGATCATAGACATCCCTGATGAGATATTCTATTTCTTCATCTTTTATGATACTTGGTTCCAGCATCTATGAAAGTTTTTCTATGGCCGTTATTAAAAAATCCACATCAATGGGTTTTGAAACATAATCATCAGCCCCTGCTTCCAGACATTTCTGGCGGTCTTCGGGCATTGCCTGTGCAGTAACAGCAATCACAGGGACATGCTTGATTTCGGAGGTATTCCTTATCATTCTCACCGCTTCATAGCCGTCTATTCCCGGCATCATCATGTCCATCAGAACAATATAAGGCAGGGTATCGGACCTGAGTATTTCCAGAGCTTCCTGGGCCATTGTGCAGGACTCTACTGCATATCCACGCGCTTTAAGGGTTAATTTCAATGCAAAAATATTGCGTGGGTCATCATCCACAATTAAGATTTTCTTATCCATCAGAATTTTATCTGTTTAACTTTCATACAACCAAACACGGAGGAGTGATAATAACTGATCAATATCCACGGGTTTTGAGATATAATCCGAAGCTCCTGCCGTAATACATTTTTCACGTTCTCCGATCATGGATTTTGCTGTAATTGCAATAATAGGCAGCCTTTTGAACGCCGGCATTTTTCTTATTTCTCTAATTGTTGTATACCCATCCATTTCCGGCATCATCATATCCATCAGAACCACATCTATATCAGGATTCTGATCTATCTGTTCAAGGGCATGTTTTCCATCCATCGCAACAATGACTTCAACTTTATATTTTTCGAGTGCTTTGGTTAATGAAAAAATATTGCGTACATCATCATCAGTAATGAGTATCTTCTTTCCACTCAGGACTTCCGTTAAAGACCCCAGCATTCTCCCCCTGTTGTTTTCGGGTGAGTCATTCTTTTCTTCCACCAAATGCAGAAATAAACCTACTTCATCTAAAACCCTCTGATAGGAATGTGCTGTTTTTACAACAATAGAATCTGCATACTGCTTTATTTTAAGCTCTTCTTCTTTGGATAAATGGTGTTCAGTAAAAATAATGATCGGGAGATTCTCCAGCCCCTCATGGCTTTTGATTGATTCTATGACATGGTAATCATTTCCTCTTGCGCTTCCCACATCCAGGATAACACAGTCTACAAGGTCGGAAGTCAGTGCTTTTACACTATCTTCAATAGTATGTTCCACTGATAAGGAAATATTGAAATTACTCAGAAAATAGGACAGTGCGTTGGCATGTTTGGCATTTTCTTCAACAATCAGAACTTTCTGAGGTCCTTTTTGCAGTGCTTCTTCAATTTTCCTGAATACATCAGTCATTTGATCCAGGGCCACGGGTTTATTGATAAAGTCAACAGCCCCTTTCATAAGACTTTCTTTTTTTACATGCAGGGCAGACATCATATGTACCGGAATATGTTTTACATAAGGATCCGATTTCAGTTCGTCCATTACTTCCCATCCGTCTTTTACAGGAAGCTGAACATCCAGTAAAATGGCATGCGGGTGATATTGCAGAGCCGCTGAAAGGCCGTAATCTCCTCTTACGACCACAATACCTTTATAGCCGTTTAAATGGGCATATTTCAATAAAGCTTTTGCGAAATTTGTATCATCTTCTATAATCAGAATGATCTTATCCCCTTCCTGAATACTGTCTCTGTCATCCTCCACATCTTCAGGTATTTCCAAAGTGTTGATCTGAACGGCATCCGCTACATCAAGAATATTCTGAATTTCTTCAACATCTTCACGGATGGTTTCTACCAGATCCTCATCGGTTTCGGAATGAACAATTTCCGTTACCGGGTGTACAGGAATAATGAAGCTGAATTCGCTTCCTTTATTCACTTCACTTTTCAGCGTAAGCTCTCCTCCCAGAAGCCTTGCGATTTCACGGCTTATAGAAAGACCCAGGCCGGTACCTCCAAATTTTCTTTTTGTAGATCCGTCAGCCTGCTGGAAAGCTTCAAAGATGATTTTCTGCTTGTCTTCTGCGATGCCTATACCGGTATCTTTTACTGAAAATATGATAAAGTCCGGTTTTTCAGAATGCTTACTGAGATGTAAATCAATGCTTCCTTTTGTGGTAAACTTTAAAGCATTGGATAACAGGTTTCTTAATACCTGATCAATCCGCAGCCGGTCACTTTCAATAATTTTCTGTACATCAGGATCAATTCTGATGTTTAGCGGAAGGGCTTTTTCCTGAAATACAGGACTGAAAAGACTTTTCAGATCTTTTATAATATTTTCAACAGCAACCTCCTGATATTCCAGGGTCATTTTTCCGGATTCTATTTTGGCCAGATCAAGAATCTCATCTATGAGTGTTAAAAGGCTTGTTCCTGAACTTTGAATAACTCTTGCAGATTCTACCTGGTCTTCATTCAGGTTTTCATCGGGATTTTCGGCCATTAACCTGGATAAAAGAAGGATGGAATTAAGCGGTGTACGCAATTCATGAGACATATTGGCTAAAAATTCAGATTTGTATTTGGTGCTGAGTGCCAGCTCCTCTACTTTTTTCTGAATCTCATTGTTACGTTCGGCAATTAAATGATTTTTTTCTTCCAGCAATCGTGAACGTTCTTCCAGCTCTGCATTGGCCTGCATGAGTTCTTCCTGCTGTACTTTTAACTCTTCTTCTGAAGCCTGAAGTTTCTGTGTCTGTGCTTCCAGTTCGGTATTAAGGTTTTCAAGCTCAGAGTGCTGTACCTGTAATTCTTCAGACTGTGCCTGTGTTTCTTCCAGCAGCTGCTGCTCTTTTTCTCTTCCTTTGGCAGCATTCAGGGCTATTCCTATATTCACACAGCATTCTTCAAAATAGCTGATTCTGTCTTCATCAAAATTGGAAGTGGAACCAAGCTCTATAATTCCTATCACCTGTCCGTCTGCAAAAACCGGTATCAGAATGATCCCGTAGATCTTGATGGTGCTGCTGGCAAAGGTTACTACAAAATCATCTTCATGAAGATTATTGTACACCTGTGTTTTTGCATTCGTAAAGGCCTGTCCTACCATTCCTTCACCCGGCTCAAAAGTTCTTTTCATATTGGCCTCCAGCCCAAATGCTTTATTTAGCTTCAGCATACCATCATCAAAAAGATATAATGAGCCGTTGATGCAGTTTCCGTATTCAATCAGCTGACGTAAGGCCTTACCGGAGACTTCCTGTACGGATTTATTTCCTACAAGGGATTCGTTCAGCAAAGCGAGTCCTTTCTGCCGCCAGTCGCTTTTATTAATTTTATCAAAAGACGTTTTCAGCGATTCGGTCATGTGATTCAGGGATCCTACGAGATCTCCGAGATCATCCTCAGCGTTATCCTCTGCTTTTTCACTGTAATCACCATTGGCTACCCTGTTTGCAATTTTTTGAATGGCACTTACCCGGCGTGTCATTTCCTGATCTTTATCTCTCAGCATTTTCTCCAGTTCGTCTCTTCTGATAAGATCTGCACGCATTTTAAAATAGAAAAATGCAGTTACCACGATTGCGGCCAGTGCAGAAAAAACAATAAAGATAACCGTTGTTTCTGATGAACGTATTAAATCTTTATTTTTGATCTCAACCTGACTCTCTTCATACCGTACAAAGTCTTTTACAATTTTACGGCATTCGTCCATATAAGCTTTACCGGTAACAATCTCCTGTTGGGTCATTACAACACCTCTTCGCCTGTTTTCCACCAGATTTTTCAGATTATCCATCACCTGGCCGACTGCTGTTTTTAATCCGTCAAGTCTTGCCTTCTGGTTGTTATCCTGTACACCCAATGACTCTGCCTGCACCAAAGCTTCGGAATATTCTCTCATTCCGCGTTTGTAAGGTTCCAGAAAATCTTCGCGCCCGGTAAGCTGATAACCTCTGTTTCCTGTTTCTGCATCCAGAAGAGCGACCAGGATATCTTTAACAGCCGTTACAGAACGTCTGCTTTTGGACAGGCTCTCACGGTGGTTCATCTGATTTTGGATGCTCCAGTATGAGGCCACTGAACTGGTTATTAAAATCAGAAGTGAAAGGCCTATTCCAAACTGAAGGTTTCGTATAATTTTTCTCGGCATGAAAATTAGTTTAATGGTAGGGTAAAATAAAATGTAGAGCCTTCGTCTACAATACTTGAAACGCCAACGCTTCCGTGGTGCTGTTTGATGATTTCAGCGCATATGAACAGCCCGATTCCCATTCCCTGGAACTGTAATGAAGATTCTTCAACACGATAGAATTTTTTGAATACGGCATCCTGCTTAAAATCGGGAATTCCTATTCCGAAATCCGTGACATTCACTCTCACTTCCTGGGCTTCATCATCTACAAAGGTGGTCACAATCACCTGGTTATTGTCCGGAGAATATTTAATGGCATTCGTAAGGAAATTAATCAGTACCTGTTCTATACGGATCTCATCTAAAGGAATTAAAATATCAGGTTTTGTTCCGTGCCGTTCAATCTTTACCTGCTGTTCATCATGTGTCTGCAGTATTGTTTCAACAGCATTACTGATCACCTTTTCCAGGTTAACCGGTTTTTTATTTATTTTCAGTTTTCCGTTTTCAATTTTAGATACGTCCAGGAGATCTGTAATGAGGCTGTTCAGCTTTTCAATCTGTCCCTGAACTTTTGTAACAAATCCCGCTTCGGGGCTGTCGCTATCTAATTTCAGTTTTCTTTCCAAAAGCTGAACATATGCTTTAATACTGGTTAAAGGGGTTTTTAATTCATGACTTGCAATGCTTAAAAATTCGTCTTTTTCTTTCTCTACTTTTTTCTGATCGTCAATATCAGTAAATGTTCCCACCCAGTTTTTTATACGGTCTTCCTCATATACAGGTGTTATTCTCAGCAAATGATAACGGTAGTTTCCCGAAATAATATTTTTAATTCTGATCTCCAGTTCAAGTGCCTTTCCTTTTTTCCTGCATCTCTCCCATTCTTCTCTGATATTGTAATCATCGGGATGTGTTTCGGGAAAATTCTGTTCTGTATCGGAATACTGATACCATTTACCATTAACAAAATCTACTGTTCCTTCTTCATTGAGAGTAAATGCAATCTGGGGAAGAGACTCCAGCATAAGATGGAAGTGATCGATCTGGGATTTCATCGTCACCTGGGATTCCCGTCTTCCTTTTACTTCCAGCTCCAGATTCTGCTGTGTTTTTTTCATCGCAATATTCTGCTCCTGGAGGTTATAGAAAGTTTTCACTTTAAGCAAAAGAATCTCAGGATCAACAGGTTTGGTCACATAATCTTTAGCTCCGGAAGCATACCCCCGGGTTATGAATTTTTTATCTGTATTAACAGCGGATAGGAATATAATGGGTACGTCTTTCGTTTTACTGTAATCTGCCAGTGTTTCTGCAACTTCAAAGCCGTCCATATCAGGCATCTGAACATCTAAAATAATTAAAGCATAGTCATTTTTCAGTGCTTTGCCAAGAGCTTCTTCACCGGAGCCGGCGGTTTCAACCTGGAAATCTTTGGATTCAAGTAATTTTTGAAGTGAATAAAGATTACTTTGGTTGTCATCAACAATTAAAATCATAGAAATTAAAATCAATAATTAGTTACAGATACTTTAGTTTCAAAAATACTCACAATATTTGAAAAAACAGTAATTTTTACCGTATTACCTGTAAGGATTCGATACCACATTTTATTTTAAAAATATGAATGGCATAAGGATTGAAATTGTTTTAAATATTCCAGAAAATACTTTTTAATTTTCATAAAAAAACAAAACTATGAGAAAAACAGTAAGCTGCATGAATATCGATGTGAAAATTCTTTATTCATTCGGAGGTGAGAGTATGAGCTACAAGCCTAAAGAGTTCATTTTCAGGGAAGGTGAGCATTCGCAATATTATTTTCAGATTATCAGTGGAAAAGTAAAGCTGAACACATTCACGGAAAACGGAAAAGAATTTATCCATAACATTCTGGGCAAAAATCAAAGTTTTGGCGATCCGCTTTTATTTATTGAAAAGCTTTATCCTACCAATGCTGTATGCTTACAGGCCACCGAAGTCGTAAGAATGCCTAAAAATAATTTTATAGAAATGCTTAAGCACCATCCTGATCTTTCACTGGAGATGAATATGTGCCTGTCACAAAGATTATATTATAACAGTTTAATGGTCAGCAATATGGCATCCTCTGATCCTATCCAGCGCCTTAAAGGATTATTGGATTATCTTAAAAGTTATTATGACGGGGACTGCCAACACTGTTTTCCCATAGAACTTACCCGCCAGCAGATTGCTGATCTTACAGGATTGAGGGTTGAAACCGTGATCAGAACAGTAAAAAAAATGGTGAATAAGGAAATGATCAAACTTGAAGGCCGCACCATTCTGTACTGATTCTCCAATTTACCGGATCCCGGATACAATAAAACTGAATTTTTGATTCTAAAAACAAAAAAAGATCACAAGTAAACTATATTATATATATAAAAAATCAACGGCCGGAATCTTTAAAGGCTCCGGCCGTTGATTAATCTGTGTTAATTTGTTTTTTTGCGCCATTCTGCTTTTACATCTTCAGCGGCATCTTTGGTTTTCTCCCAGGCTTCATCTGCTTTATCCTTAATATCTTCCCAAGCATCGGAAAAATTTGATTTTACTCTTTCGAGCCAGTCTTCCTGAGTAGCTTCCTGATCATTATCTCTTTTTTCACTGATATAATCTTTCGCTCTGTCTGCCAGCTCACCGATTTTCCATTTTGCTTCATCAGCCGCATTTTTCAAAGAATTTTTTGTTTGGTCTACCGCATTTTCCGCTTTGTTGTAATCTGAATTATTCATAATATAATATTTTAGTAATTGGTATATAAATAAACAATCACCATGCCTAAAAAGCAATTATTATGTTAAAAAAATCTTAAAAATAATTATCTCAAATGATTTTGTATGTATTCTTCATTTTCCGGATATTTTTTTAAAGAAATAAATATTCAGCAAAAACTGGCTGTAACCGTAAACAGCATCTTCAATCGGGATCGTTCCCATTCTAATACCCAAAAAGTCATCAGGATTATAGTTAACAACCGGCGAAGGAATTAAAGACCCCGTGAGAATTCCGTTGACTGCAAAAAAGCCAGGCATCAAAATCAGATAAACAAAACTTGCCCTTCCTATCCATTCCTTTTTAGCAATAAAATGCAGATAACCAAGTGTGCATATGGTTACGATTACGGTTAATAAAGTATATATTCTCTCATGGTAAAGAAGCCCTGCAACACCGAGAACAATGAAGGCTGTAAATACAATAAGGTTATTTAAAACATCAGCCCGGTCCGTAGTATAAAACTTTTCGACACAATAGTAAGTGAAAACACAGGCAAAAGGAATACAGTAAAAGAACAGCCATTCTTCAATGGGAAGCCCCGCAATTTTAAATCCTAAGGTATAATTAAGGTTAAACCACCAAACCCCTCTTGCGGTGAACCATATATCCCAGATAATAAAGGGGATCGCCACAATGGTGGATGACAACAGAAACTTTCCGAAGAGTTTATCAAACTGTATCCGTCTGTCAAAAGAGGCTAAAAAACATATAATGACCGTGAAAAAGTTAATCAGGATATAAGTATAAGGCATCATTTTTTATTAAAATACATATTAAAATATTTAACAGGAACCCACAGAAAGCCGAAGCACTCCCCATTTTCTTTTCCCAGATGTTTATGGTGCTGTTTATGAGCCCGCCGGATTGCAAGGAAATACGGATTTTTTGTCCGGGTAAAAACTTTTGCTCTCTGGTGGATAAAAATATCATGTACAAAGAAGTAAGCCATTCCGTAAAGGCTTATTCCCAGGCCGATAAAAAACCAATAACTGAAATCCTGTTTTACTCCCAGGTATAACAGAGCAATAGCGGGGCTTGCAAAAATGAAAAAGAAAAGATCATTTCTTTCAAGTTTCCCGTTATGGCTATGATCATGATGATCCCGGTGCAGATTCCACAAAAAGCCGTGCATAATGTACCGGTGGATCATCCAGGTAGCTCCTTCCATAGAAATAAACACCGCCAGAACGATCAGAAAATTCATTTTACTTATGTTTATGATTAAAAAGATCATCTAAAACCCTGTATCTGAAATCGAAAATACTTTTGAGTTTTTCTTTTATGAATAACGAATGGGTTATTCTTCCTAAAATCCCAAACGGGAGTTCGTAATCCACAGTATCTTTCATCAACACTCCATGATCATTAGGAATAAATTCATGAAAATGATTCCAGTATTTATATGGTCCTTTTTTCTGAAAGTCTGTAAAACTTTTATAATCTTCTACCTGGCTGATGATGGTCTTCCACTTCATGGGAATTCCCAACAGGGGAGAAACTTTGTAATCTATTTCCATTCCTTTAAAAATGGGTTCGTCCTGAAATGGTGAAAGAACCACAAAATTCATGCTTTCAGGGGTTATTTCCGATAAATTATGAGGAGATGAAAAAAACGCCCATGCTGTTTCAATGCTGCAATTCAGCTGTTGTTCTCTGTATAATCTGTACATCATTTATTTTATTATTGATCTTTAAGCCTTCCAAAAATTACTTTTAAAACAGAATTCTGCGATCAGAAATAAGCAGATTTATACCGTATATAGCTTTTAAACGCCAACAACAACTTTTGTGAGTTTGCAATTCTGATTCTCTGCTGCAATATATTCCGGGAACTTGTTTTCTTTATTTTTTCAAACAGAGACAGGTAGTATCTATAAGCCAGATAAACTCCAAAAACGGAAGAGCCCGGCAGTTTTTTTATTCCCTGTAATGCTTCTTTAAATTCCTCTTCAATTTCTTTTTCTATGCTTTCTTTTACTGTATTATCGAAAACAGACATATTCAGGGAAGGGAAATAGGTGCGTCCCAAAATCTGATAATCATCTTTCAGATCCCTTAAAAAATTAACCTTCTGAAAGGCAGATCCCAGCTTCATAGCAAACGGTTTAAGCTTTTCATACTGCTCTTTATTTCCCTCTGTAAATATCTGCAGACACATCAGTCCTACCACTTCCGCAGATCCATATATATATTCTTTGTACAACTCAGAATTATAATCAATTGCATGAAGATCCATTTCCATGCTGTACAAAAACCGGTTGATCAGCTCTGCATCAATATCATACCGCCGGACTGTTTCCTGAAATGAATTCAAAATGGGATTAAGTGATATTCCATCTTCCAGGGCATCAAAGGTTTCGTGCTTTAAGCGCTTTAAAAGCTTTTCTTTATCATAGCCATGAAAACTATCTACAATTTCATCCGCAAGACGCACATATCCATAAACAGCATACACAGCAGGTCTGATGGAAGGCTTCAATGCCAGTATTCCCAATGAAAAGCTGGTACTGTATTTTTGAGTAGCATACTTACTGACTTCGTAAGACAATTCATCAAACAATTTTTTCATATTATTTTATTTTAAGTTTACTGACTTCGGATGCTACAATTTTCCCTGAAATTACTGACGGGGGAACTCCCGGTCCCGGAACTGTCAGCTGCCCTGTATAAAAAAGGTTCCTGACTTTCCTGTTTCTTATTTTGGGTTTTAAAACCGCTGTCTGTGACAAAGTATTGGATAATCCGTAGGCATTTCCCTGATAAGCATTATAATCCGAAATAAAATCATTTACACAATAGCTCCTTTTATATTCAATTCTGGAAATAAGATCACGTTCCCCGGTATGTTTTTCAATTCTTCCGAGCATTTCCGCCAGATATTTTTCTCTTACAGATTCTTCATTGTGTATTCCGGGTGCCAGAGGTAACAGTAAAAAAAGATTTTCACAATCCCCGGGAGCAACGTCCGGATCTGTTTTTGAGGGGCAGCAAGAATAGAAAAGCGGTTTAGCAGGCCATTTCTTATTTTTATAGATACAGTCTATATGATTGTCAAGTTCATTTTCAAAGAAGAGGGTATGATGCTTCAGACGAGAAATTTTTCCCCTGATCCCCAGGTAATAAATAAGACATGAAGGGGCAAAGGTTCTGTTTTTCCAATATGTGTTGTTATAGTTTCTGAGTGATTTAGGTATTAATGTTTCTGTATGATGATAATCTGATGAGGCAATGACGGCATCGAATTCATAATCTTTATCCTCTACGGTTAATGAAGCAGCCTTTCCATTGATAATATTAATCCTTTTTACCTCATGGTTAAAATGAAAAATTACCCCCTGTTTTTCTGCCACTTTTTTCATTGCCTGAACAAGCTGATAAAACCCTCCCATAGGATATTTTGTTCCCAAAACATATCCTCCGTAGTTCATAAGGCTGTAAAGAGCGGGAATATGCTGAGGTGAAGCTCCAAGAAATATAACAGGAAATTCCATCAGGGACCTGAGCTTCGGATCAGCAAAATACCCGGAAACATATTTTCTGAAATTAGTTACAAGATTAAGTTTCAGTGCATTTCCTGCTATTTTTAAAGTAGCAAATTCAAGCCAGCTGTAACAAGGTTTTGTTACAAAGTCTTTCATTCCGATTTCATACTTAAATTGTGCAGACTTCATAAATTTATCGTACTGTCCGGCTGCTCCCGGCTCTATTTTTTCAAACAGCTTACGGATTTCTTCATTTTTTTCAGGAACTGAAACCTTTTCTTTTGAAAAAACCATTTCAAACTGGGGATCTAAAGAAACCAGATTAAAAAAATCAGATACTTTACAGCCAAAATCAGCGAAAAAGCTTTCGATAATGTCCGGCATCCAGTACCAGCTTGGCCCCATATCAAAAACATATCCTTCATCTGTCTTAAATTGTCTTGCCCTTCCGCCCGGCTGGTCGTGCTTTTCAAATACATGTACTTCATTTCCGGATTTCGCGGCGTATGCAGCAGCAGAGAGACCGGAAAATCCGGATCCAATTACCGCAATTCTCTTCTTTAAGTTTCCCGTATTCATTTTATTTATTTAATAGTTGTAGCTGGTATTTTTAATACTGAATCAGTTTAGTTTCCTATATGCAGCATCCAGCAGATCCCTGGCTTCCAGATTCATACGGTAAAAATAACCGTGGAATTCATCCAGCTTAGAGAGTATGGCTATGAGCAGCATCTGTTCAGAATGAGTCAGGTTTCCTGCTAGAATCCTTGAAGCTTTTCGGATTTCCTGTATGTGTTCTTCCAGTATGGCGAGCCCCTTATCTGTTATCCTGATATATTTTTTTCTTTTATCGTTTTCAGAGACGGTCTGTCTGGCCCAGCCATTACGGATCAGACGGTTAATGATAAGTATGCCTGAAGATTTCTCGTGTACATTATATCTTATCAGTTCCATTTTTGTCATAGCTCCCATCGTTTTAAGGCTTATCAGATAAATAAAGTCATTCCGGCCTGAGAAAACGGAATTACCCATTGCCGACCGGGCATAAGTTTTAGCATATATGCCTATTCTTATCAATAGGGTACTGATGATACTATCAGAGCTTAATCCCGGCTCTTCCGCTGTGCATTCCTCTCTTTCTGCCTCATCATCATCTTCAGATGAAGCATTGATCCATTCTGTAAACCCTTTAAGATCGTTACTGTATATCGCTCTACCTTCGTTTTGTTCCATAAATTGCCGAACAAGTTCCACAACTGCTTTTAGAAGATCAAAATTCATATCGAACAAATTAGAATACAAATATACCTATAAAAGATCATAAATATACTTTTTATTTTATTTTATTTTTGGATTTTCAGAATTCTCTAAATACTTATAATAAGACAATCTCAAAGTGAAAAGAAAGCAAATACCCTGAAATGCAGTAATGAAGCACAAAAAAACCTGCCTTCAGAAAGACAGGTTGGAATGGATTTAATTATTAACAACTATAATTAAATAGAATATTAATAATCCGGCTTTTTTATAAATGAGGCTTATTTTAATACCAAACTTAATAAGTCATAAGAATAAAACCTGACCTTCAATCAGTTGTAATCATTTAAACAGAAGCATAGCAGTACAGACACATCCAGCGTCCTTCACCATTAGCAGCCTCTGCGTCAAATAAATAAAGTCCTTTACTGAGAATGTATTCTCTCTGGCTTTCTGAATTTCCACCGCCGGAAACAGTGGTTATATAGATAATGGTTCCGTCGTGTTCAGCGCTGTACAAATTATTTCCTTTTGCGGTAAGTTCTGCCAGTGTTAATCTTGGCGGCAGTAATCCATCCGCTTTCAGAGCTTCTTTTTTGGCCGTTATGTCCAGAGTAGCCTTTGGAGTATCAGTGTTAATACCGGTTTGAGCAGACAAGCATGATGCCGCAATAATGAAAATAATACTTAAAAAAGTTTTCATGTTGATTATAAATTAATTGTATATAAGTTTTTAATAACTTCAGTTCGGGATCATCCTATTTAACATAAGAAAATCCTGTAAATATAAAACTTTTAAAAATTTACTGGATAAACGTTTAACTAAATTTAATAACCATTATATAATAATGTAACAATATGGTAACATGAAAATAATCATTTCATATTAAACATTTGAAATACAGGGATTTATATATTAAATAAAAATTCCGCGAAATTACATTATTTTATTAAACCACCAAAAAAAAACAGCTATTGTTTTTCTACTATTTTATGAAATACTTTTGCATATTAAATCATGATATGAAAAGACCTTCTATAAAAGATATTGCTTCACTGGCAGGCGTTTCCGTCGCCACGGTATCTTATGTTCTCAACAGAAAAGAAGGACAGCGCATCGGTGAGGAGACGCGGAAAAAAATTTTTGAAATTGCTGAAACGATTAACTATACTCCCAACAAGATCGCAAAAAGCCTTAAAACGAATAGAACTAAACTGCTGGGACTTATTGTTGCAGATATTTCCAATGAGTTCTACTCGCATATGGCAAGAAATCTGGAAGATAAAGCCTTAAAGCTTGGATACACCCTGATCATTGGCAGTTCTGATGAAAATGCAGAAAAATTTAAAAAACTTACAGAACTGTTTTCGGAACAGCAGGTGGACGGGATGATCGTTGCCCCGGTAGCGGGATCTGAACAGACTCTTGAAAACCTTATCAATATCAAATACCCCATTGTAACTATTGACAGGTATCTGAAAGGGGTTGCCATTCCCGGGATCACGATTGATAATCAGGAAATAGCAGAGAGTACCGCCGGCTTACTGATCGGTAAGAATTTTAATAAAATAATCTATGTAGGTTATGAAACTGAGCTTTCGCATCTGCTGGACCGTCAGCACGGTTTTGAAAAGGCCGTAAGAGCATCAGAAAACCCGGTGGAAGCACACTATCTTTTGGTAGGGCTTGAGAATATAGCACAGGAAGTGCATTTAAAGCTTGGAAAGATGCTGGGTAAGACACCGGAAAACACAGCACTCTATTTTTCCAGTAATAAGCTTGCAGTAGCCGGTCTTTCGTATATCGTCAAAAATAATATAAAGGTTCCGGAACAGGTATCGGTGGTAGCATTTGACGAAACGGATGCCTATGATCTTTTTCCTACTGAGATAACTTATATCCAACAGCCTATTGAAGAGATGGCGGAAGAGGCGATCAAGCTGCTGGATGGGCAGATCAGCAATTATACAGTAACAGGGAAAAAAGTAACCCTGTCGGCAAAGCTGATCTCAAATGCTTCTTTAAAATAACCCAATTACAGCCAATCATTTTTTTTATATATTAACTTAAACGTTTAACCAACTATGAATACAGTAAATAATAACTACGTGGTATGCTTTGGAGAAGTTCTTTGGGATATCTTCCCTTCCGGTTCCAGAGCTGGCGGTGCCCCATTCAATGTAGCTTACCATCTTTTTAAAATGGGAACTGACGCAAAAATGCTCAGCAGAATCGGAAATGATCATTTAGGTTATCAGCTTCTCAGCAAGATTGATCAGTGGGGAATCACAACAGATTTTATACAGGTGGATCAGGAAAGGCCCACAGGAACTGTACTTGCTGATTTTGACGAACATGGGGAGGCTCAATATGAAATTGTAAACGGGACAGCATGGGATTATATTGAGGTGCTTCCAAGCCATACAGATCTGATTCAGGGTTCCAGGGCATTTGTTTTCGGAAGTCTGATTGCCAGAAATGAAGTTTCCCAAAAAACATTACTGGAACTTTTAGAGCATTCAAAATTCAGGGTATTCGATGTGAATTTCCGTCCTCCGTTCATTGATTCTGACTTCATTAAAAAGCTATTGCATAAAGCCGATCTTGTTAAAATGAATAAGGCAGAACTCAGAACAATTCTGCAATTTCTCGGTGTGGATTATATTGATGAAGATACCAGCATCAGGCATCTTCAGAATTATTTTGACCTGAACGAAATTGTTCTTACCAAAGGGAGTAAAGGAGCGCGATATTTTGTGGGTGACACTTCTTACAATTTCCCTGCAGTTCATATTAAAATTGCAGACACGGTAGGAAGCGGAGATTCATTTCTTGCAGGATTTCTTTCTGAAAGAATTCAGGGAAAATCGCCGGAAGAAATTATGAAACAGGCGACCTCATTAGGAGCTTTTATCACTTCCAAATCCGGAGCCTGCCCTGATTATACGTACGAAGAATTCAAAACATTCCGAGAAATTAACTGCTGTAAAACTTCTTAAAACAGATCCTATGACTACTCCAAAATTCACAGATAAGAAATATTATATTGTTCTGTCTTTCGTTACATCCCTCTTCTTTTTTTGGGCTATTGCGCTTACAATGGGTGATGTTCTGAATAAGCATTTCCAGAATGTCCTTCACATCTCCAAATCCAAATCCGGTCTGGTACAGCTTTCCATTTTTGGTGCTTATGCACTTATGGGAATTCCTGCGGGCCTGTTCATGAAAAGATTTGGTTATAAACCGGGGGTAATTTTAGGACTGTCCCTCTTTGCCCTCGGCTCTTTCCTATTTATCCCGGCAGCTGATACCTCTTCTTTTGATTTTTTCAGACTGGCTCTTTTTGTTCTTGCCATGGGAATGGCAACCCTTGAAACCGTAGCTCACCCGTTTGTAGCGGCTCTGGGCGATGAAAGAACGAGTGACCAGAGAGTCAATTTCGCCCAGTCTTTCAATGGTCTGGGAGCCATTATCGGTCCTCTTTTAGGCGGATATTTCATTTTCGGAACCCCGGATTCCGGATCAGGATCCCTGGATTCTGTAAAAAATCTTTATACATGGATTGGTATGGTGATTCTGATGATTACGCTTATCTTCAGCTTCATCAGAGTTCCCGATCTCAAAGATCCCCATGCAGAGGATAATAAGGTTTCTGAAAGTGGAAACGGTGAAGATGTTTCTGCTTCAGACCCTGATGCGCCCCTCTATAAACAGCGGCATTTTATATCTGCTGTCATCGCCCAGTTTTTTAATATTGCTGCTCAAGGCGGAACATGGGCTTATTTTATCAATTATGGAGTGGAAAAGATGCACCTTCCTGAAATACAGGCATCCTATTATTTTTCTTTGAGTATGGCCATGATGATGGTGGGAAGATTCATCGGAACCTTTTTAATGAGATTCATTGCTCCCAACAAATTGCTGGCCCTATTTACAGCATGTAATATTATTCTCTGCCTGGTTATTTCCCAGAGTTTCGGATGGATATCATTTATAAGTCTTATTTTACTCAACCTGTTCCTGAGTGTAATGTATCCTACTATTTTCAGTCTCGGCCTTAAAAGATTGGGATCAAAGGTTCAGCAGGCTTCCTCATTTCTGGTTATGGCGATGTTTGGGGGTGCTGTTTTCCCTCCGGTCATGGGCAGAATTGCAGAGAAAGATATCGCTCATGCTTATCTCCTTCCTATTCTGTGTTATGGGGTCATTTTATTGTTTGCTTTAAAATTCTATAAGCCTAAAACCTTTAAGTAGTTCCTATGAAAACAAAGATTTTATGGATCTGGTGCATTTTGCTTGTATGCATCAGCAGGGAAACGAATGCCCAGATAATCATCACCAACAGGAAGTTTTCGCTGGGTACAACCGGAAGAATCGGGGCAGGATATTCTCCGAATGCGGATGGAAAAACAGGAAGGCAGCTGAACCTGAATAACCAGGGATCTTTGGGAGGAAGGATGGATCAGGGAGATTATGTTGACTTTTTACCTGCTTTCCACTTTAGCCCTGTGATTAACGGCGACAGTAGCAAAACTACAAAGATCGATATGCAGGCAAGGCTGAGCTTTTATTCCGGGGGAACTTTTCTCGGAAATGTAGATTCAAAATCTAATCAGGGGATGATTATAGCCTTACCGGAAGCATTCGTAGAGGCAAGAAATATTATGGGAAGTGACTGGGATGTATGGGCGGGATCAAGATGGCTGAGATACGACGATATCCATATTGCGGATTATTTTTATTTTGACGACCATTCGGCAACGGGCTGGGGAATAAGACACAAAAACACCCGGTTTTCCATGTTCTTTCCTGCGGCAATTGACACGGCAGCCAGTAATTCTACGCCATATTCTTACACCAATGTCATCAGCGGAGCAAAAAACCTGATCTACCGGCAGAGAGAGGTATTCGTTATGGAACAGGTATTTCCATTTAAAAATTCAGGCCATTCTCTGAAACTGCTCGCAGAGTTCCATCATGTAGAAAAATCAGGAGAAAATTCCATCGAACAGTATCCATCTGACCGGGGCTGGGTTTTCGGAGCTAAATTAAATACTCCGCTGGCTACAAAAATTTCAGGTTCATTCAATCAGCTTTCTGTAAGATACGGAACCGGAATTGCCAATGGCGGCGACAATGGAAACACACAGACCTGGCGGACCTATGGCGCACCTGATGAACTGACAAAAACATACAAAGGGGCTTATTCTCTTACATTGGTTGAGCATTTCCTCTGGAATATTTCAAACCGATGGTCGCTTAATCCCTACGCCGTTTTCACCAAAAGTAAAGGCGGATCACCGGGTAATGATAAAGCTGAGGATTATTATCACCGTGAAATTTTCAACAGAAAGACAGAATTCAATACAGGAATAAGGGCCACCTATTATTTTAACAACTGGCTTCATCTTCTTTCTGAATTGCATTATGCTTCAAGAAAAAACGGAACACAGGATGCTGCATCAATGGTAAAACTGGTTCTGGCTCCCACCATTGTTCCTACTGCAGAACGAAGTGTATGGGCAAGACCCCACATCCGTTTTATTGCAGAAGTATCCAGATATAATGATCTGGCCATGAACAGCCTTTATTCACCGTTTTTACAGCAGTCCGGAGCAAAAAGATTCGGAACTTATTTCGGAATACGAACAGAATGGTGGATTTTTTAAAAATAAAATAAAAAAATGAAAATGAATGTAAAATTAGGAGCTTCCCTCCTCTCCTGGATCACTCCGCTATGGAATGCAGAGTCCGGAAAATATGCTATTAAAAAAACCGCACATGCCGGGTTTGATCTTATCGAAATACTGCTGCCAAACTCAATGGACTTTGATGCTGCTACGGTAAAAAAGCAGCTCAGAGAGAACAGCCTGGAAGCCGTATGCTCATTAAACCTTCCCAAAGAAGCACATATTGCTTTTTATCCTGAAACCGCAGAAAAACTCATTAAAAAAGCAATTGATAAAGCTGATGAACTGGAAACTCCACTGCTGGCCGGGGTATTACATAGCGGAATAGGAGTATTTACCGGAAAACCTATCACAGAAAAGGAAAAAGAGATTATCTGTGAAGTATGGTGCAATGTGGCAGATTATGCCCAAACCAGAAGCATAGATATTGCCATAGAACCTGTTAACCGTTATGAATCTTACGTCTGCAATACGGCAGATAATGTTCTGGAACTTATTAAAAAAGCTGGAAAAAGCAATCTGTTTCTTCACCTTGATACGTTTCATATGAATATTGAGGAAAACAATTTTTATGAGCCGATCATCAATTCCGGGAAAATGCTGAAGCATATTCATGTTACAGAATCTCACCGCGGTATGTTGGGAGAAGGAACCGTTAACTGGGAAGCTTTTTTCTCTGCGCTGGAAGAAATCAAGTTTGAAGGGAATCTTGTTCTTGAAAATTTCAGTTCTTCAGTTCCCGGTATGCAGGAAAAAGTTTCATTATGGCAGCAGTCGCCCTATGACGCACAGGAACTTGCCGAAGGGAGTCTTGCCTTTTTAAAGAAACATGTGGGGAGATAGTCATTCAATAATTCACCTTCATTTTCCGGCTGTACTATTAATCAACATGATTCCGGGTTGAGGATAATCAGATTCATCAATTTAAGCCGGCCGCAAGTATAATGTAAAAAATTATACAGCTGTATTTTATTCCGGTTGTATTTGTGAAAGGTCAACACCTAATTTTGTAAATTCTTTCTGTCCCTTTTCGGTAATGTAATAATGCCGGTCGATAGGATTATCCTTTGCAATCCAGCCTTTCTCAACAAACTGTTCCAAGAGAAGCTGTCCTAATTTTCCGCCAATATGCTCATAGCAGGTTTTGGCCGGTTTTCTGTTGTCTGATTTGCTCATATGTCTGGGTTTGGGTAAAAAAATACTGTATTATGTTCCAAAACAGGATTTTCTCAAATTTACAGAAAACCGATCAATGACCATATGAAAATGACAAAACATTTTATATTCAGGCTAACTGAAATTTCTGCTCAATCCATAACTTCTGCTCTTAATTCCACGTTTTAAAAAGTTCCAAAACAATAAAATCCGGTCTGATCTGACGACCGGGCCGGATGAGAAGAGTATCCCGCCTATGCAGGATTGAAAATCATAGTGAATGATGAGCTGCCGGACGGGTAATAAGCTTACTCCAGTCCGTGTTTTAAGGCAAAGAGGACAAGGCCTACCCTGCTTTTTATTTCCAGTTTCAGAAAAACAGAATCCCTATACCCGTCAATTGTTTTGGGGCTGAGAAACATTTTGTCTGCAATCTCTTTATAGGTAAGTTCGCTGCATGCCCATTTGATGAATTCTCTTTCCCTGTCTTTAAGATCCGAAAGAAGCGAAACTGTTTTAGAATCCTCTGCTTTTACTTTCAGCAGCTTCTGGGCTACGAAATCGGTATAGAAGCACCCTTTATCAAATACCGTATCAATGGCCTGGAAGAGTATGGAGGGCTGCATATCTTTTAGCAGATAGCCTTTTGCACCGGCTTTCAGCATTTTGATCAGTACTTTTTCATCATCTTCCATAGTAAGTGCAATTACTTTAATATCAGGACGGTGCTCACTCAGCCATTCGGTTGTTTCGATTCCGTTTTTATAGGGCATATTAATGTCCATCAGTACAACGGCTGGCAGTTCGGAAGCCTTTTCCAGCGCAGCGATGAAGTCTTCTCCGTTGGGATGATTCATAATTACGCTGTACTGCGGGTTTTCCACGATCATATTCTCCAATGCCTTAGACATTAAGGTATGGTCATCAACAATTGCTATCGGAATGGTATTCATGGTAAAGATTTGTAATAAGTTATTGAGGTTTTAGTTCCTTTATCCAGTTCTGAACATATGGAAAATTCCGCATGAATAAGCTTTGCTCTCAGCTCCATATTTTTCAGTCCGGAGCCATCCTGTATATTCCGGGTATTAAATCCTTTCCCGTTGTCTGAAATTTTAATGCACAGGATTTCATCGTTATCCTCCAGCTCTATTGTCAGATTTTTAGCCCTTGAGTGTTTCAGGATATTATTGATACTTTCCTGAATAATCCGGAAAAGGATCAGTGCATGTTTCGGCGAAATATCAATGTCCTGTTTCTGGGTAATGAAATCAATTTTCAGTAATTTCAGTTTTTTTATCCTTTCCACTTCTCTTTCAATGGATTCTGTCAGTCCGAAATGAATGATCTGTTCGGTAATCAGTGTTTTAGATAAATTTCTGATATCCTGTATGCATTCTCCAAGCAGCTCACTTAATTCGTTTAATTCTTCTTTTTCCCCGTTTTTCAGTTTGGCAATAAGCTGGTTCTGGCGTAACCTGACCACAGAAAGTTTCTGCCCCACATCGTCATGCAGCTCCTGTCCTATATAATTCAGTGTCTGTTCCTTTATTTCCACCTGTGATGTGGCCAGTTCTTTTTCAAACCGCATATCTTTTTCTTTCTGCCTGATCAGAAGGGTTGTTTTCTTTTTGATGAAAACCACGTAAATGAATATCATCGTCAATACAACAATGAGAAGGGTAATGGTAAAGGAAATTACTAAATTATTCTCTTCCATATTTCAAATTCATGTTGATCTGGGTTTGTCCTGCTGATTCCAGAGCAGCCCCAGTATAAATATTCCGTTACTGATCATATTCAGCATAAATAAGATAAAAAAGTAAATATTCTCTGAAACCGTAGTTCTGAAAAAAGAAATCGGAATACAACCGATAAAAAAGATCAGCAGAGCCACCGAGATCCAGAATGGCAGATAATTTTTAATCTCCAGTATTTTATCAGAATTAAAGGTCTGATACAGGAATAAAATAATGGAAAACATCAGCAAAAGAATATTGATATAGAACATATTAAAAGAAAAATATCCCAACAGGTTATCTTCCACAAAAGACATGACCAGAATATTCAGTACAAAAGCAGCCAGGATGCCTATCTGTATTTTCTTAAGCAAGGGCAGATAAAGCAGCCGGTAATAATAGCAGAGGTACAGAAAAAAAACAATGATTAAAAATCCGACCGTATAGAATACGTCTGTGGGTTTTTCCGTCAGCCTGAAATAAAAATAGCAGAATATATCTATGCATGAGGACAGTACATACCCTGCAACAAAAAATAAATTCACTCTTTCTATTTTCCGGTATTTTACTGCCATCAGCAGCATCACTGCTACCGAAACCGCCATAGTTACCTGTTTTCCTATTTCTATGTTCCAGCTCATACTCTTGTTTTATGGCATCGATAAAGAAGAGGTTTTAGGAGGAGGTGCCAGATTGGTCATATTCATGGCTTCTATATCCTGTATGTCTGTATTTTCATCTGCCGTGGTTCTCGACCTTACTTTCCTTGTATCATTTTCAGGCATTCCGGAAGTAGGAACCAGAAATATCGTCTGGTAGCCTGCATATTCAGGTTTTGCCATTTTGCTTTCAGGATGATTTACCGGATATTTTCCCATGTAAATCCTGATACCTAAATTTTGTCTGCCCTGTTTTTTCGCCGTTTCCTTTACATACCGGATGTAACCTTCCATTTCTTCCAGCGAAAACCAGTACCACCTTGAGTCCGGTTCTCCATTTCTGTATTTGGTAAGGATCATGTGGTTGGTTTTGGTGTATTCATCAAACAACACCATTCTTTCGTCGTAGCTGATCAGTTTCTTTTTATAACTGTCGTTTACAGGAGGTTGTTCCGAGCAGCCGGAGCAGCTTGTCATACAAAGACCCAATATAAGCAGCATGGAAAGCACACTTAAATTTCCAGATAAAAAAGTAGTTTTCATTTCTTGTGGTTTATAATTTTCTATAACAAAATTACTCATCTTCCGTTCCAAAAAAAAGGGGAAAAACACTATTTTTTTGAAAATAAATTAAAAAACACGCATTTTGATAATGAAATTGACCAATTTCAGCACTATCGCAACAATATTCCTTAAAAGTACATCTATGAATAATGCCTGTGTCATTGCCTTATCTTATACTTACTTTAAATTTACCGCTCACTATATGATTCTTCTGATTTTAAGAATTTCCCAATCAAAAACTCCCCGAAGTCTGATACCTCAGGGAGTTTCCACAGCTTTATCTTTAATGGCTTATCCGGTTAAAGGCAGCGCATCAGTTTCAGAGATAAAATTCTAAATTACAGGTCTTAGTATGAGCATCTTAATTATTTCTACCGGATCGTTTTCGGTCTACAAGAGACCAGTATAAATTTTCAAGTTCTTTGGGAGGAATACCGGAATCAAAGCTGGACGATTTATAAACGCCGTCATCAGTTGTAACCGTTATGACAGAAGCCAGCGCCCTGTCCGTAGCACTCCCGTTTGTGGGTGCCTGCAATGAAGCTATTGCAGAAAGATCTATCATTCCCGCCTGCTGTACTATTTTTTTCCAGTCTGAAGCTGCCAGTACAGAGGTTGTTACATTTCCGTTTAAGGAGGTTATTTTAGAACCGGGTATGAAAGTAATGATTCTGTTGGTTCCTCTTGTACGCTCTCTAATTTCCACTTTTTTGACTGTGCTTTTTTTCTGGGCCGTCTCTGTTTTTTCAACATCCGGCTTTTTCTGCTGTGATGTACAGTTTACACTACTCAGAAGAAGAGGGATCAGCAGGATTGACAGGAATTTCATTTTATTCATTTTTTAACAGAGACAAATTACAAAAAAAATGATATTCACCAATCAATTGAAAAAGATAAATAAAGTTTGTACAAAGGCCATCCACTCTAGCGGAGGTTATGAAAATTACTGTGTTTTCAGTGGTAAAACATCCTATATTTGCTTTAAAACAGAAAAAAAACAACAATTCACATATACCCTGCTGTATTTCAGTGAAATAATTTTCAAATCTCATCCAATTTAAAAAAATGCTTTATTTTCAACATTCAGAAAAACAGCAAAATAGTTTTTTGGGGATTCTGTGGCTAAAAATATTTTTTCATAAAATGTTTTTATTATCCAAAAAAAGTTTCTATCTTTGCACTCGCAAAAACGAAGTAAAATTTGTTTAAGATGGCCTTCAATCGGGGCGTAGCGTAGTCCGGTCATCGCGCCTGGTTTGGGACCAGGAGGTCGCAGGTTCGAATCCTGCCGCCCCGACTTATTTTCAAAAACAAGGGTGCGTAGCTCAGCTGGATAGAGCATCTGCCTTCTAAGCAGACGGTCAAAGGTTCGAATCCTTTCGCGCTCACTTAATGACACCATTAGGACAATTTAGGCCAAATGGTGTCATTTTTTTATACCCCCTTCTTATTCGGCCTGTTTTAAAGTACTTTTCTACCTCTCCAAAAAATACAGAAAACGCATAGAAACTTTATTCTTGCAGCTTTGTGGCCGGTTTATGATTTACAGAAATTAGCTAAGTCATTTCAGAGATTTAAAACAAAAGTTTAGCTAAAATTACAACTCTTACTACTATTCAATATTTGAACAGATTCCTATTTATCAGAAACATAAATAGCTTAAAAATTAATCTCGTTTGATAATTCGCCAGAGATATATTAACATAAAATAATAATTTTTATGCGTAATCATTATTACCTTACATTTGTTATCAAATTAAAACATTGAATGCTGGAAAAAATTTATTTATGCTATCAATCATTGGTAGATTTACTCTCGTTCTTTTACAATGCTAAAAAGCTGATACAAAAGTTCCCCTGTATTTTCTCAAGCATAAAAGAACATTTAGGGATTCGTTTTTAGCGATACGTCAATAGCAGTCTATAAGTTTTTTCCACATTGTTTAAATTTTGTATTACCAGGTAACTTAGAGTATCTAAATATCAAAAAGGCGGTTTCCGAAAAGCCTTCAACGAGTAGGAAATATTAAAAAAAACTAACCATGAAAAAAAAATTATCATTCTTTTTTTTAATTTTATTCTGGCTAACATCTTTAGCCCAAAATAGCAGTATCTGTTTCAATCGTCTGCACAATAGTTTTGCAGAAGCCCTGATTCCTGTCAATCAATGGAATAGTTCAACAGTTTCCTTTAAAATTTATTTTACAACCGGGGGACTTTTTAATGGCTATACCTACAATGTCAATGATCTGGCTAAGGTTACAAAAAACGGGCAGGAGTATTATTACATAAAAGCAGGAACATCAGAGGATTTTAGCAACCAGACTCTAATCTATGAGGTAAGCGGTCCTTCTGATACGGCAGTCTCCGGTACTTTAGCTGCAATTCCGCCAAGCGACTGGAATGATTACACAAAGCAAAAACAATGTATTGATAAAGCCAATGTCTGCTTCAACCGCCTGCATAACAGTCTGGCCGAAGCTTTAATTCCTGTCAATCAATGGAATGGAGATACCACTGTGAACGTCAAAGTTTATCTTGCAACCGGCGGACTTTTTAATGGCTATACTTACAATGTTAATGATTTGACTAAGGTTACAAAAAATGGCCAGGAATATTATTACATAAAAGTAGGCACATCACAGGATTTTAGCAGTCAGACTTTGACCTATGAAGTGAGCAGCCCTAAAAATGCAGCCGTATCAAATACGTTAGCACCTGTTCCGCAAAGCGACTGGAATGATTATACGAAGCAAAAACAATGTGTTGATAAAGCCAATGTCTGCTTCAACCGTCTGCATAACAGTCTGGCCGAAGCTTTAATCCCTGTCAATCAATGGAATGGAGATACGACTGTGAACTTCAAAATTTATCTTGCCGGTGGAGGACTTTTTAATGGCTATACTTACAATGTTAATGATCTGGCTAAGATTACAAAAAACGGTCAGGAATATTATTATGTGAAAACAGGCACATCACAGGATTTTAGCAATCAGACTTTGACCTATGAAGTCAGCAGTCCTAAAAATGCAGCCGTATCAAATACGATAGCACCTGTTCCGCAAAGCGACTGGAATGATTATACGAAGCAAAAACAATGTGTTGATAAAGCCAATGTCTGCTTCAACCGTCTCCATAACAGTCTGGCCGAAGCTTTAATTCCTGTCAATCAATGGAATGGAGATACCACTGTGAACTTCAAAATTTATCTTGCCGGTGGGGGACTTTGGAACGGATATAATTACAATGTGAATGCTTTGACTAAGGTTACAAAAAATGGTCAGGAATATTATTACATAAAAGTAGGAACAACAAAAGATTTTAGCAATCAGACTTTGACCTATGAAGTGAGCAGCCCTAAAAATGCAGCCGTATCCAATACGCTGCCACCAATTCCCCAAAGCGACTGGAATGATTATACGAAGCAAAAACTATGCATTGATAAAGCCAATGGAATATGTTTTAACAGAAACAATAACAATTACGTGATTTTCATTCCAAAAAATCAATGGAACGGAAGTAATGTCACTATTAAATATTATACTCCTGCCGGAATACTTTCGTCGACTCAGAATTTTTCTAATTTAAGTACTGAGATTCATAACGGTGTTTTATGCTATAAAATCGTAACGACCTTTCAGCTTAATTCAGATGTAATTATTGAAGCGGGCAGCTTAACTAACGCATCCGTACATGCTTATTTACAGCCTGTTCAGGAGGTTTGTCTGGGGAATGCAGGCTGTACTTCTACTATTACGCCAACTTTTACACAGGTATCATCAATATGTTCAGGAGGTTCATTTACCCTGCCCGCGACATCTGATAATGGCATTACCGGAACATGGTCTCCTGCCATCAATAACCAGGCGACGACTACTTATACCTTTACACCCAATGACGGGCAGTGTGCTTCTACAAACACGATGACAGTAACCGTGATTTCTCCTGCTAATCTGGTACTGACATCAGGTAATAGTACACAGACAGTGGAGGTAAATAATGCTATCGCTCCGATAACATATACCTTTAATGGAGCTACAGGAGCTACCGTAACGGGGCTTCCAGCCGGTGTTATAGGTACAGTAAACGGAACAGCAGTTACTATCAGCGGAACAGCTACAACGGTGGGAATCTACAATTATACCGTTACAGTTACAGGAGGATGCGCCCCTTTAAATATGCAGGGAACAATTACGGTTGTGGCTGCTAAAGATTGGAAACTAGCGCCTAATTCCTACATCTTTACAGGAAAAGATGATAATGGAAATGAGGCAGACGGGCTTTATATTCCGGTGAAAAAAGCATATAAGATGTGGCAGGATAATGTGATCTACATCAACAGTACATCATTACCTCAAGGAACAATAACCGCCGATGTATTGTGGGAAGACACCCCCGGTTTAATTAAATCAGGAGAAAATTATTCACTTGAAATAACAGGAGAAGCTGAAAATGCAAAAATTAAAGTTCCTATTAAAAAATCGTTGGAGGGGAACGCCGTAATTGCATTTAAGGTAAACGGAGAAGTTCATTGGTCCTGGCACATTTGGGTAACTGACGACCCTACAAATGGCTCAAAATACAGAAGTTATGGAAATGAGGCAAGACTGCTCAGAAATGGTACCCAGGAAAGAATCCCTGATTCAGATTGGGGCTGGATGGATAGAAACTTAGGGGCTTTAGGAACTTCCATTACCGGAACAGATCAATATGACAAAAACGGAGGTTTACTCTACCAATGGGGAAGAAAGGACCCTTTTCCTCCACTTATTACCAGAGGGAATATTTACTATGAAGTTGCAGGTTCAATAGGAAGAGTGAGAGACTTTAAAGCATCAAAGGATCTAACCGGTGCAGTTTATAAAATTCTTACCGACATAGCGATAACCGTACCTAAAGCTGATGCAAATATAACAAAGAACTTGCCGCTTTCTATAAAGAATCCATTAAGTCTGATATATTCGGACGGACTTCATTATCCAGCGGTTCCATCTTCCACATATAATTGGTTTGGATATATTGATAATACAAGTGTAAATCCATCTAACAATGCAAGGGTAAATTTGTGGTCAGATAATGCACAGGGAAATATAAACAATTCAACGGAAACCACATCGACGGTTAAAAATGTTTACAAAAACAAAGAAAAGTATGATCCTTGTCCAAATGGCTGGAGAATCCCTTCTATGCTTTCAGCTTTTGCAAGCTATGATATTCCCTTAAACAGATCTCCTTTCGGTCCAAAATATGGTGAAATCGCCAGCCAGTTTTATAACAGCAACACTCCTGGTAATTATAATGCTACTTTACAAATCGGACCCAGTCCTTTTTATGGTTTTATAAAACCGGATTACAGCAGATACCCTACCTACCCTGGTCAATTGAAAAATATTAAGGTATATTCAAATATAGGGGTTGATATGACTAATTTTGGAGGAGATAATTTAGGACTGTTTCCAGGAACCGGAAAAATTTTATGGAAAATTCCTAATGAAGATACCTATGGAGACATGCACCAAACAAGAATATGGACTGCAACTATGGCGAGAACAGTACTTGGTGGAGGTAGTTCCAATAGTACTGCTAATACAGCTAGAGGTTTATTTATTCTCCCTGAAAATGAAACCAATGATAAGCCAGACCCAGGCCTGCCTAATGTTATTGGCAGATATTCATATAATCCTATGCTCGAGATGCATACTACAAATGCTGCTGGGTGCCGTTGCATAAAAGACCCTTTATATAAAGCTAATGAATATGATTTCCCGACAGAATTCTTTACGGAGACAAAGAACTATATTGAAGGATTAAATCAGCCTAATTCCTACCAAAAAGTAAGAAGTACTGCTGAATTTACCATAGAAATTCCTGTTTCAAAGGCAATTGCTATGCAAAATCAATATATGAACAATCTGGAAATTCTGAATCCTGTAAGTTATAACAACTTAAAAGCTAATGTACATTGGAGTACCAATACACAACTGATTAAAAATATTTCAGTGCTTAACCCTTCTCCTACATCATTGGCAGCTATTTCAAATTCCAGGATTAAGGTTCTCATTAATCCAAGCCAAAGTGGTAATGCCGTAGTAACGCTTCATAATGGCAGTATAGACAATCCTGTTTACTGGAGCTGGCATATCTGGATTACCGATACAGAAGTAGGTTCTTACCTATATACAACTGATACAGGTGATCCTGCTGCTCCAAACTTTGTCAATTACGTTAAAGGGTTATCCAGTAATGCTGTGAAGCAAACCAGGTTTATGGATAGAGATTTAGGAGCGTTGGAGGTCTTCCCTTCGGCTTTACAAACTCAAGGAGCTCCTACAACAGCTGAGTTGTCTCAAATTCGAAATTCAGCAGGCCTGCATTACCAATGGGGCAGAAAAGATCCTTTCCCTGCGTTCCACGAAAATGTAAACAACAACAAAACAAATGTTTTCCTGGGAAGAGCCAACGCAGATGGAAGTATTACTTACAGCACACTTACAGCCGACATTTTTGAAAATGCAGGAAGTAATTATATCATTCCATATAATACCTATGCCAATAGCGCTAATGTGTCAGGAAACGATAAAATTGCAGATAAAATTGCCAAAGTTTTAGGATATTCGGTGAAAAACCCATTGGTATTTATGATTCCTAGCACTTTAATGCCATTCAACAGTAACGTACCCTGGTACACAATGGGAACAGACTGGTTAATTAATCAGCCTAGCCAATTCCCGGAGCGTTGGGGTAAAGGAACCGGCAAATCACCATTTGATCCTTGTCCGGAAGGCTGGAGAATTCCTGATGCAGATTCTTCTCTTGAGGGTAATAATGTTTTAGGTGGTTCTCCGTGGTACAAAAAGAATGTTTTTGTTTCGGAAAAGAATGCAGTAAGTGATTATTTAGGTACCCCGATTAAAAATGGAAATACGATTTTAGGATATGCTTTCCAGAATTCAGCGTATAGAATTGGGAATTATGGAACATCTGGCGTAAGAGGAAACCGTAGCATAACCTCCTCTTCAGACCCGTCTATACCAACTGATGTACAATTTGGTAACGAAAAAAGATGGACTGCTGCATTACGTACTTCTTATCAGGGAAGGCCCATTTCTATGACTTTTAGTACTGCCAATAATACTGTATTTTTGGCTGACAATAATAACAGTCAGTATTTTGGAGCTCCTTGCCGATGTGTTAAGATTCTGTCCAGAAATGGAAAAGAAGAAGGTTTTTATCCTGATAATGTCACAATTTCTGTACAGTCAGATGCAATAAACAGAGCCAGTAATGTATTTACAGAAAAAGAAATTAAGGAAAAAATTGAGCAGAAGCAGTTAAATATTTTCCCAAATCCTGTAACCGACATTGTTAATATAGACGCTAAAGATAACAGAAGTTATTATTATCAGATATACAATTTGTCTGGTCAGCTTGTGAAAGAAGGTAAATTTGAAAATAACAAAACAAATCTTGCCGCTTTACCATCAGGCGCTTATATTATTAGAATAAATAATTCTGAGCAGGTTGCGAAGATTATTAAAAAATAAAAATAATATCTGTCCTATGAATCCGCCTCACTTTTTGTTGTGAGGCGGTTTTTTTTTGAATTCAGGTATTTTTGTTCTGGGCTTGAAACATATAAAAGTTGCCCTTTCATGCAATTTTCTCTTCTTAAATTGCGCACTAAACGGTTGATTATAATAAAGATGTTGTTTAAAGTAAAAGAAAGAATGAATGAAAACTTTATAAACAGTTGAATTATTCCTTCAAAGAGACACTTTTACCGCAGTTTACAACCGGGTTGTAATAAAAGCCAAATTGTTATAATTTTGTCTCCTCTATTTTAAATTCAATGAAAAAGTTTAACTTCATTATCGCAGGCTGTTTCTTTGCCCTGACTGTTTCATGCAAAACAGCAGCACCGGATTCAAAAATTTCCACACGGGACGTACCTTATCAAAATCTTGGACGTGAAGGAAAAATATATGCCGCATTTTACCAGCAAAGAGCAGCAGAATATGAAGCCCTTTGTCTTCAGGCTTACAATATCGCAAGACTCCGCCTTGATGAGGCTTTGGCACAGAAATCGGAAAAACCACTGGCCATCGTATCAGATATTGATGAAACCTTTATGGATAATTCCTATTACGCTGTGGAGCGTGCAAAAATGGGCAAAGACTATGATCAGACCACATGGGAGGAATGGACCGCTAAAGGTATCGCAAAACCGCTTACCGGCTCTCAGGAATTTTACCGGTATGCTGCAGATAAAGGCGTTCAGGTCTTTTATGTCACCAACCGTATGGAACAGGAGCGCGCAGGAACACTGAAAAATTTAAAAAAATATAATTTCCCTATTCAAAGTGATGCCAATCTTATCCTAAGATCCGCGGAAAGCAGCAAAGAAAACAGGAGAAAGGATATTGCCAGAAACTATAATATTGTTTTACTGTTGGGAGACAATCTTTCGGATTTTGCCGCTATATTTGATAAATCAGAAGCGGAACGGTCTGCGGCCGTCAAAAGCACTGCGAAGGATTTTGGTAAAAAATTCATCATCATTCCGAATGTCGGCTACGGAGACTGGGAGTCTTCATTTTACAATTACAAATACAATTATACCAGCCAGCAGAAAGATTCAATGATGTACAATGCCGTGAAAGCCAATCCCTGATCCGGATAAAGCAGCTTTTTGATCGGTTTCATTTTAAAAACAGCTAAAATCATGGACAGATATACAGAAACATTTGAAACCTGGAACAAAGTAGCTTCGTTATATCAGGAAAAATTTATGAATCTGGATCTGTATAATGACACCTATGATTTTTTCTGCTCTTCAGTCGTCCGGAAAAATGCAAAAATACTGGAAATAGGCTGCGGACCGGGGAATATCACTAAGTATCTTTTAACTGCAAGGCCGGATTTCATTATATCCGGAATTGATATTGCTCCCAATATGATAGAGCTTGCCCAAAAGAATAACCCAACGGCTGATTTCTCTGTAATGGACAGCCGGCAGATTAACCGGATCAAAACAAAATATGACGGCATCATCTGCGGCTTTTGTTTACCTTATTTATCAACCACAGAAAGTAAAAAACTGATTTCGGACTGTTCCGGTTTATTAAATCAAAACGGAGTCTTATATATAAGTTTTGTAGAGGGCGATCCGGATCAGTCGGGTTTTCAGGTAAGCAGCAGCGGAGACCGGGTCTATTTTTATTTTCACAGGCTGGATGAACTGAAGGAACAACTCCTGGAACACAGTTTTGAACAGATCAGAATATTCAGAAAAGAATTTAAAAGAAATGAAAATAATATTGAAATCCACACGATTTTAGCTGCGATAAAAACAGTGTAACATCAGATCGGGATTCCATTAAGGAAAAGGATTAATTCCGTTATAACCGCTAAAATCAATATGGCCCAATTCAATCAGGCGGGCAACCTGAAGTCCACAATAGATTATTTAGGGTAAATCTCCCGACGATGATAACTCATACTATTTTTTCTTTAGATGTGGATTTTAAATAACTATGCCCGACTGTTTTCATTTAATATCCATAGATCCTGCAAATTTCTATAAAAATATATTTTAATGTACTTAAAGCCTGTTTAAATTTCTAATTTTGATTTTTTGGATCATACTCAAATCTTATCTGAATCACATTCTTTGAGTATTTTTGATTAAAAAGATAATATGCTGATGAATTTTCAGACGGAAAGGATTTCATTTTTGAAACCGCTGATTTTAAGGGAGCAAAGGCTGAAATCAACTTGGTTGATTCGCAGAAGCGTATGGATAAGCATACCGCTTCATCAGCGACGAAGTCGCATCACTTTGCCCGCTCAAAATAAAGCGGAATTATTCATCAACTTTGCGATTAATCTTTTTAATCAAAAAATAATTTCAGGCAAATCTATTGGATTTCACCAAAAATATCCGACAATCATACATATAAATATTCATAAATAAAATTTAAACAGGCTCTTAGGCTATAATGCAATTTAAGTTTTCTTAGCTGCTTTAAAAATAAAAACCGCTGCATCCAATACAACGGTTTAACTTTTTCTTATTCTGAATTATTTCAGCTTATAGGAACTTCCATTCCAGAGGTAGGTTTTGGAAGATTGTGATTTCTTTTCCCGGTCTTTGTCATCCAGTTCCATATCTCTTGTTTTCAGGATGAACGCATTGGGAATACCGCCTTTGTCATTCGGAAATACAAATTCTTCTGAATGGTAAAAAACTCCCGCATCACTTACACTCATCAGGCGGGGAAGAGTGATCAGCTTTTTATCTTTGAAAAGCACATATTGGTCATAGCTGGCAATACTACATGCATCTCCTGAGGTAGAAGCCTTTATTGTAAGTTCCACATTCTGCAGCTTATGATTGCTTTCTATATTGAATGTGCCGGATCTTAGTTCCTCTCCCCTTCCGGCATCAAAATATACCTCATCAATCAATGTATTTGCTTCTATCACTTTAATTCCGGCAATATTCTGTTTTTCTGTCTGATTATATTCATTTTTCCTGTCGATGGTTTTAGACAGTCCGAAAAGGAAATCATAGCCGTTTTTATTACGGTAGCCTATACAAAGGTTGGCTCCCCATACATAACCTTCAGAAACAACATCTCCCTTCTGGTAGGAAACTTTATACCAGTTGGCAGCTCTTTCTCCAAGCTTCAGGACAGCCTCTTCTTTTTTCAGGATCAGTACCTGCCGGTTGGTTGGCAGTGAATCCAGTATCTGGGATTTCACATCAGGATCTTTTCGTATCCTCGTCCAGTCTGTAAAGATTTTCTGGGCTTTATTCTCTGTAAAATCAAAGATCGCATCAGGATATATTTCTTCACCGGTCTGTGCTGAAAAACATTGAAGAATCAGCATCAACACCCCCGTCATTAGAGATTTCATATTCATTTTTTACTATTACTGTTTTTCTAAAAGCAGACTTACCCACTCTTCACGCTGTAACTGTTTTTTCAGTTCCAGGCCATTTTCTCTGCATACTTCCAGAATATCAGCTACATCAAAGAAACATAATCCGGAAAGAAGCAGTTTTCCTCCTTTATTCAAAACAGAAACATAGGCAGGAATATCAGAAATCAGAATATTTCTGTTGATATTGGCTAAAATAATATCGTAGTTTTCTTTTCCTAAATTTTCAGCAGTTCCCTGCTCAATATCCAGTTCCACATTATTTCGGACGGCATTCTCTTTTGAGTTTTCCACCGACCACTCATCGATATCGATTGCTTTGGTTTCGCCTGCTCCCTGCTGTTTGGCATAAATGGCAAGTACCGAAGTTCCGCAGCCCATATCCAGAACTTTTTTGTCATGAAAATCAATATCCATCATCTGCTGGATCATCAGGTGGGTGGTAGGATGATGCCCTGTTCCGAAAGACATTTTAGGCTGGATAATGATCTCGTGCATTCCCGGCACCGATTCATGAAATTCTGCCCTGATCAGCACTTTGTCATCAATATTGATCGGTGAAAAGTTCTTTTCCCATTCTTCATTCCAGTTAATGTTCGGCATTTCCTCAAAAGAATAGCTGATCTGCACATTTTCGTTTCCGAAGATCGGAAGGGCTTTCAGTTCTTCTTCGTTGAAGATTTCCGTTTGAATATATCCTAAAATTCCGTCAATTTCCTCGGTAAAGCTGTCAAAACCTATTTCTATAAGCTCTGCCATTAAAATTTCATTCCACGGCTGTAACGGAGTGATCTTGAAATTGAATTCTAAATAATTTTGCATGTGAATAATTTGCTGCAAAAATACTAATGTTATTACGGTTAAAAAAATGGAAAGGATAAGTTTTGGCTAAAGCCGGAGATTTTATATTTATGGAATGTTAAATTGAACATGGATGTTGTAACGGGTATTAAAGCATAATGATCATAAAGGCCCTGATACAGATAAAGCGGGCAAAAGCCCGCTTCTATGACGTTAAATCATTAAAAAACCTACGGATTGGTAGAGAATATAGATCCGTTTGCAATTAATGCTCTTCTGTTCATTTTCAGAATATCCCTCACCCATTCTGCGAAGTCTTCAGGCTGAAGCACCTTATCCGGATTACCGTCTGTAAGACCTCCCTGAATACTCATGTCAGAAGCAATGGTGCTCGGGGTTAATGTGATCACGCGGATGTTCTGTTTTCTCCATTCCGCCATCATCGACTGCGACAGGGAAACCACTGCTGCTTTCGAAGCGGCATAGGCTGACATATTCGGACCGCCTTTCAATCCCGCAGTAGAAGCTACATTCACGATATCGCCCTCCCCTCTTTCTTTCAGGAATGGGTGAGCGGCTTTTGCGGCATAATATACTCCGAATAAATTGGTTCTGATCACCTGTTCCCAGGTTTCTGAAGGCATATCTTCAATCGTTCCGAAATCCCCGATCCCCGCATTGTTGATCAGGATATCAATTCCTCCCAACTTTTCTGCCAGAGATTCGATACCTGCTTTTACTTCAGCTTCGTTATCGATACTGAACACTGCGTATTCTGCTTTTACGCCAAGATTTCTGATCTCTTCAACCGTATTTTTAAGGTTTTCTTCGTTTCTGCCGGTCACTGCAATATTTACTCCTTCATGGGCCAGGGCCAAAGCCACCGCTTTTCCAAGACCTCTTCCGCCGCCGGTTACTACGGCATTTTTTCCGCTTATATTCATAATGGTATTTTTACTGTAAACAAAGTTACGAAAGATCATTTTTATGGAAGCTGAAGAGAATATATTTAATAGAATTTTAATAGTTACCTTATGGTTTTTTGAATGATCAAAGGAGATCTGTTCTGCGTAAATAAGAAAATCTTCTGATTATGAAGATGAAGCTGATCTTTTTATCCTGTTGAATTTGTAGGAAATACCAACAGATACATACAATAATTCGCCCTGTCTGCGAGAATAAAATCAAGAATATCCGGTAAAAGCATATTCTCAAAAACAAATAAAACCGGCTTATAAAACCGGTTTTTCAATCTGAAAGTATAGTAATAAAATGAAAAGTTTATGGAATAAGAACAGGATTCTGAACCTCAAATTCTCCGGAAGCAGTAAATACGTTTCCGTACATATCTGATGCCCTTACCTCAACCTTATGCTTTCCTAAAGTTAATTTTTTAGGAAAACCGATGGTCCAGATATGTTTAGACATCTCCGGATTGGAAGGCCTTCTCCCCGGGAAAAGATTTTGGGTGCTGTCCCATTTGAAAACGGAAAGGGCAAAGTTCGGGTCTACGGTTTCATCGTATTCCATGGCTTCCCAGTTTCCGCTGTCTATCCTGTATTCTACCTTATCTTTTTTACTTCCCATAAAGAAGTTGGCTAAAACTCTGGCTGATGTTTTTGGCGGGTAAGGAATCACTTTAGGAACATACAGCTGAATCTGATAATCTTCAGGCTTTCCGGCAGTCTTATATTTAACTTTATACTGATTACCACTGAAGCTGATGAAAGAATATCCTTTAGCGGTGCCGTCTCTCATGGTTGACGTCGGAAGCCCGGCATCGTCAGGAGTTCCGGAATACCAGTCTCCGCAGGTAGTTCCTACGTTATATTCATGAAGATCCTTAGCTCCTTTCCAGCCTGCTTTTTTACCGTAAAAGATCTGCTGCTGGATATGGGTATGTGCCGATAAAAGCAATACATTCTCAAAAGGCTGCAGAAAATCAAAAAGCTTCTGTCGGTCTGCATTTCTGAAATTATCTTCGTTATGATGTTCCAGCGGAATATGGAAAGAAACTACGATCAGTTTATTTTTATCAACCAGCTTCAGATCATTTTCGATGAATTTCAGCTGATCTTCACGGAAACCTCCCCAATATCCTTTCCCGTCTCTGGGATCCGGATAGAGAATATCATCCAGGATAATAAAATGTACATTTCCGTAGTTGAAAGAATAATTGGCGGGGCCGAAATTTGCTTCAAAGGTTTCATCTGAAAGATGATCTTCTCCGGCATCATAGTTCATATCATGATTTCCCATAACGTTATACCAGGGGAGACCTATTTCTTTCATTACATCCGCATAAGGCTTCTGAAGGCTTAAATTATCCCCTACCAGATCTCCGAGACTGATTCCCAGCACGGCATTTTTCTTCGTATTTTTTACTTCGTTTACGATCCCTCTTTTAAAATAATCCAGCTCTTTCTCTGTATAAGGCTGCGGATCTCCGAAAACCAGAATATCGAAATTTTTACTTTCGTTCTGTTGATAGATCGGGAAGTTCAGCTCTTTGGGAAGCTCCCCCGTGGGTGCAGATCCTTTATATTTAAATTCTGCGGGTGATCCGTTCGGTTTATGATGGTAATAGAACTGAGGCAGGTTATTGCTGTTGAATGCAGTCTGGTATCCTGAAGGTTTGATCACAAAAATGGTCTGCCCATCCTGAACCGGAAGGCTGTATCTGCCGTTTTTATCCGTAAGCACTACCTGTACTCCGTTTGATACTGCAACTCCTTCCACTCCTTTTTCACGGTTTTCTTTCTTCTGATTCTTATTGGTATCTTCATATACGTAGCCGGAAACAGAGGTCTGGGAAAATGCCATTGCTGAAACCAGCAGGGAAGGCATTAAAAATTTTATTCTGATATTCATAGTATTGATTCTTTTTATTTGTTCCACCACATTTTTACATTGATGTTGTCCCCGCCCATAGACTGTACTGCTGCATTATAATTCTCTGCATTCATTACTTTGGTGGTTGTGGGATACATAAATCTTACCGGCATTATTCCCCCGTTGAGCAGCCCTCCGTTGTTGGGCAGCACAGGCAGTCTGGTACGTCGGTATTCATACCACTGCTGGTGGTCTACGAAAAACAAGGAAATATATTTCTGCATCATGATTCTCTGCAAAGAACCGTTATAAGCCACTTTATCATTGCTGAAATAATCTGCCGGAACCGTTGCCCCCCATTGTTCTATAATGGATTTCACTCCTGTTTCATAGAATACCTGCTGATTTCCGGTGATGATTCCTTTATTAGTAAGCTCTGCCAGGATAAACTGAACTTCAGAATAGGTCATAATAAGGACTTTTAAAGGAGCTTTGGCCAGATTCTGATTAAGATTGGAAGGCTGGTAATCAAAAGAAGTTCCCAGTGCATAGCCTGAAGGAGCGCCTTTATAGCCCAGGTCTGCCCCTGACAAACTTTTGGCTTTCGTAAAAAACATACTTAACCTCGGGTCATTATTGTCTTTCATAGCGTTTACAAAAAACTCCCCGGCAGCCCGGTAGGCGGTAAAATCCTGAGGACGTGCAATAGGCGGCAGATAAGGAGATATTCCGGAAAGCGGAAGAACTGCACTGTCATTATTATTCTGGAAAACCGGATAGGTAGCAGGATTGTTAACAATCTCCTGAATTCTTTCATGAACGTTTACTTCTCCGTTTCTGCTCAGAATTCTCGTGAGAAGCCTTAATGAAAGGGAGTTACAGAATTTCTTCCATCCCAGGATACCGGTCTGGCTGTTGGTATTGGCATTATAGAACAAATCTGTTTCGGATAATGCTTTTGTAGGGTCAAATAAAGTATTGGCCGTCTTCAGATCATTCAGAAGCTGAACATAAATATCTTTCTGCTTATCGAATTTCGGTTTCTGAATTCCTTCTTCCAGCTTTACGGCTTCTGAAAAAGGTACATCACCAAAAGCATCCGTAAGATTGGCGGTAATCCAGGCATTCAGCACCATCGATATGGCCAGGTAGTTATTATTCTGTTCCTTAACTGCATATTTTTTAAGATCATTGACCTGCTTCAGCCATCTGTATGACATATTCCAGTATCCGTTCCCGCTTTTTTCATCCATATAATATCTGCTGTATGTATTTCCTTCATTCGGAAAATCCAGAGCATTCTGCATAATATCAAAGGTAAAATCATCTGCCCTGTTGTAGCCGTAGCTTCCCATTTCATATTGAATAGGCGCCAGAAGGCTTCCTACGGACGGGTCTTTGATCCTGCTGGTATCGGTATTGATTTCTTCAAAAGTTCTGTCACAGGAGTTAAAAGCGAAGACCGAAACCGCTAATGCCAGATGTATGAATATTTTTTTCATTGTTTTAGATTTAGAATTTAAGATTTAACTGAAACCCGATGGTTCTTGCCGTAGGGAGCTGCCCCATTTCCACTCCCGGAGTGATGGTAGAATTATTAAGTGTGGCCACTTCGGGGTCAAACATTGGAAATTTGGTCCACATCCACAGATTTTTTCCGAAGACAGCAAGGGTAAGATCTTCCAGTCCTAAAGATCTGATCGTTTCTCTTGGAAAAGAATATGCTATTCTGGCATCTCTAAGTTTAATAAAATCCGTACTGAAGCTGTTGGTTTCCACATTGGCCCTTCTGTAATAGTCTCCGTAATAAGCAGAAATATTTACCGCTTTTGTATTCGGACTGTAAGTTCCGTCTGCATTCTGCACTACCCCCTCTCCTACAATCATCCCGGTTTCCCTTCCTGCCAGCGTAGAGGTAAGTTTTCCCTGTTCAGACATCTTGTGATGGGACTGGGAATAGGCAATCCCTCCGTACTGACCGTCAAATGAGAAACTGATGGTGAAATTCTTAATTTTAAAATCATTCTGAAGGCCGGCTCTCCATTTCGGGAATGCATTACCTACTTTTTCAATATCCGCAGGTCTTCCGGGAAGGCCATTATCCCCATAAATCACCTGACCGTCAGGAGTTCTTAACAGTTTAAAGCCGTACATATCTCCCAGTGAACCTCCTACTTCCATTTTATAGAATACAACATCTCCCACACCGGAAATAATTCCGTCAAACCCTTCCGGAAGGCTCATCACCCTGTTTTCGTTGGCAGACCAGTTTCCTCCCACTTTCCATGAGAAGTTTTTTGTCTTTACGGGATAGATATCTGCTGAAAGCTCAAATCCCCTGTTGCGGATTTTCCCTGCATTGATCACTCTTTTGGAATATCCGCTTTCATAAGGAAGGGATACCGGAATAATCTGGTCTTCACTAATGTTCTGATAAGCGGTAAAATTAAGATTCAGTCTGCTTTTGAAGAGGCTGAAATCCATACCCGCTTCTATATTGGTATTCTTTTCCGGTCTCAGGTTAGGATTGTTGAAAGTCATAGGAGCCACAACACTTCCTGTAATATTGCTTGCTGAATAATAATTATCCAGAAGATAAGGATCACTGTCTATACCTACTTTAGCCCACGATCCCCTCAGTTTCCAGAAATTAAGGGTATTGCTTTTCAGATTAAAAATATCCGAAAGAATAAAGCTGGTACTTACCGACGGATAAAAGAAAGATCTGTTCTGTTTCGGAAGTGTGGAACTCCAGTCGTTTCTTCCCGTAACATCCACAAAAATCTTATTGTCGTACCCCATCGTCAGCAATCCATAAACACTGTCTACCTGTTTATCAGCCGGGGTAGGATATTTTACCGGAATCGAAAGGGCATTGGTAAGGATATATTCACCGGCCGTTTTCAGACCGATCGCCTGATAATCCGTCATCAGGTATTCATTATAACGTATACTCCCTCCCGCAGAAGCAGAAAGGCTGAATTTATCAAGATCTGCTTTATAGGAAAATAAAACGTCGTTGTTATATTCATGATTTTTAATATACTGTTCTCTGTAAAAACCGTTCAGATAATTGGCAGAACTCCAGGGTCTTCTGGTGGTTCTCGTTTCGTTCAGAATCTCTACTCCTGATCTCAGCATGAGGCTGAAATTTTTACTGAACTGGTAATCTGCTGTAATATTTCCCGTGATATTTTTCTTTCTGACTCCATTCAGCATTTCATAAGCAATAAGGTAAGGGTTATCGATGTAGGAGCTGAAAGGATGGATCTGATCTACCTGTTCCTGCCCGTATTTCCAGATAGGTTTATACCATTCGAGATCTACGTTCGGATTCTGGAAAATCATAAAATAAGAGATCGACTGGTTGTTGTATCCCGTTGCCGGAAGATTATCACTTTTTGTTGTGTTGTACGCGAACTTGGTAGAGATTTTTAATTTTTGGGTAAGCTGGTGGGCAAAGGATAAGGCGAAATTAAAACGGTCAAAACCGGTATTAGGCATCATCCATTCATTATTCAGATAGGTAAGGGATGATCTGAAGCTTGTTTTCTCGTTTGAACTCTCCACAGCAATACTGTTGGAATAGGTGGACCCGGGTCTCCAGAACCCTTTAATATTGTCTTTGTAAGCTCTCCATTCTTTTCTTTCCGGACTTTGGCCCTGTACCGCGGGATCATACTGAAAATAGTACTGTCCTGCGAATTTCGGTCCGAAGGCACTGCTCGTTCCGCCTGTACTTGCGCCGTCCGGAGAGAGGCCGTAAGAATAGTAAAACTGTCCGGCTGCGTTTTTAGCCAGTGTTCCCTGTCCGTATTCATACTGCCAGTCCGGCCATTTCAGTACGGTATCAAAACCTGAAGAGGAATTGAAGGTTACTTTCAGCCTTCCGTCCTTAGTTTTTCCGGATTTTGTGGTGATCATCAAAGCACCGTTTGCGGCACGCGAACCATACAGAGCGGCTGCCGAGGCTCCTTTCAGGACTGTTACCGATTCAATATCATCCGGGTTGATGCTGTTTAAACCATTTCCCAAATCAATAGGAACATCCCCTCCGGAACCTGCTCCGTAAGCCGGTGTTCCGGAGCCTGTGGTAGAGTTTCCCAAAGGGACACCGTCTACAACAATCAGAGCATAGTTATGATCCATGATCATTGATTTCTCCCCTCTTAGGGTAATCCTGGAGGTTCCCAACGGCCCGGCTCCGGCAGTCTGGATTTTAAGTCCTGCAACTTTCCCTTCCATAGACTGTGCCCAGTTGTTGTTCTGTGTTTCCTCAAAAACAGCTGAACCCACTTTCTCGGCAACATATCCTAAGGCTTTATCATGCCTTTTGATTCCCAAAGCAGTTACTACTACCTCATCAATGCCTTTAACCGTATCTTTTTTTACTTTCTGCTGAGCTGCCAGATTAACGCTGACTAATCCCAGCAGTGATAAAACCAACAGTTTCTGTGTCTCTTTACGCATATCCTTTTTGTTTGCGCAAAAGTAAAACGACATTATGATTATGATTTTAATACGACTTTAACATTTTTTAAATATTTATTAAACAAAATGTTAATTTATCATTGTTAACATTGAACATATATCTAATAAACAAGTGTTTAACAGATTAAGTATTTTTAATGCTATTTATTATGGCCGTTTCCATATCTTTATTGTCTTTCTATGGGAAAATAAAAAACAAAATCAATTTAAACACTGATAAACAACAGTTTAAAGACAAAATATTTTAATTTTTAGCTTTTAATTTCTCCCGCAGATCTTTTTAAATCAGACACAGATCTTATCTGCAATAAAATTTAACACGGTATAACTTACTGAAGGCTGTCCCGGGCTTATTGGCTTTTCAACATAAAAATTTTATACATACCGGCTCCTATCTAAATAAATAGCCTGCCTCTTTTTAGGGAGACAGGCATAATTTGAATTTTTTCGGTGATTTATTTATTTTTAAGCTGATCAGGAATATTGGTAGTCACAAAACCTATTCCCTGCTTTTTCAGTTCTTCATAGATCTCAGGATCATTCACGGTCCAGGAATTGGTAATCAAACCTAATGTTTTCGCTTCGGCAATCCATGATGGATTTTTCCGGAATACGCTGTAATGGTAATCCATTCCGTCCAGACCTTCCTTTTTGATCTGTTCAGGAGACAGTTCCCCGTTCAGATACTGTACTTTGAATTTCGGTTCCAGTCTTTTGATCTCTTTGCAGATATTCAGACTGAAGGAAATAAACTCGCTCTGATCTTCCAGTTTCATCTCTTTGATCATCTTAATGGTTTTTTGGGTGATCTCGTTTTCTTTTTCGGGAGTTTTATCCGGTTTAATCTCAACGATCAGTTTCAGAGACGGATCTTTTTTGCCCTGTTTAAGATAATCCTTCAGGGTGGGAAATTTCTCTCCGTTTGATAATTTCAGGGTTTCCAGTTCTTTGAAAGAAGTTTCAGAGATCTCCATTTTGCCGTGATGTTCATCATGATTCACGACCAGTATGCCGTCTTTCGTCATTCTTACGTCAAACTCGGATCCGTATATCTTTAATTTCTGAGCATTTTCCAATGATTTAACGGAATTTTCCGTGGTTGCGGGCTGCGACTGAAAATAGCCTCTGTGTGCAATGATCTGGGTTTGTGCCTTCATGAGAACTGTACTTAAAACTGCTAACCCTAAGATAAAATTTTTCATAATATAATCTGATAATTAATTAAAAAGTCTGACCAACTTTTGATAAAGGTACGTTTAAATTGTTAAAAGCTGTATTTCGCTCCGATCTGAATCTGGTATGGATTCCCTGAAAGCGGAACCAGACCGTTTGCATTTTTAATGTATTCGAACTGTCTCGTTGCCTGGTTGAATGTTTTTATTCTGTACAGAGCTACATTTCCGTACGATTTATTCACGCCCCATTCCTTGTTAAGCAGGTTGGCTACATTGAAGATATCTACCGAAAGCTCAAATGCTCCTATTTTATTGAATTTAAGTTTCTTGGCTACCCGCACGTCCCAGACTCCGTAGAAACCGTTTTTTCCGGCATTCCGTTCAGCGATTTTGTTGTTGTATTCGCTGATATAATCTTTCAGGGCCTGCCCTACGGCCGGATCATCAAGAAGCGGTCTGGTAATATCCGGGAATATGTAAGCCAGATCATTAGAATCTACAAAATCTCCGTTTACATTTCCTCCTGCCGTTAATGAAAAACGTGTTCCCCCGATTCCTGAATATCTTATTCCCAGCGTAAACCCTGCAACCGTTGGTGAATTACCATACAGCACGATCTTATTTCTGAACTGGTTATCAGAATAGCTCATCCTCAGGTCCCTCGGATCACTCTGGATCAGGGTAGACAGGGTAGCGGAATTGGCTACGTTCCCGTTGTAAGAGGTATTGTCTTTAATATCAGACCATGTATAACTTGCTGTAACCTCTCCGTCTTTCCAGTAACGGTAGCTGGTATCCACTACAAAAGAAAACTGGTTGACTTTACCATCACTTACCAGCTCCAGAACTCTTCCGAAATTATTGTTAATTCTTCCTTTTTTCCAGTCTGTTCTTCCCAGCTCATCAATGGATGATGCAGGAACGAATACACCTCTTCCTCCTTCATTGGCCAGTGTAAATTCCGGATTAGCCTTCATGTTCCTGTCATAGTAGAAATAGTTATTCCTTCCTAAAGCCATATATCCTGCAATCCCTGCCCTGAATCTTTCATTAAAGAAATGGGTATAGGAAATATTGGCTTTGTAAACAATCGGAACCCTGGCATTTTCACCTGTATAATTGATGGTTGGAATCTGATATTGAGAAAGTGACGGAACTGTATTATAATCCCTTCTATAACTGTAAAAATCAGGAACCAGACCTACCGCCATAGGATCTACATCCACCGTTGCCAGATGCTTGCCGTCGAAAACAAGATTATTGATCACCATGTAATTGTTGATATCTGAAGAGAAAATTCCGGCACCTAACTTTAGGAAGTCTTTATTCTGCTCACTGATATTCCATTCAAACTGGAATCTCGGCTGGATCACAAATGACTTGATCTTATGATCAGTTCTGATTCCCATTTCATCATACAGTTTCTGATTGAATTCAGCTTTAGGATAACCTCCGTAATCCAATCGGAGTCCTGCCATCAGATCAAGTCCTTCTGCAATTCTGGTCTGGAACTGCGCGTATACCCCAACATTCCAGATATTGGATCTTACGGATGGATCATCCATTAAAGGAACCTCCCTGTAAAACCTGTAAGGTCTGAAGTTTTCAAAGTTGTAAAGACCGGACGGATATTTTTTATCATCTTCTTTAAAATGAAATCTTCCGTTCACTTCACTTCCGTACACCGATTTTGCAGTAGTAAACATCAGGTCGGCACCAAAAGTATATTTTACCTTATCGGTATTGTAATATAAGTTGTCTACAAGCTGAAATACATTATTTTTAAAGCTTTCCTGGGCAAAACGATGACCTCCGATCTGAATATTCGTAGCCCCTACTCCCTGGGAAACTATATTTTCAACAATAGCTCTCGGTACAGGACCTCCCAGCTGGCTGTTCTGGTAGCTGTCCTGAAAAGTATAGAGATACTGCGCTTTAAGTTCGTTGGTCAGATTAGGCTTTAAATTCGATCTTAATGTCAGGAGTAGGCTGTTATCCAAATTCTTATCACTTCCGAAGGATTCAAAGAAATTGATGCTGGTATTGTCACCCAGACCGTTTTTATTCAGGTCATAGGTAAAGTTATTCCTTAATGTCAGTAAATGCTTAGGGCTGATCTGCCAGTCGAGACGCAAAAAGGCAGCATCAGAATTTCTCACCTTATCGAAAGTTCCGAACTGTGGTGAATTTCCTACGCCATAATTTGATCTTGCAATATTCAGAAACTGATTCAGGGTTTCTGTTGTAGTGTTAAATCTTTTCTCGTCGTCTTTTGATCTTATATCTGCGATAATCAATGGTCTTGAATCCAGTTGATGATCCCATGCTACAAAGAAATGAAGTTTATTTTTAATGACCGGACCTCCTAATGAAAACCCGAACTGTGAAGTAGAAAAATCGTTATCTCTTTTATTTCCCCGGATGTCGTAAGGACTGGAAAGCCAGTTCGTTCTTAAATATTCCCAGGCGCTTCCGGAAAATGTATTGGTTCCGGATTTGGTAACGGCACTTACGGTTCCGCCGCCGCTTCTTCCCAGTGTAACGTCATACTGGTTGGTGGTAATTTTAAATTCACGTACCGCTTCTATGGAAATAGAGAACGGCGCACCGCTTCTGCTGGTTGTAGATCCTGCTGAGGTTGGGTTTTTGGCCGTCATTCCGTCAATGGTAAAATTGGTGGAAGATCCCAGCTGCCCGGAAAGATTTCCTCCTTTGCCGCTTAAAGGCGACAGTTCTGTAAGGTTGGTAAAATTTCTCCCGTTCACAGGAAGCATGCTGATGTTTTTGGCAGAGATGGCTGTGGAAGCTCCCAGGTTTCCGATTTTATTTTTCAGATTTCCGGTAACGATTACTTCGTCCAAAACCTTCTCTCCGGTTCCTATGCTCATATTCACGGTCACCTGATCTCCGAAGTTGACATTGTAGCCTTCTTTTTTCTCTTCATTCACAATCACCGTGTAAGGTCCGCCCAAAGGGATTTCCTTAAAAATATATTCTCCTTTTGAATTGGTCTCTGTCTCCGTCCTGAACCCTGTTGCCCCGTTCACGATCGTTACTTTCACTTTTTCCTGAGCAACCTGCCCCGGTCCTGTTATTTTCCCCACAATGGAGGCCTGCGTAGTCTGTGCATAAGACAGTGTTCCCAATCCCATAAACAATAATCCCAGTACAATCTTTACTTTTCTCATCTTTTCAAATTAGATGTGCAAAGGTATTTTGAGTTGCAGGAGGATCTGTTTAAGGGAGTTTTAAGAAATTTTCAACAAAATTATAACATGATGTTAAATTAGAATGAACACTTATTTTAAGATCAACATAACCAATGCCTTTACGGATATTAAGGTTTTTTAATTTTCCTGTACTATTTGATTCTGTTATTTTTTAAATGGAATTAGTTTATTTATTTTTGCTCAAAAGATAGAAAAAGCAATGTCCGAAAATATACAGCAAAAGATAGAACAGCTCAGGAAAGAGCTTCATCAGCATAATGAAAATTATTACCTTCTGGATACCCCTACCATATCGGATTATGAATTTGATATGTTACTGGAACAGCTTCAGGATCTTGAAGCCAAACATCCTGAGTTTTATGATGAGAACTCACCTACTGTACGTGTAGGAGGCGGAATCACAAAGGTTTTCCCGACCATTCAGCATAAATTCAGAATGTATTCCCTGGATAATTCCTATGATTTTGACGATCTTGAAGACTGGGAAAAAAGAATCATTAAAACCATCAGCGATCCGGTAGAATTCGTTGCGGAACTTAAATATGACGGTGCTTCTATTTCCATCCTTTATGAAAACGGAAAACTGGTACAGGCTGTAACGCGTGGAGACGGTTTCCAGGGAGACGAAATTACCCCGAATGTCCGTACGATTTCTGATATTCCGTTAACGTTAAAAGGTGATTTCCCTCCTCATTTTTTCATGAGAGGTGAAATTTATTTAACCCGTAAGAATTTTGACAAGATCAATAAACTGCGTGAGGAAGAAGGGCTGGATCCTTTTATGAATCCGCGGAATACCGCCAGCGGAAGCTTAAAAATGCAGGACAGCGCAGAGGTAAGAAAGCGCGGGCTGTCATCTGTTCTTTATCAGTTTATTTCTGAGGATTTCCCAACAGACACGCATTGGGAACTGCTTCAGAAGGCACAAAGCTGGGGCTTCAAAACATCCCAGCAGGCAAAACTGTGCAGGACTCTGGATGAGGTGAAGGAGTTCATCAGTTTCTGGGACACGGAACGTCATAATCTTCCTTTTGAAATCGACGGAATTGTACTGAAAGTGAATTCTCTTCAGCAGCAGCGCCAGTTGGGTTATACCGCTAAATCCCCGCGATGGGCGATGGCTTATAAATTCAAAGCTGAAAAAGTGGAAACGGAATTACAGAGCGTTTCCTACCAGGTGGGAAGAACGGGAGCCATTACTCCGGTTGCCAACCTGAAGCCTGTTTTGCTGGCCGGAACCATCGTAAAAAGAGCTTCTCTTCACAATGAAGACATTATCAAAAAGCTGGATCTTCATGAGCAGGATTTTGTATATGTGGAAAAAGGCGGCGAGATCATTCCGAAGATTGTAGGCGTGAATACGGAAAAAAGAACGGAAGAAAGCCGTGAAATAGAATACATCCAACATTGCCCGGAATGCGGAACTGAGCTGGTGAAAATTGAAGACCAGGCCATCCATTTCTGCCCGAATGAGCTTCACTGCCCGCCTCAGGTAGTGGGAAGAATGATCCATTATGTTTCCCGAAAAGCCCTGAATATTGAAAACCTGGGAAGCGAAACGATTGAGCAGCTGTACAGGGAAAAGCTGATTGAAAACCCGGCTGATTTCTATGTTCTCACAAAGGAACAGCTTCTTCCGCTGGAAAGAATGGCTGAAAAGTCTGCCCAGAATATCATTTCGGGAATCGAAAAATCTAAAGAAATCCCGTTTGAAAAGGTTCTGTACGGGATCGGAATCAAACATGTGGGTGAAACGGTTGCCAAAAAACTGGTGAAAAATTTCCCAACGATAGAAGAGCTGAAAAACGCATCCGTGGAAGAGCTTTGCCAGGTGGAAGACATCGGAACCAAAATTGCGTTAAGCATTGAAGAATTCTTCAGAAATTCTGAAAACCTCCTGATGATCGAGCGTTTAAAATCGTACGGTGTACAGCTTGAAAAGGGAGAAAGCACCAATGAAGTTCTATCCAATGTTCTGGAAGGGAAAACATTCCTTTTCACCGGAAAACTGTCGCTTTTCACCAGAGAACAGGCAGAAGAAATGGTAGAGAAACATGGGGGAAAGAATATTTCAGCCGTTTCCAAGAATCTTAATTATCTTGTAGTAGGCGAAAAAGCCGGAAGCAAGCTGAAAAAAGCGCAGGACATCGGAACCATTACCATTTTCGATGAGCAGCAGTTCTTAGATCTGATTGAAAAACAGTAGTCAATTTAATTAAATAATGAGGCTGTCCCGTATTGAGACAGCCTTTTATGATTAAAAAAAACAGATCACTTTATTTAAAAACAATCAGCGTATAGGGTTCTTTTACCATTTTCGGCTGAACGATCCTGATCTGCTGTTTGCCTTTATAATAGTCTGTATAGCTTTCTTTGGTTACGATCTTTCCTTTTCCGGTTTCTTTATATCCGGCATCCAGAACAGCTTTCAGATAAGTATCATAGTCCTTTTTATCTTTAAAGGAGAATTCTATATTGTTTTGGGATGGATCTTCTCTGTATTCAAATTTTGCAATTTTATAGAGATATCCGGGGCTGTCATATTCATTGACAATAAAGCCCAAACCTTCGGTTTTATCGTAAAAAGTGTAATTATGTTTTTTAATTTCTTTTTTAAAAGCATCCATATCCAGGCTGCTGAATGCAATAAGTTCTTCCAGTTTAAAAGCCTGTCCGGAAGCCGATGAACAAAACAGGATAAAAAACAAACCCGTCAAAACCGTCTTTAAAGTATTTATCATTTATCTATTCTTTAATATTATTTTCCCTGATGAAATTTTTATACTCTTTTTCCCAGACCGGGGATTCCTCAAATTCAGTCTTTCTGCTGACAATGATGGCTGCCCCTTCATCAAAAAGTTTTTTATCATTCAGCATCTTTACTCCTCTCATAATGATGAGCATACCGTAAGCATTTTTATTATTTTTAAGCCTGCTCAGCAGGATATCCTTATTCTGTAATATTAAAGTATTGTCTTTCAGTTTTGAGATAAAATCATCCACAGCAAGATCATCCAGATTCTGAATAGAATTCTTTACCGCTTCTTCATATACTTTCCGGGAAATATCTTTTGTTTTCTCCAGCAGCCGGACAAGTCTTAAAGTACTGTCAAAAGACAAATCTTCAGACGTATACTCTCTTATATGACTCATATCATACATATTGACAGCCACAATCTCCGCTTCTCCGGGCTTCTTCCATCCATTAAGCAAAAACGTTTCTGTTTCTTCACGGGTATGATTTTTAACATATTCATCCAGAACATCAAAGGAAATGATCTTATCTGTCAGCCAAAGATCGGCCAGTAAAGGATAATACAGTTTACATTTTTTCATGTCGATCTGCTGATAGAAGGTGGAAAGACATTCGTTGCCACAGTCAAGTTCTTTATTCCGTATCTTATCAAGTTCAATTGCCTTCACTACAATTTCTTTAGCTTCTTCACTGCAAAAATTGGATAAAGCAAACATGAAGGGAAATCTTGAGGAATCTGAAATATGCGCTTTCATAAAAGGCAGGAACTCAGGATCCGGAAATTCTTCAATGGCGGGATAAGCCTCTGCTCCAAAACTTTTGATGAGTTCAATATCATCAGGGTTTCTGTACTTAGCAAGGGTTACCAGAAGTTCCGGAGATTTTGTTTTCAGAACCAGGCTCCTGAGTTTTTTATAAACTTCAGGATTTACGGGAAGGGCATTACTGGTATATTCAATCAGCTGTTTGTTTAAAGGCTGTGCATCCAGCACCATCAGGGCCATTTCTTCTCTGCGTTTTTGTACTTCTTCCTCAGAACCGGCAGCAGATGGGATGGTGTCGAAAAAAATTCCGGACAGAGGGTAAGAATCGGACAGGCATTCCGTTCTGTATGTAATTTCTTCTTTGGACTTAAAACTGTTTTTAAAAATATCGAGCAGTCTTTTATCAGCCTTTTTCGCCAAAACTTTCACTGCAGTAATTTTGATATAAGGATTTTTTCCTTTCTCAGCTAAAAATATAAGTTCATCCGAAGAAGCTTCTTTATAAAGATTTTCTTCAATCCCTTTAATTTTTTCATCAAGAGCATAGAAAGAAGTATACTTCTCAAGAGGTTTGATGACAGAGGCCGTTTTCCTGGAAACCTGTGCAAAAGCAGTGAACGAAAACAGCGTTAAAAGCAGGAATACATTATTTTTCATGATTAGTTTTTACAGACCAAAGGTAAAGGAATTCTTTTGAATCGTTGTCTGAACTTTACCATTTTATGTTTCCTTCCAATTGTTGTAAAGATTATAAACCTTTTCTTGGCTGTTTAAGAAAAAGACCTCCTTTATGCGGAAACTGTACGTAATTGTCAGGTGTCTGAGAAATCTGTTTCCGGCAGGTTTCGGAACATGTGTTAACCAATAAAGGAAGCACATCTGTCCCTATCAAGAGAGAAATCCAGAACTGATCTGTTTTGTTATCCGGTATTTCCTTCCGGCAAATGCTGCATCGGATGATTTCAGAATCATAATAGTGTACGGTCTGCTGATAAAGATCGGGAAAATGAGTTCTGAATTTATAATTTCCGTATAAAGCCCTGGTACTTACGGTACTGCTTTTAAGATTCTTACAGTAAATGATTTCATAAGGAAACCATTTAAGATTATAAGACGTATAGGGAGTAAATTCTTCCAGTGCTTCCATCTCACCTATTTCCGGGGGTAATTCCTTTAGATTAGTTCCATAAAGTACCACCTTTTTCACTTTCTTTAGTTTGGAAATAGATTTTGGAAGGGTCTCTATCGAGGCAAACAGTTCATAGCCGATTGCACGGGCAGGTGCAAACTCCTCGTGCCCCTCTTCCGCTACCTGATCAATGTAACGACAGAGTTTTTGCCAGGCTTCAGAATCCTGATCCTGTATTATCTTTTTAATTTTTGGAAGGCTGCTCATGGTAAATCTCTACTGATTTCATCTTCTGTCAAATAATCTCCGTTTTTGTATTCCTCTCTTGCTTCATCAATTCTTTTCCTTTGAGCATTACTGAGAATATATTCATTCTGATTCATTTCAAAATCAAGCATTTCCTGAATATTTTGTATAATTTCAACATCTTTCAACTGTATAACTCGGTTTATTAAATCAATTTTTAAATCTGAGATATTCATCCTGTGTAATTTTATATCAAATGTAAAAAATTTTATTTGTTTGGGAACCAATGAAATATATTGATTTTTAAAATTCCTGAAAGTTTCCAACCGGTAATTCTATCAGAACTTTAAATATTAAAAAATTTAAAACTTAATAAGTTATGTTTGGAATTATTTTTTCCACTAAAAAAAACATGTAAATTTCACATTCATTCAAGCCCCCAAAAAAATTCCCAACAAACTTGATGAATAATTCCGCTTTATTTTAAGTGGGCAAAGTGATGCAACTTCGGTGTTGATAAAGCTGGAGGTTTATCCATACGCTTCGGCAAATCAACAAAGTTGATTCTACTCTTTGCACCCTTAAAATCAGTAGTTTCAAAAATGAAACTTTTGTATGGTAAAAATATTTGGTTCTTAATGTATTCTGCTCTGAAAAAATTCGCTGAAAATTATAATTTGTTCAGACGTAAGATTCTTTAAATAAATCGTCCGTTTACTGTTAATAAAATCAGGATAAGATATTAAAACGACTGTATGTTTATCAATACTGAATTCTCTTAATAGAGTTGGTCTTTCCGTATCCCTCTTATCAGAACTCAATGTAAGATTAATAAAACGGCCAGGAATGAAATAAAAATCTTTTGGAAATAAAAAAATCGAATTATTGTTTAAAAGAATCTCAAAACTACACCAGCGAAAATTTTTACGTAAAAAACCGTTTTCCAGAATAATTGTACCCTTTATCCTTTTTAGCTGTCTGGAATCCGGCTGCCTGCACTTTATAATAATTCTTTTCTTCTGAATATAAAAAAAGACTCCTGGAATTACCTGAAAAACAATCAGCGCCAGGAAAAAATAAGAATATAGGGAGTTAATCATTAAAGCGGGTTATTATTCTGATAAGATATTATTTTAATATCTGTCAAAAATGATTTCATACTGAATGGTAAGGATTTTTATTTTTTATACTCCAATGGAATATATGACTTTCAATCTATGAAATTTTTCAGACGGTTATCCGGCAATTCCGGTAAAAGTACAGAAAACACATTATCTTCCAAGCCTCCAGTTTTCAAGAACAAGTGTAATAATTACATCATTCCACATCTCAAAATTTCTGAGTTTGGGAGATATGGGAAGGATGGAAGTTTTTATCCAGTCGTTTTTCCCGACAATGAACATCATTGCGTCATACATAAGCGTTTGATTAAAAGGATTACTCACAGAAAGCATCATCCCTTTGTTCTTTCGGTCTTCTGTATCTTGTGTAAATTCTATTTCTATTGTTTTAGCCGGATTTTTATTTTCTTTTACCACTTTCATCGATTGTATAATCCCATCTTTTGTTTCGGCTTCTATAAAAATATGTTCACCAGGATAGAGCTGAAGTACATTTTCTTTGACAAAGTATTTAGATTTCTGAACTTCCTGCTGATAAAACCTGACAGTATCCACAGCGAGTTTTAATGTGAATGCTTCACGAAATTCTCTGTTGTTTTGAGCAAAACCAATATTGGCTGTCAGGCAAAGCAATACAATTACCAGATTTTTAAATGTCATATTATTAGCTAAAGTTCCAAATATATAAAAAATATTCAGTTTTAATCCTTATGAAACCGGCAGCCTGAAGAAGAAAGTACTCCCCTGATTCGGAGAACTTTTCACACCAATTTCGCCATTTTGTTTTTCAATAAAGTTTTTGGAAATAGCAAGCCCCAACCCTGTTCCATTTTGATGCTCTCCCGGAACCTGGAAATAACGGTCGAAGATCTGGCGGTGGTATTTTTCATCAATACCGCTTCCCGTATCGGTAATGCTGAACTGAATGAAAGTGTCCCTTTTTTCTACCAGAATCCGAATGGTTTCATCCTGGAAGGAATGCTTCACCGCGTTGGTCAGGAAGTTATTCATTACCCATACCGTTTTATCGAAATCGGCCGCAACAGAATCATCATCAGCAATAAGATATTCCGTGGTTATGGAAATATTTTTCTGCTCTGCCAGTTTTTCAACATTTTTCACCGCGGTCTGTACCATTTCTTTCGGTGAGCACTTCCCGACAGTGAGGCGGATATTTCCGGTTTCCACCTGTGAAAGATTCAGCAGTTCTCCTGTAATATCCAGCAGGCGCTGTCCGTCTTCGTTAATGCTTTTCAACAGTTCTTTCTGCTGTTCATTCAGTTCTCCGAATTTCCGGTTGCCGAGCAGCTGAACTCCCATTTTTATGGCTGAAATAGGCGTTTTCAGTTCGTGGGAAATGGTTGCTATAAAATTGGTTTTGGCGAAATCAAGTTCTTTAAAAGGGGTAATATTCCGAAGTAAGATTACCTTTCCGATATATTTTTTGTCTTTCTCCCCGGTTTTGGTAATGTTGATAGGAATAATATCCTGTTCAAAATAATTTTCCTTATTATCCCGGACAATTTTGATAGGTTCGGTTACCGGATGTTCAATATTTTTAAGCAGTTCACGCATCAGATCGTTATTCACAGCCACTTCATGAGCTGTTTTCCCGATAATTTCCTCTTTATTAAGATTGGTGATTTTCAGTGCTTCATCATTGATCATATAGATAAAGTGATTTTCATCCAGCCCGATTACCGCATCATGCATATTATTGACCAAAGTCTCAATCCGTTTTTTATCCATCAGCTGTTTGGAAAGGCTGCTGCTTTCATATTCCTGAAGCTTTTCCGCCATGATGTTAAAAGATTCCGCGAGACTGCTGAATTCCTCACTTCCCTTAAAATGAACCCTTTCACTGTAATTTTTATCTGCAATCTGCCGGATACTGAACGTCAGCTGGTTAATAGGCTCCGCAATAGTCTGTGGAAGATTAAAAAGCAGGATAAAAGCGATCAGAAAACAGACTGTTCCCAGGCTTACGATCCAGAATGTGGCATTTTCAGCGGTAATGATGGCAATATCACTTTTCCGCTCGATACCTTTCATATTCAGGGACATGATTTTGGCCAGATCTTCACGGATCAGTTTTTCCTTGCCGGGGGAAGGCTGCTTCAGATAGCTCTGAAAGTGCAGATTAAGATTCTGGGTAGCTTCTTTTTCGCCAAATTCAGTAAGATTTTTTTCCTGAAGCCTGTTGTTTTTCTGAAAATCGGTTACAGCAACAGCACTGTCTGTACTGATCTTATCTAAGGCCAGCAGCATATTTTTGGAAAATTCCAGGCTGTTATAATTGGCAGTAAGGATCTTTTCCGTATCCGATTTCAATTTATTGATATACACGGAACCGATGACTGAAAGCAGGACAATCAGTAAAAATAAAAGACCTACGCCTAAAGTGAGTTTTGTTTTAAGTTTCATTACTTCTAAGATAAAATAATAATATCTATCTGTCTTTCATTCAGCCTGTTCATCAGTGTATAGATCCAGCTGTAACCGGACAGACGCTGCCAGAGGCTTGAATGTGGCTTCCCGATACACACCGTGGTCATATGGTGGGCAATGACATATTCTAAAATTCCCTTGTGCACACTGCTTTCTTTTATCCGCACCACTTTTGCGCCCAATTCCTGTGCTAAATTAAAATTATTAATCAAATACCGCTGCTTGTCGAGGGCAATTTTTTCAGGATTTTCAGAAGGTTTCTGAACGTATAAAACGGTCCACGGACTGTTGTAATAACTCGCCAGACGGGCTGTTTTCCTGATAATATTTTTTGCAATCTTTTCATTGCTGCTGATACAGGCCAGGAATTTGATAGGCTTAAAATTCTCGGTCTTGATCTCAGTTTCCACTTTCCGTTCCACATGGGTTGCCACCTCTTTTAAGGCCAGCTCGCGAAGCTGTAAAATATGTCCACTCTGAAAAAAATTGCTGAGTGCCGTCTGAATTTTTTCCTTTTTATAGATCTTTCCTTCTTTCAGGCGGGTCAGAAGCTCATCGGCTGTAAGGTCTATATTCACCACCTCATCAGCAAGAGCCAGGATCTTATCCGGAACGCGCTCCGCCACTTCTATTCCTGTGATTTTCTTCACCTCCTCATTAAGGCTCTCAATATGCTGAATATTTATCGCACTGATGACATTGATTCCGTTATCAAGGATTTCCAGTACATCCTGCCACCTTTTTTTATTTTTGGAACCTTCCACATTGGTATGCGCCAGCTCGTCCACCAGAACCACTTCCGGATGTTCATTGATAATAGTCTGAAGATCCATTTCCTCCAGGTTTTTACCTTTATAAAAAACCGACCTTCTCGCAATCTCGGGGATTCCTTCGGTAAGCGCTGCCGTCTCTTCCCGGCCGTGGGTTTCGATATACCCTATTTTTACATCAATGCCGTTTCTCAGCAGGGCGTGCGCCTCCTGAAGCATCCGGAAAGTCTTTCCTACGCCCGCACTCATCCCGATGTAAATCTTAAATTTTCCTTTCCGGGATTTCCGGATCAGTTCTAAAAAATGTTTGGCTGATGACATGGGTTCTTTATTCTATGAATTTAAAATGATTGTGGTTTATTTTTAAACGGGCTGAAGCCCGTTTTTATTAGATTATTAACGACAGCGGGCCTCATCCGGGGTTTATGTTTTTATGCTCTTTCTGATTATCTTTCTTTTTTTATTAAAACCAGGCTGCAAGGCTTGTTGTGATAAAGAAATTGCCCTGTTTCATCTGATCATTCTTTGCAAAAATGGCATCTTTAGAGGTAAAACCTCTGGCTTCTGTACGGAACACTACATTTTTCAGAATCGCATAATCCATATTCAGGGAATAGCCGAACGTCTGGAAACCATTGGGAGTATTTGTACTGATGATTACTCCATTTTTATCGTTGTAATACTCCAGCCTTCCTGCCAGCGCCCATTTAGAATCCAATTGGTATTTCATCAGGACATTGGGAGTATACCAGATGTTGTAGCTGCTTCTTCCTTTTGTTTTCTGTTCAGCTCCGATATCAAACCCCAGAACCGCTGAAAACCGGTCCGTCAGTTGGAAGCTTCCGTACAGATCATGAAAATAACGCATTCTTTTTTCCTCCTTTGCTTTATCATTTCCGATGAATGAGCTGCTGTTCAGTGTAATCTTATCATTCGGTTTATAAATCACCTGATGTCCGAAAGAAAGGCTCTGATTTCCTTCAGCTTTGGCAATTCTCTGCCATCCGTTCAGGACAAGTCCGCTCAGGAACCATTTCCCGTTATCTGAAGTATAGGAAATTTTAGCACCCGTCTCAAAATAGGGAGAATTTTCAGCGGCAAAACTTCTGGTCAGATTGATGTTATCTTTTCCAATTGCACTCTCCCACCCGATATGAGAAGGCATAATTCCGGCATCCACCCAAAGATTTTTAGTTTGAGAAATTTTAATTCCCACATTGGCTTCATTCACATAACGCAGGGCATCCTGTTCAGCCGCCATATTATCCTGGGTATAGGTTCCGGCCATCAGGGCCACATTGGCGCGGAGATTTTCACTCTGATAATTCGCCTTTACCAGTGCCAAATTAAGATTCACTTCATTGTGCCTGTTATAGGAATACAGGAAATTCTGTCTCTGATGGCTTGCGGGTTCATTAAAATCATAGGCATAAAAAAGTTCCGCATAGGCAGAAAATGTTACTTTATTTCCTGTTTTTAATGAATCTGAAGTCTGTGCTTTCGGGAAGAAAACTCCGGCTAAAATTCCGGCAACGATATATCTTTTCATAAACATTTCACATTATTTTAACTGATCTAAAGCGATATTAAGCTTCAGCACATTTACTTTTGCAGGTCCCAAAAGACCCAGCCACGGTTTTTCAGTCTGATTTTTAATTAGTTGATTCACTTCTTCTTCAGAAAGATTTCTTTCCTTAGCAATTCTTTTAGCCTGATACACAGCTCCGTTGGGAGAAATATCAGGATCCAGTCCGCTTCCGCTTGCCGTTACCAGTTCCACAGGGACCTCGGTTTTTTCCATTCCCGGATTCTGCATTTTCAAAGTATCTATTCTTTTCTGTACGGTTTCCAGATATTCTTCATTACTGGGTCCTTTATTGCTTCCTCCACTTCCCGCAGCATTATAATCCACTGCTGAAGGACGGCCGTGAAAATATTTCCCGGAACTGAAATTCTGACCGATATTCGCATAATATTTCTGTCCGTTGTGCGTAATGATTTCCGCGTTTCCTTTGGCAGGAAGTATTTTTGAACCTCCATATACCAGGAGCAGATAAATTCCTATAACCGCCAGCATCACCAGAGTCAGTCTGAATGCTGATACCATATGATTTTTCATTTTTTAAAATTTTTAATAGAATAAACTGATTACAACATCAATCATTTTGATTCCGATAAACGGAACGATAACGCCTCCCAGGCCATAGATCAGAAGGTTTCGTCTGAGCAGCGCACTGGCTCCGATTGGTTTATAGGCCACTCCTTTCAAGGCCAGCGGAATCAGAAACGGAATGATCACCGCATTGAAAATGACCGCAGAAAGAATGGCTGTTTCAGGGCTATGAAGATCCATGATATTCAGTTTCTGAAGTGAAGGGATGAAGGTGATAAAAAGAGCCGGGATAATCGCAAAATATTTGGCTACATCATTGGCAATGCTGAAGGTTGTCAGCGTTCCGCGGGTCATCAGCAGCTGCTTTCCGATTTCCACGATCTCGATCAGCTTCGTAGGGTCGTTATCAAGATCCACCATATTTCCGGCTTCTTTTGCTGCCTGGGTTCCGCTGTTCATGGCTACCCCTACATCTGCCTGGGCAAGAGCCGGAGCATCATTGGTTCCGTCTCCCATCATTGCTACCAGCTTTCCTTCCTGCTGCTCTTTTTTGATGTAATTCATTTTATCTTCCGGTTTAGCTTCGGCAATGAAGTCATCTACTCCCGCTTTTTCAGCAATAAATTTGGCCGTTAATGGATTATCTCCCGTTACCATTACTGTTTTCACACCCATTTTTCTCAGTCTCTGAAAACGTTCCTGGATTCCGGTTTTAATAATATCCTGAAGTTCGATCACTCCCCAGACCTTTTCATTAACGATTACGACAAGCGGGGTTCCCCCATTCTCAGAGATTTTAGTTACGGTCTTCTGTGTTTCTCCGGGGAAGGTATTGCCGGCTTTTTCAGTCAGTTTTTTTATCGTATCATAGGCACCTTTCCTGATTCGTGTATCTTCAAAATCGATTCCGGAGGTCCTTGTTTCCGCTGTAAAATCTATATAGACAGGATTCGGCACAAGCAGATCTTCCGGTTTCAGCTGGCTTAATTCTATAATGGATTTTCCTTCCGGGGTTTCATCGGCTACCGAGCTTAATGCAGAAGCTTTAATAAAATCTTCAGTCTTTATTCCGTCTGCAGGATGAAATTGAGTTGCTTTACGGTTTCCGATGGTAATGGTTCCTGTTTTATCCAGAAGCAGAACATCAATATCTCCGGCTGTTTCTACTGCCTTTCCGCTTTTCGTAATAACGTTGGCTCTTAATGCGCGGTCCATTCCCGCGATTCCGATTGCAGAAAGCAGACCTCCGATTGTTGTCGGAATGAGACAAACGAAAAGTGAAATAAATGCCGCAATCGTAATCGGTGTCTGCGCGTAGTCTGCAAAAGGTTTTAAAGTGAGTGTAACGATAATAAAGGTCAGGGTAAATCCTGCCAGAAGTATGGTTAATGCGATTTCGTTAGGTGTTTTCTGTCTTGAAGCTCCTTCTACCAGGGCAATCATTTTATCCAGGAAAGATTCTCCGGGTTTGGTGGTTACTTTCACCTTGATTCTGTCTGACAGTACTTTTGTACCTCCGGTTACCGAACTTTTATCTCCTCCGGCTTCACGGATCACAGGTGCACTTTCCCCTGTGATTGCAGACTCATCAATAGTAGCCAGACCTTCTATAATTTCTCCATCCATCGGGATCTGATCTCCGGCTTCGCAAAGGAAAATATCCCCTAATTTCATTTCGGCAGACATCTTTAAAGCGGTTTCTACCTGAAATCCCGGTTTATTGCCGATCACCAGTTTAGCAGGAGTTTCTTCGCGGGTTTTTCTAAGGGTATCCGCTTGTGCCTTTCCTCTCGCTTCTGCAATTGCTTCCGCAAAATTGGCAAACAGCACCGTAAAAAACAAGATGATAAATACCAGGAAATTATAGGAAAAACTGCCCTGTGTTTTATCCCCTGCAAGACTGAACATACTCACGGCAAACATCACAACGGTTCCTATTTCCACCAGGAACATCACCGGATTTTTAAACATGATTTTAGGGTTCAGTTTGACGAAAGACTGTTTGATGGCTTCGTTCACCAGGTCTTTCTGAAACAATGTCTGTGATTGATTTTTCATTGTTTTTTATATTTTTTAATTAAGACATCAGAGGATCTCAGAGATTCCTCACTGATCTCTTCTATCTTTCTTACTATTTTTAAATGGATTGACAGACAGGCTCAGATCATAAGAATCAAGTTTCTCCGTTTCTGAGCCTTATCATTTTATTTAGTGAAATACTGGATTTGTTCTGCAATAGGTCCCAGCGTCAGTGCGGGAAAGAAAGACAGTGCTGCAATCAGTAATATAACCGCCAGGGTCATAAAGCCGAAAGTTGCCGTATCCGTTTTCAATGTTCCTGAGCTTTCCGGGATGAATTTTTTCTGGGCCAGCAGGCCTGCAATGGCTACCGGGCCTATGATCGGGATAAACCTGGACAGTAACAGAACGATTCCTGTTGAGATATTCCACCACGGGGTATTATCTCCCAGCCCTTCAAATCCGGAACCGTTATTGGCCGATGAAGAGGTAAACTCATACAGCATTTCGCTGAATCCGTGGAAGCCGGGATTATTTAAGGTCTTTGCTCCGAATTCCGGCAGATAAGCTGCCAAAGCCGTACCTGCAAGAATCAGGAAGGGATGGAAAAGGGCTACGATCATGGCGATCTTCATTTCTTTAGCCTCAATTTTTTTACCCATAAATTCCGGAGTACGGCCTACCATCAGTCCGCTGATGAATACGGCAAGAATGATGAAGATAAAATAATTCAGAATTCCTACACCGCATCCTCCATAAAAGCAGTTGATCATCATGGCCAGCAGTTCATTCATCCCGGAAAGCGGCATCGTACTGTCGTGCATGGCATTTACCGAACCTGTTGAAATGACGGTGGTTGCAATACTCCAATATCCTGATGCGGCACTTCCGAATCGGATTTCCTTACCTTCCATCGCTCCCAGGCTGCTGTCGGCACCCATTTGTGTGATCAGGGGATTTCCGTTGGTTTCATTGATGATATTCGGAACGGCGAGGGCCAGAAAACCGACTGTCATCACGGTAAAAATTACCCATGAAAGTTTTCTTTTATTCAGATAAAATCCTAAAGCAAAGACCAGCGCAAAAGGAATGATCATCTGGGTGATCATTTCGGTCATATTGGTGATATAATTCGGGTTTTCAAGCGGATGGGCCGAGTTGGCTCCGAAGAATCCGCCTCCATTCGTTCCCAGGTGCTTGATTGCCACGAATGCCGCAACAGGACCTCTTGAAACATCGGCCTTCTGCCCTTCCAGAGTGATGATATGATCTTTACCCTCGAAAGTCATCGGACTTCCGTTTGCAGAAAGAATCAAAGCTACCAGAAGGCTTACAGGAACCAGTATTCTTATGACGGATTTTGTGAAATAATCATAAAAATTCCCCAGTTCTGTCGCTGTTTTTTCTTTAAAAGCTTTGAAAAGTACAGCCATTGCCGCCATTCCGGTTGCTGCTGTTACAAACTGCAGAAACATCAGATAAAGCTGGCTCAAATAACTTACTCCTGTTTCTCCCGAATAATGCTGAAGATTGCAGTTCACCAGGAATGAAATCGCTGTATTAAAAGCCAAATCCGGCGACATATTGGGATTCCCGTCAGGATTTAAAGGAAGCCGGGATTGGTTGAGCAGGATCAGAAACCCTATGAAAAACCAAACCAGGTTGATCGTCAGCATGGCATACATATTCTGTTTCCAGTTCATCTGACGGGCCGGATTGATCCCTGATATTTTATAAATTAATTTTTCAACAGGTTCAAAAACAGGATCTAAAAAAGTCTTTCTGTACCCATACACCCTGGCAATATATTTACCTAAAAATATTCCGATTGCCAACGTGATTACAAACATGGCAATAATGCCTGAAATTTCTGTATTCATGACCTTTTAAAATTTTTCTGGTTTCATCAAAACATAGCAGATATACACAAAGGCCAGTATTGAAAGGAAAAATAAACTCCACATAGCTTTATATTCTATCAAAAAATTCAACGGATTTATATAAAAGCCAAAACATGACTGCGCACAGCAGTACCAAACCTGAAAGCATCATATTTTTATCATTAGGATTAAAAGAGTGAGTACTACATACGAGACCATCAGCAGGCTTAAGAAAGCATGCTCCCGTTTTTTGAACGTTTTTCCTGAAATTGTCATTTTTAAATATTTTATTCATATTCCATATGCCAAAAGCAAGTCCAATTTCAGAAAAAAGAACACAAAACATTATTTATCAGAACATTACAAACAAGCACATGATTATACAGAAACACAAAAGCCTATCAAAATGATAGGCCCGTTATTGAAATGATAGGATTTAGCTATTGGCTATTGGCAAAATTACTCATTACTCATTACTCATTACTCATTACCCATTACCCATTACCCATTACCCATTACCCATTACCCATTACCCATTACCCATTACTTATTATTTATTATCTCAGTCCGTACTCTTCCAGTTTACGATACAGCGTGGCAATGCCTATTTCAAGCAGTCTTGCGGCTTCGGCTTTGTTGCCTTGGGTATACTGAATGACTTTCTGGATGTGTACTTTTTCCAGGGAGCGTATACTCATGGAATCACTTTCCGGAGCGGCTTTTTCTGAATAACGCGGAAGGCTGTCCGGATTCAGGATATGATCATCCATTAAGATCAGGCTTCTTTCTATGGTGTTTCTAAGCTCGCGGATATTTCCTTTCCAGTCGTTTTTTTCCAGGGTCTTATAATATTCCGGATCTACCTGTACGGAAGGGATGTGAAGTTTCCGGGTAAACAGTTCGATGAAGTTTTTAGCCAGCATTTTCAGGTCTTCTTTTCTTTCCCTCAGCGGAGGAAGGCTGATCTCAAAGACATTGATCCTGAAATACAGATCTTCTCTGAAATGCCCCTGTTTAATTTCTTCTTCCAGGTCCCGGTTGGTAGCCGCAATTAGCCTGAAATCTGATTTTGAGACTTTGGTTTCACCCATTTTGATGAATTCCCCGGTTTCAATAACCCTGAGTAATTTGGCCTGAAGTTCTATCGGCATCTCTCCTATTTCGTCTAAGAATAAGGTTCCGCCATTGGCTTCTTCCACCAGACCTTTTTTATCTTTCACAGCCCCGGTAAAAGCTCCCTGCCTGTGGCCGAAAAGCTCACTTTCAAGGATTTCTTTACTGAATGCGGAACAGTTGATGGCTACAAAGTTATTTTTCTTCCTTCCGCTTCCTTCATGAATAGCATTGGCAAAGACTTCTTTTCCGGTTCCGGTTTCCCCGGTCAGAAGAACGGCAGCATCAGTCAGGGCTACTTTTTCCGCCAGTTTTTTAGCCTGAAGAATCAGGGGAGAATTTCCTATGATCTCACCGAAACCTTTTGACACAGCTGATTGTTGTACAATTTTGCTTCTGTTGTCCTTCACCTTTTCAAGTGCTTTATAGACCAGAGGAATGATTTTTTCATTATCGTCACCTTTTACCAGATAGTCATACGCACCGTTTTTCATAGACTGCACTGCGTCAGTAATATTTCCGAATGCGGTCATCAGAATGAGTTCAAGATGCGGATATTTGGCTTTAATGGATTTCACGAGTTCCACTCCAAATGCATCCGGAAGCCTTACGTCGCTCAGTACCACATCAAAATCGTACTGTTCCAGCATGGTCATGGCAGAGCGTGCAGTGGAAGCTTCTTTTACATTAAAATTCTCCTGGGAAAGGATCATCCCCAGTAATTTGAGGAGCTTGATCTCATCATCGATGATCAGAATGTTTCCGGACATAGTCGTTATTTTGGGAAAACCTGATGCAAACTTATTGAATTTTCCGTGAGGGAAAAAGGGAATTTTCTGAAAGGATGAAAAAGGGGAAAGTACAATTTGCCTTTTGCCAGTTCTTAATCTGTCTTATAGATGTAATAATAACATAGGAGTCTGGGTTAAGGAAACCAAGATTAAAGGCTGGAAGATGGAAGAAAGGATACTGGAAGTTATCCTGGTTAAAGAATTAAAGGTCTCTGTAAAATCAAAATTATTTAAAAAAAAATAATGTGCTGTTTTTTTGTGATGCAAAGATTATTTTTGATACTGCTCATCTTGAGGAAGCAGAGGATAGAATCAACTCCGTTGATTCCCCGAAGCGTGTGGATAAACATACCGCTTCATCAGCGACGAAATCTCACCATTTCCCCCAATTAAAATAAAGCGGTATAGTCATCAACTTTGCGTGAGCTTTTTTTGAATTTAAAAAATGTAAAGATCTGCGTAATCTGCAAGATCAGCGAGCTAAAATGAAAAAGGATTATATATTGAGCACTAGCTTTTACCATGCAAAGCTTTTATTTTTGAAACTACTCATCTTGAGGAAGCAAAAGATAGAATCAACTCCGTTGATTCCCTGAAGCATGTGGATAAACATACCGCTTTATCAGCGACGAAATCTCACCATTTTGCACCCCTTAAAATAAAGCGGTATAGTCATCAACTTTGCGTGAGCTTTTTTTGAATTTAAAAAATGTAAAGATCTGCGTAATCTGCATGATCAGCGAGCTAAAATGAAAAAGGATTATATATTGAGCACTAGCTTTTTACCATGCAAAGCTTTATTTTTGAAACTACTCATCTTGAGGAAGCAAAGGATAGAATCAACTTTCCCTGAAGCGTGTGGATAAACATACCGCTTCATCAGCGACGAAATCTCACCATTTTGCACCCCTTAAAATAAAGCGGTATAGTCATCAACTTTGCGTGAGCTTTTTTTGAATTTAAAAAATGTAAAGATCTGCGTAATCTGCAAGATCAGCGAGCTAAAATGAAAAGGATTATATATTGAGCATCATCAGCGACGAAATCTCACCATTTTGCACCCCTTAAAATAAAGCGGTTAGTCATCAACTTTGCGTGAATCTTTTTAATCAAAAAATAATTCCAAACATGATCTATTGAGTTCAATCAATTAAATTCTGATTCTGAACTGACGTTAATAAGAAAAAGCAACGCCATTTTTATCTGATTCCTTACATTTGTAATACATTCGGGTTTAAGGAATGAAATGAACTGATCTATGATTGACAAAAAATATACGGAAACGGTCCACACGGACATCCACAATTACGAATATATTACCATAACGCATGACGAAAACAAAGTAAGAATTTTCACCCTGAAGAACGGTCTGAAGGTTTTTCTTGCCCAAAATTCCGATGCGCCGAGGATACAGACTTTTATCCCTGTAAGAACGGGAAGCAATAATGACCCTTCTGATAACACAGGACTTGCCCATTACCTGGAGCATATGATGTTTAAAGGAACTTCCAGACTGGGTACCCAAAACTGGGAAAAGGAAAAAGAACTTCTGGATCAGATTTCAAAACTGTATGAGCAGCACAAGGCAGAACAGGATCCTGAAAAGAAAAAAGAGATATACAGGAAAATAGACGAAATCTCGCAGGAGGCCAGTCAGTATGCCATTGCCAATGAATATGACAAGGCAATTTCATCCCTGGGAGCCAGCGGAACCAATGCCCATACCTGGTTTGATGAAACAGTTTACAAAAACAATATCCCGAACAATGAACTTGAAAAATGGCTGAAAATTGAAAAGGAAAGGTTTTCTGAAATGGTTCTCCGCCTTTTTCACACGGAACTGGAATCGGTATATGAAGAATTCAACAGGGCTCAGGATAATGACAGCCGGTTGGTGAGTTATGAACTGATGGATGCTTTATTTCCAACGCATCCCAACGGGCAGCAGACTACGCTCGGAAAACCGGAACACCTGAAAAACCCTTCTATGAAGGCTATTCATAAATATTTTGATGAATATTACGTTCCGAATAATTATGCAATGGTTCTGGTAGGTGACCTGGATTTTGAAGAAACAATTCAGCTGGTTGACCAGTATTTCGGGGATATTCCTTATAAAGAGCTGCCGAAAAAAACTCCGGTTGTTGAACAGCCGATGACTGAAATTGTAAAAAGAACGGTAAAAAGCCCGACTACCCCGAGGGTACAGATTGCCTGGAGAACAGACAGCTATGGTACAAGGGAAGCCATGCTTGCCGATATTACGGCCAATATTCTGAGCAACAGAGGGGAAGCCGGACTTCTTGACCTGAACATCAACCAAACCCAGAAAATGCTTTGGGCACAGGCTTTTTCATTAGGTTTAAAACAATATGGCTATTTTTCCGCAGTAGCGGTTCCCAAAGAATCACAAACGCTTGACGAGGCGGTAGAAATGATCCTGGAACAGATTGAGCTGATCAAAAAAGGAGATTTCCCGGACTGGATGCTTCCGGCAATCATCAGCGATTTCAAACTGCAGAGAATGAAGGGGCTGGAAACTGCGGAAGGCCTGGCTACCAATCTTTATGACACCTACATCAGAGGCCGGTCATGGGAGCAGGAACTGAATGAAATGGATGAATATGCAGCCATTACCAAAGAAGAGGTGATTGAGTTTGCCAACACGTTCTTTAAAGATAATTATGTTGCCATTTACAAGGAAAAAGGGGTTAACGACAAGCTTCTCAGAGTGGAAAACCCGGGAATAACGCCTATTAAGATCAACCGTGAGGCGCAATCGGAGTTTCTGCAGGAAATTTTAGCTGAAAAAACAGATGATATACAACCAGAATTTATTGATTATCAAAAGGAGATCACCACTGATTCTGTAAAAGATAAAAAAATAAGTTTTGTAAAGAACAAGTACAATGATATAGCACAGGTTCATTTTATTTTTCCTTTCGGAAGTGATAACGACAGGGATCTGGGAATTTCAACACAGCTGCTTCAATATCTGGGAACGGATCGGTTTTCACCTGAAGATCTTAAAAAAGAGTTCTTCAAAATCGGTATTACCAATGATTTCAAAACCACCAATGATCAACTCCTGATCTCTCTGAACGGACTGGAAGAAAATATAGAAAAAGGAATTGCCCTTCTTCAGCACTGGATGTATAACGCTTCTCCTGATGAGAATATCTACCGCCAGTTTGTAGGAACCGTTCTGGAAAACCGCCAGGCAACTAAAAATGATAAAACCCGTATTATGACCGCGCTTACCACGTATACCAAGCTGGGAAGCTTTTCCCGTTTTACGGATGTTATTTCCAAAGAAGAGCTTGAAAGCAGCCATCCTGAAGTGTTTACCGACCGTATGAAAAAGCTTTTCAGATTTCCATATCAGATTTTCTTTTACGGAAAAGATTTTGATGCTTTTAAAGAATATATCGGCCGGTATACGGAACCCGTAAGTTTAGAGATTCCTGAAGCCAAATACTATCCGGAACCGGAGACTGACGGGAACGTCTATTTCGTGAATTATGATATGGTTCAGATGGAAATGAGCAAAATAGCAAGAGGAAACCCTGTGAATACTTCCAATTTCGGAAAGATCAATGTGTATAACGAATATTTTGGAAGAGGTCTTTCCTCTATCGTTTTCCAGGAAATCCGTGAGAGTAAAAGCTTAGCGTATTCTGCTTATGTCTCTTATGCAGCCAATGCCGAACTGGGCCACCACGATTATATTACCACTTATATCGGAACCCAGCCTGATAAACTGCAGATTGCCGTAGATACAATGACAGAACTGATGACCGAACTGCCTGAAGTGCCTGTACAGTTTGAAAATGCCCGAAATGCGGCCCTTAAACAGATTGCTTCAACAAGAATTACCAGAAATAATATCTTTTTCAATACTTTGAGACTGAAAAAACTGGGAATTTCCCACGATTTCAGGAAAGATATTTATGAGCAGATCGGAAGTCTGAAGTTTGAAGATGTGAAACAGTTTTATGAAACAGAAATCAAACCGGTACGCTTTAATACTGCCATTATCGGTAAGAAAGAAAATCTGGATATGGATGCAGTGAACCGGATGGGAACTTTTAAGGAAGTCAGCCTGAGGGATATTTTTGGGCATTAAAATATGGACCGTTCAGTATTGGGCGGTCTTTTTTTGTAAGATGGAGATAACAGACAGAGAGATAACAGACGGATAGATAATAGACGGATAGATGAGAGACATAAGACTGTCAATAGTCAATTTTGCTGCGCAAGAAAATGGGGAATTTGGGAGTTTTAGATTCAGAAAGGAGAAGAATGAGAATGGACGGATAGATAATAGATATTGAGACTGAAGATCATTCGTTAATAATAAGAAAATAAGGCTTTGACTGATCGGAGTTACACAGCAAAGCAACCTATTACCTATTACCTATTACCTATTACCTATTACCTATTACCTATTACCTATTACCTATTACCTATTACCTATTACCTATTTTCAGAAACGTCAGTTACGTCATCATACAGTCACCGTCGCCGTCCTGGTAATGCGGGTCAAATCCTTCGGGAAGAATCTGTAAGAGTTGTTTATGGAAAAGATATTCGCGTTTGAAATCCCGTTCGTAGATCTTTGGAAATGTTCCTGAAGTTTTTATTGTGTTGTTGAGATCTGCCTGATAGCTGGTCAGGCCTTTGATCTTATTTTTAACAATGAAATAGCTGAGGAAATCAACAACACGGTCTGAATCATTATTTGAAAAAAGGTAAGGAATTTTCAGGTATCCATCGCGGAGCTGCAACAGGAAACAGGAAGAGAGCCTGTTGTTTTCGTCATAGATTTTTACCCAGAAATATTTAAAAACCTCAGCAAATCCTGAAAAGAGATACCGGTGATCTTTTTTCCCTTCCAGAATCCATGGATGGTCTATAAAAACATTGATTTCTTCAGCACTGCGCCGGCTTGAAAATTCAGCCATGAAATCAGCACTTTCGGTATCGATCCTGCCCAGAATTTCATACCGGAAACCGGGCTTTTTTATTTTAAAATTTCTGACGGACAGAATGGAATTGGCCATAGCATCCATCATATGAAAAAGAGGTTTCAAATTCTTTGTCTCTGGCCTTTTCTCTGGAATAATACACGCAGCATCCGTCCTGAAATAGTATCTTTTGCCTTCTTTCGGAAAAACATACCCGAAAACACCCATGATCGTATATAAAGCTTCGGCTTCAGCGGTGAATTCCGTTATGGCAATCCGGCCTTCATATTCTTCACACGCTTTTTTCAATAATTTTTTGGCCACTCTTTTTTTCCGGAATTCAGGGTGTACGTATAAGGTACTCAGCCATGCATAGGAAATTACACTTTCCCCTGTTGCAAAACTGTCCGGAAAACATCCTGCATATCCTGCCAATTGACCGTTGTAAAAGGCCAGAATAAGGAGCGTCTGCTCATCTGAAGCTTTCGGGTTTCTGATCTGGGATTCTGCACGGTGTCTGGTGACCGGAAGAAAACCGTATTGCTGAAAACCGCCGGAAGAGATCAATTCTTCAAGTTCTTTTCTGTTGAATGTTTTCAGTTCTGTCATTTTCTTACAATCATATTTTTATTGATCAGCTTTTTCATTTTGAAATAAGCTGTTTCAGCTTTGAGGATTTTTCCGGCATTTTCTCCGGTTTCCATAGGAATTCTCTGAAAGTTTCTTACTATGCTGTCCAGTTTTACTCCGGCACATCCGAAACTGCAGAACAGATCGTCATTTTTAAAAAGTTCATCAAAAAAGTCTTTATTTACGCCAAAATCTGTAAACGGAAATGCAAAGCTTTCGTATAAAAAATTATTCTCTTTAAGGTAGCTGAATGTACGGTTGGTGGTTTCCAGCTGCTCATTCAGTGAAAGCCCGTTGTACAAAGGATGATCCCAGCTGTGGGAGGAGATCCCGAAACCTTTTCTCGTCAGTGTTTTTAATTGTTCTGTGCTCAGATAAGGCTGATATTCTTTTAAATAAGCTCCGAAATCTATTTCCAGTTTTTCAGCCAGCTGATCCAGTATTTCCCTTTTTCCGTACTGTATCTGAAGTACCTGCTGCTTTACGGCTTCTTTTTCCAGTTCTTCCAGTGATAACAGCGGATATATTTCAGGATTCAGTATGGTCTTTTTTTCAGCAGCCTCAATAATTAAACCGGCTTTGCATCTGAACATCAGATCACGGTTATCGATAAAGGCCGGATTGATAAAATTGCAGGCATAAATCCCTTTCCTTTCCAGCAGGGGAACAACGGTATCATAGAAATCCCTGAAGCCGTCATCAAAGGTAAGCAGGGCAATCTTTTTCTTCGGTTTGAAATTTCCCCTGACAAAATCTTTAAATTCCGCCCAGTCTACAAACTGAAAGTGTTTTGAAAGATAATCAATATCTTCCTCAAACTGCCTGGTATTTTTATACCTGATGATATGCCTGGCATGAGGTAAATCTTCATCGGAAACGCAATGATAGACAGGCAGGCAGTAATCCAGCGGAAAAGATTTCCCGATATTTTCCGATTCAAAAGCTGCCAGTAGATTGATGATCCTGTCTTTCATCCTGTAAAAATAAAAAAGAATCTATTCAAAATTAAATTCAAACAGATTCTTAAAGGTATGTTTTAAAAATTATTTTATCACTTTCATTTCATCAATCAGCCATTTGGAATCGGCATATTTGTCGATAATGAAAAGGATATATTTGGTATCTACCATAATATTTCTGCTGAAACGCGGGTCAAAGTTGATATCACTCATTGTTCCTTCCCACTGTCTGTCGAAGTTCAGTCCTACAAGATTTCCGTAAGCATCCAGTGCCGGGCTTCCTGAGTTTCCTCCGGTGGTATGGTTGGTAGCTGTGAATCCTACCGGAACATCCCCTGTTTTATCTTTATAAATTCCGTAATCTTTTTTATTGTAAAGATCGATCAGTTTTTTAGGAACATCAAATTCGTAGTCTCCCGGAACATATTTTTCAATAACTCCGGCCAAATGGGTCTGGTATGCATAAGAAACAGCATCTCTCGGGTTAGAACCTTTTATTTTCCCATAGGTTACACGAAGGGTAGAATTGGCATCCGGGAAGAATTTTCTTTCTTTATCGGTCTGCATCTGCTGGGCCATGAACGTTTTCTGAAGAACATCTATTTTCCCCTGAAGAGTGGTATACTGAGGATCTGCAGTTTTCATATACATTTCTCTCATGGTAACGTATAACTGAAAAACAGGATCTTTTTTAAGGGTTTTGATGAGCTTGTCCGGATTAGAAAAAGCCTTGTCAATATCTGCATTCAGAGCGGCTCCGTTTACCTGAGCTCTTCCGGTAATGATAGAATTTTTCGACATTTCTTCAATCACAGGCATATTCTGATTCTCATCTTTATATTTGTTGAATCCTGCCGGTAAGAACTGTGGTGCTGTTTTATTGGCATACAGTGCCAGCAATTTTGCCGTTACTCTGGCATCAAGCTCCGCACTGTAATCCTTGTAGAAAGAAGTCAGTTTTGACTTTAATTTAGACAGTTCTTTTTCATCCATTCTTCCTGCTTCCACGGAGGCTATATAATCAAAATAATCACCGGCAAGTTTCAGGGTTTCTGCATTTCTCACCACTTCTGTGTAGTAAGCATTGTTCAGGGCGTAAGGAGCCTGATCATTGTACAGTTTATTCAGCTGGTCAAGAGTAGCTTTAATTTCATGATTCTTGGCTACGAGAGAGCCTTCATACATGACTTTTTTCTCTACCGCTCCGGATTTTTTCAGTCCTTCCACTTCTCCTATCCATTTCTTCCAGTAATTGGCTACTGATGCATATTTTGAAGAATACTTAATTCGGGTTTCGTTGTCTGTACGCATTTTTTCATCAAGCGTCTTCAGGGCTACCTCACGTACGGCAATTCTGGCAGGATCAATATCTGTCATGATCTTTTCCACTGCAACAGCCGGAAGATATTCCGTCGTTCTTCCCGGGAATCCGAAAACAAAGGTGAAATCATTTTCATTTTTATCTTTTATGGAAACCGGAAGGTAATGTTTCGGAACGTAAGGAATGTTGTCTGCCGAATATTCTGCCGGTTTGTTGTCTTTACCTGCATAAATCCTGAAGATAGAGAAATCTCCGGTATGTCTTGGCCAAACCCAGTTATCCGTATCGCTTCCGAACTTCCCTATGCTTTGAGGCGGTGCTCCTACCAAACGGATATCTTTATAGGTCTCAATAGTATAAGCATAGTATTTGTTGCCATAATACATCGGCTTTACAGAGATCGACTGATACGATTCTATTTTCTGGGAATTTTTATAGATCTCTATATTCTTAGCGATCTTTTTAGCCAGTTCAGGTTCTACAAGTTTGTCTGTACCTTCCAGAATCTGATCGGTCACTTCTTTGATATCAACAATGAAATCTACTTTTACCCCCGGATTCGGAAGCTCCCCCTGAGGATTCTTTGCCCAGAAACCATTGGATAAAAGATCATTCTGAACGGTTGAATGCGCCTGGATCTGTCCGTATCCGCAGTGGTGATTGGTTAATAATAATCCTTTAGGAGAAATGATTTCTGCGGTACATCCGCCGTTGAACTGCACTACTGCGTCTTTTATGCTGGGCTTCTGGGTATTGAAAATATCTTTGGCAGAGATCTTCATTCCCAGGTCCTTCATTTCCTTCTCATTCAGCTCGGTAGGAATCCACATTCCTCCATACTGTTGTGCAAATGCCATTGCAGCCGGCAAAATAAATACGGATAAAAGTATCTTTTTTGTCATAATCAAAATTTTGCCCCAATTTACAAAGAAAATTAAGAATATAGCCATAAAAAGGCGGTGAAAATTCGCTTTTGTGTGGTTTAAAACGGAGTAACAGAGACTGGAGACCTGGATCTGATGAATGGTGATTGGCCAGTTTTGCCGCTCAAGGGGAAGAGAGATAATAGATGGATAGATAATAGACGGGTAGATAATAGATATTCAGACTGAAAATCATTCGTTTAACAATAAGAAAATAAGTCAAAAAAACTGGCTTTTGCTGATGGGAGCTACAAAGCTGCCACGTATGACCTAAAATCCGACAGAGTTTACCTCACAGAAGGCTTTATTCCCATATAAAAACCTCTTAAATCTCTATCTTCCATTCTTCATCTTCCCGCTTTCCTGCTTTTCCTATGGCGTAATTTTTGTTGATTATGACTGAACTTAATATTAATATATTTAAATTACTTATCATGTTAAAAAGCAAAATGTTAATCCTGGGAATTGCATCCGCAGTATTTCTGGCATCATGTACAAAAGAAAAAAGCGAGGGTGAGCCTGCCAATCCTGAATCAGATTCAGCAACGGTACAGACTCAGACGCCTCCGTCAGACAGCAGTATTACCAAAGCTACTCCTTCTGCGCCGGGCGATACTTCAGAAAATGCTCTGGACTGGCCGGGAACTTATGACGCGGTAGTTCCATGTGCGGACTGTCCGGGAATAAAAACTTCCTTAACTCTCAACAACGACAAAACATTCAGCATTACTGAGGAATACATTGACAGGAAATCAAAATCTGATGATAAAGGTTCCTTTGAATGGGATGCAACGGGAAGTATCATTACTTTAAAAGGCAAAACAGCCAAATATAAATACAAAGTAGGCGAAAATATGCTTATCCAGCTGGATATGGATGGCAAAGAGATAGACGGACCGAACAAGGATCTGTACGTTTTCAAGAAAAAATAAAGGCTCAGGCCTTTATTTTTTTGCTTTTATTTTAAAACTGATAAGCGATAATTTTAGGATCACTGATAAGGCTCTGAATTATTTTATCGTGGTCTTTATTATCTCCCGTGAGCTTCCAGGTAACGGCAAGATTATCTTTGGTATACTGAAGCTTGATTAGAAGGTGTTTTAAATGATGATCTTCAAATACTTTTTCGCAATACTTTATATCTTCCTTCCCGGAAACCGCTATTCTGTATTCCCTGATTTTGTGACGGTTGTCTATGAATTCCTGAAGATAGATCAATGCGCTTAAAATAAGCAGAACCAGGGCGGTTCCTACCAGGGAAAGATAAACATAGCCGGATCCTACCGCCATTCCAATGGAAGCCGTTGCCCAGATGGTTGTTGCCGTTGTGATCCCGTCGATTTTATTGTCTCCTTTAAAGATGACCCCTGCCCCCAGAAATCCGATTCCCGTAATAATATTAGCCGCCAGACGGTCCGGATTCTCCACTCCGATTCTAACGGAAAGCATGGTAAACAGGCAGGATCCGAAACATACCAGAATAAAAGTACGCAATCCGGCCGATTTGTTCCGGTATTCTCTTTCTGCTCCGATCAGAAGCCCGAGGATAACAGAAATCAGGATCAGCAGCAGTTCATTTTGGACGGAATGGTCCTGTAAAAATTCCATGTAGATATAAAATTTAGCCAAAATAAAATTACAATAAAAAAACATACTCCCCACGCAGATTTCTGCGGTTTTTAACAATATCCGATTTAATTGAATATTTTTGTATCTGCAAAGCTCTGTAATCAGGAAACTTTCTTCCTGGGAAATATAAAAACAGAGCACCCGGATTTTACAGGCTTATCAGAGACGCCGAAATCCGGTGATCCTACAATATGGTAATAAAAAAAGAATTTATGGATACAGAAATTTCACACTTCTGGCTGGGATATTTCAGAAGCGAAGAAGAGTTTTATAGTTTTGTGGAAGAGAATGACGATTATTATATCGGTGAAGAGTCTGATGACCAATATGTTTCAAAGTTTGCCGAATCACAGCACATCAACTGGTTCGACTATGATTTTTTAGAATATGGTTTTGAAGATGAAAGGCTGGGGATCTATGAAAAGTTTTCGGAGTATTCTTATGCTGATGAATGGCTCCCGGTGATAGAGCAGAAAATCAACGAGCTTGGAATGGATACCCCTGTGAATGCCATTATTTTTGCCAGCAGATTTGTCATTCCCCAACCTGTTTCCGTGGAAACGGATGATTACTCCCTGTATTATATGGGCGAAGTTGAATTTAAGGTTTAGTTCTTATGAACAGAAAATCGATAAAGGATCATGAAAACCTGCTGTGTGTTTTCATGATCCTTCTTGATCAGGGAGCACTCCAGCCCTATGCTGTTTCTTCATGGGCAGATTCTGTACTTGCTTCTGAAGAGGAGTCTGAGTATGCCTTCATTGAAATTTCCACTACCCGAAACGGACATGATATGATGCAGATCCTGCGTAATAATTCCGGAGGTGCAGATCCTGAAATCGTTTCCAGAGCGATCCTCGGTCTCTTATATCATCAGCTCCGGACGGAAGAAATAACCCTGAAAAAGGCAACCGGCATTGCCACTCATATTTCTTTTGAAGAAAGCCTTTCTTCAGACGAGCAGTTTCTGCTTTACCGATATTATGATTACAGAGAATTCAATTCTGATGAAAATTATGAAGCCCTGAAACTTTATAAAAATAATTTTTTCCAGCTGCTTGGCATTTATCGTGAATTTTATTCAGGTAATGATGAAAAATGGCCTGAGATCAATGAAAGACTTAAACAGGATCTTGAAGAAAAACTTAAAATCATTAAACAGCAGTATCCTTACTGAGATGAGTCTTATTTTTAATTGAAATTTTAGTTATCTTAGATTCAATAAACTAACCATGAAAAAACTGTTATCTCTTTTTCTGATGCTTCAGATGATGTGGCTGTATGCTCAACAGAAATGCCCGCTGAAGTATGTATATCATGTGGATAGTCTTCAGGATAAAGGAATTGTCAGGCTGTCTGTAACCAATACCGGTTCTGAAAAAATTAAGATCAATAAAGATTTTTCCGCTTACAGAATGCAGCTGACGGACATTTACGAGAAAAGTCCCGATCCAGGTGTCGCTATAAAGCATACAGCCGATGTAGACTGCATTAACTGTATTAAAAAGACAAAGAAACTGAAACCCGGACAAACCTATACGTATTCTATTCCTATCCAAGAAACCATACAATACCGTGACCTGATATTCGGAAAGACCTACCGTTTCAAGCTGTGGTTTGACCTTATTGATATGACACCGGAAAACTGTTTCAATGGTCATTTTACCAGTGATGAAATTATATATGAAAGAATAAACAGATAAGAAATCGTTCACTCTGTAACCTGTCTTAATACCGGAACTGCCGTTATGAATAAAAGAATCGTCATCCTTAATGTTATTATCATCCTGCTGGTTGTCACCGTTTATATTTTCGGGGGTTACTTCATCAATTATCCTTCCCGGTTTAATCCTCTGCGAATGATCCGTGAAAGCGGCATCCAGTATCTGCCTGCTATTTTTGCTGCCACCGCTTTAGTTGCTTATCTGGTCAGCAGCCTGGATATTAAAAAATTAAGCTTCAAAAATAAGTTTATGAGGATATTTCCTATTCTGAATCTGCTCGTTTTTGCATTTTTTGTTTATACAGCAGTAAGCCGTTTTATGGAAAATAAAAGGGAACTTTCCAAAAGAGAAAATTTTTATATTCAGGAAGCCAAAGCGGACATTAAAAATGATAGCGTCACCAGAATGTACGGCAGTGGATTTTTCATTCCACAGTATGATCAAAAGACAATGAACAGTATAGACAGTATCCGGAAAAAATATGGTATCACAGCTAAAAATTCCGGCTGCATTTTTGATCATATGGACGTTAAAGCACAGGAAAAATACATTGAACTGACAGAAATTTATCTGGAAAGGAGGAACGGAAAAAACTGGGAAGAAAGAATGAACAGAGAGATTGAAGTTTTGAAGAAAACTAAAAATCCGGAAAGTAAATAATATTTTACCTCAAGAAACCCATATAGCAATACTATTCTAATATGAACGAAGATCTTCAAAACGAAATGTATTTACACTCGGCAGGAGCCACGGTAAGACATTCATCCATATTTACTCATCTGGTAAGTTATAAAAATGATTTCCAGCTCAGCGAGGAATTCATTGATAAATGGGTAGTTCCTTTTTATATGAATATAAGAGATACTTCCGGTTCCTGGACCGAAGAAATAAAACACCTTAAGAACGAGATTACTGAAGAAGTAATCCTGGCTCTTTTGGGCGACTTCAACTGGAGGACCAGAACAGTGGGAGCCTACCTTTCTGCTGTAAAAAATCACGAACATCATATTGATATTATCGGCACTCATTTTCTTAAAAGTGAAGTATGCTATGCAGGTGATCTTTATGCTCTTATTCTGGCTTTTTATAATAATGAGAAGACGATGGAATATCTTGATCAGTATCTTAATTATTATCTGCAAAAACCTCATCTTTATTTTGACCAGGAAAGTGTTTTACAAACCGTTGTTTATCTTGACAGAATCAATAAAACCAATCATTTTGCAAAATATACAGATGACTGGAAAAAAATGCAGGAATACAGAAACGGAGGATTTCCTGTACACAAATCTTACAACGTCTATAATATAAGTACAGAACAGCTATCTTCTCAGATAAGTCTTCTGTATGAACTTAGAAAATGCTGTTTATAATACAAAATACAATGGCTATTGCAAAAAAAGGACTCCGAAAAATCGTTGTAGACGATGAAATCTTCTACTGGAAAATAAGAAAAGCCGTTTCACACAGAGAGGGTCATGATTCGGATTATGGAATACCCGTGCGGCACGAAAGCGAAGGACAGCTTCTTCTGATCTATACCGGATTCTGCAGATCCGGATATTATGGCAGAATGCCTATGAAAATCACACCGTACCTGATCCGTTCCAAAATAAAGGAAGCCATGAAACAGGGCTGGAAGTATAACGAACCGGGAAAAGCTGTGGAACTTATCAACGGAAAGCTATTCTTCTAACGGTTATTAATTATTATTGATGAATATTTATTCTGCTATACAGATCGGAGAGTATCATACCAACCAATGTGAAGACCATCTGATGATCCGAAAAATAGGTTCGGACAAAATCATCTGTGCCGTTATGGATGGATGTTCTACCGCTTTGGACAGTCATTTCGCCTCTGTTCTGATTGGGAAAATATTACGGAAAGCCGTTATTGAAAAAGGATATAAAGATTTATATGAAACACCTCCTGAAAGTATAGACGAGGAGCTTAAAGACATTATGCGAAGTGTCTTCAGAGAAGTGTCTCTTGTAAAAAAGCAGCTGATGCTTGACGAAAAAGAGCTGCTGGCTACTCTGATCATCCTGTTCTACAATATAAAAGAAGATAAAGGAATCATTCTAAGCATCGGAGACGGAGTAATCTGCATCAATGGAAAAATAACGGAATACGACAGAGACAATAAGCCTGATTATTTAGCGTATCATCTTCATGAGGATTTTGATGACTGGTATTCCCGGCAGCAGAAGCTGTTTTTCGAAAACCTGAAGGATGTTTCTATTGCTACGGACGGAATCCTCACTTTTACCCAGGTAAAGAAAGCAAATACTGAGAATAAAATCGATTTTATCCAATATCTGATGACTGATTTTACCTATCATGAGACTGAAGAGATGCTCAACAGAAAGCTTAAACATCTGGAACAGCATTATGGTGTAAAACCTACGGATGACCTCGCGATGATCAGAATCATTCTATAAGATATTTTATAAAGAAATAAATACTAGATTTGTACACCCACAAAATAAATAGTCTTGAAAAAAATCTTTCCTATACTGGTTTTATGCCTTCTGTTCTTCTACTCATGCCAAAAAAAGGAAAAAACCGCTGCTCTGCCCTCAAAACAGGATTCTGTAAAAACCGTTAAGAATGATAAGGTAACAGATGCCGGGCTTCCAGCTGAATCTTTTAAAACAGCCGCTAAAGCTGAAGATCTGGTTCCGGGGGGCTATGAAATACAATATGATGCGGAAGGCGATCTCAATCAGGACGGTCTTCCGGATATGGCGCTGGTGGTAAGAAAGAAAAATGATTCACTGAGCGAAAGAAAGATGATGATCCTGCTTAGAAACCCGGATCAGTCTTACAGAGTGGACAAAATATCAGATAAGGTCTTTCCTGCTGAATACAATGAATATGGGTATAAAATGCACGACCCGGAAGATATCAGCATTACGAAAGGAGAGCTGCATATCAATTTATATGACATAGGACCCAACGGAAATATGTTCAGCAAATTCAAATACCTGAACGGATCCCTGATCCTTACTTATGTGGAAACATACAATATGGGAGCCGGATCTCATTCTGCGTTATACTATGAACCGATGAAAGGAAAACTGATCCACGAGACCGTGAACACTATGGAAGAGGATATGCCTTCTGAATCGAAAACCATTCTTTTGAAAAAAGAGCAGTACCTGTTTGAAAAAACATCGCCGGAAGAAGTGGTGATAAAAGTTTATAATATGATTAATCACGAATAGCCGGTATTTTATAAAAATCAACTTTATTTATTTTCCTGAATGAAAATGACAGCAAAAGGGGATTTTATCACTATTTCAGGCCTTTAATATCCTGCGAAAAAATTATAATGAGTTTGCCTGTATGAAATCTATGGTGATAAAAAAACTTCCGCCGGTGTGCGGAAGTTTTTATGTATACTGAAGAAATAATCGATTAATGTGCTTCCAGCCAGTTGTTCCCTACTCCCACTTCTACCAGTAACGGTACCTGTGTTTCAAGGGCACTTTCCATTTCTTTTTTGATGAGTGCTGAAGCGGCTTCAATTTCCTCAGCAGGAGATTCGAACACCAGTTCGTCGTGAACCTGCAGAAGCATTTTGGTTTTCAGATTCTGTGCGTCCAGTTCTTTATCGATTTTAATCATCGCAAGTTTTACAACATCTGCGGCACTTCCCTGAACCGGCGCATTCACAGCGTTTCTTTCGGCATGACCTCTTACCACAAAATTGTTGGAATTGATGTCTTTTAAATGCCTTTTTCTTCCCAGGATAGTTTCCACATACCCCAGTTGGCGTGCTTTATTCACCTGTTCCGCCATATATTCCTTCAGTTTCGGATAGGTTTCAAAATAGGCTTCGATCATCTGTTTGGCTTCGGTTCTGGATAATCCGGTCTGTTCTGCCAGAGCAAATGCTCCCTGTCCGTAAATAATTCCAAAGTTCACTGTTTTTGCCTGGCTTCTCTGGGTTTTTGAAACTTCTTCCAACGGAATTTTAAAAAGTTTGGCTGCAGTGGAAGCATGGATATCTTCTCCGTTCTGGAAAGCTTTGATCATATTTTCTTCTCCTGAAATTTCAGCGATCAGACGAAGTTCGATCTGCGAGTAGTCGGCAGAGATGATCTTCTTTCCTTCTCCGGAAACGAAGGCTCCTCTGATCTGCTGCCCACGGAGTGTTCTGATCGGAATATTCTGAAGGTTCGGGTTTACACTTGCCAGACGGCCGGTTGCAGCAGTGGTCTGGGAAAAGTTGGTATGTACTCTCTGGTCTTCTTTATCAATCTGCGAAGGCAGTGCATCTACATAGGTAGATTTCAGTTTCTGGTAAGTTCTGTATTCCAGGATATGCTTGATAATTTCATGTTTCGAGGAAAGTTTCTGAAGAACGTCCTCGGAGGTAGCGTATTGTCCTGTTTTTGTTTTTTTAGCTTTAGGATCGAGTTGTAGCTTTTCAAAGAGAATCTCTCCCAGCTGTTTGGGTGAGTTCATATTGAATTCTTCCCCTGACAGTTCAAAAATTTTGGTTTCCAGCTGTTTCAGATCATTTTCAAGATCTACGCTTTCCTGAGCCAGCCATTTTTCATCGAGAGATATTCCGGCAAGTTCCATTTTGGCCAGAACTTCCATCAGCGGCATTTCTATTTTGAAGAAAAGTTCTTCCAGGTTTTCTTTTTTCAGCTGCGGGGCAAAAAGCTCGTATAGCTGGAATGTCACATCGGCATCTTCTGCTGCATAGTCGGTTTGGGTTCTCAGGTCCGCATCTCTGAAGTTCCCCTGTTTTTTTCCTTTTTTACCGATGATGGTCTCAATGGAAACAGGTTTATAGTTCAGGTATACTTCAGAAAGATAATCCATTCCGTGTCTTCCGTCCGGATTCAGCAGGTAATGGGCAATCATGGTATCAAACATGGCCCCTTTTACCGTAATCCCGTATTGTTTTAAAATTTTATAATCGAATTTAAGATTGTGGGCGATCTTCAGAAGGTCTTCTTTTTCAAAAAACGGTCTGAAAATTTCCAGAGTCTGTAATACTTCTCCCTTATCTTCGGATAGAGGGATATAATAAGCAAGTCCTTTTTTATAGGAGAAACTCATTCCTACAAGTTCGGCTTCCAGTTCATTCAGGGAAGTGGTTTCGGTATCGAAACAGACCGCCCTCTGTTTCAACAAATTACTAACCAGTACTTTTTGGGCTTTCGGATTGTTGACAAACTGATACAGATGATCGTTGTGTTCAATAGTAGATTTGGTAGAGGTAGCCTGATCCAGTTCTTCAAAATTGGCAAAAAGGTCAAGCTGCATCACCTGCCCCTTTACTTCTGTACCTGAAGCGGTCTGTTTTACCTCAACTTCGCTTACGACTACTGTTTCAGCTGCTGCCGGAGCAAATGCCCTGTACAGATTTTCGTACAGTCTTCTGAATTCTATCTCATCAAAAACTTCTTTTACTTTTTCAAAGTCCGGAGTTTCAAGATCGTACTGTTCCTGGTGGAATTCTACGGGAGCGTCACAGATGATGGTTGCCAGCTTTTTGGATAAGATTCCGCGTTCTGCCGAAGCTTCCACTTTCTCTTTCAGTTTTCCTTTCAGCTGATCCGTATTGGCCAGCAGGTTCTCAATGCTTCCGTATTCTTTAAGGAATTTCATGGCAGTTTTCTCACCAACACCGTCCAGTCCCGGAATATTGTCTACTGCATCTCCCATCATTGCCAGATAATCGATTACCTGTTTAGGGTCTTCAATTTCATATTTTGCTTTAACCTCCTCAACGCCCAGAATTTCGATATCACCTCCTTTTAATCCCGGTTTATAGATCTTGATTTTGTCGGTCACCAGTTGTGCAAAATCTTTATCCGGTGTTACCATAAATGTGGTATAGCCTTCTTTTTCTGCTTTGCAGGCAATTGTTCCGATTACGTCGTCTGCTTCATAACCTTCTACTCCCAAAATCGGAATATGCATTGCTTCCAGAATTCTGTGGATGTATGGAACGGCAATTTTAATGGCTTCAGGAGTTTCACTTCTGTTGGCCTTATAGTCTGAAAAGTCTTCTGTTCTTACACTGGCCTGGCCTACGTCGAAAACAACGGCAAGGTGGGTAGGTTTTTCTCTTCTGATCAGTTCGATCAGAGAGTTGGTAAAACCGAAAACAGCGGAAGTGTCCAGCCCTTTGCTGGTGAGTCTAGGATTCCTGATCAGTGCGTAATATCCTCTGAAGATCATCGCATAAGCATCGATGAGAAAGAGTCTTTTATCTTGTGTTGCGTCCATATTGTCTATAATGAACAAATATAAGAAAAAGGGGTATAAGTTGGTAGGCCAGATGACGGTTTTAGGGAACAGACAGCAGATCAGGTAAAGCCTGTTTCTGATTCATTTTTTATATTTTACTCTTAACCGGAATGCCTATTATCTATCTGTCTGTTATCTATGTTCTTGCTTTATGAACCTTACACTCTCAGATTCACTCATTCACCTGCCCCGCAAAATTGATTATTCACCATTCCTCTCCCATCTATCCGTCCATCATCTCTGTTCTCCCGCATTAAAGCATATTCCCATTCACTTCCAGCGAGAACAACTCAAAAGTCTCAATTTCCGGTAAGGGAGAAATCTTTTTTACGCCATCTTTTTTATACGATTCCGGAAGCTGTGGATCTGATTCTGAATTTTCAAATACGGCCATATATTTTCCGGTGCTGAGGTTATAATCTATGCTTGAATAATGGGAAGCATCTCCTGAACGGGATTCCGCCCCAATCAGATAAAAGCCGTTGTTCTGGTATCTGTATTTGTGTACTGCACCTCCTCTCAGGAAGTCGTGATCAATGATGAGCAGTCCTTTTTTAATTTCAATTCCGGAAAAAAATACGTTATTCATATTTTCTCCGGCTACGGCACCACTGCTTTCGGCAGCCATCATATATTTGCCGTCAGGCTGTTTCAGAAGGATTCTCAGGATTCTTTTTTCATTGCGTTCATGTTTAAGAAGCTTTTCCTGTTCATAAACGAATACTATATCTTCCAGCCCGTCCTTATTAAGGTCTCCGGTGGTAAGTGTATCCAGCTTTTGTTTTAAGGGTAAAAAGTCCTGCCATTTCGCGGATCTCAGTTTCCTGTAATCTGTTGTTTCGGGCATCTGTTCATTTTTCAGCTTCCGGGCCGAAAGATAATCTCTGTATAGCTTTTCTGCTGCCGGTTTATACTGCCGCAGGAGTGCCAGATTTTGTTTGAAAACATCAGATGTAAGACTGTTTCTGATATTTTCCTCACCGGATTTATAATATTCAAAATGACGGGTAATGGTTCTTCCGGAACCGTCTTCAAATATTTCTTTACGGCTTATCCAGTTCTTCCCGTTATCATACTGATATTCTCTGCGGATCACAAACGGCTTCTCATTTTCTGCCTCCTGTATTTCCTGTATACAGTCTCCGTTTTCGTTATACTGATAGGTTTTCCTCTGCATGAAAACATTGGGCATTTTGCTGAAATAGCCATAATGATCTGAAATCAGCAGACCTTTGTTATTGTAGGTATAACGGTGTCCGAAGTCGGAAAGTTCGGATCCGCTGTATACATAACGTTCTTCTGTTAATTTACCGTTCTCATATCGGTACCATGTTCCTCTTCCGGCATCATAAACATCGTTTCCGTGATAATAAAAACTTACTTTGTTTTCCGGATTTCCTTTCTGTACAAATTCAAAGCTGAGATCATGATTATCATCATTACCGGAAAATGTTATCTTTCGCACATCTGTTCCCTTAGACAGTTTCCTGTCCCATTCAAAAGGCACAAACCCATCAGGAATGCTGAATTTCTCAAGATCTATGGTTTCCCGGGTCTCGCGATGGTATATTTCACCATCTGCAAACCATCTGATCTCATTTGTTTTGTTTCCGTAGTCATAAATATAATAGTAGGACCATTTTCCGTTTTCGATATCACCACTGAGATTTTTTCTTCCGTGAGCGTCTGTATCCTCAAGGCTTATTTTTAATTCCTTATTATTTTCTTTACTGTAAAGTCTTGTGAGAACAGGATTTTCTGTGTCCTGATCTGCATAGTAATATTCACTTCCTGTACTGTAAGGAGATATTTCCCTGACTTTCCGTCCTTTTTTATCATATTCAAAATAGGATTTCAGTTCTTTTTTTTCTTCGGAATAATCCTGTGCAGATAATGACATGGTCTTTACCGGACCACGGAAGATATACTCCGGATCGGGTGTGGCTCTCTGGCCGGAAAGGTTTACGGACAGTAAAGAGAAGCAGGTGAAAGCAGTAATTAAGGTATGAGTTTTCAAAGTTATTTCTGATTATAGACAGGCAAAGCTACAAAGATTTACCCGGGATATAAAAAAGCAGAATAGTACATTCACTATCCTGCTTCGGTGTTATTTTTAATAAAAGACTGTGGACTTAGTTTCCTGAAGACGGCCATAATCCTTCATACTTGGCACCTCCAAAGCCGATGGTTTCTGCGCTCACTACAAAGCTGATCAGCATACTGTTGCTGTCAACAGCATCAAAGTCTACTTCGTGCTGAATTACATATCCGTTTTCCCAGTTCAGGGTAATCAGAGTTCCTTCTTCGTGAGATTTATTGAAAGTAACTTCTCCTGATGTAGGCTTATATTTTCCGTTTAACAGGCTCTCTAAGATGTCTGATTTTTCAGTCGCTTCAACTGTAATTTTGATAAGTGCATTGGATGGGTCTGATGCTACACGTCCTGAAACATCGGTAGATCTTGATACGCTGTAATTCAGCTTTAAAAGTTTCTGACCTTCTCCTCCATTAAATTTTAAGATTCCTCTTGAATTTGCTGCCATGATTGGTGAATTTTAAGTGTTTATGTTTTGTGAATAGTGATTGATTACAGAACAAAGATAGGCCCCATCTCTTCATGGAAAAAGTTTTTGGGTACAAATCTGAAAAATTGTAGTAATACTACGATTTGATGTCGTAATTCTACGACTTTTGATATAATATGATGGGTAAACAGCTTTAGGGAAAGGGTTTTCAATATTCTTTTTCAGGATTGATGTATTCAAATAAGTATTGGGATCTTCCCCATTTTGAATAATGATCTACTTTTTTAAATACAATATAAACTGAAACAACATTATTTCAATTTTGTTTCAAGCTCTTTCAGATTATTTGAACTTGTTACATTTCCTAATGCTGCGGCCTTTTTCCAATACTTTTTTGCATTTTCTATATCGTTCAGCTTAAAATAAGCAACTCCTAAATCATTTAATACAAATTTAGAGTCGTTATCATTACGGTCCATCTTACTTATATATTTTTCCAACTTAGGAATTGCTTTTTGAGGATCACCAGATTCAAGATAAATTGTTCCGGAATATTTTAAGGCTTCAGTATTCTCTAATTTTTCAGCCATTTCAAAATAAAATAAAGCTTCTTTATATCTATTTTCATTAAAATATTCTACTCCCTGGTCCAGGTATTTTTCATCTTCTTTTTTAAATAAAAATTTGTAGGACATAAAACCCAATAACAGCATCACTCCTAAAACTGCAATTAATTTTCTCATTATATTAACATTTCTAAAAAGATAGAACTCACATTGATTTTCAAGATTGATCATACTTCACCCCTTCGAATTAACAATATCATTATAATACATTTACATAACTGTTGCGGTGATCTTTATTTGCTTTAGACATGTTCTAAAGAATCCAAAATCTGAAGATTTCTTTTACTATTGGGGTTTCCTAACTTCTCAGCTTCTTGAAAAAAGCTTTGCCTTACCAAGGTACTCATTATCACTATCCGGCCTGCTCACATCTTTAAGCTTTCATTTATAAAAGTTTCGTTTTTAAAACAACACGTCAGTAGTGACCAGCTCTTTATATTCTTTTTATATTTTATTAATTTAAAAAGAGAGTTTCTCGCTTCAAAATTATTATGTTTTTCATTCCGAATCTTTAAGTTAAAACCTTCAATTTCACTTTAAATTATATTTAATTAATAATTTTTCAGCATCGGGATTCCCCAATTTTGCTGATTCCTGCAAATAAATTTTAGCCTTATTATCTTCTTTAAGATTTATATAAGCATTCCCCAAATTAAACAGAACATTTTGTTTTACTGGTATATTGGAATTATCTTTTAAATCTTTCAAAGCCAACAGCAAATATTTCTCGGCTTCTTTGGGTTTATTAAGAATCAATTTAATGTGTCCTAAATATGGATAAGCATCTTTATTTCCTCTATCGGCTTCAGTCTGTAATGTCTGTTCAGCTGCTTCAAATTGTTTATTATCATAATAGGTTACTCCGTCTTTAAATATGGCATCATTTACTTTAAAAGTATCTTTCCCAACAACATACAATAAAGATAATGCAATAATAAAAACAATAATTCCGATTAAAACTCCTGTTTTAAAGATTCTTTATATTCTTCGATAGGTTTTTCCAATAACCAGTTCATTCCAATATTATAAACATCTATTGCCCATTCTAAAGGAGAAGGCCATGCATTTTTCATAGTTGCAAAACCTCTTGTTTTTAAATCATTAGCATTTGTTAGATGATGCTGCTGCCCAGATTCATATCTTGATTCAATTCTATCAACGTATATTCCTGATATGTCGGACATATGGGTAGGAGTCGGATTATCTGTAAGTACTTGAGGGTTTAATTCGCGGATCGCTCGTGGATCGCTAGTATTGGAATATTGTGGATTTGATTCTGAAATGTTTGCATCTCTTGTAGAAAGTGCAGCCTCCTGTCTATGATCCCAAATCTCATATTCTGAAGTTCTTGGGTTATAATCATCTTTAATATGCTGCATCGGCATAAGGATCAGCATCTCCAAATTTTGGAATTTGCGGTCCTGTAGATTGTGTTATTTTATCAATTTCTTCAATAGTTTTTCCTTCTGCATAATCATTTAGGCCTAACGTTTAGTAAACATCTGGACATGAAAATCTTTTCCGATCCTGATAATAAAAAATAAATATTTTTAATCTACCGGATGATCAGCTACTATACTGCTTCCATTTGGTTCTGCTGCCATATCACTCGCCATTCCTTCTGCTATATCCAACCTTGCTTCTTCGGAAAATAATGTCCCGATAAATGGTATTATAAAAAGTAAACCATTACCTGCACTTTTTAGGGTATTATTAAAATTAGTCTTTACATTATTACCAATAGCTGTACGACCGTCATCTACCATACTAGGGGTCATTCTTCCATTATTATAAAATCTTATTCCGTTTTTCCATTCTGGATATTTACCATTATTCAGATCCGTTAACAATTGTTGGGCCAATGGATTCGTACGTAATTGCGGCCTGCTGAGTCCTTCAAGCTTATTGAGTTGATTCCGAAGTTCAACACTTTGTACAAGTATTTTTGTTGTAACCGGAATATTGGTAATCTTTCCCAGTACAATACTTTTTTTGTAGGATGTGATCTTGTACCATGGTCCGTCTTTTTTTATTTCAAGAAGATCATGAGAATCTTGTACAAAATCATCAGGCTTACTGGGCATTCCTACAGGATTATTTTTATCTATATTTTCTTTTTTTACTTCACCTTTTTCATTTGTTATGTATTCGGAGTGATTGTTCATTTGATCGTAGGTTACATTATCTCGACTATCTCCAAAAGTCTCATGATAACCCCTGATGCCCCCTCTAAACACATAATTAACCGCACTGAATGCAAAAAAACCAAAAACAAACCTTCCTCCCGCAACAGTGAGTTTACCCATTATAGAAGCAGCTCCGATACTAAGAATAGAAGCAGGAAGCAAACCACCTGCAAAACCTGAAGCAACAACATTAATTGCCAGTTCCCACCTATTTTTTGAAGCAATAGAACTTGCTGCGGCTTTTGCTGATGCCTCATCAAAAAATGGAGTAAGAACACCATCACTTTTACACTTTAAAATGGAAGAACGCGTAATAGCCGAAGCTCCATTGATTTTAACACTATTATGTGCCAAAAACCACTGACCTCCTTTTAAAGGTCCTGTACATTTATGGGTAGCCGCTACAATGGTAGCAACAGCACCTCCAACAACCATTAATGACCCAACAGCAATAGCACCCGCAACCACCCAGCCAACAGGATTGGATAAAAGTAAGGCCCCCACAATAAGCCCTGCTCCAAAAGCCAATAGTGTTCCCGCCAGATTCCAGGGAGATTTACAAGTAAATTCTTCCATAAGGTTCTTGTCATCAACAGTAAGCAGTGGTTGATCTGTATTTTGATAATAAACACTTAATTTATCTCTGCTAAAAGAAAATTTCTGTGGTGATGCACTTAATTGAAAAGTACAAACAGCAAACACTTTATTCTGTGGAATATATGAAACGCTCATAATTTGTTAATTTAAAATGAATCATTCTAAGAAATAAATCATATATATCAATCCTCCAACCAATAGTAATATACTTATAACTAACAAAACTATTGGCAAGAAAAAAAAGCCTTTAATGGCGTAGTCTAAAAAAGACATTCTTTTTGAAAATAACTTATTCTGTAAATTATTTCTTATAATGGTCATCGTATTAAAAAAGTTACTATTTTCAAAAACAAACCAATAAAATGAGTTCTTGGTCCTATTAATTCTTAAAACTACCCCCATTTTTTTAATGGGTAAATTATAAATATTATAATCTGTAATTTCATTATAGGGAAATATATCTAACTGATTTTTTTTTTGAGTTTGAATGGTAAATACTTCATTCTGAAATTCTATACTACCTCTTATTTTGGTTTTCCAGAACAGAAATACGGCAAAAAATGTAAAAATCACACCAATACATACAACCCAATACATCATCTGGGTAGTATTACTTATTATATTTTTTAACTGAAATATACCCAAGAGGACAAAAATTCCAATAACAATAATAAAAAATAATGTACTGAATCTTAACGCAACAAACTCTATTTTTGTCTCAGTCTTTTCTCCCATATCTTAAAAATTACAATTCAACATTTTTAATAATATACTCTGTAATAACTTCAAAGTTATTTTTAATCTTTTCAGCAATTGAAACCTTTCCTTCCTTGAGCATATTATTCTTTTTATTAACCGTATATCTTATTCGATATATAAAATTAAATTCTGTGTAACCAAATTTAATCAAAGGTTTATAAATTTTATCATACATTTCCTTTAGCGAATCCTCAGATAAATTACTTTTGTTTAGCGTTCCCACAAGTCGATAGGTTGAAAAATTTTCATCCTCACTTATTAAAGATTTAACAACATCTGTTTTTAAGTTTATATTAGGGAATAGCTGAGAAAACTGATTAAGTTCATAATCTTTCAGGCTCTCCCCCTGATAAGCCTTCCCAAAAACATGGAAAAACAAATTTTTATCCATCATTTTAGAGAGGTTACCATTATCTAAAAATTCTTTATTTCCGGTTGAGATTATATCATCTGCCTGCTTAGGAGCCTGAGATATGAGTTCTTTATATACTTCATCATTAATCAGGTTAAAATCTCTAAATTTCACCCATTTTTTCCCGATTTCTTCCTGATTGTATATTTTATCCATACAGCCGGTCTCAGCAATATTGAATTTTATAGGGACTTTTAATTTATCCAGTTTTTGGGCTAATTGAAATCCTTTTTCATAAGCCACAGGATCTACTGAAAAATTAAAATCTGTCATATCAACATTAAATATATCGATATGATCCGCTTTTTCAACTAAGAACTCAGTATATGTACTCGCGGAAAGCGTAATGGTTTCATTATTTATCTTACTTACATTAAGTTGTTCACACCGGTATCTGGCTATGTTATTAAATTTTAGCTCTTCAACCGTATGGCTTTTTAACATGGATTTTTTGTAAGTCTGATCACTTATAATCACATATTTCAAATGTATCGGAAGCTTATCTGTAATGATTAAACTTGCCACACCACACTTTGAATTATGAAAGTTTTTTAAATCATCCACTTTAAGATCAAATTTTTCAGCTATTGATACTATGGTATCTCCTTTCTGTATTTTATATTGTATAAACTTCATTTAGTTAATTTCTACTTTTGTTGCCGTAATAGAAATATTACTTGGATTGAGTGATATATTAGTAAGTGAACATCCCGTATCACTTGAATTGTCGACAGTTACCGTTGAAGATCCGCTTACAGTAACATTAGTGCTTTGTAATTTTATACTATCACCTGTTATTTCTATAAAACTATTTCCCACTTTCAATGTTACTTTTTGAGCTCCGTTTAAATCTATTACTCCATCTTTCCCCATAGTTAAAACGCTTTGCCCCTCTCCTACATCTGTTGTGTGTTTACAACCTACATTTGTAGTATTATTATTCTTGACCGTTTTTGTATTATCATTTCCAACATTTACGATCTTATTATTATTAGTGTTGGTTTCAGCATTTCCTGCACCGTCAAATTTCATATTAGCCCCTCCCTGGTCGGTTAGGAAAACAGAGCCTTCCCCGTCATTCAGTTCTAACTTGTTTCCGCTTCTGCTGCTTAAGCTTTTAATATTATTCCCCGCTCCTCCTCCTGCACCAATACCTCCATGAAACATTCCTCCCATTACAAACGGGCGGTCAGGATGCTGGTGTACGAAATTGGTAATTACCTGGTCTCCCACTTCCGGAACAGACATGAAACCACGGTTTTTATTGACTTTATCGCTGCTTCCGGCATCAGGAGACATTACGCGGATAAATTCTGTGGTATCCGGCCCGTTCTGCCAGTCGAACTGTACCTGCACTCTTCCCTGGTTTAATGGGTCTGTATTGGATATTACTCTGGCAAACTGAGGTTCTGCTTTTGGAGTATGGAATTCCGGACGGGGAATAAATCCGGTATCCGCTGCTATGGCTTCAAAATGACCGTCATAATACCCTCTGGCATCTACTTCGTGTACCATTCCGATGATCATTAATTTGGTGAAATAAGCGGTATCATTAGTATCTGCTTTACGCATTTCAATATCTGCAGTACATCCGGGATACAGGAACGGAACGGTTGTGGTTCCGGATGTGATAAACACTTCTGAGGCAGAACTTCCCGCAGTTCCTTTCTGTGAAGCATCAATATCCATGAAAGAAGCTGCTTTGATAGGAGCAACTCTCAAAGATGGAGTAGTAAAGGTTCTTTCTGATATTTCATATGCCCTTTTGGCAATATCTGAGGTATGGCTGATCTTCGGGCTGCCACCGGTAAGTTTTTCATTTTTACTGCTGTTGTAACCGTAAAAACTTGGGCTTACGTGCTGTGCTTTCATTTTGATCGCAATATCGCTTACACTGCTGCCATAGGTTAGTTTCACGGGTTTTTCCTGAGGAGGAAGTTTTCCGAAATGCAGTACTTCACCGTCATAATAAAACTGTTCTCCGTAAGCTTCGGCTATTCTGGCCAGATAATTATAATGGGTTTCTTCGTACTGAGAGCTGTAAGGAACATTTCCATACTGGGCGTCTACTCTGAAATCGAATTTATTCTGTCCCAGTCCTTCTCTGATTACCTGATCGGCAATACTGTTTAAGCTGACCGGCTGTGCACCGCCAAAACTCTGGATATGAGGTGCCGCATCCAGAAGTATGGTCGGACTGTATCCTGTGAGTACGATATTTCCCAAACTTCCTTTCTCCTGGCTGAATCCCACTTCTGTGATTACGCCTACAAAATTACGTTCAGGTCCCTGCTCTACATCTTTATATTTAAATACTACGGTGATTCTTTTTCCTAAGAAGCTCTGGGCTTCCTGCAGGTTGTGATTTTCTGCACTTTCCAAAGTATCATGAGCCAGGGTAAGGCTGAATTCATGATGTCTGGAGGCATTTTGCGCAAGCCTGAAGTGCTTGAAATGTTTAATGATCTGTCCTTCGATCACAATATCAAGCTTTACAACACGGTTGATTCCTGCAATATGGTTTTCAATAATTCCCTCAACATTATGAATTTTGGAGGTCGGCTGCTTAGACCATACTTTGCTTTCCACAATGGAAGGATCATTCGGTATCAGGGTCTGATTCATGAACATATTGGTTCCCTGCGCGGTATTTGAATATGCCTGCCGGGTTTCCTGAATATTTTTCTGAAATGCTTTTCCTACACCATCCAATTTTTGTTCTGCTGTTTTTACAACGTCACTATTTACAGCATCTGTCAGCTGTTTTTCCCCTGGCAGACTATTCATATTATTATCCGGGGTAAATTCTTTTATCGATTGGTCATCCTTAAACATAATGTGTGTTTTTTTAGTTTAAATGAATTACAAAGAGAATATCTTTCTCTTCCATGGACTGTTACATCTATTTAAAATACTGATTACCAATGCATAGAAATCAATATTTATGATTTAGTATTTTTAAATGGAAAAACAGAATAGTATATTCTTTCGAATATCCTATCCTGTACCAATTTATTTTTACTAAGATGATGTACGGATTTATCTGCTACCGTCTGAAGGCCACATTCCAGAATATTTGGAGTTACCATAGTCAATGGTTTCCGCACTGATTACAAAGCTGATCAGCATACTGTTTTCATCAATTGCATCGAAGTCTACCTCATGTTGGATCACGTATCCGTTTTCCCAGTTCAGGGTGATCAGTGTACCTTCTTCGTGAGATTTGTTGAAAGTGATTTCTCCGGTTGTCGGCTTATACTTTCCGTTCAGTAAGCTTTCAAGGATGTCTGATTTTTCAGTAGCTTCTACTGTAACTTTGATAAGTGCGTTGGAAGGATCTGATGCTACACGTCCTGAAACGTCCGTAGTTCTTGATACGCTGTAATTCAGCTTTAACAGTTTCTGACCTTCTCCTCCGTTGAATTTTAAGATTCCTCTTGAATTTGCTGCCATGATTTGTAAATTTTAATCGTTAATATTTCGTGATTTGGTGATTGATTGTTGAACAAATATAGAAGGACCTTTTATTAAAAAAAAACTTTTCATCATAAATCTGAAAAATTGTAGTAGTTCTACGATTTGGTGTAGTAATTCTACGACTTTTGATTTAAAATATCACACAAACACCATACAACAGGCAGTTTCAATAAGTTTACAAGATAAAAAAAACATCATTTTTTCACACTCACACGAGAAATATTAAGTTTTATTTAAGGTATTTTTAAGACATTTTTAACATACGTAGTTACATCTTTATCTCTTGGCAGCATGCAGGCGGAGCTAAATAAAACAGCCATAACTTGGAGAGTATGGCTGTTGTTACTGTATAAAAAAAGATGGCTGATCTATTGTTGCTGCATTTTACTTCCTTCTTTTATAGAACGGGAAAGAATTTTATTTTTTCTTAATAGAAAATCCGGCATAAGGTCAGTAGGAAGATAAAATAAACTTTCTCCTGTTTTTTGAAGTTCATTTTCTATTCCCGGATTCCAGGCAAGAATTTTATCGACTTCTACTTTTAATTCATCTGCAATAATATTGAGATTAAATCCTGCATTAATTTCTGTTTCGGCAAGAGAAGGTCCTGCATATTTTTGGGAGCCGCCTTCGGTCAAGAAAATCTTATTGATACGTGAAGAGTTATAGTTATTGATAACACTTTCCAGTTCCCCTGTCGCATAACAGGCATTTAAATATTTCTTTACGTGGTTGATGGTTTCTGCCGGAAGGAACCTGGAAAACTCGTGATACTGAGTAGAACCTGCTGCCTGCATGGCTTTGGCAATATTTCCTTCTCCACAGTTGTACGCAGCTACCACTGTTATCCAATTGTTGTACTTTTTATAAAGATTAGTCAGAGAAATTACGGCCGTTCTGGTGCTTTTATATGCATCCCTGCGTGCTTCCTCGGTAAGTCCGTACTGATTGGCATGCGCGGTCATAAACTGCCATACGCCTACTGCACCGGCTCCTGATGTGATATTCTCATTAAAATGGGATTCTATCATTGCCAGATTTCTCAGATGTTTCGGCAATCCTCTTTGTGCCAGTGAATATTCAATATATTTAACAATATCTTTATTGGAATTAATGATATTCTGGTATTTCCTTACACTGCCTTCTGAGGTATCGGAGGCAGCAAGAAACTGTCCGCTTACCAGCACGGAAGTACCTGCCAGCATCAGCCCTGTAAAGATATTTTTGAATAAAGTTTTCATTTTAAGTGTTTTACTGTTATTTACAGAAAGTAAAAGGATAAAAAGCGAAAATGCCAATGAGCAGATCCGCTTTGTGCTTTAGTCTACTTTCCAGTTTAGTTTTTCTTCTTCTTTATTCCAGTCGACATGAATGGTCTGCCCGGTTTTCACTTCTTCCCTTACGATCATTTTGGAGATCGGTCTTGCCAGCTGGGCACGGATTACTCCTGAGATCTGTCTTGCCCCGTATTTGCTGCTGAATCCTCCTAATGCCAGGTTTTTCACGGCTTCATCACTGATCTTTAAAGCCATCCCAAGCCTTGTCAGAGAGGCGTGAAGTGATTTCAGCTGAATATTGAAGATTCTTTCGGCGATAGATTCTGTGATCGGGGCAAAAGGAATAATCTCGGTAATTCTCGCAAGGAATTCCGGTCTGAATCTTCCGGAATTGGACATGATCTGCATGAGTGAAGATGATTCGGGTATTTTCCCTTCTTCAAACTGTTTTACGATCTCTTCACTTCCGATATTGGAAGTAAATAATATCAGCGCATTGCTGAAATCTCCTTCTTTTCCTAATTTATCGTGAACTTTTCCTTCATCCATGATCTGCAGGAACACATCAAAAACGGAATGGTGAGCTTTTTCAATTTCATCAAACAGAACTACGGTATAAGGCTGCTGTCTGATTTTATTAACGAGCATTCCTCCCTCCTCATATCCTACATATCCCGGAGGCGCACCGTATAACAGGGCCGCAGAGTGTTCTTCTTTAAATTCCGACATATCGAAGCGTACCATTGCTTTTTCGTCATTGAAAAGAAGTTCTGCCATAGATTTGGCCAGCTCGGTTTTCCCGGTTCCGGTAGGTCCCAGCAGGAAGAATGATCCGATAGGCTGTCCCGGTTTGTTCAGTCCGCTTCGGTTTTCTACAATAGCGTCGGAAAGAATCTTCAGTGCATGATCCTGTCCTACCACCCTGTTCATAAGCATGGATTCCATATTCAGGAGTTTTTCTTTTTCCTGAGCCTGGATTTTCCCGATAGGAATATTGGTTTTTGCCGCCATTACAGCTGCCAGTTCCAGACGGCCTACTTTTTCTCTTTTTGTGGCTGCATGCTGTAAAAGTTCAGCATAGGTATCATCAATTATTTTCTGAATCTGCTCTATTGGCATAGCATTGTCCAGTGCAGGCTGCTCACTCAGTGATCCCCATAAAATAGGGCTTATTTTATCTCTTAACAAATTGTAGGTCCAGATCAGCTCGTCTGCCTGGTGTTTGTTGTCTGTATACTCTTCTTTCAGAATGGCTTCATAGCTTTCTTTCCAGCTTTCCAGTTCTTTTTCAGAGAGCTCGTCCAGCATTTTGATTGCGGCCATAGTTCTGTCCAGCAGGTCTATGGCGGCATCCGGCAGCTTTTTGCCTTTGGCATATCGTTTTGCCAGGCGTACACACTCCGGAAGTGCATTTTTTTCCACTTCAATGCCGTGGTGTTTTTTATATCCTTCAAGAAGTACATCAATCATTTTTACGCAGGTCTGCTCATCCGGTTCATTTACGGTAAGCACTTCAAAACGGCGGTTAAAAGCCTGTTCCGGCTCGATGATCTTTCTGTATTCTTCCTGGGTAGTAGCCCCAATTACGGTAATTTCGCCTCTTGCAAGCTCCGGTTTCAGAAGGTTGGCAACGTTCCCGATACTTCCTTTCGGATCCAGTAAAGTATGGATTTCATCGATGAAAAGAACGGCTTTTTCAATTTTCTTGCATTCGTTGATGACTTTTTTCAGACGGTCTTCAATTTCTCCTTTATAAGAGGTTCCGGCAAGAAGTGCCCCGGTATCCAGTTCCAAAAGGGTAGCATTTTTGAGCATTTCAGGAACATTTCCTTTGGTAATTTCGATGGCAAAACCTTCTACCAGAGCTGTTTTCCCTACCCCAGGCTCACCGATGATGATAACATTCGGCTTGCTTCTTCGGCAAAGAATTTCAACGAGCATTCTGAGTTCTTTATCTCTTCCTATAATATTTTCAAGCTCTCCTTTTCTGGCCTGTGCTGTTCTGTCTACACAATAATTTTTAATGGAAGGAAATGATGAATCTGTAAAGTCTGATCCGTTTGAGAAAAGTGAAGAGAAATCTCCATCTTCAGATACGGTAAACGGGGTATCTTTCCTGTACAGATTGAAGATTTCGTGCTCTCTCAGCGGTAATGATTTCAACTGCTGAAGAGAAAAGACAACCTGAGGTTTTACGATGGCGGTAAGGATACAGATCGGGGTGATTTCGTCCAGACCTAATTTTAACCGGATATCGTCTGCTTCTTCAATAAGGGTATCTACTGCATCATCCTGAGCTACCTCATCCGGAAGATGGGCTGTCTTGGGATATTCTTCGATACGGACGTCTGCCCATTCGTAGAAGTATCCGGGATCTTTATCGATGCTTTTCAGAAATTCATTAAGTCCGATATCTTTATGCATCAGGGCCTGCAGAATGTGCGGGCCGCCATATGTTCCGTTATAGTTTTCCTTCGCTATTGACTGGGCAATATGAAATAGCTGTTTTACTGTTTCGTTGGTTACGAGTACTCCCATTGATAATTTTTCTTATATTAATATGTCTGTGTTCTTTTTATTCTTCCAGATAATTTGGTGTTTAGGGCTGAGGAAATTATCTTCAGCCTGTATCATCTGTCAAAAGATACGTATTTACAAATATATCTTTTTTATACAAATTTATACAGGGATAAAGATAGTAATTCTTTGAATAGAGAACTAATACCTGCCTGAAGTGAACAAATACTCTGTTCATCAATGCTCAGATCATTATATGACCGCCTGACCTATTTTTATATATTCAGAAAATAGAGCAAAGCCAGACTCAGCCACTGCAGCCCTATATAGATATAAAAAATCATGGCGGAAGGTTCTGCCAGTTCGTGCAGTTTTTCGATCAGTTTTGTTTTAATCAGATCATAGAAACTGATATTTCCGTTTTTCAGATCCAGTTCATCGAAGCTCATTTTTTTTAAGGCATAGCTTAAAACCTTTTTTATTATTTTATTTTCTGAACTGTTTTTAAATTCGTTGATCAGCTGGATTTTAACTAAAGCATAGTCGGCACTGTTCCGGATGACGGCCGGCTGCCCGGATCTGAACTTGTTCATCACTTTATCAATTGCCGGAATCAGAATAGGTTCTGAGTAGACCTGAACCAGTTTGCTGATCACGTTGGACATGGCATATTTTGTAGCCAATATTCCGATACAGAACGGTGCAGCTATCATCAGCAAAAAGAAAAGACTTGCGGAAACCGGCTTTGTGGTAATGGCAGCCACTATAAACAAATACGCTCCGCTGTGTCCTAAACCACTGCCAAAACTTGCGGATAATATATAAATTCCCGCTACCATGACGATCACTGTGGAAAGGATTCCTATTCCATAAATCTTCAGTGCACTGAAAAGAAATGTTGCTGATAATTTTGAAAGGTATTTAAGCTGATTGGTGACTGTACTCATGTGAATCTTTGGTTTAATTGGGTTTTATGGTTATTGTATTGAGATCTTTGTGAAATATAGTGTTTAGGATCACGAAAATAGAATGATTATATTTTTTTATTTAAAAGTATCAAACGACCCCATCATAAATGTTCTGATGACAGCATCAAAACTATTGCTGTTATTCTTTAAGAAGCTTTCGACAATCTTATCGTTCTTTGGATAAACCGAAGGGTGATAAATGATGGCCATGATTTTATTTTTTTCTAATATATAAACCGTTCCTCTCATAAAATAGTCGTAAAAATAATTTCCCTTCTCGTATTCATTATCTTTATTCGTTAATTGTTTCTTTATATTTTCAAAAACTTTTTGAGCAGCAGATCGGTCTTTATAATAAAGTTCTGAAATTTCAATATTGGTTTCAGACTGAAGTGTTATCCCTTTTTTTATTTCATTCAAAAAATAGAGCTTATTTAAAGTGGGATAATAGGCCATAAATAGTTTACTTTCATTCAGTGATACATATTTTTTCTCACCGGAAAGCAATAATTTTAATTTCGCATTTACAGAATCTTTTTCACTTATTTTTATCGTCGGAATTTCTTTATTCAAATCTTCTTCTGTCTTATGACGGATTACAATACTATCTTTTTTACCTTGAAGCGTATCGGATGTTTTTTGTAATACCAGATCTCTTTTTTTTGTTTCACAGTTTGTTAAACAGAATAAGGTAAGCAATAGGAGATACAATACTTTCATACTATTTATTGTCTTTTAGGTTGGCTCCCAACATTATTTTCTTTGTTTTATCAGTAATGGAAAACTCTCTGTGAATACCGGCATAGTCGTAATACTTCATACCTATTACTTTTCCGTTACTATCATATTTGTAATATTTAAAAATCACTGAATGTCCACCATTAAAATTGGGAGCACTATTCCCTTTAAGTGCGCTTCTAATCTCTTCTTTTAAAGATGTCCAACTAATTTCATTACGATTATTCCAATATTGAATCATAGCTCCTTCTTCTAGTTTTCCATCCCATATCTCATCAGTGGTTACTAAATCTGCATAACCATTTTTGGCCAATGCTCCTCCAACTCCATATCCAAAATATTTATCATCAATTGTTGGAGTAGTTGTTCCTGAATATCGATAGTCTTCATTCTTAATATCAACCATTATTGCATCAGTGATATTCCATGTGTCAGAATAAGCTTTTTCTACTCTTTTCATCGTTATTGCAAAACACATTCCATGAGGGTTTTGGTATTGGTTAGCAACTTTAAAGGATTCTTCAGGAAAATTAAATGTATGGGTATTGGGTAGTTGCTGAGATGCACTGGCAATAGGCAATTTTTCAATATTTTGCGTTAATCTTCTTCCTACTTTTGAACCTTTTACTTTTGATATACCACAATTCACGTTACTCACATCGCCATCAAAAAAAACATCATTATCATCTGCGTATAACTGTACCTGATAGACATCTCTGGATCTGTTCCAATCAATATAAAAAGTATCTCCATATTTTATATCATTAATAACTGTTGAAAAAATAGATTTTTTTTCCCCTTCCTTAAAAAAAAGCACTGTAATATTTCCACCATCACTATCATTCGCATTTGCATTTCCTTTTTCGGCTTTAAATTTAACTCTGACGTTTAATGCGTCTGTTTTAAACTTGATTTCATGAGATTTCTGTTTCTGTAAACCTGCATCTAATAAGTCTGAAAAGGTCCACTCTTCTTTATCATTAACAATTACTTCATAAGAATTAAACATGTCTCCCTCATCATTAATAGCAGTAATAAGTGGAATAAAAGCGTTATCAGAACTTTTGGGTGCCTCATCAGGTGTTCCTAACAAAGTTCCATCTTCGGCTGTAAAATGGCTGAATTTTCCTGCATAAGCTTCAAATTCATTCGTAAAAACGGTCCATCCACCCTCTATAAAAGTAGAACTCTCACCTTCTGTTATTCGTATGATTGACATAATTAATGTATTTTGGAGTTTTCTCCACTGTTATTGTTAAAAGTTTTCTGGGAATGAATATTATTATTTTCCTGAGATACGATCGTTCGTGCCTTGGCCTGCTCTTTAACCTCCTGGGCTTTAGACTCCCTATTCCCCTTCACAAATTCCATTAAACTTCCTACCACATTCGTCATGAAATTGGCTCCTATGGTAATATTTTTCATCGCTCCCACACTTTCGGTATGATTCATTGAAATACTGTCGGATTTATTCATTCCCACGGTGGTATTCATATTTTCTCCTACATTGATATTCATATTTTTTCCGGCGGTAAATGTTATGTCATTCGGGGCGGTCACCATAATATTTCCGCTTCCGTCCATAAAGTAGGTATTTCCGCTTGGGTCGAGGATGGTTACGCTTTTTTCATCGTCATTCATCAGGACTTTAATTCCGCTTTTCGTCTGGATAGATCTCATGTGATTGTTTACGCCGCCGCCCAGTGCTGTCTGCCCATGAAACATTCCTCCCATCACGAAAGGCCGGTCCGGATGACTGTGGACAAAATTTACCATGACCTGGTCTCCCACTTCAGGAATGGCAACATAGCCTCTGTTTTGGGTGATACGGTCTGTTCCTCCCGCATCCGGGCTCATCATTCTGATAAAATGAGTGGTATCATTGGTCTGCCAGTCGAATCTTACCTGAACTCTTCCCTGTCCGTCAGGGTCTGTATTGGAGGTCACGGTTGCCAGCTGCGGCTGTGCTGTGGGCACGGTAAAATCAGGCTTCGGAAGATAACCTGTATCTGAGGCGATGGCTTCAAAACTTCCGGTATAGTGGCCGATGGTATCGATTTCGTGGATGGTTTCTGTTACCATAATTCTGGTAAAATAGGACGTTTCATTACTGTCGGGTTTTCTCATCTGAATATCGGCTACACAGCCCGGATGAAGAAAAGGTACCGTGGTGGATCCTGAAACGGAAAATACATTCACGGCACTGCTTCCGGAAGTACTTCTCTGGGAGTTTTCAACGTCAAGATGTGTGGAAGCCCTTATGGGAGCAACCTGAAGCGCCGGAGTTTTATAAATGCTGTCGTTATGGCTGTATGCTGTTTTGGCCAGATCACCGACATGGTTTACAGGAGTAGAACCTGAAGTAAGCTTTTCGTTACGGCTGCTGTTATATCCATAAAATTCCGGTTTTGTGTGAACGGCTTTCAGTTCTACCTTTATATCGTTGGCGTTGCTTCCGTAAAACAGCTGGATGGCTTTATTCTGAGGTGGAAGTTTACCGAAATGAAGAACTTCACCATCATAATAAAACTGCTCACCATAGGCTTCTGCCATTCTTGCCAGATAATTGTAATGGGTTTCATTATACTGGCTGCTGTATATGATCCGGGAGTAGTCATTGGTATCGATTCTGACATCAAAACGGCCACTATCAATTCCCTGTCTGATGATCTCTTCGGCAATGATTCCCATATTCACGGGCTGTCCGCCTCCAAAGCTCTGGATATGCGGGGCTCCGTCAAGAAGAATAGTAGGGCTGTATCCTGTAAGCACGATATTTCCCAGGCTCATTTTTTCCTGGCTGAATCCTACTCCTGTAATCACGCCTACAAATGTTCTTTCAGGACTGTTCTCTATATCTTTATAGGAAATAACTGCTGTAAGACGTTTTCCCAGAAACTTATTGGCTTCTTCCAAAGTATGGGTCTGGCGGTCTTCCAGGGCATCATGTGCTAAAGTTAAACTGAATTCATGATGATGGGTGGCGCTCTGTTTCAGTTTGAAATGCTTGTAGAATTTAATGATTTTTCCTTCTACCACTAAGGAAAGTTTTACTAAACGGTTGATTCCCGAATGATGATTTTCCGAAATACCGTCAGCATTCTGAGACGGACGAAATGAAGTGTTTCTCGACATATTTTGTGTTTGGGTTTTCATTTTTATGCGGATCAATATTTAAACTGATCCGCGGTTATTGTTTCAGCCGGGATTCTTTTTCTCCAGCGTGCCATTCTCTATTGAATAATGATCCGGCAAAATACCATTATTTTTTCAAAGTAAAAGTCCTGATAATTTTCTGGTTTTTAAATTTATACACTGCAGTCCATAGAGGCAAAATCTATAACGGTAAGGTACCATTTGCCCTCTATAAGGGTCATGTAAAAAATAAAGGTTCCGTCTTTACTGTTTACTGTTACTCTCCGGCTTTTCGTTTCCAATTTTTTAAATTTCCCGATGTCTTTTATCAGTTCGTTCTTTTTCTTTGGTTCCAGTTCTTCACCCAGGATTTTGGGTGAATTTTCAAGAAAGAAATGAACAGATTCCGACAAAGCATGAAATTTATTTTCAGAAGAAACAAAAATTCCCTGTTTTTCTATTTTATCACACTCAAAATAGGATTTTTCGGTAAACTCAATCGCATTTAAATTCAGGTCCCCGGTTTTGTATTCTTCCAGAAGAGACTGATAAGGAATGCCGGCCGATTCTGCAGATTGGTGATCAAGGCATTTTTTATCCAGACAGACTTTCTGCATTTTCAGCCAGCTGTTGTTGGGTCCGGTGGTGGTAATAAGGGTCAGCCCTGCATTTTTATTGATTAACTGATTGAATTTATCAGAATTTTTATCATTATAGGTTTGCACCACTTTTTTCACAAACTGCTCTACCTCTTTATTCTGCCCCTGTAAAGAGCCACACCCTGAAAAGAGAATGGATGTAACGATGATCAGTAATAAGTTTCTCATAAGCATTCGTTTAATAATGAAAGAACAGCATCTTTTACCACCTGACCTTCTCCTGCGGTTTTAGACTGCATTTCTTCATGGGTAAAGATATTTTCTTTTTTCAGGTTATATTTTTTCATCAGGGCCACTACAATGCACTTTACTGATTTCACCTGTGCATCAGTCAGCTGATCCCAGTAAATATCATCATCTGTCCATTTTCCGTTCACTTTGCGCTGACCTTTGAAAGATCCTGTTAATTTAACAGACTCCGGGTTTTTCACTTTGGTATCGTAAACAGTATACAGGTCCTTTCCTACTTTGTAATAAGCCATTCCAACCACTTCTATACCGATGGAGTTTTCTGTCTGTATTTCCATATGGTCAGTCCGGGCCGTCTTGTTCATAATATGATTGGAATACTGATCCAGCTTGATCGGCTGGAATATTTCACCGTCCGTACCACGTGCTCCTTCTACATAAAAATGGGTTCCTTTTGAATGGGCAATCGCTCCGGAAATTGTTGAACCTATTGTTCTGTGTAAAACAATGGCAATAATTTTCTGGATTCCGTCATTTCCTTTTACTTTGCTGTCTGCTTTGGTATGAACAACATTCGGGCCGTTCAGTAATTCTTTATCAATAGAGTACAGGCTGCATTCACAGTATTTGATTTGAAACCATTTTCCGTTTTCATCAAGCCAGTAATTGGGCCGGGAAGCTGTCTGCGAATCATTTTCACTCTCTTTTGCATTTTTCCCCATATAGGTAATTTCCACTCCGGGATTATGTTTCCCGGCATCCACTATGATACAGGTATTTACTTTTTTATCTTTGGCGGCATTTATTTTAGTTCCCCAGGCTTCAATATCTTTTTTCTCTGCGGAAGGCTGAAGCTTTACTTTATAAACGGCCAGACCTTCTTTATCTACTGTTGCGGTAAGCAATCCCTGTACATCTTTGTCATCCTGCATCAGATCTACTACTCCATAAGGTTTGTCACTTACAACACCGTCACGGTCTTTTAAATTGACTTCTATTTTTTTACCTGTCAGTCCTGCTGTTTTCACAACAATATATACCGTATCACCTACCGTAGCGGAACTGATCTTCACGTAACTTTTATCTTCAAGCCGGGCAACATACGCATCCAGTACTGCTGCGGCTGTAATATTAACAGGATCTTTATTCGTTCCATATTTTACCCCATCTGCTCCTTCCTGTCTAAACTGTGTTTCCGAAGAGTTTACGATATTTCCTTTGGCAAAACTGAGATTACTGCCACCTGTGGTTTCAATATAATCCCCGCCTATGTAGCTTTCCTTACTCATTGTTCAGTGGTTTTTAGAATTGGTGTTATTTTTTAAACTGATCTTTTTATTTCATATTTTTCGGGAGAAAATTTCTTTGAATTTTTCTGCAGTAAGTGATTCACTGAATTATCTCCATTAAAATTAGTAAAAAAAATCATCCGGTTTCTTTATTTAATGAAGTTTTCTGATTCACTTATCTTGTGTAACCTTCACAGAATAAGATTATTTCAGGCAAAAAAGACCGCCTTTTCGGGACAGTCTTTTTTTATGAATGTGGATGTGTAGTGATATGATATTAAGCACCCGGCCATATTCCATCGTACTTAGAACCTCCGTAGTCGATGGTTTCTGCGCTTACTACAAAGCTGATCAGCATACTGTTCTCATCGATTGCATCGAACTCCACCTGATGCTGGATCACGTACCCGTTCGTCCAGTTCAGAGTGATGAGTGTACCTTCTTCGTGAGATTTGTTGAAAGTAACCTCTCCTGTTGTAGGCTTATATTTTCCATTTAATAAGCTTTCAAGGATGTCTGATTTTTCAGTAGCTTCAACTGTAATTTTGATAAGTGCATTGGATGGGTCTGATGCTACACGTCCTGAAACGTCCGTAGTTCTTGATACGCTGTAATTCAGCTTTAACAGTTTCTGACCTTCTCCTCCGTTGAATTTTAAGATTCCTCTTGAATTTGCTGCCATGATTAGTAAATTTTAATCGTTAATATTTCGTGATTTGGTGATTGATTGTTGAGCAAATATAAAACGTCCTTTTTTTAAAAAAAAGCTTTTCATTATAAATCTGAAAAATTGTAGTAGTTCTACGATTTGATGTCGTAATTCTACGACTTTTGATTTAAAACACCCGAAAATTCCTTTTATTAGCCGGCAATTTCCTCTAATTGAGACTATCTTTATTTTAACACTGAGCCGGGAAGTATCAAGGTTTATTTTCTGAATACAGAAGGGTAAAATTCAAAAAAAAGCCCTGTCAGAAAACAGGACTTTTATAGTAAAATTCCGATGTGGTTTTATTCTATAATTGTATTAATGTCCTTATTTTTATCCATTTTTGAAGGGGTAAAATTAATTCTCATCATAAAATCGTCTGCGTTATCTTTTTTTACCTCCAGAAGATTATTATCCAACAAAGAAAATTTAAAACCAAACCCCGTTGATTTGTAGGAACTGTCTTCAAGCTGGACAATCGTTTTATGTTCACCATTCTGGTTTTTAACCGATTCTTTGACAGATACATTTATCAGGCTTTCCTGTGCCTTTTTATCAATGAGATCGGCCATTGAAATACGATAAATCGTGCTGTTTTCCCTCAGATGTTTTGAAAGGGTATAAATGGTATTATTTACCATTTTAACATCCTGGAAATCCTCTCCCAGTATGTCAGTATCCATTGGGGATAACTGATAACTTTTGAATGGAATGATAACTCTGGAACTCTTTCCTGATAAAGAGTATAGCTGCACATCAACCTGTCCGAATTTATCCAGCAGGAATACAATATTATCCAGATTCTTAAAGGCTGCGATTACTTTAAACTGTTTGTAGAAACCCGGCCTGCCGGCAAGGGGACTATATTCATTCAGCTTCTGTTTACTGATCTTAAACTGATCAAGTGTCTTGTTTTCTTTGCCTTTGATTTTAAATTCCCAGGTATAATAATTATCGCTATTGTCTATAAAGCATTCAACAGAAAGGTTTTTATCCAGTTCTTTATTAAAGATCAATTCAGCATTTGCATTCATATTAGATTTTGTATGGGTTTGACATGAGACCAATTGTAGTAAGAAAACTAATATCAAAAAAAATATTCTTTTCATAGCCAATTTATTAATTAGGATAAATCTGTTTAATCAACTCTTTCTGCATATCCGAAATAACCGTTTTATATTTGTATCTATTCTGTTTATCAGTAGTAGGCGTATAATCTTTAAATGGATCTAAATATTTCCCAGCCTGCGGTTTATAGATTATAGCATCTGTAAACGGATTGGCAGGATCTGTTTTGGCATACAGAATACCGCTCAGAGCTTTTGATGCATAATCTTTTAACAATGCATCATCATCAGCAAACTTTACCGTTGAGGATATCCCATAGGAGGGATCAAAATATGTATTGCCGTATTTGGTAAACACATGGTCCCAGAATAAATTCAAAGGTATATTTTTTAAATCCTGTGCTTTTTGTTTTATATCTACGGGGGCAATAGGGTCTTTTATTGTCCATTCTTTTACCAGAAACAGAGAGTTCTTATATCCGCCGGCATCCACAATTCCTGTAGGTAATATGACAAAATTATCAAATTTACCTGTGAACAGACTTCCTGACTGTATTTTGCATATATCCTGTAAAAAGGAACTCCATTCTCCACACCTTGCTTCTCCATATTTTATCAAATATCTCACTCCCCGGAACCGCATGCTGCTGGCATGCAGTGAGCTGGTATTCCTCCAATATCCCATAGCTCCTTTTATACGGGCCCTTTCAACATTTAAAGTTTTTATATGAGCAAAGACATTATTCATAATTTCATCGGCATTTCTGGATCCTTTACCAAATTTGCATCCAATATACAGGAATGTTTCCAGTATGCTTTCTTTACCGTTCGCTCTATTTATAATCCTGCGATTTCCGTCTTCTGCAGTATACTCTCCTCCTCTTGCTGAAGAAGGAGACAATTGATCATATCCTGGATTTCCTATTGTAAGGTACAGGCAGAACTTCACACTTTTCATGGGCGCCCAATTTTTCCCGTCTTCGGAATATTCAAAATTGAGGGTAAAATTCTCCAGATACTGCACGGTATCTTTATAGGGCTTTGTATCGCAGGTGAATGTCAGCTCATGTTCTTCATCCTTATTTTTTTTAGGATGCTGCTGCTCTTTAAAAATATATTTTTTGTTTGAATCCTGCACCCGGATTTTACATGTTACCGGAGCTTTGGTTTTAAAAGTGGCTGTCAGCACAAAATTGTCTGTACTTGCCAGGGTAATGGGTAAAGGATCCGGTTTATTTTTGTCTTCAGCATTTCCCCTCAGACTAAGCCAATGGTAGTACTTTCCTTTGTCTTCCAATATCCAGAAATTTTTAAATTCACTGAAACCGGAAACTTCATCATGGCAAACATCATAAGTAGTACTGATCTTAATTTTAATAAGATCCAGGCTGCCTAACGAAGGGGCTGCCGTGTTTACATTATAACTTACTCCCGTTTGGTTACCTTTCTGTGTGAATTGCTCTGCAGAAGAATTTATAAGGCTTTTTCCTGCAAAAGTTTTGGCATCACCACCGGTTGTTTCTATATAGTCACCACCTATAAAAGATTCTTTGCTCATTAGTACAGAAAATTAGTAGTTTTTAGACTTCTCTCCTGAATTGTTTTGTACTTCTGTTTCAGAATGCTGTTCGAATGTTCCCTGGCTTTGAGTGGTAATTTGTCCGTTGGCTACCCTTAACCGGTCTTTTTCTGTGTGGGATTCTTTATTTCCCTGGATAAATTCAGTCATCTTCCCGGTCACATTGGTGATGAAATCTGCTCCGGTGGAAAGGTATTTCATAGAACCTACACTTTCAGAATGATTGACCATGATGGTATCCATTTTATTGACTCCTACATTTGTTGTCATATTTTCACCGACATTGATGTTCATATTCCGGCAATTCAGGGTCATGGTTTCAGGTGCGGTAATGGTAATATTGCTTCCTGTGGTATCCAGATGGATTTCATTCCCGGATTTATCGGTAATGATGATACTTTCATCTTCTGTAAATACTACCCTGTGGCCACTTCGGGTCTGAATGGATTTCACGCGGTTATCCAATCCGCCGCCCAGTCCTACTCCACCGTGGAACATTCCTCCCATTACGAACGGACGGTCCGGATGGCTGTGAACGAAATTCACCATCACCTGGTCTCCTACTTCCGGGATAGCCACGTAGCCCCTGTTTTGGGTGATACGGTCTGTTCCTCCCGCATCCGGGCTCATCATTCTGATAAAATGGGTGGTATCGTTGTTCTGCCAGTCGAATCTTACCTGTACTCTTCCCTGTCCTTCCGGATCGGCATTGGAAATGACGGTTGCGATCTGAGGTTCGGCTTTGGGTAATGTAAATTCCGGTTTGGGTAAAAATCCCGTATCTGAAGCAATTCCTTCGAAACTTCCTGTGTAATGTCCGATGGTATCTATTTCGTGGATGGTTTCCGTCACCATAATTCTGGTAAAATAGGAGGTTTCATTGCTGTCAGGCTTTCTCATCTGAACATCGGCTACACAACCCGGATGTAAAAACGGAACAGTAGTATTTCCAGATAACGAAAATACATTTACCGCCTCACTTCCTGAGGCACTTTTCTGCGAATATTCCACATCAAGATGGGTTGATGCTTTGATAGGTGCTACCTGGAGAGCGGGTGTTTTATAAATTTTGTCATTATGCTCATAAGCTGTTTTCGCAAGATCGCTTACATGGTTTACAGGAGTAGAACCAGAAGTAAGCTTTTCGTTACGGCTGCTGTTATATCCATAAAATTCCGGTTTTGTGTGAACGGCTTTCAGTTCTACCTTAATATCATTCACATTGCTTCCGTACGTAAGCTGAATCGGTTTATTCTGAGGCGGAAGCTTTCCGAAATGCAGGACTTCACCATCATAATAGAACTGCTCTCCATAGGCTTCTGCCATTCTGGCCAGGTAATTATAATGGGTCTCATCATACTGGCTGCTGTATATGATCTGGGAATAATCGTTGGTATCGATTCTGATGTCAAACCGGCTTTTATCAATGCCCTGTCTGATCACTTCTTCTGCAATAATTCCCATATTGACAGGCTGGCTGCCTCCGAAGCTCTGTACGTGCGGAGCCCCATCAAGGAGAATGGTAGGGCTGTATCCGGAAAGAACGATATTTCCAAGACTCATTTTTTCCTGGCTGAATCCTACTTTGGTGATGATTCCCACAAAGTTTCTTTCGGGGCTGTTCTCAATATCTTTATAGGAAATAACCGCTGTAAGGCGTTTACCCAGGAATTTATTGGCTTCTTCCAAAGTATGGGTCTGGCGGTCTCCCAAAGCATCATGTGCTAAGGTTAAACTGAATTCATGATGATGAGTGGCACTCTGTTTCAGCTTGAAATGCTTGTAGAATTTAATGATCTTTCCTTCTACCACTAAAGACAGCTTCACCAGGCGGTTGATCCCGGAATGTTGATTTTCAGAAATTCCGTCAGCATTCTGAGACGGGCGAAATGAAGAGTTTTTCGGCATATTTTGTGTTTGGGCTTTCATATTTCGTTGTGTTTGAATATATTAAAGTTAATAAAAAAAATCATCCGGACCATTAATTTCCGGCAGGTTATTTGTCTATTTTTTATGTAACCAATATAGAATAGATCATCCCAGGCAAAAAAGACCGTCTTTATTGGGACAGTCTTTTTTTATGAATGTTGATGTGTAATAGTGTAAAATTAAGCACCCGGCCATATTCCATCGTACTTAGAACCTCCGTAGTCGATAGTTTCCGCACTTACTACAAAGCTGATCAGCATACTGTTCTCATCGATTGCATCGAACTCCACCTGATGCTGAATCACGTATCCGTTCGTCCAGTTCAGAGTGATGAGTGTACCTTCTTCGTGAGACTTATTGAAAGTAACCTCTCCTGTTGTAGGCTTATATTTTCCATTTAATAAGCTTTCAAGGATGTCTGATTTTTCAGTAGCTTCAACTGTAATTTTGATAAGTGCATTGGATGGGTCTGATGCTACACGTCCTGAAACGTCCGTAGTTCTTGATACGCTGTAATTCAGCTTTAACAGTTTCTGACCTTCTCCTCCGTTGAATTTTAAAATTCCTCTTGAATTTGCTGCCATGATTTGTAAATTTTAATCGTTAATATTTTGTGATTTGGTGATTGATTGTTGAGCAAATATAAAACGTCCTTTTTTTAAAAAAAAGCTTTTCATTATAAATCTGAAAAATTGTAGTAGTTCTACGACTTTTTGTAGTAATTCTACGATACTGGATTTAAAAACAGTCTTTAAAGCCTATCATCAGAAGATTTCCCATAAGCTTACAAGCCCTGATAAACAGAGATATTTTACACTCAATTGAGAAATAAAACGGGATTTCATGCATTTTTCCGGGAATGATAATGATCTTAAAATATCCGGTGGTAAGAGCCCTGAATTTTTCATTCCGGATGCCTGCTAAATTCATTTTGAATACCAAATAAAAAAGCAGAAGTACAAACTTCCGCTTTTATAATGATCAGCAAATTCTGATTAATGTTTGGTATATTCCGGTGCTTCTGTTTCCTGCATCGTCGGCATAAAGTATTCGTTCAGCCAGTAAAACGTCTGCCCGTTCTGTTCGATCTTCACAGCAGGATGTTTTCTGTAGGAAAGCATTCTGTCTGCAAGCTTCTTATAATTATGGAAATAGTTTTTCACCAGTTCGTTGGAAATATCTTTGGATTTTTTCCAGCCTCTCAGATTAAATTTAGCCATCAGCTCTTCTTCGGAAAGATCGAACCCTGTACTCAGACCAACGGCATAGGCCATTGATTTTTCGTAAAGATCTCCTTTATCCAGGAATTTGATCGTAGGGTTATATTTCTTCAACAGTTTTATATACTCTCTGATTGCTCTTCCTTTATTGAAATCCTGTCTGCCTGCCTCTGTTTTCTGATATACTTCCGTATAGAAATTCTTCAGGTTATCGAATTCCGTTTCAGAGATCAGAATTCCTTTCTCATGTCCGGGTTTAAATTCTTTCAGGTCTTTCGGGATATGTCCTTTCACCAGGAATGGGTTCCCGTAGTTGATCAGCTGTGCGGCAATTCCGGCAGAAACAGGATTGGTAAGTCCAGGATACAGATATTTATATTTCAGGTCTACATCTGTATTTCCGGCTCCCACAGAAGAATGGAAATATTCGTTAAGAGACTTGTCAATTGTCTGGTTATCTAAAACGACCTGTGCAATAAGGCTGTCCACAGATTTTTTAAGATATCCGGGTGTTGCAATTTCTCCTTTTTTAGGGAAGATCACAAATCCCTGGGACATACTCTGTTTAGGATAATCTAATGAGAAGAATCCTGCATCCCCTTCTATCAGGCTAAAATTATTCTTAGTAAGAACGTCATTCTGCTTAACGATCTTCTGCTTTTTAAGTTCGGCTATATTTTTTGCCGTATTGGTTACCACATTTTCCGACATCAATACAAAATCATTGTAATTATCGGATGATCTTGCGCTGGTCTGGAACATGATAAGTCTAGCCTGAGCCTGCGAAAGTGAACTGATAACACCATACATATTTCCATTCTGATTGGATGAGGTTCCTACGGTGATCACAATATTCGTTTCATCCGGCACATTGGAAAGAAGGTTTCCTGCTGCGGAAAGTGCTTCTCCTACCGGCTGGTAACCACTGTTGCTCACACAGTTCATTTCATTGGTCTTCTCATCAATAAATTTTGTGATCTTGTTATAGTCTGTATTCAGGCTTGAAACAGCTACATTGTTTCCGCATGGGTTATTTTTATATAAAACAACGCCATATTTTATTGTATTGAAATAGGAAGGGGTCTCAAATCTAAGCTGCAGATCCTGAAGCAATGATTTTACTATGGGAGCGTACGGTGCATTGGGAGCACTTATATCCAACGCAAAAACAATATTGATGTTTTTATCTCTCTCTGTAATTTCTTTATACCGGTCGAAATAAATTTTATCTCCTAAAACATTAAATACATAATTCTTGCTGTAATCCAGGATATTGGTAAAATATTTTGTTTTGGAATCAGGGGTTGGAGCCTCATCCAATGCCAGGTTTACGGGATAAATATTCTCAAGTGGTGTTCTTTTGCTGGCATCTGTCAGAAGAATGGCTGTTCTGTTTTCAGTATTTGCCCCTCCCGGATAGCCTTCCCGCACCCCTAAAGTAGTATCGTTATATCCTGCATCATTTTTGAGTTTAATGGCGGAACGTTCTCCCCAGGTTGAGATCACATTGGCATCTACCCAGCCATACAGGTTGGTACTGATACTGTCTATATCGATGGACGGTTTTTTACCTACCAGGAATCTTCTGTTGTTTTCTGCCTGTTTGTACACATATACCATCTGGCCGTTCGGGATTTTGGCTTTAGCATTTTCTATAAGGCTTGGAGAGTTGAACACCATGATGGAGTCATTCTTGTAATATCTTTCGGCACTTCTGATCACATCGCTGTTATTCGGAACCACGGCTACTCTTACCGGATAACCGGTTTTTTCACTTTTTAATGAGCTGTTCCATAAAAGAAGGTCTGATTCGGAAATCCATCCATATGTTTTAATGGATTTTGATGAAACCTTTTTCATTAAGGCATCCGGAACGTATTCCGCTACTTTTACCATTCCGTCTCTGTGCTTCAGGACCATCAGAGGTTCCAGGAATTTAACTTCTTTATAAGACTTCTCGTCATCCTTATCGAGATAGGCAGTATTTCTTGAGCGGTCGGAAATAACGATCCATGGAACCGATTTTTTAGGGTATCCGTTTACCACCGGCGAATTGTCTACCTGCCCGTACTGTGACGGTTCAGGGGTTCTTTTAGACGGCAGCTTGACCTGACAGCTCGCTAATAACACTGATAATCCTATATAATATGCTGCTAGAGGAAATTTATTTTTCATCCTATTTTATCTTTTTATGATTGGCGCATCCGGCGATCCCGGAGAATATTATTTGCTTTGGTTGATATCTACTTTGGTTACACAGGTCTGTGTATCGTCAAAATTCACTTTTACAGTCTGGATCACTACGTTTTTATCAAACTGAAGTCCTGCACAGTACATGTAGAAATTATTCACTTTACTGTCATTTACTTTTACCACTGAGTTCTCATTGTTACACAGGTAAGTTTTCAGCAGGTAGTTGTAATGCATATTGAAATCTTTTCCGTTGGCAATCTGCTGAAGGTGGTATTTGAAGTTGTTATCCACTTTTGCGTAAGCATCCTCTACAGGCAATACATCATTCAATGAGTTATACTCAGGAAGGATTTTAATGGTATGATAAATAGGATCCCTGCTTTCTTCCGTTAACAGGGCCACTTTATATTCACCCGGCTGTTTAAAAGTGTAAATAGCAAATTTTTCTCTGGCGTCTACTCCTCCGCTTTCTCCAAATCTCCATTCAAACTTGTTTGCATCAGACACCGCCCGGAACTGTACCGGTACATTCTGCATGGCTTGAAGAGGTGCTTCAATAGTTGTTTCCATCTTTATGGTATCCGTTCTCATTGGCCTTTCCCTTACCATTATCTGGAAAGATTTCGAGTACTTGTTATCCACAATTAAACTTACCGTGTAATATCCTGATTTATTATAGAAATGAATCCCTTTACTTTTGTCTGAAGTAGTCCCATCGCCGAACATCCATTTTTTGGTTTTGGCAAATTGGGTATTATCATCGAATGAAAGGGTATCTCCTATGAACAAAGTGGAAGGATAAACGACTCCACGAATCTCATCGGAAGAGTGGATCACTTTCTTCTGAAGCCACAATGCAACAAGTGCGGCAACCAGCATGGATGCTATAACACCAATTATAATGTTCTTTTTGTTTTTTTGAAAATAATTCATAGTTAGTGATTGATGTGTTTTATTTTTTTAATATTTATTGATTGGCTTATTGGGTTCTGTTCCTTATCTGTTCATTTCTGTCATAAAGACGTCCCTGTTTATTTTTGAATCCTATCTGGCAGTCTGCCAAATCTTTTTCCAGTTTCTGATTAGTTTCCGTAGTAATAGAAAGTGCTCTTTTATCATCAAAATACATTTTATAGAATTTAACGATCTGCGGATAGGCTTCCTTACGGAGATCAGTTACTCCGTCTTCAAAATGGTTCCCTATATCATTAATTCCAATAGAAATTTCCTCTTCAATATAAGGCTCAGGAGCTGCTGTACCTGACATTTTGTTGATAATGGAATAGGTACTGTCTATTCTGGGTTGAAGAAGCTTTTGTTCCTTCTCAAACTCATTCTTTTTCTCAAGCTTCTGAATAGATATTATGTTGTCATCCGAAAACGGTGAAGTAAATCCTTTTAAAAAGATAATTCCGAGAAATATCATGGCAACCAGAAGCATCAGTATTAAATAAAAAAACTGGTAATGCCTTTCTTTTTTGGATAGTGTGATTTGTCCCTGCATAACTTTATTTTTTATTTATTTTCTTCTTTTACCTCCTGTGAAGTTTCTTGTGGGATCTTTTTGAAGTTCCCTGTCAACGACTCCTGTTTTTCCCATACAGTCCTGAAGCTCGGCCCATGTTCCCTGCTTTTTATTTTCAGCCTTTAGGATATCTCTTTTGAGTGTAAGCATGGGATTGATCTGCTTCATCAGAACGGCATAGTGTTTAAAGCTTCCTGCACTATCTTTACCCATCACGTTTTTAACGTCTTTCATCTTATCCATAATGCTGGTTCTGAGAAATCCGTCATTTACAACCTTATCGTGCTGGCTCATTTCACTATAAATTTCATCAACAACATTTTTGAGCTGATCACTTTTTTCCATAAGAGCAGAATATTCACGGTCGTCCCTGTCAATTCCTTCTTTTTGAACAGCATAACTCTTGTAAAAGAGAAATAGGCACACAAAAGACACCACAGAAAGAATAACAAATGAAAGTATAAATTTCAAAATGCCCGTTCTGACGTCTGATTTGTTTAATTTTTTTTCCCGAGTAGAAGACATAATTTGCGATTTGTTTGGCCTGTGAAAATATAAAAAAAAAATTTTATGCACAAGATGTATTTTCCCAGCATGGATTTCGTACTGTTCAGAATTAAATTAAGATTAATTTTCACTTTAATAAGTTTTTCATAAATTAGGCCTCTGAATTTTAAATATCACAGGCCAAATCGATATTAAAAGATGAGTAAAATTTTATCTAATACTGTGCGATTTTCCATAGCTGACAGTGATTTCTATTTTAAGAAGATCATGATCAAGACGCTGATGGAGAACCCTTTCTACATGCTTCTGAATGACTGTAACAACGGGCACGAGCTTGTCAACAGAATTTACAGAAGACAGGAGGATGTGTTCATCATTGAGCTGTTTATGCCGGTATTAAGCGGAATTGAAGCCATCAAATACATCCGGAAAAACAATACTGAAACGCCAATCATCACCTATTCCAACACCTACCAGGAAGATATGGCGGAAATCCTTTCCAAAATCCCCAATATTTATTACTGCCAGAAAAAAAGCAACACAATAAAGGATATTATAAAAGGATGTACCGGTTCTGAAGAATTTGATTATGAAGCCTATTCCAAAGAATGGGAACAGCAGCCACTGGCGGTACAGGATTATATGGAAAGGCAGAAAAAAGGACAGGAAGAGCTTACCCCTACCGAGATCCAGCTGATGAAATTCTGCTACGAAGGATTCAGTAATAAAGAGATCGGAGAAAAGCTGAACCTGAGCACCAGAACGATAGACACCTATATCAACAGGCTGACAGAAAAACTGGGACTGAAAACCAAGCTGCACCTTATCCGCTTTTGTGTAGAGAATGGCTACTACAATTCCAGTATGTAGGGATAACTTAATATAATATTAATATACCGTAAACATTAAAACTCTACCATTCTGATAAAAATATTTTGCCACTAATTTGCTAGTATTCAATTTTTTTAACTAAATTTGCACACCTAAAATTTAAAATTAAAAAAGGAAATGACAAAGGCAGAATTGGTAAACACCATCTCAAATAAGTTGGGAACAGAAAAGAATGAAACACAGAAAGTTGTAGAAGCTTTTATGCAGGAGATCAGAACTTCTATGTATAATGGAGATAACGTTTATCTGAGAGGGTTTGGATCTTTTATCATTAAAACAAGAGCTGCTAAAACAGGAAGAAATATTTCTAAGAACACTGCAATTGAGATTCCTGCTCACAACATCCCGGCTTTCAAGCCTTCAAAATCTTTTGTAGAAAAAGTAAAAACAAAAGTTGCAGTAAAATAAGAACATTAACTGAATATTAACTAGTTACTAAAAAATTAAAATTATGCCAAGCGGAAAGAAAAGAAAAAGACACAAGGTTGCAACTCACAAGAGAAAGAAAAGAAGAAGAGCAAACAGACATAAGAAAAAATAATCTCTTTTTCTTGAGATTTACAATATAATAAATATAGTTGGTGGTTTTATTTTTTTAAAGTTCACCGACTATATTTTTGTTTGCAACTATAAGATTCCTCAGGAAAACAGAGTGTTTGTGGTATTTTCGAAAAAAATATAAAGATTTCCATTCTAAATGCTTATATTTATTTTATAACAATAACCCGCCCAAAACAGATCCGTTTCCTATCATCTTAACCTTATTATTAGAAAAAATGAAGAAAGAACTAATCGTTTCGCATGAAGATGATCTTACAAAGATTGCACTGCTGGAAGACGGAAGACTATGTGAACTTCATGAGCAAGAGGACAAAAGCGATTTTATAGTTGGAGATCTGTTTATAGGAAGAGTAAAAAAACTGGCACCCAATCTGAATGCCGCATTCGTTAATATAGGATATGACAAGGATGCATTCCTGCATTATCAGGATCTGGGACCACAGTATCTTACATACAGAAAGTTTTTAAAAGATACGATTTCTAAAAAACAAAGCACTTCAAGCTTAAAAAACTTTGAGATACAGCCTGAAATAGACAAAAACGGAACCGTAGATAAAGTCATTGCCAAAGATGACCTGGTTCTGCTTCAGATCACTAAAGAACCTATATCTACAAAAGGACCGAGAATCTCTACCCAGGTTTCCCTTACCGGGCGTTTTCTGGTTCTGATCCCTTTCGACAACAAAGTTTCTATTTCTAAAAAAATAAGAACCTCGGAAGAGAAAGAAAGACTGAGAACCCTTATCGACAGTATTAAACCTGAAGGCTTCGGGGTAATTATCAGAACCGTCGCAGAAGGAAAAAAAGTAGCAGACCTCCACAATGATATGAATCAGCTGATTCAGAAGTGGGAAAGCACTTTTAAAAATATCCAGCGAAATAAGGTTCCGTCCAAAGTTTTAAGCGAAGAAGACAAGGCTTCAGCTATTTTAAGAGACAATTTCAATCAGGATTTCGTCAATATCATCTGTGATGATGAGCAGATGGTAGCCGAAATGAAAAATTATCTGGAGATTATCGCTCCGGAAAGAAAGAATATTGTTCAGTTTTATGATTCTCATATTCCTCTTCTGGAATACTACAATGTTGAAAAACAACTCAAACAGAGTTTCGGAAAACACGTAAACATTCCAAGCTCAAAAGGTGCTTACCTCGTTATTGAGCACACAGAGGCTCTTCATGTGGTAGACGTGAACTCCGGAAACAACATCACCACCGGAACAGCCGTAAACAAAGAGCATGCTCTGAAAGTAAACAAGATGGCAGCCACGGAAATTGCCAGACAGCTTCGTCTCCGGGATATGGGAGGCATCATTGTGATCGACTTCATCGATATGCCCAATCCTGATCACAGAAAAGATCTGTATGAACACCTGAAAGAAGAAATGAAGCGCGACAAAGCCCGTCATAAAATTCTTCCACCGAGCAAATTCGGACTGATCCAGATCACCCGTCAAAGAAACCGCCCGGAAAAACAGATCGAAACCAAAGAAGAAAACCCGAACAAAGATGGAGAAATCGTAGCTCCGATCGTAATCGTGGAAAGAATGGGAGAAACCCTGAGAAGTATCCTGCAGAAAGAAAAAGGAAAAATCTACCTGCATGTACACCCGTTCGTGGAAGCCTACCTTACCAAAGGCATTAAAAGCATCCAGATGAAATGGTTCATTAAATACAAAAAATGGGTAACCATTATCCCAAGAGATTCTTTTAAATATTTAGAATACAGAATCTACAATTCTAAAAAAGAAGAACTGATAGAATTCTCCAATTAAAACAAAATTTAAACCTCCAGTTTTTTTACTTGAGGTTTTTTTTTACATTTGTTCCAACTAAAGAAAACTCAAATACAATGAAAAAAAACCTATTTCCTGTACTGCTTCTTGCAGTGCAAACGGCTTTTGCCCAGATTATTTCCAAAGACAACAGCTTCGCATCTAACGGAATATATTCCATGACCAGCAATTATGCATGGTCTAAAATGATTCAGGCTTCAAACGGAGATATTTACTACACTTTTAATAAGGATAACGCAACTCCCTTAACAACTTTTGTATCAAAGCTAAGTGCTAACGGAAATCCTGACACTGCTTTTGGGAATAATGGTGAACTTCAGCTCCCGTATGGAGCATATGAAAGTCAGCTAAAATTATTACCGGATGGAAAGCTGCTGCTCTATTCTTTTGATTCCAGTTCGAATTCTGCTGCCATTATCAGAATGCTGCCCAATGGACAGCTGGACAATACTTTTGGAGTAAACGGCGTTGCAAAAATAGCAAACATGAATCATGATCTAAGCCTTAAAGGCTACAATCTGGTTCTTCAAGGCAGTAAGATTCTGGTATACGGGCAAGAAACGGCCACTCCATCAGAACCCACTTCAAACAGAATATGCAGACTGAATGAAAACGGAACTCCTGACCTTAGTTTTGGAAACAATGGCTCTATCCATTACGCGGGAGCAATTACACTTATTAAAACAGACAGTCAGTCCAATATCATTTGCTTTGGAGTCAGCAATCTGAATAACACCTACACAAGAACAATAACAAAATATACTTCTGACGGACAATACATTACTGAGACCGGAAATAACGGAACAAACCCTATTAATCCGGCATCCACACAGCCTGCCGTAATGGACAGCTACAACAATATTATCTATGCAGAACTGGATGCCAATACAACAAGCAGGCTTTATAAAATGACTCCCAACGGAACCCTTGATACCAGCTTTTCCAATAATTTTGACTCTTCCTATCCTTCTCCTTTTTTTATGATGATTCAGAATATTACTGAAAAGAACGGATATTATTATATCGGAGGGACGTACTATGGCCCAACCTATCCAAGTTTCTTTATTTCAAGAGTGAAGCCTAACGGGCAAATGGATTCCACATTTCATTATTTTGTAGAAACCAGCCAGGAATTAGAATCAATTGGGGATATGATCGTTAATGACAATAATATTATCGCCAACGGAAACAATCATATCGTAAAATACCTTTTCAACACTTCAACAATGGCAGTTAGTTCTCCGTTCAGATCTCTTCCTGCTATCACTTTTGAAAACCCTGTCGGCCCGGACCTGATCTATACTTCCAAAGATAAAGTAGCTAAAATAGAGATATTTTCCACGACGGGTACATTCCTAAAAACGATAAATACTTCCCATACCTCTGTTTCTGATTTACCGAAAGGGGTTTACCTGGCTAAAGTCACCTTTGAAAACGGAAATAGTACAACCAGAAAACTAATAAAAAATTAATAATCATATCCGGTTAAAAAGTTTTTGCCGGTAGCCGGCAAAAACTTTTTATTTACAATTAAAAACCAAAAAATGAGAAAGAATGTATTTCTTGTACTGCTTCTTGCAGTGCAGGCGGCTTTTGCCCAGATTATTTCCAAAGACAACACCTTTGCATCAAATGGAATATACAACGTCGGCAATGGCAGTTATTATTCCTGGACAATGGCTCAGGATCCCGCCGGCAAAATCTATTCCTCCTATACTGTTGCCAACGGCACCGAATCTTTTTTATTCAGACTAACTTCTCAGGGAGTTTTAGATTCAACTTTTGGGAACAATGGGGTACTTCAGCTCCCCTATACCCTCCAAAATCAATTGAAAATACAACCGGATGGAAAACTGGTGATTCTTGGTTATAATAACAATGGAAGCATCATAACCAGACTGCTTCCCGGCGGTCAGTTAGATTCCGATTTTGGTACAAACGGGTCCTCAATAATTCCCGCCATTACCGGCAGTGATGTAGATGCCCGTTCCTTTGGACTTATTTTACAGAATGGAAAAATACTGGTTTACGGTATGGCTTCATATACTGAGCATAAAATATACAGACTCAATACAAACGGGAGCATTGACGGTACTTTCGGCAGCAATGGCTCCATCTCCACACAGGGAGCTTTTCCCGTAGGAACATTCGTACTCACTGATAAACAGAACAACATAATCTGTATCCATAGGACCAGCAGCAACAATGCCAATGCCACCAATGGCTCCGTCATTCAAAAGTTCAATCCGGACGGACAGCCTGTGGCCAGCTTTGGAAATAATGGCGTTTTACAAACAACGTATACCCTGGGATATGTGGGCACGGCAATGATCGACATTAATAACAGGATTGTTTATTCAAACAAAAACAATGAGATTTTCAGGATAAATCCGGATGGAAGCCCCGATAATACATTCAATTATAATTTAAATGCATATTCCGGTATGAGTGGAGGTGCATGGATTCAAAGTATCGTTGAAAAAAACGGATCCTATTACATTGGTGGAAATGGTGAAGGAGATTTTGCTCCTACATATTTCATTTCAAAACTTAATCAGAATGGCTCCATAGATTCCGCTTTCAGCTATTATTCAGACACTGCGGATCTGAATTCCATAGAAGAAATGGTTATCAATGACAATACTATTATTGTAAACGGAAGCGGATATATTGTAAAGTACTTACTTAGCAATACAACCTTGTCAGCAATGGATACTAAAAAGATGAATGATGATATATCTTTTGAAAATCCTGTTAAGCAAACCCTGGTTTATCAGTCTAAAGAAAAGGTAAATAAAATAGAGATCTATTCTATGGACGGGAAAACTGTAAAAACCCTAAAAGACAGTCATACTGATGTTTCAGAATTAGTAAAGGGGACTTACCTGGCCAAAATCATATTCGAAAACAAAAAAATCATCACCAAAAAATTCATAAAGGAGTAATTTCTGCTGAATAATTTTTATCTATTCCTATACAAAGTATCTGCTTGATTTCAGCGGATACTTTTTTATTAAACAGCCATCAGAGACAGACCGGATAAAAGATAATCCAGAAGATATATTTCTGTCATGTCCTATGCTCCGGCCTCCGTTTCTGCTCCGGAGCCGGTGTCATTGTAACTGATTACACAGATGAAGCTACCGGTACAATGACTGAAACGGCTGAAAGAAGTGACCAATTCCCCCTCTGCTCCCTCCGCCCGGCGGTGATTATAGATAAAAATCAATGATTGGGACTGCAAAAAAATTTATCATAAAGTCTGTCTGTTTTGTTTCATTACCAATCCGGTCGGTTTTCAGGTACTGCATTTCCCGGTTCTGTTAATTAAATAAAACATTATTTAAAACCAACCCACTCAAACACCTTTAAACAATAGCTCTATGACACAATAACTCTAATTTCAACACTTAAAAATCAACAAAAAGAGAATTATTTAATGAAAAATCAATAAATAAATCAATTTATAATCATTATTAATATAAAAATTTGCAATTATTTGTTAATTTTATTTAAAATATAAAGTTTTTTTTATATTTTTATATAAACAAAACTGACCATGATGAAACCAAGATTAACCATTTTTGATGAACCGGTACTGTATACTGAAAGTTTATCAAAACTGCTGGCACAAAGCCAGATTTTTAACAACATTGACATTTGTAATTCTTATGAACCTTTATTTGAACAATTAAAAGAAGAACCCCCGGAAATTCTGGTTATAAGTTCCAACATGCTGGTCCTTACAGATATTTTCAAGCTTGTAGAAGAAATTACCCACAAAAATGACAGGATCAAAATTATTGTCATCGGCAATGATTATGAAGTGATAGACATCCGGAAGCTTTTCAACAAAGGCATCAAAAGCTATCTTGACAAAAACAGCAGGTATGATGAATTCATAAAATCCATCAATGCACTGCTTATCAACGAAATCTACATCTGTGATTACGCCAAAGAAAGAATGATCAGCTTTATCAGCAGTGAAGGCAGGCCCAGCCGCCTCATCAAAGGCCCCCTTACCCGCCGCGAAATAGAAATCCTTAAACTGATCTGCGACGGACTGAGCAGTAAAGATATTTCTGAAAAACTCTTTATAAGCATTAATACCGTAGAAACCCACCGGAAAAGAATTCTTTTAAAACTGAATGTGAAAAATTCTGTGGGAATCGTAAAATACGCTTTAGAAAACCACATTATTGATTAGAAAAAACCTATTTCGATTAACTGAAAAATTCCAAACCTGCGGCTTGGAATTTTTCTTTTAAAAGAACTGTGGAACTTATTGATGTGAAATATGAATTTTGCTTCGCAAGTGAATGGTTAATTTCAGAACGGCAGATAAGAAAAGATAAGAGACTGACAGATGGCAGACATGAGATTAGGGGAAAAATTTAAACTTAAAATCGTATATGTCTTATATGTTTATCTGATTTCCATCTTCCAGCCTCTGTCTTTCCTTCAATCCTGAATACCGTACCTGTCTTTCCTACTCATAATCCGGCATTTCACCGTTACTGAAGAGTGTCGTTCTTGAAAGATCGGTCATAGAAGAGCTGAGATCAATAACCATTATATTTTTCTGCGAAATATTATCATTGGAAGTGTTCATAAAAATCACCTGTGCATTGTTGGGCGAAAATCTCGGATCCAGATCATTCGTTCCCAGAGGCTTTTCGCTTTCCGAGGAGATATCGTACACGGTATCATTAACGAAGTTATAGATAAAGATATCGGAATTCAACTGTCTGTAATTACCGCTGCCGTCCTGATATCCGGAAAGGTCGCGGGTAAAGACAAGCATCTGCCCGTCTACGGAAAAGTTCAGACCGCCTGAAGCTCCCAAAGCTCCGGACAGTACGGTCTTCAGAATATTTCCCGTCATATCAATAATAAATATTTTCGTATTATATCCGCTGTAATCATTTGTTTTCAGGGCGATTTTGCTTCCGTCGTAGCTCCAGTCACATTCGGAGATCATACTTCCGTCCGGTGTTGTGTATACCAGATTCAGGCCGCTGCCGTCTTTATTGATCCTGTACAGCTTATTGAAGTTGGAGTAAATGATTTCCTGTCCGTTGGTACTCCAGGCAAAATCCATTTCATAGTTATTAAATCCTGCTGCCGGTACCGTAGTCACTTTGAAAGGATTGGAGCCGTCCGGATTGGCTGTATAAATATGGGTACTTCCTCCTTCTGTCCTCAGAAAGGCGATAAGTCCTGCATTATTGTTTTTACGGGGCCTCCAACTGTTATAGGAAGGGCTTGTAAACTGAAAACTGTTTCCCAGCGCGTCACTCGACATGATCACAAAGTTTCCGTCCTGTTTTTTTACATAATGGTAGCGATTGGCGGGAACCGTATTCGTGGTGAATTTGCTGACGGTACTTAAAACTGGCGGGTGAATGCCGTCCGAAACAGACACCTGCCAGAAGTAACTTACACCAAACTTCAGATCTGAAAGCGTATAATGATTCGCCGTCAGATCATTAATCTGAACTACATTGGTATTCAGATTATTTTTCACTGTTAAACTATATTTCAGTACATCTGTTGAATCAGGATCCACAGCACTCCAGGTCAGTTCGACGCTTAAAGGCTGGTTCACCGCATTGTCTACCGGACTTAGCAGCTGCGGTGCCGATGGTGGAGAGTTCAGAGAGGTGTCATCATCCATCTCAAAAACAATGGTAACCACCTGATCCTGTTTTTGTATGTTTACGGCCTGAAAAGTGGTAAGATAACCGGACAATTCGGCTTTTACAGAGTAATTTCCTACCGGCATGGCGGCAATGGAAAATGTTCCGTCGGTTCCGCTGAAAACGGTTTCCGTGGTAGGTGCCGTAAAAATTTTCACATTGGGAATCGGTACATTGGTTCCCCTTTTCACGACTTTTCCTTTCAGTATCCCTGTCTGAGCCTGATCTACAAGGTCTTCATTACATGAAAACAGACAAAAAGCAAGGATGAATATGCTGAGTAATTTTATTAAAGTTTTCATAGTTCACGTTTTTATTTGTTTCCAAGATAAAAGTTGATCCCGAGTGCAAAACGGAGAGCCTGGTCTTTTCTTTTTCCGTTAACCAGTCCTTCCCAGTTGTCTTTAAAACCGATATCATACTGTGAAGAAAGGCGGAGTGAAGTATTATTTCCCACCATATATTCCAGTCCTCCTCCAAGCTGCCCCTTATACTGAGGTTTGTATTTTGAAAACATCGCTCCCAATCCTCCGTAAACGTAGGGACTGAGCCTGTATTTCGGGAACAGGATATATTCGAGGTTAACTTCAGGAACAAAATAACTTCTCTTAATGATCCCTTCGTTTTCGAGAGTGAAATAGCCGGCACTGGTTTCGATATTGAAATTGGGACTTACAAAATATTTAATCCCTGATTTCCCGCCTGCATTCATCTTAGGATTGATGTAATCATCCTTGATTTTCTGGGCTTCAATATTGGCAAAAACAGATACTTTCTGTCTGTAATTTTCAGGAAATTTATTCCCGACTGCTCTTCCGGCATTCTGCTCCTGTTCCTTATTATATTCACTGATCATTGCCTGATAGCCATTTAAGTTTTCAGAGGCTTTACCCCATATTTTATCACGGACTCCTTCAATAATCAGGGATCTCACCGCCTTTTCGATAGCTTCTGTTACAGCAAGCTGCACAGGTTCATTCTGGGTAAGCCCTACCTCAGCTTCCAGGAGCCTTTCCGTATCAATATATCTGAAAAAGCTTCCGTTCACACTGGTGGAAAGAATAGTTTTGGAGGTATAAACAGTTTTAAGAATCTCACCGTTAAGAGTAGAAACAGCCCGCAGGTAAATGGTAATCCTGTCCTGGCGGTACTGTGTGGAAGCCCCTATGCCGAAGTACCTGGCTCCCAGACCTCCGGTCATAATATTGCTGTCGTAAGAAATTACGCCGCCTTCAAGAAGAATTCCGGCGTATAGAAGCGGGGGAAGTGACTGATTATTTTTATCGGTCTCTTTCAGGTATTCCTGTCTGGTGGAACGGATGATCTGCCTTTCGTTTAAAAGGTTGGAAATATTTTCTCTTTCAATGGGAATAAACCAACGGCTGTCTTCCAGCGCTTTAATCAGAATAGTGGTAGTTCCCTGTGGAACGGCTGTACTCCAGTTGTTTCCATTCTCAGACGGCTTATACTGCCCGGTCTGGTCTCTGAATTTGTACACGCCGATAACAATTTTTTCTTTAGGCAGAGGCAGATTTTTCAGTTCCGCAGTAGAGGGAGTTACCTCGCCCATAGTGGATCTTTCGGGATCGGAAGGAAGTCCCAGGATCGAGCTGCACGCCTGTATGCAGCATAGCAGGACCGTACAGAAAAAAATTCTGGTGTAAGTGTAAGTTCTCATGATACGTCTGGTATTTGGTTATGGTTATTTTGGAATTACGACCTCGGACTGATCGCCTGTACTGGTATCCAAAATATTGATCAGAAGTCCCTGGGCAGTAGATGTAATCTGTAAATACAGGGAACCGAAAAGATAATTTCCGGGTTTTATACTGCCTTCTCCAAACTGATCTTCAAACAGTTTCCTTGACAGCTCGCTCAGTACCTGTCTGTTCAGGCTCTGGCTGAAGCTGTTGAGGGAATCCATGTCATCAAGCAAACTGCGGTAATCCTCTTTTTCATCAAACTGATTCTGCGCATTTGCCGAGCTCAAAAGCCACTGGTAATTAAAAGTATCTCCTCCAAAAGCGGGATTGATGGGCTTATAGACAAGCTGTTGGGCCTTTCCGGAGAAAATACCCGCAATAAAGGTCAAAATAATGATAAAAGTTTTCATGACTGACGTTTTTAATAGATAAATTCATTTCTGATCAGGTTTTTCTTTGCGTTAAACTCTTTGATATATTTTAAGCTGATGGCCAGCTGTTCTTTTAAATAATCTTCACTGGGATTGGTCATAAAGCTGTAAATCACTTTATCATCAATCTGAATACTGATCTGTCCGCTGGTTCCGCGGAGAGGCATTTCAGTAATCGTCACCGCTCCGCTGCTTTTATCCGGAAGCTGACTGTACTGGAGATAGAAAAAATCATAAAAATCTTTTCCTACCCTGGTTTTTGTCTCATCAATCGTAAGACCTTTCAGCTCAAAAACAGCATCTTCCTCTATTTTAGCCGCCTTCTTTTTAAAAAGATCATTATTCAGTTCCAGACTGTCTTTAGCAATCAGTTTCCGGGTTTCTTCATCCCTTACATACAGAAAAGCTTTCAGAGCATCTTTTTTTTCAAGATTGACATTGATTTCAGACAGTGTTTTTACTTCACCGGGACTGATAGAGAACTTGCCGCTCTGCTGATTATTGGAGAGATTCCCTCCGCCGCCCTTTTTAATGGAAACCAAAAAATAATTCAGTTCTTTATATACTGCCGTGTTGTTGGTAACAACCGCTTTCAGGCGGATCTGGTTTTCAAGGGTACTGCTTTCAATTTTGGCGTTCACTTTTTTATCTTCCTGCCCGTAACCCTGTACAGACAGGAAGACAAATAAAGTGCACAGACTTAAGGAGTATAAAAGTTTCATCACTGTGTTTTAATAGTTTCTCATGAAAACAGTCCTGTTATCGCCTTTTACATGAATCTGCATTCCGTCTGAAATACTGTTGCTTCCGGTAATATCAATAATATTGTTATTTCCCCGGGCAGTAACCGCTGTTTTTGTTTCCTTTTCGGTAAATGAGTTGATGAATAAAAGCGTATTGTAATCTCCAAGCTGCTGAACGGCAATATGGGTTCTGGCATTAAGGGAAAGTTCCGCACTGTTGCTGTTTCCTGCCTGGATCACCTGTGAGCCGTAAAGGGGCTGCTCTGTCTGCTGTCCGGCAATGAAACCGAGAACAGTACTGCTGTTGATCTTATCCCAGTCTACCTGCTGGGCTTTTATGGAAGATACCGCCAGAAGCATGAATACAATCCATCCCAGCTTACCTGTAACATTCATATTATTAAGATATATAATGTAAAGCCTTTGGAAATTGTTTTAAGCTTAAAAAAGGAGAAACTCTTGCATGCTTCTCCTTTTATAAGATTACAGTACATCCGGATCTAGTTGGATTGGTTTACCACCATTGTGTTTCCGTTACCAACCTGAGCTCCTACATGCATATGTCCCACTCCGCTCTGAGCTACCCAGGTAAAGTTACCGTTACCCATCTGAAGATCAATCGCAGTATTGGAATCACCGGCCTGAAGCTGATACAGCTGGTTACCGTTTCCGATCTGGGCCCCCAGAGAGGTGTTATCATCTCCTACCTGAGCAGAGAGTGCGATATTTCCGTCTCCTACCTGACCGTTGGTAGCGCTGTTGTCGTTACCGCTCTGATACTGTACCAGAATATTGCTGTCACCCAGCTGAAGTCCGGTGGCTTCATTTCGTCTGCCATCCTGTACCTGATAAGCGGTATTGTCATCTCCGATCTGAATAGCTGAAGCAGAATTTCTTCTTCCATCCTGATATTGTACGACTTCGTTTCCGCTGCCTAACTGCATAGATGATGCCTCATTTCTTCTTCCTATCTGAGTCTGTTCTGTTGAGTTCTGCATTCCGAACTGCCAGGTTGTTGCAGAGTTTCTGTTACCCTGCTGGCTTACGTTGTTGTAGTTGGCAACTCCGGTCTGGTCTACATCAATTGAGTTTCTGTTTCCTACGCTTGAGGCAATGTTTACGTTGAAAGCACCTACCTGGTCAATATCCGCGGTATTACGGTTCCCATCCTGTGTTAAGGAGTTGATGTTCAAAAGACCTGTCTGGTCTACTGTAGCTGTGTTTAAGTTTCCGATCTGGGCAGTCACATCAATATTTGCTTGTGCGAAGCCGAAACTCATGGCCATTAGTGTAAATACACCTGTAATGAAATTTTTCATCTTAGTAAAAATTAATTGGTTAATAGTGGGACAAAGGTAGACGCTAAACCAAAGCAAGAAACCACCATATCTGCGTAAATTTCCAAAATCACGGTTTATGGTATCGAAAGTCACGGTTTGCGGTTTTCGCAAGGTCACTTATTGCCGTTAGGGAAAAATACGGTAAGTTTTTCTATCCTTCCTTCTATTCTATAATTCCGGTGGACAGTAACTGCAAAATTTCCCCGGATGGTTAATTAATGTTAACGGCTTCCGTTCTTCGGTTTATATTATTAAATTTGAAGTATGGAAAGTTTCGGAAAAGACCTTTTAAGAAAAATAAAAAGTGTAGGCCTGCCCGGCGAAAATGCGCATGGTGTGTTTTCACCACCCTACCGTCCTGTATTTACTTATGATGAAGTACTGGCCAAAAATCCAAAGTTTGCAGCCGTTAACATTGTATTGTATTTAAAAGATAATGAATGGTATTTTCCTTTGATTCAGAGAACGATCAACGAGCATGACCGGCATAGCGGGCAGATCTCTCTTCCGGGTGGAAAACGTGAAGAAATGGACAGGGATTTCGCCGAAACAGCAGTACGTGAGACCTCAGAAGAGATCGGTATAGACAAACATTATGTAAGGATCATCAGGGAAATGTCTCCCATCTATATTCCGCCAAGCAACTTTTACGTATATCCCTATATTTCTTACACCAAAAAGAATCCGCTCTTTGTTCTTCAGCAGAGTGAAGCTGTGGAAACCATAGAATTTCCCATCACATCTTTTCTGAACCTGCCCGACAGCCCTGAACTGATGGCTCTTCCAAGTGCCGGAGGCCACGAAGTTCCGGTAATTAATTTCAACGGATATATTATCTGGGGCGCCACAGCCATGATATTGAGTGAGTTTAGCCAGTTGCTGAAAAAAATGTAACTTTGCATTACCGTGTTTAATTGAGAGATGGCGAAGAAAAATATTTTCACCGATGCATTCGGAACACCTTATTTTTTAAAAAGGTTAATTATTTTTATTTTAGGAGTTGTATCCTACAGAAGATTCAACGGCTTTAATAAATTAAAGATAACCGGTACTGAGCACCTTGTGGATCTTCCGGATTCCAACGTGCTTTTCGTATCCAACCATCAGACGTATTTTGCAGATGTGGCTGCAATGTACCATGCATTCTGTGCTGTCAATAACGGATATTTAAATACCATCAAAAACCCGATCTACCTGCTCAATCCCAAGATCGATTTTTATTATGTAGCCGCTGAAGAAACCATGAATAAAGGCATTCTTCCGAAGATCTTCAAGATCGCAGGAGCTGTAACGGTAAAAAGAACCTGGAGAGCAGAAGGAAAGAATATCAACAGAATGGTGGATATGAGCGAGGTTGATAATATTATGAAAGCTCTGGACAACGGCTGGGTAGCTACTTTCCCTCAGGGTACTACATCTGCATTTGCACAGGGACGAAGAGGAACCGCCAAACTGGTGAAAAACCAGCGCCCGATTGTAATTCCGATCAAGATCAACGGATTCAGAAGGGCATTTGACAAAAAAGGCCTCCGGGTAAAGGTTACAGGCGTAAAACCTACCATGGAGTTTAAAGCACCTCTGGATATTGATTACGATAATGAAAAAGCGCCTGAAATCTTACTGAAGATCATGACTGCCATTGAGCAGACGGAAGACTTCAATGTACTGCACAATTATGATGAAGAACTTAAAGCTAAAAAATTAGAACAAAAGGACTCAGATAATTAAAGTAAGTAAAATTATGAACAGAATATTAGGAATCTTATTCGCGGTCATAGTATTGGTTTCGTGCAACAGCCAGAAGGTATACTCGGATTTTGATATCAGCTACTCCAGAAGCGGAGGTTATGCACCGGTCTATGAAAATCTGCTTATAAAAGGGAATAATGTGCATTATTCTTTTGAAGGCCAGGGAAAAAAGTACAAACAGGATTTCAAAATTTCCGGCGAAGATCTTAAAAAACTGGATCAAACCCTTTCCCAGAACAATTTCAGAAGAATACAGGAAGACCGCAAAAAGCTTTACGATAATATATCGACTTCCATTAATATCAAGAAGGGGCCTAATGAAGGCAGTAAAACCGATGCCAGCATGATTATGCCCAACTTTGCCACCAACTGGAACAACATTCTGAATGCATTCCAGGAAATTATTAATAACAACGTAAAAAAACAGTAAATAAAGTTGAAAACCCACTTCATTGCTATCGGCGGAAGCGCCATGCATAACCTTGCTATTGCGTTAAAAGACAAAGGCTACCAGGTAACAGGTTCGGATGATGCTATTTTTGAACCTTCAAGATCCAGACTGGAAAAGAAAGGAATCCTGCCCCAAGAAATGGGCTGGTTCCCGGAAAAGATCACTCCGGATATTGATGCTGTTATCCTCGGAATGCATGCCCACCAGGACAATCCTGAGCTGGCCAAAGCAAAAGAACTGGGACTGAAAATTTATTCATACCCTGAATTCCTTTACGAACAGTCTAAAGATAAGACAAGAGTTGTTATTGCCGGATCACATGGTAAAACAACCATCACCTCTATGATCCTTCATGTCTTGAACTTCCATCAGAAGGATGTAGATTTTATGGTAGGTGCACAGCTGGAAGGTTTCGACTGTATGGTAAAACTTACTCAGGATAATGATTTTATGGTACTGGAAGGTGATGAATACCTCTCCTCTCCTATCGACCTGCGTTCAAAATTCCTCCTTTACCAGCCGAATATAGCTTTGATGAGCGGTATCGCATGGGATCATATCAATGTTTTCAAAACATTTGATGATTATGTGGAGCAATTCAGAAGGTTTACAGCAAGCATTACCCCGGGTGGTGTTCTGGTGTATAACGAGGAAGATCCTGAAGTGGTAAAAGTAGTGGAAGCTGCTGAAAATTATTTCAGAAAAATTCCTTATAAAACTCCTGAATATGAGATCAACGGCGGAAAAGTATATCTGAAAACAGAAATGGGAGATGTTCCTCTGTCTGTTTTCGGCGCCCATAACCTTCTGAATATGGAGGGGGCCAGACATATCTGTCAGCAGCTGGGAATTATGGATGAAGATTTCTATGAAGCGATCATGAGTTTCAAAGGGGCTTCAAAACGTCTCGAAAAAGTAGAAAGAGAAGACAAAGGAACCTTATACAAAGATTTTGCCCACGCGCCAAGCAAGGTAAAAGCAACAGTGAAGGCATTCCGGGAACAGTTTAAAAATGAAACCCGATACGGTTTCCTTGAACTTCATACGTATTCAAGTTTAAATCCTGTTTTTCTTGAGCAGTATGACCATGCTATGGACGGACTGGACGAAGCCATCGTTTTCTATTCTGAAGATGCTTTAAAGATCAAAAGGATGGAACCTATTTCGCCGGAATTCATTAAAGAAAAATTTAAAAATGACCGCCTAAGAGTATTCACCAGCGCTGAAGACCTTCATGCCTACTGGAATACTTTAGATAAGACCAAAGGGGTTTACCTGATGATGAGTTCAGGGAACTTCGGAGGGCTGGATCTTACCAGATAATATAACATTCATTATATATTTCAACTCCTTTCAGGTAAGCTGGAAGGAGTTTTTTGTTTCTTGTGTGGAGAATACGGGATCCGAAACTGTCACCTTCTGACTGGCAGTCAAAAGGTATTCTTAATTATAACGGTGGATTGAAACCCTCCTCTATTGAATTGAATAAATTTTTATTTTAAACGAAACGGACTAAAGTCCATTTCTATTGAATTTTTAATTTGTCTTTTCAGCATCTCTGATCAGATTGATCAATATCTCTTCCGTGGAAGCTTCACTGTAATGATGAATGGACTGTCCGGTCCAGATACCTACAAAATCCGTATTGCTCATTGCTTTGGAAACGCGCCTTAATTCATTGGTCAGCTTGTTCTGGTATGGATATGGGAGAATATGTTGTGAATGTTCAAGCGTTTCGATAAACTTATTTCTGATTCCTCTGGCATAGCGTCCTGAAAAGCTCCGGGTGAGCATAATATCTTTTTCAGTTACATTTTTGAGTCTTTCTTTTTCAAATGGCTGAAGGGCACTTTCCTGAGAAGCCAGCAGCATGCTTCCCACCTGAAATCCCTGTGCACCTAATGCTCTGGCTGCTCTTAAAGTCCTTCCATTATAAATTCCTCCCGCATAGATAAGAGGAACTTTTACATGATCATATACCTCGGAAAACAAAGACATTCCTCCTATTTCCGGAATATTGTCAGCATTAAAACTACCCCGGTGGCCTCCTGCTTCTATTCCCTGGACGCAGATCATATCAATTCCGGATTTTTCCAGGATTATAGCTTCCTCAGCTGAGGTACATGTTCCTATGAGGGTCACCCCGTTTTCTTTCAGTTTCTGAATGCTTGTATCATTCAGATTTCCAAAAGTAAAGCTGAGTATTTTACAGCCTTCTTCAATGGCAGCTTCTACCAGTTCCTGATAACCGTTTACTTTAAGGTCAGGAAGGTCCGGAAGCTGTACTTCAAGGTGATTTTCTTTAGCCAGCTGTTCAATAAAATACTTTGTTTTCGTGTATTTTTCTTTTAAAGCTTCAGTAATTTCGGGAATATTGTGAGCAAACAGGTTGACGGCAAAAGAATAACGGGTAAGTTTTTTTGTTTCCCAGATCTGTTCAGCAGCATTTTCTGCGGGGAGATCGGCTATTGCCAGAGATCCAAGACTTCCTGTTCTTGCGGCGGCAGCGGCCATTCGAGGAGTACTTGCTCCAAACATCGGAGCCTGGATTACGGGATATTTTACATTCAGTCTTCTGCTGATGGTGTCGGGCCAGAACATAGGTTTTATTTTATCTAAAATTTACGGAAAATACAGAAAACCATGCTGCATGTTTTTATGATATGATTCATAAGATCCTTTCGGGGATTGGCACGGCTTCTTTATAATTTAGAGTCTCAATCAACAGAAAATATGAAGAGGCTGCTTAAATTTCTAAATTCGATTTTTTATAACCTTCAAGGTTTTATCTAAATCAAATTCTTTGAGTATTGGAAAAATATAGTCAGGGTTCAGGGTAACTGTATTTTTATCTTCATCAATTTTTTTTGAATTAATCCACCTGTCTTAAAAAATAATTTCCGCAGACCTGTGATCTGCGGAAAGTTTATAATGATTAAATATCTGCAACAGATTTCAGCATTTTCTGCTCCCATTCCGGATCTTTCGGATCAAAGAACAGCCGTTTTCCTGTATCCAGAGAACGAACGGTATTCATTTCATCTTCTGTGAGTTCAAAATCAAAAACATTAAAGTTTTCTTCAATTCTGGAAGGGGTTACCGATTTAGGAATGACTACAAATCCTTCCTGCAGATGCCATCTCAGGATCACCTGAGCTGTTGTTTTATGATATTTTTCAGCGACTGTTTTTAATTCTGCATTATTCAGGAGATCTGCATTTCCGTTTCCAAGCGGACTCCACGGCTGGGTAATGATATTATTCTCCCTGTCGTACACCTGAAGTTCTTTCTGCTGAAATACCGGGTGAAGTTCAATCTGATTGATCACCGGAACGACCTTTGAATTCTCTTTTAGTTCTTCAAGCTTCTCTACCGTAAAATTGCATACCCCTATTGCTTTGATCTTTCCTTCATGATACAGTTCTTCCATTGCTTTCCAGGTTCCCGCGAAATCTCCGTAAGGCCAGTGGATCAGGTACATATCAAGATAATCCATCTGCAGTCTGTCCAGGGTTCTTTGAAATGCACTTTTTGTCTTTTCATATCCATGATCCTGTACCCATACTTTTGAGGTGATAAAAAGTTCATCCCTCTCCACACCGCTATTCTTCACAGCCTTTCCTACCGCGGTTTCATTCTGATAGATCGCTGCCGTATCAATCATCCGGTAGCCCGTCTCAATTGCTTTGATCACCGCTTTTTCACATTCTTCCAGATTCTCCATCTGCCATACTCCAAATCCCAGTGCCGGAATATCCACACCATTATTTAAGGTTACTACAGGCTGTCCTGTATAGGTTTTCTTTTGCATAACTTTTACTTTAAATTTTTAATATCAAGATAAGGTATAACAAATTTGCGATAAAAAATCGGAAATATGGCTTACCAATTTTACTGTTATTTATTAAAAAATTCAGCATTGGGTAAGTTGAAAAAACTAAAAGGCATAAAGGTTTTAGATTATTATGCTTCCTTTAAAGCACAGGAAAATCAAAAAATTCCCAGCAAATAATCTATTATTTAAGGAGTACAGCGATAATAGCTAAAATGGCAGGAAGCGCCTGTACAAAGAATATTTTCTTCGTGGCGGAAACAGCTCCGTAAATTCCTGCTATGGCTACACAACCTAAAAAGAATAAGGCGATATTCGTCTGCCATTTCGGATCTTCTATAAAAAAAGACCAGATCAGTCCGGCAGCCAGAAATCCGTTATACAGCCCCTGATTGGCTGCCAATCCTTTGGTGGGTTTGAACATTTCCGGTGGCAGGGCGGCCTTAAAAACTTCTTTTCCTTTGGTTTCCCAGGCGAACATCTCCATCCACAGGATATAAACATGCTCTAAAACAACTGCAGCAATAAGTATTTTGGCGACGAGTTCCATGATTTTATATTTTGTCATTGTAAAACTAAAAAAATAAAGTTAAGTTTGGTTACTCAATTGCAAAGATGGATACTTTCAGGGCACATTTAAACAAATTTATCACGGTTACAGATCAGGAATATGATTCTGTATTTTCTTTTTTCCAGGTACTTGAAGTAAAGAAAAAACAGAATCTGATGCTTCATGGAGAGATTTGCAGATGTATGTATTTTGTAGCGGAAGGCTGTTTACGGAAATTTTTCATCAATGAGAAAGGAGCAGAGCAGACCACGGAGTTTGCCATAGAAAACTGGTGGATCACCGATACTTTTGCATATGAAAGACAGATTCCGTCGGATTTTTCTATTCAGGCTGTGGAACGGTCTGTCATTCTTGTTATTGATCTCCAGCAGCAGGAACTTCTGCTTCAGAAACATCCGGTGATGGAACGGTATTTCAGAATGATCTATCAGAGGGCTTATGCGGCTTCCGAGAGAAGGATCCGCTATCTTTATGAAATGTCCAGAGAAGAACTTTATCTTCATTTCAGTACACTTTATCCGTGGTTTATACAAAGGATTCCTCAGTATCTGATCGCTTCTTTTTTAAATCTTACCCCGGAATACCTGAGTGAAATCAGGGCAAAATTACGTTCTTAAACCAGTTTAAGATTTTTACGGATTATAAAACGGAAATTTGTCATGTGATTAAAAGCCAATACAATGACAGATCAGAAAAATAAAATTCCGCAATTGTTTTTAAGACTCGCCATTTCAGTGACCATGCTTTCTGCAGTGGCCGACAGGTTCGGATTCTGGGGCGAAAATTCAGCGTGGGGGAACTGGAGCAACTTTGAAAAATATACCCAAAAGCTTACCTTTTTTCTTCCCGGATCATTAAGTACTGCCTCTGCATATGCCGCCACTTCTCTGGAGATCCTTTTTCCGCTGATGCTGATTCTGGGATGGAAAACCCGTATTGCGGCTTATGGATCAGGCTTACTGCTCCTGGTTTTTGCGCTGTCAATGAGCATAGCACTGGGACTTAAAGCCCCGCTCGACTTTTCAGTCTGGGTAGGCAGTGCCGGAGCTTTTTTACTGGCTGTACAGTCCGGATACTCTTTTAGCATAGATCATTTAACCCAAAAATAAAATTATGAGTACAAGAATTAATATCGCAGCTGTGGATGCTGCGGCGTACAAAGCGATGTTAGGATTAGAAGGATATCTTCAGACCATTTCGCTGAATCATATTCAAAAAGAATTAATCAAAATCAGAGCTTCACAGATCAACGGATGTGCTTTCTGCCTTGATATGCATGCCAAAGATGCCATTAAATACGGAGAAAACCCTCAAAGGATTTTTATTCTTGAAGGATGGAGGGAAGCAAAGGATTTTTTCACAGAGGAAGAGCAGGTACTTCTGGCTATGACTGAAGAGATTACCCTGATCAGTCATAAAGGCCTTACCGAAGAAACTTTCCAGAAAGCAAAACAGTATTTTGATGATGCACAGATTGCCCAGATCATTATGGCGATCGTAACGATCAACGGATGGAACAGAATTGCGGTGAGTACGCATATGCAGATCCCGAAATAGTAGCTATTCCAAACCAAAAGAGCCTTTCAATTTTGAAGGGCTCTTTTCGTATAGAAGGGAAGCAGGAAGATGGAAGAGGAAGTTATGTTAATCTGTGAAGGAATTATTGTATGCTGTCTGCAGAAATTAAATTTTAACAATTGAAATCAGAATGGTTATACATGTTTATAGTCCAGTCGTACCTTCATCCTCCGGCTTCCATCTTGCTTTTTCTTTATATCTCGTTCAGGGCAGAATTGATGAAGTTCAACTCTTCCTGAGAAAATTCAATAGCCATTGCTTTGGCATTTTCTATGGCCTGCTTCGCGTTTCTTGCTCCGGCCAGAACAACCGTGATGGCCGGCTGTAATGCAGTCCAGCGCAATACCAATTGAGAAAGAGTGGCTCCTTTTTCCTGAGCAATAGGTTCAATTTTGTCAAGGAAAGTCTTTACTTTATTCAGATCAAACTGGGAGAAGTAACCGTTTCTGTGGTCATTTTCTTTTAATTTATTTTCCCTGAAATATTTTCCTGTGAGAAGCCCTCTTTCCATCGGACTGTACACGATAATTCCCGAATTGTTCTCTAAAGAATAAGGAACAAGATCGTTTTCAATATTACGGTTCAGCATACTGTAAGAAACCTGGTTGCCGGCTAAATGAAGAGTTCTGTTCGCTTCCTGCATCTGGGCAACGGAATAATTACTCACCCCAGCGGCACGGATTTTTCCCTGCCGGATCAGAAGATCCATTGCTTCCATTGTTTCACTGATTGCAGTTGTACTGTCCGGCCAGTGAAGCTGGAGAAGATCGATATAATCTGTTCCCAGTCTCTGTAAGCTTTCTTCCACTTCTTTGATGATATTGGCTTTTGAGGCATATTTATAAACAGGAATTGTTTTTCCGTTTTCTTCCGCATCGAAGAAAAATTCTCCCTTTCCGTTATTGCTGCCGTCCCATACCAGTCCGAACTTCGTCAGCAGCTGGATCTTTGAACGGTCTTTGCCTTTAATAGCTTCTCCGATCATTTCTTCACTCAGTCCGAAACCATAGAAAGGTGCGGTATCAATAGAAGTGACTCCGTGATCCAGGGAAGCATGAATTGAACTGATGGAATCCTGTTTCTCATTTCCACCCCACATATTTCCTCCGATAGCAAATGCTCCGTGAGTGATTGCTGATAATTCAAGGTCTGTATTTCCTAATGTTCTGTATTCCATTTTTCTTGTTTTTAAAATATGTTATTACGTATTAAACCACAGAAAGCATAAAAGATTTAAACACTTCAGTCTCATAAAGTGAATCTTATTTCACAAACAAGAACACTGAGCTTTTTAAACCGAAGATTCTCCTCATCTGTACTTTAGACAGCATGACTGTTAGCTTCCTTAAGTGAACTAAAATGTTTAAACAAAAAGCTTTTATGGTTAAAAGTGACAGGTTATCTGTTTAATTCTTTTAAAATGGCTTCCCCGACACTTTTTGCAGACTGAGGGTTCTGCCCTGTAATCACTCTTTTATCTGTTACTACATGATTCTGCCAGAGTCCCGATTTTTCAAATTTTGCACCTCTTTCTTTTAATTTATTTTCCAGAAGAAAAGGAACAACATCCGTTAGTTTCACTTCTGCCTCTTCTTCATTGGTAAAAGCATTGATCTTTTTGCCTTCTACTAAATACCGGCCATTGCTGAGTTTAATATTAACAAGACCTGCCGGGCCGTGGCATACTCCTGCCACGATACCATCATTTTCATAGATCTTTGACGCGATGGCGGCCAGTTCCGTATTGTCTGCCAGATCCCACATGGCACCATGCCCCCCGGCATAAAAGATGGCTGAATAATCTTCCGGATGAACCTGTGGCGGACTTAAAGAATGATCGATCTTGTTTTTGTATTCTTTGTTTTCCCAGAACGCTTTGTTGACCGGATCTTTCAAATCAAAGCCGTCTACGGGAGGAGTTCCGCCTTTCGGGCTTACAAAATCTATTTCATAACCGGCTTGGTGAAGAACTTCCCACGGATGGGAAACTTCTCCCAGATAATATCCGGTATCTTCACCGGTGTTTCCTTTTTTGTCGTGACTGGTTACCACGAACAGGATTTTCTTTTTCATAGGTTTGGATTTTTGGTGTTGTGCCTGAACAATTCCTATCGTAAGCAGGCTTAAAAATAAAAGGACCAGTTTTTTCATCGGATATTATTAAAGAATATGAGTGAGATAGATCTGAGGTTTTTCCTGTAATTTTTCATCCGCAATGGCTCCGAAAGCCTGGATATAGGGCTGCCGGTTGTGCAGAGCCAGTCCTTCTTCATTTTTCCAGATTTCATAAAATACAAACCGGTTTCTGTCTTCAATATCCTGATGAAGGCTGTATAATTCGTTGGCGTCTTCTTTTCTGGTCTCTGTTACCATATTCTGAAGAACTTCCAGTACTTCTTCCTGATGCTCTTCTTTCGCTTTGATTACTGCGGTAAGATAAATTTTCATTAGACTAGCTGTGGTTTTAATTCCTGTTCAAAAACATGTTCAAGATGTTCTCTGTAAAGTTTCATATCGCGTTCTATATTCGCATTTTTTTCTACATCATGGAAATGGAAACTCTCCATTTTTTCCAGAGAAACAAAGGCGTTCATCCTGTGGAAACCGAATAAAGGTCCGTCGTCTACACCGGTTTCATTAAAGAATTCTCCGGGAAGTGTAAATGCGGTTGCCGGAGCATTCCAGCTGGTGGTTACCATATATTTTCTTCCACCCAGCATTCCTCCGGTTCCGTAATTGATTTCCGGATGTTCTGCATTTCTTCCGTCACTCATATAAATTCCTTTGGCGTGGCCTGCGGTAAATACATCGTCAATATATTTTTTCAGTCCGTTCGGAAGCTGGAACCACCAGATCGGTGTATGATAAATAATATAATCTGCCCATACAAATTTTTTCACCTCTTCGTCTCTGTCATAACCTTCTGCTACATTGGTGATCTTTACTTCTGTGTTTTCGAATTTCTTTAAAACTTCCAAAGTGTTTTCTGCAATAGTCTGATTATATTTTCCTCCGGAATGCCCGAAATTCTGTCCTCCGTTGATGATGAATACTTTTTTCATTTTTTATGATTGTTAAATTTTCTGATGCAAAATTAGGACGGGTTGTTGTATAATAAAAATAATATGAATTATAGGTAAGTATTAGAAAAATTATAGATTGAATGAAGATGATAGATGATAGATGATAGATGATGGATGATAGACGGATAGATGATAGACGGATAGATGATAGATATGGGAACTGGGTTGATAGTGTCTGTTGTCAGTAGTGAATTTTACTGTTTCAGCTGAATGATGAAAGAAAAGTTTGGTACATTAAGCCATCTGATCCCTTACTATGCTGAATAACATGTATAAAAATCATATTCTTTAAAATCATTTGATCAGGCATGTCATGTAAATTTGTCAGATCAATTGAATGAATATGTTAAAGATTGCGGTTTTTAGTGATGTACACGGAAATCTTCCGGCTTTGGATGCTGTATTGAATGATATGAAGCAAAGAGGAATACACCAGAAATTCTGTCTGGGAGATCTGGTAGATTTTGCCCCGTGGGGAAATGAGGTAACCCAAAAAATTAAAGACCTGAATATTCCCTGCTTAATGGGAAACCATGATGAAAGGATCGCATTTGATTTTCCGGTAATTCCATTGGAAAAGCATTCACCGGAGGAAACAGAAGCACGTTATATGGCAATTGATCATTCTAAAAAGAATATCACCGCAGAAAACAAAAAATTCCTTTCACAGCTGCCTTTTCATCTGAAACTGAATTATAAAACAGGGAAAAAGCACTGGAACATTCAGCTGGTTCATTCCAGTCTGTCCAGTAATGATACTTATCTTTATGAAACTGAAAGCGATGAGGTTTTTATCCGTATGCTGGAAGAGTCTCAATCTGATATGATCGTAATGGGACACACACATTTATCATTTAAAAAACATCTGGATAACGGAAAATGGGCTGTAAACTGCGGTTCCGTAGGACGTTCCAAAGAGGATAACCGGCTTGCCTCTTACCTGGTTTTAACGTTGGATGAAGATAGAATCATCCCTGAAATCGTACAGTTATCCTATCCGGTTGAAGAAACAGCCCGTCTAATCGAAGAAAGCGGCATTCCGGATTATTATGCGGCGTTCCTGAGAAATGAAATCTATCAGTAAAATAATTATTTTGTAATTTTGTATCATAATATTTATAATTAAAGTTATGGTCAATTTAGAATGGTACCGCACCTTTAAAGCTATCTATAAAACCGGCACACTGACAGGGGCCGCGGAATCCCTGTTTATTTCACAGCCGGGCGTGAGCCTTCATTTAAGTTCGCTGGAAGCCTATGTAGGGTATAAATTATTTGACAGAACAGGCCGGAAAATGATTCCTACCGAAAGGGGAAAGGTTTTGTTTAATGCAGTTGCAGAACCTCTGGCCAAACTTGAAGATGTAGAAAAAAACTTCCAGAAATCTACGGAGAAACTCACTCCTACAATCAGCGTGGGAATGTGTTTTGAAACATTTCAGACGACTTTGGAACAATATGTTTCTACGTTGCCTTTCAACCTGATCATCAGTTTCGGGGAATATCCTGAAATGCTGGAGCAGCTTGATAAAGGAATTCTGGATCTTATCATTACCCCCAAAAAAGGAGTTTCCCCCAATATAGAGCATGAAGCTTTTTCTTCAGAACAGATCATTCTGGTAGGCGGAAAAGATGTAGATACGGAAAGTTTCCTGGAAACCGCACATACAAAAGGCCCGGAACATATTGAAGAATGGCTGAAACAGGAAAAGTGGTACGGAACTACCGGAGATATGGAACATCTGTTTCAGTTCTGGATCATGAATTTCGGACATAAGCCAAACTTCCGTCCGAATTATATCGTTCCGAATTTAAACTCAATCATACGATGCCTGAAAGGAGGAACCGGACTGGCCGTTGTCCCGGATTTCCTGTGTAAGAATGAAATTGACAATGGGGAGATCAAGCTGATCTGGGAAGGCGAGAAAAAGCTGGAAAACACACTGTATTTCGGATGCCGGAAAAAAACAAATTACCAGCCTGAGATCGATCATATCAAAGGACTCTTCCGTCAGATGATGGGTAAAAAAGTAATGGCATAAATTCTTTTGTATGAAAAAAATAGCAGAAACAGAACGGCTTCTGCTGAGAGAACTATGCTCTGATGATGCAGACGGTTTTTTCAGGCTCAATCAAAATCCCAATGTCATGGTACACCGGGGATTCAGCATTTACTCATGTAGAGGAAGCACGTGATTTTTTAGAGAACTATAAAGATTATGAAAAGAACGGCTGCGGAAGATGGGCTGTTATAAATAAATCTGACCTTACATTTCTTGGCTGGTGCGGTTTAAAATACCATGAAGAAACCGGTGAAACGGATCTTGGATTCCGGTTTTTTGAAGAATACTGGAATAAAGGATATGCTTCGGAAAGTGCGGCTGCCTGCCTGAATTATGGATTTGAACAACTGAATCTTCAGAAAATCATAGGACGGGCAATGGCTGAAAATACCGCTTCCATAAGGGTACTTCAAAAAATGGGAATGACCTTTACACGTGAGTTTGATTTTGACGGAAATACAGGAGTTATTTACACTATTGAAAACTTACGAAAATAGTTGATGATAAATCGGAAATTCCAGAATAACCATATCCCGCATCTGCAAACCGTTTTCGAAGATCGGAGAAGGGTAATTTTCTATAAAAAAATCTTTGCGGATTCCTTTTTTAACAAATCCGTTCTTCTCATAAAATCTGATCTGCTGAAATCCCGTATCTGAAGTTCCCACAGTTAAAATTTCACACCCGTTTCTCAAAGCAATTTCTTTGGCTTTATCAATCAGAATGCTGCCGATACCACTGCTTCTGAAATCCTCAATAACGGCCATATTCTTGATCTCTAACTCTAGATCGTCTTTATCATAAAGTACGATAACTGCAATATCAAGCTCTCCGTTACCCAATAGATAAATGTCGGAATCAAAGATATACCGGTTGATGGCTTCTACGGTTTCATCGGCAAGCAGGAGCATATCGTACGGAATTTCTGAATCCGGTTTTATTTTTCTGAAAGTATAATTTTTCATTTTACAAGCTCATGTGAATGATAGGATAATCTTTTCCGGAGCCGTCTTTCTCTGATCTTCCGGTCTGTCTGAAGCCCATTTTTTCATAAAAACCAATCGCCTGAGGATTCTGTTCATTAACGTCTACTCTGGTAAGGCCCGTCTGCTCTTTCATAAATTCATACAGCATCCTTCCATATCCTTTTCCGCGGGTATCATTGTGGATAAAAAGCATTTCCAGATTACCTTCCGCAACAGACGCAAAGCCTTCTGCTTTTTCATTTCCGGTGATGAGGTAGACCTCCAGATTCGGAAGATAATCTCTTGGAATCACTTCTTTGAAATAGTTGAAATCCTCTTCAGCAAGAAAATCATGAGTAGCTTTTACCGCAGATTCCCAGATCTCCATAATCCTGGGATAATCTTCAGCATGGGCAAGCCTGATCGTATGTGACATTTTTTTTGATTTTTGCAAAAATAAGAATTTAGAAGCTAACCCCGGTGTACAGAACTCAGAGTGATCTGATAGGCGAACTTATTTTCCATCACTCACAGAGCAGACAGAATAAGCAGATTTTACAGGATTGAATTTCAAAATCTGCATAAACACCCTTTTTTCCGGGAAACCTGTACCATCTGGGAGAAATCTTTTTAGTAAATACGAAATCTATCTGCTGAAAATTTCTGATTTTCTTGCCCCTTAAGACCAGTACAATAGCTGAAAACCTTTTGCACCTTTGCTTTTCCCAATAAAAATTGATTAAAAATCATCAGCCTTCCGCATCAATCAGAACAGCTAACTGAATACACGGCTGACCGGACCGATTGCTCCATGCGTGGTTGGTACCCCTTTGGATGACAATATCTCCGGGTTTAAGCAAGGTTTCCCCCTCCTCCATAATAAGATAAAGTTCCCCGGAAAGGATGATGACATAATCCAGAGTCCGGGTCTGATGCATCAATGGATGAGGTTCGCCCGGTTTCCATTCTGTGCCGAGATCCTTATCCGGCGGAATAACCACATACCGGAAATAAGTTCCGTTTTTAGGGGTTTCCGGAAAACCGGTATTGGGAATTATCTGTTCAGATGCCAGTGAAGCGGGCATGGACTGAGTATTCCAGAGATCTGAAATAATAAGCCCCGGTAAATGTTCCACCGTATTTTCGGATATGCAATCTTCTATAATCACTGATTTTCCATTTCTAAAGCCTGTTACGATTCGTCTTGGTATGGTATTCATTTTTTTAATGCTGCATGATGAGTTTATGTCCCTGGGTCTGATTATTTTTTAAAATGGAATGAGCGGTCATTACGGTCTTCAGGGAAAGCGGACCTGCAATTCTAATATTCGGTGGAGTGATATTTCCGTTTTCTATCATTTTTGCGATTTCGTTCAGTCCGTTTTGATAGTATGAATAGGTTTTGGTCATACTGTAAGTGTAATTGGAAATATTCATGATCAGGGTTCCTTTATTGAATAAAGTTTCATGGGCATCTTTAGTCACAAGAGCCGTAACATCCGTATAGATTCCGTTGATCTTTAAAAGGTCAGCAGTAATTTCAGACATATAATTTCCTACGAGATCAATTCCAATATCAAAAGGCCGGTTATTATTCGCCTGCAAAAGATTTTCTTTAAGATTTTTCTCTTTATAGCTAATGATCTGATGGTCTTTCAGTCCTGTTTTTAAAAGCATCTGTCTGTTTTCTTCACTGCCGGCAGTTACAATGATCTGCTGATAGCGGTGAGCTGTTAAAAGTTTAATTAAAAAAGATCCTACACCTCCTGCCGCTCCGGTAACAAGAATGCTGTCGTCATAACTGGGTTTCAAACGTTTAAAAATCTGTAATGCAGTCAGACCGGCTGAAGGAATTGAAGCAGCCTGCTCAAAACTGATATTTTCAGGCTTTAAAGAAACGATGGCTTCGGGTACGGCAATATATTCTGCATAGGAACCGTTACTTCCCATTGAGCCGCTTCCGCAATAAACTTCGTCCCCGATATTGAATTGCGGGGCTTCGGCCCCTTTCTCTACAATAATGCCTGACAGTTCGCGGCCAATGATGTGTGAACTGATAAGCTTTCTTTCCAGCTCATTTTCAAGCATCTGGTAATCGATAGGATTAAAACCGCTGGCTTTAATCCTGATCAGGACTTCATGGCTTTTCGGCACAGGCTTTTCTGTAAAGCCGTCCTCAAGCTGAAAATTTTCGTTTAATATAACTGCTTTCATTGGATTGATTTGATGTACAAATGTACCGGCTGAATAGTTTATATTTGCTATCAGTTAACAAAAGGTAACCAGTTACCTCAATGAAACTATTATGGCAAAAATCATAGAAAACGGAATGGAAAGAGAGGCTACCTGTACAGAAGAATTATTTGCAATGCGCGACAGCCTCGATGTTTTAGGCGGAAAATGGAAACTGATGATCCTCCGTTATTTAACGAACAGGACGGATCAGCAGATTCATTTTAAAAAGCTGGAACGTGGGATTGAAGGTATTTCGGCTAAAATGCTAAGCAAAGAATTAAGGGAACTGGAAACCAATCTTCTGATCACCAGAACGGTTCAGAATACCAAACCCGTAACTGTTACCTATGCAGTAACCGAATATGGCAAATCTGTTTTTCCGGTAACGGAAACCTTAGTGAACTGGGGAATCATCCACCGGGAGAAGATTAAGCAATCGATGGGGTAGGTTGTTATAAAATTAAGATTCCCACAAACGCAAAATAAAAAATCTGCTCAATCTGCAAAATCCGCGAGAGAATATTAAATCATTTTTTTGTTGGAAAACGCAAAAGGCTCTAAGATTTTAAATTATTACGCGACTTTTAAGGCGCAAGAAAATCAGAGATTTTCAGCAAATGATACTGTGTTAAATTTTATCGTAGATAAAATCATTGCGCCTTATAAGGCATGATGCAGATAAAAAAAAGCGTCCTTGCGCAAATTCCAACAAAACATAGAATGCAAAAAAATCTGCTCAATCTGCAAAATCTGCGAGAGAATATTAAATCATTTTTTTTGTTGGAAAACGCAAAAGGCTCTAAGATTTTAAATTATTACGCGACTTTTAAGGCGCAAGAAAATCAGAGATTTTCAGCAAATGATACTGTGTTAAATTTTATCGTAGATAAAATCATTGC
>NZ_JBXDSA010000002.1:240585-351284 GCF_056844565.1 Chryseobacterium sp. FR054 | reverse complement strand
GCCTTATAAGGCATGATGCAGATAAAAAAAGCGTCCTTGCGCAAATTCCAACAAAACATATAATGCAAAAAAATCTGCTCAATCTGCAAAATCCGCGAGAGAATATTAAATCATTTTTTTTGTTGGAAAACGCAAAAGGCACTAAGATTTTAAATTATTACGCGACTTTTAAGACGCAAGAAAATCAGAGATTTTCAGCAAATGATTTTCACGTTTTCAACAAACTTACAACACTGAAATTTCTAACAGTTTCTGCCTCATGATCTCAGGACTCATTGCTCCCTCATGATAGTATACCAGCTTCTGGTTCTTATCCAGAAAGATCCACAACGGATACACCGGCTGCTGCTTATTTTTCGATAAAGCCAGAGCCAGCTCATGAATTCCGGAACTTCCATTGGAGAGATAGCTGAATTCCTGTCCCTGAAATCTTATCTTTTCTTTCATTTTTTCAGTTTCAAAATTAATAAGATAAAAGTGGTCATTAATCAGCTTTACCGTTTCCTGATCTTTGCTCAAACTGTATTTTTCAATCTTACAGACAGTGCACCAGTCCGTATACAAATGAATGATTACAGGTTTGGGGGATCTGAGCATTTCAGTTTCCAGACCGGAAAAAGTGCCTGTCTTCATCTGAGACAGATAAAAACACGGCACCAACATTAAAAATAAAAATAAGTTGTTCATTTCAGATTATATTTTATTCCGAGGAAACCCCTGATTTTCTGCATCGGAGCATAACCATATGCCGTGTCAAACGTATAATGGTTGGGGTTGTTCACCGGGTCATCTGCATATTTGTCAAAAGGATCAAACGGGCGCATCAAAGGATCTTTCGGCGTAAAGTTGAACAGGTTTTTAACCCCGCAGTAGACCTCAAATCCTGATTTAAAGCTTTTGGAAACCTGGATATTGGCCAGGGAATAAAACGGAGAATATTCCGGGCGGTAATCATCAGGAAGCACAGGTAACCTCATCGGTCCGTAGAACTGTCCTGTAAAATCTACCGTCAGATCATTCCTGAACTTATAGCTCAGATTATAAGTTCCACTCCATTTCGGAGCGTGCAGCTGCTGTGATTTCTGTCCGGAATCAAACTTCTGGTAAACATCCAGGTACGTTACTCCAAGATTTACACTCAGCGGAAAGCTGAAGCTGAAATCCACATTCATCGAGGCTCCCCTTGAAATTCCGTATCCATGAAGATTATCGTAAATAATTTTATCGGGATCCGTATCAAAATCCCCTACGATCTTATTGCTGAAATACGTATAAAAGGCAGAAGCATCCAGCTGAATAAGACGGTTTCCGACAGGAATCTTCCAGATATAGTTCAGATTTCCGTTCACAGATCTTTCCGGCTTAAGGTCAGACTGAATCACTACTTCCCTCGATCCTGTAAGAGCTGCATGATCTTCCGTAAACAGATTTACGACCCTGAAACCTGTTCCGAAATTGAAACGTAAGGTATGATAGGGATTCGGGGAAAATTTCCAGGCGAATCTCGGGGAATGAACAGCATGATGAATTTTATCATAATCAAATCTGTATCCCACAAGCAGCGTATGTTTATCATTTATTTCCCACTGGTCCTGGACAAAGCCCCCCCAGATCGGAGATTTCATCGGATCATTCGTGATTCCGTCCGCCGACAGGGTTCCCGGTGTATTGTCATCATAAAATGTTCTTTTGAAAGTAAATCCGGCAGTCAGGTCATGGCTTTTAAGCTTCTTACTCCAATACGTCTGCGCAAAGGCCACTTTCTGAAGCGCATCAAACGGATTCGCCCCGTAAAAAGAGTTCTGGTTATGATAGTTATACGAAAACTGGGTAACCACATATTCTTTCAACGGCCATTGGTACAGCCCGAAAACTTCTGCCCGGTTGGTATAAATACTTTCCCCGTATACTTCATCACTGCCGCGATAATGCCTGTTCCACTGCATTTCTCCCCCGAAACGGTCCTCATACAGATACCTCATGGCAAAACTCGCCTGGCGGTTGTCTTTCCTCTTGAAATTCCATTTGTTAAAAACTGAAATCCGGCTCTGTAATGCCGTATCGGTAAAATTATCCTTATTCTGATCTATTTTTTCTTTAAAGCTGAAGTAGTTTAAACTCAAAAGTGCCGAAGCATTCTTTCCGGCATTGAATTTGGCAGCCAGATCAAGATTATTTTCATTCCAGGTCGTGGTCATCAGGTCTGCACTTAATTTCGGGGCAGTAAGGGCATTCTTTGTAATGATATTGATGACCCCGCCCATTGCTTCCGAACCGTAAATAGAAGAAGCAGGACCTTTTACCACTTCAATCCGGTCAACAAGGCTATTGGGAATACCGCTCAATCCGTATACCGTGGAAAGTGAGCTTACAATCGGTATTCCATCAATCAGGATCATGGTGTAAGGTCCTTCCAGACCGTTGATATGAATATCTCCGGTATTGCATACGGAACAGTTCAGCTGAGGTTTTACCCCGTTTACCATTGCAATCGATTCAAAAATGCTTGGCGTAGGGTTTTTCTGAAAAAATTTCTGACTGTATATTTCTACTGCTACCGGGCTTTTTGATCTGCTTACCGGCTTTATGGTTCCGGTGATAACCACATCTTCAATAGTACCGGTTTTTGTTTTCTCCTGGGAAACTCTTACTGAATCCGTCTTCATGTGTTGAGAAATAGACAAACTGTCTGTTTCCTGGGCAAAACAGTAGGAGGATAAAAAAGTAATAGAAAATAATATTCGCTTCATGAAATTAAAATTGTTAGACAAATCTAACAATTATTTTTGAAACACAAAACACCATGACAAATGTTGTTGAAATCAATTCACGAAAAATTAGTAAATTTGAGAAACGACATATAAAAGTAAAATGAGATATCATCAATCGGGAAGTATCCCACAAAAAAGGCATACCATATTCAAATCGCCGGAAGATAAATTCTATTACGAACAGCTTTTCGGAACGGAAGGCTTTCATGGAATTTCCTCTCTGCTTTATCATATCCACCGCCCTACACAGATCAAATCCATAGGAGCACCGAAAGATGTTACCCCAAAGATTGCTGTGGAGAAAAACGTGGCTCCAAGAATGTTCAAAGGAATGAATGTAACTCCGGAAGACGATTTTATGGACAGCCGGAAAATCCTTCTGATGAATAACGATCTGAAGATGGGGCTTGCCAAACCGAGAAAATCCATGGATTATTTCTACAAGAATGCAGAATGTGATGAACTGCTGTATGTACACCAGGGAACCGGTATCCTGAAAACTTTTGTAGGAGATCTTGAATTTGTAACCGGTGATTATCTCATTATTCCGAGAGGGACTATTTATCAGGTAGAATTACAGTCTGATGATACGGTATTTTTTGTGCTGGAAAGCCACTCTCCTATTTATACTCCGAAGAGATACAGAAATGAATTCGGACAGCTTCTGGAACACTCTCCTTTCTGCGAAAGAGATATTATTGCGCCGGTTTTTAAAGAGCCTAAAGATGAAAAGGGAGAATTTTTAATTAAAGTAAAAAAGGAAAATCAGATCACGGACTTCATCTATGCAACCCACCCTTTTGACGTTGTGGGATGGGACGGTTATTTTTATCCTTACAAATTCAATATCAAAAATTTTGAACCGATTACCGGAAGAATTCACCAGCCACCACCGGTACACCAGAACTTTGAAGGTCATAATTTCGTGGTATGCTCATTCTGTGCAAGAATGTATGATTATCATCCGATGGCTATCCCCGCTCCTTACAACCACTCCAATATCGATTCTGATGAGGTTCTTTTCTATACGGAAGGCGATTTCATGAGCCGTAACCATATTGATCTGATGGACTTCACTCTGCATCCGGGAGGAATTGTTCACGGACCTCACCCAGGTGCAATGGAAAGAAGTATCGGTAAAAAATTTACTGAAGAATATGCAGTAATGGTAGATCCTTTCCGCCCGTTAAAGATTACGGAAGAAGCCTTAAAAGTAGAAGATCCTTCCTATAAAACTTCCTGGCTGGAAGAAACCGATAAAACTATGGAAGACCGTTCTCAGGAGTAAAAAAATCATTCATAAAAAAATTTCACTATGTACAATTATATCAGTGCAGAAGAAGCTATATATACCATCAAAAGCGGAAACCGCGTATTTTTTCACGGAAGTGCATGTACTCCGAACTATCTTATTGACGAACTGGCAAGACAGGCACACCGTCTGGAAAATGTAGAAATGGTTTCCATTACCCAGCAGGGAAATGTAGAAATTGCAAAACCGCAGTACAAAGACAAGTTTTTCATCAATTCATTATTTGTCTCCACACCGGTACGTGATGCGGTAAATTCGGACAGAGGAGACTTCGTTCCTGTCTTTTTAAGTGAAATTCCTATTCTCTTCAGGAAAAACATATTACCCCTGGATGTGGCTCTGGTAACCGTTTCACCTCCGGATAAACATGGATTCTGCACATTGGGAACATCAGTAGATGTGGCAAGAGCTGCCGTAGATACTGCAAAGATCATCGTTGCAATAGTTAACCCTCTGATGCCGAGAACCCACGGTGACGGAATGATCCACATCAGCAGAATACACAAACTGGTATGGCATGAAGAAGAGCTTCCTACGGTAGATTACGGATCCAAAGTTGGCCCGGAGGAAATGCTGGTAGGAAAAAACGTGGCAGAACTTATTGAAGACAGATCTACTCTGCAGATGGGTATAGGAACCATCCCGGATGCTGTTCTTAAATGTCTGACTAACCATAAAGACCTGGGAGTTCACACAGAAATGCTGAGCGATGGTGTTATTGACCTGATTCAGAACGATGTGATTAACAATAAATATAAAGGTTACAACGATAATAAAACCATTACCAGCTTCTGCTTCGGAACCAGAAAACTCTATGATTATGTGGATGATAATACCGTTTTTGCATTCAGAGATGTAAGCGATGTGAACTTCCCCATCAATATCATGAGAAATAAAAAAATGGTAGCCATCAACTCTGCCATTGAGATCGATCTTACAGGGCAGGTATGTGCAGATTCCATCGGAACCATGCAGTACAGCGGAATCGGAGGACAAATGGATTTTATGAGAGGAGCCGCTTTGAGTGAAGATGGAAAACCCATTATTGCCATTACCTCAAGAACTAAAAAAGGAATTTCAAGAATTGTTCCTTTCCTTAAACAGGGTGCGGGAGTAGTGACTACCAGAGGGCACATTCACTACGTAGTGACCGAATACGGTACCGCTTACCTGTACGGTAAAAACCTTCGCCAGAGAGCCCAGGAGCTCATCAGCATCGCTCATCCGGACGACAGGGAAATGCTGGAAAGAGCTGCTTTTGAGAGATTTAAATAACCAGAAAAGATGTGAAAATTTTCTCTGTTATGATATTTTTTCTTCCAAAAGCAGAGAAATTTTTCGGATAAGAATTAAACACCCATCAAAAAACTTTAACATTTGGCAGTATTTTTGATTAAGTCCTTTCAAAAAAACCAGGGAAATTGAAAACGATATATAATTCGATAAGAGAAGAAGTTGTAAAACATTCAAAAGTCAGGGATTCTGTTTTGGGGAATGTGAGTGAATGGAAAAGAAGCCATTATATCATTCTTTCCGAAATCATCAAAGATGAATTATCTGAAGCTGAGGAATTAAAAGGAGGAAAAAAATTTGAAATAGGAAACACGATTTCGCACGTTACGCTGCAGCGTTTTTTTGAAAACGATTATCAGGACAAAACCCACAATGATCTGAGGTTTCTGAAAACCCTTGATAAAATATGCATTTTCCTGGGATACAGAGATCTCAATGACTATATTTTATCGGTAAAAAAACGAAATCAGGAAACGAAAGAAACAGACAGTCAGGAGTTTCTTACACAGCTGGTGTATGATTACTGCGCCACTACTTTTGAATTTTACAAACACTTTCCGGCCCATAAGCCTGAGATTTTCAAAGATCTTGTCTTTGACGGGTCTCCGTTTTTAGAAAGAACTTCCCAGTTCAGCAAAGAACTCTGCGACAGAGATTTTCAGCTGGTTACCAAAAACAACCGCTCCAACTATGAAGTGTTTGATATACATATGGTAACTGATGAACCGGACAAAAAGATTCTGGAATCCCAGGAATTCTGGAATCTCCTGTTTAAGGTAGGCGGAACCGGTGAAGAACATTTCGTGAATCAGCTGAATACACAGATCTATTTTATCCGTAAGATAGACAATGTCTGGAAGATCTGGGATAATTACAACCCCGATGCAGGAAGGCTCAACAGAAAACTATAAATGACGAAAGCCGTAGAATTTCTACGGCTTTTGTGTTTCGAAACATTTTTTTTCCACTTGTTTTTTGTGAATACAAATGTACATATCCCAACTTCATAACAAGAAACTTAAATATACTTAAATGAACTTTTCTTTAACTTTATGTTAAGTAAATACAAGGATTACTTATTAATATTTTCGCTATTACTAAGAATTTTGTAATTTGCATACCATTAAAAATAAAAGTAAAAAGAAAATATGTCAACACTTACATTTGCCGAAAAAATTGCTCAAGCTGAGAATTTTCTGCCGATCAACGGTACGGATTACATTGAGTTTTATGTAGGAAATGCAAAACAGGCTGCCCACTATTACAAAACCGCTTTCGGTTTTCAGTCTGTTGCATATGCGGGTCCTGAAACAGGAGTAAGAGACCGTGCTTCTTATGTTCTTCAACAGGGAAAAATAAGATTGGTACTGACTACCGGTCTTAAATCTGATTCCCCAATCAATGAACATGTAAAAAAACATGGTGACGGAGTAAAGATTTTGGCACTTTGGGTAGACGATGCTTATGCAGCTTTCGAAGAAACAACCAAAAGAGGCGGAAAACCTTATTTAGAGCCTGTAACTTTAACTGACGAACATGGTGAGGTAAGAATGTCCGGAATTTATACCTACGGAGAAACGGTTCACATGTTTGTGGAAAGAAAAAATTATAACGGTGCTTTCATGCCCGGATATGAAAAATGGGAAAGCGACTACAAGCCTGAAGAAGCAGGATTACTGTATGTAGACCACTGTGTAGGAAATGTAGACTGGGACAGAATGATTCCTACCGTAGAATGGTACGAAAAAGTAATGGGGTTTGTAAATATCCTTTCTTTTGACGATAAACAGATCAACACAGAATATTCTGCGCTGATGTCTAAAGTAATGTCCAATGGAAACGGGTATGCCAAATTCCCGATCAACGAACCTGCAGAAGGTAAAAAGAAATCGCAGGTAGAAGAATATCTTGATTTCTATGAAGGTGAAGGGGTACAGCACATCGCAGTAGCTACAAAAGACATTATTCACACGGTAAGCGAGCTGAAAAAACGGGGTGTAGAATTCCTTTCCGCTCCGCCGGAAGCGTATTACGATATGGTTCCTGAAAGAGTAGGCCATATTGATGAAGATCTTAAAAAATTACAGGAACTTGGCATCCTTATTGACCATGATGAGGAAGGCTACCTTCTTCAGATCTTTACAAAGCCTGTGGAAGACCGCCCTACCCTGTTCTTCGAGATCATTGAAAGACACGGCGCACAGAGTTTTGGTGCCGGAAACTTCAAAGCATTATTCGAAGCTCTGGAAAGAGAACAGGAAAGAAGAGGTAATCTTTAATTTAACAATATAACATATAAAGTTTTGTCAGGATGCAGAGTTCTGGCAAAACTTTTTTATAAAACACACTACATGAAGAAATTTTTAATCGGAGTTTTGTTACTGGGTACATTAGGCCTTAAAGCTCAATATGGAACCATCAATGAGATTCTCAACAGACTAGAAGAAAGAAAAGGCATCAACCAGCACCTTGAAAATGTAAACATTGATAATAAGAAGTTTGTTTTCATTAAGGATGCGGCAGACCATACGGAAAGAGATTTCATTATTATTAAAGGAAATCAGGCTACATATGTAGAGGTTTTTGATGATAAAGCTACCGGAGAAAGCAGTTCCAATGTTTTTACCGGGGATATCGTCAGAAAAAAGAATATTGTTTCCCTGCGGGCAGATATGCTTGAAAATACAAAAGTTCCTATTCCGGTAACCAAAACCCTGCTGCTGACCAAACAGAAAGACATTCTGTATCTTATTGACATCAATACCAAAGACCGCTGGATAGACGAAGAATCCTATTCAAAAAAGAAGAAGTAACTTCCCTCACGGCAGAAAATAAAACATTACGCTTATTTTCTTATCCCTTAATTTAAATCCAAACATATGAAATCATTTGTAGAATATTCCCCGAGTTCGGACTTTTCCATCCATAATATTCCTTTCGGAGTAACTGTTTTTAATAAAGAATATATCGGTTGCTGCACCAGAATCGGAGATCAGGTCATTGATCTCGCAACCCTGTATGATCTGGGCTATTTTGAAGACATTGAAGGTTTAGACGACAATGTTTTTGAAGCCTATACCCTGAACGAATTTATTGAACTGGGAAAACCGGTTACCAATGCGGTACGTACCAGAATCCAGGAACTTCTTCTCGAAGGCTCCACTTTATCTAAAGATGAAAAAACTATTGAAGATGCATTCTACGATCTTGATAAAGTAAAAATGATGATGCCCGTGCACATCCCGAATTACACGGATTTTTACAGCAGCATCGAACATGCTACCAATGTAGGTAAAATGTTCCGCGATCCTGCCAATGCTCTTCTTCCCAACTGGAAACACCTTCCGGTAGGCTATCACGGAAGAGCTTCCTCTATCGTAGTTTCAGGAACAGAAATCAACCGTCCGAAAGGTCAGATGAAGCCCGCAGATGCCGATAAGCCCGTTTTCGGACCGTGCAAACAGCTTGATTTTGAACTGGAAATGGCATTTATCGTCAGCAAAAATACAGAGATGGGAGAAAGTATTTCCACAAAAGATGCTGAAGATGCCATTTTCGGAATGGTGGTTTTCAACGACTGGTCTGCAAGAGATATTCAGGCCTGGGAATATGTTCCGCTTGGGCCTTTCCTTGCTAAAAACTTCGGCTCATCCATTTCTCCGTGGGTAGTTACCCTTGAAGCACTGGAACCGTTCAGAACCGCTTCTCCGGTACAGGATCCTGAAGTATTGGATTATCTGAAAATTGATGGGGATAAAAATTACGACATCAACCTTGAAGTATACCTTCAGCCTGAAAACGGCGAAGAAAACCTGATCTGCGAAAGCAACTACAAACACATGTACTGGAGTATGACCCAACAGCTGGCTCACCATACCGTAAACGGATGTAACGTGGAAGTCGGTGATATGTATGCCAGCGGTACCATTTCAGGAAGTGATCCTAAATCTTTCGGTTCTATGATGGAACTGACATGGAGAGGTCAGAACCCTTTATCATTAAGCAACGGTGAAGAAAGAAAATTCATAGAAGACAACGATACCGTTACTATGAAAGCATGGGCTGAAAAAGATGGTGTGAGAGTGGGATTTGGTGAAGTAAGCGGAAAAATTATTCCAACGGTATAATCTTAAAATAAACACTTAAAATGAAACCTTATAGGTTTTAAAAACCTATAAGGTTTAGTGAAATGCATTTTTATTATTGAAAAAAATAATTTCACTTTAAAATCTTTTGTGCCTTTTGTGGTTAAGCTTAAGTGGTTAAAAATAAAAAATGAAAACAGTAATCCCCTCCGAAATAACCCCCGTTCAGCTGCAGACCATTATGCAGACTGCCGTATCGCCTCGTCCTATTGCACTGGCCTCTACGGTAGATAAGGACGGAAATATCAATTTATCTCCATTCAGTTTCTTTAATATGTTCAGTACGGTTCCTCCGGTACTGATCTTTTCGCCTTCAAGAAGAGTGCGCGATAATACCACGAAACATACGCTGGAAAATGTTCTGGAAGTTCAGGAAGTCGTTATTGGGACCGTTAACTTTCCCATTGTACAGCAAATTTCATTAGCTTCTACGGAATATGAGACAGGAGTAAATGAGTTTGTGAAATCCGGTCTTACGATGAAAGACGCAGATCTGGTGAAACCCAAACTGATTGAAGAATGCCCTGTTAATTTTGAATGTAAAGTTTTAGAAGTAAAGTCTCTGGGAGATCAGGGCGGTGCCGGAAATCTGGTGATCTGCGAAGTTCAGAAAATCCATATCAGGGAAGAATACCTGAATGAAGCCGGAAACCTGGATCAGGCAAAACTGGATATGGTGGCAAGATTAGGAAGCAACTGGTATTCCAGAAGCAATGAAAACAGTCTTTTCGAAGTCCCGAAACCACTGGTGACCAAAGGAATAGGATTTGATCTTCTGCCTGACACCATCAAGTACAGTAAAGTATTTACAGGAAACGACCTGGGAATGCTCGCCAATACGGAAGTACTTCCTTCCGGGGATTTCCATGCCGATGAAAATATTCATGCCGATGCTCAGAAATTACTTCTGGAAAGTAAAATTGAAGAAGCCTGGAAAATCTTAACCAAATAATCAGGTTGATTTTAAATACAAAAAGGAGTGAAAAGTTCATTTTCACTCCTTTTTTATAGAATATTCCTTTCGGCTAAATGAATAAGCTGTTTATCTTGTTTTCAGTTCCTCACTGATTTCTATTTTTCCTTTTTCTGCATATTCCTTTACTTTTCCATCTCTGTCTATAAGAACATTCAGATTATCATTTTTAGCATCAAAATAAATGAATGCATAATATCCCGGGCAATTGTGCTGCATGCATCCGTTGGCTCTGTATACTTCATTTTCGGCCTTGACAGGACTTACCACGTTAAAATTTTTAACCATCTCATCATAATCGGCTCCCATTAGCTTTTTAAGCCTGTCGGTTAAGTCTTTATCCTCAAACAGCTTGATATCAGTGGGATATTTCCCAACATTTCTGGTCAGGATATTTTGTGCCGGCACAACTTCTTTAACGGTTTCAACCGGGGCAGCCTCAGGGATTTCTTTTTTACATGAAACAGCCGCCAGCAATGAAAACGCTGCTGCAACTACCGTTAGTTTATTCATAATTACGTTCAATAGGGTGATTAATATTTTTTTGTGTATAGCTTCAAACTCTGTTCCAGACGAGTGTTATTTTATGGTTTTCTTAATAAAATCAATACATTTTTCTGTAACGGTATTCAGGTTTTCCGGGAGGATATTTTCAGTCCAGGGTTCTTTTGATCCGAAAGTATGATCTGCATGATCTACCAGAAAGAGTTCGGAATTAGGATTAAGAATATGAAGATGTTCAGCATCCTTCACTCCGACACTTTCATCATCTGTGCCGTGAATGATAAGCATGTAGGCTTTGGCCATTTCAGTTGCCATTTCCACATCGAAACGGTGGATATTCTTCTCGAAATCTTCGTAAAACTGGTAATAATGGGGCATTTCCTGTCTGGTACGTCCGTTCAGGACATAATATACTCCGTTTTTCTTCCAGCTTTCAAGAGCTTCATCTGTCGGGAAACGTTCGAGTGTATCTACACTGGCAAGAGTAATCAGCGCATTGATCCTTTCGTCTTCATACGTTTTCACAATGGAAATTCCCCCTCCCCTGCTGTGTCCCATCAGAATGATCTTCTGGTCATCCACTTTAGGATGATGACTAAAATAATCGATGACAACACCCAGATCAGAAAGTTCCTTAGAATAATTATTATTTCCAAAGGCTACCAGGTCGGCAAAATGACGGGGATCATCAACCGTTGTACCGTTATGTGAAAAATTAAATTTCACAAAGAAAAAACCGGCTTCTGCAAACTTCTCAGCCATCAGATTCCAGGCTCCCCAGTCTTTATAACCTTTATAGCCGTGAACAAAAATGACCAGCGGTAACTTTTCATCAGTTTCAGGATAAAAAGCATCGGCCAGAAATGTTTTGGTCTCAGGATTTTCCAGCTTCACATTAAGATCTTTTGTCAATTTCATAAAAATAAAACATTTTGTTTACTGTATTTTGAATAACAGTTATATTTGCAATATTCACTCTAATCTAAATATATGAAAAAATCACTACTTCTTTTATTTTTGATTTCATTTTCTTTCATCTTCAGCCAAAATGTAAAAAGAGTTTTCTTTGTGGGAAACAGTTACACTTACACCAATAATATGCCGGAACTGGTAAAACTTATTGCAGCATCTGCCGGAGATCAATTAGCTTATGAAAGCTATACCCCAGGTGGATCCAGGCTGAAGCAGCATGCAGAAAACCCAGCCGTCACCTCAGTAATCAGCCAGGGAAACTGGGATTATGTGGTCTTACAGGAACAGAGCCAGATTCCCTCTTTCCCGGATTCATTCATACAAAATGAAATGTTTCCTTATGCAAAACAGCTTGCAGACCTGACCAAAAATACCAACCCCTGCGGAAATCCCATATTTTTCATGACGTGGGGCTACAAAAACGGAGATGCAACCAACTGTGCCAACGGCAATACAGCCGTATGTGCCTATGAGGGAATGGATGACCTGATCTCTGCCCGGTATACAGAAATGGCCGGACATAACGAGAGCCTTGTTTCTCCCGTCGGTAAAGTATGGAGAGCAATCCGGCAGCTGCATCCCCAAATGGAACTCTACTCTTCAGACGGATCACACCCAAGCTATTTAGGCTCAATGGCCGCAGCTTATACTTTCTACACCCTGATATTCAAGAAGGATCCGGAACTGGTGTCTTATAATGGCAATCTTACCCCCGCCGAATCGCAGGCTATAAAAAGCATTACAAAAAATATAGTTTTCAACGGATTGGAAACATGGTTTATCAATACCAATGATCTCCCTACACGGTTTGTCTATGAGATATCCGGAAGTTCAGTACAGTTCACCAACCAAACGCAAAGTGCGACTTCTTTTCTCTGGAATTTCGGAGACGGAACCACCTCAACACTGGAAAATCCCCAGCACACTTATAATTCAACAGGAAATTACCAGGTAAGCCTCACTACCAACGCATGCAGTAAAAATTCAACTAAAATAAAATCTGTAAACGTTCAGACGCTCGGAACACAGGAGCAGAAAGTAACTCCCATTGATATTTACCCGAATCCGGCACAGGATTTCATCAGCATTGTTACCGATAGAAAAATTACAGTGATCTCATTCACAGATGCTGCCGGACGGAAGCTCCGGTACAGACTCGAAAAAACGGGTTCCGGATATACCATTCCGCTGAATCATCTTTCTTCCGGAGTTTACCTGTTAAAATATAAAGCGGGAGAAACAGAATTCACTAAAAAGATTCTAAAAAAATAAGCTTATTTTTGCGGTATGCTGGATTTAAGAACGGTAACCGTGATGCGTTACATCCTTCCTCTGAGGGAAGGCGGCTCTCTTCCTGCTTTGGCAGAAGCTGACGATGATTTTAAATATGTACTGAAATTCCGTGGTGCAGGCCACGGAGTAAAGATGCTGATCTCTGAACTTTTAGGCGGAAAGATTACCGAAGCTCTGGGACTGAAGATCCCCGAACTGGTACTGGTAAACCTTGACGTAGATTTCGGAAGAACAGAGGCCGATGAGGAAATCCAGGATCTTTTGAAATTTTCAGAAGGTCTGAATCTGGGTCTTCATTATCTTTCCGGCTCTATTGCTTATGATCCCGGCGTGAAGATCGATCCGCTTCTGGCCTCCAAAATTGTATGGCTGGACGCGTTTATTACGAATATCGACAGAACATTCAGGAATACCAATCTCCTGATGTGGCACAAAGAACTTTGGGTAATTGACAATGGAGCTTCTTTTTACTTCCATCACTCTTGGCAGAATTTTGATGCGGCGGCCAAAACACCTTTTAAATATGTAAAAGACCATGTGCTGCTTCCAAAGGCCAAAATGCTTGACGAAGCAGATGCATTTGCCCATACCGTACTGAATGACAGACTTTTCAGAGACATCGTTAATCTGATCCCGGAAGACTGGCTGCACTGGAATGATGCAGAGGAAACTCCTGACCAGATCCGTGAAATCTACTTCCGGTTTATGAAGACAAGACTGGAAAATTCCCAAATCTTTCTAAACGAAGCCAAAAATGCAAGAGGATAAAATATACGAATACGCTGTAATACGCCTGGTGCCTAAGGTTGAAAGAGAGGAATTTTTTAATATCGGGCTTGTCATGTTTTCCAAAAAAGAGAAATTCATCCGCGTGGAATTCTATCTGTGTCCTGATAAATTCAGACTGATGCACAGCAAACTCGATTATGACGATATTATCCAGAATCTTGAAAGCTTTAAAAAAATTGCTGAAGGCGACAAAGATGGCGGACCAATTGCTCTTCTGGACATTCCTGAACGTTTCCGCTGGCTGACAGCTGTGAGGAGTTCCGTGGTACAGACTTCCAGACCCCATCCCGGAAAATCAAAGGATCTGGAGATTACTTTTGGTAAGCTTTTTGAGGAGTTAGTAAAATAACACATTCCTTAAAAAAAGTTTATTATGTATTCAACAATTAACAACATATCAGTTTACAGGTTTTTTACAAACCTGTTTTTTATTTTATTTTTAAGTTTTTCCAATTCTTTTTTTTCACAGAGTTTTTCACAGTCCCCAACTCAGGCTCCCCGTGTAAAGAGTTCTTTACTTGCGGAAGTAGCAGCGGTTTCCGAAGATATTGTTTACAAAATCAATAGAAAAGGAAGTCCCGTTGCATTAGATCTTTATATTCCTAAAAATACTTCTGCGGACCGGCTTCCAGTCTTAATCTACGTTCACGGAGGCGGATGGATAGAAGGTGATAAAACGATCCATGCTGATAACTATGTTGAAAATACCATTCAGAAACTGATGGCCAGGCAATATGCTGTTATCAGTATTAATTACACTCTTCTGAATGACAATACCCATTTCCCCCTGCCATTGGAAGATACTAAAGATGCGGTAAGATGGGTACGGAAAAATGCGGAAAAATATAATTTTGATGTCAATAATATCGGACTTTTCGGAGCTTCAGCAGGAGCGCACCTTTCTCTGCTTGCCGCTTATACTCCTGATACCACTTATACCGGCAGTCCGGAACTTTCATCCTATTCTGCAAAAGTGAATTATGTAATTGATCATTACGGTCCTGCGGATCTTAACAAGCTTTTTCATACCAGCGCAGGTACTATCCCGGTTGCTATGATCGGAATGATCTCAAAAAAGATTATCAGCCTGCAGCAGAATCTGGTAAAAGGATTATCAGGATACGACATCAATAAAGATCAGCAGAAGGCAATCGGATATCTTAAAACCATATCACCTGTTAATTTTGTTTCCGGCGGGGTTCCCACTTTAATTGTACAGGGAAATAAAGATAAGGTCGTTCCTTTAAACCAATCTAAAAAGCTGCACAGGAAACTGAAAAGAGCAAAAGTTCAGACATCATTAATTGTTATTGATAAAGGCGTACATAGTTTTTCTACAACTGATAAAGCCTATCTGGACCAAATGGTGGATCAGATGGTAGATTTTATTGTTTCACAGAAGAAATAAGACCTACATTTTTGTTGACTTAACGCGATGGCGCAAGATTTAACGATGATACTTTTAGGGCGCAAGAAAATCAAAGATTTTCAGCTATCTTTTTCAGCTGTAATCAATTATTTATAAATGAAAACAGCCGAAGGCTAATCCACAGCTTCAGCAAATCAACGCAGTTGATTCTACTCTTTGCTCCCTTAAAATCACTATTGCCTATAAATTGACACCTTGCGTTGGAAAAAAACTTACCCATCTATTCTTATTTTTCTCCCTGATCATGCAGATCAAGCAGATTTTTTGCTCTGTTGGATTTTGTTTTGAAAAAAAATTAATGCAAAGATTATTTTTGAGAATGCTGATTTTGAGTGAACAAAGCTATGTGACTTCGTAACTGATGAAGCTAATGGTTAAAACCCACGCTTCGTCGAATCAACGCAGTTGATTCTACTCTTTGCTCCCTTAAAATCAGTATTGCCTATAAGTTGACACTTTGCGTTGGAAAAAAACTTACCCATCTATTCTTATTTTTCTCGCTGATCATGCAGATAAAGCAGATTTTTTGCTCTGCTGGATTTTGTTTTGAAAAAAAATTAATGCAAAGATTATTTTTGAGAATGCTGATTTTGAGTGAACAAAGCTATGTGACTTCGTAACTGATGACGCTCATGGTTAAAAACCACGCTTCAGCGAATCAACGCAGTTGATTCTACTCTTTGCTCCCTTAAAATCAGTATTGCCTATAAATTGGCACCTTGCGTTGGAAAAAACCTTACCCATCTATTCTTATTTTTCTCGCTGATCATGCAGATAAAGCAGATTTTTTGCTCTGTTGAATTAACAGGATTTATTTTGAAAAAAAATTAATGCAAAGATTATTTTTGAGAATGCTGATTTTGAGTGAACAAAGCTATGTGACTTCGTAACTGATGAAGCTAATGGTTAAAACCCACGCTTCGTCGAATCAACGCAGTTGATTCGACTCTTTGCTTCCTTAAAATCAGTATTGCCTATAAATAGGACTTTGCGTTAAAGAAAAATTTCAACCCATCTATTTTTATTTTTCTCGCTGATCATGCAGATCAAGCAGATTTTTTGTTCTGTTGAATTAACAGGATTTGTTGAAGACTAAAGTTTTCATGTTCTATTTTTTTTAACTGGCATCAATTTTTATTGAAAAGGACCGGATATTCCTGAAAGAAAGGAAAATACATTGCCGGTTTTTTGCCTGCTCTGATAATTTTTATACATTTGTCCTGCTTTAGGGGTATTCTGAGAAGAATTGAGAGAGTCCCTTTGAACCTGATACGGCTTACACCGACGTAGGGAAAAGCAAAAATACATTTTCCGCAGTGTATCTTTTGTCTGGATTCATCCTGAAGCTGTTTTTTATTTTAATCTAAATGATAACAATGGAAAGAATCCTTTGGGAACAGGTACAGCTTGTCAGACAAAAATCTCCTCTGGTTCACAACATTACCAATTATGTAGTGATGAACAATACAGCCAATGCCCTTTTGGCTGCCGGTGCTTCCCCTATTATGGCGCACGCCAAATCTGAAATCCGCGAAATGGTTAACATCGCCCATTCCGTAGTCATTAATATCGGAACTCTTGATGAATACTGGACAGAGTCTATGCTTACCGCTGCTGAAACAGCCCATTCCATGAACAAACCGTGGATTCTGGATCCTGTGGGAGCCGGAGCAACATCTTACAGGGATCAGGTTTTACAGCAGCTTTTACAATATCAGCCTTCCGTCATCCGAGGAAATGCGTCTGAAATCATTGCTCTTTCAAAAGCCAATATTTCGGCTACAAAGGGAGTAGACAGCACAGCACAAAGCAATGAAGCTGTTAATTCAGCAAAAATTCTCTCAGAACAATATGATACAACAGTCTGTATTTCCGGAAAAACGGATATTATTCTAAACGGGAAGCAAAAAGTCCTTATCAGTAACGGGCATCCGATGATGACTAAAGTAACGGGGCTGGGATGTTCCGCCACTGCATTAACGGGAGCATTTACAGGAATTCAGGAAGACCGGATTATTGCCACAGCAGCGGCAATGGCATTGCTCGGGATATCAGGGGAACTGGCTGTCCGGGAAAGTAAAGGTCCCGGAAGTCTTCAGGTTCATCTGCTTGACAAGCTATACAACATTACAGAAGAGGAGTTTTTCAGTCATATAAAAATTGAGCAGGAATGAGTTTTATTTCTTTTCCTTATCAGCTTTATCTGGTTATTTCCGAAGCAGACTGTGCCGGAAAAAATTTCATTGAAGTGGCTGAACAGGCTATCCTCGGAGGTGTGGACATCATTCAGCTGAGAGAGAAAAACAGCAGTACTGTTTCATTTTTTCAGAAAGCACAGAAACTTAAAGAAATCACTGATAAATATAATATTCCGCTCATCATCAATGACAATATTGAAGTAGCCGAAAAGGTGAATGCTGCCGGAATTCATGTCGGCAACAGTGATGCCTCACCTGTTTATCTGAGACAGCAGCCTCTTATAAAGGATAAAATGATCGGCTATTCTATTGAATATCTTTCGCAGCTTGACAATGAAGAGACTTCAGTCTCCGATTATTTAGGCATAAGCCCTGTTTTTAAAACCTCAACCAAAACCGATACCATAACGGAATGGGGCCTGGAAGGAATATCACAGATCAGAAGTCTTACTGACAAACCATTGGTTGCCATCGGCAGTATTCATCTGGAAAATGCAGGAGAAGTTATAAGAGCAGGAGCCGACTGCATTGCCGTTGTTTCTGCGATTTGCAGTGCTCACTATCCTCAAAAAGCCGCTTATGAATTAAAAAATGAAATTTTAAAATGAAAAAATATAAATACCCATCCGTACTGACGATCGCCGGATTTGACGGAAGCGGCGGTGCCGGAATTCAGGCTGATATAAAAACCGCTTCTGCTCTGGGCTGCTTTTCCACATCGGTACTCACGGCATTACCGGTACAGAATACGCAGGGAGTAAGAAAAATATACCCGGTTCCCGTGGAAGCGGTGGCAGACCAGATCGGAGCGATCCTTGATGATATTTTCCCCGATGCCATTAAAATAGGAATGGTTCATACTCCGCAGCTGGTAGAAACCATTGTCTCGACTTTGGCTAAATATAAAAAAATACCCCTTGTATTTGATCCGGTTATGGTAGCGACAAGCGGACACCGTTTAATTGAAGAAGAAACCATTACCGCCATCACCGAAAAGCTTTTCCCTATGGCAGATGTTATCACTCCGAATATGGATGAAGCCGCAATTCTGGCTGATATGCCTGTCCATACCGTTGAAGATCTATATGCAGCAGGAGAAAAGATCAAAAAACTGGGTTGTAAAAGCATTCTTCTCAAAGGCGGACATCAGGAAACCTCAACGATCACCTCATTGTATTACGATGAAAATGAACAGTATCACTCTTTTGAAACTTTAAAGTTCAACACCAATAATACCCACGGTTCAGGCTGTACCCTGTCTTCTGCCATAGCAGCTTATCTTGCTCAGGGTAAAACATTGCATGAAGCTGTTTCTCTGGGACAGCAATATGTTTACCAGGCAATAGAAAACGGAAAAGACGTACAAACCGGCTTTGGAAACGGTCCGCTGAATCACTTTTTTAATCCTCAAAAACTTATCAAAAATGAAATGGTCTGAACAAACCTGGCAAACCATAGAAGAACGTTATCAGTCTATTCTGGACATGCCTTTTATTAAAGAATTATCAGACGGAAGCCTTCCTCAGGAAAAATTCCGTTTTTATATGGCTCAGGATTCCTTATATCTTGAACACTTCGGGCGGACCCTATCGTTAATTGCAGCAAAAATCCAGGATATCCAGGATGTGCTGGCTTTTATGAGATTCGCTGAGAATGCTGTTGTGGTGGAAAATGCACTGCATGAATCGTATTTCGTGGACTTTGGTGTTACGGATAAGGGTACTTTACAACCTGCCTGCCATCATTACATCCATTTTCTGAGAAGCACTGCCGCCCTGGAAGCTGTGGAAGTTGCGGTTGCAGCTGTATTGCCGTGCTTCTGGATTTACAGGGAAGTCGGAAATTATATTTTAAGCCGGCCAAAGACAGATCACAACCCTTATCAGAAATGGATTGATACTTATGGCGGTGATGAATTTTCCGCAGCTGTGGATCATGCCATTGCCATTTGTGACAGAGCCGCTGAAAACAGCACCGAAGAAATCCGGAAAAAAATGACGGAAGCATTTGTGATGTCTTCAAGGATGGAGTTTCATTTCTGGGAAGCCGCCTATGAATTAAAAATGTGGAAATAAATCAGAGCTTATTCCTGATTACAAAGCAAACAGGTCCTTTTTCTGAGGACCTGTTCTGATAATAATAGAAAGTGAAAAAAAAATATTAAAAGTTGAAATTAAGTCTTGAAAACACATACCTGCCGTTCTGTCCGAACTGTGATGTGGAACGTGAATACACAAACTGATCATTGTTGGTAGAAGCCGGAAGATTTCTGGTTGGGTAAATATCAAACAGATTATTCACGCCTACCGTCAATCCTATATTTTTGGTAAACTGATATGCCAGTGAAAGATCCGTAATAATCTTTGCCGTAATCTGCTGGTGTTCGTTCGGATCCACCATTCCATCGCCATTGGCATCAATAATATCAGCTCCGGTTACCTTTCCGAAGTAGGTATTTCTAAGATAGAAGCTTGCATTTTTCCATGAAAGGGTATGTGATAAACCGGCTTTCACTCTTGGAACTGCTTCTTCCAGATATACTCTGGATTTTTCAGAAAAATAAACCTTTTCAAGATTGGCAGACTGCAGTAATCCTGAAGAATGAATATCTCCCACTCTCCTTGTCTGGCTGAGATTTACGGCGAAACTGTTATCCAGCTTCAGTCCTGAAACTCTCATATTATGGGCAATCACCACATCCACTCCTTTTGTTTCCGTATCTATGGCATTGGTAAAAAACTGCGCTCCGTTGATATTCTCTGCATCAAAAGCATCTTTTGCCGCTGCCGGTACGTCAGCTCTTAAAAACTGATCGGTAAGGATCACTCTGTTATTGATCTTCGTAAAATAACCGTCGGCTGTAAAAGATAAATTGACCGCCGGAATTCTGTAAGTAAATCCTACACTTGCCGATCTGGATGTTTCCTGCTTTAATTTTGGAATGCCCAGCAGTTCGGCAATTCTGGAATCGTTGCTGAATGTTCCCACTTCCAGAAGCTGGCCGTTCGTAAACAGAGTAGAAGTAACATTATAATAAATCTGATGAATGGAAGGTGCCCTGAATCCCGTAGATCCGGCCAGTCTTACATTGAAATTGGGAGCTACTTTTATTCTTGAAGCCAGTTTATAATTAAAGGTAGATCCGAAATCCGAATAATTCTCATATCTCGCCGCAGCATCCACCAAAAGCCAGTTGGTAAAATTGAATTCCACATCGGCATAAGCTGCTACCGACTGTCTGTTTTTATCCACCGCGTTAGCAGGCTTGAATCCTCCGAATACCTGGGACCCTCCCGGAAGTGCATTTCCAAAGAAATCCGTAGGTCTCGGACTGTTGTTGTTCCATATATTTCCGGAAACATCATAGGTTGCATAGGAAGCCTCCTCTCCTGCTGTCATTTTAAAATTTTCATAGCGGTGTTCTCCTCCGAAAGCGACATTAATTCCGTTCCAGACATCATATTTTTTAGAAAAATCCAGATTGACCGTATTCTGGGAAAATCTTAATCCTCCGGCATCAAAATCTCCTGGGGAACTGAATCTTAACGAGGTGTTTCCCGTATTCCTGATGTTATAGGTAAATGAATTCTGCCCGAAGGTATTGCTCAGATCAATATGCCATCCGTTCCATGTCCCTTTGATTCCGGCCGCAAGTGAAAGATCCTGAATATCCGTTCCGATCTGCGGCAGATAACCGTCTGCATACAGCCCAGTAAACGTTCTGCTCTGGTTGGGCTTTCTGTAAAATCCTCCGGAAACCCCATGTCTGATGCTGTATCCGCCGAATGAATATACCTTCCAGTTATCACTCACCGGAACTTCTATATTGGCAAAAAGCTGGTGATTGTTCAGTTTAGACTGCCCTACCTGCATATTGAAATCTTTTCTTGTCAGCCCCCTGTAAGCCAGTTCCTGATCGGTAACATCAAAATTCAGCAGAGACTGAAGCCCTTTCTGGATTACATTTCCCTGGGCATCCTTTATATCCTGAATAATCGATGTATTCTGAATGGCACTCTGCTGGGCTGCACTGAAGTATCCAATGCCCTGCGCATACTGGTGAATATAATCAACAAGCTGCTGTGAATTCGGGGTATTGCTGATATTACTGAATAAAGAGGAAAGATTCACTCCGTCATTCAGTGCGCGTTTTTCAATGGCATTATAGGCATTGTAGATGGTACCGCTTTCTGCCCCCGCTCTGGATGTAGGGTCTCTGAACTGTGAAGACCATGTGATATTATAAAAGCCGCCTTTACTTCCGATCTTATTTCCGTAGTTAAGATCAAGCTGAATATTCTGGCCGTCAAAATTCCCGGTATGGTCATTGGCTGTTGGCGTTAAATTTCCGCCATAGCTTACCTGTCCGGTCAGTTTTCCGGTATCTTTTTTCAGTTCCAGGTTGATGACCCCGGCAATGGCATCTGAGCCGTACTGGGCGGAAGCTCCGTCTCTAAGCACTTCTATCCTGTTCAGGGCAAATGAAGGGATGGCATTAAGATCCGTTCCTACGGTTCCTCTGCCCGGTGTTCCGTTTACATTTACCAGTGCTGAAGTGTGTCTTCTTTTTCCGTTTACCAGGACCAAAGCCTGATCAGGTCCCAATCCTCTCAGCTGTGCAGGATCCAGGTGATCCGTTCCGTCTGAGTTTGTCTGAATGGTAGACGTGAAAGACGGAGCCAGTGAGTTCAGGATCTGCCCTATACTTGATTGCGGAAGAACCACGGAAGACTCTTTGATATTGAATACATCCACCGGAACCGGGCTGTCTGTTTTTGACCTTGCCCCTCCTCTTGAACCGAGAATTACAACTTCCTCTACTTTATTGGTTTTCAGGCTGTCTTTTTCTTTTTCCTGCCCGAAAGCAAAACTTCCCAGAAAAAATAAGACAGAAGCTGATAAGATGGTATTTCTATTTTTCATATCCTTTACATCAATTAATAGTTTATGTTTTTTGAGTGGCAAATGTAAAGCAATTTTATTAGTCTACAAAATTAATAGACTTTTGTTTTCTGAAAAAGAGTGATAGTTTTTTTCTATGCGGATGGAAGTTTGTGAATTTTTATATTTGGAGTAAGGTTTTCACAGGTAAATTCCGGATTTTAGGTGGCAGATAGCAGGCTGAAGGTTACATTTTGTATCTCACATCAGGAAAACCCTTTTTTTAACCTCAATGTCTCTCATCTATCCATCTATTATCTATCTGTCTATTATCTATCTGTCTATTATCCCAACTCTCACTCTCAACAACAAAAAAACGAACCCTGTTCCGGATCCGTTTTATGTTGAATTTCAGCTATCTTCTGAAGAATTTATATTTTCGTAAGTTTTGCGTATTTCAGAATCAGGTTTTTCTCACCTTCATGCATGAAAACAACTTTGGCTTTGATATTCTGAGGATCTGTTCCGTCCAGGAAAGTCACTTCCCCTATTCCGAAACGGTCGTGTCTTACTTTATCGCCTACTTCAATATCCTGGGAAGAAGCTCCGCTTGGATTGATGATTTTAGCGGTACTTACAGGTTTCAGTTTTCTTACTTCGGGAGCAGGCTGTGAAGTTTCTCCCCTGTCGATGGTTTTCTTCTCTACTTTTCTGAAAGAGCGCTGTTCGGAAGGGTGTTCATCAAAAATATTGGATTTCAGTCCGGCGTTATTGATGAATCTTTTTTCCATGGCCGGATTGATGAACTCAATATATTCCTCATCTACCTCGCTTAAGAATCTTGAAGGTTCGGCATCTGTAATTTTCCCCCACTGGAAACGGGAAACGGCATAGGAAAAGAAAACCTGCTTCTCTGCTCTGGTGAGTGCTACATAAAACAGACGTCTTTCTTCTTCCAGATCTTCCCTGGTCGCAGAGCTCATAAAGCTCGGGAAAAGGTTTTCTTCAAGACCAACCAGATGAACCACGGGGAACTCCAGACCTTTTGAAAGGTGAATCGTCATCAGGGAAACCATATCATCTTCAAGATCTTTATCCTGGGTATCCGCAGACAGGGCAATATTTTCAAGGAAGTTGGAAAGGCTTGGATCCCCGTCTTCCAGCTGCATCTGTTCTTCAATAAACCCCTGCATGGAGTTCATTAATTCCTGTACGTTTTCTACCCTGGAAATTCCTTCCGGAGTCTGGTCGTCTTTTAAAAACTTGATCAGCCCGCTCCGTTTTGCCACTTCCATAGCCACACTGTATGCGGTTTCGGTTTTCAGCAGTACCTGGAATGCTTTGATCATCGACCAGAAATCGTTCAGTTTATTTAAAACTCCGTTATTTAAGCCTAATTGCGGAGCATACATCGGAAGGTTATCCAGTACTTTTGAAACGGAAACATTCTGGGCATCTGCAAAAACAATCAGTTTGTTCTGAGTGGTTTCCCCGATTCCTCTTGCCGGATAATTGATGATTCTGGTGAGTGCTTCAGAATCGTTTTCATTGATCAGAAGTCGGAGATAGGCGATCAGGTCCTTTACCTCTTTTCTTTGGTAGAAAGAAAGTCCGCCATATACTTTGTATGGAATATTTTTACGTCTTAGTGCATCTTCAAACGCTCTGGTCTGAGAGTTGGTTCTGTACAGGATTGCAAAATCACTGTATTTTCTCTGGTCACGGTTGCGCAGTTCCCAGATATTTCCGGCTACGAAATTGGCTTCATCCGCATCGGAGAGGGAACGGTATACTTTAATCTTATCTCCTTCTTCGTTATCACTGAACACATTCTTTTTGAACTGCTGAAGGTTTTTGGCAATCACTACATTCGCAGCATTTACAATCGTCTGGGTTGAACGGTAATTCTGCTCCAGCGAAACGGTCATAGCGTCCGGATAATCTTTTTTAAAGTTGAGGATATTATAAATGTTCGCTCCACGGAAAGAGTAGATCGACTGGGCATCATCCCCCACCACACATATATTTTCAAATTTTGAAGCCAGCGCTTTTACAATAAGATACTGTGAATGGTTGGTATCCTGGTACTCATCCACCATGATATACCTGAACCGGTCCTGGTATTTCGCCAGCACTTCCGGAAAACGGGTTAAAAGTTCATTGGTTTTCAGCAGCAGGTCGTCAAAATCCATGGATCCGTTTCTGAAACATGCTTCCACATATTTCTGATAGATCTGTCCGATGAATTTCATATTGGCCTTTTCATCTGCTTCCATCAGTTCAGGATTGTTGAAATACGCTTTTACTGTGATCAGGTTGTTCTTATAGGTAGAAATTCTGGCCTGAACTTTTTTAGGTTTATAAAGATCGGCATCGATATTCATATCTTTCAGCACTTTCTTGATCACATTCAGGGCATCCTGCTGGTCATAGATCGTAAAATTGGAAGGGTATCCCAGATAATGAGCCTCAATTCTGAGGATTCTGGCAAAAACAGAGTGAAAGGTTCCCATCCAGAGGCTTCTTGCATTGCTGGTTCCTACAACCTTAGCAATACGGTCTTTCATTTCGCGGGCTGCTTTGTTGGTAAAGGTAAGCGCCAGGATATTGAAAGGGTCTACTCCGTTATTGATCAGGTGGGCAATACGCATCGTAAGTACCCGTGTTTTTCCGGAACCCGCTCCTGCAAGTACCATAAGAGGTCCCTGTAACGTGGTAACGGCTTCATATTGTGATTCATTGAGTCCTTTCAGATAATCCATGCTGCAAAAATTTTTGGAACACAAAATTAGTGCATTCAGAGGAGAATTCAAATTATGAAACTCATTTAACTTCCGGTTGGGTATTCTCAGAGGATTTTAACCCTGTTCTTGTATTTCTTCTTTTAATTTGCTTTTTTAAGCACGGTCCATTGTTCTCCATCAAACTTATATTCGGTATCCGTCATAAAAGAATTGCCGGTCAGCATAATTTCAACATGGTAAGGATTTTTAAAATGTATTTCTACTTTAATATAATTTCCCGGTTCTTTTCTTTTTTTCGTCATTACGATTCTTCCTTGCCCTTCTATTCTGTATTTCATCAGATAACTGTATAGGGAGGGATCCAGAAACTCCTTTAATTCAGGTAACAGCTCCTCCGGCCAGAGTTTATTACCAAAATAAATTTCAGCTATGTCTTTCCGGCTGTACAGGTTCTCAAGAGCTGTTTTATTCCAGAATTTTGCTTCTTAGATAATTGGCCCGATCATACTCCCAACTCCGGCTGCAGCCATCTCCGTAATGACAGCCTGGTCCCCAGTCGATTAATGTAATATGAAACTGTATGTTTTTAAAATTATATTTTTTGATCTGGTCCGGCAGAGTACGGCTAAGCTGATTATAAGCTTTATCTATATCTTGGTAATCCCTCCTCAGTTTTGCCATTTCCAGGCTGTCTTCTTTTCTCTTCTTTTCACAATCAAATCTGTAAGGTTCGGGGCAGCCCTTATATTCAGGTAAACCGATATGATAAGGGCACTCATCATCTTTATCAACAACACCGTCATCATCACTGTCAGGCCACGGGCAGCCATTATTTTCAACAGGTCCCGATTCTTTGGGACACAGATCCAGATAAAAAAGAATTCCGTCCTTATCTTCATCAGAAAGACAGGTTTTCCTGGTAAATTCCTTACGGCACTTATTGAAGGCTTCTTTACCTTTAATACCCTGTGCTTTTACCCATACATTAAACAAAACAAATAATACAATGCAGTAAATTTTCATTCCGGTTTTAAAATAATTTGTCAGTTTACACAAAAATGAAAAAAAAGCATGAGGAAGTGTAACAAATACTCTGTTTTCTCTACTAATTTATGCAAAACAATTTCTGCTTTATGAAAAAACGACTTCTTTCTGTTGCAGCTGCATCTTTTTTCGGATTGATGCTGAATGCACAGCAAATTAAATTCGAAGAGTATGATCTGCCAAACGGCCTTCACGTAATCCTTCACCAGGACAATTCTGCACCGGTAGTTACCACAGGAGTGATGTACCATGTAGGAGCCAAAGATGAGGCTGCCAAAAGAACAGGTTTCGCTCACTTTTTTGAACACCTTCTGTTTGAAGGCACTCCTAACATCAAAAGAGGCGAATGGATGAAAATTGTTTCTTCCAACGGAGGACAGAACAATGCCAACACGACCAACGACAGAACTTATTATTATGAAACTTTCCCTTCCAACAACGAGCAGCTGGGTCTCTGGATGGAAGCTGAAAGAATGCGTCATGCCGTAATCAACCAGATCGGGGTGGACACGCAGAGAGAAGTTGTAAAAGAAGAAAAGAGACTGAGTATGGATAACAGACCGTACGGAAACCTTTTCACGGCCATTCTTAACAATATGTTTACCAACAGCCAGTATCACTGGTCTACGATTGGTTCCATGGAAGATCTGAATGCTGCCAAGCTGGAAGAATTCCAGAATTTCTATAAAAAATACTATATCCCGAATAACGCTACACTGGTAGTTGCCGGAGATATCAAGCCTGAACAGACCAAGAAATGGATCCAGGAATACTACGGAGGAATCCCGAAAGGAACTCCTGTTACCAGAACCTATACAAAGGACGCTACTATTACCCAGGAAAAAGTAGTAACCTATACAGATGCCAACATCCAGCTTCCTGCTTATATCTACGGATACAGAACCCTTTCCAACACGGAAAGAGATTCTAAAGTACTGGAAATGCTTTCTGCCTACCTGAGCGGTGGAAAATCTTCGGTTTTATACAAAAAACTGGTAGATCAGGATAAAAAAGCTTTACAGGTTTCTGCCAACCCTATTGCTTTTGAAAAAGACGGGGTTTTTGCATTTTTTGCCATCCCGATGGGGCCAACTCCTGAAGCAGATCTGAGAAAAGTAATTGATGAAGAGATCAAAAAAGTTCAGACCTCATTAATTTCTGAGGAAGATTATCAGAAACTTCAGAACCAGTTTGAAAATCAGTTTGTAAATGCCAACTCAAGTATTCAGGGAATTGCTGCTTCACTGGCAACCAACCATGTACTGATGGGAGATACCAACCTTATCAACAAGGAAATCGACATTTACAGATCGATCACCAGACAAGATCTGCAAAATGCTGCCAAAAAGTATCTGAATCCTAACCAAAGAGTGATCATTAATTACCTTCCTGAGAAAAAGTAATCTACGGAGTACCAGGAAAAATTGATTACCATAATAATTTTTACAAATGAAAAAGCAATTAACATATATAGCGGCAGCATTTTTATTCGCAGGAATGCTTTCTGCACAAAAAATAGACCTTAACGCAATGCCAAAGCCGGGACCAACACCTGCCATCAACATTGCCAAGCCAAAAACTTTCCAGATGAGCAACGGACTTACGGTAATGGTGGTAGAAAACCATAAACTGCCAAGAGTAAGCGCCAGCCTTTCTATGGACAGACCTCCTTATTATGAAGGTAATGTAACCGGTGTAAGCGAGATCATGGCAGAACAGCTTGAAAACGGAACTAAAAATTTAAGCAAAGACGAATTCAATAAAAAGATAGACTTCTTAGGAGCCAGAATCAATTTCAGCTCTGCCGGGGCTGCCGCAGGATCTTTATCCAAATATTTCCCTGAAGTTTTAGCGCTGATGGCAGATGCTATCGTAAACCCTAATTTTTCTGCCGAGGAAATCAAAAATTCCAAAGACAGAACGATTGAAGGTTTAAAGGCAGACGAAAAAAATGCTCCTTCCATTGCATCAAGAGTATCCAATGCGCTGATGTATGGGAAAAATACTTCAAGAGGTGAATTTGAAACGGTTGAAACAATCAGTAAAATTCAGCTTTCAGATGTACAGAACATTTATAACAAATACTATACTCCGGACAACGCTTATCTTGTGATTGTAGGGGATGTGAAGTTTGACCAGATAAAATCTCTGGTTGAAAAATCTTTCGGAGGATGGAAAAAAGCAGGTACCAAGTTCGCAGCGTTAGAGCCGGCTTCCAACCTGGCAAAAACAGAAATCAATGTAGTGGATGTTCCTTCAGCAGTACAGTCAGTAGTATCTGTGGGAAATCTGACTACCTTAAAAATGAAGGACCCTAACTATTTTGCAGCGACTATTGCCAATTATATTCTGGGAGGCGGTGCTGAAGCCAGACTTTTCATGAATCTCCGTGAGAAGAACGGATTCACTTACGGGGCTTACTCCAGTCTGAGTGCCAGCAAATATACTCCGGTATTTTCTGCTGAAGCCAGCGTAAGAAATGAGGTGACTGACAAAGCTGTTAAGGAATTCATGAATGAACTTAGCGGAATTACCACGATAAAACCTGAGGAATTAGAAAATGCAAAAGCAAAACTGAAAGGATCTTTCATCATGTCTCTTGAAAAACCTGAGACTATTGCAAGATTCGCTTTAAACCAGAAAGTTCAGGATCTTCCGGCAGATTTCTACGCAAATTACCTGAAGTCTATTGACAAAGTAACGGTTGCTGATGTTTCTGCGGCTGCCAAAGCTACTATTCTTCCCAACCAGAGCAGAATTTTCATCGCAGGAAAAGGTTCTGATATTTCTGAAGGACTGGAAAAACTGGGGTATCCTGTAAAATATTTTGACAGGGAAGCCAATCCTATCGCAAAACCTGCTGCACAGAAGGTTGACGCCAATGTAACCACTGCATCTGTTGCTGATAAATACATCAATGCAATCGGAGGTATGGCAGCTGTACAGAAAGTAACGTCTATTTCTTCTGATGCTACCACAAAAATCCAGGGAATGGATATGAGCATGAAACTGATCCAGGCAAAAGGCGGAAAAATGCTTATGGAACTGAAGATGGCAGGAAATACGCTTCAGAAAATTGTTTTTGACGGTAAAGAAGGTTACCAGCAGATGCAGGGACAAAAGCTTCCTTTAACAGATAAAGAAAAAGCTGAAATGATAGAACCTGAACTTTTCCCTGAACTTACTTTCGCTAAATCTGCGGATATTAAGGTAGCAGGAATCGAAAAGTACAACAATGAAGATTCATATGTATTAAAAGGTCCTAAAGGCACTTATTATTACAGTGTAAAAACAGGTCTTAAAACCGGAGAGGTGAAAGTATCCGAAGGCGGATCTATTCCTACCAGCTTCAACAATTACAAAGAGGTTTCAGGGGTTAAACTTCCTTTTACCATCATTCAGAATATGGGGGGTATGGATGTAGATCTTACCGTACAGTCTTATCAGCTGAATCAGGCTAAAGATTCTGATTTTAAATAAAACAAGCCTGTTTTCATATAAAAAACGGCAGCTTTTGCTGCCGTTTTTATTTTAAATAATATTTGCAGGCATCTTTTTTTGTCATTCAGTAAAAAAAGATTAAATTTGCCCATTCAAAAAGATATCAGAATTAATGGATACTATATTTACACTATTGATGGTTCTTGTTATGATTGCCAGCATTTTATTGGTAATCGTTGTTATGGCTCAAAATCCAAAAGGAGGAGGCCTTTCCAGTACTTTCGGAGGTGCATCTTCTGCACAGTTTGGGGTACAGAGAACCAATGATTTCATGGAAAAAGCAACATGGACGTTAGGCGGGGTTATTATCGTTCTTATCCTTATCAGTGTTGTGGTTACCGGGAAACCTTCAACAGCAGCTCCGGCACAGCAACAACCTGTGAAAAAAGAAGCTCCGGCAAAACAGCAGTCTGCTCCGGCTTCTACTACAACTCCGGTGCAAGCTCCGGCAGCTCCGGCAAAATAAGAAAGTCAATACTTTACATAAAACAAAAGCAGTTCAATAATTTGAACTGCTTTTTTATTTGAGCCTGATCTTTTCAATCTGATGTCTGAGTTTTAAACCAGCCTTTAAAAATGAATACTGAAGCGGTTTGGAGTTTTTATAATACTTATCAATAAAGATCTGCATGGCTCCGTAAAATCTTGCGAGATAGACTTCATCTTTTACCGTGCTCTCTCCTTTGTGATGAAGAATGGAAGCTTTTCCGTAATAATAATTCTTATAGCCGTTTTTTAATAGCGTATAACAAAGATCAATATCTTCGCCGTACATGAAATAGGCTTCATCCAGCCCTCCTATTTTTTCATATACGTCTTTTTTCACCAGCAGAAATGCTCCGGTAACGACATCTACTTCCGCAATGGCATATTCATCAATATCATTTCTGTAATAAGACTTTGAACTATTCTTTTTAAAGTTCGTAAACAGCTTTTCAAAAGAATTGAACATATCAGGAACAGAACGTTTGCTTTCAGGCAGGAAAACACCTGCTGCATCGTGCATCCTTACCCCAAGTCCGCCAAAATCCGGCTTGGAATCTGCAAAATCCAAAAGTTCACTGATGTAAAAATCCTCAAATTCCGTATCGGGATTCAGGATCAGAAGATATTCTCCGGATGCCGTTTTAATAGCTCTATTATTGGCTTTAGCGAAACCGTCATTAGATTCGGAAGCAATGAAACGGACATTGGGAAATTCAGCGATCAGATCTTTCCACGAGCGGTCTGTGGAAGCATTGTCGATAACGATGATCTCACAGGTATTCTCATCCGTGTATTTCCGAACAGATAAAAGACAGCTTCTGAGCAGCCGGGTAACATTATAGTTAACGATAATTACTGACAGCTTCATATTAGTCTTTTTCGTTATACGGAAGCCTGTTGATGATCGATCTTCCCAAAGAAACCTCATCGGCATACTCCAGCTCATCCCCTACTGAAATTCCCCTGGCAATGCTTGAAAAGCTTACATCAAAGTTTTTAAACTTTTTATAAATATAATAAGCCGTTGTATCTCCTTCCATCGTAGCACTCAATGCAAAAATAAACTCTCTGACCTTTCCTTCATTCAGTTTTCTCTCAATACTCGGAATATTCAGCTGAGAAGGTCCTACCCCTTCCATTGGCGAGATTTTCCCTCCCAAAATAAGGTATTTCCCCGTATATTTCCCTGTATTTTCAATAGCAATAACGTCTCTTACATCTTCTACGATACAGATCAGCTCACCATTTCTTTTTTCATTATCACAAATTTCGCATACATCAAAATCAGAGAAATTATGACATTCTCTGCAGTATTTTATTTCACTGACAAGATTGATCAGGGAATTTCCGAGACCTACCGCCCTGGAACTGGGCTGTTTCAATAAATGAAGAGCCAGCCGCAAAGCCGTTTTCCGCCCTATTCCGGGCAGTCCCGAAATTTCATCCACTGCCTTTGCCAAAACTTTACTAGGATAATCCATAGCGCAAAAATAAGGAATATAGTTGAGGAGTGCCAGTGGTTGGGGAAGGGTTTTTAAGTTGGAGATTTGATGTTTGATGTTTGATATTTAAATGACTGCAGTCTTATGTCTATCATCTATCCGTCTATCATCTATCCACCTTCATCTTTCATCCTCCCTCCCCTCTTTTTTTCTCAATCTCTAAAAAACCTTTATCTTTGGCTTCTCAAATATTAATTGAAGAAAAATAAACTCAATGGTACTAAAAAATCTTAATTATCCGCTGGACTTCAAATTTAAAATCACCACACTGGCCAGCGACTTTAACATTACAGACAGAAACGGGAACTATGTAGCCTATGTCCGTCAGAAAATGTTCAAACTAAAAGAAGATGTTATTGTTTTCAATGATGAAAGCAAATCTAAAGAACTGTTCAGAATCAGAGCCAACCAGTGGATTGATTTCAATGCATCCTACTCTCTGAATGACGTTACTGAAAACAAAAATTACGGAAGACTGGCCAGAAAAGGGATGCGTTCTATCTGGAAAGCAAGCTATGACATTCTGGATGCTCATGATCAGCCTAAATTCAAAGTACAGGAAGACAGTGCATGGGTAAGATTCTGGGATGGCTTCGTGGGTGAAATCCCCATTATCGGAATGTTTACCGGCTATTTCCTTAATCCGTCTTACACGGTAACCGGGATTGACGGGAAAGCTTATTTTAAAATGAAAAAGATGCCTTCTTTCTTCGGAAGAAGATTCCAGCTGGACAGAATGATCGATATTGATGATGAAGACGAAAGTCTTGTGATCTTATCCTTACTGATGATGGTTCTTCTGGAAAGAGCAAGAGGCTAAACCATAAAAGCAACAGACAATGAAATATCTGATTATTTTCTTTTCAGCATTACTTTTAACAGCCTGTAAAAAGGACAAAGATTCTGTTACTGGCGGTACATCCGCATCAGATTCTCTGAATATGACAAAAGATTCTGCAAAAGTTCAGGCTTCATCAGACAAAATCCTGGTGGATATTTTCCCTTTTCCGAAAGAGATCAAAGAATGTTCATGTTATTTTGCCAAAAATAAAGCCGATTTTGAAGCAGAAAAATACATTTATGCAGATGATGCCGGAAAAACAGCTTATATGAAACTGGACGGGCAGAGACTGGCCATGAACCTGATCTCTTCAAGTGATATGGAAGCTGATGAAGAGCTTACCAAAGAAATAGAAAACGACAATTACAAAATCTCTGTAAAGGGTAAGAAAATAAAAGGCGAAGAAGCTTTATTATTCGAAGGCACCCTGACGATTGAAAAACCGGACGGAACGGCAGAAACAATGCCAATTTACGGAGAATGCGGCTGTTAAAAGGATAAAGATAGCCTAATGGCCACAATAATCCTAAAAAACGACTTACAAAAATGCTTCCAGATTCACGGAAGCATTTTTTATTTCGTAATTTTGAGAAAAATAAATTTCATGGAATTATCTAATATAGAACCGCAGATTATCTGGAAAAATTTCTCCAGGCTGAATGCGGTTCCAAGACCATCAAAGAAAGAAGAAAAAGTAATTGCTTTCATTAAAGAATTTGGTGAAAACCTCGGACTTGAAACTACGGTAGATGAAGTAGGAAATGTAATTATTAAAAAACCGGCTACTGCAGGAATGGAAAACCGCAAATCCGTTGTGCTTCAGTCGCACCTGGATATGGTATGCCAGAAAAATAATGACATTAATTTTGATTTTGAAACGGAAGGCATCAGAATGGAAGTTGACGGAGACTGGGTGAAGGCAAAAGGAACGACCCTGGGAGCTGACAACGGTTTGGGAGTAGCGACAATCATGTCGATCCTTGAAAGTTCAGACATTCCTCACCCTGCGCTGGAAGCCCTTTTCACCATTGATGAGGAAACCGGAATGACAGGAGCCTTAGGATTAAAACCGGGCCAGCTTACCGGAGATATTCTGCTGAATCTTGATACGGAAGAAGATGACGAAATCGATATAGGCTGTGCAGGAGGGGTTGATGTAACCATTACCCAGCAATATGAAACAGAAGCTCCGAAAGGACAGATTGTAAGAATTGAAGTGAAAGGACTTCAGGGAGGACATTCCGGAATGGATATCCATAAAGGTTTCGGAAATGCCAATATTATCCTGGGAAGACTTCTTTATAACGGCTTGGCAAAAGAAAACATCCAGCTGATCTCTATTGACAGCGGAGGTCTTAGAAATGCAATTCCAAGAGAGGGAGTTGCTGTGGTTTCTGTAAGAAATGCACAGGAATTCATTGAAGAGGTAACGGTTCTTAAAAAAGAGATTTTAGAAGAATTTACTTCTGTTGAGCCGGGAATCCAGATCAATATTGAAAACTCTACCTCAGCAGATAAAGCGATTTCTGAAAACGATTCCAGAAAGATCATTCTTGCCTTAAAATCCCTTCACAATGGGGTTTACAGAATGAGTCCGGACGTGAAAGATCTTGTAGAAGCGTCTAATAACGTAGCCAGAGTGGAATTAAAAGGCGGAGAGCTTAAAATACTCAACCTTACCAGATCATCCGTAGAATCTTCAAAATATTCTGTGGCAGAACAACTAAAATCCGTAGCGGAATTAGCCGGAATGAATGTAGAATTCAGCGGCTCTTATCCCGGATGGAAACCCAAACCGGGATCTGAGATCGTTCAGCTGATGGAAAAGCTATACACGGAAAAATTCGGGGAAAAGCCTCATGTGGTAGCCTGCCATGCAGGGCTGGAATGCGGAATTATCGGGGCCAATTATCCGGAAATGGAAATGGTAAGCTTCGGGCCTACGATCCGCGGAGCACATTCTCCTGATGAAAAAGCGAATATCCCTTCAGCACAGAAGTTCTGGAGCTTTACAAAAGATATTTTAGCGAATATCCCTTTGAAATAAATGAATAATATTGCTATATTGAATATCCAAAGTCTTATGATTTTGGATATTTTTAATTTTAAACTTATTTAACGATGAAAAGTATCACCGTATTTTGCGGCTCAAGCTTCGGCTCGGATAAAATCTATGAAGAACAGGCCTTTTTACTGGGCAAAACATTGGCCAAGCAAGGTATACAGCTTGTATACGGAGGCTCGGAAACCGGCTTAATGGGAACAATTGCCAACGGAGCCTTAAGTGAAAGCGGAAAAGTAACCGGCATTCTTCCCCAGTTTTTAAAATCCAGAGAAATCGCCCATAAAAATTTAACGGAACTTATTCTTGTGGAAACCATGCACGAGAGAAAGACTAAAATGAATGAACTTTGTGATGGTGTTATCGTCCTTCCGGGTGGTTATGGAACATTGGAGGAGTTCTTCGAAATGATCACCTGGGCACAGCTTGGTCTTCATAAAAAACCCATTGGAATTCTCAATATTGATGGCTTTTATGATGATCTCATCAGATTGGTTCAGAATATGGTAGATAAAGGCTTTTTAAAGCAGGTGAACAGCGATATGCTGCTGATCAGCAATACGATTGACGAGCTGTTGGATAAGATGAGAAATTATCAGGCACCTACAGTTGGTAAGTGGATTTCGAAGGATAAAGTTTAAAATAATGTTGATAAATGATGATTAAATTTATATTGATATTATTCTCTTCATTCCTTTTAAATAATTTTTGTAAGGCGCAAAAATCAAGATACATCTTCAAAGAATATACAAATGATCTGAATAATGATAAAATTCCTGACAATATAGAAATTGAAAGCGTCAAATGTAAAAATAATTATATTGGAGATGATGATATGAAATGTAGAATTGTAAGAATAGACTTGTTACAAAAAGATGGAACATCCTCATTTTCTACATCAAACAATAATATTGTGCCTTGTTCAGACTGTAATGAAGATCTCACAGATCCTTTCAAGGATTTAAAAATTAGAAAGAATAGTTTTTCTATTATTCTAGCCTACCAATTTGTTCCAGAAGGGACAAAAATGAAACAAATAATTACTTTTAAGTATGATAAACTTTCAAATAATTTCATTCTTCACAAAGAAGTTAGAATATCTGAATCCTATAAAAATGGGGAAGTTGAAAGTAAAACAAAAGTTCAAACGGTTAAAGATTTTGGAACAATTTATTTTTCAGATTACAGATAATAGCTTTTTTAGCATAAACAAAACCTCCCGAAGAAAATCTTCAGGAGGTTTTTATATTAATTAAATTTAAAATATTCTTAAGGATAAGGAGCAATTTCCACTTCCAGTCCTTCCATTTCATTCACAATATGCAGCTGGCATCCCAGTCTGCTGTTGTCTTTTACATGGAAAGCTTCTGCAAGCATGGCATCTTCTTCGGCACCCATCGGCTCAAGCCCCGGATCGTTGATTACATACACCTGGCATGAAGCACACATGGCCATTCCTCCGCATACACCAATGGTTCCTTCTTCGGCCAGTTCGTAGGAACGGATGATTTCCATGAGGTTCATAGACATATCCGTAGGGGCTACTACATCGTGGGTTACTCCTTCTCTATCGGTGATTTTAATATTGATATCGTTCATTTACTGATAATTGCTGGTTAATAGTTAATGACAGACAGATTTTTCGTTTCAGATACTGTCATTTTCCCGCAGCAAATTTAGTCAATTTTTTTAACAACTGCCTTCTCAGCTTCTTTACGGCTTCCGTCAAATCCGTCTACTCCACTTACGGTTGTATATTTCAGAACGAATTTCTTACCTGGGTTCAGTCTGTTGTATACACTCTGACACATTAAGGTAGCTTCGTGGAATCCGCAAAGGATCAGCTTTAGTTTCCCCGGATAGGTATTGATATCACCAATCGCATAGATCCCATCGATATTGGTCTGATAATCCAGTGCATTGTTGACTACGATCGCATTTTTTTCGATATTTAATCCCCAGTTTCCTATTTCTCCCAGTTTCGGAGTCAGACCGAATAAAGGAATGAAATAGTCTGTTTCGATATCATAAGCCTCCTGGCCTTCTACTTCTACGGTAATGGCTTCTACTTTGCCTTCTCCTTTGATGGCTGTAACTTCAGCAGGGGTAATCAGCTTGATTTTTCCCTGGTTTTTAAGATCCTGAACTTTTTCTACGGAATCAAGAGCTCCTCTGAACTCATTTCTTCTGTGGATCAAGGTTACTTCACTTGCTACATTGGAAAGGAAGATACTCCAGTCAAGGGCGGAATCTCCACCTCCTGCAATCACCACTTTTTTATTTCTGAAGTGTTCAGGTTCTTTCACGAAATATTCAAGACCTTTTTCTTCATAATCAGCGATATTGTCAATCGTAGGCTTTCTAGGTTCAAATGTTCCCAATCCTCCTGCAATGGCAATTGCTTTCGCTCTGTGAACTGTTCCTTTGTTGGTGATCACTTCAAACCACTCATCATCAACTTTAGTGTAAGAAACTGCAGTTTCTCCCAAAGTGAATCCAGGCTGGAACTGCTTGATCTGCTCCATTAAATTATCGATCAGTTCTCCGGCATTTACCGAAGGATACCCCGGAATATCGAAAATAGGCTTTTTAGGATAAAGCTCGGCTAACTGTCCTCCCGGCTGTGGAAGCGCATCAATAATATGGCACTTCATTTTCAATAATCCTGCTTCAAATACAGCAAAAAGCCCGGTAGGCCCGGCACCTATGATCAATATATCGGTAGTTATCATAATAAAAAGATAATTTAATTATACATATAAGTGCAAATTTACTAATTTTAATGCGAAGCATATTTAATTGATTCTAAATAAAAACCTGAGATTTATCAAATACCTTCAAATATCCGGTGTTTTTGAATTTGGCAGTGTTTTTGTAAAAGTCATACCATGAAGAAAATTTTAAACCTTTTAGCAGTATTCCTGTTCTTTCTGGGTAACGCCCAGGTTGATAATATCGCTGACGGTGAATCTATTACCCTCAGAATACATTATGGCATCCTGAATGCAGGAACCGCCAATCTCACCACCAAAACCACAAACTATATGGGAGTACCCCATCTGTATGTGAAAGGGACAGGACAAACCACCGGGGCTGTAAAAGCATTCTTTAAGGTAGAAGACCTCTATGAAAGTTTTATCAATATACAGACGGGCCTCCCGAGTTTTTATGTACGAAATGTACGTGAAGGCAGCTACCGCCAGCACTTTGAGACCGTTTTCAACCATAATGACAATACACTGATCTTAACAGACAGGAAAACTCCTGCTAACGGCTCAAAAGTGATTAAATCGGTAAAAGGAGTTCAGGATATGCTTTCCTGCTTCTATTATCTGAGAAGCAAAAGTCCCAATGAACTGAAAGTAGGTACTGTGATCAATATGAATGTATGGATTGATGACGAAATGTTTCCGTTCCAGCTGAAAGTAACCGGAACCGAGGATCTGAAAACAAAGTTCGGAAAGATCAACTGTCTGAAAATTATCCCGTCTGTGAAAAGCGGAAGGGTTTTCAAGGAAAAAGAAGGGGTTACCATGTGGGTTTCCAATGATGCCAACCATGTTCCTATGCTGTTGAAAGCTGAACTTGCCGTAGGCTCTTTAAAGGCCAGTATTGACGATTACAAAAATGTAAAGTATCCTTTAAAGTTTACCAAGTAAGAGCTACCTGTTTCTATAAAATAAGATGTCTGTAAAATTTTACAGGCATTTTTTATTCCGGATGTAATATTTTCCGGCAGTCGGCTGTCTTAATAATAACAGCAGGGAAAAGACAGCATAATTTACCGCAATCTCTCCCGGCATCCTTAAAAAAACACGTTGTAATTTTTCAATAAGATCGTTTTTAATTACGTTTTGTTTCTTAGGTCAGTAATTAAAAACAAAACCCTCCGGAAATTCCGGAGGGTTGATTTTTTATAATGTTTTGAACTGTTCTAAAGTTCTGATGTCATTTTCAAAGAACATACGGATATCGCTCATCTGGTAAAGAAGCATGACGATTCTTTCAATTCCCATTCCGAAAGCATAACCTGAGTATTTCTCGGCATCAATATTCACGTTTTTAAGAACGGCAGGGTCTACCATTCCGCATCCCATGATTTCCAGCCATCCTGTACCTTTGGTGATTCTGTAATCTGTTTCAGAGTTTAATCCCCAGTATACATCAATTTCGGCACTCGGCTCGGTGAACGGGAAATACGAAGGTCTCATTCTGATCTTTGATTTTCCGAAAAGTTCCGTAGTGAAGAACTGGATGGTCTGTTTAAGATCTGCAAAGCTTACGTTCTCATCAATATACAATCCCTCGATCTGATGGAAAATACAGTGTGAGCGTGAAGAAACCGCTTCATTTCTGAATACTCTTCCCGGAGATAAAATTCTGATAGGCGGCTGATTTTCTTCCATATAACGGATCTGTACGGAAGATGTATGCGTTCTTAAAAGAATATCAGGATTCTGCTCAATGAAGAAAGTATCCTGCATATCTCTTGCCGGATGGTATTCAGGAAGATTCAGGGCTGTAAAGTTGTGCCAGTCGTCTTCAATTTCAGGACCGTCGGCCACAGCAAAACCTATCGACTTGAAAATTTCGATAATTCTGTTTTTTACCAGGTTGATGGGATGTCTTGATCCCAGTTCCAAAGGAAAGGCAGGTCTTGTAAGATCTTCTTTTTCAACAACAACCGAAGACTGGGAAGCTTCTTTAAGATCTTCCAGCTTTCCGTTCACCGCCAGTTTCAAAGAATTGATTCTCTGTCCGAACTCTTTCTTCTGGTCGTTAGGAATTGTTTTTAATGTTTCGTAAAAATCATTCAGAACACCCTTTTTACCATTGTACTTGATTCGGAAGTTTTCTATTTCCTCCTTTGATGTAGCATTGAAGCCGTTTACCTCGGTAAGTAGTTCTTCTATCTTTTCTATCATTGTTTTACCCTTTCAAAATGTTTTGCAAAAATACGGTTTTTAAGTTTAATAATGAATCTGTCATAAAAAAATCTGCCCCTTTTTCGGAGGCAGACTTCAATCACTTATTTCACTTAAATAAAAAAATTATTTCTTTTCTAAGGCTTTAACGTTGATCTGAAGGGTTACCTCATCTTTGATCACTCCGTTTTCAGCAGGAGCCTGGAATTTCACGCCAAACTCTTCTCTTTTAATATCTTTAGGCTCAGTAGCTACACTTACTTCTCCGTCTTTTACAGAGACATTGGCTTTAAACTGAACCGGTTTTGTAATGCCTTTGATGGTTAAATTTCCATCCAGCATGGTATTGTAATCTCCTTCGGTAGCCGGAGTCACTTTAGTAATTTCAAAAGAAGCAGTTGGGAATTTTTCCACTTCAAAGAAATCGCCGCTCTTAAGATGCCCGTTCAGTTTACCTAAACTTTCTGCGTCGTCTTTAAGGTCTACTGACGTTAAAGAGTTCATATCGGCAACAAACTTTCCGCTTTCAAGCTTTCCGTCCTTTACCGTCACATCACCACTTTCAAACTTAATGGTTCCGAAATGGCTGGTATTTTCAGATTTGAATACTTTATATCCTTTCCACTCCACTTTACTGTTCAGCGTATCCAGTGTATACTGGCTTCCTTCTTTAGTAGTCGTCACTTCATTGCTTTCACTGGTAAGAGGTTTGTCTTTTTTACAGGAAACCATCACAGCGGCTATAAATAAAGCGGGAATAGCTAATGAAAACAGTCTTTTTCTCATTTTTTGATATATTTTTATTACTTCTGCTAATATAATAAAAAAAATTATGTTTTCATAAAAACCTTACATTTGTATGATGCTATTAGAAATAAACAATTTATACTTCTCTCATACCCAGGAAAAACCGCTGTTTCAGAACCTCAATCTGCGATTTGAGGAAGGAAAAATCATTGCTCTGGCAGGAGAAAGCGGTTGCGGAAAATCTACCCTTCTCAGCCTTATTTACGGACTGCTGGATTGGGAAAGCGGTGAAATTATTTTTAATGGAATTCCTCTTCTGGGCCCGAAAGGCAACCTTGTTCCCGGTGAAGCGGAAATGAAATTCGTAGCCCAGAATTTCGACCTTATGCCCTATGCTACTGTTGCGGAAAATGTAGGAAAGTTTATTTCCAATATCAATTTAAATCAAAAAAGAGAAACCGTTACAGAACTTCTGGAAGTGGTAGGACTTCAGGAATTTGCCCATGTCCTTCCTAAATATTTAAGCGGCGGACAACAGCAGAGAGTGGCCATTGCAAGGGCATTGTCTGTACTGCCTAAAATGCTTATTCTGGACGAACCTTTCAGTAATCTGGATTTTCCGAGAAAGATAGAACTCCGTGAAAGGCTGTTCAGGTATGTGAAGCAGCACCGGATCTCCCTGATCATTTCCACTCACGAGCTTCAGGATGTCATGCCGTGGCTGGATCAGATCGTGATTCTTCAGGACGGAAGATTAATTCAGAATGACGGACCGGAACAGACCTACAGAAATCCTTACAATTCTTATGTTGCCAAACTTTTCGGAGAAGTGAATATTTTTAATGAAACCGAGGCTGCCGATTTCCGGATTTCCAGATCTTTTTATTACCCGAAAGAAATAAAACTCACCGAAAACGGGCTGGAAGCTGAAGTTCTTGAGAGCAGATTCGCAGGAACCCACTACTGGAATAAAATCAGGGTAAAAGACAAGGAACTTGTGATGTATACTGATGAAAAGATACACGGAATGATCCGTATCTCATTAGTGTAATAAACCGCTTCCTGAACAGGCTTCCGATTTCCGGCATTCTTCATAACGTAAAGATTATCTTATACTTATTGTTAGTTTGTGGATAAAAAAAACACAAATACAGCACATCGTTATTAAACTTTTTCTTACATTTGTATCTACACAGCATAAGGAAATTTTTGGTTAATTCTCTTTCTGCCTTGAGACGGACATTAGCAGTTCTTTGCAATTAAGTCTTTGAAAGATTACACTGTCCAATTCTTTCCTTTTTTTGTGGCCTTTCCACAAATGGTTTTTGCCTGATAACTAAAAAATTAAGATAAGTAAAAGCTTTTCCCTTCTTAAACTTTGTATTGCCTTGCTAAGTTTACGCCTTTGTTTATCTTAAAATAACACTCAATTATTATTTTTTCTTTGTCTTGCCTTTGTGAGTAAATCCTTCTGCCATTAATACACAAATTAATTTATGGCATCTGTAAAGTATGGAAAAAAATTAACGCAAAGCTGATGAGGGGTACTGCTGATTTCAGAAAGCAAAGATAAGAATCAACTCCGTTGATTCGATGAAGCGGACGTTACACACATGCGTTTTATTCATACCTGAACTCTTAAACAAGGATGCTTATTTTCTGCAACAAAATCTGCTCAATCTGCATGATCCGCGAGACTAAAAAAATTAAGATAAACAAAAGCCTTTCCCTTCTTAAACTTTGTATTGCCTTGCTAAGTTTACGCCTTTGTTTATCTTAAAATAACACTCAATTATTATTTATTCTTTGTCTTGCCTTTGTGAGTAAATCCTTCTGCCATTAATACACAAATTAATTTATGGCATCTGTAAAGTATGGAAAAAAATTAACGCAAAGCTGATGAGGGGGTACTGCTGATTTCAGAAAGCAAAGATAAGAATCAACTCCGTTGATTCGATGAAGCGGACGTTATACACATGCGTTTTATTCATACCTGAACTCTTAAACAAGGATACTTATTTTCTGCAACAAAATCTGCTCAATCTGCATGATCCGCGAGACTAAAAAATTAAGATAAACAAAAACCTTCCCTTAATTAAGCTTAGTATTGCCTTGCTAAGTTTACGCCTTTGTTTATCTTAAAATAACACTCAATTATTATTTATTCTTTGTTTTGGCTTTGTGATTAAATTTTTCTGCCACTGATATATAAATTAATTTATGGCATCTGTAAAGTATGAAAAAAAAATTAACGCAAAGCTGATGAGGGGTACTGCCGATTTCAGAAAGCAAAGATAAGAATCAACTCCGTTGATTCGATGAAGCGGACGTTACACACATTCGTTTTATTCATACCTGAACTCTTAAACAAGGATGCTTATTTTCTGCAACAAAATCTGCTCAATCTGCATGATCCGCGAGACTAAAAAAATTAAGATAAACAAAAACCTTTCCCTTAATTAAGCTTAGTATTGCCTTGCTAAGTTTACGCCTTTGTTTATCTTAAAATAACACTCAATTATTATTTATTCTTTGTTTTGGCTTTGTGATTAAATTTTTCTGCCACTGATGCACTAATCATAATGATTAGTGCATCAGTGGCAGAAAATATTTTGATAATTTCTTTTATTTTTTATTGAAATTCAATTACCTGTCGTTAAAAGCCAGCTGCATTACGCCTTCTTCACAAATTCCGATTTCAGAGCCATTGCACCAAAACCATCAATTTTACAGTCAATATTATGATCGCTTCCCGGGCGGAGACGTATATTTTTAACTTTTGTTCCCGCTTTTACCGGTTTTGGAGCTCCTTTTACCGGAAGATCTTTGATCACCACCACAGAATCACCATCCATCAGCTCATTTCCGTTTGAATCCAGGATTTTACCTTCACTGGCAGTCTCCACGGCAGTTTCTTCAGGATTCCATTCGTAGAAACACTGGGAACATACCATCATATTATCGCTCGGATAGGTAAATTCAGAGCTGCATTTCGGACAAAGTACAGTATCACTCATATTTTTAATTTTTTGCAAAGGTAGAGCTTTTTGGGGGTTAAAGTCAAGAGGGAGAAGAGACATAGACAGAGAGATAATAGACAGAGAGATAATAGACGGATAGATGAGAGACATGGAGGTTGGAAAAATAAAAAGGGAGTTTGTTTCACAGGGGCATGAGGAAAAGCTGTTGATTTCAAAAGCTGACAGGCGAAGCGAATTGACGATTCACTATTCACCCCTTATCCCTCTCCGGCATCCAAACTTTCCAACTCTCAACTATAATTCGTACTTTTGCAGATTCAAAACAGCAGACCCAATTATGGAACTTATTCACAGAAACCTGGCGATCGGAATTCACGATGCTTTACAGGAAACATTTTTCGAGAAAAATAAATATGCCGATAAAGTAATCGAAAGACTTTTAAAAGCTAATAAAAAATGGGGAAGCCAGGACAGAGCCGTTGTTTCTGAAATCTTCTATAATATCATCCGTTGGAAAAGACGTCTTGAATATTATATGGGAGAAGGGGTAAAACCCGGCAACATCTATAAACTTATCCTTGCTTATCTGCTTTGGAGCAAAACCAATTATAAGAAATTTGAAGAGTTTGACGGAATAAAAATCGCAGATATCCTTACCAAGCTTAAAAAGAACACGGTTCCTACCAAAGCTATTGAACATTCTATCCCTGAATGGCTGGCCGAAACCCTGGAAAAAGAACTGGGTTCCGGATGGGAAAAAGAAATGCACGCCCTGAACGAGCAGGCTCCGACTGTTTTAAGAACCAATACCTTAAAAACATCTACCAAAGAACTTATTTCTGATCTTGCCGATGAGAACGTAGTTTCCTACCCTATCAAAAACTATCCGGATGCCGTACAGCTGGAAGAAAAGAAAAATGTATTTCTTACCACGGCTTTCAAAGAAGGATTGTTTGAAGTTCAGGATGCTTCTTCTCAGAAAATAGGGTACTTCCTTGATGTAAAAGAAGGACAGAGGGTGGTAGACGCATGTGCAGGAGCCGGCGGAAAAACCCTTCACCTGGCTGCATTGATGGGAAATAAAGGACAGATCATCGCTCTGGATATCTTTGAATGGAAGCTTGCCGAATTGAAACGCCGTGCCAAAAGAGCCGGTGCACACAATATCGAAACCCGTATGATTTCTGACAATAAAGTGATCAAACGTCTTCATGAAAAAGCAGACCGCCTTCTGATTGATGCTCCATGTTCAGGACTGGGAGTTTTAAAAAGAAACCCGGACAGCAAATGGAAAATCGACCAGGATTTCATCGACAGAATTAAAAAAGAACAGCAGCAGATCCTTCAGGATTATTCCAAAATGCTGAAAAAAGGTGGAAAAATGGTGTATGCAACCTGTTCTATTTTACCTTCAGAGAACAATCTTCAGGTAGAGGAATTCCTTAAAAACAACCCTGGATTCAGGATGATCAAAGATGAAAAGGTGATGCCGAGCACAGGATACGACGGATTCTATATGGCACTCATTGAAAGGATTTCCTAAACCGGATTTATCAATACAATATATCAACTACTCTATTTTCAGGGTAGTTTTTTTGTATATATTGCAGACATAAAAACTTATTCTGTCATTAGACACAATAACCTTACCAGCTTTCATTTTCCAGAATAAACAATTTTCTTTCCTCCGGTAAGCGAACGTGATATTCAACCATAATGGTATCTCTGTAATTTAATTTTTCTGCTAAATCCTGAGAAAGCTGTCCTAAAATCTGAATTTTCAACTCTTCACTGCTTATTGGCCGGCCAAAATTAAAGTATGACGAATAATAGGTTTTTACATTGCCAAACTTCTTCACTTTCACCTTCGGTATATGAACCAGACAAAAATTCACAAGCAGCAGCAATACAAATTAAAAGATGTATTTCATGGGATTCGTTTTATCCTGAACGTAACATTTATACATTTATTACCTACTCATTCTTTTGAAACCTCTTATAGATATTAACCTTATCTTTGAGAAAAACCTATCTCTAAAATTATGTTTAAAAAGACTGCATTAAGCTTTTTTATGGTATTCCTGTTCTGCCTGATCTCCGCGCAGACCTATGAAATTCAGTACACCAGCTCCTATAACGGCAAAGTAGTGTCTGACCAACCCCTTACCCTTGTATGGACCAATGAAAAAGAAAATTTCATCCTGAACCAGGCCATCCGGGAGCAAAAGAGCAGCTACCCTTTTGAGATCACCAAAGTGGAAAAGCCTTCCAATACCGTTGTCTCTTATGCATTTCTGAAACCGGGGGAAACCATTTCTTCCTCAGATGCGGAATCTGTAAAAAAGCAGACTTTTGAAATGACGACAGAAACTAAAAAAATATTAGGTTACACCTGTAAAAAAGCGGTTACCAAGATCAATTCCAATACCATCGAGGTCTGGTACACCAACGATTTAAAGATCAATGGCGGGCCGTCTGTTCTCGGGCAGAATTTAGGATTGGTACTGGAAGTGGAAAGAAACAAAAATTCACTGATCACTGCTACTTCCATTAAAAAAATCAGGAAAACGGATATTGACCAAATTATCAAAGGGTCTGTACAGACTACCGACCTTTCAGGCTATAAAGATCTTCTATGGAAAAGCCGTTTCACCACACTGAAAGTTTTCGAAAACGAAACGATCAATTTTTCAGATGAATCCAGATCAAATGAAGATGTAAAAAAATTTGCAAACGGAACAATTATTCTTAAAAAAGTAAAGTTTCCTGTCATCAGAGAAGGGGAAAATATCTTTGTAGAACTGAAGCAGCAATCTAACGGTGATGCCTATGACAGAACCGGAACCGTATTCTTTATTCCGCAGGATAAAGCCGTTTCTTTTTTTGACGGACTGGAAAAAGGAGCCAAAACACTTCCTGTTTATGAGAATGGAAACGGAAAACAGTATTATGGAGTGACAGCTGACGAAAACTATACTCCTGCCGTAGAAATGATGCGTTTCTTTACCGCTTTCGGCATCCATAAATTCAATCATATCCAGCTTAAAGGAAAAGACTGGCAGACCGTCAGCCCTTTCCGGCAGGATATTACAGAACTGAAACCCTCTCTTTCCGAAAAAGAACTGTGGATAGGTGCTTTTATAGGCAATTACGATAAAGGCGGCCACAAGGTAAGCCTTGAAATTACGATTCATAAAAGCGATCAGACTGTTCATAAAAATAATACGGTCATTCCGCTTTTCAACACACTGAACATTATGGAAATGGCCGGACAGGATTATTCCACAATGTTTGATAAGGACAAGGGTCTTTTTGTGGAGTTCACTTTAAAGAAGGACCTGAAAAATGCCCAGCTCCGCTTTACAACAACCGGGCACGGAGGCTGGGAAAACGGCGATGAATTTGTTCCCAAACCCAATGCTATCTGGCTGGACGGAAAAATGACCTTTTCTTTTATACCGTGGAGAACAGACTGCGGATCTTACCGCCTTTATAATCCTGCTTCCGGTAATTTTCCGGATGGTCTGTCTTCATCAGACCTCAGCAGATCCAACTGGTGCCCGGGAACGGTTACCAATCCCAATTTTATTCCTCTCGGTGATCTGAAAGCCGGTAAACACACGTTACAGGTAAAAATTCCGCAAGGTCCTGCGGAAGGAACAAGCTTCAGTTCCTGGAATGTTTCAGGGGTTTTACTGGGGTCCCAATAAAACAAAACCTTCTTGCAAAGAGAATTGCAAGAAGGTAAAAACACAAATGATGAAAAAAAATTATTTCGAGCCACAAAGTAAGGGCTAAAATTCATATAATAAATTACCATATATTAATAATTATTTCATTTTTATTTTGTATAGAGTATACAGCAAAGTTCACAGAAACGAAAAATATTAATCAGATACACCATAATCAATCTTTATAGTTAATATTTTTCGTTAAAATAAATTAATTGATTAAAAATATTAACTTTTATTTATTTTTTATTGTTATTTTTAAACATCACCTTTACTTTTGTTTCAAATAAAAATGATAAAAAATGTGCGGAATTGTATGTTTGTTTGATGCCAAACAAAAAACAGGAATATTAAGACCTCAGGTACTGGAAATGTCAAAAAAAATCCGTCACAGAGGTCCGGACTGGAGCGGCGTGTTTCAGGATGACCATGTGATCTTTTCTCATGAGAGACTTGCCATTGTAGATCCGGCTTCCGGAAAACAGCCTTTATTCAGTAAAGACGGAAAAGTAGTTTTAGCGGTAAACGGAGAGATCTACAACCACAGGGAATTAAAGGAAGAGTTTCCTGATTTTGAATTCCAGACCCAGTCTGACTGTGAAGTAATCCTTGCCTTATACAGAAAAGACGGAAAAGACTTCCTTGAAAAACTGAATGGAATCTTTGCCTTCTCTCTTTATGATATGGAAAACGGAATATACCTCATTGCCCGCGACCATATGGGAATCTGCCCTCTCTACCAGGGATGGGATAAAAACGGAAACTATTACGTAGCTTCCGAATTAAAAGCCCTTGAAGGCATCTGTAAAACCATTGAAACTTTTCTTCCCGGACATCTGGTTTACAGCCCGGACGGTTCTGAACTTCAAAAGTGGTACACAAGAGACTGGGAAAGTTTTGATCATGTAAAAGATAACAAAACAGATATTGATGTACTCAGAAAAGGCCTGGAAGATGCGGTACACAGACAGCTGATGAGCGACGTTCCTTATGGAGTGCTTCTTTCCGGAGGACTGGATTCGTCTGTTATTTCAGCGGTGACGGCCAAGTTTGCGAGACAGAGAATTGAAAGCGGAGATACCCAGGAAGCATGGTACCCAAGACTTCACAGTTTTGCCGTGGGACTGGTAGGCTCTCCCGACCTGGCCGCTGCAAAAAAGGCAGCGGAACATATCGGCTCCGTACACCATGAAGTGAACTTTACTGTTCAGGAAGGGCTGGATGCCATACGCGATGTCATCTATCATCTGGAAACCTACGATGTAACAACCATCAGAGCCTCTACCCCGATGTACCTTCTGGCAAGAGTGATTAAATCTATGGGAATCAAAATGGTTCTTTCCGGTGAAGGCTCCGATGAACTGTTCGGAGGATATCTGTATTTCCACAAGGCCCCGAACGCGAAGGAATTCCATGATGAAACCGTAAGAAAACTGGGCAAGCTTCATCTTTATGACTGTTTAAGAGCCAATAAAGCCCTGATGAGCTGGGGAATTGAAGGAAGAGTACCTTTCCTTGACAAAGAATTTATGGATATTGCGATGACCGTTAATCCACAGGATAAGATGATCAGTGTTTCCGAAGGAAAAATTGAGAAATGGGTATTGAGAAAAGCTTTTGAAGATCTTCTCCCGGATTCTATTGTATGGAGACAGAAGGAACAGTTCTCAGACGGGGTTGGTTATTCCTGGATCGATACCCTGAAAGAAGTTGCTGAAAAAGAAGTTACTGATGAAATGATGGCCAATGCCAGATTCAGATTTCCGCTCAACACTCCTCAGAATAAGGAAGAATACCGTTACAGAACTATTTTTGAAGAACATTTTCCAAGTGAAACGGCTGCAGCCACAGTTCCGTCCGTTCCTTCGGTAGCCTGCTCCACTCCTGTCGCTCTGGAATGGGATGAAGCTTTCAAAAAAATGAATGATCCGAGCGGAAGGGCGGTTAAGGTGCATGAAACGTCTTATGAATAAGTGAATGATGAATAGTCAATCCGCTGCGTTCATGAATTGATGAGTATTATTATTCACTATTGACTTTGCAAAACGAAAAATTCATTATTGACATTCACCGTACAACACATTTCTTACTTGTACCGGCCTAATCTTCAAAGCAATAATTATCAATCCTGTAGCAATACAGGATTTTCTTTTGAATTAACAATAACAATATCGACAGAATTTAACTGACAATCAAAAATAATATCTAATAAATAATTATATTTGGAAAACGAAAATATCAATTATAAAAAAATGAGAAGAAATCTTACTGTTTTATTTGCCTTATTATCCATCAGTTTTGCTTTTGGACAGGGAAAATACGGCAAATACCTGAACTCAAAAAAGCTTGCTTTGGCTTATAAAAGCGTAAAAGATTCTGATAAAGACGATTATTATCAGCAATTTTACTGGCTGGTAAAAGCAGAGCAGCTCAAAACGTATCCTCACCTGAAAGACGTAAAGCCTGCTGTTTTATACGAGTTTGTGAAAAAAGTAAATCCTCAGAATCCTACCAAAAAACTGGATGACAGAGCAAAAGAGCTCAGAGCCACCGCTGAACTGTCTTTGAACCAATACTTCAAAAACAAGAACTTCACCAACAATTCCGTACTGATGTACAACCTTGAAACGTATGTAGATCCGTCTAAAGGACAGTATTACACTAAAGTAGATCCTGAAAAGATCAAGGAACTGGTTCCTAAAGAACTTTTTGCCTTCAACTCCCTGAACAGAAATTTAGGTGAAGAAAAAACCTATTATCTCTGGATCGATAAGAAGAAAGATGATTTCAATATCGTAGACATTATTCCGGATGAAAAGGAAGATAAAGCGTTCTACACCAGATTGAGACAGTACCTTCCAAGCTATAAGTTCTCTAAATATGTTCCTACGGTAAAAAAAGGAAACAAATCCGACAAAACGGATGTTGATTATTATTACATCATGCCTTTTGAACAGAACACCGATAATATTGAGTACAAAACCAAAGATTTCAAAACTTACATCTTAAGCCAGTACAGAAAAGCCGGTGATGAATGGAAAGGAGTAGAAAAGCCAAGAAAATAAATGAAAAAGTCCTGTGAAAATTCACGGGACTTTTTTAATTTTATAGGGAATTCTTTATCTAAAGATCAGATCACCTATATACAAAATAAATAAGTCCGGACGTTTTTGAGCGTTCCGACCTGTACACCATGACAGAATCAAGCCCGCAACAAACAGCTATAAAGAAAATCCTTCCACTGATCCTGGCCACTGCCATCTTCATGCAGATGCTGGATTCCACCATCCTGAATACCTCCTTACCTTCCATCGCCAAAGACCTCAACGAATCTCCGCTGAATATGCAGAACGCTATCATCAGCTACGTTCTGACATTAGCGGTCTTTATGCCGGCCAGCGGATTTCTGGCAGACCGGTTCGGAACCAAAAAGATATTTATTTTTTCACTGGTCCTGTTCAGTCTCGGATCTTTATTCTGTTCACTTTCCCAAAACCTCACCCATCTGGTTATTTCCAGAGTTATTCAGGGAGTTGGCGGAAGTCTGATGACCCCGGTGGGTAAACTGGCACTAATCAAAACATTTGATAAAAATGAACTGCTTAAAGCGATGAACTTCGCTATTATTCCTGCACTGATCGGGCCTGTACTCGGGCCGTTGGTAGGAGGTTATATGGTAGATTACCTTTCGTGGCACTGGATCTTTCTGATCAATATTCCGATCGGAGTTTTAGGAATTATTTTAGGTTTAAAATTTATGCCTGACTATAAATCCGATGATGTGGATTTTGATCTTAAGGGCTTTTTAATTTTTGCAGCTGCCTCTCTCCTGCTCTCCATTTCTTTAGAACTTTTCGGGGATATGCAGAACATCAGCCCGGTACTTTTAGTTTTTATTCTCGGATTTTTATTTCTCTACTATTATTATAAACATGCTAAAAGAGAAGGAAATCCTATTTTCCCTTTAAATTTATTTCAGGTAAGAACTTTCAGGGTAGGTATTGTAGGAAACCTGGCCACCCGTTTGGGGATCAGCTCTGTTCCACTGCTGCTGCCGCTTATGATTCAGATCGCCTACAAACAGTCGGCAGTCACTTCCGGATGGATTATTGCTCCTATGGCTTTAACGGCAATATTCGGTAAATCTTCCGTTATTAAAATCCTGGACCGCTACGGCTACCGCCAGACTTTAATGGTAAATACCTTTATCATCGGAACCCTGATCTGCCTTCTTGCCATTCCGGATATTCATACTTCGTTATATTGGTTTGTTCCGATTATTGCGGTATTGGGATTCTTCAACTCTATCCAGTTTACTTCCATGAATACCATTTCTATTGCAGATCTCAGGAATTTTCAGACCAGCAGCGGGAATTCACTCATTTCCGTCAATCAGCAGCTGGCTATCGGCTTCGGAATCGCATTCGGACTGATTGTTTTAAAACTTTTTGAAAATTCAGATTTAATTAAAGGCGAAACACACAATGCTTTCCGGTATACTTTTCTTACCGTAGGCATATTGACTATCCTATCGGGATTCGTTTTCAGGAGACTGCATATTTCGGATGGAAAAAATATGAAATCGAAAGAAGAGTAATAAACATATAGTTATTTCCGGAATAAGAGTTTCTTTATTGATATAGAGCAGAAAGAGATAAGTTATGAAAGCAGCATGATGATTTAAACCTTGCGTTGATCCAAAATAAACCTTACCGTTTACGGACAGCACTTTATTTTTATGAAATCCGGCAGCCACACATTTCTTTTATGTTGATCTGTTTGCTTCGGAACTTATCACAGATCAATGCGCCAGGATTTTGTCTGTCGTATTTTTGTTATATAAATCAACAATATTATGACAACTAAACAGGTAGAAATCGTAGTATCTCCAAGACCTGCGCATTTTGTAGGCGACGGTTTTAGAGTTCATAATTTTATTCCGGGTGCAGGCAGACTGGATATGAAAAGAATGGACCCTTTCATTATGCTGGATTACAATTCAAAGTTTCATTTTAACGGTTCTGAAAGACCAAGAGGAGTGGGTGTTCATCCGCACAGAGGCTTTGAAACGGTAACCATAGCGTATCAGGGAAAGGTAGAACATCATGACAGTGCCGGCGGCGGCGGAATTATCGGAGAAGGTGACGTGCAGTGGATGACCGCTGCGAAAGGGGTTCTGCATAAGGAATATCATGAAACGGAATGGTCTAAAAAAGGCGGTATCTTTCAGATGGTACAGCTTTGGGTAAACCTTCCTGCCAAAGATAAAATGAGTAATCCAAAATACCAGGCCATAGAAAATTCAGCAATGGAACGTGTAGATCTGGGCGGTAACGGACTGGTAGAAATTATTGCGGGAAACTATAACGGGCATACCGGTCCTGCTGAAACTTTCACCCCGGTGAATATGATGAATGCCAAATTAAACGCAGGCGGAAAAGCGGAATTCAGTTTTCCGGCTCATTTTAATACAGCCGCACTGGTTATTGAAGGAAGCATTATCATAAACGGTGAGGAAAAAGTTGCTGCCGATCACTTTGCTTTATTTAAAAATGAAGGAGAAATCTTCACCATTGAAGCAAATGAAGACTCCGTTATTTTAATTATCAGCGGTGAACCGATCAATGAACCGATCTATCCCCACGGACCTTTTGTGATGAATTCCAGAGAAGAGATCATGCAGGCTTTTGAAGATTTCAATACCGGAAAATTCGGTTATCTGGAAGATTAACAGATTTAAATTTATCTTAATCTTTGATTATTCCTTTTTTATTAACTTTATATAATAAACTTGTTTAAACTTAACCAGATTTAATGTTTGGGTAAACATATCAATTGTAAACCTAACAGGTTTCAGAAACCTGTTAGGTTTAGTCTTCAGATACAAATTTTATATAACTCTATTTACTGTAAAAATTATGAAACCAGAATTTGAAAATATACCGCTTGTAAAAACTGACAAAAGATTTGAAATAGAAGTGAACGGACATTTTGCATTTATCGATTACCGTGAAATGGGCCACCAGATCGCATTGGTGCATACGGAAGCAGAGCCTGAACTTGCCGGAACCGGAGCCGCAGCAGCGGTTGTGGAGAAAACCCTGAACTATATTGAAGAACATGAAAAAAAGCTTCTTCCGTATTGTCCCTACGTTTTTGCCTATATTCAGAAACATCCTGAATGGAAACGTATTGTGGATGAAAAATTTCACGGATACGACAAGCTTTAGTCAGATTTAAACAAAGTATTCACCAACAACTAAAACATTTAACTTTATCATGTCAAATATCGGACTTATCATAGAAGAAAAAGCTGCAGATATAGGAAATTTCCTGGTGGGAAGACTGCTTCCCTTCCGTGAAAAAAGAGCGGTAGGCCCTTTCGTTTTTATTGATCATATGGGACCTTCCGAACTGAAGGATTACCAGAATCTGGATGTTCCGCCTCATCCTCATATCGGCTTATCTACTCTTACCTATCTGCTGGAGGGATCCATTTTCCACCGCGACAGCATCGGCAGCGCTGTTGAAATAAAACCGGGTGCCGTTAACTGGATGACTGCCGGAAAAGGTGTTGTACATTCCGAAAGAACGCCTGAATATTTAAGACACAGCGACAAAAGACTCCACGGTTTCCAGATCTGGGTAGGTCTTCCTAAACACCTTGAGCAGACTGAGCCTACTTTCCATCATATTGAAGCGGATGAAATTCCTGTATGGGAAGAAGACGGAATCCAGTACAAACTGATTGCGGGTGAAGCTTTTGGAAGAAAATCCTCTGTTCCCGTTCACAGCAAATTATTTTTCATTGAGATCAAAACCAAAGAACCGAAGAAAATAAGCATCGGTAAAGATCTTTACGGTGAAGCAGCCATGTATGTTCTGGACGGAACGGTCACCACTGACGGAAATTCTTACGGCTCCAAACAGCTGATGATCGCCAAAGACACAAAGCTTTGTGAATTTGATATGAGCGAAAACGGAACAGTCTATCTTTTCGGAGGAGAGCCTTTTGATGAGGAACGTTTTATCTTCTGGAATTTTGTGAACTCTGACAAGGAAATGATTGATCAGGCGAAAGTGAACTGGAACGATCAGAATCACGATGCCTTTCCGCTGGTTCCTGGAGATGAAGAAGAATATGTCCCGCTTCCCAAAGCTATTTTAAACAGAAAATAAATTCAGTCCGGAACTGATTATAAAAACCATGAAAATATTAGCATTTGCAGGAAGTACATCTTCCACTTCCATCAACAGAGAACTGGTAAAATTTGTTCTGAAAGACTTTCAGGGTGAAGAGATCAATTTAATTGACCTCAACGATTTCAGCATGCCGGTTTTTTCCGTGGATCTTGAAAAGAAAGGATTCCCCGATGAAGCACACCGGTTTCTAAAGGTAATCGAAGACTGCGATGTGATCATCTGTTCACTTGCTGAACACAACAGATCGTACAGTGCCGCTTTTAAAAATGTTTTCGACTGGGCTTCAAGGATCAATGTAAAGGTATTTCAGAACAAACCGATGCTTCTGATGAGCACTTCTCCCGGAGGTTACGGCGGGGGAAACGTAATGAATACAGCCAGGACTTTCTTCCCCCAGTTCGGAGCAGATATCAAGGATACTTTCTCGCTTCCTAAATTTTATGAAAATTTTGATCTGGAAAGCGGAGTGATCAATCCCGATATGCTTGCTGACCTGAAAATGAAAACAGAAAATTTTAAAAATCAGGTAAAGTCCGATGACTAAAGGGAGACTAGAGGCATTCAGCGATGGTGTTTTAGCCATCATTATTACCATAATGGTGCTTGAACTGAAAGTACCGGAAGGAAGCAGCTGGGCCAGTCTTAAGCCGATCATGCCCAGGTTTCTGGCTTACATCTTCAGTTTCATCTATGTAGGAATCTACTGGAATAATCATCATCACCTGTTTCAGGCAGTAAAAAAGGTAGACGGCAGTATTCTCTGGGCCAATTTACATTTATTGTTCTGGCTTTCCCTGATGCCTATTGCCACGGAATGGATAGGAACCACTCATTTTGCCAAAAACCCCGTCGCCACGTACGGTATAGGGCTTATTATGAGTGCCATTGCCTACACGATTCTGGAACATGTGATCATCCGGTGTGAAGGTGAAAATTCCCAGCTGAAAGCGGCGATTCATTCTAAAATGAAAGAATATATATCCATCGTATTTTATGTACTGGGAATCGCAGTTTCATTTTTTTATCCTTATATTGCCATAGGTTTTTATTATATCGTGGCTCTTATATGGCTGATTCCGGACCGAAGAATCGAAAAATCATTAAAAGAAAACTGATATGGAAACACACGAATATCCCAACGGCAGTATTACTGTCATCTGGCAGCCTCAGAAATGCATCCACTCGGCTGTCTGTGTAAAAACACTTCCAAAAGTCTATAATCCAAAGGACAGACCCTGGATAAAAGCGGAAAACGCGACTCCGGAAGAACTTAAAAATCAGATTGACCTGTGCCCTTCGGGAGCATTAAGTTATAAATTCAATACAAAAGAATAATGGCGGTAACTGTAAAAGCAAGTTTAGGAAAAACCAAATATTATACTGAAGTAACAGCCGGTGAAAACCGGATCATTACTGATGAACCCATCGATAAAGGCGGACAGAACAAAGGCTTCAATCCTTTTGAAATCCTCGCTACTTCACTGGCAAGCTGTACGGCCGCCACTTTAAAAATGTATATTGACAGAAAGGAATGGGAAGTTGAGAACATCCATGTAGAGGTAGAACTTGAGAATTTTCCGCTCACCAAAAGGGCTGTTTTCAAAAGAGACATCAGCTTTGAGGGAAATCTGGATGATGAGCAGATAAAAAGGCTTCATACCATCGCGGATGCCTGCCCTGTTCATAAAATATTAAACAATGATATAGAAATATTAACTAAATTCTCATAGTATGACCGAAGTAAAACAAAACAACGACGACAAACACGGAAGTTTTGAAGCTTTCATAGATGGAAGACGCGCAGGAATGATGACGTATACCTGGGCAGGAGAAGAAAGATTTATTATAGACCACACTGAAGTGGAGGAAGCCTACAACGGGAAAGGAGTAGGTAAAGAAATGCTTCTGGCCGCGGTAGATTTTGCCAGGAAGAACGGGAAAAAGATTATTCCGCTCTGCCCTTTTGCAAAAGCAAGTTTTCAGAAGAGTGAAGAACTTCAGGATGTTTTAGTGAATTAATTGAGATTTCCGATTTTATCATACTACCTTCCGGATGTTGTTCCGGAAGGTTTTTATTTTTATACGATCGGATGATTTTTGAATCATGAAAGTTTCAGCAGAACAGAAAAAAACTATATTTGCTAAAATTTAATTAAAGCATGAATTCAGGAACGATCCTTTTGCTATTTGTTTTTATTTATTTCATCGGTCTTCTGGTGATTTCTTATTTTACCAGCCGGAACTCTGATAACCAGTCATTTTTTATCGGAAATAAAAAGAGTAAATGGTGGCTTGTGGCATTCGGGATGATTGGAACCAGTTTAAGCGGGGTGACCTTTATTTCGGTTCCGGGAACCGTGGGCAAGATGACAGGTTCGGAATATATTTACGGCGGTTTTGAATATTATATGATGGTGATTGGGTTTTTCATCGGGTATTTTATTGTTGCAGCCATCTTGCTTCCCCTCTACTACAAGATGAATCTGACCTCCATTTATACTTATCTGGGAAAAAGATTCAATGTGGAAGCGCATAAAATCGGTTCGATATTTTTTATTATTTCCAGGGCTATCGGAGCCACTGCACGATTATACCTGGTGGTGAATGTTTTACAGATATTCCTGCTTGAAGGTCTGGGAGTTCCTTTCTGGGCAACGGCTCTGGTCCTTCTTCTGATGGTGCTTTTATATACTTTTGAGGGAGGTGTAAAAACCATTGTGATTACGGATACGTTACAGACATCGTTTATGATCATCAGCTTAATAGGCTGTATCGTTTATATCTTATCCAATCTGAATTTATCTTTTGGTGAGGCCTATACGATTCTGGAACAGAAGAATTATACGCATTTCGTAAATTCTGATCCCAACTCCAAAACGTTTTTCCTAAAAACCATTCTGGGCGGTATTTTTATTACCATTGCCATGACCGGACTGGATCAGGAAATGATGCAGAAGAATATTTCGGTAGACAATCTTAAGAATTCCAAAAAGAACATGCTGACGTTTGCAGGAACGCTTCTTTTTGTAAATCTCGCCTTTCTGTTCCTGGGAGGGCTGCTTTATCTTTTTGCTTTACAGAACGGTGCGGAATACGGACAGATCAACGGTGAAACCATTACCCATATTTTCGGATTTAAAGATTCTGCGGGCAATATCAAAAATATGATGGGAGATGATCTTTTCCCGGCTTTATCACTTCAGGGATATTTCCCGATGGCCATTTCCATTATATTTATTATCGGGCTTATTTCTGCTTTATTTCCTTCAGCAGATGGAGCATTAACGGCGGTAACAAGTTCATATTGTGTTGACCTTCTTAACCTCAATGAGGATAAAACCAAAACTGAAAAAGAGAAAAAACGTCTCCGTATGAAGGTACACCTTACATTTACCGTGGTATTCTTCATGCTGATCATGGTGTTCAAAGCTTTAAATGACAAATCTATTGTTTATCTGATCATGGAAGTCGCGGGTTACACTTACGGACCGCTGTTGGGACTTTTTGCCTTCGGTATTTTCACCAAATTCCAGATTTCGAGAAAATATTCAATTCTGACGGTAACGATTCTGGCTCCCATTCTCACTTATCTGATCAACTTAGCGGTTACCACTTATACGGATTACCGCATAGGGGTGGAACTGATTGTGCTTAACGGGCTTCTGACCTTCATCGGACTATGGCTGGTGAAAAACAAACAGTATTTAAAGGTTGTTTAATCTGAAAATGAAAATCTAAAAAAAGAGTAATACCAGTATTGCTCTTTTTTTATGCCTTTACTTTTATTTTCCTGCTATGATATATTTTTCTTATCAAACTAACAGAAGGGTCAGAAATACTTTGCATAGTCTGATATAATCAAACTGAAGACCGGATTTTTAGTTCCTCTGATTACAAATAAAAAAGCTGTTTTCACGGATTGGAAAACAGCTTTTTATAAGGTTAATTTTTTAGAAACGGATTATTCTTTGATCCATTTTACGGTTTTATCCATATCTTTTGTTTTGATTTTGATGAGATAATCTCCTTTTACCAACTGAGATAAGTTGAAAGTTCCCACCTTATCAGCATTTAATTTATTGTTCATCTGGCTGAATACCAGTCTTCCGCTTACATCATATACCATCAGATCATATTTTTCATTCTGACGGGTAAACTTAATGTTCAACAGTCCTTTACTTGGGTTAGGATATACGACGAATACGTCTTTGTCATCTGTTGCTTCATCAACTGCCAGAACACGGCTGATTGTAAAATTAACAGGGTTGATATTAAAGAAAACATTATTTACTCCGGCTACCATAATTCTGGCCTGCGTTGTATTTACATTAGGAATGGTAATTACTTCTGAACCGTCGTTCGGGGTAGAGGCTACAATGGTGGTTGGATAGGTAAGCCCTCCGTCTGTTGAAAGCAGAATACTTACATTGGCACAGCTTACAGGAGCAGCAGTTGTATTGGCTACATTCCATGTGATAGTCTGTGAAGAGTTTCCGTTCCAGCTTACGGCTGTTGTAGGCGCTGTAACCGTGAATGGCCCTGAATTGGCATCAACGGTGATGGATGCATCATCATTGGCCACCCCTGCACATCCTGCATTGTTATCTCTCACCGTAAGTCTGAACTCCATTGTTCTTCCATAAGAAGGTAAAACCTCTCCTTTGGTTGTTGTATTATTGATAACATCTGTAATTTTCGGGAAATATCTGTAAGGAACTGTCACCGGCATAAATGATCTGAATAAAGGAGCATTTCCTGTTGGAACATTCCAGTTTCCTGCCGGCCCTACATCATTTTGCTCCCAGCAGTAAGTAAGTGCATTATTTTCTGCATCTGTTGCAGATCCTGTCAGCTTAAACGGTGTGCTTTTAGGAATGGTGTAGTTATTCCCAGCATTGACCACAGGTGCCGTATTGGAAACGGGTGTTGTCACCTGACAAGATGTTGCCTGTACTCTTGCGGTGATCGATTCAAATGAACGGGTATGGAAAACAGGGATACTATTGTTGGCCAGGTTATTTGTAGTTCCGCAAATCCCGGCATATGCCATAATGGTAATTCCGCTTCCCGGCTCCACGGCATTCGCGGCACTCCTGTTTCCGCCGCCACAGTTTAATGTTGTTGCATTGAAAGTATGTGGTCCTCCGAACTGATGTCCTACTTCGTGAGCTACATAATCTATATCATAAGGATCTCCGACAGGGCTTGGTGAACCTGTGATCCCTCTTGCTTTGGAAGAATTATTACAGATTACCCCTAGTCCGGCTAATCCGCCGCCGCCTGTACTGAACGTATGCCCAATATCATAATTGGCGGCTCCTATCAGGCTATTGATCTGAGCCTGGCTTTCCGAAATTAATGTATTGGCATTATCGTTTCCGTCAAAAGGATCTAAGGTTGGATCTGTAAAGATAATGTCGGTTTCATTGGCAATCAGTATCAGCCTTACAGCCACTTCCTGTTCGTATACTCCATTTACTCTGTTTACCGTTGTTACAATAGCCGAAAGGGTCTGTGCAAGAGTAGGAGAACTTGATCCTGTGGCAGCCTGAGCGTATTCTCCTGTACATGCTACGGCAAAACGGAAAATTCTAATTTGAGTTCCTACGCTTGGTGCTACGGTTTTTTGTTCGCTTTTTTTTTCCGGCTGAAAATCTTCATCCCTGGTTTCACATACTCTGGGATTTTTATCTATGAGATCGCCTTTTCTGTAAACGATATAGTTATTAACATCATTTTTTGCATACGGGTCGATATAAGTATCGCCGGTAGCTATCGATTTGATCTGGGCATGAAAACCAAGCTCGGTAATATCCAGTTTTATGGTTGCATACTGATCATCGATTCCCTGTCCTGTTAAAGTAATCAGCTGTGGAAATTTCCGAGCCAATTCGGGAGCCATTACTGAAGACTTCCAGATTCTGAATTTTGCTTTGGTACCGTCAGGCATAGGTAAGACAATAACCGGGGCTTTATTTTTAAGATCATTATCACCCAGTTCAGGAACAGAATTAAAGTAATTTCTCATACCGGCTACATCCAGTCTGTATGTAAGAAACTTTTCGGGTTGTATCGTCCTGCTTTTGGGGTCTGCCTTAATGGATCTTTCACTGATGGATGTGAAATAATCCTGCGCTTTTCCCAGGGAAATGGATATAATGAATATCCCTAAGTAAAGTAGTTGTTTAAGTTTCATATTGATGGCATTTAAGTTAAGGATAAAGAAGACGGAAAATAAATTCCCAACTAAAAGTTAACAATTTTAATTCTCAAAAATTATTAAATTGATCAAATCTATATAATTTTAACTTTAAAAAAAAATAAAAATTAACACTAATTAACAAAAATAACATATTTTCAATTAATTTCAAATAAAATCACACCAATAACAAATTATCACGCAAAATATACACAAGAAAAATTCAATTTAAGTTTTGTTTCAGCAATTCTACAATTGTTCTTAATTATATTTTACCGCCTTCTCCATCAGAATAAATTATTAAGTGGTTCTGTAAATTTGCCCATTTTGAGTATCTTTGGAGGCGAATTATTAAACATCAAAACAGGAATTATAACTTATGAAAAAAATGATCTCATTTCTTGTACTGATCATCACTTTTGGTTTTGTGAATGCTCAGGAAAATTTTGAAGTGTCTACTTTAAGAATCGGGCCGTACAAGATCTTTATGGAAAAAAGTGAAGCAGAAAAGATAGCCGGCACCTCCATAAAACTTTCAACAGGAGATGTAAAAAACACTATTAAATACAATGGTGAATCAATTAATATTGACGTTTTTCAAGGTTATGGCGGAGAAGCCAGACCTAATGCCGTTACCATTACGGGACTTTCCACCACCAGTAAAAAGTTTAAAACCAAAAGCGGAATGGGAGTGGGAAGTACCAGAGACGAGCTGATCAATACATACAGAAATTATCCCACCTTTAGTATCCGTCCGGAAGTGGACGATAATGGCAAACGTATTAAAGATGCGGGATACTTTAATATTGAAGATTATGATGCCGGAACACAGCTAACATTTAAATTTATGAATAACATTGTTACGGAAATCACCGTTTATGTGAATGAAGGCTGTTAAAAACAGGGAAATAATCAAATAATTCAAAATCCGGATCTTAGGTCCGGATTTTTACATTTCCATAAGCCATTAAAAAATTGTAAATTCGCGTGCAAATAAATCAGATATAATGAGTAAAAGTATTGAAGAGCTAAAATCTCTTACTACGCAGATCAGAAGAGACATTTTAAGAATGGTTCATGCTGTAAATTCAGGGCACCCGGGCGGAAGTTTAGGCTGTACGGAATTTTTCACAGCACTTTACGGGAAGGTAATGAACTATAAGCTTCCTTTCACGATGGAAGGTAAAAATGAAGATCATTTTTATTTGTCAAACGGGCATATTTCTCCGGTTTTCTATTCTACTTTAGCAAGATTCGGTTTCTTCCCGGTTGATGAACTGAGAACATTCAGAAAGCTGGATTCAAGATTACAGGGGCACCCTACTACTCATGAAGGGCTTCCTGGTATCAGAATCGCTTCCGGTTCTCTTGGGCAGGGACTTTCTGTTGCTCTTGGTGTAGCTGAAGGGAAAAAATTAGACGGAGATCAGTCTTTTGTTTACTCTCTTCACGGAGACGGTGAACTTCAGGAGGGCCAGATCTGGGAAGCTCTGATGTATGCTGCTGCTAAAAAAGTAGATAACATCATTTCTACGATCGATTACAACGGACGTCAGATTGATGGGGATACGGATGATGTATTGAGTCTCGGAAACCTTCACGCCAAGCTTGAAGCTTTCGGATGGATTGTTCTTGAAGAGAAAAACGGAAACGACCTTGAGGCCGTTATCGCAATTCTTGAAAAAGCAAAAACTGAAACAGGAAAAGGAAAACCTGTGGCAATTATCCTTCACACAGAAATGGGTTACGGGGTAGATTACATGATGGGAACTCATGCATGGCACGGAAAAGCGCCTAATGATGAGCAATTGGAAACAGCATTCAAACAACTGTATTTAGAAGCTCCTGCAGATTACTAATTCTTAAATCCCGATTAAAAAAATAAAAATGAAATTTACATATACAGAAAAAAAAGATACACGTTCAGGATTCGGAGCCGGATTGGCTGAGCTTGCAGATAAAAATCCTAATGTAGTAGCCCTTTGTGCAGACCTTATCGGTTCTTTGAAAATGGAGAAATTCATTGAAAAAGCTCCTGAGAGATTCTTCCAGGTAGGTATTGCTGAAGCAAACATGATGGGTCTTGCCGCAGGTCTCAGCATTACAGGAAAGATTCCTTTCACAGGAACTTTTGCCAACTTCTCTACTTCAAGGGTGTATGACCAGATCCGTCAGTCTATTGCCTATTCAGGGAAAAATGTAAAGATCTGTGCATCTCACGCCGGTCTTACTCTGGGGGAAGACGGGGCTACCCACCAGGTTCTGGAAGATATCGGGATGATGAAAATGCTTCCCGGTATGACCGTCATCAACCCATGTGACTATAACCAGACCAAAGCGGCTACGATTGCTATTGCTGAACACGAAGGTCCTGTATATTTAAGATTCGGAAGACCGACAGTTCCTGTATTTATTCCGGAAGATATGCCTTTCGAAATCGGAAAAGGAATTTTGCTTCAGGAAGGAACAGATGTAACGATTGTTGCAACAGGGCACCTGGTATGGGAATCTCTTGTAGCGGCTGACGAGCTTGAAAAAGAAGGTATTTCATGTGAGGTGATCAATATCCACACGATCAAACCTCTGGATGAAGAAATCATCTTAAAATCTGTTGAAAAAACAGGAAAAATCGTAACAGCCGAGGAGCACAATTATCTTGGTGGTTTAGGTGAATCTGTTGCAGGAATGCTTGCCAGAAGAAGACCTACAAGACAGGAATTTGTAGCGGTAAACGATACTTTCGGAGAATCTGCCACGCCTGCCGAGCTGATGAAGAAATATAAGATTGATGCTGCTGCCGTAAAAGAAGCGGTAAAAAGAATTTTAGCGAACTAAGATTTCAAAGCATTATAAATAAACGACCCGGGCTGTTCCTTCGGAACAGCCCGGGCTCTGTTTTCATCGTATTGTTTTTCTAAGGTGTACGTTATTAATGGCCGGTTCTCCGGCTGAAAGAACTGCCTGCCGCCTCAAGTACAGGGCCGAGTATATCCCTGATGTATTCTTCTTCCCTCCTTTCCGAAGCTTTGGAATTTGAAAAATAGCTGCTGATCCTGTAACTTTTCACAAACTGGTTCCTTTTTTTTCCGATCGCATAAAAATATCCCCCATTATCTTCATTGATGAAATAAGTCATCTCATCAAAATTCATCAGCTTTCTGGAGAATATCCATTTTCTGTAAATACACTTTTCGGATTTATCAAAAATATACTTTACGGGAACCCGGAAAAACAGCTCAAACAGTAAAAAGATCATATAAATACTCCATATAATCAGAGCTGTTCTGAATTGGTATGCAGACATTTTATTCATAAATCGGATGATTACCGGCAGGGCAATTATTCCCAGTCCCAGCCACCAGACCAGCGTTCTCAGTAAATTATAATTGGGCATAAAGCTTATTTCATTCCCGAATTCCCTGAATTTATAACGGTCTATTGCATTCATCTTCTGTTTTCATTAATTCCCATAAGATCTTCCGTTTCATTCACCATTTTCTGGATCCCTTTCTGGGTAACGGATTGCCCGATCGTCAGCTTTTTGTTTTGTCCTTCCACTTCAAAATGAATAGACAGTATTACATTGGTTGTAATAAAACCCATATACCGGGTAGTAAATACTTCAAAATTGGTAAAATCTTTAAAGGAATAGGTTTTTGCCGGAACAAAGATGGTATGCCTTCCCGTAATGGTCTGCCTGTCCGGGTCTATAATCAATTTTTTGGTGAAGAAATTAATGATGATCAATATTCCCGCTGCTGCCAGAAATAATGCAAAAAGCGGCATTTCCAGCCGGTACACCATTACCGCGGCAGCAAACATCAGAACTGTCAGTATAGTGATAAATACAGGTTGGTTTCTGAAGACATAAAGGTTTCCGTCCTGCTTATAATAAGTGTATGTATTCATAAATAATATTTTGTGTCTGGCTGAGATTATATGATGATGTGTTTTTATGGTTGTTTTTTATTGTTTTTTAATGTTCCCGGGCTATGTTTCTTCCGATATATTTTTCAAGCTCCAGAAACATTTCTTCAATCGGGAGTACCTGCAGATCCGGATGATTTTTCAGCCACCGGGAATTTAATTCTATAAGGTCTTCCTCAAGGCTGTAAAATGAACTGTTTTTCAGTTTATCACGGGTCTTATTAGGTCCGAAATACTCACTTTCCAGAAACTTCTGAAGTTCGCCTTCCTCCAGATCTTCCACTTTTGATGATTGTTCGTTAAACAGTTCCAGGTGTTTCCCTGCACCCATTTTTTCCAGTCCGTTTTTAATAATCTCATTCAGTTCCGGAGACCATCCGGTGTTCCAGACAAACTGTGAAAAGTTCCCGTTTCTGTACTGTGAAAGGTAGTAATCTACATAATAGCTTGTCACAGAGTCTTCATGAATGTTTTCTATTTCAAAACCTTCTTCCTCCAGCAGGTTTACGACGGATATATTGGAAGAAATAATATCGTAAAGTTCAGGGCTGTTAAAAGAGGTTTCAGATACAATTATTTTATTCAGTTTCATAAGTCTGTTTTTTTTAATGTTTTCATGTTTCTCAGTTTTTATTTTACGAATGGGCGGAAGAAGGAGCCTGGAGGTTACTCTTGGTTAAAGAATTAAAGATCTATGTAAAATTTATTATTAATGACTTTCATAACTTCTCTATTCCAGCTTCAGCCCCGTCTCAGCTCTGATATCCGGCTGAGAATCTTTTAATAAGTTCCCCAGGTATCCATCCAGCCCAGATATTCATCTTTGTAAACGTTATCATTGAGCCTGGCGATCATTTTTTTCTGTTCTTCTTTTTCAAATTCATAATCCGAAACGGCAAAAATCAGGAAAATATCCCTGCCTGTAATCTTTCTGAAGAAGTCTTCATTTTTAAGCTTTTCCAGCACTTCAATGCAGGTTTTATAAAGTTTACCCTGAAATTCTGCAAACCATTTTTCCTCTTCATTCTGATCCAATACATTACGGAGGCGGGTGCAAATTTCATCGAACTCATCCTCAGCTCCATCCATTTCATAGGCCCATTCAGCGGGTTCATATTTATAATAAAGAAAATCATCTTCATCTGCTTCTTTCAGATTTTCCAGGGTATTGGCTGCCGGGCAGACTGTCATTGCTCCTTCATCGCTGTATAAAGCAAAACTGTATATCTTTTCTGCACCGTGTTTTTCATACACTTCCAGGAATGCTTTCCTCGCAGCACCTTCTATCTGCTGTTTCAGGTCTTCAAAATTCATATTTCTTTTTTTTTAGTGGCAGACAAAAATACTTTTATCCCGCCCAATGAGCTTACCCAATTCTGTAAAACTCCAGCCGGTTTCATGATTATGGCTACTTATTTTATCTGAACTACCGGTTTTTGTGATATATAATCCAGCCCGGGATGATAATGGCCGCCGCCAAAAGTAATAGCGGCAGATCTCCATATCCAAATAACCAGGAAGTTTCCTTAGACGGGCCTATTTTTACGATTACGGTCAGGCAGAAACCTATAATAATCAGGATAATACCTAATGCTTTTTTCATAATATCATATTTTTAATGTTTGATGGATCAGTCTACAAAAGTATTATAGCGGTCAAGAATATATCCGGCTTCTCTTTCCAGCTCATCAAGATCACTATTGACACTTTCACTGTTTTCATTCAGGCTGCGCTGTGCGATACGCATTTTACCAAGAAAATCATTCACAGCATTATTAAAGGCAAGATAACTGCTCTCTTTCTGTTTTTCAGAATAAGGAATCTTTTCTTCCATATTCCGTGCATATAATTTTTCCATTTGCTGATACTGTTGAGCAAACAGTTTTTTATAAGCATTAACATCTGTAAACTGATAAGAATCATCAACGATCTTCTGGCTCAGTTCCATTATTTCTTTAGACTGAAGGATCTGATCTTTCAGCGGATGATCCTTAAGAACTTCTACTTCGGCTTTATCTGCTCTCGGAGCGAGTTTGACGAACAGTTCATTCGCGGCACTACGGTTTTCTTTGATCAGCTGATCTGCTTTTTCACGAAGCTCGGAAATTTTCTTTCCTTTGTCATCTTTCCAGTCTTCCGCATCTTTATAGGATTTCAGTTCTTTCTCTTTAAGCTTCAGTTCTGAGAATGTGCTGATCATTTTATCCACCAGAGTCTGATAATCTTTTCCCAAAACATCAGGAACCTTCATCTCTTTTTCAGCACCCATCATAATGGTAGGAGTAAACATAGGAGACATCCCCGAATACTGCGGTTTCGCAAGCGCATTTTTCACATAGCCGTCCATCTGGCTAAGGGCATCCTGAAAATTTTTGATAAATTCGGCATGAACGTCGTCCATCTTCACTATTTTATTATTAAAAGTGATAATATCCCTGTTCTCGTCCCCGGAATTTACGCTGAAAGGATTGACCTGTCTTGTATTGTCCTGCGAAAGTTTATCTTTTATTTTATCCAATTTATCACAGGATACAGTGAAAAGACTCAGTATAGACACTCCTGTGATGATTGCTGCTTTTTTCATAATTTAACGGTAATAAGATGTTTTTATCTTGTGTTTTTATTAAGATCTTCCAGTTCATTCACAACTTCCTGCATGGTTCTTTTACTGAAAGACTGTGAGATCACCGGACGTTTGAAACCTGAGACATTTTTAAAGTTCGCGTACAGAAAACATCCTAAAGGAATAAATCCCATGCGGATGGTCTGCAGTTCAAATCCTTCAAATTCATCCAGATTATAAGTAAATTTCCTTCGCTTCAATCCTGCATTTACCACTGTAAGCAGCTTTGAAACAGGATCAAAATGAATTATAGGCGGAATGAAAGAAATGACCGTCAGCAGCAAAGAAAACAACAGCAGTACAATTCCTGTTTTCAGATAACTGCTGTATACCATCACCAGAATGGAAATAATACCCCACGCCGGTGCTATAATATGCTGCAGCGACAGGTACTGTCTCACTGCATATCCCGTACCTTCTTTCTTCAGGTGTTTAAACGTTTCCATACCGGCTTATCCGATAAATGAAAATTTATCTTCAAACATTTTTCCGATGAAAGGCAGAGGTTTCTGCGCATCATTGGCCGCATTAATTATTCCGATAACAATTAATATAAATGGAATAATTCCCAGTATTCCCAAAAGACCGATGTGGGTAACCGTCATTAATATTCTAAGAATAATTCCCAATATCAATGAAAAGACTGCCAGTCCCAATCCCTGTTTAAGGTGATACTTCAAAGCTCCGTCCGCTTTGTCTTTTCCAATAATGAAGGCAATCAGCCAGCCGAACAGGGTAATGTATGATACAATAGATAATGTTTTGTTGTCCATGATAAAAAGATTTTTAAAATTAATAAAATGTGATGTAAAATTTGTTCTGTCAAAAATGTAGCAGAAAAACATAAAAACACTTTTTTCTGTTCCTACAAAACACCTTCAATCCGAATCAACAATGACTACAAAACGACTACATACTTTTATATAACACTAATTATCAATTATTTAAAAAATCAATTATATTTTAAAAGCCTGTTCACCAATTGATCTATATCTACAATTTTCGTACTTTCACCTGATGAAACTGAAATACTCTTTTTTATACTTCCTGTTTTTATTCTCCGGCGTGATCTGTACTGCCCAGAATACATTTATGGACGGATTGAAAAACCAACTGAATCAAAACAGTGTTTCGGTTTCTGAGAAATTCAGGATCTATAATGAGCTTACTGAATATTACAGGATCAGCGATCAGTACTCCGAAGCTGAAAAATATGTACAGCAGCAGCTGAAACTGGCCCAAAGCGAACATAATAGCACGGAAGAGGTAAAAGCTCTGGTTCAAAACGGGATTATCCGGCTTAACCAGTCAGAATATAACAAGGTGCCGAAGATTATTGATGCAGCCAATACCATTGCACAGAAAAGTAAAGATAAAACAGCCTCCCTGTATGCTGCCTATCTTAATATTTATTATCACAATACACTGGGGGATCCTGAAAACACTATTAAGCTTATTCAGAAAGTACTTCCTGAAGTAGAAAAACGCCCTTCTGAAATTCTTCTGAATGCCAAACTGAATTACCTTCTTTATGGAATTTATGCAGAATGGAATGATGCTGAAAGTGCAACCCGATACGCCCGGAAATCGATAGATCTTGCACAGCAGTCAGGAAATAAAAATATGCTCAGTTCTGCGTATTCTGCTATGGCTGTCTGCTACTCTTTCCTGTATGAAAAGACCGGTGATCTAAAAGATTTAAAATCGGTTATCGAAATGTGTAAGAAAGCCGTTTCCCTTTATCATGAGTTTCCCGGCCATGTATCAGACTATACCCACTCGCTGGCTTTACTGAATATCACCAACTATTATTTAAGTTACCCGGTTATTACGCCTGAAATCCGTACCGAAATTCAGAAGAATACACAGGAAATTTTTGATCTTACCCTGCATACTACCTATAATCAGAATATCCGGGCAGGTGCTTTCGGGATCTTAAGTGCCCTTGCCATGAAGGATCAGAACGACAGGCTGGCTGAACAGTATCTTCTCCAGGCCGAACAGCTGTTGCTGACCCAGAAACCGGTATATTACCACGTGATGATCAATGTAGTCTCCGATCTGGCCAAATTGTATGCCAAACAGCAGAACTATCAGAAAGCCTACGAATATCAGTCTAAACTAACGGAATACAACAGCTTACTCTTTGACCAGAACCAGGTGGAAACCGCTAAAAGACTGGAAGCGCAATACCAGTCCCGGAAAAAAGAATCTGAACTAAAGGCTCTGAATGAAAAAGCCGACAGCCTGAAAAAAGAAAAGCTTTTATATATAGGATTAGGAATCATAGGATTGACCGGCGCTTTTTTCATGTTCCGTTCCTACCATTATAAACTGAGATACTCCATAGAAAGGGAGAAAAAGCTCAATACCGATAAGCACGAGGCCGAAATGCAGGTGAAATTTCAGCAGGAAGAACAGGCGAGACTGAAAGCTGAACAGGAGCTGCTTACCCTTCAGCAGCAGAAACTTCAAAGCGAAGTACTGGCCAGCCAGCTGCATATTCAGCATAAAAATGAAGTTCTTCAGCAGCTGCATACCCAATTGTCTGAGACTGATATCAATATCCATCAGATGGTAAAAGAACAAAACCGCGTAGACAGTGATTTTGAAAAAATCACCTTCAGAATTCAGGAACTGCATCCGGATTTTTTTAAAAACATCAATGAAAAAGCCCTGCAAAAGCTTACTCCGCTAGATCTGAAATACTGCGCCTACATCTATCTGGGCATGGAAACCAAACAGATCGCCAACCTGCTGAACGTAGAACCCAAAAGTGTAAGAATGACCAAATACCGGCTTAAAAAGAAATTCGGACTGGACGAAAATACAGCACTGGATTCTTTCTTCCAGGGAGTGTTTCCCCAAAACAATACACGATTGATCTGACATGTGTACATATTTTATACCCGTTTCTATTTTGCATATGTTGTCACAGTTATTGTACAATAAAAAACACATTATGCACATTGTGCAATTTTCTTAATTTTTTACTTCAAAATATTTTCACTTACTCCATACCTGTTTCCGGATTTTTAAATCCGGTTAAATACCTCATGAACCATCATTATTGATTTGTACAAACAAAAAATTGCAATTACAAAACATTAATAATCACAAAATAGTGAGATACTTATTTTTAGTTTTGAAAACATCAACGTTGAGTAATCGTCCGGTTTATTTTGCCTGCATGTGTACAGTGCCGGATAAAATAGAAGGATATCCACCCCATGCCAGGGATCATATGGCAACACAAATTTTAATCAAAAATTATCATTATGAAAAAATTACAAGGAATGAAGACTGACTTCTCTTCATTAGAAAACAAGAAACTTAAGAATTTAAAAGCAATTTCCGGTGGAACGGCAAGTAGTAGAAACGCATCATCGGCATATAACACTCCTCAGGGAAGAGTGGAAGATACGGATTATTATACTGATGACACACCGGGAAACTGGAAATATAAGGGCAGATTAATTATTGGAGAAATTGCACCAGCAGATCCGTATTAATAAATAATTAAGGAGAATTACGGTTCTCCTTAATCGTTTTTTAAGATTAAAACTGTTTTACATTATGAATTATAAGTTTTTATTAAGCTTTAGCTTTTTGTTACTTCTGTGTATGTTTTATTTAATCGGCTGTCAAAAGAAAGATGTCAATTATATTCTATATTATCAGAAAGTTAATGAGATTGACAGTATATACAGAATAGCAGGAAATCCCAGACTGGCAGCAGAAGAATATAAAAGACTATTCGATGAATATGAGCCCAGAAACCTGGAACGTATCCGGGAATATGAGACCTATATTCAGCTTGCAGATAAGTATAACATAGATTTTGGCGGTAAAAAAGGACTAAAAAAACTGATCCCTTTAATAGCACCTCATGGTGAATACTACAAACAATATTTCCCATTGTTTAAAAAATACGGAATAGACAGCCTTAGCCTAAAAGAAAAGATTGCAGACTGGAAAGAGGATTTGAATCAGACACTTATAGATTCGTTTACCGTTGCCATGAAAAGAGATCAGGAAGGAAGACCCATTGATACTGCATTAACAAGAAGAAACGTAGAAAAAAATTCACGGTTCCTGATATGGGTTTTTAATAAATACGGTTATCCTACTCCGCAAAAAATGGGTACCATGGGGCATAATGATACTTTTTTTGCCATGACTACTTTCCTTACTCATATGAGTGAAACAAAAAAATATTACCCGGAAATAAAATCCAGATTATACGGATACATAAAATCAGGAGACTGTGCTCCCCGTGATTATGCGCTAATGATTGATGGTATGGCCTTATTGAATAACACAGACCCTATATATCTTTTTAACCCCGGTGTTTCAAAAGATTCTGCACAAACCAACCGTAACAGAAAAAGTATAGGATTGCCAAGTATAAAACATACCAATCTGCTGGTAAAGGATTCTTTCATGCCTGTACTTATTACAGAGAATAGAAAATAACAGAAAGGCCGTATGAGAGTCGAAGCCGTCAAAATTAATTTCGTTTACCTTATGATTTACCGAATTATATTATTAAGCATTATTTCTTTAATAAACATAAACTGTCAAAAGAAATCTGTCAATTATATTCTATATTATCAGAAAGTTAATGAGATTGACAGCATTTACAGGTTGGCCAATAATTCCAAACTGGCAGCAGAAGAATACAAAAAATTTTTCGAGAGAGGAGAATATGAACCGAAAAACCAGGAAAGAATTAACGAATATGAAACTTATATAACACTTGCTGACCGTTATAATATTGATTTCGGGGGTAAAAAAAGCCTGAAGAAGCTGATTCTTTTAAAGGCTCAAAGAGGTGGTAACTGTAAGGAATATTTTCCGCTTTTCAAAAAATATGGAGTTGATAGCTTGTATGTAAAAGAACAGATATTAAAATGGAAGAAAGGGCTAAATCAAAAGCTCATAGACTCCTTTACAATAGCTATGAAAAGAGATCAATTAGGACGGAAAAATTTTGATACTGCTGTAACAATGGCTAACGTACGAAAAAATGCAAAACTCCTTATCTGGACATTTACTAAATACGGCTATCCTACACCACAAAAAATGGGAACAATGGGACATGATGATACTTTTTTTGCCATGACTACCTTTCTTACCCATATGAATGATGCTAAAGAATATCCCTTTATAAAATCTAAATTATATGAATATGTAAAATCAGGAGACTGCCTTCCCCGTGATTATGCCTTAATGATTGATAATCCGGCTTTTCTGGCTGATAAAGAAGGTATATACAGATTCAACCCTAATGTATCGACAGATTCTGCTAAGATTAACCGCCACAGAAAAAGCATAGGACTTCCAAGTTTAAAGCATGCAGCTGCTATAAAAAAAGACTTTTTCAAAACTCATAGTAGATAATAAACTCAAAAAAATCTGAAAATGATTCTCATTATCTCCAACAACAAAGAAGGGGCTACCGAATGTGTTATTGAGTGGCTGTATAAAATGGATAAAAAATTTATCCGGGTTCATGAAGACGAGTTTTTTGAAATCAAAGTTCATCAGCAGAAAATCTTTCTGGAAAGTCCCCGGAACAGTTTTTTCCCTGATGATATTACCAGTGTATGGTACAGAAGAGGCGGCTTAAAATTCAAACGGTTCCGCTATATTCATGAAGCGGTAGATCAGCATATGAATGAAACCCAGCATTGGCTGGAAGACTATGTATATACCATACTGGAGTCTAAAAAGCATATCAGCAAACAGTCAAATGCTCAGGTGAATAAGCTTATTGTTCTTCAGAAGGCAAAAGAAGCAGGCCTGGATGTACCTTCCTATTTTCTTTCCGATCATACGGACCATATACAGCTGGGAAATACAATCGTTAAACCCATTTCAGGAAATCCTGTCCTGGTAAATCTAAAAAAAGAGACGGATGGTGTGATGTATACCAGTATTATCAATGAGCATGAAAGCAACTTCTTCATCTCTTTTTTTCAGGAAAAAATAAGAAAAGACTATGAAATCCGGACCTTCTATCTGAACGGCAGATGCTGGTCTATGGCCATATTTTCACAAAATGATAAGCAAACCGAAGTAGATTACCGGAAGTACAATGACGATAAGCCCAACAGGAATGTGCCCTATCAGCTGCCGGTAAATATTGAGAAAAAAATACATTTGTTAATGCAGACCCTGGACCTGAACTGCGGATCTCTGGATTTTATAAAAAGCGGTTCACGGTATTATTTTCTTGAGGTAAACCCTGTGGGACAGTTTATGCACTTATCCACCTGCTGCAATTACTTATTAGATAAAGAAATTGCCGAATACCTGTCATAATCTTTTATTTTATATTGATGAAAAACATGATCAACGAGAAGAATAAACTTCCTCTCACCTTTAAATATCTGGAAATGATCAAACAGAAAAAGACATTCCGGAAATCGTCTTCAATCGCCCGTTACACAAAATCAAAAAAATACCAAACCGATTTTCTGCTCATCGAAGAACCAGAAAAATCACTGGTAAGATTCATATGAAATATTTCAATCTCTTCAGCAATATCCTGATTACCAAAGGAGCTAAAAGGATCCTGGTTTCTGACCTGCAAAGGAATAATTCAGAACTCTACCCTATTGAACTTTATGAAATCATTGAGGAACTGAAAAAGAATTCCATTGAAAGTATTGTAGAGAATTATGATGAAGAATCCCAACAGATTATTTATGATTATATTGATCTCCTGATTGAACAGGAATACGGTTTTATAAGCTATGGAAACCCTAATAAAAACTTTATTCCACTTTCATATCAGTATCAGACTCCTGCTGAAATCTCCGATATTTTTATAGAAATACATGATCTGTCTGTATTAAATAAAATAAAACAGTCTATTGAAAACCTGGGAGTGAAACATCTCAATATATTCTGTAAAAAAGAACTTTCTGTAAGCGAATTTCAGGAAATAGACACGATCTTTATAGAATCTGTGCTAAACAGTATTCAGGTGTTTTCGCCCTTTTCTTATTATGTTGACCAAAATTTTCTGAATACGCTGCATCATACAGCTGTAAGAATTTCCAATCTTGTTTTTTATGGCTCTAAAAAATCTCCTCAGTTTGCAAAAAACAGGTTCCGGTTTACTGTTCATTTTATTAAGGAGGAACTCGAAATATCGTCCTGCGGAAAAGTAGATCTTAAATACTTCAACACCAATCAGCCTAAAGTACTGGAAGCCATCAACCACAATTCCTGCCTTCATAAAAAAATAGGCATTGATATAGACGGAAATATCAAAAACTGCCCTTTAATGCCGGAAGTTTATGGCAATATTCACAATTCCGGTCTTGAGGATGCATTGCGTCAACCCGGGTTCAAAAAATACTGGAACCTTACCAAAGACCATATTGAAGGCTGTAAAGACTGTGAATTCCGATATATCTGTACGGACTGCCGGGCCTATACAGAAAGAAATCACACCGATAGTGAGGGTTTAGACATCTCAAAGCCTTTAAAATGCGGTTATGACCCATATACCGGCCAATGGGAGGAATGGAGTAAAAATCCTTTGAAACAGAAAATGATCAGTGATTACAAACTGTAAATCCTGTTATCTGAAAAACTTCCATTTCGGAATAATCGCCAGCATCCCGAATCCTGTAAAAAGGAAAAGGTTGGTGACATCGGTATACAGGAATGTAGACAGGTAATAATTGTGCATAAAGAAATGCAGTACCAGTAATGCCGGGAACATATAAATTCCTATTTTCCGGTAAAACAGCATCAGAACAAGTCCGGTCATCATCAGAGCATCTATGGAAAAGATAACGTAAAAATACCATCTTGGAATCTGAAGATACTCATGCTGAAGATATTCATCCACATCAATTCCCAGTCCCATTACCGTAAACAGCATAAGGGCTGCAAACGCCAGAATAAATCCCCATCCTTTCTTCGGATCTTCGTCAAAATAGCTGTATTCTTCCATAGGTACAAAAATAAAGAACTTATGAGTAATTTCATAAGTTCTTTGGATATATTATTCGTTTAAAATTTGAATTAAACAGAAATAGCGTTGATCAGTCTGTTTTTATCGCTTAAGTATTCCTCCATAGAGATCATACTTTCTGTTCTCATTACATCCTGAATGTCATCTATCTGATAGATAATTCTTTTTGCGTCATCGGTGTTTTTGGCTCTTACCTTACAGAAAATGTTGTATTTTCCGGAGATAACACTAGCTTCGATTACGTTAGGAATAGTTGACAATTCTTTCAGTACTTCCTGAGTACGGTTTGATTTTGTCAAAAGAATCCCGATAAAAGCAGTAAAGTGATAGTCCAGCTTACCGTAATCGATGTTCAGAGATGATCCCAAAATAATACCTGCATCCTCCATTTTTTTCACTCTTACGTGAATTGTACCAGCGGAAACATCCATCTGCTTAGCAATTTCCGTAAAAGGCATTCTTGTGTTCTCTACTAAGAAATCAAGAATCTTCTTGTCTATTTCGTCCAGTTGATAGTTCATATTAGTTAAATTACAATTTTCTTAAAAAATCTATGTATTTTTTGCAAATTTATAAAAAATAATTTAACTAAAAAAATTATATCAAATATTAACAATAATTAACACAGATGATAAAAATCATTAAAATATTCAGATTATTTACCTTCCGATTTTGTAGAATCTGTTTTTATTTCCGTTTTGGGTTCCGGGAGTTTTTTATCTTTTTTCTTCTTTTTAAATAAAGAATTAAAGCTTTTGCTCCACACAACACCCCCTCCATACGCTTGATTTGCAGAACCATTCGTACTCACCATTCCGATGTTGGTAGGCTTGGAATACCCTCTCAGAATAAGGCTTCCGTCATTTTTCTTGGAAATATCGTATTCAATGGAGCCTTCACCGGAAAGGTAATTATTCTGGGTACCTTCAGTTTTATTTAAAGGGATTCCCAATCCGGTTTTAATGTTCACTCTCGGCGAAAGCGCAACACTTACTCCGGCATTGGCCCGGTCGCCGGTATTCGAGTTCTGATCTCCTTTTACATAGTTCAGGTCGATCTGAAATTCATTACTCATCGTATTAAGAACCGACCCCAGCTGTTTCAGAAGCATATTGTATCCGGAAGATTCCGCTACACCGGCTACGTCGAATCCTACTCCACCGGTATTCGATACATTAAAGGTACTCAGAAGCAGTACAGAACCGAACTGAAGTACTTTTTCACCTTCCTGGCTCATCTTGGCTGCCAGTGTTTCCTTTACCTGGCTGGAAACGTCCAGAGCCGTTACATTCAGGTCTATTTTAGGGTTGATAAGACTTTGGGTAATATTGGCCTGAAGCAGGACACTGATCGGCTGTAATTTGCCCATGCTCAGATATTCTCCTGCATTGGAAACCATTCTCACATAATTGGCTGTAATATCCAGCGCCGGTTTCATAGCGTCTCCGTCCCATCTGATGCTGCTGTTCTTTTCGATCTGGAAGGTTTTATTCAGGATAGCTTTGGAAACAAATGTTCCGTTATCTACTTTATAAGTACCGTTCATGGCTATATTTCCCTGTTTTCCCATCTGGAATCTGAGCTTATCCGCCGTACCTTTTACGGAAATATTTCCAACATCATCTCCTACCAGTACATTCACGGTAGTTCCTTTATCTACATCCAGGCTGAAATCAATATTCATATTGGCCCCGGTTTTTTTCTTCTCTTCCAGGGTGATCAGTCCGTCTTTTCCTTCTTTCAGGAACCTCAGCATTTTAAATTCTTCAACATTTGAAGTCGAACTGGAATTAAAAGTAAAAGTACTTCCGTTAAGCGCCTTCATATTCGGCGTGGTAATACTTAATCCGGAAACAGGACCATCCACATACAGGTCTCCCTGTCCGTATACCCTTCCCCAGAACAGGTCAAAATCTTTCTGAGTGGTATTCAGCATCAGAAGGTTATCTGCCCTCATCAGCAGGTTGACTCCCATTGAAGAAAGCGTATCAAACTGTATCGTACCGGAAACGGTTCCCTTAGAATTGGATCTTCCGTCATGTACCTCAATATTATTAAGAATGGCCAGCCCTCTCGAAAGACCGATCACCGTATCATCAAATGAATAATCTACCCCGGTAAACAGAAGTTTCAATCCAAAACCTTTCAGTGCAATATCCCCGCTGTAATCCAGATCACTGAATTTTCCGCTGATTTTAAGATCTCCGGTAGCTTTCCCTCTGAGGTTTCCAAAAATAGTCTGTACAAACTGTTGCGTAAATGCAAGATCGAAATCACGCATTTCTGCCGTGAGATCAATAGTAGGTGATGCCGTATTATTATTGACGGTACCCGTAAGATGCAGATTGTTATTTCCGATTACCCCGGCAGAAGCAACCTTTACATCAATATCATAAACATTCAGTGAAAACCCGTTTGTTGCCGAAATGGTAAGATCTCCCATATCATTTCCGTTCATCATAATATCATCAACGGTAAGGTCAACCAAAGGCTGCAGCGTATTCTTATCCATTCTGATCTTCACACTTCCGTTGGCAAGCCCCTTAATATCCATAGGATTTCCTCCGGACTTCATTTCAAGAAGCTTTTCAACAGCAAAATCGTTGATATCTGCATCTACATAAAAATCCTTTATCGATTTAAACTGTGCCTCCTTGATAAACAGTGCGCTTTTATCTGAGTAAATCCTCAGGTTCCGGATATCAAAATCTTCCGTATTCCTTCTGTAAGTGATCGAATGATCCAGTTCCGGGCTCGTATCTATTGCCCAGGTTACATCATTGAACTTCACTTCCGTAGGTTCGAATTTGAAAACATAATCCCCCGCCGCATTGGTAGACTGATCTACATTAATGGCATAGGCTTTAAGATTGTCATCCTTTTCATCTTCCGGACTTCCGTGTTTGAATGTGGTTGCCAGATGAAGAGCCGTTCCGTTTTCATTTTTACCTTTCAGTTCAAAATTCTTAATGATATTTTTATTGTATTCCAGCCTGCTGATCCTCGCATAAAGCTGTTCATCGAGATTAGCCGTATTGATCCTTACCATTACACTGTCTACCATGGCACTGTCTCTGGAAATATTGGTCCGGTCGTTGATCTTGTATTCAGGATTGGCAGCAGCCAGTGCTTTATCGGCATCCGAAACCTCCTCCTTCTTCGTCATGATATACTTTAAAGAAGCCGCATCCAGATTCAGGATCAGGTTATTTGAATTTCCGTCATATTCGCCATTTACAACGGCACCCTGCGGCAGTTTCAGATCCGGAAGAAAGTAATTCACCACCCCCTGCTGAACATCAAAATTCATGGTAAAGCTCTGCCCTCTGTACAGTTTTCTTGGCGGAGGTCCTACCAGTATCTTTCCAATCCCGTTCTCAACCATTCCTGCAAGGTCTGCCAGGTTGTATTTTCCGGAAATCTTCCCGTTGGCAGCTCCCGGCGCATCTATTTCTATCACCCTTCCTCCCCCTTCAATGAACGTTTTGGCTTTAGCTTTAGGAATCACATATTTTTGAGTAGCCGTGGCAAAATGAAGATCGCTGGCTTCTACATCCAGGGTAAGATCATTAATGGAAGACATCGCCATTTTACCATCCACCTTTCCGCTTACAATCTGGTTTCCGGGTTTATTGGTAAAGTAATTCATGTTCAGATAGCTCACATCGGCATTTACATTCATTGCTACCCTTGATGTACTGAAATCAATAAGCCCTTTGACCGTTGCTTTAGCCTGTTCATCATTTACCGTAATAAGTCCGTTATATTTTTTATGGTCTAAAAGCCCGTCCAGATAAAGGTTGTTGATTTCCTTATTCATGATCTCAATACTCGAGATCTGGGATTTCGTAGTGATACGCATGGTGTTGACATCGAAACTCTGCCCGTTAATATCAAATTTACCGGAAATAAGACCTACCGTTTTATTTTTCGTGATTACCGAAGTATTCAGATCTTTTACTTCAACATATCCGGAATATTTAGGCATTGCCGTACTGTAATCGGTTAGTGAAAGTTTTGAAATTTTGGCCTGTCCGATTCCTGTCATCAGGTTTCCCGAAGGTACATACACCTGTTGTGGATTTACTTTTGCCGCACCATTGAATTTTAGTTTGCCAAAGTCATCGGCAAAATTCTTCATTTTCTTTGCAATGAATGAAGGCATCATTGCTTTGAGGTCCTTATAGGTAAAGTCTGCGGAAAGATCATTGGTCTCTATCAGGAAATTTCCTTTCAGCAGCCTGTCTACTTTCATAGTACTCGTTGCAATATTCACATCAGGATTTCTGATCAGGAAGTTTTCAAGGTGAAATTTATTGAGAGGGCCTGTCATTTTTCCGGCCAGATTAAACGGTTTAAAGTTATCCCAGTTGGTCACAAAATAACTGATATCATACCCACTGAGCTGGCTTCCCTGATTAATTTCCATATCCCAACGTACACGGTCTGCAAAATCGGCCCAAGAACCGTCATTAAGGTTGAATTTGATATTTCCCTGCAGCAGGCTGTGATCTGTATTTAAAGTAAGATCTTTTAATGACAGAAATTGTCGCGTTAAAGAAAGTTCGGTTGAAAAGGTATCAACAAAATGAGACTTGCCCCATCTGGAAGTAACGAAGGACATATTATTGATGAGTGCCGATATATTGGGTCCGTTAACTTTTACATTGGGAGCTTTAAGGTTGAATTTTGTGGCGGTAAGCCATTTTCCCGGCTCTCCGGGTGAGTTTTCATTAACGATAGATACTTTGGAATCAATGATCTGTACCCGGGAATTCAGCTGAAAAGGAGGCTTTTTAGGATCTCTTTTTTTTCCGTTATCAAATAATTCCGTAAACCGGATAAAATTCGAAATACTGTCTCCTTTATAGGTAATTACTTTTACATCTGCATTTACAAGGGTAAGAGAATTAAAACTCAGGGAATTGCTGTTTCCTGAAATGGCATTATACGCAAGCGACATCCAGTCTGAATTGGCACGGAACTCTTTGGCTGTAATAAACTCCAGACCTTTGTAGTCTTTAACTTTCAGTCCTTTTATCGTTACATTTCCAAAATAATTTACGTCTACACTTTCCGTAGACATATCGGCTTTAAAATCTTTATTTACAATCTGAAGAGCCTGATCTGCCGCCCACTGTTTGGTGGCAGGAAGATTGATGACCACAAGAACACCGCCTGCAAGAACAATTCCCAGCCAGAAAAGGATGAGAAGAAGCCTGGCCCACCAGGAATAGCTGGTGACATCTTTCATTGCCTGCTTCCCAAATTCCTCAGCTGTTTCAATAGGATGATTGATCGCATCTGATGCCAGTTCAGACGCTCCTTTAACTGTTTCTTTCACAGCACCTTCTACATTCTCAACAGTCTTCTGTACCTGATCACTTATGTTTTCAGCTACTGATTTTTTATTCTCATTCTCGTTATTATTCTCTAACTTTGCCATTATTATGAGCGACTCTATAATTTTAGGTATTGAATCGTCCTGCGACGACACCTCAGCAGCTATCATCAAGGGAAACTGCATTTTGTCGAACATTGCCGCAAATCAGGCCATCCATAAAGAATATGGTGGTGTGGTTCCCGAACTGGCATCGCGAGCACATCAGCAAAATATAATCCCCGTTGTTGAAAAATCTATTACTAAAGCAAATATACAACAAAATGCTATTTCTGCTATAGGATTTACACGCGGGCCCGGACTTTTAGGATCTCTTCTTGTAGGAACCTCCTTTGCCAAGTCTCTGGCAATGAGCTTAAACATACCGTTAATAGAAGTAAATCATCTCCAGGCTCACATTTTAGCCCATTTTATTGAGGATGCAAATCCTATGCCGCCTGAATTCCCTTTTCTGTGTCTTACAGTAAGCGGAGGACACACCATGATTGTACTTGTCAAAGATTATTTTGATATGGAAATTATCGGAAAAACAATTGATGATGCAGCAGGAGAAGCATTTGATAAAATCGGAAAAATTTTTGATCTTGATTATCCTGCCGGTCCTATCATCGACAGGCTGGCTAAGGAAGGAAACCCGGATGCCTTTAAGTTTAATAAGCCTAAAATGGATAATTATGACTATTCATTCAGCGGCATTAAAACTTCGGTCCTGTACTTCATTCAGAAAGAAGTCAGAAAAAATCCGGACTTTATTAAGGAAAACCTTAATGATCTTTGTGCCTCCGTTCAAAAGTCCATCATTGAAATCCTTATGAATAAGCTCGAAAAGGCTGCGGCTGATCTAAACATAAGAGAAGTAGCCATTGCGGGTGGAGTATCTGCCAATTCTGCCTTAAGAAAAGCTATGGAAAATAATAAAGAAAAACTGGGATGGAACATCTACATTCCAAAATTCGAATATACCACAGACAATGCAGCCATGATCGCTATGGTAGCCCAGCTGAAATTTGAAAGAGGAGAATTTACAGACCTGAGAACCACAGCCACTGCGAAGTACGATCTGTAAACGCTCTTTTATCAACGATATCCTTTTTATGAAACTATTTTACGGACATATAGAAAACAGTACAGTAACCATTCATGATGACGAACAGCAGCATATGATAAAAGTGCTGAGAATGAAAGCCGGTGAAGAAATTTACGTGACCGACGGAAAAGGAAACCTGGCTTCCGGAAAACTGCTGACAGAAGGTAAAAAAGCAGGAATAGAAGTTTCGGAAATTAAAACCGGACTTCCTGATTTTAGTCCCCAACTTCATATTGCCATTGCTCCGACAAAGAATATTGACAGAATTGAGTTTTTTGTGGAAAAAGCCGTGGAAATGGGCATTTCGGAAATCAGCATTATCGTTACAGAAAAAACGGAACGCAAGAATATCAATATCGATAAGATCAGGAAACAGGCTGTTGCGGCCTCTAAACAAAGCCTGAGATTTCATTTCCCTGTAATCCACGATGCTGTAAAACTTTCTGATTTCTTAAAAAACATCGATCCGGAATATACCTTTGTGGCCCATTGTCATGAAAATCTGGAAAGAACCGACCTTAAAGCGATTCCCCATCTGGAACAGCTTACTTTTTTAATCGGACCTGAGGGCGATTTTTCTGAAAAAGAGATTTTATTTTTAGCAGAACATAAAATCAAAGCGGTTTCATTAGGAAATCAAAGGCTGAGAACAGAAACAGCAGGTGTTTTTGTGGCAGCATGGAATTATTTTAATATGAAAGCTGTTAATAGCTAAAGTCTCATCTTTATTAATCCATAAAGAGTTAACCGTATGATTTATTTTTTGCAGAAATCCAAAACCTAACAGGTCTTTGAGACCTGTTAGGTTTAGAAAAAAGAAAAACCTGCTGAAATTCAGCAGGTTTTGGTTGCAGAAAGGAAGGGATTCGAACCCTCGATACAGTTACCCGTATACTACCTTTCCAGGGTAGCTCCTTCAACCACTCGGACACCTTTCTAATTGAGATTGCAAAAATAGAGTATTTTCTTGAATCTGCAAATTATTTTTGAAAATTAATTGGATATTTCTCCACAAAGGCTTTTTTCGAAATTATCGGCGAAAGTTCCCGGATAATTCGGGTTGTCTATCAGGTGCATGGCTTTAGTGATTGCACTTTCGGCTGTCATATCCCTTCCGCTGATTGCGCCGATTTTTGAGAAGATATTGCTGTTTTCATACTTACCAAATGAGATTCCACCTGATATACACTGGCTTACCACCACTATTTCTGTACCGTTATTCCTGATAGACTCAAGGGTTTCCTGGGTTTTTTCACTGCTGAAGATCGTCCCGGAACCGAATACCTGTAAAATCAGAACCTTCATTTTAGGAATTTCTTTAAAATGGCTCAGATGCATTCCCGGGAAAATTCTCCAGAACAGAACATCTTCGGAAATATGTTCGTCAACATGAAACTGTACCTGGGGATCACAACGGTAAAGATTGTCTTTGATGATATTCAGATGAACTCCGGACTGCCCTAAGATCGGGAAGTTAGGACTGGCATAGGCATCAAAATATTCAGCGGAATATTTCAGCGTCCTGTTTCCTCTCAGCAGTTTATATTCAAAGTAAATGGCGACTTCCTGAATGACGGCTTCATCATTTTCATAAAGACTGGCATAATAAAGACTGGTCAGAAGATTTTCTTTCGCATCGGTTCTGAGGTCGCCGATCGGAAGCTGGGAGCCGGTCATGATCACAGGTTTTCTCAATCCTTTCAGCATAAAACTTAATGCAGAAGCCGTATAAGACATCGTATCTGTTCCGTGAAGAATCAGGAAACCGTCATACTTATCATAATTTTTGTAAATATAATTAGCGATAATTTTCCATTCCTCCGGTCCCATATCTGATGAATCCAGTGGTTTTGCGAATGGATGTACAAAAACCTCACATTCCATCAGTTTCATTTCGGGCATTTTTTCAAAAATGTTTCCAAAATCAAAGGCGCGGAGACTTCCGGTTTCGTAATCTTTTTCCATACCGATGGTTCCTCCGGTATAAATGAGCAGGACTTTTCGTTTCATGAATTACTTTTTAGTAAGAATTTGAGCCTCATTCAGGATCATAGCCCAAAATTACGTTAATTTGCAAAGATTTGAAAACGAATGAAACGCTTATGATAAAATTTTATCAGAATAAGGCTGTGATGGCAGGCGTTACATTGGATATTGAAAAAAATAACTCAATGCAGATGAAAGATTTAACGCAGACTTTTGAATATTTGAAACAGTTTTTAACAGAAGAAAGACTATCAAAAATTGAACATTTTTCCCGGGAAAGTTCAGATTTTGTACTGCCGGTTGTAGAAGATATTTATCAGTTCCGGAATGCTGCGGCTATTGTACGTTCTGTGGAAGCCTGTGGTTTTCATAAAGTAGTGGCATTACAGGAAGAATACAGCTTTGAACCTAATCTCCGTGTAACTAAGGGTGCAGATACCTGGGTGGAGGTAGAAAAGCTTCCCCGGAATATGGAGTCTTTTCAAAAAATTAAAGAAAGAGGATATAAAATTGTAGCTGTTTCACTTGAAAACAATGCAAAAATGCTTCCGCAATACGAAATTACGGAACCTATTGCCCTGGTTTTCGGAACGGAAATGGAAGGTGTTTCTGAAGAAATTCTGGAATTTGCGGATGAGACGCTGGCCATTCCGATGTATGGTTTTACGAGAAGTTTTAATGTTTCGGTGGCGGCCTCTATCTGTATGTATGAATTGAAACAAAAACTTATCAAATCCGGTATTGATTATAAATTAAATGAAGAAAAGCTGTTAAGAATGAAAATACTCTGGGCGGTAAACTCGATAAGAAGCGGACAGCAGATTTTCGAAAAATACCTCAAAGATCATAACCTTGAAATATAGCAGGATATACATTCTCCTTACTGCCTCACTCGTAAGCTGTAACAAAAGAAAGCCTGGTATAACGGAATTCCCGAAAGAATCCCTGTAAATTCCAACTCTTTAGCAACCCAAAAAGAGTTGAAATAAAATACTGAAATACAGGAATTTACAAATAAAGCCATACAATTGTCGTAAAACTGTCATATACTTTTGAGTTAAAAACAGGTCCTGATTTCCGAATCTTGTACAAAAGATTAATATGAAAACATTCAGAAGGATTCTGTCAGGTATTTTAATAGTTAGTGTGCTTATGTTTTTGGGCGGATATTTTTATTTTAACCAAAAATTCACTCCTGAAAAAAATTATTTAACGGTAAAAAACGAGAGCGGAAAGATTCCGGTGAAATGGCAGGGAAAGGACAAAAGCGCTTTACTTGTCCCTGTAAACTTTCCGGGAGATACGGCTACTTATTATCTTCAGTTTGATACAGGAGCGGTGTATACTGAATTTTACAGCCTGCCCATAAAAAAGATTAAAGGAGTTATGGTTCATGATGACCGTGCTTCTTCAACGTTCTGTATTGGAAAAACAAAAATCTCATCGGATAAATTCAAAATTTCTGCAATGGGAAAAGAATCCGGTAAGATTATGGGCACACTTGGAGCCGATATTCTTGAAAACAGGAAAACCATCATCAATTTTAAGGAAAACTTCATCGTTTTTAACCTGTCTGAAGAACCTGCAGAATTTCAAAACAGTCTTATTGATTTTACATTTAAGAAGAGAAAAATTATTATTCAGGGTATTTTAAAAGGAAGGGAAGAGAAATTTCTGTATGATTCGGGAACAAGTGCTTATGAACTTTTAACGGATAAAGAGCAGTGGACGGGTTTAAAATTATCCCAATCAGAAGTCACGGTAGAAAAAGCCCGGTCGAGGCCTACTATTTTAACGGCGTATACCGCAAAAAGCAATACTGACATTCGTTTTAAGAACAAGAAGATTCCTCTGACTGCGGTAACGTATGTTGAGGGATTCTCTCAGAGCCAGTATATGCTCATGAAATTTTCCGGCATGACGGGAATGCTGGGCAACAGGATCTTTTTACAAAACAGCATTTACATTGACTGTGCCCGTGAAAAGTTAGGCATTCTGTAAAATACACCCACTGTATTTCCATTCCTAAATTTTTCCCAAATCATATGCTTATTTTGTTGTGTTTTTAAACAGTATTAAGAGATTTTGAATAAACTTTGAATGCTCTTAACTGTTTAATTTCGTCAGGTCCGGATATTCCGTTTTCTATATTTTGACCTGACGGATCTTATCCATTAACATTGAAGCAGTTATCATGATGTTTTGCATTAAAAAAATTTTCACAGGGTTATTTTTATTGGGCTGTACAGGCAGTGTTGTAAAAGCACAGATCAGCCCGCCGGGTCTGGGAGATGCCAACACAGCATTCTGGTCGGCTTTCGGAGTGAAACGTCAGCTGGATTCTTTGGGAAAGAAACAGTCTTTAAGCTATATCGCCCTGGGAAGAAAAAGCAGTCCTGATGCCAGCAACCCGTTTTCTAAACAGGCAATCATGGTGCTGAACCACGAATTTTATCATTCTTTTGCTCCTCACCAGCAATACAGTTACGCCATAAGCTATCGCCGTCAGCCCAAATATGAAAGTGATTCCCCTTATGAAAAAGAAGGAACAGAACAGGAATTCAGGGTTTACGGACGGTATGCCTATACTTTCAATCTCGGGAAAAGATGGAAACTGAAGAATACTGTACGTCAGGAATTCAGAAAGTTTTTTGATGCTGATTTTAATAAAGCTGAAGAAAATTTTCAGTTAAGGACCCGCGTCAAAAGCCAGCTAACCTATAATGTATCTTCTAAAAACAACCAGAAACTGGCACTCAGTGCGGAAGGCCTTTTTTCTGTAAGTTATCTCAACGAGCCGGATCATGGCTGGACACCTTTCGGATATAGGGAAATGCGTATTGCGGCATATTACATGTTCAATATTCCCCACTCTCCTTTCACAGTAGATATTGGCTATATGGACGACCTGATCAGGGGAAGCCGGAGTATAAAAAAATGCGGAGTTCACTATCTGGCAGCTGATCTTATCTGGAATCTTCCGTATAAAAAGCAATAAAATCCCAATCAGATGACCGGGATTTTAATCCGGAAAATATTTTAAGATTCTCCGGCAAAATATAATTTAGATATGAATGTTGGTGCGGATGATTAGTTACAGATCGTCAGAAACTGATGACTCATCTGAACTCTGAATTTGGCTTCAGATTTCAGTTTTGCGTACACCGTATGTTCAAAAGCCTGTACTGATCTGAGCTTACGGTCGATATATTCTGTAATCTGAGCCACAGAAAAGATAAAATCCCTGTAAACGGCAATATTCACGGTCTGCCCAAAGTGCGGAAGATAAGCTTTCAGAAAAGGAACTGCCTGCTGGTGCCTGCTGTAATTAACACAATACCCTGCTCCTTCTCTTGATGTTATAATTTCCCGATCATTGATATGATCATGAATACTTCCCGTCCCGGAAACATTTTTATTTTTTGATATATGCCTGTTGATTTTATCCAGGATATGCTGGGCATACTCCATCATGGTAATCGTTTTCCATTCAAAAATATGGTTCATTCCTTTGACAGGTTTGGGAGTCTTCCCGTTTTCGCAGCTGGTGCAGAAAGAGAGTCCTATCTTTTCATGATAGGGAAAAAAGCAGTCTTTGATCTCCATAGAAGCATCTGCCATAATCCTGTCATCTGCAAAACTGTAATACAGATAAGGGCTGTACATGTCTGCCAGCGTCTGCAGGTAATCGGTTTCACTGGTATTATGATACTGTTCAAACCATTTTTCAAGGTTGTCGTAATAATGGCTCTCAAATTCATTAAAACTTAAATAAAACGGCAATTCCATAGCTCTGTAATTTTGATAAAGCAAAGCTACTGCGCTAATGCGACAGAACTTGACGTAATATATTTTTTTTATTTTCTTTTGACTGGGAAATTCCGGAATTGCAGATAGATGAATGGATGACAGATAATAGACGAATAGATGATAGACAGAGAGATAATAGACGGGGAGATCTTGTATCTTTCTGTGATATTCATCGGGTGGTTATCTATTTAACACTTCTTTATTTATCGTAATTTTTCATGATATATTCGAAATAATGGATCATCTTCAGGTAGTTTTCAATACTGATGTATTCATTGGTACTGTGGATACTCTGCTGCTCTGAACGGTTGATCTTAATGGGCATAAACCGGTAAATATTTTTACTTACGATCTGGTATTTATAGGCATCTGTGGCAGCCATAGTGAGATAAGGTGTGACAATAGCTCCGGGACAGATCTCTTTTATTCCGGCTTCAATCATTTTATAGGCTTTTGTATCTGTGGGTGAAACGGCAGAAGCTTCTCTTGTATTATCAATATCTTCTACCTCAACGTCAAAACCTTCTGTTGCTTTTGCAATATGTTCACGGACTTCTTTTACTGAATTTCCGGGAAGGAGCCTGAAGTTGACCACAAATTCCACTTCCGGAGAAAGAACATTGGCTCCGTCGCTGCCTTTCATCATGGTAAGAGCTGTTGTGGTACGTACCAGCGCATTTGTTGTATTATTTTTGGTAAGCTGTGAAAGAAGCAATGGCTTCAGAAGCCACTGATTAGCAATAGCAAGCCTGCTGGTGAATGGCATAGCTCCACCTATATTATCAAAAAAGTCTTTAATCAGGGGCGTAATTACAGGTTTAATCTGATGATCCTCAAGACGTTGCATGATCACAGCTGCTTTTCCTATGGCACTTTCCATAGGAGGCATAGAGGAATGTCCTCCCAATCCTTTTACTTTGATTTTTGCAGATAAAAAGCCTTTTTCCGCACAGCCAACAGCTGCTACATCAGAATTTATCCCGGCAATATTTCCTTTTTCCATGATCAGGCCTCCTTCGTCATAAACGGCCTCAAACTTTAATCCTGCTTTCCTGAAATGCTCTGCAATCTGCACGGCTCCTTTCTGCCCTCCCACTTCTTCATCGAAACCAAAGGCAAGGTAAATATCTCTTTTGGGAACCGCTCCGCTCCGGATGAGATTATTCATAGATTCCATTAAAGAAAAAAGCATTCCTTTCATATCTATTGCACCTCTCCCATAGATCCTTCCGTGGGCAACAGCACCGGAAAACGGTTCAAAATCCCAGTCTTCAGCAACTTCAGATACAGCAGGAAGAGGTTGATCATCCGGTCTGAAAACATTCTGTTCTTTATTTTTTATATCTGCATCACCCGGAGGAACTACATCCATATGGGAAAGAAACAGAACAGGCTCAAGTCCGGAATCGCTTCCCTTCAGCCTGAAAACCAATGCATAATTATTAATTTCGTAGTTTTCGGTATTCTGATACACCAAAGGATAAGTGTTTCTCAGATATTCTTTAAACCGGTCGAAAGGTGCATAATCAAAAACACCCAGGCTCCCTGAAGAAACCGTAGGAATTTTGATTCCGCCAGACAATCGCATTACCGCAGAATCGTTTTTGGCAGGCTTCCATTTCTCGGAGGCATCTGCTGTAATCTTTTTAAAAGGGTAAGTATAGGTTTTAATCAGCAATACAACAATCAGAATAATAAGGATCCCGAAAACGGCTAAAAGAATATTTTTCATAATGAAGAGATTTTGTGTGGTGTGGCAGTATCACAAATATAACAAACAAATCTTCTTCCACTGAAAAAACAGGTAATTATATTGGCCCGGCTGATGAACAGATTATTGCCCCAGCCAGAATTTCGTATTAAGCTCGAAAAAGATTTTATTATTTTCCAGAAGTAAAATCTTAAAATTCAGTTTTAAATAGAGACTGTCATTTTTTAATTCAAATACTGCAGTACGTCTTTTTTTTCCAGAGTAATTTTTTTACGAGATTCCGTTTCCAGAGTAATCTTTTCGTTACTATCCATTATTTTTTTGATTTCACAGAAAGTTCCGTCATTGACCTTTGCAATATCTATATCGTTTATTTTAATAATTTTTTCACCCAGTTTCAGGTCTGCTAACTGAGGTACCTGTAATTTATTAACGATCATTATATTCTGATCGATGGGAGCCAGAGAAATTCCCCAATTTCTGTATTCGGCTTTTTTTCCGTTAGGACTGAGGACAATCTTTTTATTAATAAAATCAAGATCTGTCACATAATTTTCCATAAACTTTGTTCCTATCAGACTGGAACCTTCATTATTCATATCCACAATCTGGCTGCCCGCACTGCTGTTATTAAAAATAACCTCCATCAGATCCACCTGTCTCTGCCCCTTACTGATACTGTTGATCCCCTGCGAAAGTAATCCTTCAAAAACCAGAAACCTATCATCTTTTATCAGGTCATATATCTTCTGATTAACAGAAAATCCCATATTGGAACCGGTATCGAATACAAATTCAATATTCTGATTTCTGATTTCAGTATTCACTTTCGGAATCCCCGTGAAGTTTTCCTGTGAAAAAGGGATCTTTATGGAAGCAGGAAGATCATTTCCCTGAGTCTCATTAAAAATACTTATTGTTTTGCTGTTAAAATCAATCCGCCAGATTTTATCTTTCATCACATTCGCCCCTAATATTCCACTGATCTTTTTACAGGCCCGGGAACTCATCCAACTTATATCCATAAAGGAAAAATCCACATTTTTAAAGTTCAGATCAGAGATTTTCAGACTGTTCAGGGTGAAGACATCCGATTTCGACTTTACATTGTTGGCATCCACTGCTTCAAAAATAATATTGCTTTTTTTCGCATTCATCTCACTTTTCAGTTCAGATGAAATTAATGTGAATGCGCCGGAATCAAAAATAAAATTATGAGGATTACGATTAATACTTACTTTGATCATTATCTTTCCGTCAATCAGTTCGAAAGGTATGGTTGTGGCACTGAAAAAACAAGGCAAGGCCAGTAATAAGATGATGCAGGAATATTTGATACAACTTTTCATTAAAAAAAATAATTTAGCTAAAAATATAAAAATAAAGCATAAATTTCCCATTTTGTCTGTTTTTTAATGAAAACAAGCATAAAAAAAGGGCCGCCCCCGAAAGGATCAGCCCCACAAAACATTAACTGTTTTTATTGAGAATTATGATATTTTTATTTCCAGCCTCCGCCCAGGCTTTTGTAGATGTCTACAACCGTACTGAGCTGTTTCTGTTTAGCTTCAATCAGTTCCATTTTTGCGTCCAGGGCATCCCTCTGATTTAAAAGCACTTCCAGATAATCAGCTCTGGAATTTCTGAACAGCTGATTGGCAATATCAATAGACTGGTCCAGTGCTTTGGTTTCCTGGGATTTCAACTGATAGTACTGGTCTATATTTTTAATTTTAGACATCAGGTTGGCTACATCCAGATAAGCATTTAAAATGGTTTTATCATACTCATAAAGAGACTGTATCTGTTTGGCATCCGCAGTCTGAAAATTAGCTTTGATGGCACTTTTGTTAATCAGCGGTCCTGCCAGTTCACCCGCTAAGTTATAAGCAATGGATTCCGGCAATTTAACCAGATATGACGGTTTGAATGCCTCAAGCCCTAAGGTTGCTGAAATTTCCAGTGAAGGATAAAATTCTTTTCTTGCGGCTTCCACATCCAGTTTTGCAGCTTTCAGCTCCAGTTCAGCCTGTTTGATATCCGGGCGGTTAGAAAGCAGTTGAGACGGAATGCCGGTATACACCGTCTGCGGAATGGTAGACATAAAACTTTCTTTTGTTCTCACAATAGGCTGCGGATATCTCCCCAAAAGCGCATTGATCTGATTTTCCTTTTCAGTGATCTGCTGGCGGATGGTATATTCTGAAGCTTTGGATTTCGCCAGTTCAGCTTCAAATTTTTTCACGGCCAGTTCTGTTGCTGCGGCAGCTTCTTTCTGAATCTTCGAAATTTCCAGTGCTCTCTCCTGAAGTTTGATATACTGCTGAATAATATCGAGCTGGTTATCAAGAGCCAGTAATTCATAATAATTATCGGCGACTTCTTCAATAAGGTTAGACAGTACAAAATTCTTTCCTTCAACGGTAGAAAGATAATGGGCCACTGCGGCCTCTTTTTCGGTTCTCAGTTTTTTCCAGATATCTATTTCCCAGTTGGCCATCAGCCCTCCTTCAAAATTACCCAGCGGATCCGGCATTTCTTTTCCGGGTTCAATTTCTGTGGTGGCATCTCCGGCCCCTTCGCTGGTGTAACGCCCCGCTTTTTTAAGTCCGGCACCTATTCCCGCTGAAACAGTCGGGCTCAGCTTACCTTTTTTGGCTAAAACTCCACTTTTGGCAATTTCAATTTCCTGAAGGGTAATCAGTAATTCCTGGTTGTTCTTTAAAGCTGTTTCAATTAAAGCAACCAGGTTCGGATCTGTAAAAAACTGTCTCCACGGAGTGGTTCCACTGTTGTTATTGGCATCCTGCTGCTCTTCCTGGTTGAAATTCTGGGGAAGATTCTCTTTTACTTCATCTTTTATAACGGTAGCCATCGGAGCTTTGCAGCCTGTAAGTACAAGCGACAAAGCTATTATGGCGGATATTTTCTTAATCTTCAAATTTTCCATCGTGTTCGTAAGGTTCAGTTTGTTCTGTTAATGGGTTTTCTTCTTCGTATCTGGCCAGCCTTGATTTATCGGCAATGGTTCCGAAGATATAGTACAGTCCCGGAATGATCATCAGTCCGAACACCGTTCCTATCAGCATACCTCCGGCGGCGGCAGTACCAATTGTCCTGTTTCCTACTGCTCCCGGACCTGTGGCAATTACCAGCGGAATAAGCCCGGCAATAAAAGCAAATGAAGTCATCAGGATAGGACGGAAACGGATTGCTGCTCCTTCAATGGCAGCTTTAGCAACCGGAATTCCTTCTTCAGCTTTTTTCTGAACAGCAAATTCCACGATCAGTACGGCATTTTTACCCAACAGACCGATCAGCATCACCATAGCCACCTGTGCATAAATGTTATTTTCCAGTCCTAATAATTTCAGGCACAGAAATGCTCCGAAAATCCCTGTCGGAAGTGACAGGATTACCGGAAGTGGAAGGATAAAGCTTTCATACTGTGCCGAAAGGATCAGGTAAACAAATCCCAGACATACAAGGAAAATAAATACGGCTTCATTTCCACGGCTTACTTCGTCTTTCGAAATCCCCGCCCAGTCGATACCGAAACCTCTCGGAAGCGTTTTATCCGCTACTTCCTGAATCGCTTTGATGGCCTGTCCGCTGCTGTATCCCGGTGCCGGGGTACCGCTCACCTCCGCAGAGTTGTACATATTATGTCTTGTAATTTCAGAAAGACCGTATACTTTTTCCAGTTTCATAAAATCGGAATACGGAACCATCTGCTCTTTATCATTTTTCACATAGAGCTTCAGAAGATCGGTAGGAAGAGCCCGGTATTGCGGTCCTGCCTGTACAATTACTTTATAAGGCCTGTCGAAACGGATAAAACTTGTTTCGTAGTTTGAACCGATCAGTGTAGACAGGTTGCCCATCGCATTATCGATCGTTACTCCTTTCTGTTCGGCAAGATCGTTATCTACCCTGAGCATATACTGAGGGAAACTGGCGGAATAGAAGGTAAATGCAGACCCCAGTTCGGGACGTTTTTTAAGCTCTTTTACAAAGTCATTACTCACCTGTTCCATTTTATGGTAATCTCCACTTCCTGCCTTATCCAGCAGACGGAGCTCGAAACCACCTGCGGCTCCATATCCGGGAATGGAAGGCGGCTGAAAGAACTCAATATTGGCACCCGGAATATTTTTGGCTTTTTCTTCCAGTTTTTCAATGATTTCAGCAGCAGATTCCTTGCGGTCTTCCCAGCTTTTAAGGTTAATCAGACAGGTTCCTGAATTGGATCCGGTTCCTTCTGTCAGAATTTCATACCCGGCCAGTGAAGAAACCGACTGCACCCCGTCAATATCCTCAGATTCGCGGAGCAGTTCTTTTGCAATCTGGTTGGTTCTTTCCAGTGTAGATCCGGGCGGTGTCTGGATGATAGCATAGATCATTCCCTGGTCTTCTGCCGGAATAAACCCGGAAGGAAGGGAATTGCTCAGGAAGAATGTACAGACACAGAATGCCAGCAATAACGGAAGGGTAAATGCTTTTTTCGTTACTGTCCTGTTCAGCATTTTCTCATATCTCCCTGCTCCTCTGGTAAACAGATTATTGAATTTATCAAGGAAAATCGTAGCCGGAGTTCTCTTCCTGGCTTTTCCGTGATTATTTTTAAGGATTAAGGCACAAAGTGCTGGAGTCAGCGTTAATGCAACGATTCCGGAAAGAATAATTGCCGAAGCCATGGTAATAGAGAACTGGCGGTAAAATACACCTACCGGACCAGACATAAAGGCTATCGGAATAAATACCGATGCCATCACCAGCGTGATCGCAATAATTGCTCCGCTGATCTCATGCATCGCTTCTTCCGTAGCTTTTAATGGGGAAAGATTCTTTTCTTCCATCTTGGCATGGACTGCCTCAATCACGACAATGGCATCATCCACTACCACACCGATTGCCATTACCAGAGCAAAGAGTGAGATCATATTCAGGGTAATCCCGAATGCAGACATTACGGCAAAAGTTCCCACGAGTGAAACAGGAACCGCCAAAGCGGGAATCAGTGTTGAGCGCCAGTCTCCCAGGAACAGGAATACCACGATCGCCACAAGGATAAAGGCTTCAAATAAGGTATGGATAACTTTTTCCATAGAAGCATCCAGGAACCGGGAAACGTCATAACTGATGTCGTAATGCATTCCTTTCGGGAAGGTAGTTTTCTGAAGGTCTGCCATCAAGGTTTTTACATTTTTGATAACGTCACTTGCATTGGATCCGTATGACTGTTTTACTGTAATTGCTGCGGAAGGTTTTCCGTTCAGTGTGGAATAAATATCATACATTGAGCTTCCGAATTCAATATCGGCCACATCTTTCAGCCTTACAAATTCTCCTGCTGATTTTGCTTTCAGGATGATGTTTCCATAATCTTTTTCATTATTGAAACGCCCCGGATATTTCAGAATATACTCAAACGACTGTGAGCGCTTACCTGAGCTTTCTCCTGTTTTTCCCGGAGAAGCTTCAAGACTCTGCTGGTTAAGGGCTTCCATTACTTCGTCAGCCGAAATATTATAGGCAGTAAGTCTGTCCGGTTTCAGCCAGATACGCATGGCGTATTCACGGGTTCCGAGGATATCGGCAAATCCTACTCCGCTCACCCTTCTCAGTTCAGACATTACGTTGATGTCGGCATAATTGAACAGGAATTTCTGGTCGGCTTTGGGATCATCACTGTACAGGTTGATGTACATAAGCATATTGGGCTCTTCGCGGGTAATTTTAACTCCTTCGCGTACCACAAGCGGCGGAAGTTTATTTACCACTGAAGATACGCGGTTCTGAACATTTACTGCGGCAACATTGGGGTCTGTTCCGAGGTCAAATACGACCTGAATGGAAGCTTCCCCGTCATTTCCTGCATCGGAGGTCATGTATTTCATGCCCGGTACTCCATTCAATCCTCTTTCAAGGGGAATTACCACCGATTTGATCAACAGCTCGTTGTTGGCTCCGGGATATTCTGCGGTAATATTTACTTTAGGCGGTGAAATAGAGGGAAACTGGGTTACCGGAAGTTTTACCAGTGACAGAATTCCCATAAATACGATAATCAGAGAGATTACGATAGACAGAACAGGTCTGCGGATGAATTTCTTAAACATGATGTTTCTTTATTAGGCGTAGACTACTCTGCTTTTAATTTCAATGAGTGAAGAACTTTTTTAGGGTCCTGGAATTTTGTTTTTATCTTTTGATCGTCTTTTACTTTCTGTACGCCTTCCAATAATATCTGATCTCCTGTGGAAAGCCCCGAACCTACGACATACAGATCCGGAAGTTCGTAAGCTACTTTTATATTTCTGGATTTTGCGGTTCCGTTTTTATCGATCACAAATACATATTTCTGATCCTGGATTTCATAGGTTGCTTTCTGTGGAATGATCAGTGCATTATGTACCGGCATCGTCATCTGTACTTTTCCTGTTTCTCCATTTCTCAGAAGTTTGTCAGGATTCGGGAATTTTGCCCGGAAGGCGATATTTCCGGTTTCGTTGTCGAATTCTCCTTCTATGGTCTGGATTTCTCCTTTTTGAGGCAGCATTTCCCCATTGGCCATAATCAGGGATACCTGATTGCTTCCTCTGTCTGCTGCATGGGTCTGATAGCTCAGATATTCAGGTTCGGAAACATTGAAGTAACTGTAAACGCTGGTATTGTCTGATAAAGAGGTCAGCAGATCTCCCTCATCTACAAGGCTCCCCAATTTTAACGGGATTCTGTTGATCACTCCGGAGAAAGGTGCTTTAATATCGGTGAAGGATAAGTGGATCTGAGCCAGTTTCATTTCTGCATTGGCTGCATCCAGTTTTGCTTTGGCCATTGCTCTCTCATTTTTGGAAACAATATTGTTACTGGCCAGTGTACTTGCATTTTTAAGTTCAATAGATGCCTGTTCTACTTCTGCCTTAGCTTTCAGAAGCTCTGCCTGATACAACTGAGGCATAATTCTGAACAGGGTCTGACCGGCCTGTACATACTGGCCTTCATCTACATAAATTTTTTCGAGAAATCCTTTTTCCTGTGCGCGGACCTCAATATTTTTAACTGACTGGATTTGTGCTACATATTCTTTGTTGATCACCGTATCCATTTTTACAGGGCTGGTAACCGGATAAGTCGCAGCTTCTTCCTTTTCTTCTTTTTTGCGACCACAGCTGACAGCCAGCAAAAGGGTACAAAGCGCAATGCCTGAGGCAACTCTTTTCATCATAATTCTAGAGTTATATAAGTTCGTTAATGTTTTGTTTTGAATGGAAAATGGCAATAAGGTAAGGCTGTTGTGCTGATTGCCGGCATACACAACGCAGTAAGCGTTCTGATCACTTTATGAACAGAAAACAGATCGGAAAAAATGAAATTTTAAATTCTGATAGAACGGATCAGAATGAATTTTTTTACATGGGGAAACAGCGAGAGAAAGCCATGAATATCCGGTTTTCTGCTTTTAAAGGATCTTAATCCGAAAATATAGACCAGACTGAAAACCCCGGCAAGAATGACAATAGCCTGAAAGGTATCAGACATATGAAAATCGTCTTCGTAAAGTTCCAGGGTAGAATTGTCCACACTGTCTGCCATCTGCTGAACGGTAAGCTTTTCGTAAGTCTGATTCAGCCGGTTGGCTCTTTTGGGCATATGATGAGAAACATGTCCGGAATAGTCATTCCGAAGTGTTTTGACATTCAGACGGCTCTCTATTACAAAAAGCAGGAAAAGGCCCGTCAAAAAATATACTATAAAATTTCTCATTTTGAAGTCGCAAATGTACATTCATAAATACATATTGTCATAATAGATTAACAAAATTTAACGCTCCTTTAAATCACCTGAAAACAGAGCAGATTAAATGACGATCATTTTACCCCCCTGCTGACAGCAGATTATGATTAACCTATCCTATACTCACACTTTGAAGATTTATTTTAAAAACAGAATTCTATGCCGATGCTATGGTTTGCATGGCATGATTTAAATCATTATTCCTATGTATCAACGTGTTGTAATTTTTAATATTTTTGCAGCAAATTAAAACAACACAATGAAATGATGAAAAACATATGTTTTTATTCCCGAAATAAGACCTAAGAACCAGGTAATCCCGTCCGGTCTGTTTCTTTTAAATACCCTCCATTCAAAAAGCTGAAGCAAGTACTTTAAAACAAATCTTAGTATTTCCCGGATAAAGACACATGATTAATTTATGTAAAATTAACATATAATTACTAAAAATATTTGTAATTTTATATAATATTAATATCACAATTTCATGCAACACCTTAAAATCACCTATCACTATGAAAAAATTATTTACCACAGTATTTATAGGACTTGCCGTCCTTTCCTCAACAGCGTGTAAGCATCCGGGTAAAGAAGCATCTGAAACCATTACCGCTGCTCCCGAAAACAGGGATGAAATTTCTAAAAACGTTTTTACCGACAGCTATGGTGAGAAAATAGAAGTCACTGTAAACAGTACAAAAAACACAGCGACTGTTCATCTGAACGGGAAAACCTATGATCTTAAAAAAAGTGATGCTCTTCCTGAATACACGGCCTCTAATGAGGAATACCAATATTCTGATATTAAAGGAAATGTCACTTTTCTAAAGAAAAATGTAGATATGGTGCTGTTTCACGCCAAACGGGATACGAAAGGTTCCGGATCTGCAAAAATGGCTTCCTACTAAAGCCGGTCTCAATTAAAATTAATCAAACCCAACCATTATGAAAAATTTATTTTATTACTTGTCCACTCTATTTTTGTTCGCATTTGTTATTTCATGCAAAACTCCCCCGGTTCAGAGCAACAGTAACGACATTACAGGAAAAACATGGAAGCTGACTGAACTGAACGGACAGCCTATTAAGCTTAAAAACCCGAAAAACAATCCTTATTTCAAACTGAATACGGAAGGTATGAGGTATGAAGGACATGCAGGATGTAACGGTTTCGGAGGTACTTTCGAAATTAAACCTGAAGTGATGAGAATTAAATTCAACCAGGGAATGTCTACTATGATGGCCTGTGAAGATCTGGATATTGAAAACCGCTTTACAAAGGCTGTATTGGCCGCAGACAATTATTCTGTAAACGGAAATACACTGACTTTAAATAAGGCGAGAATGGCTCCTTTGGCCAAGTTTACGCTTCAGGATTAACTGAAAAAATATACTGTAAAGCATCAGCGGCGGGCCATTCGGCCCGCCGCTGATGCTTTACCAACATGCAGTACTAAGATTTTTTATAGATCATATAACAAATCAAAAGACTTATATTCACCAGCACGGCAAATGAGTTCGACAGAATAATAGGCAATTCATTCTTCAAAATACCGTACCAGACCCATAATGAAAGTCCTGAGATAAGGATTAAAAGCATAACCAGAGAAATATCTTTCACATTCTTTTCCCTGATCACCTTGATCAGCTGAGGAATCATAGAGATGGATGTAAGCACGCCGGCGGTTATTCCTAGAAGGTTTTCATTCATAGACCTGTTTATTGAATAATCTTTAATTTTTATGGAATCTGCTTAGAGAGACTTCTTCGTGCAGAGGTATATTTTCTTCTATGAAGCGGTACAAATCACGGGAAAAATAGCATCCGTTCAGAATCCCTCTCGCTCCCAATCCATTGAAAACGTAGAGATTTTTAAATTCGCCGTGTCTTCCGATGATAGGTCTCCGGTCTTTTACCGTAGGGCGGAAACCAAAATGAACTTCCTCAACTTCGAAATCATAAGGATAAATCTCAGACAGTCCGTTAACGAGCTGCTCTACTGCTGAATCATCTATATGGTGATGAAGCTGTTCCCTGTCATAGGTTCCGCCGTAAAAATGCAGTCCGTTATCTGTGGGAAACAGAAAGTGCTTCTTTTTAACGGTTATATTTTCCGGAAGGTCACCGGAAAGTTTTACTTTGATATGATGTCCTTTATTGGGATTCACTTCAATCCCGGAAAAGAAAGGGTTTTCTTTCACTCCCATTCCTTCACAGAAAACAATATTTTTAAACTGATATTCTTTGTAAGATGAATTTTGAGTATCCAATTTCCTGTAATCGAACTTTTCTTCTACAATTAATTCATTTTTTTTGAAATAACTGAATAAACCCTCAAAAAAACCGCTTACGTCAAGTCTGGCAGACTGATTGACCTTTCCTGTCTTAAATTCGTTTTTTACCCCCTCTAAACGATCGAATTTTTTGTCAAGAAAATCAGACAGATCTTCATTTTCTGATTTTTTCAGCCAGAGTTTCTGTTCATTTTCATCATGAAATATTCTGTGAATAGGTGCACTGATGAGATAGTTTCTGCCTGTATATGATTTAATTTCTTCCAGGGTAGTTTTCAGAAAACCGATCTGTTCCTGGGCTTTCCAGAAGGTCGTAAATTTCTTCAGGACGACAGGGTTGATGATTCCGGCTGAAACCTGTGAGGCACTTTTCCGGCCTTCAGAACAGATAATAAAGGATTTATTGTTCTTTATAAGCTGATGGGCAAAGAAAAGCCCGGCATAGCCGTCTCCGACAATAATATAATCTACATTCTTCATAATAAAAAAACCTGAGTAAAAATACTCAGGTTTTCTATAAATATCAAGTGAAATTTAGTAATTCCACATTTCATTTTCCATTTCAAGGATCTGCGATTTAATTCTATCGCTTTCTTCCAGCTGATCATCAGCATCTCTAGGAATATAATCTTTGATTTTACCGTCTCCCAGACCGCTTGATGACTTATAAATTACTGAAGAGAATCTTCTTGCATTGATAATATCATCGAAAGACAGGTCCGCAGAAGAGTTCTTTCTGTTATAAACATAGTTATTGGCCAGGATTTCACGGGCACTTGGATAATAGATCCAGAACAGGTCTACCAGGTCATCAGCACCTGCAAGAGGCTGACCGTCAGGACCAATTCTTCCTATTGAAGACGGATCCGGTCCCATAGCAGCAAGACCCAGAGGTCTGTACTTCATTTGTCCGTCTCTCTTATCGATGAACCACATACCCATTATCTTAAGAACTTTAACTTTATCTGTCGTTGTTCTGATAATATCCGTTAATCTTTTCTTCTCTTCGTCTGTTAATGCTCTTCCGGAGTTAAGGATATCGATAGCTTCTTCATCCAGTCTTACACTTTCCAATCTTTTCTGAATAGCTTCCGGACTAAGTCTGGTTACAAAATTATCGTCATCATATACTTCCTTGATGGTTCCGTTAAGGGCTCCGTCTAACAAAAGCTGATATATAGATCTTGTAGAAGAGGAAAGAAGACCGTCTGGGTTGTCATAGTAGAAAGGTTGGTTGATCTTATCGTTCATGTCAATGATCTCCCAAACGTACATACTTTTCATGATGTCCTTATCATCTACGAATCCATATTCCAGTGGCTTCACTTTATTACTGATAACAGTATCTCCGGCTTTTCTCATAGATTCAGCTCTCATCTGTCTGAATTCCTCAGGAGAAGAAGCGTTCAGAATAGTCTGGGAAAAAGCAAATCCCGAAACCAGTACCAAAAGACTGCTAATATATTTTTTCATAATATGATTTTACAAATTAACCTTATTGAACATTAATAATTACAGGTGAAATCTCTTTAAGAGTCTGTTTTCCAATACCTGTTGCTGTTGCCTGAATATCATAGATCTGAACAACATCGCCTGGTCTGAGACCTCTAAGCATTCCTTCCGCTCCCTGAAGTGAACTTCCCTGAATCAATGTTCCTGCTTTTCCTGGAACTTTGATGATGAAGCTGTTCACGGTAAACGAAACCGGGAAGTCAAAGTCTGGTAATGCTGCTGATACAATCTGGTTCGGAATAGAATTCACCGGCATGTAGTTAACAGTCTTACCTCTGATCTGTCCCTGAGGTCTAGGAATATTTTTAATTCTGTATTCAAATACCTGAGAAACGGTCTTACCATACGGATCAATTCCTGATAATGTCAGTTTAACAGTATTACCCGTAGTAGGAGTTACCTCCCACTTCCCTGGGCCTGTGCTCTTCACGACAGCTCCCGGAGCTGATAATGAAAGTTTGGAATTGTCGGCACCTAAGATAGATCCTGAAACAGGGTTCTCAAGTCCTCTGTACATTACGTTCATTTTATCAGCAGAAAGTAATAGACCTTTTTCAAGTTTTACTTCTCTTGGTCCTGCAATTACGTTATACGTGTGTGTCCAAGGGAAAGGCTGTGATTTACCTGAAGCATCAGTTAATGTAATTACACCTCCTAATTTATGCTCTCCAAGCCCTGAACCTGAAATTGAAATTGTTCCTTTACCGTTCTCTACTCTGCTTACTCCAGAAATACTGATCTTGTTGCTGTTAGAATAGTTACCTAACATTACTTTCACTTCTGCCTGCTTACCTGCCTGAAGATCTACCGGACCTGAAACAATAGCTTCATAGCTGGTAAACTTGATGCTCGCATCTACTTTTTCCTGAAGTAATAATGCCAATGCATCAGACTGCACGTTTCTGGCATCATTTTGGATAATCTCCAGGTTAGAGATCGCAGCGATAAGCGGCTGATGATAAAATTTATTCTGGAACCAGGTCTTATCATTCGGAGATTTCCCTTTAGGATATTCCGCAATCAGAGACTTGTTGGCTCTGTCCACTAAATCTTTTAGCTGGGCATTATTGCCAAAAGTTGAGTTGATATAATTTCTTACATCATCAATTTTAGCTTTAAGGTCCATTGCTCCCTTTGAAGGTGTGTTTTCATCACCTTCTTTGAAAAAATATTCCGTAGTGGCTTCATTGTTGTTCAATGCAGCAAAGTTTTCACTTACATCAATATCTTTTCCGGTTTTAGGATCTTTATCATGGAACTCCGACTGTTTTTTAAGAGCGTCTTTGATTCCCTGAGCAGAAGATACCAATACATCGATCTTACCTTTAAGAACTTTGTACTGTTCCCACGGCTGAGCGTAAGTATCCGGAACCTGCTGAGCTTTAGCTTCAAGCGTTTTTTCAAAGATCTTTTCGTTCTTCTTTTCTGTTAAAGTTCTTGTTTCATTCAATGCTCTGGTTGAGTCATAATATGATCTGATGATCTCTGCATCAATATTGAGGGCCATCATCGCGATGAACACCAGATACATCAGGTTGATCATCTTCTGACGAGGGGTCTGTTTTCCTTGTGCCATTCTCTTTTCTTTGTTTTTTGATTAAGTAGTTAAAATTTAGAAATGGTTCAGGATTAAGACTTCATAGCAGTTAACATACCGCCATAAACTCTGTTTAAGTTATTCAGATTAGATGTTAAACCTTGTAGTTCTTGATTGAATTTCTCAGACTGCTCCGCAGACTTCTGCATATCTGCTACATATTTGTTGGCAAATTCAGATTGTCTTTTCCCGCTTTCAAGCTGCATTGCATACAGGGCATTCATGCTTTCCATGTGCTGGGCTGCTTTATTAAGCTGATCGTTATATTTATGAGTAGAAGCAGATACGTCAACGGTTTGATTGATCTGATCTACTGAGCTTGAAAACTTATCGATTCCTGTTCTTAATCTTTCGAATAACTGAACATCAAGTTTAGCGTCTTCAAGCATCTTGTCTAATTTTGTTGAAAGGGAATTTTCTAACTCCGCAAACTGCTGCTGTGCATTGATTTTAGTAGACACATTAGAGTGAAGCGGGTTTGGATTCGCATGTTTATCTAATAATTCAGGATATACATTTTCCCATGCATAAGACTCTTCTGATTTCGGAGGGTCGAATGCGAAAATGATAAAGATAATAGCTTCCGTAATAAGTCCCACAGTAAGAGCCATATTTCCGTTAATAGGTCCCAGGGTAATGTGAGTAATTTTAAGCCAAGCTCCAAGAATTACAATTGCAGCCCCGAATGAATAAAAGAAATTCATCCAAGCATCTTTAGTCTTAAACATATTAAGTTAGTTTTTTTAATGTTAAATAAAATTGTATTGAAAAATAATTGTCTGATTGATTATCTGTTAACTCTTCTTGGTTTAACAGCTGCCTCAGGAATATCCTGTACAGTTCTGAATCCGATATAACTTCTTGCGGAATCTTTTCTTTCCCAATCTCTTGCCCCCGTCATCAGCGCATAGCCAACATCTTTCCAAGAGCCGCCTCTTACAGATCTTTTTGTATCTATTTTATCTTTCGTAGAAGGATTTAAAGTAGAAGAGAATCCATAAGAAGAGTTGTTATAAGCAGACGAAGTCCATTCAGAAACGTTTCCAGCCATATCAAATAACCCAAACCCATTTTTCTTAAATTTCTTAACTGGAGCTGTATATGTATAAGTACCTTTTTTCTCGTCCTCCATGTAATTACCTCTCTTAGGTTTGAAGTTAGCAAGGTAGCAACCTCTGTCGTCCATTAAATACGGACCTCCCCAAGGATAAGTAGCATTTTGCATTCCGCCTTTTGCAGCATATTCCCATTCGATTTCAGTTGGAAGACGGAACATCAATGGTCTCTGTTTTTTTCTTTTTAAACTTTCATTATAATCCGTTTTCAGTTTGGATCTGAAGTTACAGTAAGCTCTTGCCTGATCCCAGGTAACCCCTACTACCGGATAGTTTTTGTAGGCTTTGTGCCAGAAATACTGTTCAAACAATGGCTCGTTGTAAGCAAAATGGAAATCTTTTACCCAAACCGTAGTATCCGGATAAATGGCGATGCTTGAACTTTTCAGGTAGTTTGCCCCTCTTTCGTTATCAGCAATTGCCGCATCCATATCCCCCCACTGGTAGGTATATTTAAGTTTACTTACATCCAGGATTCTTTCGTTTCCGATTCTGGAAGAAGCAGGCAGATACATAGATTCTAAAACTTCCGCATATTCTACATCAGGATACTTCCCGGTAGTCCAATGCAATGGAATTTTCCAGTCTAATCTTTTGCTTGCATCATAGCCACCGTCTTCTCTTCCTCCCTGGCCTTCTAAATATTCTTGATAAGGTGTTAAATTTTCTTCTTTTTTAGCAAGATATGCATAATCTCCTATGCTTGCTCCTCTACGTCCGCCTTCTCCGCCTTCTCCGGCAGCTTCAGCAAGTAGTGTTCTGGCGATAGAATCTCTTACATAGTTGATAAATACTCTGTACTCTGCATTGGTAGTTTCTGCTTCATCCATGAAGAAAGAAGAAACAGTAACCGTAGTCAATGAAGCTTTTTCAGGAGTATTTGTTGGATCCTGATCTGCTAAACCAGCAACAAATGACCCTGCAGGAATTGCGACCATTCCGTATGGTCTTTCCGCAACAAATGATTTCGTTTTTTCTCTTGGTATCAATTCTCCTTTTGTTCCAGGCTTCCCAACTGAAGAGCTGCCACCACCTGAACAAGATACCGATGCTACTGACGCAGACAATAATAAAAGAAATATCCTTTTCATGTTAATTTTTATAATTAAGCCGTAAATATATAATTTTTTTAAGAAACTTTTAAGATTTTTTTTGAAATAACGGAAGAAATCTAAATTTATTTTATTTACAACAATTTTTTATTCCACGGTTACTGATTTTGCAAGGTTTCTCGGCTGGTCTACATTAGCCCCTCTATACACTGCTATATAGTATGCTAGCAGCTGTAAAGGCACTGATGCAACGATTGGAGAGAAGCATTCTGAGGTCTCAGGAACTTCAATCACATAATCTGCCATTGAGCTCACCTGCTGGTCTCCTTTATTAACCACCGCAATAATTTTTCCTTTTCTTGCTTTAATTTCCTGAACATTACTTACAATCTTATCATAATGGCCTTTTTTAGGGGCAATAATAACGATTGGCATATTTTCATCGATCAGGGCAATTGGCCCGTGCTTCATTTCTGCTGCCGGATATCCTTCTGCATGGATGTAAGAGATTTCTTTCAGCTTCAAAGCCCCTTCGAGAGCTGCCGGATAGTTGTATCCTCTTCCTAAATAAAGGAAGTTGGTAGCCTCTACAAAGTCTTTTGCGATATTCTGAACAAGCTCGTGGGTAGAATTTAAAACCTCTTCAATTCTCTTAGGCACTGCATCCAGCTCAGCTATTAAGCTCATAAATTCGGCATTTCCCAAGTTCCCGTTATGTTTTCCTAATTTAAATGCAATTAAGGTAAGAATGGTAAGCTGTGCTGTAAATGCTTTTGTAGAAGCCACACCGATTTCCGGGCCGGCATGGGTATAGGAACCGGCATCTGTAATTCTGGCAATGGAAGAATCCACTACATTACATATCCCGTAAATAAAGGCTCCTTTTTCTTTAGCCAGCTTTAATGCGGCCATAGTATCCGCCGTTTCTCCGGACTGCGATATTGCAATTACAACGTCTTTATCTGTAATAATAGGATTTCTATATCTGAATTCCGAAGCGTACTCCACTTCTACCGGGATTCTTGCATATTCTTCGATAAGGTATTCTCCGATAAGACCGGCATGCCATGAAGTTCCGCATGCGATGATGATAATCCTGTTGGCATTCTTGAATTTTTCCACATGATCCCAGATTCCGGCCATTTTAATGATTCCTTCATCTACAAGAAGTCTCCCTCTCATGGTATCATGTACGGATTTAGGCTGCTCGAAAATTTCTTTAAGCATAAAATGCTCATAACCTCCTTTTTCGATCTGCTCTAAGCTCAGTTTAAGTTTCTGAATTTCCGGCTCTATTTTAGAATTCTCCGTAATGGTTCTTATATCCACTCCTTTTTCTAAAGAGATCGTAGCCATATGACCTTCTTCCAGGTAAATAGCTTCTTTGGTAAACTCTACAAACGGAGAAGCATCAGAAGCAATGAAATATTCCTGTTCCCCGATTCCGATAGCCAATGGAGAACCGAGTCTTCCAACCACAAGTACTCCCGGATAATCTTCGTGCATTACGGTTATGGCATACGCTCCGTATACTTCATTCAATGCAAATCTTACCGCTGAAGGAAAATCTGTTTCCGTGTTCAGATCCATAAAATACTGGATCAGGTTTACCAATACTTCCGTATCTGTTTCAGATTTAAAGGTAAATCCTTTTTCGGTAAGCATCGTTTTGATGGTATCATAGTTCTCAATGATTCCGTTGTGAACGATAGCCACCTTACCATTATTGGATAAATGCGGATGGGAGTTTCTGTCACTGGGAACTCCGTGAGTTGCCCATCGTGTATGCCCCATTCCTATTTTCGCTTTTCCTTTCAGCTGTGCGGAAATACTGACTAAATCATCTACTTTTCCTTTCGTTTTTTCTACTTCAAACTTTCGGTTTGTATCTTCCAAAACGATTCCCGCACTGTCATATCCTCTATATTCTAATCTTCTTAGACCGTTGATGACAATATCATACGCATCCTGAAATCCTGTATATCCTACTATTCCGCACATATTTTTTCTAGTGTTTTTGTTGTGTTATTTTTTAGTACCATAGGTAACTCTTAGCTGAATTCTGTTCGCATTGCTTCCTGCAGATCCCACAAAGACAGTTCTGTCCATAGTAAACGCTCTGGAAGTATACTTATATCCAACCGGTGCTCCGGATCCGTCTCCAATGAATAGTCCCTGATTAATAAGCAATGTCTTGTTTTCTTTTGCTTCTTCTACAATTTCTTTAACAGTCTTTGTTACAACGAATTCATAATATGCAGGATTCTTATCCAGATCATAAGGTTTAAATAATCCGAACCCAGAAGCGTAATCTGATGTAAATCCATCAGGAACCAGCACCCCTAAAGTTTTACTTGCATTAACGATTGTAAGGTTGGTTGGTTTCGGATAATTATTACTCCAGTTTTCCGTATCCGTATAAATTCTGATTCTTGCGTTGATAATTCCTGCTTTATCTTTTTGGTAAAGAGTTCTTAATTCTGAAATTTTATCATCAGGAATCCTTACAGCAATAGAAGGTCCTCCCATTCCCTGAAGGAAAAGTCTGGCATCACCATCCTGTTCATTGATAGATGATTTGGCTATGGCCCAGTCGCTTCCTGTTCTGTCATATTCATAATGTCCAAGACGTGCTCCTGCCAGAGTAAGTTTGAAAGGGGCCTGCTGGGTTCTCGTAACCGTTCCGTTTGTTGTTGTCTCATTGGAGTAATACATAATAACTTCTGTATTATTCGGAGAGAACTGGAAAAGATATCCATTGGTTTCATCCACAGAGATCCGCAAACCATTGATGTGTCTGATAAAATTGGCGGCATTCTGAAGTTCCGGCTTTTTGTTTCTGTCCAGGATCTTTCTCTGGAAATAGTCTTTATCCAGGGAAATTCTCATTCCGATATCTCCTGTAAAAATGCTGCTGTTATCAGATTTTCTGGTTACCGTGACTGCACTTAAGTTTCCGTTAAATGTGGTTGTTCCCAATACATCTCCGGTACTGATGCTTGCATTGGATCTTCTCAGCGCCTGATTATTGGCATCCAGGAAGGTAGTAACCTCCTGCACTCTCATATGATACAGTACATTGGTGCTTCCTATTTTACCTCTTCCGTATTTTACAACAGGATAGAACTTTTTTTCTATGGAGGCCTTTACTGTTTCACTTCCAACAGGGAAATCGATATCTGCGGCTGCTTTAGCATCCACAGAATCTTTTTTATACTGAGCTTCACTACCCGGTTTAATTACCAGGACAACAGAGTCTACTTTCGGGGCTGTACCAAAGTCAAAATCGTATTGGGACAATCTCAGCTGGGAAACAAAAGAAGCTTTCTGCATTCCGAACTGTTTTTCGGAAAAAGCTCCTAAAACAGCCGTAGCCGGAGATGTACCTGTTGAAACAATCTGACTGAGGAGTCTGGATGCATCACTGCTTATACTATCTTTATTGTCTACATTATAGGCTACAATGGGATATACTTTATCATTCCCGTCTACTGCATCTTTTATAAAAAGTTGTTCCCCAAGTGAATCTGGATCCGGTTCACAATTATAAAGAAATGCGCTTCCGAAAAACGCCAGTGAAAGTATGGCGAAAGTCCTTTTAACTGTATGAGTCATTAAAAAAGTGTTTTTAATAAAGTTGATTTATTGAATCTACGTCTACGTATTCTGATTTTGAAGTGGATGTTTCGTTGAAACCTTTATCAAGGTCTTCATCCAGAAACTCATCTCCTTTCACTACCATATCTACATAGTTCATGCTTTCGATCACAAAGCTTTTGATGGTTGGATTATCTAACGCCTTAAGCCCGGAAATATTGTCGAAAGCCAGTTTTTCAGCGATATTTTTATCCAGAGCAGCATCTTTCTCATTGTATAAAGAAAGAACGATCTTAGCGTCTTTAAAGTAAGTATCTGATTCGTAATAGGTTTTAAGATAAACAGGAACAAAAGAAGACATCCATCCGTTCAGGTGGATTACATCCGGAACCCAGTTGAGTTTCTTGATGGTTTCAATTACTCCTCTGGCAAAGAAAATAGCTCTTTCATCATTATCATCAAAAGGATTTCCTTCATCATCAAAATAATACTGTTTTCTTTTGAAGTATTCTTCATTGTCGATAAAGTAGACCTGAAGTCTTTCACCCGGAAGTGATGCTACTTTAATAATTAAAGGCTGATCCAGGTCATTGATAATAATATTCATTCCTGAAAGACGGATCACTTCATGAAGCTGGAATTTCCTCTCACTTATTTGTCCAAATCTTGGCATAAAAACTCTTACATCATTGCCTTCATTGTGCATCTTAAGTGCCATTTTATTAACCACTGCAGCCATATTTGTATCTTCCTGATATGGATACATCTCTGTAGTAATGTACAGTATTTTTTGATTCGGCATAAACTTCTATCTATTTTTTGTAAAAATGCTTTAATGTGCAAAATTACAAAAAAACATCCAACATTATTTTAATTAACATTTTTTTACGATAATTCCCTTTTTCAAATTATTAAAAACACATATTATTTTGTGATATTTTTAGTATTTTTGAATTAGTATTAAAATAAGCTATGGAAGTTATAAAAAACAGGAAAACCCTTCAGGATTTCATTGAAAGACAGAAAGAAATGGGAAAGCGGATCGGCTTTGCCCCTACTATGGGAGCACTTCATAAAGGCCATCTTTCCTTATATGAGGAAGCCAGAAAAGAAAATGACCTGGTAGTTTCTTCAATTTTTGTAAATCCCACCCAATTCAACAATGCCGAAGACCTTGAAAAATATCCCAGAGATATTAACAGGGATATTTTAATTCTGAAAAATTCCGGGCTGGTGGATGCTGTATACATCCCGGAAGTCACAGATATCTATCCGGAGAAAACGGAAAGCAGTCATTATGATTTCGACGGACTGGAAAATGAGATGGAAGGAAAATCCAGACCGGGACATTTTGACGGTGTGGGAACTGTGGTAGAAGAACTTTTCAGACAGGTAAAACCGGACAATGCCTATTTTGGGGAAAAAGATTTTCAGCAGCTGGCCATCATTAAAAAAATGGTTGAGAAAAAGCAGCTTCCCGTTAAAATAAAAGGTGTTCCTATTTACAGGGCAGAAAGCGGGCTGGCATTAAGCTCCAGAAACCAGCGACTTCATGAAGACAGAAGAGAAGCCTCTAAAATCATTTATGAAACACTGAAAAAAGTAAACAGCTGGTTCCGTACCGTTACTGTTCCTGAAATCAAAGAAAGGGTAATTGATATATTCGATCACCAGCAGGGAATGAGGCTTGAATACTTTCTGATAGCCGATGAAGACACTTTAAAAGAAACCGACTTCTTCTATAAGGACAGAAATTTCAGAGCATTCATCGTGGTGATAGTAGACGGTGTACGGCTTATTGACAATATGCATCTGGATTAATTTCATTTAAATTTAAAAAAGAAAATACAGATAAAAAGCTCTGATCATTACTTGGTGGTCAGAGTTTTTTTATTCTGAAAAAGTATAATGCAGAGCAGAAACGATCATGCTTAAACCATATTGTTTACCAGCATCCGCATTATTATCTATAAGATTTTACAATATTTAGGAAAAGTATAACCCAAAGTGGAAATGCCAGGCTTAAACCTTATAGGTTTATCAACATCCCTATTATTAAACCTATAAGTTTTTTACAATATTAAAGATCAGGCTCAGAATTCATGAACAGCTTTTATTAATCCATAAAAACTGAGTATGAATAAACAATAGCCTGCATTTTTTTAAACCTGAAATATTCAGTCTCCAGCGTCTGAATTTTGATCTATAAAAATCAGAGTTTACATTCTACTTATGAAAAGCATTAAGAATTTTCAAACGGTGGGAATTATCCGGAAAAAATCAAAGGCCTCCTGAGGGAGACCTTTGAAACACCAAATCACAAAATATTAATATGAAAAAAATTTACTTTTCAGTAAACTTGTGACCCGGCTGGGATTCGAACCCAGGACCCATACATTAAAAGTGTATTGCTCTACCAGCTGAGCTACCGAGTCGGTCACCTGAACGACTATATTTTACAATATTTTCGTTTTAAGAAGTGCAAAGATATATATTTTTTTTGGTACCTGCAAGAGGTTTAAAAAATCAAAGGTCTCTGGGAGACCTTTGAAACACCAAATCACAAAATATTAATATGAAAAAAATTTACTTTTCAGTAAACTTGTGACCCGGCTGGGATTCGAACCCAGGACCCATACATTAAAAGTGTATTGCTCTACCAGCT
>NZ_JBXDSA010000002.1:145450-240485 GCF_056844565.1 Chryseobacterium sp. FR054 | reverse complement strand
GAGCTACCGAGTCGGCCACAATTAAAATGAATTCAATTCAAGTTAATTATTAAAAATTTTCTTTGCAGTGCCTGCGACTGGACTCGAACCAGCACATCCTTAGGAAACCACCCCCTCAAGATGGCGTGTCTACCAATTTCACCACGCAGGCAATAAAATTACAAAAATCCAGTAATTTATTTTGCTTGTGACCCGGCTGGGATTCGAACCCAGGACCCATACATTAAAAGTGTATTGCTCTACCAGCTGAGCTACCGAGTCGGCCACTGTTTAAACAAGTTTTCATTGAAGTAATGTCCCTTGTTTTAAGTGGTGCAAAGATAGGGTTTTTTTCGTTATCTCAAAACTTTTTTGCAAATTTGTTTAAAAAAAATTCATGATAATTTCACTGATCGGATACATGGGTTGTGGCAAATCTCACGTTTCCAAAATATTAAGCGAAAAAATAAATTTCAGATTAATTGACCTCGATAAAGAGATTTCCAGACGAAATAAATTAACCATTCCTGAAATTTTCGAAAAAAAGGGAGAAATTTATTTTAGAAAGCTGGAAAGAGAGGCTTTGGAAGAGATCCTGGCTACTGAAGAAAATGTAGTTTTAAGCCTGGGTGGAGGAACTCCGGTTTATTATAACAATATGGAGATCATCAATCATAATTCCAGAAGTGTATTTTTAAGAGCTTCCGTTGCTACCTTATCGGAAAGGCTTTCGAAACAGAAAGAAAAAAGGCCTTTAATTGCCAATATTCCGGATGAAGATCTTCCTGAATTCATTGCCAAACACTTATTTGAAAGAAATACATTTTACAGCAAAGCGCAGTTCAGCGTCATTACAGATTCCCGGACTCCTGAAGAAATTGTGGACGAAATAACAGAAAAGCTCTATCTCTAGAGCTTTTTATTTTTAATCTTCATTATCGGAATCATCGCCGGTTTCACCAAAGAAATCGTCCCAGTCTGTAAAATCGGCATCCACATCATTTCCTACATAATCATCCATATCTCTTCTGTCTTTTTTAGTAGGCCTTCCCTCTCCTTTGTTTCTGTAATAATCCTGGGACATTTTGCGCATCTTCAGAAGTTCGTACTGTTCCTTATCCGTCACATCCTGTATATGAAGAGGTACCAGCTTGGCCCCAATCCTGCTTTTAGGAATCTGAATGACTTTAATCTTATAATCAATCTGATTCTTCCGGATCCTGATCACATCTCCTTCTTTTACTTCTTTTGATGACTTTACAGCAGACGTACCTATTGAAACCCTGTTCTTTTTAATTTCCTCTGCCGCAATACTTCTCGTCTTATAAAAACGAATACTCCATAAAAATTTATCTATTCTCATAATTTTTTATACTTTTGCCGTTATATTATCTGTAAAGTAATTAAAGTTTTTTGAAATGAAAAAAATATTTTTATATATCCTTGCGGGGTCTTTGTGTTTTACTGCATGTAAAAAGGATGATGAAGTAGAAGGTTATAAGGAACCGGAAGATATTAATGTCCAGAATTCCTATGATGATCAGGCTATTAAGAAGTTTATGGACGAAAATTATCTGGATACCCAGGGAAATATAAAAGCTTTCAGCAGTACGGACCCTTCGGATGACAATGAGAAAAAACTGAGTGAACTGCCTCATGAAACCCTTCCATCCGGAACGGTATATATTCAAAGGCCCGGAGCCCAGCCGGATGATGTGAATCCAACTGCCGGAACTGCCATAGGGCAAACAGACATTATAAGACTTATGACGAGAACGAAAACCTATCTTGCCATGAATACCGATGGAAGCCCTGCTTTCGGGTCGGTTACCGATATGACGTACTACACTCCTATTGACGGAAGCGGTATTCCTTTGGTAGATCCTAAGTTTTATTATATTTCAACCGAAGATCCATTAATTAAAGGGGCTACAACTACTGCTGCCGGACAACAAAGCTATTATATGATAGAAGGTTTTGGGGAAGCTTTGAGAAAATTTAAGGCATTTGACCAGGCGGACGGTTCACCCTACAATCTTCAGGGGGTAATTATTGTACCTTCAAGAGCAGCATTTGCCAGAGATGCCCACTACAATTACAGTGGATATTCTTTCAGAAACAGAACATTTGTTTTTAATTTCCAGGTGTACAAAACAACTGCGAGACCATAAGAATAAAAACATAGTAAAAAAATAAAACCGTAATCTTTCGATTACGGTTTTTTTATTATTTAAGATCTTGCTTTCTGTTTTACATTTCCAAGAATATCCGGGAAATAGAGGTCTGCCAGATGATCAAATTCGTCTCCTCTCATAAACATGGTTGCATCCACTTCTTCATAAGAACTTCTTCCCGCAGCGGCAATCAGCTCATTACATGTGTGAAGCGTATTTTTATGGAAGTGATATACTCTTTCGCTTTTATCCGTTACATCAAGACCTTTGATCAGCATTTTATCCTGTGTGGCAACTCCTGTCGGGCAGTTGTTGGAATTACATCTTAAAGCCTGAATACAGCCCAGCGAGAACATGAATCCTCTTGCGTTATTACACATATCCGCTCCCATAGCCACAGCTCTTAAAATATCCAGACTTGTAAGTACCTTTCCGCTGGCAATCACCCTTAATTTGTTTCTTACGTTATAATTATTAAGAGTTCTGTTCACGAAGATCAGGGCCGGTTCCAGGGGCATTCCCACTCCGTCCGAGAATTCCGGCGGTGCAGCTCCTGTACCTCCTTCAGCTCCGTCAATGGTAATAAAGTCCGGGTAGATCTTCAGAACATTCATCTGAACGCAGATATCTTCAAATTCTCTGGTATCTCCTATACAAAGTTTGAAACCTACCGGCTTACCTCCCGAAAGCTCTCTGAGGTGCTGTACAAACCTCAGCAGTCCCGGAGCATCTGAAAAAGCAGTATGAGAAGGCGGTGAAATAACGGTCATTCCCGGGGTGACGTGGCGGATCTTTGCAATTTCCGGTGTATTTTTCACTCCGGGAAGCACCCCACCGTGTCCCGGTTTTGCTCCCTGAGACAATTTGATTTCAATCATCTTCACATTGGGAAGCGTAGAATATTTTGTAAATAATTCTGCATTGAATTTACCTTCTTCATCACGGCACCCGAAATATCCGGTACCGATCTGCCAGCATAAGTCTCCTCCTTCCAGATGATAGGGAGAGATTCCTCCTTCCCCTGTATTGTGGTAAAAATTTCCTTTTTTAGCCCCTCTGTTTAAAGAAATCTGTGCCCTGTCACTCAATGCACCGAAGCTCATCGCGGAAATATTGAATAAAGAAGCATGATAAGGCTGTGTACACTGCTCTCCTCCTACCCATACTCTCGGCAATTCTTCTGATGGCGACTTCGCATAGATAGAATGTTTGATTCCTTCATATTTTCTGTGATTCACTTCCAGCTGGGTTCCAAAAGCAACGGTATCGCTCAGGTTTTTGGCACGCCGGTATACTGCAGAACGCTGATTTCTGGGAAAAGGCTTTCCGTCCGTTTCTCTTTCGATGAAATACTGCTGCATTTCGGGTGAAATACTTTCAAAAAAGTATCTGAAGTACCCCAGCACCGGGAAGTTCCTCAAAATAGCATGTTTTGACTGGTAGGCATTGTAAACCCCCAATGCGTAGATGGCGGACAGCAGGATCGGTATCCAGTAATGCGCTCTGATCAGTAGTGCCACAATCCATGTAGCGGCTACTAATACAATTCCCCAAGATAAAAACTTATCTCTCATGAATGTAGTATTTAAAGTTAAAAATAAATTTAGTGGAAATTTTGCAAAGAGACTATGCTTTTGCTAAAAAACTTTCGTAGGAAGATTGCACAGAAACCGTGCCATCTGACAGTATTTTTTCTAAATTCAGAAATTCAATTTGATTTACGGATGCCTGGTCAAAGTCTTTCTGGACTCTCACATAGTTTTCTGTGAAGCCAAACATTTTTCCGTCTTTATTTTCGTGCTCCCAAAGTACAGGAAGCGTTTTTCCGAGCTGGGTCTGGTAAAATGCCATTTTTTTCTTTTCAGAAAGTATTCTCAGCATTTTATTCCGCTTCTTTCTTTCAGCCACAGGAACAACACCGTCCATACCGGCTGCTTCCGTATTCTCTCTTTCAGAATAAGTGAATACGTGAAGATAGGTGATCGGAAGTTCATTCAGGAAGTTATAGGTCTCCATGAATTTTTCTTCTGTTTCTCCCGGAAAACCGACAATAACATCTACTCCAACAGCTGCGTCTGGCATTACCTCACGGATTTTGCTGACTCTTTCTCTGTACAGTTTAGTCAGGTAGCGGCGTTTCATCTTCTTCAGAAGATCATCACTTCCGGACTGTAAAGGAATATGGAAATGCGGAACAAAGCTTCTGCTTTTAGAAACCAGTTCTATGCTTTCGTCTTTCAGTAGATTGGGTTCAATAGAGGAAATACGGATTCTTTCGATGCCATCTACTTTATCAAGTTCTGAGATCAGATCCAGGAAAGTATGTTCATGTCTTTTATTTCCGAATTCACCTTTACCGTAATCCCCGATATTTACTCCGGTAAGAACGATTTCTTTGATGTCTCTTCCGGCAATTTCCTTAGCATTTTTAAGAACATTATCGATGGTATCTGAACGGGAAATTCCTCTTGCCAACGGAATGGTACAGTATGTACATTTATAGTCGCAGCCATCCTGAACTTTCAGGAAAGCCCGGGTACGGTCACCAATAGAATAGCTTCCGATAAAAAAGTCGGTTTCTTCAATTTCACAGGAATGAACAATGCCTTCGTGATCCGTTTTTTCAAGATCATCAAGGTAACTTAAGATATTGAACTTTTCTTTAGCCCCCAAAACAAGATCTACTCCTTCAATCTGTGAAATTTCTTCAGGTTTTAGCTGTGCATAACATCCCACAATCACGACAAGCCCTTCAGGATTGGCCTTCATTGCTCTTTTTACGTGAAGCTTACATTCGCGGTCTGCGTTTTCAGTTACCGAACAGGTATTGATCACATAGATGTCTGCTCTTTCATCAAAACTCACTTTATCATAACCTGCATCTGTTAACTGACGGGCAATAGTAGATGTTTCCGCAAAGTTTAATTTGCAGCCAAGTGTATGAAATGCGGCAGTTCTGTGAAAAGTAGACATTTATTACTCCTGAATTTTATGGGTGCAAAGATAGTAATTTTAATAAGAATTCTAAATTGATTCGGTCTATTGTTTATATTCTTCTCTTATTTCAGGGCTGTTGGTGAAGCATACGGGAGAAAAATGTTGTATGGATTCATCTTCTCCGGTTTTTTGGAGGTCAGCAATACATTTTTCCCTGATTTGCCATATTTCATCTAAACCGTAGCTTATTTTTTCTTTCTGCAGCCAGTTTTGAAGGAATTCTTTATGAACAGATATTTTTACTGAGCCAATCTGATCGTATTCTATTTCAATTTCTGATAAAATGTTGTTTTTAAAATCGGTGTAGTCTGATCCCGGTTTTGTAAAATCATAATACTGATCTCCAATCTTCAAATAATTATGTGCTTCAGGAATATAGCTGAGACCATATTTACGGAGTGTATTTTTTATCAGAGGAGCATAATCCGAATCCATTTTAAAGAGACCAAGCATCAGTTTCACCCCGTTTTCGCTGTTTTCCAGTGCCAGTTTCCTGAGTAGTGCATGTTTTGTACTGCAGGTTCCTCCCTTATCCTCAAAAACACAGAGTATATTATTTTTATGCTGATTTCTTTTATAGGTAAGTTCTGCAACAAATCTGCCTGCGGTATGGAAGTCGCGGATATCTGATTCAATACATTTTTCAGAAACAGGACCTTTTTTTCCATCAATGGCAAAATTATACGTTTCCATGAGGTTATTTTTTATAAAACTTCGCCTTCATTTCATCATTAAATTCCCCGGACCTGTTCCTGGCAATGGAAAGTGTTTTCCAGTCTTCATTTTTCACGATTTTCGCGATATAAATGATCTGCCCGATATGATAGGGATAGTGGGCCAGCTGCCTGATAACAGCATCCAGAACCGAATGTGCTTCCCCTCTTATATAGATTTCCGAATATAAATTATCATCATTGATCTGATCCATAGCTTTAAAGAGACATTGCCAGCCCTTTTCCCAGTATTCCAGAACTTCCTGTCCGGTTTCGAAAGTGTTCACAAACTCATCATCACGGTTTCTCCAGGGCTTTTCACCATCTTCTGTTAGAAAATTGGTCCATCTCGACAGCATATTTCCTGCTATATGCTTTACAATGACAGCAATTGAGTTACTTTCTGCATTAGGCTGCCAAAAGATCTGTTCTTCGGAAAGCTGCCCGAAGGTTTTATCGCCCAGCGATTTATAATATTCAAAACGTTTTACAAATAAATTTTTCATACCCATAATTTCATGAAAACTAATCTACCATTTTTAACCAAAAAAACCATCTCTTATGAAATGGTTTTATCTATCAGTTTTATTACTAAAGCCTGAGATGTTATTCTTTGATTACTTTTTCAGAAGCAGTAGTTCCGTCTCCGAATTCTATATTCACTATATAAACACCTTTAGGAAGTGAAGAAATATCCAGCCTGGATGAATCAGCTGTGGATACCACTCTGCCTGATGCATCCAGAACAGTTGATGACCGGATTTTTTTATCTGTTTTTATATAAAGTTCTCCTTTGGTAGGATTAGGATAAATACCATTACTGTTAAGTTCTGTTTCCTGGGTACTTAGTTCCCGGAATGTTATTTTATACATGGCAGCAAACTGTGCGGCTGAAGTCCATCCTGCAGAATAACAGCTGTTTCCGTAGCATCTTACATTCCAGTGGTAAACATCTGTATCCAAAGCTGTCCATGTAGTTCCGTTATCCATACTTATCCAGGACCCTTTCATTATATTGTCTGCACTCGTGGCAATCAAAGTATTTTTACCCGGAACATAAGCAATATCATAAATTCTATTGGTTACAGGGATTCCAGAAAATGGAACCACGGACCATGTTGCCCCACCATCCTCAGTTTTATACATTTTTAAATCGATCTGGGCACCTGACGCCTGTCCTGTCTGTGAAAAAACAATGCCTTTATTTACATCGCTCCAGGCCATTATAAAGTCATGGAACTGCCCTCCCTGAAATGAGCCGGAGAGTGGAGACCAATGCACTCCCTTATCTGTGGATTTATAAATTTTATAATCTGTAATTCCGTTATTTATATTGTAAAAACACAGAAACATAACGCCATTTATTACATAATACTTATGATAACCGAATATTCCTGTCATAGGACCGGAAATATTATCAACCGGTATCTGTGACCAGCTGTCGCCGCCGTTCTGAGTAATGTAAATATCATAAGCCGATGTGCGCGATCCGATAGCCATACCATTATTAATATCAAAAAAATGAACAGCAATTCCTGTTGACGGCAGTGTAAACTGTTTGATCCAGCTTGATCCGCCATTGGTTGTTTTCCAGACTTCCCCAAGAGTGGAGGTACTTGTCGGGCTTGTGGATCCGTTAGGACTCATAACCCAGGCCGTTGTTTCATTTACTCCCGAAACATTTGAAATATTGTACAATCTGGTGTTGTTTCCTATATTAAAAACTCCCGGAGTCCAGCTGCTCCCGCCATTTGAAGTTTTTGTAAAAACCCCGCCTGTTCCGGAGATAGCACATGCCCATACCCCGTTTACATCATATACATGCATAGAGGTCTGGCCACCTCCCCCGGCCCCTGCATTCTGTAAAGTCCACGTTTGAGAAAATGCGGGAATTCCAATCATCAATCCCACTAAAGTTGTAAAAATTCTTTTCTTCATATATTTAATTTAGAATATACAGGCTCATCAGTCTTCCGACTTAAGCATCTGTTTTCGATTTCATGGTTTTTAGTTTTTAAAAGCTTTAAAAAGCCAATAATAAAAGAGTCTCCAATATTATTGATATTATGGAGACTCTTTATAATTTTTAATACTATTTATTCCCTGTTTTTCACAACGATCCAGCCTGAATACTTGACCGGCGTACTCATTTTATCGTTTTCATTCCAGGTTACGGAATACCAGTAGTTACCGGTCGGCACTTTTCCGATACCGTTCACACTTCCATCCCATTTGTATCCGTTCAGTTTGGTTCCTTCATGAATTTTAACCCCGTAACGGTCAAAAATACTGAACACCAGATTCTTTTTACCGGCCAATGCGGAATAATCAATCACATCATTAATACCATCTCCGTTTGGAGTAATCACATTAACCAGATTAGGTACCACCACTCCTACTTCCATTGGCGAACAATTATAGGAGTCTTTTACATAGACTTTATGATCACCCCTTGAAAGATTGGTGAAAATATTGGAATCCTGCCAGTTGATATTATCCATTGAATACTGATAAGGAGGTGTACCTCCCATCACAGATACGGTAATGGTATTGCTTGAAATATCAACCCCTGTGATTACCGGCTGCTCGGAAGCATACACTTTCACATTCTGCTTCACTACACAGCCTCCTGAAGTAAGTTTCACCCAATAAGTACCCACTCCTGCATTGCTGATAGCCTGGGTAGTAGCCCCTGTACTCCATAGATAATTACTGAATCCCGGGCCGGCATCCAGCGTCGTTTTATCTGCCATACAGATGATCTTGTCCTGAAGAACATTGGAATAGACAGGAGCAATAACAGTCAGGGTAATTTTAGCAACATTATAACAGCCCTGAGTATTGAAAACTCTCACGTACACTACCCCGGTAGGCGCTATATAAGCAGTAGGAGTAAGGATTTCATTGGTTTGATTGATCGCATCCGTCAATGAAGGATAATATTTTTTGATTGCACCGGTCTGGGTGGTTACAACAGCTCCTGTAAGATTAAAAGAACCGGTAGAAGGATTGGTCTCCAGAGAACAGGTTCTTATTTCATCATTCTGAACTGCAGGTACAGGAAAGAATTTTAAGAAAATCTTCGCTATGGAGGAGCATCCGAAAGGTGAAGTAACTTTCACATAAATAGTTCCTTCTGCCGAGGTAAATGTCATTGGATTGGTAATCTCCCCTACTCCCGCATTGAGATCAGGAAGACTGTGATAATATTTCTTTGTAACGGTAGGATCTCCGATGATATCCGCACTCGTCAGATCGTATACCGCAGTACCGGCATTATTGTTATTACATTGCGTTAAGGTAGCATCTCTGGTCGTAATCTTTCCATCTCTGAATTTAAATAACCCGACCTGCTTACATTTATTAAGCGGACTGTTTGGATTGGTGGGATCTGTATAGCTTATACTATAATAATAGGTAGGACCCACCGTTACAGAAGTAGGAGCAGTAATAGGATTAGTTCCCGTTAAAGCAGCATTCTGGCTTGTATGGTAGCTTACAGAAAAGTTTGGATTTCCATTAATAATACCCGCAGATAAGGTCGTAAAATCAAATACAGCAGGATTGGAACAGATCACTACTTCTCTTGGATCTGCAGGATTAGCGGCTGGTACTCCCGGAGGGGTAAACGGAAACGGCTGGGTAGCAGGATCTGTAAAAGGTGATGCCAGAGTTGCAGTTCCGCCCCATGTTAAAGAGAAAGGAGCCATCGTAGGATTGGTGGCGTTCACCCAGTTATCCAGATACAGATAGTAGGTTTGCCCCGGTAAAACATCCAGATATTTGCAGTAAGGGGTCGTTGAACCTCCGAGCGCATTTGTGATTGTACTGGTCATATTCAATCCTGTGGATGCTCCAACTCCTACAACGGTAGCTGCATTACAGCGAATCGGTGAGCCAAGATTGGTACAGTTCACATTCGGACCGTAGATAGCCCAGTCATAATCTGCATCCTGATCATTCGGAACCAGATTAAAAGTCAGAGTACCGCCCGTAGCAATGGTAATTTTATACCATATGGAATTATGTTCTCCCTCCGTCAGACAGCCTCTTAAATTTTCATTAACGTTTCCAATCCCTGAAGGACTGTAAGTAATACTGGAATTTCCACAAACCGCCAGAGCAGTTACGCAGTCTGCCTGTGAAAAAAGGAATTGTGAAAATGAAAGAAAAATAAAAAATAAAAATTTCTTCATAGATACATAGTTTTTTGTTAGAATAAATCACCAAGCATATGATATACAAGGGAATACCAAATATACTCATAATTTAATTATAAACAACAAAAACGATAAAATTTTGAATTATTTCAAATAAAACAAAGCTTTAGCAAAAAACTACCTTTCCAAAAAGCAAATTACTTTATACTTGTAATATTTCCACAGAGGTTTTCAAGATGAAATATTTTATGAAAAGGACTTTTTACCTGCTGTAAATGTTCTTTATCCTGAATAAAAGTATATCTTGAAGCAATGGAATTCATATCAGAGACAATCACCAGCCAGCATTCATCAACTGAGGTATCATAATAAGGAAATTTTTCATTTTTCTTTTCAATAAGTTCAAGGATTTTTTCGGAACAGAGTTCATCAAAAAGATTCATGCTGTATTCGTGAGTGATAAATACATTTCTCCGGTGGAAAGATTTTCTCAGACTTTTCACACAGCCAACCGCTTTATTTTTTTTGATACTTTTATAAATATTAAGGATATTTTCCTGCTGTTCTTCGGGATTATCCAGCTTCAGATGGGAATGAAATTCCAAAAAATAAACACCACGATATTTCGTGGTGTCTTCCTGTTCCAATAAAATTTCTGCCTGACGGAACATTTTGTTCAAAGTGCTTTCTGCTTTTTTCATTTCCAGATGGTTGATCACCTCGGTCAGTTCTATTCCGATTTTTTTGTCGTTAAGTTTAGCGATAAAGTCAGGACTTTCGCAGGTAAGGTCTTCAAATTTTACTTCGGGGAAATGATGCATGAAAGAATTCAGGAGCAGAATTTCAGATTTCTTTCTGTATTTTTCACGGTCATGGAGGAGAGACTCATCTATGGTACGGTGATACTTTTCTATCGGCTTTTTTTTCAAATGCCGGTTCAGGTAATACAGGCTCAGATTCTTGGTCAGATCTTCATCAGAAAATGTTTTTTTCATGTGTATTGTTTTATGGGTATGAAAAACACATGCGTTATCCGCTTTCACTATCAGAACTTTTTGAAAATCAAAAAATTATATAATAAAGATAAGTAAAAAAATTATTCGGCGGATACTTTTAAATTAATTTATCAAATAATTAATATAAAGTTTATTTTCATAATTAATACCTTTGCCCCTTCTAATATAAAACTGTAATTTATGGATTTTAGAAATTTTAAAATACCTTACAGCATCAATCCACAATATTCAAAAAAAACCGCTTACTTTTCAATGGAGTTTGCCATTGATCAGGTTTTAAAAATATATTCGGGAGGGCTGGGATTCCTGGCAGGTTCTCATATGAGGAGTGCATACAATCTTAAGCAGGACCTTATCGGAATCGGAATTCTATGGAAGTTCGGGTATTATGATCAGGGAAGAAACCACGATCAGACCCTGCAGCCGGTATGGACCAGGAAAATGTACAGCTTTCTTGAAGATACAGGAATAAAATTCCAGATCGAAATTCACAGCGCTCCGGTTTGGGTGAAAGTATGGTATCTGGATCCTGAAATATTCAATACGGCACCTATGTTTTTCCTTTCTACGGATGTTCCTGAAAACGATCATGTTTCCAAAACCATCTGTCATAAACTCTATGATGCCAATGAATCCACAAAGCTGGCTCAGTATATTCTTTTAGGAAAAGGAGGAGCAAAACTTCTGGATGAGATGAATACGGAAAGGGAAGTTTATCACCTGAACGAAGCTCACGGGCTTCCGGCAGCCTTCTATCTTCTTAAAAAATACAATGGTGACCTGAACAGGGTAAAAGAAAAACTGGTATTCACTACCCATACTCCGGAAGAGGCAGGAAATGAAAAGCATAATCTTAAATTATGCTATGATATGTCTTATTTCTCCGGTTTCAGTATGGAAGATGTGAAAAACATTGAAGGCGCTGATGACGACCGTTTCAACCATTCCCTGTGTGCCCTGAAAATGGCAAGAATTGCCAACGGGGTTTCCCAGCTTCACGGTGTGGTTTCCAGATTGATGTGGAGCAAATATCCCGGAATCTGTGAAATTACCTCCATTACCAACGCACAGGAATTCAAATACTGGGCAGACAAGCCGCTTTATAATGCGAAAGACGAAAATGATGAAACCGTTTTTGATTACCGCAAGAAACATTTAAAAAGCAGACTTTTCAAAATAGTGGCAGACCAGACCGGAAACCTGTTCAGTCCGAATGTCTTTACTATCGTATGGGCAAGAAGATTTGCAGGATATAAACGTGCCGATCTTCTTCTTCATGATAAAGAGAGATTTTACAGACTGCTGAACAACCCGAAATATCCGGTACAGGTCATCTGGGCAGGAAAACCTTATCCAATGGATTATACTGCTATTTCCACGTTCAACTCATTGGTTGAGGAAAGTAAAAATCATAAGAATATGGCGGTTCTTACAGGCTATGAACTTTCTCTGAGTAAATCTTTAAAACAGGGGTCAGACTTGTGGCTGAACAACCCGAGGGTTCCGAGAGAAGCTTCCGGAACCTCAGGAATGACGGCTGCCATGAACGGGTCCGTCAATCTGTCAACCGATGATGGATGGATTCCTGAATTTGCCAAACCGGGAGAAAATGCCTTCGTTGTTCCCAAAGCAGATTACCTGAATATGAGTATTTATGAACAGGACAATTATGACCTGAATCAACTTTATGAAATTCTCGAAAACGAAATCCTACCAACCTATTACGATCATCCGGCCCGGTGGAGAAAGATTCAGTATAACGCTATGAATGATGTAAAAAGCCAGTTCAACAGCGACAGGATGGCTGATGAATATTACCGGGTACTTTACAATAATGTGAATGGCTAGAAACAAAAGTTCATCAGCTCTGGTTAAAAAAAATAGAAGATGTATCACAACTAAACGATGTGGGTTGAGCATCGCTTAACCGAAAACCCTCATCGTATAGGGATACAGGAAAACTTCATAAAAAAGGCCGTTTCACAAGTTGTGAGACGGCTTTTTTGTTTAAATTAATCTTTTTTCTTTTTCGGCACCTTCAGGCCTTTCTCTCTGGCCTCAGAAATACCGATGGCTACCGCCTGTTTTCTGCTGGTGACCTTTTTTCCGGAAGAAGATTTCAGTTTTCCTTCCTTAAATTCGTGCATTACCTTTCCTACTTTGTCCTGAGCTTTTTCTGAATATTTTGTCTTGCTCATGATATTTTTTTTTAAGATTTTGGCAGGGATACCCCTAGTTCGTACACTTGAGCGTGTTTAAGATATTTACAGCGCTCTCTTGAAGTTACCGATTCAAAATGATCATTTTTAATCACAATGATCGGGTCTTCTGAATTTTCAATTTCAAAATTGGCAAAGTATCGTTCATCGGGACTTGTTTTGTCATTTCTTGCTTTTATTTTCTGAAGTTCATCCGCATATTTTCTGAATCCCGGATCTGAAGAGTGAATAAATTTATATTCGTCACCTGCATATACATAGTAATGAAGCTGTTTTTCAATCAAACCGGCTTCATTGGTAATCTGGGGATTGTCATTTCCGTCTTTAAAACCTACTTCAACCAGGGTACCGCCCTTTTTTTGGGCACAGTCTTCAGCATCTTTAAAACTTGAAAAACCTGTATACACGATCTGATCGTTCAAAACATATCGGTTCAGTTTCTGGTTGTATGCATTCGTTTCCATAATTATTATTTTAATTGATTGATGTAATTATATATTCAATTTTTTTGCCAAATTTATTTTTTTAATAAAATTCACCACATAAGGATATTTTATTTATTTTAGTAGTACAATCAAAAAAAATAAAATATCATTATGAAAAACCCAAAGAAAATCACCAGAGAACAGTTAAAATAAATCCAGGGAGGAGGTCTTCCGGGGATGACACGATGTCTGGATCCCGAAACCTGTACATACAGACTCGGTTTTATAGGGGATGCTCCGGCAACACCATGCAACCTGCTTTATCCTATCTGTGCTCCAAGAAACTATTATCCGCCGGTAATAGAAGGCCCTGTTCTTTAAGGATAACTGAAAAACCGGGATATAAAGACCCGGTTTCTTGTTTTATATGGTTATATACGTAAGAATTATTAAATTTGGAATCATTAAAATTAGAAATGAAAAAATTCTTACTCACACTTACAATTGCTGCTGTATTCCAGAATGTATCAGCTCAGGAAATTACTTTAGATAAAATATACTCAGGATATTACCGCGGAAAAGGGATTGCCGGAATTACTTCCATGAAAAACGGTGAGAATTATCTGGTGATTGAACCCGGAGGAATTGCAAAATATTCGTATAAAACGTCACAGAAAGAAGGAAATCTGGTAGACGGAGGCTTCGAAAGCTATGAATTTTCCGATGATGAATCCAAAATTCTTTTACAATTGGGAAGCCAGCCTATTTACAGGCATTCATTTTTAGGAAAATTTGATGTAAAAGATCTGAAAACCGGAAAAGTGATCAGTCTGAACGAAGGAAAACCTGTTCAGGAGCCGAGATTTTCTCCTGATGCTACAAAAATAGCCTTCATTGCAGATAATAACCTGTTTTATCAGGACCTTGATTCAGGAAAAATTACCCAAATAACGAATGACGGTAAAAGAAACTCAATCATCAACGGACTTGCCGACTGGGTATATGAAGAAGAGTTCGGACATGCAAGACAATATGAATGGACAAAGAATTCCGATGCCATTGTCTTTGTAAAGTCCGATGAAAGCCAGGTTCCCGAGATCTATATTCCTATCTACGGCAAAAAGCTGTATCCGGACGAGATGCGTTATAAATATCCTAAAGCCGGAGAAAAAAATTCCGTAGTTTCTGCGCAGCTCTACCGCCTGGATACGGGAAAAATTATGCCGCTCAACTTAGGTTCTTTCAAGAATTACTATATCCCGAATGTTTTCCAGACAGCAAAACCTGATGAGATCGTTCTGATCACTTCCGAGAGAATACAGAATGCTTCTGATATCCTTAAAGTAAATACTAAAACCGGAGCGGTTCAGAAATTATTCACTGAAACGGATGAGAAATGGATCGATACGGACAGCCCTACCCTGGAGTTTCTTGAAGATGATTCTTTCCTGTGGGCATCAGAGAGAGACGGCAACCGCCATCTGTATTGGTATGACAAAGACGGTAAGCTGAAAAAACAGATCACCAAAGGAAACTGGGAAGTAACCGACTATTATGGATTCAATCCGAAATCCAAAGAAATTTATGTACAGACCACAGAGAAAGGCAGTATCAATAAAGTGGTTTCCAAAGTCAATATTGAAAACGGAAAATCCCAGCTGATCTCTAATACGGAAGGAAATAATTCAGCCAGTTTCAGCAAAAACTATAATTATTTCATTGAAACCTCTTCTACTGCTGCAAAACCTTACACTTTTGTGCTGAAAGACGGAAGCGGTAAAGTGATCAAAGAGCTTCAGAACAACAACGACCAGCTTCAGAAACTTAAAGCAGATAATTTTGTTGAAAAGGAATTCATCACAATTCCGAATGCTGTGGGCGACCAGATGAATGCCTGGATCATGAAACCAAAGAATTTTGATCCGAATAAGAAATATCCTCTGTTTATGTTCCAGTATTCAGGACCCGGATCACAGCAGGTAGCCAATTCCTGGGATAATGGAAATGCATTATGGTTCAACCACCTGGTACAGAAAGGCTATATCGTAGCCTGTGTGGATGGGCGTGGAACGGGCTACAAAGGAGCTAAGTTCAAGAAGGTAACCTATATGAATTTAGGTAAATACGAAATTGAAGATCAGATTACAGCTGCCAAATGGTTTGGAAACCAGTCTTATATTGATAAAACAAGAATCGGTATGTTCGGATGGAGTTTCGGTGGATATATGACCAGTCTGGCAATGACCAAAGGTGCTGATGTTTTCAAAGCCGGAATTGCCGTAGCACCGGTTACCAACTGGAGATATTACGATTCCGTATACACGGAAAGATTCATGAGAACACCCCAGGAAAATCCTGACGGATATGATAAAAACTCACCTACTGAATACGCGAAACTGCTGAAAGGCAAATTCCTTCTGATTCACGGAACAGCCGATGACAACGTACATTTCCAGAATTCAATGGAATTATCGGAAGCATTAATCCAGAACAAAAAACAGTTCGATTTTATGGCTTATCCGGATAAGAATCATGGAATCTACGGAGGACAGACAAGACCGCAGCTGTATCAGAAGATGACGGATTTTATTTTAAATAATTTATAATCCGGGGTGATGAAGCACTGGTTTTCTGTAACCTGTTTACTGTGGAGTTCTTTTGTGTTGTCACAGAGAGCAGCCATGAAAGATGGAAATGAAGCCATGCTTCGTGAGGATAAGACATGGGTACCTTCCGGCAGCTACCCGGATTTTGCGCATGCCTCTTCACTGGAGGCCATTATAGATCATCAGGTTCACGTTCTCCTTTTGAAGGATCATTCGTGGAAATATGCTGACCCAAAAACAGAAGCTCATTTTGAAAAGATCCCTGTGAGCAGGGAAAATTTTGAAAAGAAAAGCACTGCCACCTCATTGGTGAAAAGTAAAATAGTTTATGGCGGGATCTATTTTGATCCTGAAAAGTGGATCATCACCACTGAACAGCATGAACAGGGAGCTAACGAATACCTATTGAGAAGTCTCTTTAACCAGGAAATTCAGGGTTCATTCGGAAGTTACAGGATTAACAATTCCGAAACCACCATTGAAAAAGCTAAAAACACTGTTGTTTCTGTCTTTCTTAAATCTCCTGAAATATCCGTCAGAAAGAAAGAATTCAGAAAAGTAAACGGCACTGATATGTTTTATATAAGGTTTTATGAAACTGAAACCGGGTATGAAGTTATCCAGAATCATTTTGTGACCGATGACGGCTACTATGTCGTGACAGAAGCAGCAGCCCCTGAGAAAATTTTCAATCAGCATGAAGCTGCTATGGAAGAACTGATCAACGGAGGAATAAAAATCAAAACGGAAAAGCTAAGATATAACAATACTGCGGCTCCCGTACCTCCTCCGGTTATCCCGGAAAATTAGAAACAATCATAACATCCCTTTCATTTTTTGAAGGGGATTTTTACTATTTGTTTTATTAATCATTTAAGGGAAAATTATTTATTTTATCAATTAAAATTAAAAACTTATTTTTGGGGGAATTTGAAATTTGAATATATGAAGACTAAACATCCTAAAGGCCTGCCTTACCTCTTTTTCACAGAAATGTGGGAGCGTTTCGGGTACTATCTGATTCTCGGAATCTTTGTTCTTTATGTGATTGAGCCTGCCGGTATGAAAGGCGGCCTCGGACTGCCTGATAAAACGGCTGATGACATTTTTGGAACGTATATCGCACTTACCTATCTTACCCCTTTTCTTGGAGGTTTTCTGGCTGACAGGGTTTTAGGCTACATCAAATCTATTTACCTGGGCGGAATCCTGATGGCGGCAGGGTACATCGGAATGGGAGTTTTCAAAGAACTTCCTTTATTTTATGCTTCTCTGGCCCTGATCATCATCGGAAACGGTTTCTTTAAGCCTACTATTTCTACCCTTCTGGGAAACCTGTATTCTGAAGAACCTTATAAAGCGAATAAGGACTCCGGATATAACATTTTCTATATGGGAATCAATATCGGGGCATTTATCTGTAATATTATTGCAGCATTCATGCGTAATAAATTCGGTTGGGGTGAGGCCTTCATCACAGCCGGGGTAGGAATGCTTGTCGGCCTTGTTATCTTTAGTATAGGAAGAAAACATTATATCCATGCAGCGCAGATGAAACCTGTACAGGAAGGGGATACCAAACTTTCTGAGATACTGGTTAAAGTTTTTGTACCTGCTATTGTTTTCGGAATTGCAGGATGGTTTATTCCCGGAAATATTTTCGGAAGCGACAGTACGGATGCATTCATTCTTGCCTGTATTCCTGTTATTTACTTTTATGCCTCTCTTTATTTTAAAGCCAAACCTGAAGAAAAGCCTTCCATCGGAGCATTGCTTTCAGTATTTATGATCAGTATGTTCTTCTGGGCAGTTTTCAAGCAGAATGGTACAGCCTTAACGAGATGGGCCAATTATTATACGGACAGAAGTGTTCCTGCTTCTCTGGAAAAACCTTTGGAAGGGATCTATATGGTTGAAGGAAAAAGTTTTGAAGACAAGGAAGTTCCTGTTTACGACAACCAGTTCCGTTCCCAGAAAGATGACAATGGAGATACAAAAAAAGAAATGGGGAAAGATGTTTACTTTAAAAATATTTCGCCTGAGCAGCGTGCTGCTTTGGAAAAAAATCCAGAAAGTAAAGTCTACCTCTATAATACAGAATTATTCCAGTCGATCAATCCGTTCTGGGTAATCGCTCTGACTCCTGTTGTGGTAGGATTCTGGGCTTTACTGAGAAGAAAAGGAAAAGAACCTTTAACGCCCACCAAGATTGTACTGGGATTATTTATTTCCGGTTTATCATGTCTGGTAATGGTACTTGCCGTAATGGCCGGTGATAACGGAGCCGTAAAAGTTTCGCCATTATGGCTGGTAGCAGGATACGGAGTGATCACAATCGGGGAATTATGCCTTTCACCAATGGGGCTTTCCTTTGTTTCCAAACTTTCTCCTGCGAGAATCACGGCACTGATGATGGGAGGTTTCTTCCTTGCCAACTCGGTAGGAAACAAACTTTCAGGAATCCTGGCCAGTACATGGTACAGCTATGACAATAAAATGAATTATTTCCTTGTGAATTTCGCGTTGTTAATATTTGCGACTCTTTTAGGACTTTCTATGTTAAAAAGATTAAATAAGATCATGAAGGAAAAAGGACATTAATCCTTCAATTTGTATAAAGAATAGCAAGCTGCGGACTGGTTCCGCAGCTTTTTTATTTAAATATAAAATTAAAACCTTGCCAAAAACTCAAAATAAACTATATTTGTCAGTCTTAACAAAAATTTAACAAGAAATATGGATACAGCTCAGCAGAAAGGACATCCTAAGGGTCTCTACCTTCTGTTTTTAACAGAAATGTGGGAACGTTTTTCTTACTATGGAATGCGTGCTATTTTTGTACTTTACATGACAAAAATGCTCCTTATGGATGATGCCAATGCATCAGAAATTTATGGAAGTTATACGGGACTGGTTTATCTTACTCCCCTTTTAGGAGGATATCTGGCAGACCGTTTTTTAGGTAACAGAAGAAGTATAGAAATTGGAGGATTACTGATGGCCATCGGGCAGTTTATCCTGTTCTTCAGTGCTTCCACTACGGGAAGCAGTGCTATTACCCTGATGTGGCTGGGTCTTACAATGCTGATCATCGGAAACGGTTTCTTCAAACCGAATATTTCCACTATGGTGGGGCAGCTTTATCCACAGGGGGACCGTAGAGTAGATTCCGCATTTACTATTTTTTATATGGGTATCAACCTGGGGGCCTTTATGTCGCCTCTTGTATGTGGTACTTTAGCAGAAAAAGTAGACTTCAAATGGGGATTCCTGGCAGCCGGAATCGGTATGCTTATCGGTTTGGTTACCTTCATTACCCAAAAGAATAAAGTATTGGTAGATGCTGATCATAAACCTATCGGTATGCCTAGAGCTAAATTCGGATTTGTTCAGCTGCTTATTGTTTTAGGTTCAATTGGTCTGATTTTCTTCCTGATGAATTTCAAAACGATGTTCAACAGCGAACTGGATGTTATCGGATACCTTATTTACGGAGCAATGATCCTTATGCCGCTTATTGTTCTTACAGATAAAAGTCTTACCAAAGATGAAAGAGACCGTATTGTAGTGATCTTTATTCTTGCATTCTTTGTTATTTTCTTCTGGGGTGCCTTCGAACAGGCAGGTGCTTCACTCACTATATTTGCAGACAGGCAGACAGACCGTAACCTTTTCGGATGGGAAATGCCTGCAAGTTACTTCCAGTCTGTAAATGCTTTGGCTATTCTCCTTCTGGCTCCACTTTTCTCTTCATTCTGGCTAAGACTGGGGAACCGTGGCAAAGAACCGTCTTCTCCTAAAAAGATGGCTTATGGTTTAGCCCTTATTTCATTCGGATATGCTGTAATAGCTTATGCTGTTTACGGTCTGGGAATGATGGATAAAGTTTCCATGTTCTGGCTTATCGGTCTGTATGTAATCCATACGATGGGAGAGCTTTGTCTTTCGCCAATCGGACTTTCTATGGTATCTAAATTATCTCCTGTACGTTTTTCGTCCCTGCTTATGGGAACATGGTTCCTGGCAAATGCTGCAGCCAATAAGTTTGCAGGTACGCTGTCAGCATTAATTCCTGGTGGTGGAGAAAACGGAGGTCCTGCCAAAACAACTTCTTTCTTAGGATTTGAAATTACCAACCTATTCGATTTCTTTATCGTATTTGTTATCATGTGCGGTATAGCTGCGCTTATTCTTTTCGTGATCAGCAGATGGCTTGAAAAGAAAATGCACGGTATCAAATAATAAATTCAATCAATTATATAAAAACCTCTGTTAAGTCAGAGGTTTTTTTTATTTTCGTATGATGGAAATTTCCGAAGATTCTTTATTTCTGTCCGTAAAGGAACTCATCAGACAGTCGCGCGAAAAAGTTTTTCGAATAGCGAATTCTACCTTTCTGCTTACTTACCGGCAAATTGGAAAATCGAGAAAAATTAAAACAAATCATTGATCAGGACAGAATCCGTTTCGAACTGGATCAGAATAACAATAAAAAACCCTAATTAAAACTTAATCATATACAATTATGAGCTTAACTCTAGAAGAAATACAGAATTTTAAAGGAAAGTATCCTAAACAGCTTTGGACGCTTTTTACCGTAGAAATGTGGGAGCGTTTCTGTTTTTACGGAATGCGGGGAGTCCTTACTATTTTTATGGTAGATCAGCTCGGACTGCTGGAAGACAAAGCTAACCTTCAATATGGTGCCATACAGGCTTTCATTTATGCCTTTACATTCATAGGCGGTATTTTTGCCGATAAAATCCTGGGATTCAAAAAATCCCTGATATTCGGCGGACTCATTATGATGATCGGAAACCTAATTATTGCTGTATCACCCCATGATTTCTTCTATTTTGGAATTACCTGCTCTATTATAGGCACAGGATTTTTCAAACCGAATATCTCATCTATGGTAGGAGAACTTTATAAAGAAGATGACCCGAGGAGAGATGCAGGATACGGGCTTTTTTATGCCGGAATCAATATCGGAGGACTTTTAGGAGGAGCTCTGTGTGTGTATTTGGGTAAATATCACTCATGGTCGTGGTGTTTTCTTGCCGCTGCCGTGGTAATGCTTTTAGGGCTGATTACGTTTTTCATCACTAAAAAATCCTTAGGTCCCATCGGAGATTCCCCGATTCAGATGCTGCCTCAGTCTAAAAGATCATTGCGTGAAGTATTGGTATACATAGGAGCTTTATTAAGCATGCCTCTGATCTTCATCATGGTGAAGAATACAGATTATACAGACTACTTTATGTATCTGATAGGTGTCGTTGCCGTTGGTTATTTCATCATGGAAACACTGAAGCAGACTTCCTCCTACCAGAAAAAGCTGATTGCTGCATTTGTCTTCATTTTCATGTATTTTTTATTCAATTCCATTTATGAGCAGAGCGGAGGGTCTTTATCCCTGTTTGCCAAAGACAACCTGGTTCACAACTTACTTGGATTTGGGATGGACCCTAATGTTATTAACAACAGTGCCAACTCATTTTTCATTATTATTTTCAGCCCGTTAATCGGTTTGGCCTGGGTAGGTCTGAATAAGAAAAAACTGGAACCTAATACCATTAATAAATTCGGAATCGGATTTTTATTCTTGGCAGCAGGATTCTTTTTATTTTACAGCTTAAGATTCTTTGCAGGGCCAGACGGAAAATCTTCACTGAATCTCTTTACTTTCACCTGGCTGGTGATTACTTTCGGGGAGCTGTGTCTCGGCCCGATCGGGATGTCTATTATCACCAAACTGTCTCCTAAAAAAATGTTCGGAATGATGATGGGATTATGGTTCCTGGCCAGTGCATTCGGGCAGTTTGCTGCCGGGAAAATCGGAGCCAGCCTATCGGAAGCGAATACAGGAAATACCAATATGAGTAAACTGCTAGCCTATACAGACGGATATAAAACTTTAGGAATCTATGCGTTATCTGCCGGTGTGGTATTAATTTTGTTATCTTCGCTTGTGAAGAAATTAATGCAGGATGTAAAATAAAAAGTAGGCATATTATGCTTATTTTTACGTAAATATCAAGATATGAAAAAATTTTTAAGCATAATCCTATTATTTTTATTAAGTCTCAGCTTTGCCCAGGTGAAATGGATGACTATTGAAGAAGCGATAAAAGCCCAGAAAGAAAATCCTAAAAAAATTCTGATCGACTTTTATGCAGACTGGTGCGGCCCTTGTAAGATCATGGATAAAAAAACCTACGGCCATACAGTGATTGCCCAGATTCTGAACGATAATTTTTATCCTGTAAAATTCAATGCTGAAGAAAAGAAAACCCTGGAAATTTTCGGGAGAACGTTTGCCAATGAAAATACAGAACATAAAAAAGGCCGTAATTCGCTGCACGAATTCACCCAATACATGAATGTAGGCGCAGTTCCCAGTACTGTTTTTCTGGATGAAAACGGTGGCCCGATTACCATTCTTCAGGGAGAATTATCTGCTAAAGAACTGGAACCTTATCTGGAACTGATCTCAAAAGATCTTTTTAAAAAGATCCGGACCAGAGAGCAGTGGGAAGATTATCAGAAAAAATTCAAATCAAAGATCAGAGATTAAACAGAAATACTTATTTTTCCTATACAAAAACTCAGACTTCCATTTTTTTTTGGAAGTCTTTTTTATTTTACCGAAATTCGGACCTTCGTTTTCCGTTCAGAGCCTGATCTCCGGATTTCAGTAATAATGACTTTAGAAACTTCCATAGAATATGTAAAAGGTATAGGACCTGAAAGAGCCAAACTTATCAAGAATGTGTTGGGTATTTCTACGGTGGATGATCTTCTGAACTTCTACCCTATCCGGTATCTGGATAAAAATAAGATTTATAAAATATCCCAGCTTCAGGAAGAAAGCAGTCAGGAAATCCAGCTTAAAGGAAAGATCACCCAGATTCAGGAGATTCAGACGGGGAAAACAAAAAGACTTTCGGCAAAATTCAGCGATGATACCGGAACCATGGATCTGGTATGGTTCCAGTATTCAAAATGGCTGAAAGAACAGATTCCTGTAAACCGGGAAGTTTATATCTTCGGAAAGATCAATGTATTCAACAGGCAGTTCTCTATGCCGCACCCGGAAATTGATGCAGAAGAGAGGAAAGAGGGAGATACCCGTCTGAAACCTATTTATCCGAGTTCAGAAAAATTAACCAAAAGAGGGTTAAATCAGAGGTTTTTTCAGGTTATACTGAGAAATATCTGCAAAGAAATCCCCAATCTTATCGAAGAAAACTTTCCAGAATATCTGATAAAGGCCTTTAAATTTTTATCCCGGCAGCATACGTTTCTGAACATCCATTTCCCGAAAGATATGGACCATTTTGAAAAAGCAGACCACAGGCTGAAGTTTGAAGAATCCTTCTTTTTCCAGCTCGGATACGGTCTGAAAAAGCTGCATCACAAATCCCAGGCTATTGGCAGTCCTTTTCCTATTATAGGAGACCATTTTAATAATTTTTATAATCATCATATCCCTTTTGATCTCACCAATGCTCAGAAAAGAGTTCTGAAGGAAATCCGCATGGATATGAAAAGGCCTATCCAGATGAACAGGCTTCTGCAGGGAGATGTAGGTTCCGGAAAAACAATGGTTGCCTTACTGACCATGCTGATCGCTATGGATAACAGTTTTCAGAGCTGCCTGATGGCTCCTACTGAAATTCTCGCCCAGCAGCATTACAACGGAATTAAAGATCTTCTGCTGGAAACCGGCATCAATGTCCGGCTTCTTACCGGTTCTACCAAAGCTTCTGAGCGTAAGATCATCCATCAGGAACTTGAGGACGGTTCTCTTTCCATTTTAGTGGGTACCCATGCCATACTGGAAGATAAAGTAAGGTTTAAAAACCTCGGCCTTGCCATTATTGATGAGCAGCACAGGTTTGGTGTTGCACAGCGGGCCAAATTATGGGCAAAAAACAGAATTCCGCCCCATATTCTTGTGATGACGGCCACCCCTATTCCGAGAACGCTCGCCATGAGCTTTTATTCTGATCTTGATGTTTCTGTCATTGATGAGATGCCTGTGGGCAGAAAGCCTATTATTACTGCTCACAGAAAGGAAAAAGACCGCACCTATGTGTATAACTTCTGCAGAGAAGAAATCCGGAAAGGAAGGCAGATCTATTTCGTTTATCCGCTGATTGAAGAGTCTGAAACCCTGGATTACAAAAATCTGATGGAAGGCCTTGAACATGTGATGGATGCATTCTCAGACTACAATGTTACCATGCTTCACGGGAAAATGAAACCTGATGAAAAAGATGCTGCCATGAATTATTTCGCTTCCGGAAAAGCAGAAATTATGGTGGCCACCACTGTGATTGAGGTGGGAGTAAATGTCCCCAATGCCTCGGTAATGGTTATAGAAAGTTCCGAAAGATTCGGGCTTTCCCAGCTCCACCAGCTGCGGGGACGTGTAGGAAGAGGTGCCGAACAGAGCTACTGTATTCTGATGACTTCCGATAAAATGTCTAAGGAAAGCAGAACCCGCATTAAAACCATGACGGAAACCAACGACGGATTCAAAATTTCGGAGGTGGATATGCAGCTGAGAGGTCCCGGAGATATTCTCGGCACCCAGCAAAGCGGGGTTGTGGATTTCAAGAAACTGGATCTTGTGAGTGATGCAGCGATCATTAAAACAACAAAAAATACGGTTGACAGAATTTTGGAAGCAGATCCTCACCTGAACGGACCGGAGAATCTGGTCATCAGAAATTACTATCTGAAATACTATAAAGGAAAGAATAAGTGGAGTAAGATTTCATAAAAAAACCGCGAAAAGAATCTTTCCGCGGCCCCCTTATAAAACTGTTATTTAGAAGAAATTACTTTTGGCGTCTTAAAAAATTTATTTTAATAGCAGGACTTTAATATTTTGTGATGTGGTGTGAAAATATTTATATATTATTTGAATGCTTATGTCCTAACTATTAAAATAAATTATAAAAAACAAAATGAATTATTTTTCCAACTTGCTTATTATAAAAACTAACTGTGTCTAAGCTGAAGGTTTGGGAATGAAACGAATATTAATACCCTCCAGCCAGCTCAAGTTTTCATGATTGTACCGTTTTGTTTAAAGATCTTCTATGCTTTCTAATTGGAAATAATTATAATTCATTTTGTTAACTAACATCGTGATTTATAGTTTTGCTTCTGATCGATAACCGATCTTCTGCCATTCACTGCTTTATGATATCGCTGATTTTTGCCGGCTTATTTACATTTACAAAATTGCTGATATTGGCTGAATTTACTCTTATATTATTTTAATTATTAGTTATAAAATTTTCACTTTTCTGTGAATAGTATGTATTAAATACTTTTAATTTTAACAAAAAAAACATTTCAAAAAAATCAATATGCATCATATTTTCATGATAAAATTTTCCTTATTCAGTCCTGAGGTATGGTATTGCCAATTAACAACAATCACTTCTGTAAGAACCTTTTTAAGATTTTCATAGGTATCAGGTTGTCTGATAAAAATATTAGCGCCCTGGACAAATAATTCATCAGTTTCGGGTTCTGTAATGACATCTGCATATACCGCATTCACCATACTGCTGAATCTCAAATCTTCCTTTATTTCTCTGATACAGCTTATACAGCTTTTATCCGGCATATGATAATTGAGAAACAGAATCTCAGGAACAATTGCCTCTTCACGGTTCAGATAATCCATCAGTGCATATGTATGGGAGAAACACTGAACTTTTACTTCAATTTTCAGGTCTTTGAATATGCTTTTAAAGAATACCAGGTTCCCTTCGTCATGATCTGTGACAATCACGTTCAGAAATTCTTTATTCATACTGCATTTGGGAATGGATGATCATACTCTGTGCCTTTCTTCTCTTTACAATCAGCTTCTGAAACTGGGAAGGTGTTATTCCTGTTGTATTTTTAAATTGAGTACTGAGGTGTGCTACACTGGAATAATTAAGCTTGTGGGCAATTTCCGTAAGACTCTGTTTATTGCCGATGATCAGTTCTTTGGCATATTCTATTTTCTGGAGAATAATGAAATTCTCAATAGAGGTGTAAGCCAGTTCCGAAAACAGATTGGAAAGATATCCATAGCTGTGCTTCAGTTTTTCGGCGATATAGATGGAGGCTTTTACGGAAACAGGCTCTTCAGAAAATACCAGCTCTACAATGGCATCTTTTATTTTCTGTACCAGAGCAGTTTTCTGGCTTTCGATAATTTCAATTCCGTAATCTTCAAGATTTTTCTTAAAAAGACTGTGCTGTTCCTGCGTAATGGGTTCGTAAAACTCTACTTCGCCAAAGTTCAGCATCCGGTATTTCAGTCCATGCTCTTTAAGCTTCTCATCCAATATCTTCTTGCAAAGTGCATTGAAATCAAATTTTACATACATTTTCATCCTTAATATAGTGTGTTAAATTATGTAGTAAATATAGCGATTTATTTCAATTGAAAGTGAAATAGTGAAGTTTTTTTTCATTTTCCTATTTAAAACAAAAAACTCCTGCATTGTTGAATACAGGAATTAAACACTAAGGATGAAAAAAATATACTGATAAAAAGCTGCTACAGCTCAAAACCAAGCATATGAATGTATTGTATAAGTGATTTGGTTCTGGAGCAAAGATGGTTTAAAAACCCATATCACCTGTTATAGAATTATAATATATTGTTACACAATTTTAAGTCAATTATTCGTGAATTAAGAATTCCATCATATAATCATCCATCACAAATCCGTTGCCTATATCAAATACACCTTCGCCGTAAACACGGTATCCCTGGGACTCATAGAAGCGTCTGGCTTCATTATTCTTATTAACGTTCAGAATGATTTTTTTATCCCCATTCTCAGAAACTTTCCGGCTCAGGAACCGAAGCGCTTCTTTCCCGAAACCTTTACCCTTACTTTCCGGCACCAGATAAATGCGGTGAAGTTTTGTAATATGATCATCATAATGATGCTCATAACCGATAAATCCTTCATAAGAACCTGTATTTTCATCCATGATCAGGTAATAGTGATAATTTTCATCCTGAAAATGTTTTGTCAGTTCGCTTTCAGAATACATTTCTGAAAGCATATATTCCATTTGTTCATTGGAAAGGATTTCTGCATAAGCATTTTCCCAGGATCTTCTGGCGAGATTCCGGATCAGCGGGATGTCTTTTTCTGTTGCTTCTGTTAATTTCATACTTTTTATGATTAAAAAAAAGTGAAAAGCCGGAACTTTTCACTCTGTTATTATGTTGTAATTGTGAATTTTATCTTGCAGTTTAACAGCAAAATTATCAATTCATGGATTTCCTTAAATATTGGCCATTTCGGCTTTGATCTTTGCATAAAGTCCTTCTGAAGCAGGAACTAAAGGCAGTCTCAGATAATTTTTAACAATACCTTTTTCTGCCAGTACCACTTTAATTCCGCAAGGGTTTCCTTCTGCAAAAATAAGACGGGTAATTTCTACCAGTTTATTATGGATCTCGTAGGCTTCTTTCACTTTTCCTTCAAAAGCCAGCTGAACCATTGTTGAAAATTCCTTTGGATAGGCCTGCCCGATCACAGAGATCACTCCGTTTCCTCCGGCCAGTGTTACAGGAAGTGTATACTCATCATCCCCTGAAACCAGAGAGAATCCTTCAGGCTTCTTTCTCAGAATATCAAAATACTGAAGAATATTCGGTGCTGCTTCCTTGATCATGAAAAGATTCGGAAATTCTTTTGCGAGACGGATTGTAGTGTCTGCTTCAATATTCTGCCCCGTTCTGGACGGAACGTTATAAATAACGATATTCTTTCCTGTGGAAGCCAACATCTTATAATGCTGGTAAAGCCCTTCCTGATTAGGTTTGTTATAATATGGAGACACTGAAAGCACTGCATCAAATTCAGAAAGATCCGCTTCTTCAATCTGTTTCTTGACTTCCAGAGTATTGTTCCCGCCGATTCCCAGAACCAGGGGAAGACGTTTATTATTTACCTTAATGATATGTTCGGTTACCTGTTTCTTTTCTTCATCAGAAAGCGTTGCAGCCTCAGCTGTCGTTCCCAGTACTACCAAATAATTGGTTCCGTTTCCGATATTATATTCAACAAGTTTTGTTAAACTATCGAAGTCAACGGATAAATCTTCATTAAAGGGTGTTACCAATGCAACACCTACTCCTTTTAAAATGCTCATCTGTTCGAATTATTTTTGTCAAATTTAATAATTTACCGTAAGAATTTGTAATAAATAATAATGTTTTATTATACATATAATTATATTTGCATATACTAAAAGATATTATGAAAAATAAATTCTTGTTACTAGGAATTGCTCTGGTCTCACTGACTGCCTGCAAGACAGCCTCCACGCTGCAGCTGGCCAGTGTTCAGCCCCGGAAAAACATTTCTATTAATAATGAGCTAAAAAATGATGAGGCATTTGTAAAAGTTATTGAACCCTATAAAGAGAAACTGGATAAAGAAATGAACCAGAAGATCTCCCATACCAGCGTAGATCTTACCAAACAGGGCGATAACAGCAATCTGGGTAATCTTTTGGCTGACTATACATTCGAGGGAGCTGATGCATGGGCCCAAACCCATCTGCAAAAAAATGTAGATGCTGCGCTCATCAACATCGGAGGAATCAGAACAACCATCGGAAAAGGAGATATTCTCCTGAAAAGCGTATTTGAGGTAATGCCTTTCGAAAATGAAGTCATCATTGTGAAACTGAAAGGAACAGACCTTCAGGGACTTTACGATTATTACGCAAAAACACAGGTAAACAACCCTGTTTCCCACCTGTACATTGAAACCGGTAACGGGCAGCTTACCAAAACTTTAATCAACGGAAAGCCTGTAAATCCGTCCCAGGAATATTATATTGCAACTTCGGATTATCTGGCGTTAGGAGGCGACAATATGAAATTTTTCTCAAAAGGAGAAGCGATTCCTACGGGAATCAAACTGAGAGATCTGTTTATTGAATATTTCAAAAAAACTCCTGAAGTAATTCCCAATACAGATGTTCGTTTAAATTTTACCGGTAAGAAATAATGGATAGAAAAAAATTTTTAAAAGCAATAGGAGGCGGATCTTTAGCAATGGCTTTAGCTCCCAATATGATGATGGCGGAAGAATTAAAATTCAATCCTTTAAAATCCGCGAATAAACTTACCATTCTTCATACCAACGACCAGCACAGCAGGATAGAACCCTTTGATGCCGGTTATACGAAAAATCCCAATCAGGGAGGATTTGCCAGAAGGGCAAGCCTGATTCAGCAGATCAGAAGCCAGGAAAGCAATGTGCTTCTTCTGGACTCGGGGGACATTTTCCAGGGAACTCCTTATTTTAATTTCTTCGGTGGTGAACTGGAGTTCAAACTGATGTCCATGATGAAGTATGATGCTTCCACTATGGGAAACCATGACTTTGACAATGGTCTGGATGGTTTTTTAAAGGTACTTCCCAACGCTAAATTCCCTTTCATCTGTTCCAATTATGATTTCAGGAATACGGTTCTGGACGGAAAAACCTCACCATATAAAATCTTCAATAAAAACGGAATCAAAGTCGGAATTTTCGGGGTCGGAATCCAACTGGACGGGCTTGTCGGCAAAAAACAATACGGAGAAACCGTATATTCGGATCCCGTAGAAGTAGCGCAGCATTATTCAAACTTCCTGAAAAATGAGCAAAAATGTGATCTGGTGATCTGCCTTTCACATATCGGCTATGATTATAAGGATGAACCCGGTAAAATAAGTGATAAGATCCTGGCCGCCAAAACAGAAAATATTGACATCATTCTGGGAGGTCATACCCATACTTTCCTTCCGGAACCCCAGACGTATACCAACAGACAGGGAAAAAACGTTCTGGTAAACCAGGTTGGATGGGCAGGCCTGCTTTTAGGAAGAATTGATTTCCACTTTGACATTAATAAAAACATACAGCATATTTCCTGGAACAACCAGGTGATTGACAGCAGCATAACCGCATAATATGAAAAAACTTTCTATAATTTCTCTTGGTATTTTAGCATCCCTGCAGTTGGCAAATGCGCAGGTCATTACCTCAAAAAAATGGACGGATATTTTTTCCTACAACAATGTCTTGGCAATGAAAGAAGACAATGGAAAAATAATTGCCGCTACGGAAAACGGGATATTCTATTATACAATCTCAACAGGAGAGATTACAAAGTTATCTAAAGCCAACGGCCTTCATAATACAGGAATCACTGCCTTTGACTATAACCCGCAGACTAAAACCGGAATTATAGGGTATAGTAACGGCTCCCTGGATGTTATTACTCCACAGGAAATTAAATATATCGTTGATATTCCTATTGCCACCGGATATAACGGAAGCAAAAAAATCAACCATATCTCTATCACAGGAGATCAGGCTGTAATTTCCGTAGGCTACGGAATTTCTATATTCAACCTGAACAGGAAAGAATTTGGGGATTCAACCTTCTTTATGACAGGAGGAGGTCTATATGAAGCCAGCAACGAAGCCGTTATTTTCGGCAATAAAGTATATTCTGCTACCGACAACGGACTGAAGACCCATGAGATGAATACCACTTTTCCGGTATATTCCACCTGGGTGACAGAAATCCCCGGAGCATTTAAGCATATTGATGCCGAAACATCCCTGGTATTTTCATCTGCAACCTCTGCATTCCTGTATAATAACGGAGTTTCCACTCCACTTCCCGCAAGTTTCGGAAATATCCGCGACATCGTAGTATCTTCAGACAATATTGTGGTAACAGATGTTGCCAGAATCTACACATTCGGTACCAACGGAATAAACCAGGGAACAGTAAGTGTAGGAGAAGAATGCAATACCGCCATAAAAACCAACGGAAAAATATATGGAGGAACCATATTATCAGGAATAAAAGATGAAGGCGGCAGCATGTATAAGCCGTCCGGACCATATTCTAATTTTTCATACAAAATTAACCTGTATGACAATGACCAGATCTTAGTATCGTCCGGTGCAAGAGACGGAAGATACAATACCCCCGTAAACAATCCAAAAAGACCCGGATTCTATTATTTCTCCGGTTCTGAATGGATATATTCTTCCTATTTCGTACAGAATACCAGCCTTATGAATGTTCTGGATGCTGTACTTAATCCCAGGGATAACAGTGAAGTATTTTTCACAAACTATGCAACCGGAGGGCCACAAGGTGTTTACAGAATGAAGTATAACCCAACCAATAAAGATTTTGATCTGGTAAAATACTATAATCTGGGAACTACCCTGCCTGCTTACAACCGTCCTGTTGGTTTTGCAGTGGATAACCAGAACAACTTTTTTGTTTCTGTTTCCTATAATGAAGGAATTGCTTCAATAGGGGTTTACGATCCCGCTGCAGATAACTTCAATCTAAAGAAGTTCAACATCACCAGCGATGCGGTTCAGAAACCTCTGTTTTATGAAAACATGCTGTGGATTCCTACTCCCAGAACCAACACTTTCATCGTATATGATTATAAAAATGCCGGCAGCTTTTCCGATGATGTAGATTACATCCTGAGAGACACCAACGGATTTGCAGGTAACTCAAAAGGAACCATATCGGTGGCTATCGATAAATCCGGAGATGCATGGATCGGTACCGACAGCGGATTAAGGATATTGGCCAATGCCGCTACCGAAATTAAAGGATCTGATCCGCAGGTAGCCCCTATCGTTATTGAACAGAACGGACTTGGAGAAGAGCTTTTCAGAGATTCCCAGATCCTCCAGGTGGAGGTGGATGCAGGAGATCACAAATGGGTTTCCGTAGATGGAGGCGGTGTATACTATCTTTCCTCTGACGGCCAGCAGACCATCAAACATTTTACAAAAGAAAACTCACCTCTTCCTACCAACTCTGTTACAGACATTAAAGTAGATAAAAAAACAGGGAAAGTATATTTTGTTACCTATAACGGAATTGTTGTTTATCAGGGCGACGTAGCCGATGTAACCTCCAACTTCGGAAATGTGGTCGTGTATCCTAATCCTGTGGTATACTCCAACTTTAAAGGAAAGGTAACAATAAAAGGGCTTGCTGAAAAAACCAATATCAGAATTGCCGATGCAGCCGGAAATGTGGTACATTCAGCCGTTGCCAGAGGAGGATATTACGAATGGGACCTTAACAACAATAAGGGTACCCGCGTGGCCTCGGGAATTTATTTCGTACTGATGACCAATGAAGACGGTTCAGATAAAGCTACCGCCAAAATAGCCGTAGTTAATTAATGAATTCACAGAACGGATTTTTACTTTCATTCATAAAATATGGCGAAAACGATGCTGTTCTGCATTGTTTTACAGAAGAAGACGGCTTTCAGACCTATTTTCTGAAAGGAATATATTCCAAAAGAAATAAAAAGAAAGCCCTGCTTCAGCCTTTGAATAAACTCAGTTTTTCTGTAACCCCTGCCAGAGGAGGCAGAATTCCGTCTGTTTCAAAATTTGAATTGCTGAAAACCAACGATGTCTATACCGATATTAAGGCCGGCACCGTTATATTTTTCATTTCAGATTTCCTGAATCAGGTTTTGAGGCACGAAAATAAAAATCCCAATATCTTTTTCAATATTGATGAATTCCTCAATGAGCTGATGAATAAAAATTATCAGTGTCACCTGCTTTTTCTGATCCGTATTCTAAAGATTCAGGGAGTAGCCCCGCTGGTTAATGACGGCTCTTTTTTAGATCCTGAAACCGGGACGTTTTCTGCGGTCGCGGCTCATCAGCTATTCGGGCAGGAAATTTCCTCAGTCTGGAAAACAGCCCTTACTTCAGGGGATATATATTCAACAAAAATCCATTCTGCTCTCAGAAAAGATTTTCTGGACAGCATACTTGTCTATTATCATTATCATATAACCGATTTTAAAATGCCGGCATCCCTTGAGGTGATCCAGCAGATTTTTGAATAAAGGCCGGAAGTTTTTTTAGATATAGGTATTGATGCCTACTTTGAAATCAAATGATTTTAAAAAAGGTAGAAACAGAATGTCATTTATCAATGATGATTTTCGTAACTCTCTTCTTCCACCTCGCGGCTTCAAACCTGTCTAAAGCAGAAATTATGATCCCGGACCCGCATTTTTTATTTTTTCTGACTGGTTTTTTCCTCCGGCATTTCCGTTTCAGATTCTGCCATTTCTTTTTTGGAGAATCTCGGCTGCAGGATCTTTGCTATCAGCCCTGTCCAGCCCGTCTGATGAGAGGCTCCTGCTCCACGGCCGTTATCCCCGTGGAAGTATTCATAGAATAAAAGATAATCTTTAAAATCAGGATCTGTCTGAAATCTTTCATACTGCCCGTGTACAGGACGTTTTCCATTTTCATCCTTTAAAAATATTTTAGCCAGCCTTTTGCTCAGAGAGTCTGCAATCTGATCCAGGTTGGAATAATTTCCGCTTCCCGTAGGATACTCAACCAGGAAATCAGGGCTGTAATAAAAGAAAAAGCGCTGCAGGCTTTCAATGATCAGGAAATTAACCGGAAACCAAACGGGCCCGCGCCAGTTGCTGTTACCCCCAAAAAGTCCGCTGTCGCTTTCGGCCGGTGTATATTTTACAGTATAATCCGTTTCATTGAGATTAAGGGTATAAGGGTTCTGCTCATATTCTTTAGAGAGCGCCCTTACTCCGTATTCACTTAAAAACTCATCCGGATTCAGCATCCTTTTCAGTAACCTCTTCAGACGATGCCCTCTGAGCAGGGATAAAAGGTGTTTGGAATCCTGCCCCTTCACTTCCCATCGCGAAACCAGGGAAGCCAGCTCCGGTTTATTGTCCAGCACCCACTTCATTCTTTTTTTGAAATTGGGAAGATTTTCAATCATTTCATCATCTATCACCTCAACGGCAAACATGGGAATCAACCCTACTATTGTTCTTAACTTTAAATACATGTGCGTTCCGTCGCTGGAAGCAATGGCATCGTAAAAGAACTCATCTTCCCCGTCCCAAAGACTGAAATCTTCTTCCCCCATATTATCCAGGGAATTGGCAATGGACAGAAAGTGTTCAAAAAATTTCATCGCCATTTCCTCATACACATTATTGTAGAGGGCCAGTTCCAGAGCTATTCTCATCATGTTCAGGGCAAACATGGCCATCCAGCTGGTGCCGTCCGACTGCTCGAGCTGCTCTCCGTTGGGAAGAACGGAATTCCTGTCGAAAACACCGATATTATCAAGCCCCAGAAATCCTCCTTCAAAAATATTATTCCCGTTATTATCTTTCTTATTCACCCACCAGGTAAAATTCATCAGCAGCTTCTGAAAAGCACTTTCCAGGAATTCAAGATCCGGTTTTCCTTTCAGATATTCGTCAATTTTAAATACCCGGAAAACGGCCCAGGCATGTACAGGAGGGTTGACATCGCTGAAGTTCCATTCATAGGCCGGAAGCTGTCCGTTGGGATGCATGTACCATTCGAAGAGAAAAAGTTTCAGCTGGTATTTTGCAAAATCAGGATCAATAAGCGAAAAACTTATGGTATGGAAAGCCAGATCCCAGGTGGCATACCATGGATATTCCCATTTGTCGGGCATAGAAATGATATGTTCATTATTAAGGTGCTTCCAGTCATAATTCCGGATGTTTTCACGGGATTTGGGAGGAGACATTTGGGCAGGATCGCCTTTCAGCCATTTTTCAACGTTATAATGATAATACATTTTATTCCAGAGCATTCCCGCAAATGCCTGTCTTTGTATGAGTTTTTCGTCTTCTGACGGTATTCCATCCTGAATTCCGGCGTAAAAATCGTCGGCCTCTTTCCTCCTCTGTTCAAAAACAGCATCACAGGCTGCGAACGGATCACTCAGTTCCTTATCAGAAATCCTGAATTCAAATGTTTTGGATTCTCTGCCTTTAAAATGCTCATCTATGAAAAAAGAGGCTTTAGTTCCTGTATTTTCAGGATTTACCGACCGGGAATCACCGGTCATTATATAATTATTGATACCGTCTTTACAGTATCCTGATGTATTGGACGACCGGTAAAGTCTTTCGTTATTGGTTTCGTTATTACAGAACAGGACTTCAGAAAACTGTCTGGCGTAGATATTTTTTATTTCGAGATCTTTATGATCTGCTCTGATCCGTCCGCCCTTTTCAGCAAACAGCCTGGGCTGATAATCATCATATCCCCAATTCCAGGTATTCCTGAACCATATTGTGGGTAAGACGACAAGGGAAGTTTCCTTTTCTGATCTGTTGATCACGGTAAGCCTTACCAAAATATCATCAGGACCTTCTTTGGCATATTCAATGAAGATGTCAAAATATTCATTGGAATCAAAAATTCCGGTATCAATCAGTTCATATTCCGGTTCATTTTTATCTCTTTCTGCATTGGTCTTTACAAGGTCTTCATAGGGAAAGGCTTTCTGCGGATATTTATACAGCATCTTCATATAAGAATGCGTGGGAGTGGAGTCCAGGTAATAAAAATACTCCTTCACATCTTCTCCGTGGTTTCCCTGGCCGTTGGTAAGGCCAAAGAACCGTTCTTTTATCATCCTGTCTTTTTTATTCCAGAATCCTACGGAGAAGACCATTCGCTGCAGATCATCACAGATTCCGCAGATCCCTTCCTCACCCCAGCGGTACGTTTTGGCTTCGGCTGTATCATGGCCGGTATAGTTCCATGCATCACCGTTTTCACTATAATCTTCACGCACAAGCCCCCATTCCCGGTTGCTGACGTAAGGTCCCCATTTTTTCCAGGAAACATCTGAAATTCTTTGTTTTTCCGTCATAAGCGTTGATTATGAATAATGAATACGCAATGGAGCAATTCTGAGCTAAAATAAACGTTTTACCCCCTGTATCCTTCTACCCTCCGGTAGAAAAGCTCTCAAAAGTAGTCATTCCTCCATCTGCAAAGATGCTGGTGCCTGTAATATAATCTGCCTGATCGCTTGCCAGGAACACGGCTAAATTTCCTATATCCTGCGGCTGACCGATCCTGTTATAAGGAATAAGGGTAAGCAGTGAGTTGAGGGCTTCAGGGGTATTCCACGCATTGGTATTGATCGGGGTCTGAATGGCACCCGGGCAGATAGAGTTTACCCGGATCTTATCAGCACCGTATTCCTGAGCCAGGGTCTGCATCAGCATTCTTACGGCTCCTTTGCTTGCTGCATAATTGGCATGGCCAGCCCAGGGAATAATTTCATGAACAGAGCTGATATGAATGATTTTTCCGCATGCCACAGAGCGTGAAGGATCTATTCCGCGACGCAGAAATTCTTTAATCGCTTCTCTTGCACACAGAAACTGCCCGGTAAGATTGACTCCTATTACGGCATTCCACTGATCCAGGGTCATCTCTGTAAATTTTGCATCCTTCTGAATTCCTGCATTATTAACCAGGATATCTACTGTTCCCAGCTGCGAAACCACATCCTGAAACATTCTCACGACCTGATCTTCCTTAGAGACATCACACCGGTAAATGATCGCTGTACCTCCTGCTTCCGTAATTTCCTTCAAAACCGCCTCTGCTTCTTCCGCAGACCTTTCTGAGGAGTGATTGATAACCACTGAAGCTCCTGCTGCTGCCAGAGATTTTGCGATTCCTGAACCTATTCCGCTGGATGCTCCTGTAACCACAGCGACCTGATTATGAAGTGATATTTCCATATTCTGTATTTGATGTTACCCAAAGTTATGGAAGAAATCAACAGAACGGAAGCTTTTGAATTTAAAATTTTCTTAAAGTTTTTTATACATCAGATATTGAGGTCCGCTTCTTCCCATCCTTGTTTTTCCGTCATAAGAATATCCTGCTTTAAGGTAAATATGGTAAGCCAATTCATTTTTCCGGTTAACGGCCAATACAATTTCATTACAGTGAGGAAAATTTTCCCTGACAAAATCATCCACTCCAGCCATCGCTTCTTTTCCTATTCCTTTGCCCTGCATTCCGGGATTTACAGACAAAGACCTCAACAAAACGGAATCTCCGTTATCCGTAAGATCCAGTTTATCTTCACCAAAATCAAGGACAAAAAACCCTGCCGGCACATCATCCTCCATAATGATCACCGGAAAAGAATCATTATCATCCCTCTCTTTTATTCTCTGAAGTGCCTGTTCTGCTGTGGAGGTAAAACGTAACTGGTCTTCATCCAGAGCATAGTTCACTTCAGAAAGATCTTCCTGCTTAAAGAATCGTAACGCTACCATAATCAATGATGATAAATATCTTTGTACATCACTCCTGCCTTTATTTCCACGGGAAGCTTATTTTCTTCCGGAACGACCGGACAATTGTAGTCATACGCGTTATAGGCACAGAAAGGCTGATAAGACTGGTTAAAATCAAGCAGAATGGTATCTCCTTCCGGTATTTTCAGGTCCATATACTTCCCTCCTCCGTAGGTTTCTCTGCCATTGGTTTCATCCCGGAATGGAAGGAAAAGATAATCTTTATATTTATCTTGCTTCATAAGATCCAGACTCTGATACAGGGTAAGGGTATACGGTTTCTCATCCAGCATAAAGTTTACTTTACCGTATTCCCTGTACTTTTTTGTTTTTCCTGAAGAAGTTGGAAGTTCAAAAGGTTCTGCATCTTTAGTTTTAACCAGTGTTGCCGTAATCCTGTATTTAAGATTGAACGGAAAAAAAGGATGTCCTTTAAAATTGGTAAAATCATCTCCACGCAGAGGGGTCCGCTTGGGATCTTTATATTCTCTATTAAGGTCACGCTGGAATTTTTTGACTTCCATAACTTCTCCTGACACAATTCTCTGTGAGAAAACCATCAAGGGAAATAACAAAAATAAAATGATATATTTTTTCATAAATTTTCAGAATTATAAGTAAAACTATGAATTTTATGTGGCATGAAAAGTTAAAATTGTGATAAAATAGTATAATCTGTTTTAAATATATCCCCAACCTCTTTTTCCAGCATATTTTTTGACAGGGAATGATTATGGACAGAAAACAATTCATTAAAACTGGCATCCTGGCCGTATCCGGGTTTTATTTTCTTAATTCCAACCTGTTTCAGGCTGCCCGGCTTCAGCCTCAGAAATATACGGTTGATGCTCCCATTATCATCATAGGAAGCGGTTATGGCGGTGCTGTTTCTGCATTACGTCTGTGTGAAGCCGGAAAAAAAGTGATTCTTCTGGAAATGGGACTTAACTGGGAAAAAGCAGGAATTCCCTACTCCAGTCTTCTGAAGCCCGGAAAAAGTGCTGCCTGGCTGAAAAATAAAACGATTGCCCCGTTCATGAATATATTCTCTATCACTCCATTTACCGGAACTCTGGACCGTATGGATTTTGAAAACATCAGTATCTGGGCCGGCAGAGGTGTGGGAGGCGGATCCCTGGTGAATGGCGGTATGGCAGTTACCCCGAAAGAAAGCTACTTTAAAGAGATTTTCCCTGACCTTGATGCGGAAAAGTTTTATCATCATTATTTTCCTCTCGTCCATAAAGAGCTTAAAGTAAATGTCATTAACGAACAGTTCCTGAAAGACTGTCCTTATTATAAATTTACCAGAGTGGGAGAAGCGGAAGCACACAAAGCAGGATTCAAAACCATCCGGGTTCCCAATGTCTACGATTTTCAATACATGGAAAAGGAATACAGAAATGAGGTCCCCCGTTCGGCTCTTAACACCGAGGTGATCTACGGCAACAATCACGGGAAAAACAGCCTGGATAAAACTTATCTGAAAAAAGCGATGGCAACAGGAAATCTGGAAATCCTTGATCTCCACCGTGTAGATTATATCAGACTGAATGATGACCAGACGTACACTTTAAAAGTTCAGGAAACCGATACATCCGGAGCATTGGTCTCTGATAAAATATTCAACTGCAAAAAGCTGATTCTTGCAGCAGGAACTATGGGAACTCTGAAACTGCTGCTTCACTCCCGGGCTGTAAACGGATTTCCTGTTCATGAACGTATCGGGAAAAGCTGGGGTAATAACGGAAATTTCATGACGGGAAGAAACTGGGTAAAACCTTTATCCGGCGGAACGGGCGCCAGACAGTCTACGATCCCCGTAGGCGGAATTGATAACTGGGACGATCCCGAGCATCCGTTTTTCACAGAAATTGCCCCATTGCCAATGGGAATGGACGTGGCTACGGCTCTTTATCTGCTCATCAACAGGGTTGACAGAAAAGGTGAAGTGACTTATGATCCTGACAAAGGCGAACTGGTACTGAACTGGAATGAACAGCATACCGCTGAAATGAGGGCCAATGCAGATTATTTTATAAAAAAAATGAACAGGGCCAACGGGGGAACAAGAAGCCATCTCCTTTTTAAGAACGGATTCGGTGCGGATATATGTTATCACCCGCTTGGCGGCTGTGTTTTGGGAGAAGCCACCAATGAATACGGAAAACTGAAAGGGCATGAGAATCTGTATATTCTGGACGGATCTTTAATTCCCGGAACCATTGGAGTCAATCCGTTCGTTACCATTACGGCTATTGCAGAATACTGCATGGAAAACCTGATCAGGCAGAATGAATTTGCTTAAAATTTAAAGCAGCGATTTTACCTCATCCAGATATTTTCTGATGTCTTTTTCCAGCTTATCAGGATAGGAAAAATTAAGTTTCGCGGCTAAAGATGATCCGGTTTCATGTACCAGATCCATAAGAACGGCTAAGGACTGCCAGTTTTCATCAATGCTGCTTCCAGAGAAGGTAGCTTCAATTCTTTTCCACAGATCTTCAGGAAGGTATTTTCGGAAAAGTCTTCCGTGTTTATTCGTGGTAATATCTGTCCAGCCCTGCGATTCAGCAATATGCCATTCGATAAGGGGAACCAGATAATCTGTTCTTATGACATTTTCGGCCATGAATTTTGCATAAAAAATATCACCGCGCTTCAGACATTTGGCCACATAGGTTGTATCCCACCAGAAATCATTGATCAGTTTAGAAAAGTCCTCTTCCTGCGGCTTTTGAATCATCACAGACTGATAGGTTGGAGGTTTTAGCCCTTTCGTCAGCCCCTCTTTATCAACCAGTATTTTATATCCTACATCCCAGTCCTCGGGAAGAGATTCCTGCTGAACTTCTGCCAGAAAATCTTTTTTGCCGTAAAGCTTGAAATCAACTTTTACATGATCCCGGTACAGTACCATTTTCATGGCATGCTTTCCTTCAAAAACGCTGTCATCTTCTTCTATCATGGAAATCGGCACTCCGAATAGAGAAAGCCAGTCGTGATGAATTTCGTAAGGCTCCCTGTTTTCAAAAACAAGTTCCACATCAAGGTCGCTGAAATCATCTACGGGGGCATAAGGATTCACCAGTGAACTGGTGAGCAGTACTGCGCGGATATCCCGGTTATCTTCGGCCCATCGGATGATCTGTTTCAGTTTTTCCTCTCTTGTTTTCATAGCATTAATAAGATTCTGAAATTTTCACCCGGTACACATCCAGTGAATTTCTTTTGATAGATTCCACAAAAAACCCGCCTTCTTCAGGAATTACTTCTTTCAGGTCAAAGCTCTTACAGTCGCGTGGAAGCCCCGAAAAGATCAGGGTAAACCAAAAGTCCTGCATAAACGGAACGGGTGTCCAGTTGGGATATATGGTAATATTTTCAGCATGAATGAGGCTGCTTTTATGCTCAGACTGGTTATCGAAAAGATAGGTTGAATGCCAGATCCTGATCAGGTTTCCCAAAAACGGGGAAGCCGGAAAACAGCAGTGTACAATAACCTGCTTTTCCTCTTCTGTTTTTGCCTGAAGAGATTCCAGGAGCTCTTTTGCGATGATGGGTTTTACAACAACTTCTTCCACTTTTTTATGAGTAATGGGTAATAGGTAATGAGTAATGGGTAATGTATCCAGATTACTTATTATCCATTGCCCATTGCTTGTATTAATAGTCTAATTCTAATTTCTCTTTGGTATAATTTCTCATCTTCACGGTAAGCTCCGGATGATCGGCCAGTTTCTGTCCGTAAGAAGGCACCATTTCCAGCAGCTTTTCTCTCCATTCTCCGTGAAGTTTTTCAGGGAAGCATTTTTCAAGCACATTCAGCATAGCATATACGGCGGTGGAGGCTCCCGGAGAGGCTCCGAGAAGAGATGCAATCGTTCCTTTTTTATTGACAACCACTTCGGTTCCGAATTCCAGCTTACCGCCTTCCTGCTCATCTTTTTTAATGATCTGAACCCGCTGTCCGGCTACTTTAAGCTCCCAGTCCTCTTCTTTAGCGTCTTTAACAAATTCCCTCAAATGCTGCATTCTCTGGGATTTTGTCATGGCCACCTGCTGAATCAGGTATTTCGTAAGCGGAATATTATGCCACCAGGCTCCGAATAATGATCTTAAATTTTTTGTATTCACGCTTTCCGGCAGATCAAGATAACTTCCTTCTTTCAGGAATTTTGTGGAAAATCCGGCAAATGGACCGAATAAAAGGGCTTTTTTACCATCAATAATTCTGAGATCAAGGTGAGGAACCGACATTGGGGGTGCATCTACGGTAGCCTGTGTATAGACTTTGGCGTGGTGCTTTTCTACCAGTTCCTGATTATGGCTTACCAGCCACTGTCCTGAAACCGGAAAACCTCCGTACCCTTCGCTTTCTTTAATATCTGAACTGTCCAGCAGCGGAAGCGCATATCCTCCCGCTCCGATGAATACAAAATCGGCAACGACTTCCTGCCTGTGGTTATGAATTCTGTCTTTTACTTTCATCTCCCACTTTCCGTCTTCCCTCGGATCTATATCTTTCACTTCATGATACAGAAAGACTTCCACATTGGAATCTTCAAGCAGGTGTCTGCCCATTTTACGGGTGAGGGTTCCGAAGTTCACATCAGTTCCCATATCCATTTTGGTGGCAGCCATTACTTCAGACTGGTTTCTTTTGCTCATTACAAGAGGAATCCACTCTTTAAGCTGTTCATGATCGGTAGAATACTCCATACCGGAAAACAGAACAGATTCCGACATTTTTTCATGGCGTTTTCTGAGGTATTCTGCTTCTTTTTCGCCAAACACCAGGCTCATATGGGGACATGAATTGATAAAATCCTTAGGATCCTGAATATATCCTTTGGTAACCAGATAGGACCAGAACTGTTTTGATATTTCAAACTGCTCGGCAATGCTTTCTGCTTTGCTGATATCAATGGTTCCATCCGGTTTTTCCGGAGTGTAATTAAGTTCACAAAAAGCAGAATGCCCGGTTCCTGCGTTATTCCAGGCTGCGGTACTTTCCTTAGCAAATCTTCCCAGCCTTTCAAATATTGCGATTTCCAGTTCGGGATCAAATTCGTGCAGCAGTGTTGCTAAAGTGGCGCTCATTATTCCGCCACCTATCAGGACAACATCGTACTTTGGTTTCGGTGTTCTGCTTGTAAGCGATTGTGACATAATTTAAAATTTTACTTCAAATTTCGGGAAAAGTTTTATAACTGAAAATGCGTTTAACGATTTTAACATGTTATTTTTTACCGGTAAAATTCTTTCGGTTCCGGCAAAAAAATACGATGGAAAGTATCAATAGATTTTCATTGAAAGAAGTAATGATCTGACTCTTTTTCATGCTTTTTCATCATCGGAACCTCTATTTTCATAAAAATTACAGTCTGATTTCACGATGCAGAATTCTCACCGGAAGGACTTAAATCGTTAAAAAAAATTATAAAAACATAAGTTTTTTTAAGTTCACCACAAAGAATCCTTCAATAATAAATATTTACACAATAACAATTTATCAATATTTCGTGAAAAACATTAAATATAAAATTAAAAATCTCACTTTTCATTGAATAAAATACAATATTTAACATTTTAAAATGCGAAATAACCATTAATATATTATTTATTTTGTGTAATTTGCATTAAAATAAACACAACTTAAGACACAATTCAATTAAAAATATTTCTTTCTAAACATAGTACAGATGAAAATTATTAATTTCGTAAGTACATTTTTCGCAACAGCGGCATTAGCCCAGAGCGGAAGTGTAGGAATCAACACGTCCACACCGGACCCCAGTGCAATTCTGCACATTGAAAATTTCAACGGAATACCGGCAACAGCAACGGCCACTGTTTCAGGTGGAACTGTCACAGGTATTACCGTAACAAATGGCGGAAGCGGCTATACAACAGCTCCAACCATTAATTTCTACGGAGGCGGAACGATTGTAAACGGCGGAAATAAGGCCCGTGCAACAGCCGTCATTTCGAACGGTTCCGTGACAGGAATTACTCTTAATAATGGCGGTAGCGGCTATACTTCCGCTCCATCGGTTACAGTATCCGGAGGAAACAAAGGCCTTCTTTTTCCCAATCTTAACCTTGCCAATCTTGCCAGTACCACAACTCCTGTAAATGGCCCCGTAAACGGACTTATTGCTTTTAACGGAGGAACCAACAGCAACAATAAGGCACTGCATATCTTTAACAGTACCCTAAACCGGTGGCAGAGTACCATCGATGCCGAAGATACTCCTAAGGTAGCTTATCTGGATTTTACAGGATCTTTATCTGCCCTGGATAATGCTGTTGCCGGTGCCAATACCCTGCTAATAGTAAATCCTCCTGCTATTTCGGGGGTTTCCAATATCAATGGTTTCAAGGTAGTACAGAATACCTTGTCAGGTGGCTATTCTTTGGTTCTTCCGCAGGGAAATTATCTGGTAGAGGTTAACCTGAATCTTAATTCTCCACCGGAAAGCCCTTCCGGACAGGGCGGAACCGCTCCTCTGTCGGGAAGCTCCTATTACCTGATGGGGTATTTTATAGATTTCTATGGGGATACCTATAATAATGCTACCAACACATTTACTGCAGGGGTCAACACCCGGAAGGAAATTCCGATTGTTTCCAAAACCAACACAAATCATCTTGCTTCGTGGTCCTACTATTACAGTATTCCGGCTAACGCGAATGCCAATATCATCGGAGGTTTGAGACTGAGATTCGGAAGAATGCAGAACAGTACGTTTTATGACCTTGTTAATGTAATCCCAACCGGATCTTACATCAAAATATCTAAAATTTAAACACTTTAAACATGAAAAGGAATTATATCATGCTATTTTTATGGTTAGCTCACACTTTCTGTGCGCAGGTTGCTATTGGTAAAACAAGCGTCAATACTTCTGCTGTTCTGGAAGTATCCGAATCTACCAATAAAGGAGTACTTCTTCCAAGAGTGGACATTGTGGATATTTTAAATAACACTACCCCGGTCAATAATCCTGCTGAAGGGCTTCTGGTATACAATAAAGGGAATTCCATCAGTCCCGGGTTATATTTATGGAAAAACAACCGCTGGAGCCAGATTGCGGACACCTATAATCTGGTAAGCTATATGATGCTTCAGAGAAACACGGATTATGCTGTATTGGGAAATCTTAACAACGGTACTTATAAAGATTTCTCTGATGCATCGTTTACAGTCGTATCCAATGATATCGGAGCTTCATACAACACTGCTACCGGGGCTATTACTCTTCCCGGCAACAGCGGCTATCTTGTGAATGTATGCCTGAACATCAAAACAACTCTGGAAAGCAGTTCTGCCGGTATCGGCAACACACCGGTACACCTGCACCAGTATCTTGTAAGGCTCTGGGATCCTGCAACGAACACACAGTACGGCAAAACGATAAGCATCAACGCCCAGTCCATTGCCAGCAACAAAACGCATACGCTTAATCTGAGCTTTTCTTTTGTAACTACCTCAACGGGGCCTATCAGCCTGATGCCTTCCATAGCACATGATGCAGGAGGTACTTACCAGATGGGATCCGGGGGTACTACTCCCAACAACGGCGAGATCATCATTACCAATGCGAAGATTGATATTCAGCGGTCTGCACTTAACCAATAAACGACCAGAAAAATGAAAAAACTTATTTATACGATCTGTATGGCTGTATTTTTCAGCGCAACAGGAAGGGCGCAGGTTGGCATTAACACCAATACTCCCGGCTCCGGCAGTGTACTGGATATTAATTCATCCAATAAAGGCGTTCTTTTTCCACAGTATGATCTTATCACCCTGAACAGTACTTCCAGCCCGGTCTCCAATCCTGCGGACGGATTGATGATCTACAACAAAGGAGGAGTATCTGTGCATCCAAAAGGTTATTATGTATGGATCAGAAATCAGTGGCAGCGGGCTATTCTTTCAGGATCAGAGCCACAGAGTATGTCCCTGACGATAGGCTCCGGTACCCTGATTCCGGCCAACAGCAGCAATCATACCCTTAGTGGTTTTACAGTGGCCTCCAATAAAATTACCGGGGCTTCATTAGGCTCCGATACGTCTTCTATCACGCTGCCAGCCGGAACATATATCATCCGGTATTCCGTAGATACCAGCAACGCCAATAATAACTCAGGGCCTGCCAATACACAGTATCTGTCCCAGAATTTTACCTGTACACGTTCTTATCTGACGAACTCTGCGGGAACCGCTGCCATTACGGAACAAAACAGGATGTGTGAATTATCCAGTTCCTTTACTTTTTTTCAGGGCTCCTATTTTCTGACCATAGCAGCCCCTCTTACGTTTAAGCAAAAGTTTGAGTTTGATACCGGGAACGGATTTACCAGCAGCAATCTTAATGCAAGGTCTTCATTTGTACTGGTTATTACAAAAATGAGCGAATAAAAAAACTTAAACCCCGGGAGGTTTAAGTTTTATATCATCAAAACAGGGCTTTAAAGGATAAAGCCTTGTTTTTTTTAATTTAATTTTGCCGTTAATTTTTTAAACTGTTTTTCTGCATTTTTACCTTCGTAAAGAATAGCATATACGGTATCGATAATGGGCAGTTTAAGATTTTTCTGCTTTGCTGTTTTATAGATAGAGTCTGCTGCATAATATCCTTCCGCCACCATATTCATAGACTGGATGGCAGATTTCACGGTATATCCTTTTCCGATAAGATTTCCGAGATTACGGTTTCTTGAGAAAAGAGAATAGGCGGTTACCAGCAGATCTCCGAGATAGGCACTTTCATTTACATCTCTCGGTGCTTCGTATACTGCTTCAAGGAAAGTCTCCATCTCACGGATTGCATTGGAAACAAAAACGGCTGTAAAGTTATCCCCGTATCCCAGTCCGCTTGCTATTCCTGCTCCAATCGCAAAAATATTTTTAAGAATCGCACTGTATTCATTTCCTAAAATATCTTTACTGGAGTGTACTTTAATAAAATCTGAACTGAAAATTCCATCCAGTTTTTCAGATGTTTCGTCTTCCACCGCTGCAATAGTAAGGTAGGAAAGTCTTTCCATCGCTACTTCCTCTGCATGGCACGGGCCTGCAATCACCGCCTGGTTTCTGAATCCGATTTTAAATTCATCACGCAGGTAATGCGCGACCACATCATTTACTTTAGGAATGATCCCTTTGATTGCTGAAACAAAGATCTTATCTGAATAATCGCAACTCATTTTATCCAATGTATCATACAGATAAATGGATGGTGTAGCCAGAACGACCACATCACAGGCAGAAACCAGTTCATTGATATCCGTTGTCAGCTTTAAGCTCTTCAGATTAAAATGGGCAGCGGTAAGATAGGTTGGATTATGTCCGCGAAGCTCAATAGCTCCTTTCACAAACTCACTTCTTACACACCAGTGCACTACTTTACAGTTTTCAACAAGCATTTTCACGATGGCAGTGGCAAAACTTCCACTTCCTACCACCCCTACAGAAATCTCTTTATTATTCTTTTTTGGATTTGAAGATTCTGAAATTATTTTCTTTTTAGCCATAATTGGAATGTGAACTGCAAATATATTAAAACAAGATGTAACAGGGCTTTTGAAAGGATGATAAAACCCATATTCTGAAAAAATTAACATTCCCACACAATTAAATGCTTAATTAAACGTTAAATACAGAAAAATATATTTTTAATTTAAGAATATCCCTCAAAACTTATTTTTAATTAAATTTGCACGCTTAAAACTGTTTTATAATATACTAAGAGAGAAATATGAAGAAATTTCTAAGCAGCAAAAAGAACGTAAATATTCTTCTTGGAGGACTTTTACTGGTAGTTTTTGCACAAGGTGTTGTGATTGCAAGGCTGTTTTCTCAAAAAGATGACAAAACCTACGAGATCAACCTTGTAAAAATAAACACTGAAAAAGACAGTGTAGATTACTTAAAAATGAAAACAGATCTTACTTTAGTAGATCAGACTGTGGCACAGCTTAATTCATTTCTTAAATCCAAAGATATTTCGAGTGAAAAACTGATGACCCTGAGCAAAGACAGTATTTCGAATTCTGTATATCTGGCAAAACAATCCAACCGATACAGCCAGTATCTGATGGACCTGCAGAACAAGCTGATGCAGGTTCCACTGGGAATGCCTGCTGACGGCTATATCTCATCCAATTTCGGAGTCAGAAAAAATCCTATTCCTTTCAAAACCGTATTTGCCTCTGTAAAGCCAACTGCTTCAGCAGAACCTAAACCGGTAGCTGCTGCTCCAAAGCCTGAAGTAAAACCTGTACCGGTTGAAAAAATCGTGGAAGTTACGGACAGCTATGGAAACAAAAGGGAAATTAAGGTAATGGTTACTCCGAAGGTTGCTCCGGCCGCCCCCACTCCGGCACCTGCTGCTGCTTCAGCAAAATCTGTTGCAGGAAATACCAATTCCAAAGTTACGATGGAAAAAAATAACCCTCCGGCAGAAGCAGATCAGATGCAGTTTCACAAAGGACTTGATATTGCTGTTGCCTATGGCTCGGATGTAAGAGCCGCTGCTGCAGGAACTGTAATTTTTTCCGGTCAGAAAGGCGGTTACGGAAACTGCGTGATCGTTTCTCACGGAAATGGGCTGGCTACCCTTTACGGCCACTTATCACAGCTTGTTTCAAAGGTTAATGATAAAGTGAAAGTAGGACAGGTTATCGCCAAATCCGGAAATTCAGGACGTTCTACCGGCCCGCATCTTCATTATGAAGTACACAAGAACAATACACCGGTCAATCCGAAATTGTTTATGAATTTATAACAACCGGCGGCTGTCTTTTCAGGCAGCTGTTTTTTTATTTTATACTCGGAGTTTTTGTTGGTATGATAAGGCGCTAATATTTTCATTTTTAACTGTTTTAAGGTACTGGAAAAATAGGTTTCAATCTTAAAATCTGCTTTATCTGTTGTTGCATGATTGGTAAAATGATATGGAGCTAAATTTTATCGGAGAGAAAATCATTACGCCTTAATTATGCAGTATGAAATTATGCGATCTGCGAGCATAAAGCAAATTTGTAAATGTTTGTGTGTAATATAATTAAAACCTAACAGGTTCCGGAAACCTGTCAGTTTAAAAAAACTGCTGCCCGGATAGACAGCAGCTGTATTATTCAGTCCAGAATCCTGAGTGTTCCTTTCAGGTGCCTGAATGAACCATCCGGATCTGCAATATTCGTATACACTATATTTTTGTTATAATCCTGAATATGGGTAATATTGGAACCCAGCTTCGGTTCGTGCCAGTACACCATAAAAACATTCTTTGCCACTTCCACCGCTGTATACTGTACCGTATCAGCAGCTCCTTTCACTTTTCCGTCTGTTCCTGTGAAAGACATATTCTTATTGTCTTTGAAATCAAGCGTAAAGCTGAATGTTCCGAGATTGGCCTCTACTTTGTGGCCGATGGCCGGATATGGAGATTTTAAATCCCAGGTCATTTCCCCCAGAAAAACTTTCACACCCATTTCCAATTCTTCTTTTCCGGGAAGTTCAGGGTATTTTTTGAGCATAAAACTGACGATAGTTTCCGCTGTTTTGTTCTCAGTCACTGCTTTTTTATAATTCTCAAGATAGTTTTTCATAAAATCAAGAGATTGGGGCAACAGGGAATTTTCTGAAAAGTGCGAGGGTACAACCTGCTCTGGTTTCAGGGCTTTCATAGCATCAATCACGGAAATCCAATGGTCAACAGCCTTTAGATCCTGGGTATCTGCCATCCAGACATGGGACCCCGTGGATACTGAGATGCCTCCTGCAACTGTTTTTAAAGAGGGAATCCATAAAAAGCTATGAGCCGGATCCTCGGGATTCTGTTTTATTTCAATCTTATTTCCTTCCAGATCAGGAATGCTGTTCACCGCCTCCGGAATAATGATCTCTGTGGGAGCATCTTCTTTGAGCTGTGGTTTCCAGACGGCCATTTTATCATCCTTTGATGCTGAAATCAGGTAAGCAGTCTGTGCGGTAGAAATAATTTTCGCGCTGGGAAATGCTTTACGGATCACATCTAATCCGAAATAAAAATCCGGGTCGCTGTGGGAAATGAAAACGGTTTTAAGGTTTTTACCCGTTGCCTTTATTTCCTTTACCAACTGTTCGGCGTACTGCTTCTGAAACTGAGCATCAATAAGCATGGCATCTTTATCTCCATAGATGATGGTGGAAGTAACAGAAAAGATAGCTTTTGATCCCGGATTGTATACTTTGATCCTGAGATTCCCCGCTGACAGCATATTGACAGCAAACAACAAAATGATCAGAGGTAATAATTTCTTTTTTAACATTGGCTTTTTTCTGATCAGTTAATACGCTGCGGTAAAACGTTCACGGATATGATTGTTCTGCTCCAGTTCGTCCACAAGGGCTACGGCCACATCTTCTACGGAAAGACGGCTTCTTCCGTTCTCATCAAAAACCGGAGTTTCCAGGGAAGTTCGGTATTTTCCTGTTCTTTCTCCTGTGTTGGCCTGATTCATTTCAATAGCCGGGCTGAAGAACGTCCAGTCCAGGGTATTGTTTTCCTTTATCCTGTTCAGGTAATCTCTTGCTGCGGTGGCTCCCGGTTTGTAAGCTTCCGGAAAATCAGGGGTATCTACAATCTGTACGTGATCCGGTGTATACAGGCTTCCTGCCCCTCCTACCACGATCAGTCTTTTCACTCCGGACTCTTCCACTGCTTTTTCAATGTTCCGGGATCCGGTTAAAAAGTCGTTATAAAGATCAGGGTTCGTCCACCCTGCATTGAATGCACTGATCACAGCATCACTTCCTTTCAATGCTTCTGCCAGTTCGTTTACATTATTTACATCTACACTTTTTGCACTTACATTGGCCCGTGTTTTTACCTTCGATGCATCTCTTACTAAAGCTTCTACGGCATATCCTCTTTCTGCCAGTTCATTTACGATCTGTGTTCCTACAAATCCTGTTGCTCCGATTACGGCTACTTTTTTCATATTGTTCTGTTTTAAATTAATTGTAATAATTTTTGTTACATTTATGGGTAAAAAATTTTACTCAAACTGTTCGGAAAATTCTTTCAGAGATCTGTTTCCCAGAAAACCGGCAACCAGCTTATCGGTTTCTTCAAATAAGGTATCCAGATGTACATTGATTTCTTTTCCAACACTGCAGGCCGGATTGGGATTCTGATTTTTCTTCCCCAAAACTTCCGTATTTTTCACTGCTTTATAAATTTCAGAAATACTGATGGCTTCAGCATTTCGCGCTAGCCGGCTTCCGCCGTCTTTTCCCTGTCTGCTGGCAATAAGACCTGCTTCTCTCAAGACACTGATCTCCTTTCGGACAATCACCGGATTGACATTGATGCTGCCGGCGATCCAATCGGATGTAAGCCAATCCTGAGGACTTTTCGCCAGTAAGGTCATAATATGTATTGCCGTAGCAAATCTTGTATTGTTCATTGTAATTACAGGGCAAAGATAGACAAATTTTTAAATGTAACAAATTTTATTACAGTTAAATTTTTCTTAAAGGATTAAGCGATCTAAATCCAACAGCAGATAATTGATATTCTGATTGATGGTTCTGGTGGCCGACTGCATCTGGTTAAGCATAGCCGCCCGGTTATGGAGATCATTAGCCCGGTAATAACCTCCGTCGCTGAATATCACAGATTTATCCGCATTCTGCCGGTTATCATCAAACTGGTAATGCAGCCAGCGCTCTTTCATGTTTCCGATAATAGAACGGCCTTCCCTGTTGGAGAATTTTTTCTCGGTATACATATACCAGATGAATGGCGGAAAATTCGGGGACTCCAGTTTTTCTTTCCAGATATCTCTCAAAAGGTTTCTCTGGTGAATAAATTCAACTTTCTTTCCTTTAGGATTCAGGGTGGCAAGACCGAAACCTGCTCCCAATACCCCTCCCCCGATGTCTATGGCATTGCTCCAGCCTTCGTCTTTTACAATCCCCCCTGCAATGGATGCCGCTGCTCCCGCAACAATTGAATAGAGAATCAGTTTGTTGTTTCTGGAATCATTCAGGTTATCCACATAATTCCCGATCTGGGCTACCCTTTCTCCTTCACAGTCGAATTCTGCTGCAACAGCATCCAGTTCGGTAAGCGCAATGGTAATTTTGCTGTTGATCTTACTCTTCAGCTGGAGTACTTTAACCTGGGACGCAAGGGAAGAATCTTTTTTCAGATCCATGATCTGGTGAACTTCATCCAGATTATCCAGCGCATTCAGAATGAGGATACTCTGATCTGAAAATGTAGTCTTCAGTTCTTTATTTGCGCTCAGTATGGAGTCTGAATTATAAGACGGAACTTTATTACTGTAATTGTATTTAAAAGGTGCTTTGCAGTAGCTGTCCTTCAGGGTGAGGATATTCTGTCTGATGACCTGATTTTTTTTAGAGACACAGGAAGCCATCAGCAGGGAAACAGCCAGTAGATAAAAAATTTTTTTCATTCAGTCAGATTTTCAGGTAGGATCAGTTGGTAAGAACCGTCTGAAACAGCTAATTTAAGATAAAATTTGTTGCTTTTAAACACTTACCTTAAATTTTAGTTCATTCTAAGGGAATACAAATAAAAAAATTTACCTGTATCCAGGTAAATTTTTAATCTATTTTTTTTAAGCCGTTACTTAATATCCAGCAGTTCCACTTCAAAAACAAGGGTGCTGTTCGGTCCGATCTCTTTGCTGATCTGCTGATCTCCATATGCTAAATGCGGCGGGATAATCAGTCTCCATTTGCTTCCAACAGTCATCAGCTGAAGAGCTTCTGTCCATCCTGCAATGACTCTGTTCAGAGGAAAAGATGCCGGAGTACCTCTTTTTACAGAGCTGTCAAAAACTTTCCCTGAGATTGTTGTTCCGTGATAATGGCATTTTACCGTAGATTTAGGTCCCGGTTTTGCTCCGTCACCTTCAGTAATAATCTCATACTGAAGCCCGCTTGGCAACTGTACAACACTTTCTCTTTTGCCGTATTCCAGCATATATTCCTGGCCGTCTTTCAGGTTTTTTTCGGCCTGTTCTTTTTTACGTTTAAATAACATGTCTGCTACTCCCATAACTCTAATTTTTTACAAAGATAGGTCTTTTTGGTGTTGAAAATAGTTTTAGGGGCTGCTAAAAAATTCAGACAACTTTAATATTATGTTAACACAGAATCAGAAACTTGGCGTTATAATTGGATTTAAAAACTAAATGCCACATCCACTAAAATATAATAAGAAATTTGATGAACTGAGTGAGGAGGAAAAAAAACTTCTGGAAATCGCCAAAAAGAGTATTGCCGATTTCGTGGAACAGTCCTCTTCCATCAGCGATGTCAATTATGCCACCAGGAATGCCCATGCCAGAACTTACGCAATAGCAGAGGGGATTTTTTCCGTGGATAAGAATATTCCTGAAGAACTCCGTCTGTTTTTTGACAAGGAGCAATTCAATCTTACCATCCGGATATCCAATGCCCGGCTAAAGATCAGCAGATCCCAAAAAGATATTCCGGCTTATGGGTTTGCGGTAAAAATAAAGAATGAAAACGGAGGACTCATCGCTAATTTTCCTCTTGTCAATTTCCCTCTGTTTCCTGTTAATTCGGTTTCAACATTTCTGAAGCTCTTTACAGCTGTCAACAGGTTTTACATGAAAAAACGGAGTTCAGTTTTTCCTATTATTGCTCAAAGTGTCAAAATCATTCCTTCGCTTTTTACCTTATCATTCGTCAGGAATATTCTGAAGCTGATCCGTAAGAGAAATGATTTCATCCTGTCTTTTGATTACCATTCGGTAGGTACTTACCGTCTTGGTGACCAGATTATCAAAATAAAGGTAAGTCCAAAATCCACAGATTCTCATTTTGGAAAAAAAACAGGAACAAAAGAATCCATAAAAGCCTATTTACAGGATCATGATTTTAAAGCTGATGTTTTCATCCAGTTCTGTTATGATCTGAAAGACCAACCCGTCAACAAACTGAATACGGAATGGAAAAATTCTCCTTTCGTTAAAATCGGAGAGGTGGTGATACCTAAAAACTCTTTGCTTGATCCAAGAGACTGTACCCATGAACTGTTGTCTTTTAATCCGTTTGAAAGCGTGACTGCTCTTCAGCCGGTGGGAAAGATCCAGAAACTGAGGGATGAAGCTTACAAGGTTTCCGTACAGACCAGAAGGAAGATTAATAAGCTTCTGCATGGGAAATAGATCCTGAATGCTCTGCATAAGTCACAAGAGACACCAAAGGCTTTACACTTTTTAGTGCAAATAAGTTTAATGCTTTATGCATAAAAGTACACATAAGTCCTTAGAAATCTACGATTTCTATGTACCGCAGAATAAAAATCTGCTCAATCTGTGTAATCTGCGAGAGAAAAAATATCCACAAACATATGTGGAATTCGTGCGGTCTATGGGAAACTTGAAAGAAAGATCAGTGTATCTGTACAATGTTTTTTTTACCACAATATACTTTACACTTTAGTGAAAATAAGTTTAAAACTTTATGCATACAAGCACACATGAGTTTTTAGAAATCTATGATTGCTTTGGGGATGATTCATTGGAACAAAAAAGACTGTTGCGGTAACAGTCTCAATGATTATTTAAATTTCCGGTCTTCTTCTTTAATGGCCAGATCGTTGATGCTTGCGAACCTTTTCTTCATCAGACCGTTTTCATCAAATTCCCAGTTTTCATTTCCGTAGGCTCTGAACCAGTTTCCGTCTTTCGTACGGTATTCATATTCAAAACGGACTGCAATGCGGTTATCTGTATGTGCCCAGTATTCTTTTTTCAGTTGGTAATCAAGTTCCTTTTCCCATTTATTCTGAAGAAATTTTACGATCTCTTCCCTTCCGTTGATAAAAGTGTCTCTATTTCTCCATTCACTGTCCTGAGTATATGCCCTGGAAACTTTTTCAGGGTCCCGGCTGTTCCATGCATCTTCTGCCATCTGTATTTTTTGCTTCGCCGTTTCAGGGGTGAAAGGCGGAAGCGGATGTTTCTGTTCCATATTTAAGAGATTAGGCTGGTGATTATTTTTTTTGAACGTTCTATCAGTTCATTGGATCTGAAGACCTGGCTTTCAACGATACTGCTTTCAAAAAGCATATAGACATGATCGGAAAGAGCCTCATCATTCAGTAATTCCAGGAAATATTTTCTGAGTGCCGCCTTATGATCCGTGATCACTTTCATTATTTTCACGTTATCTGTGGGAATCTCTGACAGAATATTCAGGAAACTGCATCCTCTGAAATTTTCTTTTTCATTCATATGCATCAGGAAATCAAAGGCAGCGAGAATCCTGGACTTATTATCTTTAGATTTCGCAGAAAACCGATTCAGCTCGTCAAACCAGTAAGCATGTCTTACTTTAAGAAATTCTACACACAGGTCTTCTTTGGACCTGAAGTACTGATAAAAGCTGGCTTTTGCCACTCCGGCATCGGAAATGATCTGGTTGATTCCCGTAGAGTTATACCCCTGCCTGGCAAACAGTTCAAATGTTACTCCTACAATTCTTTCTCTTGGAGATGTCATAATATTTTGTTTTGTGTGTTACAAATATACGATAAAAGAACGAATAGACAAACCGGTCTGTTTATTTCTGTAAGATGAAAGAAATAAAGCTGAAGGCTGGAATTTTCCAGATCTATGGAAAATGTTTTTCTTATTTCGGATATTGTTGATTGAAAATGATTTTTATTTGTACAAGGGTACTTCACCTCTATTCAAATGAAAAAAAATCCCCGGAATAAAAATCCCGGGGCAGCTTATATTATTTTATCTGTTCTTCATTCTCTTCCAGTTTTTCTTTCTCCTCTCCTTCCTTATCAGGGAAAATGATGGATAAAAGAACTGAGATGACCAATACTCCTCCTACGATTCCCAGGGAAATCGGAGACGGAATATGAATCCACGGTGCGATCAGCATTTTCACCCCGATAAAGGACAGGATAATTGCCAGTCCGTACGGAAGTTTGCTGAACATGTGAATGAAGTTCGCTAAAAGGAAATAGAGTGATCTAAGTCCTAAGATGGCAAAGATATTAGATGTATACAGGATGAACGGGTCATTGGAAATCGCAAAGATCGCCGGAATTGAATCTACTGCGAAAAGAACGTCTGTAAATTCAATTACTCCTACTACGACTAAAAGCGGTGTTGCCATTTTGATTCCGTTCTGAATGGTGAAGAACTTATCTCCATCATAATTATCGGAAACTTTCCAGAAACTCTTGATGAGTTTTGCTCCAGCAGTGTTGCTGTAATCTTCGTCGTCATCGTCATCACCGTCTCCCCAGGATTTGATTCCCGCATATACAAGGAATAATCCGAATAAGGTCATTACTACATTGATTTTTACGGCTTCTCCGAAGATATTCATTTCAGGAAGGTACGTCAGATTAATCAGTCCTACCCCGGCAAAGATAAATATCGCCCTGAATACCAGTGCACCGATGATTCCCCAGAAAAGAACTTTATGGTGAAGGTATTTCGGAACTTTAAAGAATCCGAAAACAAGAATGAAGACGAATAAGTTATCCACGGAAAGGGCTTTCTCAATCCAGTAGGCAGCCTGATACTGTGTAAATTTTTCTACGGCCAGCGCATGGCTTTCGGGGGTTCCGTCTGTATTGAACACCCAGTAAACAACTCCTGAGAATACCATGGACAGCGAGATCCATACGATAGACCAGATGGTAGCTTCTTTGGATGATACTTCGTGACTTTTTTTATTGAATACTCCTAAGTCCAGGAGCAGCATGATAACGACTGTTACCGCAAATCCCCACACCAGGCCCGGGTGCAGATCTATAATACTTTGATGTTCCACTTGAGTTATATGTTATTATATGACAAAAGCAATAGCTGTACAGGGTACAAGTATTGCTGTTTTATTTATTTTTCTGATTGATAGTCTATTACAAATAGTTCATTTGTACGGTCTGAATGGTCTGCTCCAGTTTTCTGTCTGAAGTAGGGTCTCCGACAGCGTTGAATTTCCATTCTCCGTTTCTTTTGTAGAACACTCCCATGACCATTGCAACGTGTCCGCCGAAAGAAGCATCGTTAGCAACATCATATTTAGCAAAAATTTCTTTTACATTGGTTGGAGTTCCTTCGTAAATACGGATAGAAGCAAAAGGGATTGTTGCAAAATCCTGCCCCTGGTAGCTGTTCAGTACCATAGCAACATACTCCACGTTAGGTTCCAGCTGGCTGAAATCTACCGTGATTACTTCGTTATCCAGTCCGTCATCACCGTTTACGTCTCCTGTAAGGTCGTCTCCGCTGTGTCTTACAGAACCGTTTCTGGATTTCAGGTTTCCGAAGTAAATTACTTCTGTAACGTTTTTGTTTGAGTCATATAAAATGCAGCTTCCGTCTAAGTCTACTGCTTCTTTTTTAGTTCCGAATAATCCTTTTTTTTCAATCGCCCCCCAGTTGATCCCTACACACGCCTGGTTAAGCGTTGCGCCGTTCTCTTTCTTCAGGTTGATTCTCTGACCTTTTTGTAAGTTGATAGCCATTTTTTTATGTTTGTAATTGTTGTTATTTTCACGAAAAGCAAATGTTTTGTCTGCTTCTCAAATTTCGTTTAATTATTATTCAAGTTCAAATTAAGCATCGCGCGCAGGATATTCGTTTCTTCATCAAAATCGAATATTTTGCTCATAATGTCTATATTTTCCAGGTTGCGGAGGTAGTCTTTCAATACGTTTTCCACTTCCGGTGTGAGGGTACGTTTTCTTTCGTTCATAGAGCCTTCCAGCTGTTCGTTCTTATTTTTCAGCTGGTTGATAATGGAAGTCTGGTTGGATTCATTTTCAGAGATATCCAGTTTATCCGTTTCATGTTCAAAAAGATAGAGCTTTTTATCGTCTATGCTGAAAATAAAATAATCATCAGACTGAAAGATCTTAAAAAGTTCATACTCATGAATCCCGATAAGATACCCGCAGACAAAGCGGACTTTAAATCCCTGTATATTCAGTCTTCCAAGAAGTTTTCTTTCGATGGCAAAATCCCTGTACTGATAGGCGGGAAAATTATCCGGCTTCAGCAGTGTTTCGTCTGCCTGGGTCCGGTAAAATTCCTGTGCATATTTTTTATGAAAATACATCACATTATCCCAGTTGGCCGTAAAAGAATCTTCTGTGAGGTCTTTATACACTGTTTTCAGATGCTGGGAAAATATACCGCTGTACATTTTCCTGTCAGTCTCAAAACTGTCTGCTTTTTTTTCCTCAAAACCTGCAATATATTTGCTGTTGACACCAATTTCGTTAATGACAGCCAGCATTTCGTTTTCCTTCTGCCGTTTGATCTTTGTGAGAAGTTCAATCAGGCTGTCGGTATACTGAAGGTGGAAAAGTTCCAGCTTGTTAAAGTCCAGCGCTTTATTTTCCTGGAACAGATTATGGATAATATCGGTTTTAATGTAAATCGATATGATGTCAATATGTTCAAAAAAATTAGCAAGAAGTTTAAGCTTGGTTAATCTTCTTCTGCTCTGAGACATTATGGTTGCTGCATCATCCCCCACCGTAGTATCCTGTTATTTTAACCTCTTACGTTTGCTTTTAATTCGTGTTCCAGTGTCTGAAGATCCTGATCCAGTTTTCTTCTGCTTTCTGCTCCCTGCTTCTGGATCTGTTTTACTTCATTCAGCGTATTGATAAGCATTGAAGTTGTTTCTCTCAATGTTTCCACAGATACAATAGTCTGCTCATTTGCTCTGGCCACATTCACTGAATTCTGACCAAGACGCTCGGCGTTCTTTCTTAAGATTTCTTCTGTTGTAGAAGATACTTTCTGCTGGATTTCGATATTCTGCTGCTGTCTGTACATGGCTACTGCCAGTGAAAGCTGGTTTTTCCATACCGGAAGTGTTGTCGTAAGGATCGTCTGTGCTTTTTCCGCAATGGAAACGTTGTTGTTCTGCACCAGTCTGATCTGCGGAAGCGACTGCATCATGATCACACGTACCACTTTAAGATCCGCCATTCTGCGGTCCAGTCTTGCAATGAAATCTCTTTTATCCGCGATCTGATAATCCTGATAGTTCTGCGGAGCAGCTTCCATCTGGGCCAGTTCTGCTGCAGCTCGTTCCATTCTCAGGCTTCCTGCAATCACAAGATCTTCAATCTGCTTGATAGAGTTTACATTACTTTCAAAGATGGTCTGAAGAACAGCATTGTCTTTCGTGGAAGTAATGATCCCTGCGTTTACCTTGTAAGAGATCTGCTCGATATTGTTGATGATCTTATCGTATTTGGTAAACAGGTTTTCTACCTGTGTAATAACCTTTTTCATGAACGGCAGTTTGCTTAAAAAGCTTTTTACTTTATTGCTGTTCAGTTCATCTACGTCTACATAATTAAGTTCCACCAAAAGGTCGTTGATCAGTACGCCCACTTCTCCCGAGTTGGATCTTCTTACGTTTCCTAAAAAGCTGTCACTCTGATTGGAGAGCGTTTTCTGAAGTTCGGCTCCGTAATTTACGATAGACCCCGGATTGGTTTCATCGATTGAATTGGCGAGAACTTCATATTTCTGACGGTCATCTGACTGCATCTGCGCCAGGTTCACATTCCCTTCCCTGTCTACAAGAACCGGAGGTGCTGCATTAGGGGCAGGCTGAGCCGGCGGCGTCATTGGAGCCGGTTCAAATGTTTTAAGAGGCTCAATAGATCCGTACGGATCTGTTGGCTGATTTCCCTGATTGTCCATAATTACTTCTGATAAATTGATACAAACTTGTCAAGGCCGTCACGCTGTCCTGCGCCTACCGCCTCAAATTTCCATTCTCCGTTTCTGTTGTAGATTCTTCCGAATTCTACTGCCGTTTCGATTGAGAAATCTTCGTCTAATTCATATTTTAAGATCTCCTCATTCGTATCTGTATTGAAAATTCTGATGAAAGAATTTCTTACCTGTCCAAAGTTCTGTTTTCTGGATTCTGCTTCGTGGATTGTTACCACAACCGTAATTTCCTTGATCGCAGAATCAATTTTTGTAAGATCAATTTTGATCTGCTCATCATCTCCTGTTCCTTCTCCTGTAAGGTTATCTCCTGTGTGAACCACCGCCTTATCCGGAGACTCAAGGTTGTTATAGAAAATAAAGTGGTTGTCTGAAACCAGCTTCTTGTCTTCACCCAGCAGGAATAAAGATGCATCAAGGTCGAATGCCGTACCGGTAGAAGTATTATTGATATCCCATCCTAAACCTACCGTGAATTTAGGTGCATTAATGTTTTCTCTTTGTCCTTTTTGTAAGTTAATAGCCATAGTGTAATTCCGTTTGTGTTAAAAAATTGATGTTATTTTCGTATTCTTTTATTAAATGATAATTATTGCTGATCGCCAGTTCCAGAAGAAGATCCATCTGCTCCTTCTTTACTTTAGACGTAAGATAGTCAAAATTACTTGAATCCAGGCCTAAAATATATTTTACAATCCTGGTATTGAACTGAAAATCCGGTTTCAGCATTACTTCTGCAATATGTTCTACGTTTTTCACTGCATAATAATTGAAAAAGTTTTCAATTTTCGGGTCAATATCAAAGTTCATCAGTTCTGCATAATACAGAAACATAAAATCTGCTTCTACCTTATATTCGTCCAGAATTTTGTGTACCGTGTATTCGTGGCTTCCCGTAATTTTTATATCGTCTATAAAAATACAAAGTTTTCCTCTTAAAAAATCTTTATCGATGTAATAAGTATCGTTTGCGATGAGATTTTTACGGTCTTCAAAGTTCAGATTTCCATAATCCGTGATATAGGTATGATTTCTGTTGATCTTAGACAGGATGCTGGATCTCTTCCCTTTCTGAAAAAGAAAATAATCCAGATACTTTTTAAAATAAAAGCATAAAAAATTAGATGCCGTAGGAATCGCCATATACGGGCTGGGAAGCACGACAATTTCTTTACCGGTATCTAAAAGGTATTCATATCCGGCAATAAAGCCCTCGAATAATTCTTTAGCAAATTTTTCAGCATACGACTTATCGCCATATTTGAAATAGCTGTATTCTGCGGGCGAAAAAGTGAATTCATCCGCCGAATGAATGTGGTGTAAGCTGTATCTCTTGTTCATATTGATTTAGTGTTTAAGCAGGTGTGCACTGAAGCCAAAATCTTTTGCTCCCCGGTAATCGGCCACCGGATTGTCTCCGATGTGCAGAATGCGGTGAAGCGGCAGATCCTGATCAGCTATTTTATTCTTTACTTCCTGAAAAATAAGCGGGTTCGGTTTGGAACAGTTCGTTTCATCTGAATAAATATGAAAATCTATATACTGCTCCAGATTCTCACCTTTCAGAAATTTCCTCATGGTTGTTCCTTTAATAAAACCTGTATTGCTTAAAATATTGATGGTCTTTCCCTGATTTTTAATTTCATCAAAAAAACTGCGGATATTTTCAAATATCACAACGGGTCTGTATTCCAGAAACAGTTCTTCGCTTTTCAGATAAAACCCCTCCAGTTTTCCTTTATCGATCTGTTTTACATCAACATCCATTGAATTCAAAATCAATAAATAGATTTCAAAAGTGTCTATATTCCCACCGGTCACCTCATTGATGGTATTACAAAGATCATCATAATATTTTACGGCTTTCGCAACCTCATCAATGGGTTTATCAATGTTAAAATACGAGGAGAACAGCTCAACTCTTTTTGTTTTAAATTCAGGATGAGATTTGATTAAGGTGAGCCACAGGTCAAAGGAAAAATGACAGTGGTTATGAATGTCGATATCTGTTTTCAATAATTTTAAGTTAAAAGTTTTTATTTAGCTTCTTGAAAAAGATTTAAAATTTTTTAATCATCAACAAGTGTTTAATTTTCATTTCTTCCCAAAGATAAAATTTTTATCATAAATGCATCTATTCAGTTCTCTGTTTTAAGATATTTTATGAATTCTTTATCGATCAGGAAAGTTATAAAAGACTCATTGAGAAATCTGTTTAGCCCAATTTTTAAAAAAAATGTGCAAAAAATTTTTGACAATTGAAAAAAAATGATAATTTCGCAACCGGTTAACAATCAACAATGTCAACAAAAATGATAAATATTATAACTTTAATCAATCCTGTCAGAGCTGTGTACTTTGGCAGCACTGAATATTTATCTGAATAGTTTCATAGATCTTTTTTACTAAAAATATGTTAAAAGACCTCTCTGTTCAGACAGGTCTTTTTTGCTGCCCAATTTTTCAGACTTTAATCCATCAGAAACTTCTGGTGTACGGTTATACCATGCTCTGAAATACTCCATACCATTCATTCATCAGTTCCGTTTCTGAAAACATTGTGACAGAATCACAGAACTGGTAAAAATCCTTCAGACCGGAAATTTCCCGGTCCGGGCAATGCTATGCGTTTTTTCAGAAAAGGCCTGTTTCGCCGCACATACAGAAAGCTGATATTCAGTAACATCATTCAACCCATATAATTTTAAACAAAATGAAATATAATACACGAAATATAGGAATCATAGCCCATGTAGATGCAGGAAAAACCACTTTATCGGAAAGACTTCTTTATTATACAGGACTTATTCATAAAATAGGAAATGTGGATGACGGTAATACCACGATGGATAAGGACATCCAGGAGAAAAACCGGGGAATCACCATTTCATCGGCTGCCGTTTCTACACAATGGAAAAAAGGAGGAAACGTTTTCAACATTAATATCATCGATACACCCGGCCACATTGATTTTGCCGTGGAAGTGGAACGTTCTCTAAGGGTTCTGGACAGTGTTGTCGCTGTTTTCTGCGCTTCTTCCGGAGTACAGCCACAGACTGAAAACGTATGGTTCCAGGCTGAAAAACATGGGATTCCGAAGATCTGTTTCATCAATAAAATGGACAAGACGGGAGCAGATTTCTTTGCTGTTTTAAAGGAAATAGAAACCAAACTCAATGCTGTTCCTATGGTGTTACAGATTCCGATTGGTGCTGAAGACCGGTTTAAAGGCGTGATCGATCTTGTGAAACAGAAAGCTCTTTACTGGACTGACGAAACCGGGGAAACTATTGTGGAAAAAGAAATTCCGGAAAGCTATATTCAGGAAGCTGATGAATACAGAGCCAGGCTGCTGGAAACTCTTGCAGAATATGATGAAGCCTTTTTTGAAAGCTTTATGGAATCTGATCAGGAGGTTTCTGAAGAAATGATCAAAGATTGTATACAGAGAATATGTATATCGGGAGCTGCTGTTCCTGTTCTGTGCGGTTCCGCATTTAAAAACAAAGGAGTTCAGCCGCTACTGGATGCGATCGTTGATTATCTTCCTGCACCGGAACAGCTTCCGCCCATTGTGGGGAAAGATCCCTCAACCGGAGAAACCGTTGAAACAGAAAGAAACAAGGAGGTATCTTTTTCCGGGCTTGTTTTCAAGGTGGTGATTGATAAACACATGGGAAGACTGGCTATGCTCCGTATTTATTCGGGAACGATACAGCCTGGGGATTCTGTGACGAATGTAAGAACAGGCGAAAGTTTCAGGATTTCCAGAATTCTGCGGATGCAGTCGGATAAAACGTTATCGGCTGAGGAAGGAAAAGCCGGGGATATTGTTGCATTAACAGGGATAAAAGATGCCAAAACCGGAGATTCCCTGTCTGCACCTGAAAGACCTGTCCTTCTGGAAGCCATTACGATTCCTGCTCCTGTGATAAGGGTTGCCATAGAACCTAAAACGAACAGTGATGAGAAATCTTTCGGGCTGGTTCTGGCTAAAATCCAGGAAGAAGACCCTTCCCTGGTTGTGGAAAGAGATCCTCAGACGGGAGAAACTCTGTTAAGCGGCCTCGGTGAACTTCATCTTGAGGTAACGCTGGAAAAGATCCGTCTGAATCACGGAATTGAAGTGAATCAGGGGAAACCCAAAGTTTCATACCGTGAGATCTTAACGAAAGGGCATACTTTCAGGGAAAAGTTTTCTAAACAGAACGGAGGAAGCGGGCAGTTTGCGGATATCACGTTTGAGATCGGCCCCAGAGAAAATAATGAACCCGGTCTGGAATTCGTAAGTCTGATTAAAGGCGGTGCGGTTCCCGGTGAATTTATCCCTTCCGTTGAAAAGGGTTTCAGAGAAGCCATGGAAAACGGACCTTTAAAAGGGTATCCACTGGAAAGTATGAGCATCAGGCTTCTGGACGGATCTTTCCATCCCAATGACTCGGCTGCTCTGGATTTTGAAATTGCCGCAAGAGACGGTTTCAGAAATGCCGCTGTGAAATGTTCTCCTAAACTTATGGAACCCATCATGCAGGTGGAGATCCAGAGTACTGAGGAATATACGGGAGCGATAACAGCGGATATCAACCGCAGAAGAGGAATCATCACTTCCATTGATGAACGTTCAGGAAGGAAGGTCTTCACCGCGGAAATCCCCCTGGCTTCCACATTCGGATATATTTCTGATCTGAGAACATTATCCAGCGGAAGAGCCTCTATCAGTATGAAATTATCACACTATGCTTTAGTTCCGGATTTCATTGCTGAAACATTAATAACCTAAACAACAGGGACTGTAAAATGATTTTACGGTCCCTGTACGGTTATAGGGACATTTTTTACCGGGTATAAGTTTCGGCTAAAGCCAGATGGAATTTGTTTCTTTTTTACAACAGGCTGAAGCCCATTGCTATTGAATATATTTTATGAATTATCAAATGATTTCCGAAGTTTAAATGATTTCTATTTCCACAGAATACGGAGATAACACAGATTTTTCAATCTTTCAGGTTGAATTCTCTTATTTTTCCGGCATTACTTTATAGGTAGGATCGTCCTGAATATTGATTTCGATGACGGCTTCTGCATTTCCCAGCATTTTGCGGCAGTCTTCACTGAGGTGGCGGAGGTATACCTTTTTATTCAGCCGGCTGTATCGCTTTGACAGTTTATTTAAAGCATCGATGGCACTCATATCTACAACCCGGCTTTCTTTAAAGTCTATGACTACTTCATCCGGATCTCCGGCAGGATCAAATTTATCTGTAAATGCAGTTACGGAGCCAAAGAACAGCGGTCCGTATATTTCATAGTTTTTGACTCCGTTTTGATCTGTATATTTTTTGGCACGGATCCTTTGGGCATTATCCCAGGCAAAAACCAGTGCAGAAATTACAACCCCTACCAAAACCGCCAGCGCAAGATTATGAAGAATAATGGTAATAAGGGCCACGGTAATTCCTACAAATATATCCGACTTCGGCATTTTATTGACGATACGGATGGAGACCCACTGAAAAGTACTTACAGAAACCATCATCATTACGCCCACCAATGCAGCCATCGGAATTTTTTCAATAACCGGTGCACCGAATAATATAATCAGTAAAATCATCAGTGAGGCTATGATTCCGGATAATCTGGCTCTTGATCCGGCATTCAGATTCACTAAGGTCTGTGCTACCATCGCGCATCCGCCCATTCCTCCGAAGAATCCGTTGGTGATATTGGCAAGTCCCTGTGCTACCGATTCTTTATTGGCATTTCCCTTTGAATTGGTGATCTCATCTACCATTGACAAAGTAAGTAATGACTCAATCAAACCAACCCCTGCCATGATCAGTGCATAAGGAAAAATAATCTGCAGGGTTTCCAGGGTAAAAGGCAGCGCCGGAATATGAAAAGCAGGAAGACTGCCGCTGATATGGGCAATATCCGCTACCGTTTTTGTCTGTATCCCGAATCCGAGAACCAGTGCAAAAACTACAATGATAGCTGCCAGGGAAGCAGGAACTGTTTTTGTGATCTTCGGAAAGAAGTAAACCACTGCGATGGTAAGCGCTGTAAGACCTGCCATAATATATAGAGATGTTCCGTGCAGCCAGCTGACTGTACCACTGCTGTCTGTGATCTTAAACTGTTCAACCTGAGCCATAAAAATAATCACTGCCAGCCCGTTTAAAAACCCATACATAACAGGCTGAGGAATGAGTCTTACAAATTTTCCCAGTTTAAAAATACCTACCAGCATCTGAAAGATTCCGGCCAGGGCAACTGCTGCAAAGAGATATTCTATACCGTGAGATTTTATGAGGGCAATTAAGACAACGATGGTAGCTCCTGCCCCACCGGATACCATTCCGGGGCGGCCACCCAAAACCGCGGTGACAAGTCCCATCATAAATGCCGCATAAAGCCCTGTTAATGGAGATAATCCCGCCAATATGGCAAATGAAAGCGATTCAGGGATCATGGTCATTGCTACCGTAAAACCTGCCAGGAGTTCATTTTTATAATTTATTTTTTTCGAAAAATCGAATAAGCTTATGGTATTTTTCATTGAGGGACAAAGGTAAGTACTCGTTGGGGCTTTTACAATTATTATTCATAATTATCGTTTCAGGTTCATCTTTATTGCATATTTAATTATTTCATCAATAAGCACAATAGATATGTTAATTTTCATTAAAATTTGAATTTTATAAAGTTTTTTATAATTTTTATTTAAATTTGGAGAATAACAAATAGATTATTTGCCCACAATTAAAAATTGTAAAGCAAAACCGGTCTGTTTTTTATATTTATAGAAATTACGAACAGAATTGCATAATTGATCTTTAAAGGTTATATTTGATTCATACCGGACTGTGAAAAAGAAGTTTGAACCAGAGGTCTGCTAAGTAAATTATATGAGAAGGACTTGCTTTATTTAAAGTAAGTCATCCACAGATAAACTAACCTGAAAACTAACGGAAGGCCGTTTAGCTGATTGTACCCCTATTCCCACATGAGCACAAACACAGGGAAGAATTGTTACTGTGCAGCAGCCTGAACTTTCTCAACAAACTTTCTCTGCCGATTGTCCCTGTATCAGGTATAATAATTTATTTTTCTTAATGCTTTAATCTAAAATATTATTTGATACATGTTATATAAAGAAATTCATATCGGAAAGTTTATTAAAGAGATGGTTAAAGAGAATGAAGTACCGATGGAAAGGATCTGCAATTTTCTCAATAAAGATGAAGAATTTATTGAAAAAGTATACTCCAGCGCTTCAATAGATACGGATCTTCTTCTGCGATGGAGCAAACTGCTTGAATATGATTTTTTCAGGCTTTACAGTTCTCACCTTATTCTGTATGCACCGCCCTCAGCAGTCAACAAAAATCACAAAAAGTCTGAAAAGATCCCTTATTTCAGAAAAAACATCTACACTCAGGAGATCAAAGATTTTATTATGAGAAGGATCTCTTCAGGAGAAATGACCCACAGCGAAGCAATCAAAGAATATTCTATTCCCAAAAGTACGCTTCACCGCTGGTTCCAGAAAAGCAATGACAATACTAACGGATAAACAGAAAATATTATGCGTCCCAATTACAAGAAAATTTACCATGATATGCTCAAGCTGGAACATCCCGAAAAATTGAAGGATCCCAAAATCAGAGAGCTTCTTGATAAACTTCATACGACAGAAGATGTCCTGAACTTTAATGAAAAGATCTTTGAACAGTCCAAAGAGAGCGAGAAAAATAATCAGAGGCTGAAGACCTATGATAAAAAGACGATGTTCAAGCTTTTACAGTATCAGCAGAAGCATGGTTTTTCTACCAGCTATATGTCCAGAAAATATAAAATAAGCCGAACGACTATCTCCAACTGGAAAAAAACCTTCGAGGAAGAGATTAAAGAAGTATTAAATGCCGGAGAATAATTCCCCGGCATTTTTTTATTAAAGGTTACTCCCGTAAAAAACCAGTATTCATACCGGACTCGAACCGGACAGCTCTGCCGGAAAACCGGCTTCGCTATTCCCCCAAAGGGATGACGCGATGGAACTTTTTCCTGACGACACTTTAATGTAAAACAGGGCGACCAATGAATGTGTAATATCGTGCTCTACCAGCTGAGCTACTCTTCCTTTACATCGTATTTTGTGGAAGAGATGGGATTCGAACCCGCGTCCCCGTCGTAATGAGCGAAGTAACACCGTTCTACGGCACCTGTTATAAGTACAGATAAGGCAAAAAGCGAAAAAGGTATGCTCATTGAAGAGCGCCGTTCTTACCCGTTATGGGCAGTGAACCGGTAATTCTACATCTGCGTGAGACTTGCATTTTCTTACAGAAAACTTTTACCCTGCCGGATTTCAACCCGGCTTCGCTGGTCCGGTCACCCGGATTTCGCTACCTTAGGACCGTTATAGTTACGAAGGAACCTTTTTCTACGGCACTTATCTGTTTTATTTTTATAAAAAGAGGCAAAAAAGCAAAAAAACGGCTATATAAACCCTGAGGTTTATTATGGAGTTGAACCAAAATCATAAGATTAACCGAAGTACGTTTTTTCTACGGCACTCTTTTTTGTATCAGAGTAAAATATCTGAATCTTTCTTTGCCACCTGCTCTGCCTTCTGAGCTACATTCCGTTTACAACAGGAATGACAGGAATTGAACCTGCATCTGATGGTTTAAATCGAAGTACGATTCTGAAACTACATCTGATGTTTATTTTTTTTCTACAATACAGTTTTTTAACAATATCATTATTATTTTAATCAAGGTAACAGCATCAGGATCTTCCGTGCATCTGCTCTACCGTCTGAGCTACCTCTCCTTTTCGAGGGAGTGGGCAGGAATCGAACCTGCGACCCAATGTTCATATTCCCGAAGTATGATCCCGAAACGACACTTGATTTTTTTATCAGGGCAACAGCACAAACAGACGTTCACAACAGCGTGTTCCCTTTTTTACACCATCCGCTATGCAGAGCAGGATTCGAACCTGCATCACTGTTACCCCAACGAAGCAATTCTGTTTTACGGCACCTGTTTTTTTATTTTCCATTGTACTTTCCTGTATCTTTTCCAGTTTCGCTGAAATTTTCTGTGCTTTGCATTCACCACTTCGAAACCGTGTGGAAAACAGCGGGAACATCCCATTTCATCTCCGTATAAAATTCTGGAAATCTGCACGCCTGAAATCTTCCCCGGGAAATCGATCCATCCGTATTCACTGATCCCGAAGGTTTGTCTTAAAGCTTTGATTTTTTTCACAAGTATTGAGTATTTACCTCAATACACTGCATCTTTCAGACATGTTTTATAATGATTCATGGTTATTAGTTTTGTATGCTGCAAATTTATAATGCTGCTGCGCATTCTTTTTACGCAGTTTAATTTTTATTTACATTTTTTAAATACTGATATATAATTTTTGTCCTTTTGCCATAACCTGCACTGCAAATTTTTTAAAAACGGGATAATAGAAGTTTTCAAAATCGTCATACAGATATTCTTTACGGCTGCAATTTTTAATGGACTCCAGGGTTTGCAGGAAATCATCCGCATTGATCTCGGTACATTGGGCACTAACGTCCTGCCAGCCGGTGCATTCATTGTTTTGTCTCACCAATTCAGGAAGTCTGTGATATTCTTCCTGAGTAATACCTTCAAAAAACCAATAGTTTAAATACCCTCTGAAAGTTCCGCCCCCAAAAAGTACAGCTTCCCATCTGCCTTCAGATTCTGTAAGAAGCATATATTCTTCACCACAGTCGGGAGCTCCGCAGCATGGACACAGGCAAAGATGTGTTAAATCTTCCTTTATAAAAGGATCTGTATTTCCGGTTTTCTGATATTGACAGGTTCCGGACATAAGAATCGGTATTATTTATTGTTATCAAAAATAGGCCGGGAATCATGGTTACTGTTTTCTGAAAAGCAGTGCCTTTTACAGCACCACCTTCTGAATCATCTGAATGGCGGATTTGTGATCCTCCAAAGCATTCAGCACATCAAAAACTTTATCAGACCAGCCTGCAATAAGATGTACATCATTTTCTCTCACATCAATTGGCTGTATACCGTATCCTCCCAGATCGAAAATATACAGTCTGGCATCGGGAGCAATTTCTTTATACCGGTTCCATAAACTTTCAAAGGAGTACTGGGACCCGTTACTGTTCCACAGCTGGGTATCGGTAAACAGCATCACCTTATCCACGATTTCCCCGGTATTGATAAGATCTTCAATCACCAGATGACCATTCGTAGAATAACCTACCTCTCCTGCACGCTTGTAGAATTCACCCACATTTTCCAGAATACCGTTTTCAGGCACCTGAATTCTCTTCCAGATGTCTCCAAACATCCCTGTAATAACATTTTTACACCGTGACTGCAGGATCATGGACATTAATAAGCCAATATCGCAAAGCAGCACCTTGCTTTTTGGTGAAACAGGGATCAGCATAGAGCCGGAAACATCCGCCGCAATGACCACAGAAGTACCGGGACCGAAACCTCTGATGTTTTCTGCGCTTACTGCCACTGCATTTTCCAGTGCTGCCAAAACAGACGGCCAATATTTTGATTTTGTGTTTTTTATTTCCCGATAGGCCGCCAGAAACCTGAACGGAAGCTGCTTTGAGTTTCTTACGGCTTTTTCATCGGAAAGGTAATGACATACTTTTCCCATAGCCTCCGCTGACACATCGGCTTCCAAAATATTTCTCAGATTACGCAAAGTAGCCATATAGCCGAGTTTATTACTGAAAATAAGCTCTTCCCATTTATTTCTGAATGCTGATCTTTTTTCTGCTTCACCGGCAAATTTTGTCTGTCCCAGTACGGAAAGTTCCACTTTCCAGGTATAGGGAGCAGCCAAATGATCATTGGCAATTTTGTTAAAAATAACCTGCTGGTTTTCATCTTTTGCCTTTGGATGAACCAGAAACAAGGCATCTTTTAAAGTAATGTCTGCTTTCCGGTTGTATTTGGCAAACTGATATTCATCAAATTTATTGAAGGATTTTGCAAGACCTTTCTGAATCTGCTTTGAAAGTCTGTTGAGTTTTTTGAGTTCAGTTCTTTCATTCGTAATCTGGTAACAGGCCAGCAGTTCGGTGATTTCATCGGCTCTCTGAATAACTCCGTCCACCGTCCTGCTTACAAGGTCTGTACCGGATACTCTCTTTGCCAGTTCTGCGGTTAAAACCATAGGAACGGAACGCAGATGCATTTCTTTTCTTGCATATACGGCCAGCTTTGCTACAAATTCGGGATCATTTTTCCTGATCAGCGACTGGATCCTCGTTAATCTTTCATTCCCTTTCTCGTAAGCTCCGTTTGACAGTCCTGTTGTAACAACAGCACTGTATAATTCTTCTGCAGGAGTCATGGAATAAGCTTTTGCCCCTTCATGGTTCATTACTGTTCCGTTTTCTTTTCTTAAAAAATTAAATTTCATGGTTACTGTTTTTATTGTTAAACATAGGGAGATCAAAATTGGCTTCTGATTTCTGGTGCAAAGTAAAACTCTTATTGCGCAATGTTTTTGCGTAGTATGCTTTTTTGAACTTTTTTTTGTTTTTCTGAAATGAAGTTGTTAAGGGGAAGTATAATTGCCACAGATACACGATTTTTTATTTTTAAATCGCTCGCAGATTTTGCAGATCGAGCAGATTTTTTATTCTGCGATAAGACTCATGTGTGCTTTTATGCATAAAACCTTTTGTACCTTTTGACTGCATTGAACCTTCGGTTTGCGGTAAAAAAATTCATTGCACAGATACACTGATCTTTCTTTGAGATTTCCCATAGATCACACGAATTCCACAGATTTTTGCGGGTGTTTTTTCTCTCGCAGATTTTGCAGATTGAGCAGATTTTTTATTCTGCGATAAGGCTCATGTGTGCTTTTATGCATAAAACCTTTTGTACCTTTTGACTGCATCGAACCTTCGGTTTGCGGTAAAAAAAATCATTGCACAGATACGCAGATCTTTATAAGTGTTTGTATTTTAAAGATTGGGCATATTTTAAAGTTTGATTTTTATCTGGTTGCGATTTTTACCTTTAATGATATACAATTCATCTATGATTCGTTTTACCTAAAAGAATGGCTAATTTCCGTTTTTCCTGGGCGCATTGTCTAGTTTTGTATTGATTAAAATCAGTCGTAATGATTAAAGGATTATATGAAACTCATATCCAGGTGAGTGATCTGGAAAATGCCATAAGGTTTTATACGGAGGTACTGGGATTGACACTGGCTCATAGAGATGAAACCAGACCGATCGCCTTTTTATGGATTGGGGAAGGAAAAAAGTCTATGCTGGGGCTTTGGGAGCAGAAAGAAAATCTTCAGACAAGACATTTTGCTTTTTCCGGCAGTACGGAAGATATTCTGAATTACTCGGTGGAGTTTTTAAAGAGAAAAGATCTGGAACCCTATAATTTTCTGAAAGACGGGAGTGATCAGCCTATGGTTTTTGCCTGGATGCCGGCACTGGCGATATATTTCAAAGATCCGGACGGAAATCAGCTTGAGTTTATTTCGATACTGGAAGGTGAAGGAAAGCCCGAACTGGGTGTGATTTCTTATGAGGAATGGCTGAAAAAAGGGAATTAATCAGGAAACTTTAAAGATAAAAAACAGGAAGAGCAATCATCCAACAGAAAGGACAGACTGCTGTTCAATCTGTCCTGTATTTTAAAAGGTCTGTATAATTTTCTTTACAGCAAGAACATGTTTGCACGGCCCGCGTTCTCCCTGGTATTTGCTGAACCACTCACAGGTACATCTTTCTTTTTCTTCTTCCAGAATAACGGTATGATGTACACCGCTCCCCTGTACCCGGGCTTCGGTTCTGGCTGCACCGGTGTTCAGGATTTCCACTTTGCCTTCATCAATCAGCTTTTGTGCATTTTTCATCCTCGGATTCAGGCTTATAATGCGGCTGAGTCTGAAAGGCAATCTGCGGTAGAAAAATCCGTTATCGTCAAGGTCGTACCCCAATAATCCCATTGCAGCCAATCTTCCCGTAAGGTTTTCTGTCTTTTTAAGACTGATATTCTCATTCAGAGCAAAGGCCGAAGGATTGAAAGATTGATTGGCATAAGCATATTTATCCAGGGCATCGATCCATTCATCAGATACCTCATTAATCAGGCTGTCCAGTACCGCTCCTTCTCCTGAAAATCCCCGCCAGCATTCTCTCGACAATGAAAAGCTGAACCGGATATTCCCCATATACAGCTGCCATGTCGTTGAATGCATTTCTGCATGCGGAAATACCTGCATCTGATCAATATAAGGCAGAAGCGGCTCAAGCAGTCTAAGCCTGTGAAGTCCGCCTACACATACGGCATCCAGTGATCTTACAGGCGAGAACATTGGTTTATTTCCCCTTACGATCAGATAATAATCCGATTTCACAGGGCCTTTGGGTATTCCCCTGAACAGCTGCTGGGTTTGGATCTTATTAAATGTATACTGCTTTTCTGATTCTGAGAGATAGATCTGAACGGTACTCAATCCTTTGATCCATTTAGCAGGTAACGGTACTTTTCTCTCTATTATTTTTTCTTCTTCTCTGTAAAGCCCCACTTCTTTTTCGCCAACTGAAAGCATGATCTTTTCATTGGGACGGATACTGCCTAAAGCGGTGATCATTGCCTGATTAAAATCTACATTGGTTGTTCCGTTTTCCGGAAATTCTCCATCCAGGCCGTCCGGCAGTACATCTACTCTTGCATACACTCCTGCACAATGGGAAAATCCTTCAAAACGGAGACGACCGTTCCCGGCAGTAACGATAGGGTCTTTAAGCATTGCCATCTGAAACGGTGACAGATTAAAGCTTGACTTTACAATATTAGACAACGCAATCAGGCATCTTGCCAGTATAAAAGGCTGGCTGACATTTCCCCAGAAAAAGCAGGGCGCGTCTGTTTTTTTCTGAATCTCACTGTATCTGGCCAGAAACAGTTCTTCAGAAATATCTTTCTTTATCAGGGACGACGGTCTCTGATAGTTGTAAATGAGCATATCTTCCATAGTTTATTTTTTTAGAAGAAGATTGCAGATTTTTTTCAGACTGGAATTTTCTTTCCAGCTATCAAGTTTGTTTTTTAAGTTTTCATTGACTTCTGACTGATTTAAAGACAGAATTTCATAATAGATGTCTAATATTCTTTTAAGGTTGGTAACCGGAGTTTCCATCTGCAGCAGAATATAGACGATCAGTTCTTCAAGGGCCTGATTGTGTTCCCTGCTGACGTTCAGCATCTGGTGCTGTACCACATCTGTAAATCTTTTTACAGGAGCCCATTCCAGTTTTTCATGGAGACCGATTATTTCTCCAAGACGTTTATTATTCATCACTTCATAAGAAACCTGTTCCAGCCAGATTTCCGCAGCAGTTCCGCGGATCACCTTATCTCCGTTGAGTAAAACGGTTCCCAGAAACAGCCGCCCCATTTCATCCAGAGGTTTTTTCAGTTCATAGAGAGCCTGTACCGTATTCAGCACCAATCCTTTTTCATATACTTCTGCCAGCCCGGAATAATACAGCCCGGTTTTAATTATTTTGGCCAGTACGTTTCCCGGTGTATTGGGAAAGCTCCACATAAAGAACGGAATTTCAGAAAACAGTGTCTGTTCTGCGATGAAATATTCTAAAAAAAGCGGATGTTTTCTTTTTTCAAGATGGTATTTCGGAATTTTTATATCAAGCTCTACCGGATAATATGAATTTTTCCCGCTGTCTACGGTTTTCCAATTGTAAGTGCCGGAAAGAAACTCATCGGGAATGTTATTATATCCAAAGTCCTTAAATTCTTTAAAGACAGTTTGCGGAGAACGTGTAATTCCTGCTGTCATCCACCATGAAGGATGCTCAAATGTTCCCTGGGGAACTGCTTTCTTATCTAAGAAGAAAAGCAGCAAATCTTTATATTCCCCTTTTAATCTACCGGCAAGCTGCAATGCTTCCGTGGTTCTTTCCAGTGAACAGCGCTGCAATGCCAGTTGCACATCCATAGGATCAGGATCTACACCTTCTTTCTGGTAGATTTCAAATCTCTCCACCAGCGTTACAGGAGCGATCCAGCATGGAGCATGCGTTGTAGTGGAAAGTAACGGTGTCTTATCCCCGGCCATGATCTTACGGAATGCATACACTGCAATCTGTCTCAGAGGCTCCATAGCCAATCCTCCTACAAAAATATCTTCAAGCGGACCTAATTTTTTATGATAGCCTGTATAAGCTTCTCTTGTTGCTTCATCCTCGCAGGTCCTTGCATAAATTTTTTCCAGATTTTTAAGCTGCACCGGATATTTCTCCAATAAGGAAAGCCCGTAATGAATGATCATATTGCATAATATAACATTGAAATAAGGTACTTCCCATTTGTTGGAAATGGTTTTACATGCTTTTTGAAAAACAGGCTCAAACAGTTTTACGGATTCTGCATCTGCATCTCCGGCAAAACGGATCATTCCGGCTATTGCGAGGTCATAATGATAAGTTCCGGGGTTTTCCATTGCCTGCGGGAGGAAAAACATCAGGTCTTCGAAGTTTTCAGGCCCCTGAAGTTCAGCTTCTTCACTGATGAGTTCCAATGATTCAACCTCCACTTCATCCAGCTCCTGATAGCTCTCTTCTATAAATTCGGCCAATACAGGTTTAACATTTGCCAGAATATTGTCTGAATAATGTGTCAGAGTATCTTTTATTCCGTCAGTAACGGGGATATATTTATGAATAATTTTAGCTGCTTTGGACTGTATGCTTTCATCTTTGCTTACAAATGCTGCACTTAATGCCATTCCCAGATCTTCTGCTTCATCTTTTTTTCTCTGAAGGATTTTCTCTGTAACGGAAAGACTGGAAATAACCACGGTTTTGATTTCCGAGCTCAGTAAATTCGGAAGGAAGTGGGTAAATTCAGCCGTTTTAAATTCGGGATCAGCTACTATTTTTTTCAGATGAACAAGCATGGTATTAACTGCTTTTGACTGGAGAGACGCAAGGCCTGCCAGCAATTCATCCTGAAGCAGGATCAGCTCTTCGTGAGTAGGTTTCAGGCTGTTGAATGCCTCCATAAACCATCCTGTCACATTTTTATTGAAATTTCTGTTTGCTGCCAGAAGACATTCTTTCAGAAATCTTGTTCTGTCTATTTTATTTCTGGCTATCAGTTTCTGAACCAAAGGAAGCCACTCTTTATAAAAAGGGAGAGACTTGGAAGGAAATTCACACAGATACCAGAAATGGGTTTCCAGGGTTTCCGGAGATTTTTCCAGGTCTGACGGCTGATTGCTCAGATGATATCCCAACAGTTCAGGGCTAGGCTTCACATAGCCTTTTTTCGTCCATCCCAGAATATCCTGATAATTAAATGCTGTAAATTCGGCATCTACGGAATCGTTGATAAAATCTGAGAACCAGCTTGGGCAGCCCCATTCGAGTATTTTATCTGTCTGTTCTTTATCATTGAAAAAACTCCAGTAATTTTTACCGTAATGTTTCTGATCCATGCAGACAAATGATGCTATATCTATTATGGAATGCTGTTCTGCGGAACCGGAGGTATGGTAGGAGTTTTTCGTCATTACGATTTTATTGATCTCCCTGTTCAGTTTTCTGATGGTAGGAACCAGTATTTTTCTTTCTTCAGCGGTAAGCTCCTTCAAAAAAGGAATGATCTCATGTTTTTTTTCTTTGTTAAGAATCTCATAAAGTCTTTCTTTCATTTGTTTTTAATTTGATAATAATTTTTTTCAGGTTATTTTCGTTTTTCCATTCTTCCAGCCTTTTATTCACTTCTTTATCGGTTTCCGACTGATTGAGCTGCAGCAGTTCAGCATAGAGTTCAAGCAGTTTTTTAAGGTTGAAAACCGGCTGATCTATAACGGTAAGAACAGATATCAACAGTTTCTCGAAGGCCTGGTTATGACTGATACTCAGATTAATATAATCACTAAGCCGGTCTGTCAGTCTTTTCACCGGAGCCAGTCCGGATCTGAGCATTTCTCCGGTAAGCGCTCCCAAAGCAGAGGCATCAAAATCCCCGGAAACTATTCTGTAAATAAGTGCTTCAAAAGCCGTACCACAAAGGGTTTTATCCTTATTAAGAAGTGCCGCCGAGAGATACAGATAATGGACGGGCTGAAAAGGCAGGTTCAGTTTCATCCATGCATCCAGTAATTCGGTATTTCCTCTGATATCATAATGATAGACCGCATTGGAGAGTGTTTCGTTATATTTTTTTGCAAAAACAGCCCCCGAAAAGCCGGGTGCCATATACAGAATACGGATCAGATCATCCTGATATATCCCATGATAGGAATTGAACAGAAAATCCAGCAGTGGAGCATTTTCCGGAATTTCTGCCTGATTCCGGATATTGACGGTCAGTTCAGGAACTTCTTCTGTCTGGTTCCATCTATAAAATTTTCTGGTTCCGGTTTCCCATGTAAAACGGCCTTCCAGATAGTTGCTATCGTATATTTTTTTATAGTAGTCAGGATCAAAAACAGGTTTCAGCAGCTGGAAATAGTTTTTATCCAACTGTTTTTCCGCATATTGTACTGCTTCCTCAAGGTTTTCTTTTTTTGTTCTCAGTACTGCCATCTGCAGATCGACAGGCATAGGTTTTTCTTTCCGGTCCTGGTAGATTTTCAGCTGGTCGGTAAGTACACGGATGTTAACCCAGCATGGGGTATGATCAGGAACGGAAAGCAGGGGAAGCTTCTTGCCTTGTTTCAATAATTCAAAAATATCCAGAAGAAAACGGTGATAGGCTTTAAAAACCAACGGAGTCCGTTTTCCTCCCCAATCTTCCAAGACCGGAAATTCTTTCTTTGCTTCATGCAATACCGGAGATACCTTTTGTTGTTTCATCAGCGCATAACTGATGAAAAAAGTCGCCAGTAAATGGTGCATGCCTTCTCCGTTTTTCCTTTTTAAAGCGGCTTTGAAAGCGGGCTCCAGCTGATTCCAGTGTTCTTCATTAATTTCTGTATTGAACCTCATCAATGCATCCAAAAACAGGTCAAAATACAGGGGTTCATTATGAAGGAACACCTGTGGAGCAAAAAAGATAAAATCACTGATCGTTTTCACGGGAGAAACAGGTTCCGGTACATGCCATTCTGTTATTTTATAATGATCATCACCGGAGGTAATGCCGATATTTTTTACAGTCAGGAATTTCTCCAATAAGGTTGCCGCGTCTGTAAGAATGGATCCTGAATAGGCGCTGACTGCCTTCTGAAGTTCATCTGACCTTAAATCTCCGTATTTCGAAATTATTTTAGCCGCCTTAGTCTGTACAGCAGCATCTTTGTTCAGAAATACCGGCAATATAAGCAAACAGATTTCCTGATGGAATTCTGCATTGTTTCTGACTATTTTTTCTACGGTCTGAAGTAAGGTATTCAAAATATTTTTCCCTGCAGCACTGGCAGGTACTTCTGCTGATTTCAGGAAATCCGCAGTTTTAAAGCCCGGTTCTGTGCTCACCCGGTTAATCATTTTCAATGCAGGAACAAAAAGCGGCTGTTGAGATGACTGTAAAATAAGGAACAGATCATCCTGAAGATCCAGAATTTCGCCTGCAGAGGGTTTCAGGTAAGAAAACAGCTCCAGAAACCATGTATTATGTTCTTTGGAAAAGTTACGGTTCACTGCATGAAGGCTGGATTTCAGGACTTTTGAACGGCTTATCTGATTTTCAACAATAAGCTGTTCCAGAATCTCTTTCCAGTTCCTTTGATTATAATGGTACGTAATATCAGAATTATATTCAAAAAGCAGCCAAATGTGCGTTTCCAGTGTGGCCGGATATGTTGAAAAGAGTTCTTTTCCGCTATGGCCGGAAACAAGCGATTCTGCAAGCAGTTCAGCCAGAATTTCATTATTCAGAACGCAATAGCCTTTCTGCTGCCACTCCATTGCTTTAAGATAACCTGCGTTTCTAAGAAAGGCAGAGCTTCTACCTATCCAGCCCGGAACATAGGATTCAAAAAGTTCATCAACAAGATTTACAGGAACAGCATAATAGCCCGGAGAAAGTTTTTCATATTCTTCCTTTGTTTTACTGCACGCCAGAGCAGCGAGCACAGAAATAGGATTGTGCCCCCAGTTTTTGTTTAAAGATTTCTTTAAAACAGCTGCCGTTTCTGTCTTTTCCTTTGAAGTAAGTTTTGTAAGAAAAGGAATAATTTCTTTGATTTTAAAGTTCAAATAAATCCTCTTAAATTCATCTTCAATAAGCATAATTCCAATCTTGGGGGACTAAAATAACAAAAATTGAAAGACTAATAATAAATTATCCCTTTAAAGTGAGTTTTTTAACAAAACTTTATACTTTCATCTGCTACTTCGTCTGAATTTCAGTACGAAAAAACAAAATTGCCGATATTTTATTAAAATAAATCCACATTTTTCATTGTTTTGAAAATGTAGGTTTGCAGAAGAAATATTTATGAGATTTCAACTTTTTATTAAAAATTTTAACATTCTATTTTAGCGAATTTCTTATTTTCAATTTTTGCTTTAGCTCTTCAAAAATGATATATCCTAAATATTTTTTCCTGTCATAGCACTTTCTTTTTTCATAACAATTCCAGTAACTTATCATTCTGTCTTCCGTCTTTTTAAAATAATACTGATTTTCTGCAATAAAGTCTATATAATCAACAAGTCTGTTTTTGATTATACTATCAATCTCCGGAAAAATTTCAGTTACATATTCTCCTAAAAGCTGAAAAATAAAAGGAACTTCAAAACCCATAGAGCAGCCTGATAATTTCTTCAGATATTTCTCCCTCACCCGTCCATTATTGTTCCTTGTTCCTATACAATACAGAATAAATCTCTGCATTTCTGAAAGGCTGCTGATTTTCAAAAGTATATCAGCATCAATATAGATTCTGTAAGGTATTGTAAGCATTTCTCCCTTATAGCAGACGTTTTCTCCATGGATCATATCAGTACTGATGTATGCATACATAAGATCAATTACCTTTTCTGCATCTTCTGCGTACTGTTGAGGAAAAGCTTTTAAAAGTTTATTCCGGATGGTATTATAATTATTGGGCATTGTAAGTAAATAAAAACGGGGCCAACCTGCTTATTCACAAGTCTGCCCCTATGGTGATAGTTATTAGTTTCTATTTAGCGAAAATTTCTTTCAGCTGGGAAACGATATTGCTGTTTCCGGACACGGTGATATCGCCGATCTTTTCTGCGATCTTCTCCATATATTCCATTTCTTTCAGTTTCCACAGAACCTCGTTTTCCTCCATCAGCTTCGCGGTGTTCAGAAGGCTTCTTGTGGAGGCTGTTTCTTCACGTCTCATGATGCTGTTGGCCTGAGCTTTTTTCTCTGCGATCAGGACCTGGTTGATGATTTCTTTCATTTCACCGGTCAGGATTACATCTCTGATTCCTGCATCTGACACTTTCAGTCCCAGATCTTCTCCTTTATTTCCGAAGTTTTCCAGGATTTCTTTTCCTACCGCATCTTTTTTCAGCAACAGTTCGTCAAGGGTCAGTGCTCCTACGAATTCACGCAGAGCCAGCTGCATCAGCACGTACAATTGCTTATCATATTCCTTATTCTGCATTAAAGCCTTTTCAATATCGGTGATCTGAAAGCTTACATAGAAATTGATACGGAGCATGGCTTTATCTTTTGTTAAAAGTTCCTGTCCGGCAATTTCCATCTGCTGCATACGGATATCGGCATATTTTACTTCAATCGGGATTTCATTGATCCAGAAGCTGTATGTTCCCGGTTCAAGAACTCTCGTCAGTTTCCCGTCGATCAGCAGTAATCCTTTATATTGATTGGCTACCGGGAATTTTCTTACGAAATTTCTCAGCATCGGATTTTCCAGAACGGTTCCGGATATATTTTCTGTGATTTCCACTTTGGTAAGGTCAATTTTCTGGAATTCTCTTTTCAGGATATCTTTCCAGAAGGCGTACTGCCCTACTTTAAGAACTTCTTTGAAGATTCCGTTTTCATAGACCAGCACAATTTCGCCGTCTTTTACATCAATTACCTGTAACATGGTGTTCAGTTGTTCATTTTTAAGCAAAAGGTTCAGATCTTCCGGGGCACGAAATGCTGTTTTCATGTCATGAACCGTTACGGTTTTATTTCCGAACATCCAGTAATTACCTTCTTTAAGGATCTGGATAAGGTTTCCGTTCTGAAAAACAAGACCTGTCTGGTATGCGTTAACTGTAATTTTTTTCAACATTTCTAATTGTATTTTATGGTTATTATTTATTTAAAAAAAGGGAAAAGCCAAGATTGTTTCTTTCAAAAACAACGGAGGAAAAGGGTTTCAGAAAATTCATTCTGTCTTTGAACAGCTTTTTGAATAGCATTGCTAATTTCATGATTCTGTATACTGCTTCTTCTGAAACTCATACAAAAGCTTTTCATTAACACTATCTATCCAATAAGGTCTGCTCTTAAGACCGGGTTCATTTTCAGAAAAATCTTTTCCTGCAGGTCTTTCCAAAATGCTGATCCAACAGCTGAAAAAACCTTAGATTTTCCTGTCAAAAAGATGTTTTTTAATGAGAAACATTTAAAACTCAGCATAAAAAATAGATTTTGAGTCTATTTCAATGATACTGCGGTCGTAGTGCAGCGCGTCAACCATTCCGCCTTACCAATCGAGTTGGCAGTGGGATTCGAACCCACACATCATAAGCTATTACTCTCCCACTGAGTTATATTCCCTTGAAGGGAACAGGAGGAATCGAACCTCCGTTATATAGCGCATGGAATTTTATGGAAAAACTCCTAACCTTCAGACCTGCTGAACAGAAGAATATCATATTTCTCAATAAAATCTCCTGCAATGGTGCTATACAGAAACACTCCAACATGGCCTGTCTGATATTTTGACTAAAATCTGTTTTTCAAAATTTTAGTAGTATTTCATTTTGATGATGCAAAGTAAAAACCTTGTTGCGCAATCTTTTTGCGCAGTATTTTTTTTTATAAATCAGTAAAAATCCAAAATAATCAAACAGGCCAAGACCTTTGATATACAATATTTTATAAAAAATAAATCTTAGTTCGGAAATCAGTATATGATAGGCTTTAGGCTTAAAATGGCAAGGTTGGGTTACTAAATCGTTACCGATTGACAAAGTAACAGCATAACTTAAATGATTATATTTCAGTTTTTATGTACCCATCTCTGCAAATTAATTTTTAAATGTTAAACATTTGAGTTATGGAACAGACAAAAAATCGGCATTCAAACAGGTCCGGCTTTATTGCACGGGATATTCAGGAAGCAAAAGATCCACTTAAATAACGTGTTGTTTTACTTTTATAAACTTAATATTTTTTATTTTATCCTAATATTTTCAAAACTCATTGCGACGCTATGTCTAAAAAATGTAACTTTAAACTATGTTAAATGATAACAATACTAATTATAGACATCGTTAAGGATATGTTTGAATAAAGAAATCAGATTATGCACCATGAGTTATTACCTATAACACCTGCTCTTGGCCAATATATAGCCAACGCTTCATATTTCCTGCAAAGTGCAGACAATTATTGTGAATTTAAAATGGTGCCGAGACTTTTTTCAACACTCTTTTTTGTAATTAAAAAAAAGCAGTCCCTTGAAATGTCATTCGGAAAAGGAAATTACACTTTTTGCCCCAATTCTCTCTACGCTTTCGGCGTTGGAAATCTTCCTGCCTCATTTTGCGTATTATCTGAAATCGAAGTGATACTGGTACAACTACATCCGGGAATTTCCTGTTTATTTCACAATGATGATGCTCATATTTCGGCTAATCAACGATTTGATATGAGCGATACGGACCAGGATATCAGAGATCTGAATGAGAAGCTGGCTTATGCTACTTCCATTGCACTAAAATGGCAACTTATCCAGGAATATCTCATCAAAAAATTTATAACAGATTTTCCCGATAAGTTTGGTGCTGTTGCAAGAGCTATTGATATTCTCCGTAAAAATTCCGGGCATTTCCCAGTTAAGACCTTGAGTGAGCAGGTGTTTACCAGCCACAGGAACCTTAATTATCTTTTTATGGAATATATCGGTTTTTCACCGAAAAAATATGCCGATATTATCCGTTTTAACACCTTTGTAAATTTCTATGGGCAAAAGCCCGAACTTCTTTGTGATATTGCTCTGCAATGTGGCTATCATGACCTTTCTCACCTGAATAAAGACTTCATGAAGTACATGGGAACTTCTCCCTCAGATTATTTCGGGAACTTCCATTCTGATGTTAATAACTGGTGCGAACTGGATTTTCTGAAGCCTTAAAAATTTCCATTTTTTACAAACAACATAGCTGAATACAAAAGTATCTTTGAATAGCACTAAATGCACTTTTTAGGCCATACATGTTGAATATTAAAAAATGGAAAATGAAAAATTACTTTAAAATCATAACGGCAGTATTTTTAATGATATTTGCCACATCATGTAGCAAAAACGATGATGTCATCAATGAACCAGAAAATAAATTTGACATCAATAACCCTGTGGGTTATGTGATTTATGCAAAAGGTGGCCATCCCGATCTCATTTCACAGAATTTTACGTTTTTGTTAGATTTTCTTCCGGAAGGAAAGATGCGTGGCCATACGGCATATCCTATTTACGATGCATCGGCATATACTCTTAGCAATAACAATACAATCAAATATACCTACGGTGGTTGGGCAGAATTTACCTTTACCATTGAAAACAGTAAACTTACCAATGTGCAAGCGAATTATTTTAATACGTATAATTATTCTTTTTCGGACTATTCGCTGATTAAAAAGCCTGCAAGCAACCAGCTTGCCGGAAAAACCTTTAAAGGTAAATACCTGAAAAAAGACGGAACGGAGCTGCAAGATGGCTTCTATAAATTTTCACCTGACGGCAAAACTGTGGACGTTGGTGTGCAGTTCCCCACTAAAACGCGAACGGAAACCTACACGAACGTTGGCAATATAGGGGCATTGGTAAACAAAGTATCAGGAACCACTAACGATCACGAAATAATGATATTGGTAGATGGTAAATTACAGGTGAACTATCGGGACAATGTTTCTAATTCTACTAAAATTTACCATGGCATTTTTGAGGAAGTGAAGTAATGTAATGTCAATTAAAAACTTAAAAAAAGGACAGATGAAAGCAAGAATTATTATACTGTTTGTTGCAATATTTGCCTTTACAGCTTGCAGCAAAGACGATGATACTCCAACAGAAAAAACAAATTATCCAGAAGAAAATCCACTGGCGCTGTACCTTGAAAAATCGGGATTTAACCAAGAAACAAGCCTTTACATTGGCGACAGTTATTCAGAGCAAGGATTTAGGTTTAAGCCAAAAGTAAAAGGAATAATAAAGGCCGTAACACTTAAAGTTCCCGCTAATTCAAATAACGTCCGTGTTACCATTTGGAATGCAGATACCAAAGGTATTATCAGAACAGTTATTATTCCAAATGCGGTGGCACATACAGAAAAACGGCAGGAAATTGAGCCGTTGGAAGTGATGCCTACAACAACCTATCTTATTAGTTTTAATGAAAAAAACAGCTATACACATAATAAATCAGATAACTCAAAAGCCATTTATCCAATAGATGCCGGAAATATAGAGGTATTAGGTTTTAATTATGGAAACGGACAATCACCGTATTATCCAAATTTTCCAGGACTGTCGTCATACTGGGGTGATGCAGGTTTCGTCTTTCAACAAACCCAGTAATGTTTTTTTCTAATAAAATTTCATAATATAAAAACATACAAAATGAAAACAAAATTTTTTCTAAGCACAATCTCAGCAACTATTTTGATGTTGAGCTGTAAGAATAACGATGATGAAGTAAATATACCGCAACCCGAGGCTTTTACCTTTACAACATCTTCTGCGATGAGCACAGGAGCGACTTCCATAACAGGAACTAATGCTCCAGCTGGTTATACCTGGAGCCAGATAAAAGCTCCTCAAATATACTGGGGATATGGAGGAACAATAGACGATCGAATGCTCGCAGAAGATTTTCAAGTTCCATCCGGTGAAAAATGGAAAATTGATAATTTCTATTTTTATACCTACCAAACCGAATTTTCAGGTACTACATTCCCAGTCAATGAATTTTATTTTGAGATTTACTCTTCGGATCCGTCTGTTGCAGGTGCTGTAAAAGTATACGGGGATATTACTACTAACCGATACGTATCTGCAGAAGATGCTAAAATGTACCGAATTTTACAAGGAGAAGCAGATAATCTTTCGAGAAAAATCTATAAAATGAAAATTCAAGCAGGCGATCTCAATCTTAGTTCAGGAACTTACTGGATAAAATGGGGGTCGAAAACTTCCAACGCTACAATTCATTTTTATCCACAGCTTCCACACCAACCCAATGTAGTGAACAATGCAAAACAATTCCTTTTCTCTAATTCTACATGGATTACTATGCAAGACGGTGGACAAGCATTAAGTATGCCTTTTGAAATTACAGGAACAAAACTTCCAAATTAAATTTCACAATTATCCGATTTAAAATAAATAATGAATAGGGTATTTTACTACAATAATATCTTAAAGCAGATAATAACAAGAATTATCTCTTAGCAAACAGAATAATACTTTCAACTATGGAAAGAAAAAACAAACTGTTAATCCAGTTTTTCATTGCAGTGGCAGCTGTTTCGCTCGCAGGATTTTTTAATTCCTACATTCGGTTTTTACCCGATACAGACCGATTTCCGATAGTTATTCATATCCATTTTGTGGCGTTTTTGTGCTGGTTTGCATTGCTCATTATTCAACCTATTTTAATAAAACGGAAAAAGTATCAGCTGCATCGTAAAATTGGAAAACTGTCTTATTTCATTGCTCCGGTATTGGTGGTTACTATTCTTATACTGGTACATAACCAAACCAAAAGGGAAATAAATACCTCTGAAGATAATGCTGCTATTATTGCTTTCATCGGCTTGCTGGATGCAGTTTCGTTTTCAGCTTATTATCTTATCGCGATGTTCAACAGGCGGAATTTGCGGTGGCACGTTGCATTTATCATTGCCGCAACATTAATTATCCTTAACCCCGGAATGTCGAGATTACTGAACCATTTAAAGCCCGGTTTGGGTTTACCTGCTGCTGTTTTCTTTCCGTTTATAGTTTCAATCAGTATTCTGCTTATCGAAAAATTTAAATATAAAAAACCTATTTTGAGAAGTCCGTATTTTCTGTTTTTCTGCTGCTGGGCATTCGAAATACTATTGCTCATTTTCATACCGGAAACCAAATTCTGGCACTTGTTAGTGAGAAATATATAAGGATTTTAGAATTACATTAATAAAAAGTGTGATGGTTTTTATTCTTTCAACACTGGAATAAACTAAAAGAACGATACCGTTAGAACAACTTTATACATTTCCCCAATATTCTTTATTTTTCTTTCTTTGTTGTTAAAAGGATTAGATAGGTTTAATCTTTAAAAAAAATATCATTTTTTCGGTCTGTGAAAACTGTTATTATTAAAAAAAGGACTCATCATTTAATTATACTTCCAAAAACAAATTGTAATTCATTAAATTTTATATATTTGCAAAATAAAAATACTTGACAACTCAAATATAATTCAATGATAAGTACAGAATTATTATTTTTAATGAACCTACAAAAAGTACAGGCAGTGATTTCAAGAAAGTTTGATTCTCTGAGTACTCACGGGCTTGGCTTCAATGATTTTATGATCCTTTATATCCTTTATCATTCTTCTGAAAGCAAAATGCGGAGGATAGACCTGGCAGAAAAAACCGGACTTACGGCTTCGGGAATTACGAGACTTCTCAATCCGCTGGAAAAAACGGGAATGGTATCACGGGAAACCAATGAAAGAGATGCCCGGGTGAGCTATGTTGTGATCACGGATACCGGAAAAAGAATCTTTGAAGAAGCCGTTATCACAGCAGAATATGTTACAAAAGGCCTTTTTCCTGCTTCATCGAGGCAAAGTAAACAACTGCAGGCAGCCTCCGGTATTTTGAACGAACTGGGAGGAAGCATCCAATAATTAATTAAATGATCCGAATCTATGAAAAATACATTAAGACAGCAGCTCAGAGAAGAAGCAAAGAATCATCCGGCGACTATGGGTGTTCTTCTGATGACCAATACTCTCAGCGGAAAGCAATACATTAAGGGAGCATTAAATCTGGAAGCCCTTGTTAATAAATTGAAATTTTCCCTGAATATCGGGCAGTTTTCCCATCCGCAGCTTCAGAAGGACTGGACTGAATATGGAAGCGAAGCATTTACTTTTGAATTTGCGGCTGTGATTCCTCTTCAGGAAAACCCTTATATCAATTACCGTCAGGAAATATCAAAGGCTGAGGAGATCCTTATTTCTGAATCGACAGCTGAATTATACTGAAAATATCCTATGAAAACAGTAAGAATTAACCGTACCTCCCTTTGTTATGAGGTTTTCGGGCATGAACATGAAGAGAATATTTTTCTGATCCCAGGATTGGGAAGCCAGATGATCCGCTGGGAAGATTCTTTCTGTAAAGGATTATCTGAAAAAGGATTCAGAGTGATCCGTTTTGATAACAGGGATTCCGGATGTTCTGTTTTCCATTCTGAAAAGGAACTGGATTTCAACCGGGATATCCGGGAAATATTTTCCTCTCTTCAGGAAGAAGATATTCCTTATTCGCTTATGGATATGGCGGTGGATGTAACCGGGCTGATGGATCATCTGAATATTGAGAAAGCCCATATTGCAGGCCGTTCAATGGGTGGCATCATCGCACAGCTTTTGGCAGCTCATTTTCCTGAAAGGATCCTGTCTCTCACGGTGATCATGTCAACTTCGCTGCATCCTGCATTACCGCCTTCTGATCCGGAAGTGATGAAGATGATGATGCAGCCTTCCGCCGATCCTGTTTCTGACAGGAATGAGTATTTCCGTGAAAAGCTGGCTTTTGCCCAAAAGATTTCCGGAAGTCTCTACCCTGTTGATCCTCATTCAGAAACTCAACTGATTGAAAGGGAAATCGGCCGTTCTTCCGGCAGTTCTGTTTTTTTAAGGCAGGTTATTGCGATGGGCACAATGAAGTACAATCCGGAAATTTTCAGGAAAGTTAAAGTTCCTACGCTGGTTATTCATGGAACAGAAGATCCTATATTTCATTCTGACTGCGGAAAAGATCTTGCTAAGTCTATTCCCGGTGCTGAACTGATTTTAATCGAAGGAATGGGACATTCTATCCCACGAGAGCTGTTTGATTTTATCGTTGAAAAAGTGTATAAGCATTGCCGATTTGCCACGGATGCACGAGTTTCTTAATATTTCACGCAGAATAAACTGATTTCAAAAATGTTTGTGAGTATTTTTTCTCTCGCTGATTTTGCAGATTGAGCAGATTTTATGAAGGGACTAAACCTTATAGGTTTTAAAAATTATACATATTAAAAACCTATAAGGTTTGATCTGGTAATTCCCAAAGACCGCAGATTCTTATGGTAAAAAATCTGTTTAATCTACGGTATCTGCAAGAATAGTAGAAATTTTTATTTTTTAAAGCTTTAGTATTTCTTTCAGCACAAGATTATTTTTAAAGAATGTGATCAAGATTTGAATGTTATCTAAAAACATTAGATTTAGAAATTTAAACAGCTTGTTAATAAAATAAGGATCATACGGTTGTACGACCCTTACATTCATTCTGTATTTTAAGCCTGATTCAGGCACCAGTAAAGGATTTTCGCAATATTTTTTGCATCATCCACTCCTCTGTGATGAGTCCCTTCGAGTTTCATATTCAGTTCTCCTAAAGCTCTGGCCATTCCGACACTTTTCCTGACTGTTGGGTGCAGCTGGCCGAACAGGGTTTTCACGTTGATATGGTCATAACTCAGCGGATAATCCACGTTAAATCTTCTGGCCTGGCTTTGCAGCATATTCAGGTCATAGTTTCCGTAGCTGGCCCAGGTAAGGTTTTCGGAGTCATATTCTGCACGCAGAATGTCCAGTGCATCTTCCAGCATCACGCCTTCTTCATCCAGCATTTTCTGGGTAAGGGAAGTCAGTTCCGTACAAAACGGGCTTACGGTTGAATATCTTGGCTTTACCAGGAGTCCTTCACTTTGGGAGATCCTGCCGGTAGCTGCATTCATGATGCATACTCCGATCTCAATGATCTCGCTTTCCTGACCTCTGGGCGGGCGGCTGTCCCAGCACGTGGCTTCAAGGTCAATAATTAATATATTTTCTGTTGTTTTCATTGGTTTAGATATTTAAGATAACCACAAAAGATTAACACTTTAGTTGTTGTAAATGACAAACTTTATGCTGAGAAGTTCACTTTAGTTTTTAAAAACCTCCGATACTTATTATCCGTTAATGCATAAATCTGCCTTAACTGTAACCTCTCCGAATAAAAATATGCTGCAAAAATCTGTGGATCTCATAATGATTCGATCTTTTATGGTTACCAGATTAATGGTTAATGGTTTACTTAAACCTGTCTAATCTTTAGACGATCATTTCTTTTTTATCAGTTTCTTGGGGCAAACGGGGGTGTCCACTTTTTTCGTTTCATAATTTCTTTGACTTCTTTGTAAGAAATCGGGTAAAAATTATGACAGTCTACTCCTACGTCAAAGCTCAGGGCCATTTCATCGTCCTGTAATGTTCCGTGTGAATGGCCGTAGAGCTGCCAAACTCCGCGGTGAGACCCGTTCCAGCTGCGCATGGCGTAATGCAGAAGAATAATTTTCTGGTTGCTGTTGCTGTTTTCCGGTTCATCAACTCTCAGTTCGTGATAATCCCTGATGGATTCGAAACGTTTGGGATACGTAAGGGCTGCGCCTTCATGGTTTCCTTTTATCAGGTGGATTTTACCGTTCAGCCTGTCGAGGACTTCTTTGGTAAAATCAGGTTTACCGAGGCTGACATCGCCCAAATGGTAGACGGTATCATTGGCACCAACCTTCTCGTTCCATCTTTTGATCAGCTCTTCATTCATTTGTTCCAATGATTCAAAGGGCCTTTCTGAGAATTTTATAATATTGGCATGACCGAAATGATGGTCTGCCGTGAAAAAAATATGAGGTTTCATTTTTTTTAATTGTTTTTTGTTCAACCATAAAATGCTCTGTTGATTCAGCTTTATGATTGTAAAGTTTAATTACTAATAGTTTTTAACGGTCTGAAATGCTTGATAAAAAGCGGTTTCAATTTCCTGTACATCACTTTCGGTGTATCTTCTTGAAAAGTGAACCGGAACGGCATCTTTTACTCCGCACTCATTCATGATCTTTCCCGATGCTGAAGCAAAACTGTGATAATTCGCTGCTGCAAATTCCTGGTCTTCGTCTTTATAAAAGGTTTCAATGTATACTTTATCCGCTCCTTTGAAAACAGTTTTTATCTTTTCATAGTTGTCTTCAGACACTGCATGATCCATGATAATGCCCAGTTTATATCCTTCCGTACGGGTTAAATGATAAAAGAGATCTGAAGCTTTATACAACTTTCCTTCAATTTCAATTTCTTTATCTGATTCATTATTTTCAAAAGCGGTTTTCAGTTCGCTGATCCATTTTCCTTTTTTAAATTCTGAGGCATTTTCATGGAATGTCACGGAATCTTTTTCTTTGAACAAGTACGCTATTGAAGCGGTCTTATGATCAAGAATTGCAAAATCAACTTCCACAGATTCATCTTTAAAAAGGGAATCCCGGGTTCCTGCCGGATCTGCATTCCAGAATGGAGGATGAATGTTGTAGATATTGATCCTGTCTTCTGAAACAATTTCCCGGATTTCATAAGCTATGGCTCCTTCATCAATTAAATTCCAGGTGTAGGATTTTAATCTGGCTTCCACCTGCCTGTGAATATTTTCGGGGCCGCAGATCACTACTTTTTCTCCGCTTCCGATCTGATGCCTGAATATTCCGTCGAAATTGGAGAAATGGTCAATATGGGTATGGCTGATGAACAGAGCCGAAACCGACTGTGCTTCCTTCACCGTGAGTAAACCTGCTTCCCCGCAATCACATAAATAATGTTTTGCTGAATTCGGAATTTTCACCAATATGCTGATGTCTTCTTTTAAAAGACTTTTTATTTCTGCCTGTACCATTTTTTCTGGTTTTTTTATTACAGAAGTTCTGTTTTTAACGTTTTAAAGATTCTTCTGCAAGGTTATATACATAAAAAAGTTCCGGTAAAAATTTACCGAAACTACACTTTAAGAGTCATCAACTCTTCTTTTATCACATCAATGGCTAAAGAATTCAGCTTTTTGTTGATTCTTTTCTGCTCATCTTTTTCTATTGCTGTAAAAATGCCGGGGAAATCCTTTTCAAGATCAGTCAGGATATCCTGTGAGAACAGGCCAATTACCTGCCCCATCATTTTAGGTTCAAATTCGCCGATCTTGCTCATTACGTTATTCAGCCTGTTGGTGGTCGCGTATTTCTGAATTTCATTCCAGATTTCCTGAGCTTTTTCACTGAAAATGAGCTGCTTTTGAATGGTTTTCCTTTCTTTTCTCACTACTTTGGATTTTTCGACCCATTTTTCATTCTTATTTTTAAGAATAATCCTGGCTCCGTTTCCAAAATAACGGGTTTTTAAAGTTTTGACAATGGTTCCCTCACAGATATTCTCCTCTATTTCCGGTAGGCCAAGCCATCCCGGAATTTTTGAATTGAAAGCATTCGGGTACTTCAAAGCTTCTTCCAGAGTTCCCTGGAATAAAATTTTAGCATAGAAAAATCCGGTTTCTTCAAAAATCTGATTGGCTTTGTCTGTATCCAGATAAGTGGTTCCGTTCAGCTTAATGTCGAAAGCATAAAATTCGTTATAAGGAGCATATTCAACCCCTGCCTGTACTTTTACGGCATCTTTTACGGGAGCAACCTCTTTATGCCGGTAGCCGCCGCCGAACAGTTCACCATAGATAACCACGGTTTCAAGATCCGGAAATATAGTTTTAACTTTACGGAACAAATCGGTTACGTTGTTTCTGTAACGTTCCAAAATCTGATGTGCGTTATAAAATTTATCATCTTTTTCGATGAAAGCGGTCCTTTTTCCGATTTTAATTTCCTTTCCATCGGTAAAGAAAGAGAAATTGGCACCGTGAACCTTCTCCTGTACGATGAAAACCTCATCCCAGAAACCCTGCATCCTGATCTGATCGATGACGCGGGTCTGGTAAGCGTTTTCTATACTGTTATATGTTTTAAAAATCATTTTTTTTAGTTTTTAGTTTTTAATAGCTTCTAATTCATTATTCCTCATCTGAGTAATATGTCTTTGGGCATGAAGTGAGAGGAAATAAATGTATTCATACACGTTGATTTTTCCTAACTCATTTACCGTCATTGTTGTTCTGCATAAAAGACCTTCACCTCCTTTCATCAGCTCCAGATAATTTAAACATTCATGATACTGCTGAAAAATTAAATTTCTGATTTCATTCAGATTCAATTCTCCTTTAGGCTCCATATGTTCCGGTCTTATCCATTCAAAAGCACCATACGCTCCTATTTGTTCAAACTTTTCTTTGTTTAAACTATACTTTTCTATTTCAAGATTTAAGTCAAGATTCTGATAATTTTTCAATGCTTTTTTTGAACCTTTTTCAATAAGAATCAACAAATAAAAGTTAGTAAGATAAATATGCTCCAGAATCTGGCGGACTGTCCATCCTCCGTTTGAAGGCTGATAATCCAATGTTCTATTATCTTTGTCAAACCATTGGTCAACTCTATCGAAAGTGAGCTTCAGGTGCACTTTTATATCCTGAATTAATCTAAAAATATCCATTACAGTTTTTTAAAGTTTTTTAAAAGGCTTTCAATATTCTCTTTTCCTACGGGATTCATGGAGTGGCAGTAGAATTCCGGCAGGTCTAAATAGTTATCCATACAGTATTCTATGAGCCATTTCGCACAATCGTAGCCTGTTTTTTCAACAAAATCCCGTGCATCAGCTTTTAAATAATGTTCATCAGCAAGGTCGTGGTCAAAAGAAATCATTTCCGGAAGTCCTTTTTCCAGAATCCTGCTGACAAACTGTTCGTAATTCCGGACGATATGCCAGTCTCTTCTGAGGAAAATGTCCTGTTTCGTATAATGATATGCTTCAACCGGGTATCTTACATCATCCAGAAACAGTAGTCTTTTGGTTCTTTGCATTGCTTTATTTTTTTAAAACATGATACAGGAGTTTTGCCGTATTAAAGGCATCGTCTGCACCACTGTGCGCACTTCCTTCAAAACTGATATTTCTTGCTTGCAGTTCTTTCAGAAGTCCGGCCGGTTTTTCACCGCTCATTAAACTTATCATCACTTTCAGATCGAGATAGGTTTCACTGAAAGGAAATTTCACTCCCATTTCGCTGCACTGGCTTTCCATGATCGATTTGTCGAATCCACCGTAGCCGGCGTAGGTTCTGTGCAGGGAACTGTATCTGTTTTTGATATTGGCGCAGGCTTCCTTAAAGGTCATTCCTTCTTTTTCCAGTTTTTCAGCGGTAATTCCAGTAAGGTTTGTACAGTATTCGCTTATTTCTGAGTATAAAGGTCTGATCAGATAGCTTCTTTTATCTTCTATGCTTCCATCTGACATATTCAGTTTGCAGACTCCGATTTCAATGATTTCTGTTTTTGAATTCCCGGGAGCTTCTCCTTTTGCCCAGCAGGCTGCTTCAATATCAATGACTATGACTTTATCATATAAAAACATTTCTGTATTTTTTATTGGGAAAAGTAAATATTCAAAGCTTTGATAACACTTTTCACGTTGGTATTGGGATAAAATCCGGAACTGTTGATGCAGTTGATCTCTACAATTTTCCATCCTTCATCTGTACAACAAATATCCATCACAAAGGCTTCTTCAAGATTGAAAAGCTGAATCATGTCACGGGCAAAAGCTAATCCGTCTTCTGAAACTTTTTCTTCAAAAGGAGCATGATCATTGAATTTATAATAGCCTCCATCAATAATCTGCCCGCCCACAATCCAAAGTCTTGCTTCTTTTACCGTCCGCTTAGCTTCGGAAACCTGTACCAGAGAATTTTCGGTAATCCTGTTGGATGGGTTTTCCAGCGATTCAAAAACGAAATCGTTCCATTCTGCTTCTGTGAATACTTTTCCTGTAAAAATCTTCGCTTCCGTGTAAGGTTTAATGAATTTCATTTCATCCTTTTTCCAGAGTAAAGCTTCTGAGATTTTATGTACGGAAATGGTATGATTCAGGAGATTTTCACCATAATATCGGGAATAAACCCCGTATAAATGATTTCCTCCGTAAAAAGAACCGGGATACCAGTCTGGATTTTGTCTGGCCAGTCTTGCAATCGTAACCGAACCGTACACAAAGACGTCCTTTCTGTCCGTTTTGAAATCGATTTTTTCTGCTGTTGGGGGAATATTAATTACTTCATAATCAATATCCAGTTCTTCCAGGGCATCAAAAATTTTGTAATGATCGGGATCTAAATAGACATTAGCCTGAATTAAAAAATACATGGTTACCAGTTTTTAAGGTTCTCTTTTATTTGTTTTTCACGGTTTCTGACAGTTCCAGTCTTGCTTTTCCTGTACTGTTATTTTTATTTCAGATCAAAAGATTAAACCATCATATCGGCACAGTTGGAGCTTGCAAAGGCAAAGGGTTTTGCTTTAAAGACATACCCCATTCCGAGAATGTATCCCATCGCATCTTTTAATGCCGTATTGGATTTGAATTCCGGGTCGGTATTGATGTCTGCGTGTACCTCCATTTCTACACCATAAGCATCCAGAACGGCACAGATGGCGTAAGCGGTCGCTACGGATCTGTTCACCTCATTCAGCATTCTTTCTTTGATGCTGATTGTCTGTATTTCTCTTTCTTTTCTGATAAAGGTAAACGCTCCTTTTCCTTCACGAACGAATACTACTGCCGTAGCATAATTGATGGCTTCTCCGTATACGTGGGAATCAGATCCTACACATACTTTCAGACGGTGTCCGGCTGCCAGTTCGCGGATGATGGCTTCTTCTACCAGCTGTGTGATAGAGTTACGGAAAATTTTTCCATTCATGTTCTGCCATGTTTCGTGTTGCGTTTCCATTTTTTTACATTTTAAATTCTACGTTTCAATTTTACAGTTCATAATTTTTTTTGAATGCTGTTAATCATTCTTTTTGCACTCCGAACCGGATTCGAACCAGTACCAACGGTTTTGGAGACCGGGATGCTGCCATTACACTATCGGAGTATTTCTGTTAATCCATCAGGATTCGAACCTGAACTCCAAGAGCCAGAATCTTGGGTGCTGCCAGTTACACTATGGATCAGTGTTATGATGTTTTGCGGAACAGACAGGAATTGAACCTGTACCTTTAGTTTTTCAGACTAACGTGCACACCCTGTACACCACTCTTCCGGGTTTTTTGATGGGTAATTGGTAATGAGTAATTGGTAATGTTTGAAAGTACTCATTACTTATTACTCATTGCTCATTACTGATCATTCTGTACGGGAAGAGGGAGTCGAACCCCCAATACCTTGAGCCTAAATCAAGTGCGTCTGCCAGTTCCGCCATTCCCGCGTAATTATATGATGGGTAAT
>NZ_JBXDSA010000002.1:31343-145328 GCF_056844565.1 Chryseobacterium sp. FR054 | reverse complement strand
TTTGAAAGTACTCATTACTTATTACTCATTGCTCATTACTGATCATTCTGTACGGGAAGAGGGAGTCGAACCCCCAATACCTTGAGCCTAAATCAAGTGCGTCTGCCAGTTCCGCCATTCCCGCGTAATTATATGATGGGTAATCGGTAATGAGTAATTGGTAATAGTTGAAAGTACTCATTACTTATTGCTCATTGCTCATTACTGATCATTGTTATAAAAGGTCAGAGAAAGTCTGTCTATAAATAAACTATGCCTGTTAGTGTTTGTAAAGATCTTCTGCGCTTGACAAACGTTTCTCCTTCCATGAGTAATGTATGTTTACTGATCAAGATTTCTTTTCTGAAACCTATCATCAATTTTTATCTTTTATAAAAAAACCAACCGACCAGGAATTGAACCTGAACAACAAGAGTATAGTTCCTGCATGCTGCCGTTACATTATCGGTGGTTTTTAGTGGAAGTGGCAGGATTCGAACCTACTCAGCTATAAAGCAACAGAGTTACAGTCTGCCCCGGCTCTCCAACTCCGGCGCACTTCCTTTTTCTAAAAAAATAAAGCCTGTCTTAATTTTTTGTGTTTGATATAAGAACTTCTGCGCCTGACAGACTTTTATTTTTTCGAACTAACTAGTTTTCATCATTGCTGAAGATCATTCAGCCTTATTTTTCTCTTTCTTCATTCTTCTCCTTCTTCTTTGAGATGGTTATGGGAGTCAAACCCACTCAGCTAACGCAACGGTTTTGCAGACCGCCCCGACTCTTCCACTTCGGCGAACCATCATTTTTTGAGGTAAGAAAAAGTCTGTCTGTATGATACCGTATTTTTGGCGTAAAGATCTTCTGCGCTTGACAAACCTTTTCTTTTTCTCTTTTGAAACAATTAACATTTAGTTATCTGCGATTCCGGAAAGACCCGAACTTTCAACTTCTGGTTTAACAGACCAGCGCTCTACCATTGAGCTACAGAATCATTTTTGTAATTTCGGAAGGACTCGAACCTTCAACCTTCGGCTTATGAAACCGATACTCTAACCACTTGAGCTACGAAATCGTTTACCATTTGTGAATGGCTGTAACCACTTCACTTTTTGTACTCCATAAGGGAATCGAACCCTTATCTTCCGGTAGAAAGCCGGATGCACTCGCCACTATGCTAATGGAGCATTGGTCTGGAAAGCAGGATTCGAACCTGCGTCCTCCCGCGTCCAAGACGGGTAAACAACCACCGTTATCTTTCCAGTTTTCAGGTTCAGTATGATTTCTTTTCCGGGAGACAGCCGGAGCTGAAATTTTCCGTGAACCTTTGCGGTCTATGCGGGAATCGAACCCGCAGTGCCCAAGAGACAGTCGGGCAGGTTAGCCATTACCTCAATAGACCATTTTTTGTAATCCCAGAAGGACTTGAACCTTCAACCTCCGACGTATCAGGCCGGCACTCTAACCAATTGAGCTATGGGATCTTATTATTTGGGGTATCTCCGGGGGTCGAACCCTGTTCTCCGGTTCCACAGACCGGCGCTTTACCAAATAAGCTAAAGAAACCATAAAAAAAGCGCCTCTTTTTGGGAGGCGCTTACTATATTTTTACGTGTCAGGTCACGAGAGACCTACGTATATAAGCACCTTTTTATCCACAAATCCACAATCAAGAATATTCGCATACCACAGCTCCATCGGCTCCTGTCCGTGTAATTTTGAAAACTGACTTTGTATGTTATGTAATTGTAGCATTGTACTGTTTGTTTTTAAATTATTAGATGAATCCTGAAAACCTGTTGCTTTCAATTTTCGGTTGCAAAGTAAATATGAAATTTTGAAACCTGCAAATTTATTTTTCAATTAACTATTTGAAAATCAATTAATTATATTGAAAATTTAGAATAGAAAATTCCTGTCCGCAGTAGCCTGCAGATTTCTTAAATACCTAAATGACTGTCTCTCATCGGGTTACTTATCACGCTTTATTTTCTTATTAATTATTCATTGTTGATTAAAAAATTTTCGCTTTTATGGTTATTTTTTTTCGTTCTAAATAATTTTTGCCTTGAAAACACAAAAAACGCCCCGGCAACCGAGGCGTTTTTGCTTATATTTTGATAAAATTTTTACGGGTTTACTGTAAATAATTTCCAAAGAATGCACATTTCGCCTCATGTAATATCATCCAATCATACACGAATAATCCCTTTATTGAAGGGCTTCCGCATAGTTCTGCATTGATATGTGTTCTTTGTAGTTTCATATTTTTCTGGTGCAAAGATAAATAAATTATTGCTTAAAATATTCAATTCCGTTTTCTCCGATATAATCTTTTCCTGTTTTGCAGATGGAAAACTGCCATGATCCGGACACCGGAATGCTCTTATATTTTTTCACAGCCTGTGTGTATTTTGCTTCGATAGGTTTATATACAGTGTTCAGAATATAAAGTCCGTATTTACCGTCTTTTTTCAGAACAGCTCCATCATCATTCTTAATGATTTCATCATACTGTACCGGCAGTATGATTTTCCCTTCCAGGTTTAAAAGTCCGTATTTTCTGTTTTTCAGAGCGGAAAATAAAATGGTATTGTGATCCGCTCCCATTACATTGAATTTTTCGTACTGAAGCGGAAACAGTTCTTTATCCAGATAAAAATCATAAAAAGTATACAGGCCGTCTTTTCCCACTTCAACATATCTTTTCATGAAAGAATATTCCGCTGTTGTTTTATACAGGCTTCCCACTTTTCTCTTTTTTGCCTGCAGATCCGGAATTTCTTTTTCGAAAGGAAACTGGTAATTATCGTTATATCGCGAAATATAGTCTTCTTTTTGGGGTATTTCCACCGGAACATCGTAAAAATGTTTAAGACTTTCGCCATATGATCCTCTTGTCAGCCATTCTATTTTCCCTTTTTCATAGTCCCCATAAGAGAGATAAGCATAATTTCCGATAGGTACAACCGGAATTCCGGCACTGTTGAATATTCCTTTTTTATCTTCTTTTACGACTTTGAAAGAGGTATTCTTTTCGGGCTGTATATTATCGTATACAGGTGATATGATTTCCTTATTTTTAAAGAAAACTCCGGTTTTACCCTGGGAATATACATAGGCGATCCGGCAGTCATCCTTATCAATGGCTATTGAATCATATTTATTGTTCTGTGGAATTACGGACTGATTTCTATGGTCTATTAAAAAATATTTACCTGTTTTCTTTACTACAAACCGGGCTTCAGATAATGTCTTGGCTTTTTTATCGAAATAGTATCCGAAAGTTTTGATATCACTGAATTCCGGCTTCACTATTACTTTTCCCAAAGTATCGGACAGGCCATAAACATTGCCTGCCCTGTAAGGAATAAGTGCTGCGTTTCTGTTTTGTGAAAGAACAGTTCCTGAAAAAAGAATTCCTGTTCCTATAAGTATAATCTGTAATTTTTTAAGCATTTAATTTTGATTGTCTTCTGTCCGTTTTATTATTTTTCATCAATAATTCTCTGAAGCTTCCCCCTTTGAAATATCTGATTTTTCCAGGTCTTTAGGTAAGCTTCCCTGGTAATTATGTAAACTTTTGTACCCGGAAGTAGCAATAACAAACACTTCTTTGGCTTCGGCTAAAGAAAGAAACGGAAATATTTCCCTGATTTTCTTTATACCATATAAAGGTGATTTCCCATCACCGGTCATTTCAAGAACGATCTCGTAAGCATTTTTGCCTTCGTGTTTTAAATAAAGATATTTGTTGGTGTGATCCATTTTATTTTTAAAGGCTGTTTTAATTGAATTACTAAGATTCTGTAAAGTTTTTAAGATCAATTAATTCCTGAACATCTTATTCCGTCCTGTTTTATATCTGGAAATATCTTTCAGGATCACCTCATCATCCGGATTAAAATGTTTCAGTTCGTTGACAATTTCAGAATGTTCTGAAATTTTTTCAGTGATGATCTCGTAAGCGATGTTCCGGGTTACTTCCTGAAGTTGAGGATCTTTTTTAAATTCGTACTTCATGGCATCAAGGTAGGTGATCTTTTTATCCTCCGGCGTTTCCTTATACAGTTCCTGAATGGAATTTCCAAGTTGCTTCACATCATAAATATTGGCGAAATAATTATTTAAGCAGTTGAAAGCGTCTTTATTTTCTTTCCATCCTTTCAGAAGGATTTTCTGAGCTTCTTCCGGCATCTCCATTTTTTTGCGGTAGATGAGGGAACCTTTTATCATCTGGCTGTTGCTTACATAATCATCCACTACCATCTGATAATAGGTATTGGAGTTTTTAATATCATTGATGGTTCTGTACAGATCCCCTACTTTTTCTTTATGTCCCAGCTCCTTATACAGGTCAATCGCTTTTTTGTACTGTTTTGCTTTTTCATAGCAGACGGCTGCATCTGATTTGTTCTTCAGTTTTTTAAGATAGATGACCGCCGCTTCGGTATAAAAGCCTCCGTCTTCCAGTGTCTTTGCTCCCCTGTAATGATCCTGAAGGAGGTTCATATAAACTTTTGCCGCCTTTTTGTAATCCTTTTCTGCAATATACTTTTCCGCGAGTTCTTCGTATTTGTTCCTGATTTTATCGAAAAGAGAGGTTTCCACATATAAGCTTCCTCCCCTGCTTTTTCCTCCTGATAAGTTCTGTCCTTTTTCTTTTTTTTGCAGACGAAGCAGAACGGCAAAAATCATAATGGCCACAAAAGTGAAAACAACCAGGGTCCATATCACCTCCCAAAAACTCTGATGAAAAAGCTGCGCCAGAATTCCGATGATCTTAAGGATCGCCAGAATGAAAAATGCCGCCATGAATTTTTCTGTAAACTTCTGCCTATTCATCTTTATCTGATTTTAAAATGGTTTTATCTTCACTGAACAAACGGTAAAGAAGGAGTATAACGCAAATGATAAGAATCCATACGAACCAGTTGTAGCCGTACATTTCGATCAAAGGATAAAAGATATAAGCCAGCATCACTACCAGAACGATCATCAGAAAAATCTTGACTCCTGGCGGAACATGATCTCCACCTACGCTCAGTGATCTTTTCTTGATAATAAAGGAATAGAGGCCAACGGCACCTGCCATCGCCACAATCAGCCAGAAAATATCCGAAAGGGAAATATCCTGTTTCTGACGCGGCTTTTTGATTTCTATTTCGCCAATATCCGAATTTTCATTCTTATAAACCGGTGTATCAGCATATTCTTTTGTTCCGTAAAGACGGCCCAGTGAATCTTCCACCAAAACCTGCTTTTTCTTCCAGATTTTTTTTACGGTACCGTTATCCACCGCTTTTCCGGGATTCGATTTTTTGATGGAGTCTTTGATTTTCTGCCGGTAGCCCGCTTCATTCTGTCCGATATATTCTGTAATCCTCTTGCGGTATACTTTTTTAAGGGAATCTTCTGATGTCTTTACTTTAGCTTTTATGCCGTCAATATCTTTATAAATGTTTTCAATAGGTCTTCCTCCCTTATCCAGATACTCCTTGTAGGTGGTTTCTTTTTTCGGATTATGGTACATCATGTTGGCCAGAACACTTTCCTCCATCAGCTCACGTCTTTTCCGGCCGTACATGGAATCTATTTTCATGTCAATATCAGTAACCCCCGACTGATAGGCTACCATAGGTTTCATCAGATTCGGATCCTCCTCTTTGCCCGGCCCTGTATAAATTTCACCTGAAGTGGCTGTTGAGGTTTTTGCAGACTTATCTTCACTCCAATGCCTAAATATGCTTACCAAGCCAAGTGTCAGTAAAATTACCCAGAAAACCCAGCGGTAATCCCGCCCGGAACCGTCTGCATTTTTTTTTCCTCCAAACAGCCTATCCAGCAAGGGTGTCCCGAATTGAAAATTCGCGAAACCATCTCCTCTTGAGGTTCCCATCACATCGAGCGGAACTCCGAGATCTACGGCCCTGTCAGGATATTTTTCTATATAGCTCAGGTATTTTTCGATTTCTTTTTTGTTACCGGCCATTACTTTTTTAAGGTCGAAAGGCAGGTCTTTCATCCATTCTTCTTCGGTTTTCGGTTTCTCAAGATCTTCCAGAACTTTGTCATCATCCATTTCTACGGTATAACTCTCAATGTTCTGAGGAATCTTCACGCCGTTGGATGGTTTTCGGACTGTATCTTTTGTCTGTTCCGGATGCCGGATTAATGAGAACCAGTCGATTTCTTCATTCAATTTCACCAACCCGAATTCAGGGTGCATGATCAGGAATTCCGCATCTGTATTCAGCCAGTCTTCAGGATTTACTTTGGGATAGAAAACTGTATTTTCGGGGATAAACAGCTTGTTATCCACACACTGGAAATAGGCATTTCTTCCGATTTCATCAGGAGCAGCACCGTTAAATACAAGAAAGCATCCATATATTCCGTTCGGTTCATCGGAAGGAATTGCAAAAGAACGGACCTCATCAAGGTCTGTTCCTAATATTTCCATTTCATGAAGCCAGATAAAGGGTGAGGAACCTTTTATTAAAAGTCCTTTTTTAGGATAGCTATTTTTCGGAAAAGGTTTTATTCTAAGCTCCATATTCCACAATCTGATCTATAAATCTCATTAAATACTCTTCATACATATCGTCCATTTTTCTCACCTTCAGCAGGGTATGATCCGGCAGATAATATTCTGAACCTCCAAACTCTGTATCCGTAGCCAGTGCCAGGAAACCGTTTTCCGTAGAGGGGATATAAAACTCCGGAATATTTTTGTTACTGCTTTTGAATGTAAGCATTCCCCTGGCATCTGTGATAATATCGCTTCCGTCAGAAAAACTGAATTTGTTTTTATTTTTAGCTGCGAAAATTTTTATCTGATTTTTATTTTTACGCAAGGTGAGTGTATTGACATAATTTTTATGTAATTCACTCTGTGAAATCACCAGCTTCCCCTCTGTATTGATGCCAATTCTCGTAAAATTGCTTACCACTCTTATTCCATATGACAGTTTATTGAGTTCTAACTGGATCTTGGCATCGCTTTTCGCAATATCTTCATCATTTTTCACCTGTTCAATAGAGATATTTCCTTCGAGGTTAATTTCCGAAATCCAGGGTGCTTTCGGGAAAAACAGATAAAAATTTCTGTTAAAATAAACCAGTTTAAATTCCTGTGGAATAATTTTTTCCGAAATATTCAGCTCTGAGTATTCTCTGGTATTCAGGTTAAGCTTTGAAATCAGTTTTTTATCCGGCTGATACTGGCACAGGATGAACTGCTGCTGTTTATTTTTTGCCAGGCTAAACTGTCCTTTGGGCTTTACAGAGATATTTTCAAACAGCACTTCGCATCCGTGATGGGTCTTATGGCGGTCATAATATTCTCTGTCATAATAATTATCGGAAAGATAGGTTCTCAGCAGCTGTTTTTTGCTGCTTAAAATAAAGAATTCCCCTTCGTACATAAACTGTGCGATCTGGTTGGCCGGAGCCGGAAACAGGATGGGATAATTCAGTGGAAGATCTGTTTTTTTTCCGTTCCGGGAATCCTGAGGAGTTTTTGATTTTCTCTGTGGAGGATTGGCCCACAGCTCTTTCAGCGGAAGCAGGATCTTCTGGATATGCTTTCTGGTTCCTTTATGATGTTTATAAAAATTCAGTTCTCCGTCTGCCGATGTCGTTACAAGAAACTTGAGACGGTCTCTGTTTTCGTTAATTACTTTCTGCAGTTTCTGATTAGCCAGATTTTCCTGATGGGTAATGAAAAACACTTCAAGATCTTTCTCTCTGTGGTCTTCTTCAAAAAACTTTTCCAGAGCCTGGGAAGATTCCAGCACGGGGCTTACATGGTTCAGGTTTTCCACCACTTCTTCCACCCTGTCCAGGGAAACGGGCACAATGGTCTGTCCCAATGCAAAAACTTTACATTCGGAATGGGCTTTGGGATGTTTGATCACCGCAATAGCTGAAGCAAATGCCAGTACTTTTGGAGTACCCCAGTTTTTTATAGAAGTATCAATTAAGATAATTCTCTCAAAGATATTTTCTTCAGGCGGGATTTCACGCTGGATATACAGGGCTTCATTATTGGCCACACGGTTCATAAAAACATCATCCTCATTGGCAAATTCTGATAAAAGCATCCGGTGAAATTCTCCTTTATTCGTCATGTCGGAAATTCCTCCGATCGGCTGTTCTCCGGGAGAAAGATGACGCATAGGAATTTTCAGGCCGCTCCATATTCTTTTGATCAGGCTTCCTACCTGAAAGGTTTTCGGTTCTTCAATCAGTTCCCGGATGAAGTCGTCACCGGTTTCAACGGTGGTTTCATCTTCGGCTACTTCATCTTCCAGTTCAGGAATATCAACGGTGCCTTTCATCATATTGATGATGGATTCTACCGACGGAAATTTCTCATTTAATATCGCTAACGTCCGGATGTCTTTTATTTTAACGGCATCCGTCAGTTCTTTTTTCTCTGCTGATCCGGCAAGGCTGTGAGGTCTTCTGGCAAACCCTTTTAAGATCATTTCTGCACTTACGGAGGATCTAACCAGACGTGGAACATGTCTGAACAGGGTCTGTAAAAGAATAATCCGGTTTTGTCCGGTTTTATATCGCGTGCCCAAACTTTTAAGGTTTTGAAGGAACTTAAATCCTGACTCTATATCCAAACGGACTTCCTCTTTACTTTCGGTCTGGATTTTATTCAGGTAATAATAGACCCCGTCTAAATTGAGGTATCCATCCTGAGAGGCATACAACACCAGCAATAATGCTCCGAAAGGCGGAAAACCCTGCAGCTGAAGTTCCTTCAGAATCTCCATTACATAAGGTCTGTATGCTACCGCCCCTACATTCGGAATTGAAATAAGGTTGTTTTCCTGATAGCCTGTGGGATCGGGAATATCTTTATCGGTACTCCATTCCCAGAAATAGTTTTCGTATGACTGGAAATATTCGTTTATATCCATTCCTTAGATTTTTCGGTCAGGCGAAATGAGCTTACGGAAAGTTTCCGGAAACCGGTTTTATCAAGAGGTAAAACGCTTCCGTCTTCGTTCCATAACAGCCACTGGTCCTGAGCTGCATTATATTTTCTCTGTAACAGAGCACTTAAGTTTTTAAATTCAAAATCAAAACCTGCCGGAAGAAGATGGTGGTCTTTCATCCAAAAGGTTTTCCCCGGAAGGCTTAATAATGGGGTTCCCAAAAACAGGGCTTTATCATTAATAACCGTCCAGTCTGTTTTTTCCAGCCTGAATTTTGGAAAGGTTACTATTTTTTCTTTAATCTCATCAATAAGGCTTAACAGAGCAACAGCAGGCTGCTCCTCTCCACCGGGCACCAATCTGACCTCTACTTTTTCATCAATTCCGAAAAAATTCTGATTGGAAGAGGGAAAAGTAAGCCGCAGCGCTTTATCAATCGGTGTCCATAGTAACGCGGTTCTCACTTTTTTACTGGGAACCAGGGCATCTTTCCGGAATAAAAGGCCTTCTCTCAATTCGTACAGTAAAAAATCCGGCAGCTGCTGGATTTCCGGTGAAACAGCCTGCTCTCCGGTAAAGCCTTTCAGCCAGATCACGTCTTCTTCCAATGCGATCTGCACGTTTTTCCAGTCCCGGATCGAGCCTAAAAAATCTTCATCTGCACGGGGAAGTTCTGCCCAGAATTCTTTTACACGCTTTGAAGGATCTTCTGCCATAAGCTTTCTATTTCCTGTTGAATATATTGTTTCTGTTCCGGATTTCTGATCCAGTCACAGCGGGTCTGGAGGTATCTCAGCTTATCTTTGATCACGTTCTGCTCTTCAAAACTCAGCGTTCCTTCATTCCATTTTTCAACTAAGATTTTTACATCTTTCATCACTTCTTCAGGATCCGGAGTTTTGTTCTGCATGGCCTGCGGATGGGATTTAGGATTTTCATCTTTTTCAATGGTCCTGTTGATAATCCCTTCCAGAATTTCAATCTGCTCTTCGGTATCCCAGATATGTTTGAGTACCCAGAGGTCTGAAAGAATGGCTTCGTTTCTTCCACAGATCAGGGCACTTGCGGCAATCAGATTCTGTAATTTCACGGCACGACGGTCGGAAATAGCAATTCCTGTATTTCTGAGACTGATGATGGTATTTAAATACACTTCATACACCGGTTTCAGATCAATGGTTCTGCATAATTCCTGCAGTTCCCTGATTTCACCGGAAAGGATTTCAGGAGTTTCCGTTTCCACCGGGTTTTCCAGTTTTCTTCCGGCTAAAAGTACCTGCTGAAGAAGGTCAGGATTTACATAATCCACATTGATCCTGATCAGAAAACGGTCGAATAATGCATTCAGCGCTTCATCTTCCGGAAGTACGTTACTCGCTCCAACGAACATCAGAGCCGGTAAATGCCTGGTTTCTTTTCCTCTTTTAAAGATTTTTTCGTTTAAAGCCATCAACAGGGAGTTCAGGATCGCTGAGTTGGCATTGAAGATCTCATCCAGGAACACCATGGAAGCTTCCGGCATCATTCCTTCTGTATTGGTAAGAAGTTCACCTTCTTTTAATTTTCTGATATCGAAAGGGCCGAAAATTTCGTTCGGCTCTGTGAACCGGGTTAAAAGGTATTCAAAATTTTTACCGTCTTTTACGGTTTTGGAAAGCGTTCTTACGATTGCCGATTTTGCGGTTCCCGGAGGTCCGTACAGAAAGGCATTTTCTCTGGCCAGAAGACAGATTCCCAGAAGATCCACCACGTCATTTTTTCCTACGAAGGTATCTTTTACGTAATTAAGAACGGTATTGAGTTTTGTAATATTATGATTCATTGATTTAAAAAATTAAAATTTCCACCATTTTTTCTTTTTGGGTTTTTCCTCTCCATTTTCTTCCTGCTCACTGTTTTTACTGAAGGAGAAAGAAATTCTCTGATAAATATCTTTTATATCAAAATACATTTCTGTTCCGTCATCAAGCGTGAGTACGTCCATGATCCTGTCTCCGTCGTTGAACAGTCTCTGCCCTGTATCCTGTTTATCAAAATGGTGCCTTACCAGATCTCTTTCATCAGAAATGCGGGTGACAATATAGGGTGAATCTCTGGTTCCGTCGCCTGTTTTTTCAAGGCCTTCAAAAATGCCCTGTGCAATCATCATCTCCATTCTCATCCCTTTCTCATCCCCTAATTCCTTATAGGCAAAATATTTATAGATATGAGCGCCGGGACTTAATAAGATGTTAACGTTCACATACCGGATGACTTCTTCAAACTTCCCTTCATTTAATAATTCCAGCAAATTTCCGGTATCATCCGAATACGGATTATATTCAGGATCATTAATTACGATCTCCCTGCTCTTCAGGAAACTTTCTTTCGTTGGGTCTTTTAAAAATTCAAATATTTCACTAGCTCTTCCCATGGTTTTCGGTTATTGTTTTTAGTTCTCTCCAGAAAATGTCTTTATACATCCCAAATTCCGCGATCAGCAGTTGGTTGATGTATGGAATTTCGGCCAGTCTGTAAGATTTTTTTTCTACAATTCTTTCCAGATACAGTTTCCGGTAGGTTTTATCTTTTAATTCTTCTTCCCAGTTTACGTTTTCAAGATCCAGATCAAATCCGATCCCTGAATAATGAAACTGAAGGAGGATATTTTCCAGCATTCTGATGAGCGGGTCTTCCGGATCGGCAAACTGCAAAGCGGAAATCGTCTGTGGCAAAAACCGCAGTGACAGGTCTGCCGATAATAAGGCCGAAATATTTCTTTTGCCTTTAAACGGAGGAATTAATCTGTCCAGATCCTTTTCAGTGTCTTTTCTGATCAGGTATAACTGTGCGCTGTGGTAGAGAATTTTTGCAGCCCAGACGGCTGTTTCGCGGTCACAGCTGATCTGATCTGATAAAAACTCCAGTCTTTCTTTTTCAAATTCGGATTCGAAATAATCTGCAGCCTCCTGTTCCTCTTTTTTAGAGATTTCATAAAGATCTGTGAAGATTGTAATACATTCATCCTTCCGAAGCAGAAATAAGGTATCTAAAAATGCGGATTTATTTTCCATCATTGAACAAAAATAAAATTATTTCTCTGAGAATAAAACTTTTTAGGAATATTACCAGTGAATTGTCAATTTTGCTGCACAAGTCAATGATGAATTGAAACAACCGTGAAAAAATTCACAAGCAAAACGGATTCATTATTCACCATTTACATTATTTCTATTCAGTTATTTCTATAATGTTACCTTCCGGGTCCAGAATGACACTTTCATAGTAACCGTCCCCTGTTGTACGCGGTTCTCCTGCGATCCTGTATCCGTCTTTTCTTAAAATTTCCGTAAGCCGGTCTACTTTTTCACGGCTTCCCGTTGAAAAAGCCAGATGTATAATTCCATACTTCTGTGCTTCAAAAGAGTTTTCGTTCTCCTGAATGTCCGGTCTGGTCATTAATTCAAGGCGGCATCCGTTTTCAAAGCTTAAAAAAAAGGATTCGAAGTTCTTTACCGGATTACGATATTTTTCATTGGAGACAGCTCCGAAATATTTCCGGTAAAACATTCTGGATTTTTCGAGGTCTTTTACCCAGATGGCAATATGTTCAATTTTCATTTTTTTTAAAAATTTTAATTATTTTACAAAAGTAACTGCCGGAACGTTCGGACACCTGCTCTGTATTATGCTATCGTTGCTCCGGATTGGCAATGTTATTTTGGTGAATGGTCAATTTTGCTTTGCAAGTCAACAGTGAATTGAGCTTAAAAAATTCACAAGCGAAGCGGATGACTATTCACCATTGACAGTTCATAATCCACATATTTAGTATCTTTGTCCACATTCAAAATAAAATTATGAGTATTCACATCAGTGCAAAAAAAGGAGAAATTGCTAAAGTAGTATTACAGCCGGGGGATCCGCTCCGTGCACAATATATTGCTGAAAATTATTTGGAAGATGCTAAACTGGTAAGCAAAACAAGAGGAATTTTTTATTACACCGGTCTTTATAAAGGTAAAGAAATCACTGTGGGTGCCAGCGGAATGGGGTTCCCAAGTATCGGGATCTATTCTTTTGAGCTCTTCACCGAATATGAGGTAGATACCATCATCCGAATCGGAACCTGCGGAGCTTATACCACGGATCTTAAACTTTTTGATATTTTAAATATCGAAAATGCAGCCAGCGAAAGTACCTATGCCAAATATGCCTGGGAAATTGAAGATGAAATCCTTTCTCACCAGGGTAATATCTTTGGAACAATCAATGAAACGGCTAAAGCGCTTTCTCTGAATGCCAAAGCGATCAACGTACACAGCAGCGATATTTTCTACCGAAAAAATCCTGATATTCCTGCTATCGCAACCCAATACAACTGTCCTGCGGTAGAAATGGAGGCTTTCGGGTTATTTGCCAACGCCCGGCATTTAGGGAAAAATGCGGCAACGATCCTTACCGTTACTGATATTATTCCTACTCACGAAAAAATTTCAGCTGACGAAAGGGAAAAAGCCCTGAAGCCGATGATGGAGCTTGCTTTGGAAGCTGCTTTGAAAAGTCTTTAGAATCTGAATTCATCAACAGACTGACTATTTCTGATCTGGCTTGATATTTCAAAAATTTAAAATAAACGCAAAGCTTGGATAACCTGATGTTTTATTTTGAGAAGACAAAGAGTGGCGACTTCGTCGCTGATGAAGCGGTGTGATAACGTACGTTTCATTGAATCAATACTTCTTAAATCTACGATATTAATCATGAAACTTTGTGTTGTAAAAATAATAGAGCTTTACTTTACAGTAGGGCTCTTTTTTATATTTTGAAAAAATTCCCGGCCGTTTCTGTGGTTTCATCTGCAACTTCAGCAATACTGATCTTCTTCCAGCGGGCAATTGTCTGCGCCACGTACGGAAGATAAGAAGGTTCATTGCGGCGGTTCTGTGTTCTCGGCATATTTTTCGGCAGCATAAACGGAGCGTCTGTTTCAATCATCATCCGGTCCAGAGGGGTATATCTGATCACCTCTTCCAGATGGCTGAATCTTTTCTCATCACTTATTGCCCCGGTAAATCCTAAGTAAAAGCCTTTATCCAGGTATATTTTCGCTTCTTCCAGAGTTCCTGTAAAACAGTGTACGACTGCTTCCGGTAATTTGGAAAGATACTCATCCGTAATTTCGTTAAACCTTTTAAATGCAGCTCTTTCATGCAGAAAAAGCGGTTTACGGACTTCAATGGCCAATTCAAGCTGAGCCCTGTAACATTTTTCCTGAACAGGTCTTGGTGAAAAGTCCCTGTCGAAATCCAGTCCGCACTCTCCTACTGAGATGACATGATCCAGCTTTAATAGTTGTCTGAGTCCGGGGATGCTTTCTGAGTTGAAAGATTTAGCGTCGTGGGGATGGATTCCTGCTGTGGAATACAGGATTTCAGGGTAGTCTGCCGCGATTTCTGCGGATTCCCGGCTTCCTCTTACGCTGGTTCCGGTAAGGATCATGTGATCTACTTCGTTGTCCAGGGCACGGTTGATGATTTCGTCGTGTTCGTTGTGGAACTGTTTATTGGTCAGGTTAATGCCAATATCGATATATGTGTTCATAATATTTTTTATTTTTTTCTTAATTTCTTTTTTTTGGTTCTTTCGTTATTTTATTTTGGTTTAAAAAGACAGAGCAGACAGGATTTGAACCTGTAAAGCTCCTTGTCGGGATCGTTTTTCAGCTTAAACTACTGCTTCTGTCCTATGATTATGCTTCTGCTTCCAGAAGACTGAAATATTCTTCAGCGGTTAAAGGTCTCACATTTCCTTCCGGGCGGACTTCCTTTTTCAATTCACAGATCAGCACATCGCCCTGCCTTTTCAGACATTTAATATGAGGAATGATATTCTCGTGAATCCTGAAGGTAGATGCTATCGCGGTTAATGCGTTATCTTTATACCGGGATTCTATCCAGAGCCAGTGTTCTTCCGAGGTAGAAGGGCACCAGCATTTCACGGCATAAGAATGTCGTTCTCTTCCCCACAGGGACAGTCTGAATTTCTCATTTTCCACTTCATATACTTCGTAATAATTGGTTCTCTGTATCCGGTTTTTGTTTCCGTTTTCATCGTATTCAAAGTAATTGACCTGAATTTCGTCCTGACAGATTTTTCCGGCATCAAGTTTTTTCATTAATGTTCCCACCCCGAGATAGCTGAAACAGAAAAGTTTAAAATCCCTGTCGTAATGGGTAAAAAACTCTTCATAACGGATGGGGTCTGTTTGAGTCCATACTCTTTCAATCTGATGTAAAACTTTTTTAAAGTTGGGTGAATTGTAATTGATCCACTCTCTTTCATATTCACGGGTGACAAAGTTCTGAAAGCTTTTATGCCGCAGTTTTAAAATAGAGACCAGTTTTTTAAGCGGATAGCTGAAACAGTCATACATCACTCCCGCATGCAGTCTGGCGATATAACACCTGTTTTTTGATACAAACAGGTTTTCCCTTACATTAAAATGGATATGTTCTGCAAAGTCTTCCAAGCCGTCATTTTCATCGAACAGGTAATTACCTATCTTCTTTAATGAAGGCAGTTCTGAGTTTTTCTGCTTTTCATTGACCATAGATCCGATATACTCCAGTGATCTGAAGTTAAAACTTCCATTAGAGCTTACATATCCATTGATCTTCTTTAAATGATTGAATTCACAGTATTTCCCCATTATCAGATTTCCTACTTCCAGTACGTTTTCTGCCAGAACCTGATGGGTATTCAGACTTCCCTGTACCTTCTGCAGCTCTGTCAGGTAACAGGTTTCAAATCCACTGTTCTGAAAGTTTCCGTTTATTTCTTTCAGGAAAGGAAATCCTGCTCCTGCATACTGTCCGATCTGAATACTTCCTGATTTTTCCAGAAGCGGAAATGCTGCATAAGAATTATTACTGATCTCAATATTTCCCGAAATTTCCTCAAGTCCGGGAAAATCCACTCTGGTCCGGTTTATTTTCAGGTTTCCGATTATTTTTTTCATAACCGGAAAATCATAATTGAAATGAGCCTGTGTCTTATCCTGACATTCTATTTTTAGCCGTCCGTGAATATATTCAAGATTGGGGAAGGAAACATTTTTACTGTAAATATTAATTCTACCCCGGATTTCCCGCTGTCTGAATGTAATATTATTCGCCACAATACTGATGTTGAAATTCCCGTCCACAGGCAAAGCATCAGCCTGATCCTGGTGACTGATCTCAATGACCTGTCTTCTATCCGTCAGTTTTCTGCTTCCTGAATATACTCCGGCGTTCTTTACCTTGATGCTTCCGCCTATCTGTACAGGATCTTTAAAATTGAAATCAACGATGCATTTGAAGTTTCCGTTTACTTTTTCCAGCCGGCTTAATTGTGTTTCATAATGCATGGCCAGATGACCGTCTACGGATCTTAGCTCCGGTAATGCACAGCCTGCTGCATCCACGGAAAGGTTTCCCCGGATATTCACCAATTCCGGAAAACGGCATCCTTCTCCCCTCAACAGCAGATTACCCGCTATTTCTCTTACATCAAAGATCATGTTTTCAGCATAGATCTCTATGGATGCATATTCATCAAAACGGATATTCTCAAGGTCTGCCCCGGAAAATATTTTATATCTTTTTACAGGATTAATCGTATACATTTTCGTTGAGCTGGGTTATGGGATTGTATTCCTGCTGGATATATTTTACAAAATACCTGCTTTCTATGCGAAGCATCTTATGTTCGTCATGCGTAATAAAGGCATCATCCGGAATAAAGAATGTTTCTGTACTGTCTTTACGGCTGATTACTTTATAGTCCGGTGTTTTCATCAAATGCTGATTACCTGTATTTTCAAGACAGTATTCTTTGTAATCTTCTGTATGTTCTTCCAGTTCTGTAATTTTTTTTGTGCTGACCGGCATTATTTTTAGTTTTGATGCTGTTACCGGTTTTTCTTCAGAAATTGAAGTTTCCTCCGGCTTTACAGGATCTTTCACTGATTTTTCGCCCCTGACTATGGGAGCTGGAGTATAAATTTCATCAACAATCCGGAAAAAAAGCAATAGATTTTTAAGCATAACATTATTTTTTAAAGTAAAAGAAAACCGGGGTCGAACCGGTAATGTACTCTTTAAGAATAAGTTTTTCCAGATTAAACTATTTCTTTTACTGTTTCAATTGGGAGATAAACGGGACTCGAACCCGTATCGATTCGGGGTAGGAATACGTTTTTCCAGTTAAACTATTATCTCCGGGATTAAAGGGAGTACAGCAGGATTTGAACCTACAACCTCGTCCATGCTGCAGACGTATTCTTCTTGTTGAACTATGTACTCCTGTGAAACGTGCGGGATTCGAACCCGCATCCTCCGGCGAGGAAAGCCAGTGTTCTTCCATTGAACTAACGTTTCGTTTTTTGGGAGATAAGCAGGATTCGAACCTGCAATTCATCTTAGCAAAATGTGTTTTTCCAGTTATTACTATTATCTCCGTCCGGTTTTACCAGGTATGAATTTTATAATTTTTCAGCAGAACCCCGCTCAGGTAATTTCCTTTGATTCCTTCTGCCACCGGATGCAGAATTCTTGCAGCTCCGTCTACGGAATCCAGCGGCGGAATATACCCCTGTTCAAACTGTTTTTTTCTTAAACTTTCTTTTGCGCCCGTGGAAATCCATCCTACATCCACGGCACTCATGTAGATCTGATCTTTTTCAAATTCTCTTGCGGAAGTAAAGGTCATCATATTCAAAGCAGCCTTCGTCATATTGGTATGCGGATGAAAAACCGTCTTATTTTCGTAGCTGAAAATTCCTTCTGATGAGGTGACATTGATGATGAATTTTTCTTTAAACAAAGAGTTTTTCATTAGGGGTTTCAGTTCCTTGATCAGAAAATACGGAGCGATATGATTGATGAGGTTCACCTCTACCAGTTCGTACATGGAAACTTCTTCCAGTGTAGAATTCCAGCTTGTTTTCTCACGGTTATCTACCGGCTGTCCGAATCGCGTAAGTGCAATCTGTGATTCTTCATTCTCCGCATATTCCAGTCTGGCGATCTCTTTTGAAATTTCTGTCCGGTTCGGAATGAAATTCGGAATATGTTTAAATTCCAGTTCTTTTTCTTTTTCCTTTTTGATGATCGGGAGATAGTATTCATCCGGGTACTTGATGGTCTGGGCGGCGTTATTGATCAGGATATCCAGCGTATCAAAATGTAACCGGTAAAAATCTACAAATTCCTGAATGGCTTTTAAGTTTCTCAAATCCAGGCCATATATCCAAAGTCTGTCTTTCCATTCACTGTAATCTGCTTCCTGCTGCAAAGTTTGAAGGGCCAGTGCGGGGAAACGGGTTGTCAAAACCAGATTGGCTCCGTTTCTCAGCAGCTTCAACGCCGTGGCAAAGCCTACTTTTACTCTTCCTCCGGTAAGAATGGCATTTCTCCCGGTAAGATCGGCTGTCAGAAAACGTTTTTCATAGTTTTCTCCGGCACATTCCGGGCACATCCGGGTATAGAAGGAGTGGGCGTACTGATAGCTCCGGTTACAGCAGTAGCAGTTTTTAGGGATCTGAAGTTTCGTTAATTTCGTTTCGTCTTTTTCATCATCATAAAAGCCTGAAACCCCAGCCAGTGCTTTTTTCACGAGTACGGCTTCTGAGCTGATCTCCAGATCATGTGTTTTCATCCGGGAATAGCTTTCCTGACGGTTCTGTTTTTTCGCATTTTTATGAATCTTCGTGATCAGTCCTGAAAACGTTCTGTTATCCGGATTGAGGAAGGGTTCGTCCTTCAGGGCATTCAATACCTTGAGACATGTTTCCCATTCGTTTTTTGAAAATTTTTGCTCCGAAAGTTCCATTGCTTCAGTTTTATGTCTGCAAAACTATTTTCTAAATGCGCAATCTTTTTACGCAGCAGAAAAAAGATCAATTATTCGTTAATAAATTTTTCCAGGAACCCGATCAGCTTATGGCCTCCGTGGCCCCACCGGATACCATGCCCTTCCTTTTCCCGGACTTCAAATACCAGCTCGTGTTTGTAATGAAAAAAAACATTCCACCAGGTTCTGTTGTCGAGAATATAAGTAATCTTTTCCATCACTTTTTCCTGCTTTTGGGTATTATTTCCTTTGATCTCACCCCAGAATTCATCATCCATCCTTCCGGCATGTTTTTCCCAGGCTCTCTGGGCAATGGTTATTTCACTGTTAAAAGGTTGTTGGCACGCTTCAAGCAGTGTTTCTCTAAGTGGAGGAACTGCATTTTCATCACGGATGCTGGCGGAAGTCAGGCGCTGGCCCAGGATATTCAGCCAGTGTTCAAACGGAATTTTTTCAAGCCGGACCGCTTTAACCTCATCACGAATATTGCTTCGGAATATATCGGTGAACAGATCAAAACTGTCTTTTCTGCTGATTTTTATTTCTTCATTAAAGTACGGCAGCTGCCAGTCTGCCATTTTCTCCTGAAAATTCAGGATATTATGTTCAAGGTTACCGATATGTTCTTCAGCCAGGATTGGCCGGTATTTTTGTTTCCACGAATCTGAAAGTAAGGGAATAATGGGCTCAAACAGTTTCATTTTCAATACATTTTTACCAGGTTTACGTCCAGCTTTTCTTCTGCGATGAGATAACCGATGAGATTGAACCATGTTTTACAGTGGTCCAGAATCCATGCGTCTGAAGAAACCGAAATTTCCGCATGTTCCGCCAGAAACTGATCCGGGTTAAACTGCAGGTCTGCCTCCCAGTCCATTTTATTTTCAACGGCAAAATCAAGAACCATCTGTTTGATTCTTCCGCTGTTGGAAACGGGCTTATCGAAAATCCAGATCAGTTTCTGAACTTCTGCTTTCTGAAAGAAAAAAGCAACAAGTTCCAGCGCTTTCTGTGTCTGGTTCACTCTTTTATAGGTACCATGAACTCCTGACAGATCACGGAAACAGCCATCCACCCCTTCAAAAAGATAAGCTCCGGAGAGCAGGCTTTCCAACAGGATCAGTACATTGAACCCATCCAGGTAAATGGTCTTATCTTTAAGTTCGACAACCTGCAACTCTTTATGTTTCCTGTTCCGGATCTGTTCTACGGATGCTGAAGCTCCACGGAATGCCTGTATCTGACGGGTTTTAAGTCTGTACCGGTTTCCTGCCAGTTCGGAAGAGGCTTTTTCGGCATAACCTCTGCTTAACAGATACTGCATATCCTGAACGGCCATTTTCAGTTTGTCAATCTGTTTTTCTGATCCGAACAGGGCATCGTCTCCTGTATTTTTTCCACGGTTTCTGTTGTTCATGCTCAAAAATAGAATTTTTATGGCAATGGGAAGTTTTTTTCTTTTCTGAAATGATTAATAAAGATTCACGCAAAGTTTATGAATAATTCCACTTTATTTTAAGTGGTCAAAGGGATGCGACTTCGTCGCTGATGAAGCAGTGCTTATCCATACGCTTCGGCCAATCAGCTTATTTTTATTTTCTCGCTGATCCGGCATATTACGCAGATCTTAAAATATCCCTATAAAAGTAATAATGTCCTCTCTATTTAAGTTTAAAGATTCAAAAAAATCTGCTCATTCTGCTGAATCCGAGGGAGAAAAATTTTCAGCATCAGTGTTTTTTCTGATTTTAAACAGGCTCAAATGCTTTTTTTAAAGTAAATAAGGGCGTAAACTGAGATAAGTAATATAAAGAAAGATTGCTTTCAGATATTTTGTATTTTTAGCGGAAATGCATTTCTGATATGAAAAGGGGTTATTCAATTTTGTTTTTTCTCTTATTTTTTTCTCCTGCTCTGTTTCTTTTAAGCTGTGAATATAAGGTGAAAGGAAACAGATCCGGTTCAAAGGAAGATTCTGATAAAAGAGTACTGAAAAATGTAAAGAACTTTGATGAAAATACAAAAACCATTCACGTTCTTGTGGCTTTATGTGATAACAAATACCAGGGAATTGTACCTGTTCCTGAGAAGATCGGAAACGGGCAGGATCCTGATCAGAATCTGTATTGGGGAGCTGCTTACGGAGTCCGTACTTATTTTAAAAAGAGTAAAGAATGGAAGCTTTTAAAGTCGGAGAAAAAGGATTCTGTACGAATGGAGAGGCTTATTTTTCAGAATATTCCTGATAAAAATTACTATCTGGTAGCAGATGCCTATGACGGTAAATATATTGAAAACTGTACCCGGGATTTTTTCCACAGCAGTTCCGGACAGCTGAAAGATGTAATGAATATAAACGGAAAACGGATCGGGATCTATGGAAATTCAAGACTGGTTTCATATATCGGACATGACGGGCTGATGGATTTTCAATTACCGGAATCTTTTAAAAACATAGACGGAAAAACCCGGGACTGTATTATTCTAGCCTGTTACAGCAAGAAGTTTTTTTCACCTCAGCTAAAAGATACCCATGCTAATCCTTTGCTATGGACTACTCATCTCATGGCTCCGGAGGCTTATATTCTGCATGATGCCCTGACAGGATATGTAAAAGACGAATCGGGGGAACAGATCAGAACCCGTGCAGCTTCCGCCTACTCCAAATATCAGAAATGCAGTGAGAAAGCGGCCAGAAACCTGCTGGTGAGCGGATGGTGATATTCTGATTTTTCAACTTTATCCAAAGATTAATAACTCTAATAATCCTCAGTGATATTTTTTACAAAAAAAGAGATATTTCGTACAAAGTTTTGATATTCATAAAGGAATAAGTTTGCAGAGATTTAAAAATCCAATTATGAATACATTGAAAAAATTATTTTACCTGTTTGCAGCTGTATTTTTTTCTGCTGCTTTTGTATCATGCTCTGATAATGATGAGATTATCACTGAGCAGCTGACTCCCTCACAGACTCTTTCTTCCACTCCCTGGGAAACTACGGGAGCTAAGGACAGAAACGGGCAATCTGTTGATCTGAACAACGCCAGTGTAAACGGCTATGTAGGTTTTGCTTACTTTAAAGGTGACGGCAGTTTTGTAATTTACGGGCTTAATGATGCGATCAGATCGAGAGGTACCTGGTCGGTAGATGCTTTGGGAACCAAGAGAACGATTACGGCATTGAATCCGGACGGAACAACAATTTTCACCCGTGATGTAGAGATTCTTGTTCTTAACCGTAATGAATTTACATACAGAATCCGTCCAAATGCGGCAGATCAGTCAATCTATTATGACATTATCCACACCAGAACACCACATGCCGAGCCTGCTAACGGACAGCTTACGCTTGCTTCCACTCCCTGGGAAACTACCGGAGCCAAGAACAGCAGCGGGCAGCCGGTTGCTTTAAGTGATGCAAGTGTTGCCGGGTTTGTAGGATATTCTTATTTCAAAGCCAATGGAACTTACACTATTTACGGATTAAATAATGTTTTAAGATCTAAAGGAACATGGTCTATTTCCGCGGACGGAAAGAAAAGAACCATCACAGCTCTGGATGATGCAGGGAATGTACTTTTCACCCGTATAGTTGATATTCTTACCTTAAACAGTAATGAGTTTACTTACAGAATTACTCCTGATGCAGCGAACCCTTCCGTATATTATGATATTATCCATACGAAGGTAAACCATCTGGAACCATAGATATTTTTTAAGTTAGTTGATGATGAATGATGAAGCCTGCTTTCCGGAGCAGGCTTCCGTTTTTTATAGCTATTTGCAATCTTCCCACCATTTTTTCCAGTCCACTTTTCCCAACTGATCCAGGTCCGTTTTTTCACCGATCATCGGAAGGGTAACCGGCTGGTTATGTTCTTCCGCATATTCTGAAACAAGAGCCAGGGGTTCATACCACGGATGCTGGGCTAATTTAAATTTTGAATTGTGAACAGGAATGAAGTTTTCGGCTTTCAGTTCTTTTACTTCCTGAAGGATCTGTTCGGGCAGGCTGTGGATATAAGGCCATTTTTCATTATACTGTCCGCACTCCATTACAGCCAGATCGAAGGGGCCGTATTGATCCCCGATTTCGGAGAAATGGCTTCCGTAACCGCTGTCGCCGCCCAGGAAAAAATTTCCGGATGGAGTTTTTAAAACAAAGGAGGTCCATAACGAGATATTTCTGTTGAGCAGTCTTCCTGAAAAGTGTCTTGCCGGAGTGAGGGTAAGCCTAAAACCTTCGGCAATATCTATACTTTCCCACCAGTTTTTTTCAATGATTTTATCAGCAGGCCATCCCCAGTATTCAAAATGCTGGCCGGTTCCCAAACCGCATATTATTTTTCCTGTTTTATCTTTCAGGGCCTGAACGGTTGTATAATCCAGGTGGTCCCAATGATCGTGTGAGATGAGCAGGAAGTCTATATCCGGCATATGTTCCGGTTTGTAGTAATCTGCTCCCGGAAACGCTTTTATGGAACCCGGCATGGGTGATGCGTTACCACTGAATACGGGATCTACCAGAAACTTTTTACCATCAATCTGGATAAAATAGGAACTGTGCCCGAACCATACCAATATGTTTTCTTCAGGCCTGAGATTTTTAAGGTCTGTTGTAATAAACGGAAGCGGTGCTGCCGGGGTTGTATTTTCTGTTTTGCACAAACTGTTCAGGAGTGCTTTGGTCATGCTTTCTCCTTCCAGTAAAGCGGGTGTGGGAAGTATATTCTGAAATCTTCCGTTGAGATAATTGGGAAGGGTACCGAAGTATTCTTTTCTTTTTTCGTCCGGGAACTGCCCGAGCTGTTTTACTAAATTCATAGCTGTATTTTTTTACATTCTGAGCCTTTCTTCTTCCAGATCGAGCCTTGTGAGATAATGTCTTATGTATTCTTCGTCTATATGGGAATTCCGTCTGTTTTCCTCTCTGAGCCAGATTCTCTGCTGTTCCAGGGTTTCAAAATAAATTTCTTTGGCTTTATCGGAAAGCGTGTGGGTGGAATCTTCTTTATCTTCCTGCTCCCAGCGGTCCATCAGCCTGTTGAAATATTCGTTTTCACTGCGTCTTTCATTATAATTTTCATTGAGATAGTCTAAGGCTACACGGCGCATTCCTTTTCTTAAAAAGTGTTCTGATTCTTCTTCGGACATGTAACTGCTTTCAGATTCGGAGAGTCTGAGTTTTTTTATCAGCGCAGGCAGTGTGAGCCCCTGAACAATTAATGTCATCAGAATAACGACGAATGTTATGAAGAGGATAAGGTCCCGGTGCGGGAAAGGCTGCCCGTTTTCCATAATTACCGGAATAGACAGTGCTGCTGCCAGGGAAACCACTCCCCGCATTCCGGTCCATCCCATCAGCAGGGGTGCTTTCATTCCCGGATCCCTGTCTGCCACATTGATGAAGTTTCTCATGATGAGTGTAACCAATACGGCTCCGAAAGAGGCCAGAAAACGGACTAAAATCAAAACTGCTGTCACCAGTACTCCATAACCGACTGCTTCAGACAGGCTGATTCCTTCTTTTTTCAACCCGACCATAATTTCCGGTAAATCCAGCCCAATGAGCAGAAATACGATTCCATTGATGAGAAATACAAAACTCTCCCAAACGTTGGAGCCTTTGAGCCGTGATTCTGAGGTACGGAATATTTCATGTCTCCTGACGGAGAGATACAGTCCTCCGCTTACCACTGCCAGTACACCGGAAGCATGAACTTCTTCAGCCGCAATATACATGACATAGGGTGCCACCAGGCTCAATATGGCATCCATATTGACATCGGTAGGAAATATTTTTTCAATTTTCAAAAATAAAAATGCCAGTACCAGGCCTGTTCCCAGCCCTCCGAATATCATCCATCCAAAACTTAATGCGGCCTCCTGCCACACAAACTGTCCCGTAGCTACCGCTACCATAGCAAACCGGAAGACGATAAGTGAGGAGGCATCGTTGAAAAGGCTCTCTCCTTCCAATACTGTGGATACGTTTTTGGGAACTTTCACAAATTTCAGAATAGCTCCGGCACTCACAGCATCGGGCGGGGAAACAATTCCTCCCAGCACAAATCCTAATGCCAGCGAAAATCCGGGAATAAATGAATTGGCTACCAAAGCTACCGATATAGCGGTAAGAAATACTACAATGAAAGCAAAGCTGGTAATGATCCGCCTAAGTTTCCATATTTCTTTCCATGAAACGGCAAAGGCGGCTTCATATAGCAATGGTGGCAGGAAAATGATAAAAATGAGTTCGGGATCAATCTTCAGAACGGGCAAACCGGGGATAAAACTGATCAGAAGCCCGGCAATCACCAGAATGATCGGGTAAGCCACTTTCAGGCGGTTTGCCAGCATAATTGAACTGATAATTACCATAACCAGTCCCAGATAATAAATAAAATTTTCCACCATTGTTTTTAATTTATTTTGAATCCAGTCGTCTTTTAATTAAAGCTGTTTAAACCTTTTTATTAAACCACAAACCGGTGGTTCCACGTAGCCAAAAGTCACAAAAGCTTTATTTAAAAAACTTTAGTGATTTTTAAGTTTAAATACTTTGCGCACAGAAGTTCACATAAGTCTTCAAAAAACTTTGATTTTTATTCTTTTGAGAATTTTTATCATATCTAACATCTGTGCAAATAGCTTTTGTTTCTTTGTGGTTAAGCTTAAAACAAGTTTATTTTATGAAAACGGATTTTTTCTAAATAAATATAAGAATTGACAGGGATGTATGGAAATATTTTTTGTATTAATCTGAGTTCGGGTTAAGGAGTGGCTGGAAGTTACTTTTAATTACAGGCATTAAAAGCCACCATAACATCGGATTAAATAAAAACAGGGTGATAAAAATGCGGCCTTTTCTTTTATAGAGCCGCATTTTCAGTTTAAAGGTTTTCTCTGAAGAAAGGAATTACTTTTTCCATTGCCTGTTTTACGGGTTCGGGCTGATCATACAGTTGGTAATGGGAATATCCTTTGATAACCAGCAATTCTTTCTTTTCGGATGCGGCTCTTCTTATGATTCCGTATCCGTCTCTGTAAGCACCGAAACCTCCCGGCTTATCTCCTATTACCACCAGAATAGGCTGCGTTAATAAGGTTTCGCTTAAATAGAAAGCATCCCAGCCCATTCCTGCGGCCATACGGGAATATACTGCACTGGTTGCCCCACCGGGGGCCTGCCCTCGTTGGGTTTTGTAATAATCTGTGGCTTCCAGCACGTCTATATCTTCAATTCCTGCCTGTTTTCCTGCTTCCACCGAATCCGGAAGCATATTGATGGTCAGCAGATCCCCTCCTCTGACTTCTGCTGAACGTTGTGCTGTAACATTATTAAGCACATCCATTGGACTTCCACCTGCAAAACCGTCTCTCAGTAAACGGCCGAAGTTCACCCCGGTAATGGAAACCACTGCTTTGATCCTGCGTTCCGTCATGGCAATATTCAGGGAATATCCTCCGCCGCCGCAAATTCCCAGGATTCCTATTCTATCGGCATCCACGTAAGGAAGGGTTTCCAGATAATCAATGGCATAGCGAACGTCATCTGTTCTCTGGTACGGGTTTTCGATATATCTTGGTGTACCTTCGCTTTCTCCCTGAAAGGAGGCATCAAATGCCAATACTACAAATCCTGCTTCGGCCAGGGCTTTTCCATAGACATTTCCTGCGGTCTGCTCTTTGCAGCTTCCGATGGGATGCATGGATATTACAGTCGGATATTTTTTATTTTCATCGAAATCTGCCGGGAAAAGAAAAATTCCTGCGTTGTCCCAGGCAATATTTTTAAATTTTACTGCTTGTATGTTCATTTTAACTATTTTTTATCTGACTGAGTTTTAATAGGGGTGAAATCTATGTAGAAGGATTAGCTGTAACAGATTTTACCCTTAATTTTATTGAGTTTAATATTTTATGCAGAGAAGTTCACTTTAGCTGAGAATCAAAGATTCTCAAATATTAAGAGTCTTTTCCGTTGATGAATTCAGGGGCCTTATTAAACCAGCTTTTCCTGAAAGAACGGTACCAATCGGGCAACTGCTTCGCTGACGTAGTTTTCCCTGTCGTATAAAGACATATGGTTGGCTCCTTCTATGATATATTTTCTTTTATCGGATGTTGCCGCTCTTTCCAGAAGGTCATCGCTCATCCATGCGCTTCCTGCCATACTTCCTACTATGGCCAGTAACGGTTGTGTGAAAAAGGCTTCGGCTTTGTTGTATGCATCATAGGAAATGATCTGGGTAAGGCTTCTTGCCGTGGCAAATCCCGGCGCGGCAGGATGTTGACAGCGGTCTGTATGGTAATACTCCCAGGCTTCTCTGAGTTCTTCGTTAGGGGCATCTTCTTCTTTCATCGGTGCCAATGGAATGGTCTGCACTTCAGGGCTGCCTGCATCTGCTGTTCTGGCATTGGAACCAGCGATTAAATAAGGCAGTGCATCTGCATCTTTTACGTTGTTTTCCCAGCCGTTTCTGAACATAGAACCGATATTTACGGCACTTACCATTCCGACAGCCTTAATTCTATGGTCGTTGATGGCTGCATTGGCTGTATATCCTGCTCCCGCACAGATTCCCATAGCGCCAATATTACCGGTATCGATATATGACAGTGTGGTAAGATAGTCGATTACTGCGCTTACATCTTCTGTTCTGATGTAAGGATTTTCCAGCTGGCGGGGCTCTCCCGTACTTTCTCCCTGATAAGAGGCATCATAAGCAACCGTTATGAAACCTTCTCCGGCAAGTTTTCCGGCATAGAGGCCTGCCGTCTGCTCTTTTACGCCTCCTCCCGGATGGGAAACCACTATTGCGGGGTATTTTTTGTTCTGATCGAATCCTTCAGGGAAATTGATAATTGCTGATAAGATGATTCCCTGTCCGTTCTGATTTTTAATGCTGATTTTTTCCTGTGACATGACTTTATATTTTATGAGTTAATAATGAGATGGAAGATGGAGGAATGGGAGATGGAAGACTTGATATTCTGTTATTTTTCGATTTGTCTTTTTATCTATTATTTCTCAATCCTATTCTCTTCTTTTTTGATATACCAAAGGTATGGAGAGGTATGGCTTCAAAACGGAGACATATTACTCGAAAACAGATACATTTTACCTTTTTGCATTCAACCTCAAATGTTGGCAGAGATTTATTGGGATTTGTTATGAGAGCCCCTATTGACCGGAAAGGAATCATATTGAAATAATGACATTATTCATAGCCCTGATAGCAACGGTTACCCCGCAGCAAGAGCCGGAAAGCGGGAGGATTGAAGGTGGAAAGCCCTGGTGTGAGGAGTATGAGTGGATAGCAGGATAAAGCTCCTGAAAAAAAATAAAGACAGCTCATGGGAACTGTCTTTTATTGGTTTCTGAATACTTTGGGTGAAAGCCCGGTTTTTTTCCTGAAGAAGCGGGCGAAATAGTTGGGATAATCGAATCCGAGGCTGTAGGATATTTCACTTACGGAGAGGGCTGTATTTTTCAGTTTGTCTTTGGCCTGTCTTACGACGTAATCATGGATGTGGTCTAATGGTGATTTTCCGGTAAAATGCTTGATGAGGTCTCCGAAATAATTGGGGGAAAGATTACTTTTCTGAGCAAAATAGGCTACTGAGGGAAGCCCTGCCACACTTTCATTTTGATTGAAATAATTTTCGAGGTTCTGGTGAAATTCAGAGATTACCCTGTTGTAGATATTGCTTCTGGTATCAAACTGCCTGTCGTAAAATTCTTTGACGTAAGTGAGAATTAAATTAACGTATGAAATGATTACGGTTCTGGAGTAATTTTCTTTGCTGAATTCATGTTCTGCCTTTCTGAACAGGTCCCACAGGATGTTTTCTTCTTCTTTGGTGAGAAAAAGGGCTTCGTGGTTGTTGTAATGAACAAAGTTGTAGTCTTTGGCATATTTTTCAAGGTACCGGGCACTTACCATGATGGTGTAGCCTGATAACGGTGAGGCAATTTCCCATTCCAGGGTGTTCTGCGGACAGTCTACGTACATATAGGAAGAATCTGACTGGTCTTCCAGCAGCTGTTCTGTTATTAGCCGGTCATCAATCGGAGGCTTGATTGCAAGCAGGTAAAAATCGATGGTTACGGGATCGGACTGTAATCTGATGTCTTTTTTATCTTCAAAATTAATCACATGAAGATCGTCGCTTTTTACGTTACCTACGTTCAGGTACCGGGAAAATTCGGGAATGTTGAGTATTTTTGTTTTCATTGTGCTCTCCGATATTCAGCAAAATTAAAAAGTTTGTCCGGCGGTTTAAGGATACAAATTAAGGAAAAACGGATACATTTTACGGTTTATTTTATTTCATCTGTCCGGAAAAATACAATACTGCGAGTAGAAAAACCCCAGCGAACGCTAGTATTCCCAATATAATAGCAGCAGAGATCATCACTAATTTCCAGAATGCTTTCGGATCAAACTGAAAGGTATCCGGATGGATGCAGAATTCTTCATATATCCGCGGATCAACTTTCAGATCGGGCCTGAAATGTCTGATTCTTTGTATAAAACCAGCTCTCAGGGCTCTGCTGTTTTTGAGGGAATAAGACAAGGCCGGATCGAGGTTGTTGAAATTGATTTTTTCATATCCGGTGTCTGTAAATACAGCGATAAGCCAGGTTTTGTTCTGGCTGGCTATCTGTACATCAAAGGTATCCGGCAGATTAAGGTTTCTGATCCTGCTGTAAAGTACCTCATCTGTGGTTCCGTCTGCTTTTTCATAGTGAATTCCCTGGTCATCCACCACAATTCTTCTGATCCTTTTTTCCGCGTTTCTTTTTATATGCCGGGATAAAAAAAAGAGTGTGGTACCCCATATGAAGTAATACATAATGGCTCCAGCGATAAAAACGACGGACCATCCGGCAAAAATCAAAGGAAATACTGACAGTATGATCAATAAAGAGAGCAGGAAAGTTCCGGCTAAAATCCTTATCAGCCAGGTCATTGTCCAGTTGGGTCTGGAAACCAATACGGGAAATTCTTTTCTTATTTCATCCTGCATCTGTTCAAGATACGGAAAATATCTGAGAAAGGCCAATCTGAAAATGTATACATGAACTTATTTCCGGTATTTTAAAATTCAAATTCACCGATCAGGATTCCTTCTTTATCTTCATTATTCTCTTTTTTTTGATTCTGGAAAACCACTGTTTTTCTTTCCTGTTTTCCGGTGGCGTAATTGATGTATATTTCCGCCATAATTGCGGTAGGGCCTGAAATATAGACCTGTCTTTCGCCAAAGAAGTTGGTTTCTATGCTGTATTTTCCTTTCACCGCTTTTTTCAGCAGGAACTGTTCCGGGCCAAATCCTGCGGTAAAATCGTTACTGAGCCTTCCTCCGGCTTCTGTTTTGTTGTGGGAATACATACAGCGTTCTTTATCGGGATCTGTTACCCAAAGGTCAATATCTGTATCGTCTTTGTTCCAGTTGATGACCACTCTGATGTTGACCGGAAGATCAGCAATAAGTTTAGGATTGATTTTGCTGATGTCCAGTTCACTCCTGTATCTGGTGATCAGCTGATTGATTTCCATAAGGATTATTTCTTCAATACCTCTATCTCGGTTTGACTGTTCAGGGGAATAGGATTGGATAAGCACTTTATACAAATTGTCGAGAGCTTCCTGGTACCGCTTGTTATCTTCCAGTGCCAATGCATAATCTCTGTAGCTTTGCGGATCAAAAGGTCTTAATTCCAGAATTTTTGCAGTGATCCAGAGTTCTTTATCATATATTTCTTCCTGTTTCAGTTTGTAGGCCAGCAGTTTGTAAAGTTCTTCATTTTCAATGTCCAGTTCAGCAATTGAGCTGAGTACTCTCAGTCCTGATTTTTTATCATTATTTTTAAAGAGCAGCCCGGCAATGTCAAAATAATACTGAGAGGTTTCTATATAGTCTTTCCTGTGGAGAAGATAGATATTATAGATCTCTGAGGATTTTTCAGCCGAAGCAAAAAACTTCATATAATCAGCATCTGATTTTACATCAACTATTGTCATCTTTCCTTTTTTCTGGATGTTCAGATCTGACACTGTAACTTCCTGTATTTCTAAACTCCGACTTCTAGGTTCTCTCGTCCTTCTTTCTCCCCTACGCTGGGCAAAATTAGAGGCTGTTGCTTCCGCCACTTCATATGCGTTCGCGGAACGTACCGGCTCAGAAACTACTGTATCATACTTTCTGGGCGGGTTAATCCGGGGATCTTTTTTGACCGGAAAATCTGTTTTCCACCAATCTTTGAGATTTTCAACCGTCTTTTCGGCCTCCTCCATGATATTGTTGACCAGCCAGTCTCTCCTTTCCCCGTATCCTTTGATGATCATGTCATATTCTTTTTGTAATTCTGCCGGAGGCCTGATTTTATATTTTACATAATCTGAAGCATCTTCCAATACCATCAGGCTCATATTATGGCTTGCCAATCCATATTTTCTGCTGAGTTCTTTAATTTTGTCCCTGTTTTCTGTATCAAAAGCTTCAAGTTCGTTTAATTTTTTCTGGGCCCAGAACTGTGAAATATCCCAATCCTGAACAGACTGTGAACCGGCATCCAGCAGAAGTTCCCTGATTTCTGTCACTTCATTGCCATACCCGAACAGTACTTTTACTGAAGCACGGTTTTCTTTTACTAATCCCGCCAGTATGAAATCCTGTGTAACCGTCTGTGCTGTGGAAGGATAAGTTTCTGTAACGGAAGTATTGTCTTCAGTTCTTAAAAATTTCAGGGGCTGATAGAGCAGCTTTCTGACTTCTTTTTCAGGCTCGTTTTCATTTAAATTTAAAAATTCACCTCCGGTTTTGCTGCTGATGAATTTCAGATAGCTGAAATTGGCGGCATTGGATGAAGAAATGGTAAATACCGGGTTTTTCCAGACAAAATCCGGGCTCCCGAAAGTTGACATTCCGTCGGTAAAAAATAAAATCTCCTCTTCTTTAATCGGTTTCAGCTTTCCGAAATCTGTTCCTCCGTCATACACCGTTCCTGAAAGATATTTCTGCAGCCCGCTCCAGTTTCCGTTCTCTATGGTAAAGGTATCTCCTTCATCAAAGGTATTGTTCAGGAAATATACTTTTACGGAAAGGCTTTTATTTGCCTTAAAATATTCTTCAAGCAGTTTCCATTCTTTCTGATGGTTTCTTTTCATTCCGCTTAAGGAATTATCCCAGACTATGGCCAGTTTACCGGGAAGTTTTTTAGCTCTTTCTTTGGGGTCTATGTTCATTGCAGCAAGGAAATAGGATGAGCCATCCTGTTCTTTTCGGATGAGTATATTCTGACCGGTGTTTTCCTGAGGAATATTGATTTTAAGGTTCTGTCCCGGTTTATAATCGCGTTTATGGGTTTCTGCTATCCAGCTGTTTCCGTTTCTGACAAAGGAAAAGCTTCCGTCCGGTTTTTCTTCCAGCTGAGGAACTGTATGATCTTTAAAAACAATGGTCCGGAGATGGAATTCCGGGATGGAAGATGAATAACTGAGCGGCAGAAAATACTGATAATTATTTCCTGATCTCTTCAATTCGTAATGATAAGTGATCTGCACGGTTCTTTCGCCCCCATTGACCTCAATCGGGTAAATTCTTGTTCTGAAACTGTTTCCTTCCACTTTTTCCAGGATTCCCGGGTCTATATTTTTCTTTTCAATGGTTTCAAAGACCTGTTTGGCTTTTTCTTTTTCTACGGGAACAGCATTTCTCAGTTTTCCTGCAATATCCAACGCATAGCCGCTCACACTTACTCCCTCAGGAAGTGGAAAGGTCATTCTTCCTTCCATCTGGCGGCTGGCTTTATTTTTAAAAACCATAGTGATGATATTGGTGGAAATATTGCCTGTAATTTTAGTTTCTATATCCAGTTTCTGAAGAATTACCTGATTATCTTTCCTGAAACCTCCTTTGTCATCAGGGATCTCAATCACCGGAATCTGTGCAGAGAACAGAACCGGAAGACATAAAGTAAGTAGTATGGAAAATATATTTTTCATAATCAGTTGTTTTTTTGAAATTTAATAAAAAAACTCAATATAAATTAAGATGCTTCAAAAAGAATAAAGGTTGGAAAATGATGAGCTATTTTCAGGGAATTTCTGTATTTGACAGTCAATACATTATCGGAGATTCCGAAAATAAAAAGCACCCATCCGGATGCTTTTGTGGTAACACTTTTAATTGGCAGGTTCCGGATACAGGTGTTTTCCCCATGCCTGAATATCTCTCTGCCTGAGCTCTGAATGAAAAAGCTCATTAAATTCGGTAACAATCCGGCCGACTGCATTGGGATCTGTGGTTCTGATTCTTGTTTCATAATTCCCTTTAAGACCGCTCCCTGTAAAATTCAGGGATCCCATATAGGCAATCTCATCGTCGATGATATAAATTTTACTGTGGATAAAACTGCTGTTTCCCGGGTCGGAAACAAATACTTTAAAAGGGAACAGCTGCCGGTAATGGTAATTGTAGATCCTTTTGGTTTTTATTTTGGTGAGATAGTAATTTCTGATAAAAAATAAGACAAGTAAAGGGAAAAGACCGTACAGTATTTTCAGGTCTTTCATGGAGTACAGCAAAACAATCAGCAAAGCTGCTGATCCCAGCATGATGTAAAGCAGCATTTTCTCCAGACTTATCCAGCTGTTGCGGACGGCCTGTGCATGTTCATCAACCACTTTCTGCTGAATGATCATTTTATGAATATTTTTTTCATATTCGCCATAGAAATCTTCGATATTATCTGTTGTGATCAGGTTTACCTGAATCCCTCTCGATCTTAAAGCGATGAGCTGCCTTACCAGGTGTGCCGATAAATAAGGGGAAACGATTTTCACATTTTTCCTGGCATAGGAAATATCTTCAAGGAGTTTTTTTCCGGCTCCCCGGCCTATATAGATGTCGCAATTTGCACCGCTATAATACATAATTCTTCAAATAATGAATTAAAATACAGTTTTTTTAAATACGTGTGAAGGGTTTTAAAGAAAATATTGATCAAAAAAACACTCGCATCGCTGCAAGTGTCTGTTTTTTATTGAGAGGAATGAACTCAGTTCAATATTCCGTTCATTTCAGTCAGGATAACAGGCTTACCGTCTGTGATCATAATGGTATGTTCATGCTGTGCCATATAACCGCCTTTATTTCCTACCATCGTCCAGCCGTCATTAAGTTCTACGGCAAGACTGGAGGTTGTGGAAATAAAAGTTTCAATAGCCACCACCGAGTTTTTTTTAAATCTTCTGGAGTCGAAACGGTTTTTATAATTCAGCAGTTCATCCGGCTGCTCGTGCAGGCTTCTTCCCACTCCGTGTCCGCCAAGATTTCTGATGACTTTAAAGCCTCTTTTTTTGGCTTCGGTTTCCATCAGGGCACCGATCTCTGCTATTTTAACACCTCCTTTTATCCTGTTGATTGTTTTTTCTAAAATTTCTCTGGAAGCATTCACCAGCTTCTGATGTCCGTGAATATCTTTTCCCACCACGAAAGAGCCGCCGTTGTCTGCCCAGTATCCGTTAAGTTCGGCTGAAACATCAATATTAATCAGATCCCCTTCTTTCAGAGTTCTTTTTTCGGAAGGAATCCCGTGGCAGAATTCGTTGTCTACGCTGATGCACGTCCACCCCGGAAATCCATACGTTAAATACGGTGCGGATTTGGCCCCGAAATCTGAAAGGATCTTTGCTCCGTATTCATCAAGATCTTTCGTGGTCATACCGGGCTGAGCATAGCTGATCATTTCCCTCAGGGTAAAGGCAACTGCTTCGCTCACTTTCTGCATTCCGGTTAATTCGCTTTCGTTCGTTATAGACATAATGATGGCTTTATAGTTGGGAACGGTCTGCTATCCGTTCAGAATTACAAAGTTAAGGAATTAATCTTTTCCGGATACAGCTGAACTTTTCGTCACCATGATTATTCTCCATAATAAGCTTCAAGGGCATCATAAACATCTTCTTTCAGCGTTTGGCTGTCTGGAAATTTGATTAACAATCTTTTCAGGCATTCCACCCATTCTTTATTCTGAAGCCGGTAAGAAATTTCTTCAAAACGGGAAGAGATCCATTCAAGGGTATCGAGATCTAACTGATTAAGCGCTTCGATTGCCTGGGGAACGTCCGATATCAACATTTCTGCAATGAGATCCTTGTCTGATGAAACTGTGGGATCATTCACATGCTTTTTTTTAATTCCCTGAACGATTTCTGTTATTTTTGTTTTCATGGTACTGATAAAGTTTCAGAGATATGGAAAAGATCCCCTTTTTTGTAGTATTAACTGTAATAAAGCCTCATTACTTAATTTCCATCGTATTTCGAAACAATCAATATAGATGAGCTTTTGAACCAAAACTTTAAGATTTCCAGCTAATTTTCAAATATATATATATTTTTTTTAAGTCTCCGGTTATCAGGAAATAATCAAGATGGTAGACAATTCTTTTTTTATCGGATTTAAAACAAAACCACCTACAAAATGTAAGTGGCGGGTATCATCAGTTTCAACATTCAGAATGCACAGTTTTAAAAAATATCTCTGGAATCTGTAAGAAGTTTTAATCTTTTGAATGTTCCTTTATTAAAGTTGACCCTGTCTGCTTTTGCTGCAATCGGGAAAAAACCTGTTCCTGCGGAAACCATTTTGAGTTTAGTGGTACTTCCCATACTGAAATCCAGTTTTCCTTCAGCGGCATCATTAAGGCTGGCTACCATTTCGGCCGTCAGCTTAAAATCCGTTTCAATATCTACTATCAGATTTTTAGCAAAAACAACGCCTGAAACAATGATAATATTGTTGCGGTTGGCATTTTTAAGAAGAGCCGGATTACTGTGTCTGAAGTCTGCACCTGAAAAATAATTTTCAAGTTCACCTGTCGGGCATTCTTTGGTTATAGAATTATCATAACTTATCGTTACTTTTTTTCCTTTATTAATTTTTACAGACAGTCCTAAATTCCCCATTCCCAAAGATTCCAGAATATTTTCCAAAAAGGTAATCCCGATATTGAAGCCATATTCATCTTTCTGGGCGGACGTTACATTCAAGGCATCACTTGTAATTTCACTAAGCTTAACCTCATCATTTATGAATGCGTGATCAACATTGGCATAATACAGTTCAATTTTATCAAAAGTCTTTTTCACCCATAGCTGAAAAAGGTTATGATTTCTTACCGGTCCGTCTATCAGATCATAACCGGCATCTCGGAGATATTGTTTTAAACTCATCATTATTAATTTTTGTCCTACTCGTCTGGCTTTTCGGTTTCGCCCCGTTTTTTTAAATGGGTTCTGGACTCCATTGGATTATATTTTTTGATTAATCTTTCCAGGATATCGTCAATCATATAAGTCACATCTTTTTCGTTCACAAAATCTTTATCATTGATTTCAGGATCATGGATATATCCGAAATACCGGGTATGAAATATCTCATGCCCAAGATGAATGGCATAATTAACAGCTAAATTCCGGTCATTTTTCAGCCACCAGTTGTATGTTATGATTGAATTTCCATTGGGATTGGTTTCACCCATCGTTTTTGAAACATAGCGTTTCCACCAGTTCCTGAGAATTTTCACAGAAACCAGAACCTCAATACTCTCTTTCGAGATAAAGTCCGAAAAAACATCCACCCCTGCTATTTCTTTTCCATTCCGGCAAAACTCTGGTCTGTTGGTACAGACAAAAGACTGCCTGGAAAGTTCTTCTTCAAACTCAGCAAGATTAAATACCTTATTTAAAATCTGCGTGGCTTCCTGAACAATGCTGTTCGTTACCGGATGACTGAGCCTGACAATTTTTGTTTTGATTAAGATTCCTGAATTTCCCATGGTAGAAAAGTTTATGAGATATGTTTTTATTTCCACCTCAAAGTTAGTCTCCTTTTTATGGGTTTGAAATACTACTTTTGGGTAGTTTTTTGTGGAATTATTCCACAGATTAAAAAAGAAAATCTATAAAAGCAGTATTGTAAGCTTTATCTTTCGGGTCATTCTTTTGCATTCAGTTTCAATAAATCGGGAATATGACTTACAATGTTACTTATAGTCTTTGATTTATAGTCAACAAATTTTGATCTTTGCCATTGTGGATATAAAAATAAAAATAGGTCAGCGCATAAGAGAATTGAGGGAGCAGTCCGGTATGTCTCAAAAAGATTTGGCATATACTGCTGATTTAGACAGAAGTTACATTGCAAGTATTGAAAATGGACAGCGTAATGTTTCTATAATCAATATTGAAAAAATAGCAAAAGCATTAAATGTAACACTTAAAGAATTTTTTAATCATCATGAGTTTGAAAAACATACAAAAGGCGATAGATAATTTTAAGGAATTAATAGAAACTTCTATCATTGAGAAAGGGGCACCGGGAAAAGAAGCAATGATCAGATCTTCCCGACCGATTCTAAATATCCACGAAGCCGTAAAAATTGAATTGATTGAAGCAGGAGTAAATGAAGAACTGATTTTCCCTCCCTTAAACTACCGAACTCCTGAATTAAAACTTGCTGGCTCCCGTAAGCAGAAAAACCAAGATGTCTGTATCGTTTCAAATCTTGATAAAGCCGAAGAAATTTTAGAAGAGGGGCTACTACAGGATGTTGTAGACGAATATGGTGAAAAATTTACAGAAAGAACAATTTCTATAAATGTTAGAAGCCAGATAAGCAGTATCCAGAAAAATTTTGATACGCTTTATGAAAGAACAACTTCAGAGGCGATCAATTTGCACGACCGCTGCCCTAAAATGGTTTTAGGTGAAGTTTATATGATTGCAGTTCCTGAATACGACGACAAAAAAGTTAAAGACAACAGGATTGCTTTCAAAAATCCTAATCAGGCAACAGTACTTAAATACATAAAATCTTTTCAGGCCATTAACAACAGAAAGGGAACGGAAAAGAACTTTTACAAATACGAGAAGGTTTGTTTATTGATTGTTGATTTCAGTCAGACTCCTGCTAAAATTTACAATACAAATGATGAGCTGAAAGAGGCAGGATTAATACCTGATGATTCAAAGATCGACATCAGTGAACTGTCCTGGAATAATTTCGTACCTGATTTGTTATCGGTTTACAAGGAAAGATTCGGTGCCCAAAACGATTTATAAATAAATGCCCAATATCAATAATAATCATACAGGTATTGCATTTGATGAAATCACAATGCAGCAGGCACTGGCCGACATTAAAACGGCTTATGAATTGGCCATTGTAAATAGAACAAAAGCTAATATAATCAGAGCCAGTAAGCTTATTAAATTAATACATTGTGCAGTAAAAACAGACCTTTTTAACAAAGGAATTCATCCAAGTCTCATAAATCCTGACAAAGCCAGATTATTAAAGGTAATTAATCCATCCAAAAGAATTACTAATGGGCCTGTCATTTTAAAAGACAAAGAATTAAAATTGTCTGGTTATTTAAAAACTAAAAAACAAGACATATGTGTTATTCCGAGAAATATAACTATTTTACCAGAAGTATTAACATTTCCGACTTTTTTAAATAACTCCGATGATATTTATGGTTCAACTTTTACCGAAAGTATATTATCAATCAATGTACGCAGTCAGCTAAACAGTTTAAATAAAAATTTCGATACTTTATACGAGCGAACATTTGCAGAGTCTCTAAACCTGCATTTAAGGTTTCCTAATATGGTTCTTGGTGAAGTTTATATGCTTCCTGTAAAAGAATATGATACAGATGAGGCAAAGCTTGGAAATATTGCCTTTAAAAGAGTAAATATAGAAAAATACATTAACGCTTTCCAGTCCATAAACAATAGAATTACCCCCGACTTGGAAAATTATAAGTACGAAAGATGCTGTCTTCTTTTGGTTGACTTTGACAGGCAAACACCTAAAATTTATAATACAACCCAGGAATTGATACAGGATGGCTTACTAAGAGCAGATTCACCGGCCAATATTGATCATTTATCATATTCAACATTTACCCAGGATTTATTGGATATATATCAGACGAGGTTTCCTGATAATTCATTCAGATGATATTTCTCAAATAAAAATTCATCTATTTCCTGTTTGTCATTCAGGGAGCGGAGTAATTTTATTTCACTTTCCGAAAGTACAGGAATAGAGAATTTTTCAATAAAATTCTTTTGATAGCAGGGATAGCCTCCTTCAATCGCCACACTTGTTTTACTTACATAATAATCCATTAAATATGAATTGAGGATTTTTTGAACGACATCAATGTTCTCAACTTTACTTATAGGATTTAGCGCTTCATCAAAAAAAAGATTTTTATGCTTTCCATCTTTGAAAAAAATTCCATAACCATTTGTAAAATACGCATTTTCCTCTTCCACCAATAAAAATCTCGGACTCTGGCTAAAAGTAGGATTCATGATTCTTTTTCCTGTCCGTGTCAGCCCTTGTGTTCTTCCCCAGACAAAAAACGGTTCAAATTTCTTTTTTGCTTTACCTCTTGAAACTAAGGTTTCTTTTTCAGAGACCAAATAAGCATAGCATTTAGGGAAGCGTATTTTGAAATCTTCTTCAGCAATAGCTGTTGCCACTCCATCTTTGATATCATATGGAAATATGATTTTTCTTGTATTCTGCTCCGTCTCCTTTTGGTTTTTAAAATCTGATATTTTGTAAACAGGTCTGGTTACTTCTTTTTCAATCTTGAATATTCCGTTATCCGTACTTTTTATGTAATATCCGTTTTTCTCCTGATTTCCGTCTACAAAAAAGACATCATCTTTTAAGGTGGCAATGCCTACACAGATATCAAACAGCTTTCCGATGGGCGTCCCAATCGTTTCAAGGGTTTTGATATTTTTCTGCTCATCCGTTTTCAATAACTGCCATTTTTTAACGTTCAGGTTTTTCAGATAATTTGGAGAACCATTCACAACAGACAGAAAATCTTCCGGAGTATAGCCTTCTTTAATCCTGTCAAAACTTATGGCTTCATTTTTTTCTTTATTTAAAAATGTAATGGCTGTATAAGTCTGGGCATCAAATACTTTCTTGTGGCTAAAATCAACAATTTTTGAAACACATTTTTTCTCATGGAAATAACGTCGGATTGATTCGCCGGCTAAGGAAGTAAAATAATTGTTGGGGGTAATATATCCTAATTTTCCTGCCGGCTTCAAAATCTGATACCCCAACTCAAAAAAGGCAAAATAGAGGTTGAACGTTCCTCCTTCAACAGTTTTCCAGTTTTTAACCAAATAGTCTCTGCTCTCTTCTGTAAGATCCTGAAATTTCACATAAGGAGGGTTTCCTACAATGTTATCAAACTTCAGGTTCCATTTGGCTTTTAAACTGTCCTGACAGTATAAATTGAAATCGGTTTTTTCCAATATTTCATCATTCTGAAGGGCAAAAACCGTAAGGATCAGCTGGGTCCTGTGAATATTATAATTGAGAATATCCGAACCGTAAATATTTTCCTGCACCGTCGAACGGATACTTTTTCCCAGGTGATTTTTGTAATAATCTACCAAACCGATCAGGAAAGCTCCACATCCACAGCTTGGATCCAGGTTTTTATGATCGTATTCAGGTCGAATTTCTTTGATGATAAAATCAATAATATAATCGGGGGTAAAAAAAGTTCCGTTCAGCTTCCTGTCATCCGGAGGAATAATAAGCTCAAGGTGGCTTTCAAGCGATTTTATGGTATTTATTTCTAAAGTGGATATACGTGAAAGTAACGCTTCATTCTGTTCGAAATCCTGGAAATAGTCACGCAATATCGGACTTTTAATATAGTCAATATGCCTGTTCTTCAAATAAGAGTATACTAAATGCTGTTCAAGTTCCTGTAAATCCTGGCTTTTAATTAAGGCACTCAATACTCCTTTTTTCATTATTTTAACGGTTGACTATAAGCAACAAATTTAGATAATTATTTCTGAAAATCAAAATTGGAAAATGATGCTGATTATAACCTCTTTCTTATTTTTCATCTTGAAAAAGGACTGTTTTTTATTGTAATTAAATTGCAAGGACAATGTTGAATAACTGCTAATCATCTTTAACCTTTAGCTGCCAGAGCAGGTTGTGGCTATTACAAAGAAATCTTGCAAAAAATTTTCAATGAATTTCAAATATTATATTGTAGGTCAATTCCAGAAGACTTATTAAGCTATTTGGTCTTTAACCATTATTATCACTCTTTAAAAATTCAGGTTGAAATAGAACTGTTTCCTCTTCAGATTAACCAAACTTTTTGCTTAATCCACAATTTTTGCGCTTGATCCAAAATTTGATAGCTTACACAACCTTGCAATAAAATAAAAAAGACACTCACATCCTTGTAAGTGTCTGATTTATGTGGTCCCACCTGGGCTCGAACCAGGGACCACCTGATTATGAGTCAGGTGCTCTAACCAACTGAGCTATAGGACCTCAAAACTTGGTTAAATTTTGTGACTGCAAAAATAGTAAAATTTCTTTCACTACAAAATTTTTTATGGTTTTTCTTGACACAATTCTACCAGTACTCCGTTGGTGGATTTCGGATGAAGGAAGACAACTAATTTATTATCAGCACCTTCTTTCGGTTCTTCCGAGATAAACTGAAATCCTTCTTTTTTTAGTCTTTCGATCTCTGCGAGGATATTTTCCACGCCAAAAGCCAAGTGATGGATGCCTTCACCTTTTTTATCGATAAATTTAGAGATCGGGCTTTCGGGATTGCTTGCTTCCAGAAGTTCTATTTTGCTTTCTCCTGTTTCATAGAAGGAAGTAACTACTCCTTCCCTTTCCACGGTTTCCTGTTTATAGGATTCTTTGCCCAAAAGTCTGGCAAAAAGGTCGTCAGAAACGCCCAAAGATTTTACGGCTATGCCAATATGTTCTAGCTTCATAAATACGGATAAATATAATTAAATCGTAAATTTGATACCGGAGCCAAATTTCCGGTATCAATTCAAACAAAAGTACTAAATTTGCACAACTTATGGAAAGTAACAGACAAAGAAAAGTAGCACAGATCATTCAGGAAGACTTCGCGGAGCTTTTCCGCAAACAGGCTGCAGAAAGCAAGCAGAGTATCCTGGTATCCGTTTCAGATGTAAAAGTAACGGCCGATCTGGGTATCGCTAAAATTTATTTAAGCATTTTCCCGCAGGAGTTCCGTTCTGCAGTAATGAAGGAAATAGAGGAAAACAAAGCTCAGTACAGAAATTTTATCGGCCAGAAAATGGCTAAACAGGTACGTATCATTCCACAGCTTAACTTTTATTTAGACACCGCTCTTGACGACGTTGAAAGACTGGAAAGAGAATTAAGAGGTGAAGGCGACAATCCTGTTTTATAAGAATTTTGAAGAATATTGCATTTTACATAGCATCCAGATACCTTTTGGCTAAAAAAGGCAGTACCGCAGTTACGTTCATCACGTGGCTCTCGGTGGGTGCCATGATGGTTGCTGTAACCGCAATGTTCGTGATTATCTCTGTTTTTTCAGGACTTGAAGACCTTAACAAAGACCTGATCTCCAATCTGCATGCAGATCTTACCCTTAAAAGTGTCTCCGGAAAGACGATAAAAGACTTGGATAAAGTAAATACCGCTTTAAAAAATAATAAAGCCATCAGCAGCTTTTCCCGGATTATTGAAGAAAAAGTATACATCAGCTTCCGCGGAAAAGGGGATATAGCCTATCTGAGAGGAGTAGATTCAGCCTACACAAAAGTAAATCCGATTGATAAGGAAGTAATCTACGGTACCTATCCGGGTTTCAAGTACTCCAATGAAGTTTTCATGGAGACCAACCTGGACAACAGGCTCTCTATTCCGGTAGATTCTACCGACAATTATGCAACAGTATTTATGCCGAAGCCCGGAACCGGGATCATCAATAAAGAAGAAGATATTTACAACAAAAGAGATATTCTTGTTACCGGACTTTTCCCGGGAAAAGAACAGCTCGACAGCTACATCATAGCTCCAATTGAGCTGACTGAAGAACTGCTTAGTCTTCCCAAAAAATCCGCTTACGAGATCGTTATCAAATTAAAAAATCCGGACAGTGCAGACGCTGTTAAGCAAAATCTCCTCAATACCCTCGGAAAAAAATTTGAAATAAAGACCAAAGAAGAGGAAAATGCAGCCTTCTGGAAAATGATCAATACAGAGAAAATGTTCATTTACCTGATCTTTGCCCTTGTCATCTTCATTACTACATTCAACCTGGCCGGAGCAATTATTATCCTTCAGCTGGATAAAAAAGAGCAGGCCAAATCCCTTATATCACTAGGTTTTCCTTTAAGCCATCTCCGGATGACGTACTTCTATACCGGGATTCTTATTGTGGTTTCAGGAGTTATCTCCGGTCTCATCCTGGGAACGATCCTTTGTTATTTCCAGCTGTATACCGAATTCTTCAGGGCTAATTCTATCCTTCCGTTCCCTGTAAAAATTGTCGGGAAAAATTATTTCATTGTAGCCCTTACCGCTTCCCTGTTCGGGATTGCTATTTCGTGGTTCTTTTCAAAAATCAGCAAAGAGTATATTACTAAAAATTAACACGTTTCGTTTTCATTTTTTCGTACCTTTACGCCCCCAATTTTTTAGAAATGAAACGAATTCTATCTTTTTTAATGCTGAGCATCTTGTTCATCAATGCTGCAGCACAGGCACCTGCCGGTTATTATAATAGCGCCGCAGGCCTAACAGGAGCCCCCCTTAAAACAGCTTTAAAAAACATCATCAAGAATGGTCATCAGGACAAAGGCTACAACGGTTTATGGACGGCTTATGCAACTACTGACCGCGATTATTACTACGATAATGACGGAAAAATCCTTGATATTTACTCTGAAAACCCTTCCGGTCCGGATCCGTACTCATATACCGTAGGAACGAATCAGTGTGGAAACTACACGGCTGAAGGCCAGTGCTACAACAGAGAACACATCATACCTCAGAGTTTTTTCAATGAGCAGAGCCCAATGGTTGCAGATATTCATTTTATCCGCGCTACCGATGGAAAAGTAAACGGAATGAGATCCAATTATCCTTTCGGAAAAGTAGGAAATGCCACTTTCACTTCTATGAATGGCTCCAAGTTAGGGAATTCTGTATCTCCGGGATATTCAGGAACAGTATTTGAGCCTATCGATGAGTTCAAGGGAGATGTAGCCAGAATGATTTTTTATTTTGTAACAAGATATGAAGTAGAACTTCCTTCTTTCAGCTCAGGAAATATACTGGGAGGATCTTCATTCCCGGGATTACAGCTGTGGGAACTGAATCAGCTTATGGCATGGCATGCCATGGATCCGGTTTCAGATGCTGAAAGAGGAAGAAACAATGCTTCCTATACATACCAGGGAAACAGGAATCCTTTTATTGACAATCCTGCTTATGTTGAAATGATCTGGGGAAGTCCGGTTCCTGACAATCAGGCTCCAACGGCTGCAACCAACCTTACAGCGCAAAACCCTACTTCTAACACCATTTCTTTAAGCTGGACTGCTTCAACAGATAATATCGGAGTAATAGGCTATGATGTTTATGCTAACGGAACATTAAAAACCACAGTATCAGGAACCTCTACTACCGTTCCGGGACTTACTCCTTCCACTTTATACAGTTTCTATGTGATTGCCAGAGATGCAGCCGGAAACTCATCACCTCAGAGTAACACAGCAAGTGAAACCACTTTACCGGGACAGTCCGGAGGAAATACAAGCTGTGGTACAGAAAACTTCAACAGTATTGTAGGAACAGATAATGGTTATGACACCAGAACCTGGACCAATAATAATATCACCTGGACGGCAACAGACACAAAAATAGATGAGAAAATCAACACCACCAGAGCAATCACTCTCAGAAATGGAACTCTTACCAGCACAACCATATCCGGAGGTATTCAGACGTTAACAGTGACTACTCAAAGAAAATTCAGTGGTTCAAACAACTCTGTAAATGTATTGGTTAACGATGTTGTGGTAGGTACTATTCCATATACTCAGACAGCTGCTACAACAACTCTCAACATCAATGTTGACGGAGATGTGGTCATCAAATTCACCAATCCAAGCTCCAACAGGGTGACAATGGATGATTTAAGCTGGACGTGTTTCGGTTCATTAGGAACTTCAGAGATCAAAAAAGATAAAGCAGCGTTCACCATCTACCCTAACCCGGTAAAAAACAATGAACTGTTTGTAAAAGGTGAAAACCTGAACAAAATTTCAAAAGCTGAAATCTATGACCTTTCAGGAAAGCTTATTGAAGTGATTGCCAATCCATTCAAAAATTCTAATAAGATTAACCTTAAAGGGCTTGTTAAAGGAAATTACATTCTGAAAACAGACAATTTCTCCACAAAATTCATGGTAGATTAAAACCCTAAAAAATATTTTACAACAAAGACCGATTTCTTCGGTCTTTTTTTTATTTTTGATATCATGGATTCCAACAAAAAATTAGGACTTATAGGAAAGAATATTTCCTATTCCTTTTCCAGAAAATTCTTTGAAGACAAGTTTCAGAAGCTGATGCTGAAAGACTATTCTTACGATATTTTTGACCTGAATGACATTCATGATGCTGAGAAACTTTTCAACGATCCGGAACTCCTGGGTTTCAACGTGACAATCCCTTACAAAGAAAAAATCATCAGTTATCTTGACGGACTGAGTGATGAAGCTGAGAAAATAGGAGCCGTAAACTGCGTACTGATCCGCGACGGAAAAAAGACGGGTTACAATACCGATGCCTTCGGATTCGAAAAAACCCTGCTTCTGCATAAAAAGGCCCATCACGACAAAGCCTTGATTTTAGGAGACGGAGGGGCGGCAAAAGCAGTGAAATATGTTCTGGACAAACTTGAAATTCCTTCCGTAACCATCTCCCGAAAATCTGAAATTACGTTTGATACATTGGGCAAAGAAACCGTACAGGAGCATAAAATTATCGTTCAGTGTACACCGGTAGGTACGTTTCCCAATGTTGAAGACTGCCTGGAGTTTCCTTTTGACGGAATTTCTCCGGAGCACCTGATCATAGACCTTATTTACAATCCCAATTACACTCAGTTCATTATAAAAGCGGCTGAAAAAGGAGCAAAAACCGTGAACGGCTATTATATGCTTGAACAGCAAGCAGAAAAAGCCTGGGAAATTTGGAATTTTCAAAAAAAATAAACTAAATTAGTACTCAAATTGGCTTTGGAGCTATATAGAAAGGATATTAACGCCACTCACATAAAAGATTTGCTATGACTACAGAAAACAATCTTTCTGAAAACGAAGAAAACAAAAATCCTCAAGAAGTATCTCAAGAAGAAACGTCTGGAAATACCCCTCCTCAGGATGAACATCATGATGACGATACGGAACATCATGAAGAAGAGCATGCTGATACGGATATTAGCCTGGCCGATGCCCTGAAAGAAATGGAAAAGATCATCAACACAGACAATGCCGGGGAAAACTTCAAAAGATTCAATCTGTTAAAAGATAAAGCAAGTCACCACATCCATGATGAAGTGGAAGACAAAAAACATGAGTACACAGAAGCAGGAAATGCTCCCGAAAATTTCAGCTATGAGCATCCTTCACAGGCTAAATTCTCTGCTCTGGTCAATATCTTCAGAGAAAAACATGATGCTTATCAGAAATCTCAGGACGAAGAACAGAAGAAAAACCTGGAACACCGTCAAAGCATTATTGAAAGACTTAAAAACCTTTATACCAACTCTGAAGCAGGAACCAATCTTTTCAAATCCATCCGTGAGATCAAAGAAGACTGGTCAAAAGCCGGACAGGTTGCCAAATCGGAATTCAAAATCCTCAACAACAACTATTTCCACCATCTGAATCAGTTCTATCAGATGCTGGACCTGAATAAAGAGTTCCTGGAACAGGAATTCAGCCATAATCTGGAAAAAAGACAGCACATTATTGCGAGAGCCAAAGAACTTGAAAACGAGCCTGTAATCCAGAAAGCCCTGAACGAGCTTCAGTACCTTCACAAATTATGGAAAGAAGAAGCAGAACCGGTAGCAGAAGAATTCCGTGAAAAAACATGGGAGGAGTTTAAAGAGATCTCCAACAAGATTCACGAAAGAAAATCTGAACTTTCAGCCGCAATAGAAACAGAACAGAGCGCCAATCTGGAAAAGAAAAATCAGATCATTGCAGAAATCAAAAAACTTTCTGAACCTTCTGAAACCCCTAACCACAATTACTGGCAGAATGCCATCAAAAAAGTGGAAGATCTGCGTTCCGAATTCTTAAAAACAGGAAGTGTTCCGAGAAAACTCTCCAACCAGAACTGGAATGATTTCAAAACCATCCTGAGAGGATTCAACACAACAAAAAACAACTATTATAAGTCCCTGAAAGGCTCACAGCAGGCCAATCTGGAAGAAAAGCTAAAACTTATCCAGACTGCTCAGGACAATATGAACAACGAAGAATGGGATATTGCCGTTCCGTTATTCAAAAAGCTTCAGGAAGACTGGAAAAAGATCGGCCATGTTCCAAAGAGCATGACCAACAAGATCTGGGACGAGTTCCGTGATGCCTGTAATACCTTCTTCAACAATTACAGAGAGAAGAACAATACTTCCAACGATAACTGGAAAGAAAATTACAAGCACAAAAAAGAGCTTCTCGATGAACTGAAAACCGTTTCCAATGAAGACGGCAGCATCGAAAGAATTGAAGCCATTAAAACAGCATGGAACAATATCGGAAAAGTGCCGAGAGATAAGATCTCCATCAATTCCGAATTCAACAAAACACTGAGAGAGAAGCTGAAACTGAATAAGATCAACGAGCTTGAACTGAAAGAAGAAGGCTTAACTGAAACCCAGCTTACCGACAAGGCAAGAAAAATGAAGAGCCAGATCTCTGACCTTGAAGCCGAAATTGTAAAACTTGAAAACAATTTAGCATTCTTCAACAAGCCGTCCAGAGAAAATCCTCTTCTGAGAGATACCTACAACACCATTGATGAGAAAAAGGCCCATCTGGAAACTTTAAAACAGAACCTTCACAACATCATCGCTGGAGACTAACCCATTAAAAAACATCAACAGGCGGAGCAAAGAAATTTGTCTTCGCTTTTTCTTTTTCACCTTATGAACAACGACGAATTCTATATTAAACGATGCATTGAACTGGCTCAGAAAGCTTTGGGAAGCACCTACCCTAACCCGCTTGTTGGCAGCGTGATCGTTCACAACGGGAAGATCATCGGGGAAGGTTATCACCATAAAGCCGGAGAAAACCACGCGGAAATTAATGCGATCAATTCTGTTAAAGATAAAAGCCTTATTCCGGAATCCACCATTTATGTATCGCTGGAACCGTGTGCCCATTATGGAAAAACACCGCCGTGCGCCTTAAAGATTAAAGAACTGGGCTTCAAAAAAGTGGTGATCGGCGCGATGGATTCTCATGATAAAGTAAACGGAAAAGGAAAAAAGATCATCCAGGATGCCGGTATAGAAGCCGTTTCCGGAGTTCTTGAAAAAGAATGCATTCAGCTGAATAAAAGATTCTTCACCTACCACGAAAAAAACAGGCCTTATATCATCTTAAAATGGGCACAGTCCGCAGACGGATTCCTGGATAAAGATTTTAAACCAACCGCTGTATCCAATACATTAGCCAGCCAGTTCGTTCACCGGTTAAGAGCTGACGAACATGCCATTCTGGTAGGAACACAAACAGCCTTGACAGATAATCCAGGACTTACCGTAAGGCATGTGGAAGGAAACAATCCTGTAAGAATTCTGATCGATTTCAGCCTGAAAGTACCCCGGGATTTCAAGATTTACAATAATGAAGCTACAACCCTTATTTTTAATACTGAAAAAGAAGAAACAGAAGGAAATATCCGGTTCATCAGGATAAGAAAAGAAAATTTCCTGCCTGAACTGATGACAGCATTATACAAAGAACAGATCCAGTCTGTTATTATTGAAGGAGGACGATTCACTTTACAGCAGTTTATTGATGCTGAACTCTGGGATGAAGCCATTATCATCAAAAACGAAAACCTGAAGCTGGAAAACGGAACAAAAGCTCCGGATTTTGGATATATACCTGATAGAACGACAAAATTCAGGGATAATTCAATATCTTTTTTTACATTTTAAGCTTTCATTATTCATGCCGGTGAGCGGATATGAAAAATCTCACGGTATAGCAGGCAGATTATTTTAAAGATACTTCTGCCTGTACAAGCTGTTGATTCCGCATGACTTCAGTTTTTATTTTCCCTTTCCATTTTGAAGCCTGATAAATATTCAAAAGATCAGCAGCTTTTTTCACCACTGTGCCATCCATAGATCTGATCACATCTTTTTCCATCAGCCCACTCTTTTTCAGTGGACTATCTGCTTCGAGTTTCACAATGACAGCGCCATTTTCGTCAGCTAATCCATAGGCAGATCTTTCACCCGGACCTTCTATTGATTTGACCACGGCATTCAAAAAACTGATTGCTGTTGCCCTTTTGTCATTACTGTCGTTATTATTGATCAAGGCGGGGAACTGGGGTTTGGCAGCGATTTTTTTCAGTTCGGGAACCTGAACTCCAAACTGATCCATTGAAAAATTTTTAAATCCGATACTTAAGGCCAAAGATTGGTTGCCCACTCTGTAATCTCCTGTTGAAGGACTGATAAAATCCGCATTACCTGAAATACTGTGCTGATCGGTTCCCCTGCTTTGGGCCACCTGTAAGGTTTCAGTATTTGGAAACAGATTATAATCAATATATTTCCCCCAGTCATCAATACCAATAGGAGCATACGCTGTCATAACAATATTATTCGCAAAACGGTCTTCGCTGTTTTTAAACCATACATGAGGGTGAAAACTGTTGTTAACCATAATATTATTATTTACAACCCGTTTAAATCCTTCACGAAGCTTAAGCCCGCCGTTTAAAAGAACATTATTGTAAATGTGGTAATTGGAAGAACCGTCATCCAGATCAATATCCCACCCATGATCACAGCGAAACCTGTTGTTACGGATGATTGTAGTTTCCAGTGCATCCAGTAAAATAAGCTCAGGGTGTGCACTTGTTATACTGTCCATATATTTTCTGGAAGGGCTCCAGTAACGGTCTCTTCCCCAGGAATTAAAAGCACCATGATCTCCGGTTTCAAGTACTGTATTAAATACGTCATTAAATTCAAGAATATGTCCGCCGAAGGCCCCGTCTCCTATATTAATACCTGCCCTGGGGGTATTGTATATACTGTTATGTATTACTTTAATATTGGCCGCAATGTCAATCTGTATACCGGCCACTTGCTTTTCAATCTGCCCTATATCATGGATCAGGTTATTGTCTGCTGTACATTCCTGTGGATAATGATCTGATTTTGGCCCCGGCGTTTTATCCAGATGCTCGTAAAGGACATCATTTTCATATCCGAAAGAAGGAGATCTTACAGCATCTGTTTTTCCCACAAAAGCAATTCCACTTGCTCCGGCCCCATAGATATGGTTGCTATGGATTACATTTCCTTTATTATATCCACTTAGCATCACAGCATTTCCTCCCACATCAGTAAACTGACAGCCTGTTATTTTTATATCCCGGGTATTTTCCATAAAAATACTCCCCCCTCTGTAAATAGTCCAATCGCTCCGTAAAAGAGGCTCTTTAGTTTCCATGAAGCTTCTTTCATTATGCAGAAAAACAATGTTTTTAATTTCAATCCCAGATACAGGGGTTCTATCCTTACCCTGTATTTCAATACTGTTTCTGAAACGGGAAACTTCTATTTTTGCCAGTGATAAATCCGTGTCTGCCGGGGGATAGTAATAGAGCATATTTTTATTTCTGTCCAGAAACCACTCCCCCGGAGCGTTCAGTTCTTCAAAAATATTTTCTACGAAACGAAATTCTTTATGTAGTGGAGAGGGACGGTTATTTTGCCATCCACCTTCCAGTTTAAGCTCACCTTTTTCATCAATACCTGTGATCCTATAATGAAAACCTCCCCATTCTCCTGAATGAAGGCCATGCACATAGCCACCTGCCGGATCTTTCCATTGCCTGATACGTTCAGGAGCGATAGCATCAGCTGAAGTCCCGTTAAATACCCTCGCAGCAGGATCATAATCAGGATAGCGGGCCAGTGTCTGGAGTTTTCCGTTTACAAAAAGTCTCTCAAAGTGAATATTTTCAGGAACTGCTGTCACATATATTTCCTTTTTAAAAATTTTCCACTTTGGCTTTAGCAACTGTCCTGCACTTATGTAAGCTTTTTCTCCCGGATAAGAACTGATCATGAGAGATCTGGTTTTTACCGTTTCATGATTTAAAAGGATAGGCTTTTGAAGATAATATATTCCTTTCCTGAAATAAATAACAAGGTCTTTCTCTACCGCTTTCCGAGCTTCCTGTATTGCCCGTTCGGGAGTCTTAAAAGGCTGGGCAATACTTCCGGTATTATGATCACTGCCATTAGGAGCCACATAAATTTCAGTCTGAGCCCGGATGAGTAAAAATCCTAAAAGACAACTTAATAACAGAGATATTTTTTTTTCCATATTTGAATCTTTTAATAACCGGATTGTAATACCTTTTTGTTATAATTAACTTATAAAAAACTTCTTCAGAACCTCTCAGGGTGTATTTAAATATACTTAAATATTCAAGGCATTATAAAAGCAGGATTAATATTTATAGAATCCGAGAACAAAATACATCACAAGCCATATATCATTAAAAATAAAACACTTAAATTACATTTTTCAGATATTTTTTTAATCTGCACATCTGGAATCAGTACATCATTATTAAAAAATAAAAACCGGAAAACCACACCAATACCCTGAAATTCGATTAACATTCAGATCAACTGAAATGATCAGAGACAGCTCCATTTCATTTTACACAAACAAAAATGAAATCTTTTAAATATTTCATCATCAATTGAAATATTTTACCTATATTTAATACTGATTAAACGGAATCCGAAAAGTTTTAGAGTAGGAAAAATCAAAATCAATGATCATGAAAAATCTGAAAAAAATTTCAAGAAGTAACCTGAGATCCATTACAGGCGGAGTTTTTGTAACCTGTACTTTACCGAACGGACAACCTACTAGATGCAGGGATTACTGCCCGGTAGATTTCTGCGGACCAACAAGCTATATGTGCCTGATCCCAATGGATCTGTGTGACTAAAAAACAACCGTCAAAAACCATAACAATCATGAAAAATTTAAGAAAACTTTCAAAAAGAGAACTAAAATCAATTCAGGGAGGCATACAGTCCTGCGAACCGTGGATGACAATCTGCCCATGCAGACCCGGATTCCACAGATGTGAACCCAAAGGGCCATGCATACCTGCAACAACAATGTGTTAACAGAATCATTCATACAAGAGCGGCAACGCTCTTTTTTTTGTAGTATATTAACTGTAAATTTGCAGTTTAAAAGCGTTCACTGAAGCATGTTCGAATACAAAACGATACAAAACCCCATTGAAAATACTTTACTAAAAGAAAAAGGAAGCAAATTCATCGGATTTGCCTACCCGGTCAATAATGAAGAAGAACTAAAAAACGCTTTGGAAAAACTCAGAACGGAACATCCCAAAGCCACCCATCACTGCTATGCTTTCAGAATGGGACTTCAGGGCGAAAATTACCGGGCGAATGACGATGGTGAACCTTCAGGAAGCGCAGGACTTCCGATTTATAATCAGCTGCTGGCTCATGAAATCACCAATATTCTGGTCGTTGTCATCCGGTATTACGGAGGAACCAAACTGGGTGTATCTGGGCTGGTAAAAGCCTATAAAGAATCTGCAAAGATTACCCTTGATGAAGCCGTCATCATCACCCGAGAACTGGAAACCGAAATTGAAATCCGTTTTAACTTCAACCAGCAGAACATCATCTTTACGCTTCTTTCTAAATTTGATGCTAAAGTTTTGAATTTCGATGCCGATGAAAACTGCATTCTGACAGCTTCTTTAAAACTGGCTCAAAAAGAAAGCATCTCAGACAAATTGTCCGAGATGCAGTATGTTTCATTTGAATTCAAAGATTAGTCCCTTCTGCTTCCAAGAAGCATAGATGCCCAGTACAGCAGCTGTGCGAGCGATCCGATAGCTGCTACCAGATAGGTTCTGGCTGCCCATTTAAGACTGTCCTGTACCCCTACAAATTCTTCTTTGGTTACGGTTCCCGTATCCTTAAGCCATTTCATAGCCCTGTTACTCGCATCGTATTCTACCGGAAGGGTTACGAAGGCGAATAGTGTAGTCATTGCAAACATTGCCACACCAATGGCTAAGACAGTCATATTTCCATTCGGATTATCAATCGATCTTGTAGCCGCCATTACAGCAATCCCTGCAATAAGGACAAACTGCATCAGGTTAGAACTTATATTTACAATAGGAACCAGTTTCGAACGAAGATTCAGCATAGAGTATCCTACCGCATGCTGTACCGCGTGGCCGCATTCATGAGCTGCTACTGCCGCTGCTGCCGCATTTCTCTGCATATATACACCTTCTGAAAGGTTTACTGTTTTATCAACCGGATTATAATGATCCGTAAGCTGGCCCGGAACAGAAATTACCTGTACATCATTGATTCCGTTATCTCTAAGCATTTTTTCTGCCACTTCTTTCCCGGAAAGGCCATTTCTGAGATGCACATTGGAGTAGTATTCAAATTTCGATTTCAGCCTGGATGAAACCCACCAGCTCACCAGCATTGAAATACCGATAATGATATAATAACCCGTCATTTTATATAGATTTTGTGTTTAAAATTTAAGCATATTGATGTAAAAACTGTGCCAAAGTATAAGATTTTATTATTTATATTTGTCTATTAATTCTCCTTCAAAACCACTATGTCTGAAGTATCAATCGTTGAAGTAAAAACAGCCGGCCAGCTTAAACAATTTGCAAGATTCCCTATGGATCTGTATAAGGGCAATCCTTATTATGTACCCCCTTTTGCCAATGATGAAATCAACATCTGGAATCCTAAGGAAAATCCTGCGCTTCAATATTCTGAAGCAAAGCAGTACCTGGCTTTCAAAGATGATAAAATAGCGGGAAGAATTGCTGTAATGATCAACCATAAAGAAGAAAAAGAACTGGGCATCAGAAAAGTACGCTTCGGATGGATTGATTTCATTGATGATGAAGAAGTCTCCGGAGCCCTGATTCAGAAAGCCGTAGATTACGCTAAGGAAAAAGGATATGATAAAATAGAAGGCCCGATGGGGTTCACCAATCTTGACAAAGCAGGAATGCTTACCCGGGGTTTTGATAAACTCGCCACCATGATCGGAATTTACAACCATTCCTATTATCCTGAACACCTTGAGAAAATAGGCATGGTAAAAGAAAAAGAATGGGTAGAATTTGAGATCATGTTCCCGGAGACCTTACCGGAAAAGATTTATAAATTCAACGAACTGATCTCACAGAAATACCATCTCAGGGTTTTAAAATTCAAAACAAAAGAAGAGATCCTTCAATATGTAGATGCAATGTTTGATCTCCTGGATGAAACCTACAAGCACCTTTCCACCTATACCCCTATTTCAGACGAGCAGCGTAAAACATATAAAGAAAAATATTTCAAGTTTATCGATAAGGATTTTATCGTGTGTATTGCCGATGAACACAACAATCTGGTTTCATTTGCCATCACCATGCCTTCCTACTCCAAAGCTCTTCAGAAGTCGGGAGGAAAAATTCTGCCTTTCGGCTGGTGGCATCTTCTTCAGGCCGGAAAGAAAAATGACAGAGCCAATTTTTACCTGATCGGTATTCATCCGGATTATCAGCGAAGAGGCGTTACCTCAATTATTTTCAAAGAAATTTTCGATACCTTCAGAAAAAAAGGAGTGAAATTTCTTGAAACCAATCCCGAACTGGAAGAAAACAAAAGCATCCAGCTCCTTTGGCAGGATTATAACCCGGTGAATCACAAAAGAAGAAGAACTTACACAAAGGATATTAATAATGAGTAACGAATAACCGGTAATAACTCAACTATTTTTGTCAGCGATTAAAATCTTACCTTTACCATATGAAACCACAGCTAATTATTTTTGCCGTTCTGATTGCCGCGTTCCTTATCTATAACTTCTTTTTCCAGATTGAGGACGACAGAACCAACACTATAATTAACATAATGTTTGCCAGTATCCTTTTCGGATATATCTCGATTATGGCCTACACACTCCTCAAAAAAATGAAGAAATAATCGTTATTTTTATTGATTCTAAATTATCACTTTTCCCTATTTTGAACCGACTTTTAAGCTGATAAATTTCATGCTTTCTTGTTTATTCGCTAAATTTGCAAATTGAGATAATAATGCAAAAATGAATTTACCTGAAAGTTATATTCCAATCCTGATTCAAGCGGGTGTTGCCATAGGATTTGTAGCCGTTTCTCTGCTTGGAGCACATTTTCTGGGTCCAAAGCAGAAGAAAGGAAATTCTGTGAAAAACCAAAGCTGGGAATGCGGGGTGCCTGTGGAAGGAAACGCAAGAACACCATTCTCTATCAAGTACTTCCTGACTGCGGTATTGTTCGTCCTTTTCGACATCGAAATCGTATTCTTTTATCCGTATGCCGTAAACTTCAGAGAATTCGGTATGGAAGGATTCCTTGCCGTACTGACATTCGTTGCGATCTTCTTCGTGGCGTTTTTCTATGTATGGAAACGGGGCGCACTCGATTGGGACAAGTAGGATCATTATAAATTAAAAATTATAAATTTTAGATGAAGTTTCAATCTAAAATTTAAAATCTAAAATCTAAGAGATGTCAGATAAAAAACCAGTAATAAGAACAGATGCACCTGCTCCCGAAGGATATGAAGGAGAAGGGTTTTTCGCAACGAAACTGAGCAGTGTAATCGGGATGGCAAGAAAATTCTCTCTTTGGCCGCTTCCGTTTGCCACCTCTTGTTGCGGTATCGAGTTTATGGCTACCCTGAACCCAACCTATGATGCTTCAAGATTTGGTATGGAAAGAAACTCTTTCTCACCGAGACAGGCAGACATGCTGATGGTTTGCGGAACTATATCAAAAAAATTAGGACCAGTCCTGAAAGAAGTTTACACCCAGATGGCAGAACCGAAATGGGTGGTAGCAGTTGGAGCCTGTGCTTCCAGCGGCGGTATTTTCGACACTTATTCTGTACTTCAGGGGATCGACAAGATTATTCCGGTAGACGTTTACGTTCCGGGATGCCCTCCGAGACCGGAGCAGATCATTGAAGGCGTAATGCAGGTGCAGGCTCTTGCAGAAAGCGAAAGCATCAGAAGAAGAGATATGCCCGAATATCAGAAATTATTGGATTCTTACAACATAAGCAACTAAACGGAAATGACAAACGAATTTGTATTAGAAGCAATCACGAGAGAATTTCCGGAATCTGTTATTTCAAGTTCAGAACCTTATGGAATGCTGACTATTGAAGTAAAAAAAGAAGACATCAAAAAGATCGTTCACTACCTGAGAGATTCATCATTAGAAATCAAATTCCTTACCGACATATGCGGAATCCACTATCCTGAATTTCCTGAAAAAGAAATCGGAGTGGTATACCATCTTCAGAATATGATGACCAACTTCAGGCTTCGCCTGAAAATCTTCATGTCCAGAGAAAATATTGAAGTGGATTCATTGGTAGAACTTTACGCCGGAGCCAACTGGATGGAAAGAGAAACTTACGATTTCTACGGAATTAAATTCAAAGGACATCCGGATCTGAGACCGATCCTGAATATGGAAGATCTCGGATACCACCCGATGCTGAAGGAATACCGCCTTGAAGACGGTACCAGAACAGACAAGAACGACAGCATGTTCGGAAGATAAAACGCGGAAGGCAATTAGCCAAAAGCAAATAGCTAAAAGCAAACATTATGAAAGATAACTCATTATCTAATATACTCAACCAGTACGAAAGTAAGGAACAGATTGACGGGCAGCTGTATACCCTCAATTTAGGACCTACCCACCCTGCTACCCACGGAATCTTCCAGAATGTCCTTACTATGGACGGTGAGAGAATCCTTCATGCAGAGCAAACGGTAGGATATATTCACAGAGCCTTTGAAAAGATTTCTGAAAGAAGAAACTATTCTCAGATCACAACTCTTACCGACCGTATGAATTACTGTTCTGCTCCTATCAACAACTTAGGATGGCACATGACAGTAGAAAAACTGATCGGTGTAGAAGTTCCAAAACGTGTAGACTATATGCGTGTGATTCTGATGGAACTGGCAAGAATCGGTGACCACCTGATCTGTAACGGGGTAACCGGAATGGACTCGGGAGCTATCACAGGGCTTACCTACATGTTCATCGAAAGAGAGCGCATTTATGATATGTATGAACAGATCTGCGGTGCCAGAATGACGACCAATATGGGAAGAATCGGAGGATTTGAGAGAGATTTCACCCCGAAATTCCATGAGTTATTACAGGACTTCTTAAAAACATTCCCGCCGAGATTCAAAGAATTCTGTACTTTACTGGAAAGAAACAGAATTTTCATGGACAGAACGATTGGTGCCGGAGCCATCTCTGCAGAAAGAGCATTGAGCTACGGATTTACAGGTCCTAACCTACGTGCAGCCGGTGTAGACTACGATGTAAGAGTTGCACAGCCTTATTCTTCCTACGAAGATTTCGACTTCATTATTCCTGTAGGAACTTCAGGAGATACCTACGACCGTTTCATGGTCCGTCAGCAGGAAATCTGGGAATCTATTAAAATCATCAAACAGGCATACGAAAACCTTCCGGAAGGTCCGTTCCACGCAGACGTTCCTGACTTCTATCTTCCTGAAAAGGCCGATGTATATCAGAAAATGGAAGCACTGATCTACCACTTCAAAATTGTAATGGGAGAAACAGATGTTCCGAAAGGTGAAGTTTACCATGCCGTAGAAGGTGGAAACGGAGAATTAGGTTTCTATTTAGTAAGTGACGGAGGAAGAAGCCCGTACAGGCTTCACTTCAGAAGACCATGCTTCATCTACTATCAGGCTTATCCTGAAATGATCACAGGTTCTGTAATATCAGACGCGATCGTTACCATGTGTAGTATGAATATTATTGCGGGAGAATTAGACGCATAACTGGAATTATAAATTTTGAATTATAAATTATAAATTGATTTTAGACCGTTATTCTCTTAGAATTTAAAATCTAAAATCTAAAATTTCAAAAATGAGCGAAACAATAGCTTTTAAACCGGAAAGTTTAGCACAGGTACACAAAATTATCGCAAGATATCCTGAAGGAAGACAGAAATCTGCCCTTCTTCCTGTTCTGCATTTGGCACAGAAAGAATTCGGAGGATGGCTGGATGTTCCTGTAATGGATTATGTTGCCGGATTATTAAGTATCAAGCCGATTGAAGTATATGAAGTGGCTACTTTTTATACGATGTTCAACATGAAGCCGGTGGGTAAATATGTTTTGGAAGTATGCCGTACCGGACCCTGCATGGTGTGTGGAAGCGAAAAAATCCTGGATCATATCAGAACCAAACTGAACATTAAGGACGGAGAAACTACCGAAGACGGAATGTTTACCCTGAAACCTGCTGAATGTCTGGGAGCATGCGGATATGCCCCGATGATGCAGCTTGGAAAATTCTTTCATGAAAATTTAACGATAGAAAAAGTAGACGAAATCCTTGATCTTTGCAGACAGGGACAGGTTGCTTTAGACTAATAGAAATTTTAAATTCTACATTTTAGAATTTAAATTATTCACTTAACGTTTAATCATAATTAATGCAGAAAGCCGAAAGCAGACTGCAATAAGCCAATAACAATGAGTAAAAAACTTTTACTTAAAGACGCACATATAGAAGGCATCCGCTACTTTGAAACCTACCGTAAACAGGGAGGTTACACCGCAGCTGAAAAAGCCCTGAAAATGACCCCTGACGAAATTCTTGAAGAAGTAAAAGCTTCAGGACTGAGAGGACGTGGAGGCGCAGGATTCCCGACAGGGATGAAATGGAGCTTTCTGGCAAAACCGGAAGGCGTTCCGAGACACCTTGTGGTAAATGCGGATGAATCTGAACCCGGAACATTCAAAGACAGATACCTGATGGAATTCCTTCCTCATGTACTGATCGAAGGAATGCTGATTTCTTCATACTGCTTAGGTTCAAATGTTTCCTATATCTACATCCGTGGAGAATACTCATGGATTCCTGATATTCTGGAAGAAGCCATTGAAGAAGCCAAAGCCGCAGGATTTTTAGGTAAAAATATTTTAGGTACAGGATTCGATCTTGAAATTTATGTTCAGAGAGGAGGTGGAGCATACATCTGCGGAGAAGAAACCGCATTGCTTGAATCCCTTGAAGGAAAAAGAGGAAATCCAAGACTGAAACCGCCATTCCCGGCTGTAAAAGGACTTTGGGAAAGACCTACGGTGGTAAACAACGTAGAATCTATCGCGGCAGTCGTTCCCATCATTGAAATGACAGGAGCCGAATACGCTAAAATCGGGGTAGGAAGATCTACGGGTACAAAACTGATTTCTGCCTGTGGAAACATCAACAAACCTGGAGTGTATGAAATCGATATGACCATCACCGTAGAAGAATTCATTTATTCTGATGAATACTGCGGCGGTATTAAAGACGGTAAAAGATTAAAAGCCTGTATTCCGGGAGGAAGTTCCGTTCCGATTGTTCCGGCCAACTTACTGTTGAGAACCGTAAACGGAGAACCCAGATACATGAACTATGAATCCCTTGCAGATGGTGGTTTTGCTACCGGAACCATGATGGGTTCAGGAGGCTTCATCGTTTTGGATGAAGACCAGTGTATCGTGGAACACACCATGACTTTAGCAAGATTTTATAACCACGAAAGCTGCGGCCAGTGTACACCTTGCCGTGAAGGTACCGGGTGGATGTATAAAATCCTGAAAAAAATAGAAAACGGACAGGGAAAAATGGAAGATATCGATCTTCTTTGGGATATCCAGAGAAAAATTGAAGGAAACACGATCTGTCCGCTGGGTGATGCCGCAGCGTGGCCTGTTGCAGCAGCGATCCGCCACTTCAGAGATGAATTTGAATGGCACGTGAAAAACCCTGAGTTATCTCAGACTCAAAACTATGGATTGGCAAATTATGCCGACCCGATCCCGGCTGTTGAAAAAAATGCGTAGCTAAAAAAATGAAGAAGTTATTAGTTGTCGGCTTAATGATGTCGGGGTTTGCTTTTGGGCAGATTAAAAAGGATACATTAGACAAAGAATATAAACTGGAGGTAACTCCATATAAAGCTGAAAAGAAAGAAAAGCCTCTGCCATTGAGTAAAAAAGGTCAGGTTTTTATTTTCTACGGATGGAACAGAGGAGCTTTCAGCAATTCTGACATCCATTTTTCAGGAAACGGTTATGATTTTCAACTGAATAATGTGCAGGCAAGGGATAAGCCTACCAAATTCGGAATCGTTTATATCGATCCAAGCTGGTTTACTGTAACACAGTATAATTTCAGACTCGGATATTTTATAAAAGATGATCTGGCGCTTGTTTTAGGAATAGACCACATGAAATATGTAATGAAGCAGAATCAGACGGTTGATTTTTCAGGAACTATTTCAGATCCTAAATATGCAGGAATGGTACAGAACGGGCAGGTGGACTTATCAGACTCCCAGTTCCTGACTTTCGAGCATACGGACGGACTTAATTATGAGAATTTAGGTCTGGAAAAATATAAAAACCTGATTCATAAGAAAAATATAGATCTGGTATGGTCATATGGAGCAGGAATCGGGGTGATGTTTCCGAAAAGTAATATCAAGCTTTTTGGAAATGAAAGAAGCGACCGGTTTCATGTTGCAGGGATGGGAGCCGATTTAAGATCCAGCCTTAACCTGGTTTTCTGGAAAAACTGGATGATCAGAGCAGAAGCCAAAGCAGGATATATTAATATGTGGGATATTAAAACCACATTGAATAATAAACCTGATAAAGCAAGACAGGACTTTGTTTTCGGACAGGTTCTTGCGGGAGTAGGATATACATTTAACACGAAGAAGTATAATTAAAATAGAGCTTAACGCCCTAAAAGCATAAGCGAAAAGCATAGAATATGAGCGAAGAGGTTAAAAAATTCAAAATAACGATAGACGGACAGACCACCGAAGTACTGCCTGGAACTTCTATTCTGGAAGCGGCAAGACAGATCGGCGGAAAATCTGTACCTCCTGCAATGTGCTATTACAGCAAATTGGAAACCAGTGGAGGAAGATGCAGAACCTGCCTTGTGGAAGTTTCTAAAGGATCTGAAGCAGATCCCCGCCCGATGCCTAAATTGGTAGCCAGCTGCAGAACCAATGTAATGGACGGAATGGAAGTGAAAAACCTTACCTCCGAAAAGGCTCAGGAAGGAAGAAAAGCGGTAACCGAATTCCTATTGGTAAACCACCCGCTGGACTGCCCTATCTGTGACCAGGCCGGAGAATGCCACCTTCAGGATCTAGGATACGAGCATGGTGTAGAAAACACGAGAACCGAGTTCGAAAGAAATACCTATGAAGCTGACGATCTTGGCCCGAATATCAAATTGAATATGAACCGCTGTATCCTTTGCGCAAGATGTGTATTAGCCGCCAATCAACTGACAGGTCAAAGAGAACACGGAATCCTTTTCAGAGGAGATCACGCTGAAATTTCTACTTATTTAAATAAAGCTTTGGATAATGACTTCATCGGAAACGTTATCGACGTATGCCCGGTAGGAGCTTTAACTGACAGAACGGCCCGTTTTGCCAGCAGAGTATGGTTTACAAAACCAATGAATGCTTCATGTAAATGTGATAAGTGTTCCGGAAAAGCTGTGGTATGGATGAAAGGTGACGAAGTGGTAAGAGTTACCGCCAGAAAAGACCAGTGGGGAGAAGTGGAAGAATTTATCTGCGATACCTGCCGTTTCGAAAGAAAAGAACTGTCTGACTGGAACCTTGAAGGACCAAGACATATCGACAGACATTCGGTGATTTCACTGAACCACTATGAAAAGCCTAAAGACGAGCTGAGAGTTCTGGATAATCCGATGGCAAAAGAAATCAGCGAAAAAGACGAAAATTTATAAAAATTATAAATTTTAAATTATAAATTTTAAATGAATTCATTAATCTATAATTTAAAATCTAAAATCTAAAATTCAGAATGGATTTACTAACATTTAAACTTATACTTGTACTAGCGCTTTTCCTGCTGTCTCTTACGATAGCAGCCTACTCTACCTGGGCGGAAAGAAAAGTGGCCTCTATTATGCAGGATAGAATCGGTCCTAACAGAGCCGGACCTTTCGGATTGCTGCAGCCTCTTGCTGACGGTGGAAAATTCTTCTTTAAGGAAGACTTTACGCCTGCCAATGCAGAAAAATTCCTTTTCGTACTGGGACCTGCTTTAGTGATGTTTATTTCACTCATTACAGGAGCCGTTATTCCATGGGGTAAAAGTTTAAATATCGCCGGAACGTCCTTTGATCTTCAGGTGGCCAATATTGACGTGGGAGTTCTTTTCATCATCGGAATGGCTTCTATCGGGGTATACGGAATCATGATCGGAGGCTGGGCTTCCAACAACAAATACTCATTACTGGGTGCTATCCGTGCTTCTTCACAGATGATCTCTTATGAACTGGCAATGGGACTGGCCCTTCTTTCTATCATTATGATGACAGGAAGTTTAGATTTAAAAGAAATTACAGAAAGCCAGACAGGCGGAAAATTATGGGGAATTATTCCCTGGGGTTCCGGAATGAACTGGAATATTTTCTACCAGCCGATCGCTTTCCTCGTATTCTTTGTAGCTGCTCTGGCAGAAACCAACAGACACCCGTTCGATTTACCTGAATGTGAATCCGAGCTTGTTACAGGATATTCTACGGAATACTCTTCCATGAAACTGGGACTTTATATGTTCGGAGAATATGTGAACATGTTTATTTCCAATGCATTCATGGTTGTTCTTTTCTTCGGAGGTTACAATTATCCTGGAATTGAATGGGTAACGCAGAACTGGGGAGAAAATGCAGCCGGAATCCTGAGTATTGTTGCTTTCTTAACGAAAACAGTAATCGGAATCCTGATCTTTATGTGGATCAGATGGACGCTTCCGAGATTCAGATATGACCAGTTAATGCACTTAGGATGGAAAACATTAATCCCGATGGCATTAGTAAACCTATTAATTACAGGTGCTGTAATTTTAGCGTTCCAGTAAATTTGAGATTTGATGTTTGAAATTTGAGATTCAGCGAAATGACTTTAAATTAGTAATTTTAAGAGTAATAATTTCAAATATCAAATATGGCAACGATAAATAATTTTGAAGATTTAGAAATATGGCAGCAGTCAAGAAGTCTTTGCCAATTGATTCAGAAAGAATGTTTATTGAATCCCAAATTTCTAAACCATGATAAAAACCAGATTGACAGATCATCTGCATCAATTATGGACAATATAGCTGAAGGGTTTGAAAGAGAAGGTAATAAAGAATTGATAAACTTTCTTACCATGTCTAAAGGTTCTGCAGGAGAAGTTCGTTCTCAATTAATCAGAGCTTTTGACCGAGATTATTTAGACGAAGAAGTTTTTAATTTTTTAAAAAGCCAAACAATATCTTTGACTAAAAAACTGTCAGGATTTATCAGTTATCTGAAAATGACAGAACACAACGGAAATAAATTTAAAAGAAATAATAATTAATAATTAAGGGTTTGAGAGATAAAATTTTCAATACATTTCAAATCTCAAACTTCAAATTTCAAATTATATAATGAAATTAACTAACAGATCAAAAGTTGTTTCCAATAAAGAAATGACCCTTGCTGAAAAAATCTACCTTCCTGCCATCTTTACAGGAATGGGGATTACATTTAAGCATGCTGTAAGAACCGTGATAAAAGGTGCTCCCGCAGTATATTCCTATCCGGAAGTAAAGAAACCGAGAGCTTCCATCTGGAGAGGCCAGCACGTTCTGAAAAGAGACGAGGAAGGCAGAGAAAGATGTACAGCCTGTGGACTTTGTGCCGTAGCCTGTCCTGCAGAAGCCATCACTATGACTGCTGCAGAAAGAACAAAAGAAGAAAAAGATCTTTACAGAGAAGAGAAATATGCATCAGTATATGAAATCAATATGCTGAGATGTATTTTCTGCGGTATGTGTGAAGAAGCCTGTCCGAAATCTGCCATCTATCTTACCGACAGACTGGTGGATGTGGAAACCAACAGAGGTTCTTTCATTTACGGAAAAGATAAATTAGTGGAAAAAATAAATGAAAGGATTGACATCACGACAAGACAATCCGAGAAACAAAAAAATGCGGTAAAATAATGGATCAGTTTTTATTTTTCTTGGTGGCGTTTTTAGCAGTGGCAAGTGCGGTATACTTTGTGTTTGCAAGAAATCCTCTCTATGCTATTCTGTCATTAATTGTTACGATGTTTTCCATTGCAGGAATGTACATTCTTCTGAATGCCCAGTTCCTGGCAATCATTCAGATTATAGTATACGCAGGTGCCATCATGGTATTATTCCTTTATATCCTGATGATGCTTAACCTTAATAAACAAGACGAAAGTAAGAAGAACAATACTTTAAAGTTTGTTGGAGTTTTTACGGCAGGTCTTCTTTTAATAGGAGTTTTAGGAGTTTTCAGAGGAGTAAGTGACAACCATATCGTACTGGAAAATGTAGATAAGGGAGTTGGGCTTACAAAAAATCTGGGAAAACTTTTGTTTAATGAATATGTTTTACCGTTTGAACTTGCTTCTATCCTGATTTTGGCAGGTATTGTAGGTGCGGTATTAATCGGTAAAAAAGATTTATAAAATTATGGGAGAAGTAAATACATTTATACAAAGCATCCCTCTGAATTATTTCATCATTCTCTGTTCAGTATTATTCTGTCTGGGAGTGCTTGGAGTATTGCTGAGAAAAAATGCTATTGTTATTTTGGGCTGTGTAGAGCTTATGCTGAATTCTGTAAACCTTTTACTGGCTGCTTTTTCAGCGTATAAAGGAAACGGAGACGGACAGCTTTTAGTTTTCTTCATTATGGTAGTGGCTGCCGCGGAAGTAGCGGTAGGTCTTGCAATTATTGCTATGCTGTATAGAAATACCCGTTCTGTGGATGTAAGTATATTTAATAAATTAAGAGGATAAGGAATGGAAAATTTAGTGTATGCAATAGTACTTTTACCACTTTTAGGGTTTCTTATTAACGGTTTATTCGGAAAACATCTTCCCAAAATGGTGGTTGGATCTCTGGCAACAGCAGTGGTTTTCGGATCATTCTGTATTGCGGTGAGCCTTTTCATGAATTTCGATTCAGAAAGTCAGCCGGTTATTGTAAGAGCTTTTGAATGGTTCAGAGTAAACGGGGTTCAGATCAATTTCGGATTCCAGATCGACCAGCTTTCTTTAATGATGGTCATGATCATCACAGGTATCGGTTCCCTGATCCACTTATATTCTATCGGATATATGAGCCACGATAAAGGGTTCTATAAATTCTTTACTTATCTGAATCTTTTCATCTTCTCTATGTTACTTTTGGTAATGGGAAGCAACTACCTTATTCTTTTTATCGGATGGGAAGGTGTAGGTCTTTGCTCTTATTTACTGATCGGATTCTGGTATACCAACGAAGAATACGGTAAAGCGGCAAGAAAAGCTTTCATCATGAACAGAATCGGTGACCTTGCGTTACTGATCGGTATCTTTATGATCGCTTCTCAGACCAATGCTGTGGATTATCTTACGGTAGCACAGAACTCTTCTAATTTTGAATTGGACGGAACAGTAATTATCTTTATTACAGCGAGTTTATTCATCGGTGCAACCGGTAAGTCGGCTCAGGTTCCTTTATATACCTGGTTACCGGACGCGATGGCCGGACCAACTCCTGTATCAGCACTGATCCACGCGGCAACGATGGTTACAGCAGGGATCTATCTGGTAGTAAGATCTAACTTCTTATTTACATTAGCCCCTACGGTACAGGGAGGAATTTTATTCATCGGATTCTTAACGGCTGCTTTGGCCGGGTTCTACGCACTGCGTCAGAACGACATCAAAAAAGTATTGGCTTACTCTACCGTTTCACAGCTTGGATTCATGTTCATTGCTTTAGGTCTTGGAGCTTATACAACAGCGATGTTCCACGTAATGACACACGCGTTCTTTAAAGCTTTACTGTTCTTGGGAGCCGGTTCTGTGATCCATGCCATGAGCAACGAGCAGGATATGCGTTTCATGGGAGGTCTTAAAAAATATATTCCTCTTACCCATGCTACTTTCCTTATCGGAACATTAGCCATCTCTGGTTTCCCTTTATTATCGGGGATGATCTCTAAAGACGAAATCTTAGTCGCTGCTTTTGCTAAAAATCCAGTCTACTGGGTGATCCTGTTTGTTTTAGCGGCAATGACGGCAACTTATATGTTCAGACTGTATTATCTGACTTTCCACGGGGAATTCAGAGGTACTGAAGAACAGAAACACCATTTACACGAAAGCCCTTCCAATATGACCTTACCATTGATCGTATTGGCTATTCTTTCCGTAGTAGGAGGTTTCATCAACCTTCCGCACTTCATCGGCCACGGACATTATGCCAGACTGATGGAATGGCTGAAGCCGGTTCTTACCGAGCAAAGCTTCAAGCAGATGGAGGCTACCCTTTCAGGAGTACCTTTCAATACTGAAATGATCTTACTGGCAGCAACAGTCCTTATGTTCTTCTCCGTATGGTTTATCGTAAGAAATACCTACGTGAAAAAGAAAAAAATGGCTCTTGCCGAAGAAAGCTATACCGGATGGGAAAAGCTTTCTGCTAAAAAACTATATGTAGACGAACTTTACAATGCATTGATTGTAAAAACTGTTGAAGGATTAGGACGCGGAGGAAAGATGTTTGATAAAGGGATCTTAGACCGTTTTGTAGACTTCGTAGGCGAAGGCGCTGAAGACAGCGGAAAAGCAATGAAGCGTATCCAGAACGGAAATGTAGAGACTTATATCCTTATCATGTCTTTAGCTGTGGGAATTATACTGATTGTTAACTTTATATTACAATAATGTCTGGTTTATTATTAACATTATTACTATTACCTCTTGTAGGTTCGGGATTAGTTTTTGCCTGGAAGAATAAATCCAGCAAATATTTGGCGCTGGGCATTGCTCTTGTACAGATGCTGCTTACCTTCTATGCACTGTCGGATTTTGATTTTACACCGACGGTAGACAGCAAGCTGCAGTACGAAATCACATACCCGTGGTCTCAGTTCATTAAAAGTACCCTTCATTTCGGAATAGACGGAATGAGCATGCTGCTTCTGATACTGACGAACATTTTAACGCCGATCATTATTTTATCATCTTTCAACGAAAATGTAAGTTACAGAAATACATTCTATGGTCTGATCCTGCTGATGCAGTTCGGCCTTGTGGGAGTGTTCACTTCTTTAGACGGACTATTGTTCTACATTTTCTGGGAAGTAACCTTGATTCCAATCTGGTTTATTGCCGGACTTTGGGGCCAGGAAAATAAAAGATTTGAATTCACTACGAAATTCTTCGTTTATACATTCGTTGGGTCATTATTCATGCTGGCAGGATTGATCTATGTGTACAACCACTCTGCATCATTCGCTTTAACAGACCTGTATAATGCACAGCTTAACGAAACCCAGCAGACTGTGGTATTCTGGTTCATTTTCTTTGCATTTGCTGTGAAACTACCGGTATTTCCTTTCCACACCTGGCAGCCTGATACGTACACCTACTCTCCTACCCAGGGATCCATGCTTTTATCAGGGATCATGCTTAAAATGGCGGTGTATGGGGTAATGCGTTATCTGCTTCCGATCACCCCGGTTCCGATTGCTGGAATTTCAGGACAGATCGTGATTATTCTTGCTATTGTAGGAATTGTTCACGGAGCACTGATCGCGATTATCCAGACCGATATGAAGAGAATCATCGCGTATTCATCTTTCTCACACGTTGGATTGATGGTAGCAGGTATCTTTGCTTCAGCAGTGATTACTTTAAGGGGAACATTTAATATTGAAGGTGCTGAAGGTGCTCTGGTACAGACTTTTGCTCACGGTATCAACGTAGCGGGACTATTCTACTGCTGTGATATTTTATACAAGAGATTTAAATCGAGAGACATCAGACAGATGGGAGGGCTGGCGAAAGTAGCTCCTAAATTTGCGGTGTTATTCCTGATCATTATATTAGGTTCAATGGGAGTTCCGTTGACCAATGGATTCATCGGGGAATTTATCCTGTTAAAAGCAGTATATGATTTCAACGGATTGGCAGCGGTAATTGCCGGTCTTACGGTAATCCTTTGTGCTGTATACTTATTGAGATTCTACGGAAAAGCAATGTTCGGTGAAGGTAATGAAGCGGTTTTAAGCACAGCAAAAGATCTTTCCGGTGTAGAATTCTCTGTATTGGCAAGTTTAGCGGTTTTCGTGATCCTGTTGGGTATTTATCCTCAGCCGGTGATCGATATGGTGGGCAGTTCGGTGAAGTTTATCTACACAGCGATGGCTAACTAAAAAAATTAAAAGATTTAAAAATTAAAAAATAAGAGATTAGAGAGAATAAAGATAAAAGACGAAGAGATAAGAGACAGGAACTTTTGAAACTGAAACTTTTAACTCTGAACCCAAAACTTTAAACTTTAAATCTCACATCTCAAATCTATATTATGAGTGTTTTAATTATTGTTTTCCTAACGGCAGTTGTTGCGTTATTTTCAGGAGTTTTTGAACAGGGAAAATTCGCAAGATACATTGGGATTTTGGGATTGATCGTCGCATTGTACGTAAGTTTCATGCCAGAATGTGCTTTCTTTGAAAAGTACAGACATATGTATGAATACACGGCTAATACAGCGTTGTTCACTAAAATATCAATCGTAACCACCTTATTGTTATTCTTCCTCGGAGGTTTTGCATTCAGCAACCACAGAAGCCACCAGTCGGAATTATATGCCCTGATGCTGTTTGCATTATGTGGTGGAATCGTTCTTTTCGGATACCAGAACCTGGTAACGATGTTCTTAGGTGTTGAAATCCTTTCCATCCCGTTATATGTGATGGCCGGAGCCAACAAAACTGATTTAAGATCCAATGAAGCTTCAATCAAGTATTTCTTAATGGGTGCATTCGCAACAGGTTTCCTGCTTTTCGGAATTGCATTCATCTACGGAAGTGCCGGAAGCTTTGATTTATATAAGATCCATGAATTCGGAATGGCTCATACTACCGATGTTATGTTTATTTTAGGGGTATTACTCATCCTTTGTGCACTGGCATTTAAAGTAGCTTTAGCTCCTTTCCATATGTGGAGTCCTGATGTATACGCAGGTTCTCCTTCCCTGATTACGGCATTTATGGCGAGTGTGGTAAAAATTTCAGGATTCTTTGCCCTGTTCAGATTGATGACCATCGGTTTTGAAGGAGTTACCCAGGACTGGATCAATGTATTGGGAGTATTCCTGATCATTACCTTACTTCTGGCCAACGTGATGGGGCTTGCACAGACCAACGCAAAAAGAATGCTGGCTTATTCTTCTGTTTCCCACGCCGGATATATAGGATTGGTTTTCTTCGGAATGACCACCCTTTCTACCTATAACCTTGCATTTTACCTGTTTGCCTATTCGTTATCCACCGTAGGTGTTTTCATGTGCCTGATCTGGGTAGAAAAACTGAAGAGAGAAACGTCATTCGGAGCTTTCAAAGGTCTTGCTAAATCTGAACCTTTACTAGCAACAGCAGCAGCTATTTCTATGCTGTCTATGGCCGGAGTTCCTTTAACGGCAGGTTTCATGGGTAAATTTGCCCTGTTCTCCCAGGCAATGAATTCAAAGCACGGAGTTTTCTTGGTATTGGTAGCAGTTTTGGGTTCCGCCCTTTCTATTGCCTACTATCTGAGACTGATTATTGCCATGTTTTTCTTTAAAGATTCAACATTCAAGTCTTCAGAAAAAGTAACCGTTACTTATAATATTGTAGCAGCATTCGTTATTGTATCCATTATCCTTCTGGGAGTTTTCCCGGATCTGTTTGCAAAGCAGTTCGGATTATAAATGGATATTGAGTACATATAAAATACAAAACCTTTCAGGCAGCTGAGAGGTTTTTTTGTATCCATTAGTTTTTATCTTTGATTTGTTTTTTAAAGTGGAAGCCAAAAATTACTATTGGGTAAATAAATCAAAATAAAGAAAATGTCTACCCGCGTTAAGCAGGTCCAATGTATAAAATTACTCCCTGTTTTCAGGGATAATTGCTCTGTTAATAAACCTTTCATATGAGTTGGACGGTTTTTTTGTGTGATTTTTTATAAATTACATCGTAAGAAATAAATCCTGTTATATGGAACTATAACGGAGATTGATCAAACATTAAACACCTCATCACATGATTACCTACATGACGCTTCCGGGCGATACTTTAGAGAAGATTGCATCTGATCTGAAAGTAGAAAATCCGGTATATCTCAAGGAATTTCACAATACCTGTTGTGCCCTGCATGACAGACTAACCGAACCTGTACAGCTGCATGCCGGAATGCTTCTTCATATCCCGTTCGGAGATGATATTAAAAAACTCAACAGGAAGATCAGCGAAAACGGTGACAGCCTTTACTATCATCCGCCTTACGGAAAAATTCCTTTTAAGATCGCGTTGCTGGAAGGCAGTTATACAATCAGACATCAGAAATATCTGGACAGTACCCTGCTGAACAATTATTCATATGAGACCGAATTGAAATATCTGAAAAGTGAAAAAGATCAGCATTTTTTTACAGTAAAAATATTCGGTTCTATGAAAGACGGCCACGAATCAGACAGCAAGATTTCCAGTCTCGCCAAAGCCTGTGCAGCCATTATCTTTCCTTTGGAAATCAGGACTAATGAAACAGGAAAACTTATCAGTGCAGAATTTTGCCGGCCGGAAACAGCGGTTAAAAATGAACTCGAATTATTAAAAAAATACTTTACAGATCAATGGTCTGCCTCTTATATTGATCAGATGAAAAAGAAAGCAGAAGATAAGACAGGGATTCTTGAAAACATCCGTCATATGCTGCCTGTACACTTTCTCTTTGGCTCTTTCTACAAAGCAAAATATGGAGATTGGACAGACTCCGGGATATACCATGAGTTTTTTCCCTGGCTTACCAATGCTTCTCCCATCCGTTTCGAGCTGTACAACAGGATTTTACCCAAAGAACCGGATACACACGAAGTATTAAAGATTATCCAGAGAGGAACTTCCTGTGATTACAGAAACCTTGATCAGTTGTATGATACTCAAGATGAATATCATGAATCATTATCTCTCCATGAACATTCAGTGGTATGCCGTCATGAAGCGGAATACTCTATTAACCGGAATGATCTGGAAGTACAGAAAATTACGGGAAATTTTGAAATCCGGATCGGAAATGTAACTGAAAAAGAAGTATTTACACTGGAAAAGCAATTAAAATAATTTACTATCTTTGAAACAACACCAAAAAAACGCAAAATATGTCCGGACCCGCATCACCACATGACGGAAAACACTTCGTCATACAGAAAGGAAAGGCTCAATGTAACCAGGGAGACCAGTTTCCGCAATTTAAAGTAACCTCTCACCAGAAACATTACTGGAATAATGAAGAAGGCCAAACCGATTATCTGGCCGTAACCGAAGATGATCTTCAGTTCAATCCGCCGGGTCCAAGTTTCGGAAGATGCAAACTGAAACCTTCATCCGGAGGGTACCTTCCCTGCGCTTACGCTCCCGCAGGAAAATGGCAGAAAACTTATGAAAAAGTAAAGGTAATGAACAAAAGCTGTGTTACAGAAATCTCTGAACTTATGTGCTACACAGGCGGAAAGATCACCATTATGGAACATGGACAAACAGCAGCCATGACTCAGCAAAATGTAAAAAAAGCAGATCCCCAGGAACAGCATCATATCAATCCTTTCATCAATTTCAAGGAATTTCAGAAGGAAATGCTGGATACTGAACCAGATGCCTACTAATTAAAAACTTTTCGGCCATGTCTAAACAAGGAATTTATAAAATATCGGGAAATACCAAACCAAAGGTAGGAGAACGGGTTACTTATAAAATTGATGAATGGTATCCTGCCACTCCGCTGGAAAAAAGAAATCCGGCACTCGTTACCTGGCATCTTTTCAAAAGGGTAAACGGGAAATTTGTTCCCACCAATATCAGGAAAAAAGGAGTAAGCAGCTTTACCTTTAATACAACAGCTTACAAAGATACTTTCAGAATTGAAGCCTATCTTCATAATCCTGAAGGAAAAACTCCTATGGCTCTTGAGATACAACCCCAGCCCAGCGACGTTCCAAGAATCAATAAAGTTGAACTGAAATACATAGACGATACCCCCGGAACAGTGTTCAGCTTCACTGAAAAGCTGGTGGCAGAAGCCAAATGCATGAATCTGGAAGGCCAGTATCTGCAATTTACACTTTGGGAAGATGATGCCGCCAATTCAGGGCACAGCAACACCAACCTTTTAATAGACAGCAAAAAAGCAAAGGTGATAAACGGTGTGGCCAGAACCGAATTTCTACTCACCAAAGCGCTGATGAAAAAAGCTATGGAAGGCGAAACTGATCCCAAGCAGCTGGAGTTTTATGTTACTGTGGAGTATTACGCTCATAAAAAGCATGCGACGGATAACGTGAATGTCAGTACACCTGATGAGATCCGGATTTCACCAGGACAATCACAACAGCTGCCAGCTCAACCCCGTCCGCAACAACCACCGGTTCAGCCACAGCCGACTCCATTACCTGAGCCTCAAACAGCTCACGGACAAGCTAGTGCTATCCAGCCGCCAGCTTCTCCACCACCGGGAGCAATCTCTCCTACTACCATTAACGAACAGAGAACAGAAGATCTTCTTGACGCATATTTTGCTAAAAAAGAATATACAAAACTAACGGGAGAAGAAGACGGAACCCACACTTATACCTTCGGAGGAAGCAAACAGAATAATAAAACATCTACTGCCGAAGAGAAAAACAAAGTGGCCCGGACCATTATCAATAAAATTAAAGACAGCCTGAAAATCCAGAAAAAATATACCACACCTGAAATAATTACCGCTGCATTAACGGCTGACGCTTATGGCAAGGACACCACCAATGCGAAGACAGTTACCTTCAAGACCTTTAAATTAGGTCCCGAATTTAAAAGAGTGGACAATGCTCCACTCGAAGACAAACTGTATCTGGTTGCGAGAACAATGCTTCTTGATGGAAAGCAAGTTACAATTTCTATCAAAGAAAAAGACGGTGTCATCAAAGGTGCTGCAGGCGCAGTTCTCCCGGTCCTGGAAATAACTGAACAGCAGATGGAACAGAAAGCCCCAGCCGGACAGGTACCGGGAACCGAAAAAGCCGAATTTTCAGGAACTGTAAAAAACAATATGGTTAAAATACCAATCCATTTCCGTCCAAAATCTGACGACGAACTGAAACAGTGGAAAGAAAAAATCACCAAAGGAAAAGAAGACGGAACGTATACCTATACATTCGGAAGCAACACCAACATTGCGGATCAAGCTAAAAAGAAATCCATTGCCCAGATTATCCTCGACAATGCCAAAAAAGGCAACTCTAAAAATCCTAAAATAGAAAACGGTAAAACTTCCAGTGTAGAAGAAATAGAAAAAGTTTTAGAAATAAAAAATTATGAAGCCGGAAAAACGATTACTTTTAAATTACTGAAAAAAGTTCCGGAACTGTTGTATCTTCACGCCAAAGCGCAGGGAGAGAAGCAACATGATAAGGAGTTTCTGAATAAGGAGGGGGCGTATTTTCAGATAGGTGGAGGAAAATGTCCTAGATGTGAAGCAGAGATTACACTGAAACAGATAGAAGATCTTTTTGGAGTTCATGCAGCCTCTACTACTTATCGTGAAGAGGTAGCAAAATACCTCAACCAGTATATCCAACAGAGAAAAAATACAGACCAACCTATCCATTTGGATACATGCTTACGGAAAGCTCATTTCTTTGCCCAAGTCGGAGCTGAAACATTAGGAATTAATACAGACTGGATTGTTGAAACTGATATCAATCCATACACTCCAACGAACATTCGGAATACAGGTGTATTTGGGGATAGAAGTGGCAAGTTAGAAAGGAGAGGGCAAATTGAACAGTTTTGTGCCCAAAGACCGCAAATAAAATTGTTAAATTTCCTATATGCTCTTGAAAATGGAAAAGGTAACGGAAATGGAAACGAGGCAAGTGGAGATGGATATAAATTTAGGGGCAGAGGACTGAAGCAGTTAACAGGAAGAGGAAACTACCGAAAAGCATCCCTTAAACTTAAAGAAATATTCCCGGAAGATTATATTGATTTAGAAGCCAATCCTGATAAAGTAAAAGAAGTAAAATATGCGGTTCTTTCGGCACTCGCTTATTGGGAAAACAATAAAGTCTGGAAAGTAGCAGACGAAATAAAAAAGTCTGATGATAATAGTATTCAAAAGATTAGAGGGGAGGTAAATGGAGGCATTGCTGGATGGAAAGATGCAAAAAAATATTTCGAAAAAGGGATACAAGTATTTAAGGTTAATGAGTGTAGTCCTGTAGAAAAGGCTCCTTCAGACGGTAAATGGCATGATCCTGTCGATAATCCTCAATTATGCTTATATTCACAAGGTGGAGAATCAAAAAAACCATGGCATGGTTCTTTTGGTCCTACTATTAGAGATGGTGTAAATAAACATACAGGAATGGATTTATTTGCAAAACCAGGAGCAGAGGTATACGCTTGTGTAAAAAGTAAAGTAGTAAGAAGTGAAATTAACAGCTCAATGTTTGGTCAGATGATAGTTCTTCAAGTTATTGATGAAGGTGTAGACGTTATAAAATCAAGAAGGAAAAATCCTTTTGCTTTAAAGTATGCTCACAAATCAGAAATTGAATCACAGAACTTTGATCATAATGGCCCATTTTATCTTGTATATGCCCATTTAAAAGAAAGGAAAGTAAATGTAGGTGATACTGTTGATGCTGGTAAAGTCATTGGCTTAACAGGGACATCGGGTAATAATGGTGTTCCGTTTTCAACAAAAAACCCACATTTACATTTTGAAATAATGAATGTGGAAAGACAGTCAGGATTAAATAAAAAATGTAATCCTGGCGTATATTTAACCTATAAAGACGAAGATAGTTTAACACCATCTGATATTGCTGAGCAGGAAGATGCAAGAAAAAATTCAAAATTCTGGAAACAATGAGATTGACTTATTTAACTTTTCTATTTGCTTTTTTTGGTTTATTATTAAATTGCAATAACACCAAATTAAAAGAATCCGAGCCGCAAAAGGCTGTAAAACAAACTGAAATTAAAGAAATTTTCAGTTTAGTAAAACCAAACAACAAACCTGAAGAACCATTGTATACAACTTTATATAACGGTTATTCTATTTCAATACAATCAAACACCTCCAATCAGGAACTTATCTTTAAAAAGGGGAATATTGAAACGAGAAAAACATTGAAATTTTATTATGAAAATCCCGAAATTGTTTTTCATCTTTATAAGTCTAATCTTGACGATATTGTTCTCTTAATTGAAGGTAGAGATTACTATGGTAGTAATTTAGGAGTATATTACATCGAAAACAAAACAAATAAAATCATTGAAATAGATGATACACTCAACTATACTCAAGATAATCCGGAAACCAAAGGATTTAAATTACCCAAAGCAGAAATCATAAAAAAAGATGATGAATTAAAATGTGCAATTTATCTAGGAAATAAATTCTTATATAATAAAAACTATGATATTTCTACTCTGGGAAATGATAGCTCTTCTAAAAAAGATGCAGTACCTAACACCGATTATAATACTAACACAACCCCTTCGGATTTAAAAGGAATGTGGGCTGTAATTTGTCAGAATGAATTAACAGTACTTAAAATTAATAAAAACGAGGGCTTTTTATCCCTCTATGATTTCAATGCTATTTACATCAATCTAAAGGTTGAAAAGGTATCCAATAAAAATGAATATCTTCTAAAATATGCAGGTTTGGCCTCTCAGCAAGATTACTATAAGGAGAATTTGAAAATTGTAGATGAAGAAATCTCAAAAGATAAAGTAATTGGAAAACTGATTCTACAAAAAAATGGAAAGGCTGAACTGCAATGGATTGGCCTATATAATATGAAAAAACAAAAACTGGAGTTTGTGGGTAACGATTTTCTCCTCATAAAAGAAAACGGCGGTAAACTCCCGTTAATTCTTGAACCATGTCACTAAAATGATAAAAGCACAGATATTTTTTATAATCGGATTTTTATGGTTATCCTTCAATAAGAATGAAAAAACATTTCCATCTGATTTAGAAGGCGAATGGACTGTGGACTGTAAATCTGAAACCCTCCCAACTCAAAAAAAAATATCGCAGAATATACCCCAAAATGATAAAATTATAGAAGATTATACCATAAATAATGTAGATAAAACTGCTATAGAAGACCGGATAGAAGATCCGAATAACATAAATCGTTTAAAAAATTTATTATCAAAGGCTTTTGACAGAGAAGTGGAGCGACCATATATGTGGGATATTTTCACTTCATCCAATGATACTTTATTACAGTTTCATCGTTATAAAAATTTTATGATAAATAATACTTTATTTAAGTCATATTACATAACTATTCATTATGAAGATGCTAAATACCAATGTATATTGCTTGTTAATGAAGCCTTAGACAATATCTATAACAGTATGATTATATATGAAGACCTCATTTCTGAAGAGAAATATCAACGGATTACCAGAATTTTGGGTAATAAAGTAATATTGGAATTTACCCGAGAAAAAATTTCAAAAAACTTAGAATTTCAAGTTAATAATGGGCTGTTTTTAGATTACTTTGATACTCAAAACATAGATAGACAATGGGGAAATAAAAAAGTAATTCATTCTAACACTGTATATGAATATCAATTAAAAGGTAAAACAAATGGCCATTTAAAAAATGGTTATTGGATTGAAAAAAGATATTCAACAGATTATGGTAAAACGGTAATTGAAGATGGTAATTACATTAATGGAATAAAAAATGGAGAATGGAATTATTCTCCTGATGGCCCTGTAGATAAAATTGTTTTTTTTAAAGATGGTAAATTGGTAAAAACATCTTATCCCTAGAAAGTAATGTATTTTTATAATTGATATTCTAATCTTATTCTCCTGTAAAAATACACGGGAATATAAATCTGGAATAGTAGCATTTTAAAATGATAATTGGCATTTATAAAGTTCATATTGAAGCATGTGCCAACGGAGCCGACTTAGTAACCTTCTTTGGAAAAGACAGATTACAACCAGAAGATTATATGAAAACAAAATTTGATACCAATGGGAATGCAATTAAGTAAAATATTATATACAATCGGAATATTATTGTTATTGTCCTGCAAAGGAACAGCGCAAGATAATATTCAATCAACACTAAATGATCAAAGCGTCAAATCCATTGATAAACAGATTAATTTTTTCAATAAAAAGTATTTTACTGGATATCACTTAGCGATAGACGAGTCAAACCTATCTGATCATCCTTACTTCAGTTACTTAGATTGCAAAAATGAAGGATACTTCAGTGTTCATTTTATTCCTAAGGAAAAAAAATTACAACTATTCTGGTCAGAAGACTATTATGAAAACACAGATTTTAATACTTATGAATTTGAAAGAGACAATAAAAAAATTGAGTCTCTGATAAAAAATAATTTAGAGGCTTATAACATTTTCTCTTATTTTGTGAAAAAGGAATATCTAAGCTCTAATAATGATTGTACATTAGAAAACATATGGTTGAATAAAAATACCGTTGCTGAAATATATCTGTATAACTCAAAAAGTAAAAAATGGGATTTGGTAAAAAAGGAATCATCTGAAATCTTACCTCCGTATGCTGACAATAAATTCTTTATTTCACATTTTTCCAATTTATTTCCACAACAAAATCAACTCAATAAGAATGAAAAAACATTTCCATCTGATTTAGAAGGCGAATGGGCCGTGGACTGTAAAAACGGACTAACAACCTTCAGTATAGGTAAAGAAGAAAATATTATATCATTGTATGGAAACTCAATATTTATTAATGTACTCGTGGAGAAGGTATCTGATAGTGAATATATGTTAAAATTCAAAAATATAGCGACACAGGAAGATTGGGTTGAAGAATCTCTGAAAATAAGTGAATCAGACATCTCAAAAGATAAAATAATCGGTAGATTCTTTTTAAAAAAAGATGGTAATGTAGAACTGCATTGGAACGGTCTATACAATATGAAAAAGAAAAATACAATATATGGTGATAAAGATTTCTCACTAATTAGAGAAAGTGGTGGTAAAAATCCGATTTTATTAAAAAAATGTTCATAGTCACTAAAATGATAAAGAAACAAATATTTTTTATAATTACCATTCTATGCCTATTCTCCTGTAAAAAAGAAGAGCATAAAATAGATACTAAAAAGATCATCCCTGTTTCCAATATTTATTCAGAAATTAAAGTTGAAAAGGTTAAAATAAAAGAAGACTCAAAAAATATTCTCTATGAATTAAAGACCTCAGAGATAGGGAAAATTTTTCTAAACTTAGATTCAGAAAAGGAAACTTCAATTTTAGAGATTGATAATCAAAAAATTACTACTGATCTTAATTTTACCTATGACATCACCGCTAAAGATGCTATTGATGAAATTAAGCTTCTCGCCAATGATAAAAATAATCTCATTTTTTTATTTCCGTCAATTACTGAAGAGTATTTAACATTTCAGATATTAAAATATGATCAATTAAAGAAAACGTTTTCTGAGAGCCATTTTTATTTTGAAACCCATGATGATATCCATCAATTATATGTGGACTCTAAAGCTACTTTATCAGAACAAAATAATTCATATTTATTAAAAATTGGTTCTTATCAGTTCAAGGGGAACTTTCAACCTATAAATAATATTACACAGAAAAATAGTTCAGCTCACTTAATAAACTCAAACAAAAACAGGGATAAAGCGACTCTTGAAGAAAAAACATATCTTTCGGACCTAAAAGGAACATGGGCTGTAATTTGTCAGAATGAATTAACAATACTTGAGATCAATAAAAACGAAGGTTATTTGTCACTATATGATTTCAATGCTATTTACATCAACCTAAAAGTAGAAAGATCCTCCAATAAAAATGAATATCTTCTAAAATATGCAGGTTTGGCCTCTCAGCAAGATTATTATAAGGAGAATTTGAAAATCGTAGATGGAGAAATCTCAAAAGATAAAGTAATTGGAAAACTGATTCTACAAAAAAATGGAAAGGCTGAACTGCAATGGATTGGCCTATATAATATGAAAAAACAAAAACTGGAGTTTGTGGGTAACGATTTTCTCCTCATAAAAGAAAACGGCGGTAAACTCCCGTTAATTCTTGAACCATGTCACTAAAATGATAAAAGCACAGATATTTTTTATAACCGGAATTCTATGCTTATTCTCCTGCAAAGAAACAAAGCAGCAAACCTATCAGCCCTCATCAGGTTCTGACCGTATAAAGCCCACCGGCAATACCTCCCCGGAAAAAAATAAGGTTTCTAAGGTAGATATTCATCAATCTGAAAACCAGAATAATTCCTATTTCATTTACGAAAAATGGAATACAGCAGACAACGCAGAAGGAACCTATCAGAAAACAGGATTAACGGTACAGTTAAAAAGTTATTTGAACGAATCTGAAAACATCGGTGGAAAAAAACTGTATATTAACAGCCGGGAAACCGATTTTATTGTATCTGATGCTTATGTCTTCACTCCTTTTCTTTTTACTGACGGCCCTGAAAGCATACTTTTACTTCAGGAAGAAGACGAATCCGGCATCTATGGATACAGACTCTACTATTTCGACAACGAAAAACTGGTAAAAAAAACCATTCTAAACATCGCACCTATTGAAGATACCATGGAAATCAATAAATTTATTACATTTAAAAACGGAAAACAAAACATCATCCCTGTTATTCTCACCGGTCAGTATTATGATACGGAACTGTATACAATGAAGCCATCTTCCGGATACCGTTTCATCATCCGTAAAACATCGTTCAGATAAAAAACAGAATATGTCCTCTATTTTTTAACAGAAATATGACTGAAGTAAAAATACTGATAACTATAATGGAGGAACAGGAAAATTAGATGTTCGGAAACACAATAAAACCTCTTATCTTTAATCTTTTTAAAACCCAATGAAAATCTACCGTATTCTGATCTTCACAGCAGCAGTTTTATTTAATTTTTCATGTGAAAAGAAAAGGGAGACAGCAGTTTCAGTACCAGCGTCACCTGCAGTTGAAAAAACTCAGCCTGCTCAAAAGAAAGCTCCTGCTCAACAAGAAAAAACATTCAGATCATGCGAAGAACTGATCACAGCTTTGGTAAAATCCAGCAATGTTTCTTCGCTGAAAACGTTTAAAGATGTTAACATCAGAATAGAAGAAGTAACTTCAGAAAAAATCATTATTGAGCTGTATGTCACCAATGATACCTCCGAAGATGCCTCTGTAAAAAAAATGACCGATCACGCTGTGGGCTGGCTGGAATTTTTCCCTGCTACAAAAAAGCTTCAGGACATTACCTTCGATCCGGAAGAACCGGAAATTCTGAAATATGACACCACCCTTCCGGACAAGGCAGATATAACAGAATTATGTGGTATTACGGCAAAATAACACCTTACTTATGGCAGGCCTGTCCCGGAAATTCACTACATTTGAGAAGCTGATCATCTTATGAAAAAAATACTTATCACATTATTCATCTCCATATCGGTAGCCGCTTTTGTTCTTTTTCTAAAAAAGGATCCGGCAGAAAATAATGGCCCGGGTATACTTTTGTTACCCTGTATGGTGATGCTATCCATTCCTGTGATGAAATTTCTGTTTCCCGTCACCAAAGAATTAAAGATCGGAACCGCAGACTTTTATCCCAATCTTTTGCATAAAACTGTTGATTTTTTTAAAAAGAAAAGAAGAAACAGATAATGTTTTTATCCTTTCAGGAATTTTTTTAATGGTATTAAGCGAAACTGGTTCAAAACTTCATTTTTAGCCAATACCATCCGGTTGGGAAGTTCTGTTTTTTTCATAACTTTACTCTAAATTTCAGCTTTTGGCCAATCTTTACAAAAAAGACTCACCCTTTCAGGTTTACATTTCATTCAAAAAATATTTGGATGTGCTGGAACATATCCGGTACAACGACCGCCTGGAATACCGGGTCAATTACGCTGAATCTCTGATCGACAGTACCAAAAATTTTCAGGAACTGAGAGACGGATTCCAGGACGTTTCCCTTCTGGACAAACATGAAGACCTCATCAGGATGCTTCTTGCGGACCTCTTCCCTACCGGGCTTACCCATAACGAAATTAAGGCGGCCAGTATTCCGCTTTCCAATATTACATTCAATTACACCGAAAGATTTAAAAGCATCCTTAAAGATGCAGGTAAGGATTTTGAAATAGAGCTCAGAAATATTGATGACAACGAGTTTTATGTATTCTGCTGCTGCCTGATCCTTCAGACCTATTTCAACAGAGACATCAAAAGTTCAATCCCGTTTTACTATGATATCCCGAATAAACAGGGAATCATGAAACATTATAAAATTACGGTCAATTCAGATTTTACGGAAATATATCCCACAGAAAAGGCAAAAATTCCTGAAGATGATGTTCTTGATATGCTGCTGGAAAATCTCGATGATTTTAAACTCTGGAAAAGATATTTCCCTTCACAGTCGTGGATTTTGAAAGGATTTGCCATTATCTCGCTGGTAGACTGTACTTCGGAAGTGGCATTATCCGATCTCAAATCAAGCATGATAGAAATCGATCCTGAAGATCTGAACCCGGACGAAAACCTCACGGAAATTTTCAAATCATACTTTGATGTGGCAGACCTTAGCTTCGGACTGATGCTTTTCGACCAGAAAGGCCGGAAACTGGAAAAACTACCGATCTACGAAAGTCTTTTCAGCAACCATATTCTTGATTTCTGGATCAATGCCTTTGATGAAGAAACACGCATCAGCACCTTCAACAATTTAAGCCATAATTCAAAACCGATTGTCGTCTCCAATGTCAACAATCTGGATGAAAATATAAAATCACTTCCTTCATTCAGTATTTTAAAGGATAACAATATCAACAGCTTTATGGTGATCCCCATCATGAAAGACAATGAACTGCTGGCTATCATGGAATTTACGTCCCATCATGCCAACAGCTTCAATGGTCTGAAGCTGAAAAAAATGGAATTTTTTACCGATATGATCCTCTTCTCCCTCACCCGGTTCAGTTTTGAAAAAAATTACCAGATAGAAGCCATTATTCAGCGTGAATATACTTCCATCCACAACAGTGTGGTGTGGAAATTCCGGAACGAAGCGGAAAAGTATTTCAATGCTTATCTGGCAAAAAAGATGTACACCCTGAAGCAGATCTCTTTTAAAAATCTCACTCCGCTGTTTGGGTTTTCAGATATCCGTTCTTCTTCAGACAAACGTTTTAACCTGATGCTGGAAGACCTCAACCAGCAGATTGAGGCCCTTCATGATATTTTCACCCTGATCAACTCCGATTCGGAGAAATACCTGCTGGCATTGGACGTTTTTGAAAATGAGCTGAACAATGAGATCAAAGCCGATACGGAACAGCGGTTCCAAAGAATTCTGAGAGAAGAAATTCATCCTTATCTGCAGGGGAAACTGGAAGTAAAAGTCACCGGAGAAGCAAAGGCTAAAATCAAAGATTATTTCTCAATGGTATTTCCCCAGACCGATCTCTTTTACGCCAACAGAAAAAGTCTGGACGATTCCATCACCCTTCTCAACAGGAAACTGGCAGATATGCTGGATGAAAGCCAGATTAAAGCGCAGCAGATCTTTCCTCATTACTATGAAAGATTCAAGTCGGATGGTGTAGAACATAACCTTTACATCGGGCAAACGATTGCTCCGGATCTTCATTATTCCTCCAAAGTCGTTCACAAATTAAGATACTGGCAGCTGAAAACCATCTGCAATATGGAACGCGAATTCCAGACCTTCAAAAAGGATCTTCCGATCCGGCTGGATATTGCTTCCCTGATCTTTGTATACAACGAAAAAATAGACATCCGTTTCAGAATGGATGAAAAACGCTTTGATGTAGACGGTGCCTACAATTCCTATTATGAAATTGTTAAAAAACGTCTCGACAAATCCCATATAAAAGACTCCACAGAAAGGATCACCTGTCCAGGAAAGATTACCATCGTCTATTTCGGTATGGAAAACCAGAAAGAATACCTGGAATACATTACCAAACTTCAGAAAAAAGGAATTCTGCAGCATGACGTGGAATTCCTGAAAGTAGAGGATCTCCAGGGAATCACAGGACTGCTGGCCCTGAGGGTTTCACTGGCGGTTGATGAATCATAACCTTTTGCAATTCCTCCCTCAGCCTTCAGTTAAAGCGAAAGAAACGCATATCCGAAAGAAAGCACAGAAATAATAATTCCGGCCATAAAGATCTTATAGGTAATGGATAGAAGCTTATATTTCCTGTCCAGCACTTTTCCCAGGAAGTAAAGGTCTTTCACCATAGAATCATAGATATAGTCCCGGTCTTTGATCAGATCCCTCATCGCATCATGATAATCATTGAAAAGCATTTGATGGAAGTTCCCGAAAAACAGCAGATTCACTTTTCGGTCTGCAATATCCTGAGCCGTGAATACCGTTTTTGTAACATTCGGCTTTGTGGATAAAATCGCAAATATAATCGTCAGCACACTGGATAGCAGAAGAATAAAACTCGGGATAATCAGGTGTGAATTTTTCGGTGTATCCAGCTTAGGAACCAGTACGGAAAGACATACGGAAATAATGATCGCATTTACGGAAAGAAGGATATTCGCTTTGCTGTCGGCAATATCACTCAGCCGGGTATGGTTATTCAGAGTTACCCTGAACAGCGTATCCACACTGCGGTCAGATTTAGGTTCCTTTTCTTTTTTATTCTCGGAATTATCTTTTTTATCCTCTTCTTTTTCCAGCTTTTTCTCTATTTTTTTAATATTCTTTTTCTTTAAAGGTTCCCAGTTTTCCTTTGCATACTCCGTGTAGTAGTGATGCTTGTTTTTCAGCATATCAAGGTTTCCCGCATTCCATTCTTCATTGGAAAAACATCTTACATTCGTCAGCTCCCATTCTTTTCTCAGGCAGTCGGAAATATCACTGTAATCATGGCTTGCAAAATGACTGCAGTCTGCATCTTTTACTATCTTTTCCAGGAGATTCTGCGGCTCATAAGTGATTTTTGTTGCCAGAATCAATTGGGAAACATCGCGGATATAGTCTTCAGGGTAATTTTCCTTCTGTAAAAAATCTTTCAGAATCTCAACACCTCTTTCTTCATGGTTCTGGGCACACTCTATATAGCCGGTATCATGAAACCAGAGAGCAAGCAGCACTTTTTCCTGGTCTTCTTCCGAAACCGGGGTATTCTTCATAATCTCTTCAGCCTTGTTGACCGTATAGGTGGTATGGATAAAATTATGGTAAAAGTAAACAGAAGATAACTTATCTTTGAATAAGATTTCAACATAATCTTTGGCTTTGTGTAAAATACTCATCCCTGAATTTTTGTTAATGTAAATTTATGAATTTATCCTTTAAAACTCATCTAAAAAATACTTCTATTGCCTTTAGAGCAGTATTGTCGGCCGGAGTTCTTTATTCCTGCGCAACATATAACGTAAAAAAGGGTAAAAACTTATTTGAAGTAAAAAATTCTGATATAAAATCTGAAAATGACTTTAAAGTTTTCCTGATTGGTGATGCCGGAAATGCAGATGAAATTCAGGCACAGCAGACACTCGGTCTCCTTAAAAACAAACTGGATTCTGCAGACAGCAATTCGATGCTGATCTTTTTGGGAGATAACATCTACCCCAACGGAATGCCGAAAGAGTCCGACAAAGACTATGCACTGGCCAAACAGAAGCTGGAAGATCAGCTGGCCATTACCGGAAATTTTAAAGGAAAAACCCTCGTCATTCCCGGAAACCACGATTGGTATAACGGAATGGACGGCCTAAAGGCCCAGGAAGATTTCGTGAAAAACTATTTTAACGACAAAAAAGCTTTCCTGCCTAAAAACTCCTGCCCTATTGATGATGTGAATCTGTCCAAAGACATCAAGCTGATCGTTGTCGATACGGAATGGGCATTGGCCAACTGGGATAATTACCCGGGGGTAAATAAAAACTGTACCATCAAAACCCGTGAAGACTTTTTCACGGAGTTTAAGGATCTGGTTACCAAAAATCAGGATAAAAGGATCATCGTTGCCCTGCATCACCCCATCATCAGCAGTGGTACCCACGCCGGATTCAATTCGGCAAAATCCCATCTTTTCCCGCTGAAAAGCAAAATCCCTGTTCCCGGTGTCGCAAGTCTTATCAATATTCTGAGAAGCTCTTCCGGTGCCAGTCCCGAAGATATCAATAACCGGCATTATGCTGACCTGGCCAACCGTCTGAAAAGTATTGTTCAGGATAAAGAGAATATTATTTTTGTTTCCGGGCATGATCATAACCTTCAGTATCATGAAGACAGGAATATCCGGCAGATCATCAGTGGGGCCGGCTCCAAAACAGATCCGGCCACAATTGCCCTGCAGACCGATTTTTCTTACGGAGGCAGCGGCTTTGCAGTCCTGAATTTCAGAAAAGACCAGAGCACCGATGTTGAATATTTTTCCACCAAAGATAACAGCCTTAAAAAGCTTACCCATATTTCCGTAATCTCGAAACCCGATGTATTCATCAATAACTATCCCCGCACTTTTCCCGCTACGGCTACCTCAACGGTTTATCCCGTGGAACTGACCCAAAAAGGAAGTGTTTACCGATGGCTGTGGGGAGAGCATTACAGAAAATATTACGGAATTCCTGTTGAAGCACCTACTGCTGATCTCGCCACTCTGAACGGAGGCTTTACCCCTTTCCGGGAAGGCGGAGGAAACCAGTCGAACAGCCTGAGACTGAAGGCAGCAGACGGCCAGGAATTTGTAATGCGGGGCGTGAAGAAAAGTGCAGTCCGTTTTCTGAATAATATGGCTTTCAAAAAAAGCACTTTCGGAAATGAACTGAATAACACATTCCCGGAAAAGTTCCTGCTGGATTTTTATACGACCAACCATCCGTTCACCCCCTTTTCAGTAGGGAATATGGCAGATAAAGTGGGGATTTTCCACAGCAATCCGAAATTATATTATATCCCCAAACAGTATACTCTGGGAGAGTACAATAAAAATTACGGGGATGAAATGTACATGATTGAAGAACGCTTTTCTTCTGATCCTAAAACCCTGGCCTCACTGGACAATGCCAGAGACATTGTTTCCACAGATGATGTTCTGAAAAACTTCACCAAAAATTACAAATACTCCGTAGACCGTGAATCTTACATCCGGGCCAGAATATTTGACATGTTTATCGGTGACTGGGACAGACATTCCGACCAATGGAAATGGGCAGAATACCAGGATGGCGATAAAGTAGTCTATAAACCGGTCCCGAAAGACAGAGATCAGGCATTCAGCAAATATGACGGGGCAGCATTCAGGATCATAATGAATGTTCCGGCCATCCGGCATATGAAAACTTTCAAAGATGATATTAAAAATGTAAAATGGATGAATATGGAACCTTATCCGCTGGATCTGATTTTCCTGAAAGGTTCTACCCGGGAGGAATGGGCAGCCCAGGCCAGATACATCCAGGATCATCTTACGGACGCTGATATTGATGAAGCTTTTAACAATCTCCCGAAAGAGGTAAAAGACGAAACCATTGCCGATATTCAGAGCAAGCTGAAAATACGGAAAACAAGACTGCAAAATTATGCCGCTCAGTATTATGATGTGCTTCAGAAAAAAGTACCGCTGGCCGGAACTGTGAATCCTGATAAATTCGTAGTCACAAAAACCGGTAATTCCGTTAATGTAAAACAGTATAAATTAGATAAAAACAAAGAAAATCCTGAACTGGTTTTCGAAAAAAACTATGATGATTCCAAGACAAAGGAACTCTGGATTTATGGGCTGGAAGATGATGATATTTATGAAGTTTCAGGAGAGGGAAAACCTAAAATGACGATCAGGCTGATAGGTGGCTACAACCATGATGTGTATAATGTTTCCAACGGAAGCAGGGTAAAAATTTATGATTTCAAATCTCAGAAAAACACCTATAATGCAGCATCTGCAACAAAAAATATTTCTGATGACTATGACGTCAATACCTACAATTACAAGCATCCGAAATTCAATTATTTTGCAGGATATCCGAATGCTGACTACAACCCTGACGATGGAGTGATTATCGGCTTTCTGGCCAATTATACCGTTAACAATTTCATCCGCGATCCGTATACCCAGAAACACAGCCTTAAAGCCAATTTCTATACGGCAACGGCCGGATTTAACCTGGTGTATAAAGGAATCTTTAAAAAAGTCATTTCCGGATGGGATTTCAATATTGATGCAGGCTATACGACCCCGAGATTTTCCCGGAACTTTTTTGGCCTTTCCAATGAGAGTCCTTACGATAAAGAAAATACGGAAAGAGAATACAACCGGGCCAGAATTTCCAGATTCAATTTTGCCCCTTCCATCTCCAGAAAGAGCTGGCTGAATCTTCAGCATCAGTTCCAGCTTACGTTTGAGGACAATAAAGTACAGCGGAAAGGTAACCGTTTTGTAGACCAGTCACCGGATGTACGCCCTGAAGTCTTCAAAAGTCAGGAATTCTTAGGAGCGAATTATACGTTCAGCTACAAAAATATGGATAATAATGCGTTCCCGACTTTAGGACTGGAGTTCATTGTCAATGCAGACTGGAAAGCCAATACCTCTAACTTTGAAAAGAATTTCGTCACTTTAAACGGAACTTTGACTATTGACCACAGGATTGATAAAAAAGGAAATTTCGTTTTTGCCAATTCCAGTAATGTGATGTGGATCAACAATAATAATTTTGAATTCTACCAGGCTGCAAGCATCGGAGGCAATAACGGAATGCGGGCTTTCAGAAACGACAGGTTCTCAGGAAGGTCTTATTTCACAAACAATTCCGAGGTTCGCTGGGATTTCGGAAGGGTAAGAAACAATATTGTTCCTGCCAATATGGGCGTACTGATCGGATATGATATAGGCCGCGTATGGAACGACAACGAAAATTCCACCAAATGGCATCAATCCGTAGGTGCAGGTTTCTGGATGAGCGTTGTAGAGATGCTTTCCGCGAGGCTGAATTATTTTTACGGTTCAGACGGCGGAAGAGTTTCAGCCGGAGTCGGGATGACTTTCTAAAAATCTGCTTCCGGACTCCCTGATTCCCTGAAATAAAATATAAAAAAAGGCTGCAATTCCGTTGCAGCCTTTCCTGTTTTTATGACCTGTAACTCCTGAATTTTAAACTACAAAAAACATTTTCTTATAAAAAATGTAAATAAAGAAAATTTAATATCCGACCATTCTGATTAGCAGATCATTACAGATAAAACAAATACGGTTTTAAAATAAGAAACATATATACTGCAATACAGCCGGTAAATAGCCATAGATTAATATGCTTATTTATTTTCAAAAAATTCATTTTTTTCAAAAGAATATATATTTGCATTAAAATTATTTAATAAAAAAAACATTTCGATGAAAAAAAAGCTATTTTACATGGCCTTATTTGCTATGTCATTAAGTGCAAACGCTCAGATTGGTATTCATACTCCTACTCCCCAGAACACACTTCACGTGAACGGCAGCCTCCAGGTTGTAAAAGACATTAATATCGGAGGGGACGCGGGAACAAAAGGAAATTCAGGAAACAGAGGTGAATTTTTGATGTCAAACGGATCAGGAACCCCTCCTGTATGGCGGAATATCGAGTCTGAGAATTTTTTAAAAGTTGTTTTTGTGGGCAATAAAACAGATATCAGCCCGGCATCCGGAAGCTATACCGGAACAGGAAGCAGCCCCGTGAGTACCCACGGAAGCTATGTAAAGACCTATGTGTATAACGTAAGCAATAAAATTGACAATGCTTACCTCAACTACAATTCTACCAATGGATTGTTCACAGTTGTGAAGCCAGGGTTTTATAATATCGTTCCATACGTTACTTATGATCTCAGCTTAAACGGGAACGGTTATACGGCAGGAACAGCAAAGTCTTCGGTTCAGAAAATAAATCCGGCAACAGAAACACTGGCTTCAAGCTCTACCGGCCACGGTGAACGTACCCTTGCAGTCAACCATAACCTTTCTTCGATTACCTATTTCAATACCGGAGAAACCTTTAGGGTACAGTGTGTCTATACGCAGAATTTCAGGTTATCATCCGGTAATATCCATATTTCCTATTTAACTCCGTAAAAGTCTGTTATCATCTAAAAAGAAAACCGGTACACCTTCCCTCCGGTATCCTTGTCTTTTTCGTCAGCAATCAGCAGGGTTTTGTCATTGAGAAACACCACCGACTCCTTCTGGGAATTATGATTTAAAGAAATTTTTTCAATCTTTGCTGTATTGAAATCATCCGCTTTAAATCCGGAAAGAACATGAATATTCTTATGGGACAGCAAAACAATTTTATCTTTTGTGCTGTTAATGGCAGCGGATGTGATGGCGGCATCGCTATACTTTCCGTTAAGCTTCAGTTTTCCTATTAATTTAGCTTCAAAATCCCCTTCCCTGTTAGGAACCTGGAATACCAGAAATGTTCCGTCAAAACCTTTGCTTCTGTTTTTCGTAAACAGATAGAAATTACCGTTCATTTCTACAAAAGCTTCACAATCGTAGAGCCAGTTCGATTTTTTAGGCGGAAATTCTGTCTGTCCTTCGTAGTGGAACCTGGTGGTCTGCACTGCTTTGGTTGTTTTTTGTCCTGTATTCTGCAGATCCAGTTTCAGAATAGCAAGATCCTGTCTGTTATTGTCATTATTTCCGAAATCACCGATATAGATATTTCCCTGTGTATCGGCTGTTATATCTTCCCAGTCTGTGTTTTCTGCATTTTCTACCAGAACATCGGCAACTTGCTGCCCTTTCATATCCAGGCCGTACACCCTATTCTTATTTCCCTGGTCTTCAATAGCCCAGATCGTCTGTTTATCTTTGGATAATGCTATTCCGGAAACTTCCTTGAGTTTTTTGGGTAAAGAGAATTCCACTTTTAATTCATCGTTTTTAGGGGCATCCTGAGCCTTAGGATTACAGCTCCACAAAATGCAGGCTGAAAATATAAGAGTCCGTAACATATCTATTTTATTTTTTAAAGTGAAATACAAATACTGAATATTTAAGACAGGAGACAAGGAAAATTGATTCTTTCTAATTAATTACAGGATAGGCAAGGACAAAAAATAACTGAATGTTTTTTAAGATAACAAAGCCGCTTCGCTTATTTTTGTAATGCAAAACCTGGTGTTGCCCTGCATCTTTCCCTGCTTTCATTGTAATACATTTATCTGATTAATACTTTCCCCGCTTAACCCTTTTTCAGGCCTGATCCTATATTTTTAATCTAAGTTATTAATTATCTCCTGATAACGAAATAAATTTTTCTGTCTAAGGCAGGCGTTTAGCCTTTTCCCAAAGAACATCCATTTCCTCCAGCGACAGATCAGCAAGTTTCAGTCCCGCTTCATCAGCAAGCCCCTCCATTTTCTGAAATCTCGAAATGAACTTCAGATTCGTTCTTTCCAATGCCGAATCCGGGTTGATCCCTGAAATTCTTGCATAATTGATCAGTGAGAAAAATACATCTCCAAGCTCCTGTTCCTTTTTGACAGGATCTGTTTCTTCATGAAACTCCTGTATCTCCTCGTCCACTTTTTTCCATGCATCTTCCGCATCATGAAATTCAAACCCGATGCCTTTTACCTTATCCTGTATTCTGTAAGCTTTTACAAGGCTCGGAAGGCTTTTGGGAACACCGCCCAAGATGGATTTATTTCCTTCTTTCAGTTTCAGTTTTTCCCAGTTCTGCTTTACCTCTTCTTCGTCTTTTACTTCTGTATCCCCATAAATATGAGGATGGCGGAAGATCAGTTTCTCATTCAGTGAATTAATAACGTCTGCTATATCAAAACTCTCTTTTTCGGAACCTATTTTAGCATAAAAGACCAGGTGAAGCAGTACATCTCCCAGTTCTTTTTTTATCTCGTGTAAGTCTTCCTGAAGAATAGCATCCGAAAGTTCATAGGTTTCCTCCAGCGTGAGGTGACGTAAAGTCTGAAGGGTCTGTTTCCGGTCCCAGGGGCATTTTTCCCGGAGATCATCCATAATATCAAGCAGTCTTCCGAAAGCTTCTAATTTTTCCTGTCTGGTATTCATAACTTGTTGAGAGTTCAATATTATACAAAGGTAAGGGTTATTTGGACTCTCCGGCAAACCTTCTTATTTAAAATTGAATGAATCCGGAATGTGAAAGATGAAAGATACAGGTTTTTAACAGTCTGCCATTATTCCGGATAAGGCAGCTTCAGCAAAAAACCCCATCAGGACTGACGGGGCTTTATATTTTTAGAGGTAAGGATTAATTATCCCTGTTTTCTGTGAGTACTTTTTGGAGCTGCTTTGGCTGCTGAAGTAGCTTTTACTTTCGGAGCGGCAGGTTTTTCAGCTTTCGGAGCTGCTTTTTTAGGAGCATCCTTGTCGATACTTACTTCTTCCTGTGCAGGATCTAAAGTTTCAGGCTCTGCTTTTACGAAGCTTTCCGGAGTAATATAGCCTGCCTTTTGAAGGATATTATACCATTGAGCAAGCTTTTTGATATCAGAAGCATATACTCTTTCCGTATCATAATTAGGAAGTGAAGCGGTCATAAATTCTTTCAGCTCCGCATCGGATGATTTGTGAGAGATTGTTTCTTTGTAATCCTGATTTTTTGCAATATTTTCAAAAACTTCAAACAAAGGAACTTCTTTATCAACTGTAAACATCGCAATATTGTCTAATAAGCTTACCTGGCTTGAGTTTCCGATGCTTACTTTTTTCTTGTTTGTAACGTCTTCAATAATAAACCCGTTTCTTAATTGAGAAACTAATTTGTAAAGTCCTGGCTTTCCTGAAATTGAAATTATTTTTTCTAACAGCATAATTATATTGTTTGTAAATTCTGCAATCAGCTCGGGGCTTTTTGCTCTGTATTATTTTTTCTTTTTAATCCTTATTTAAAATTATTTTGGAAATCTCATTTTATAGTTGATGCTTACATCACCCTGAGAAATCTTTGTCAGCTTGCCTTTTACCAGCTTTTTCTTCAACGAACTCAGGTGATCGGTAAACAGGATCCCTTCGATGTGGTCATACTCATGCTGAATTACGCGGGCTCTAATATCGGAAAAAGTTTCTGTATGTTTCACAAAATTTTCGTCATAATATTCAATAACGATGGTTCCCTTTCTTTTTACATCTTCTCTTACATCCGGAATAGAAAGGCATCCTTCATTGAACTTCCATTCTTCACCTGATTCTTCAAGGATTCTTGCATTGATGAAAACTTTTTTGAATTCTGCCAGCTCATCTTTAATATCTTCATAATCTTCATCTTCAGCCAGCGGAGTTACGTCGATGACGAACATACGGATATCCAGCCCGATCTGAGGTGCAGCCAGTCCGATACCATTGGCACTGTACATCGTCTCAAACATATTCTCTATCAGTTCCTGTAATCCGGGATAATCTTTGTCTATATCTTTCCCCACTTTTCTCAAAACGGGATCCCCAAAAGCTCTTATCGGTAAAATCATCTTATTCTCTGTTCTAAAAAATTCTGCAATATGATGGTTGCACTTACTTTATCTATTAATCCTTTCTCCTGCCTCTTTTTTTTGTTTTTCCCGCTCTGGGATATAAAAAAGGAAGCCATCTTCGAGGTAAATCTTTCATCAAGGCGGTGAACCTTAATGTCCGGAAATTCATGTTGAAATCCTTCAATGAATTTCAGAATATCCGTTTCCACTTCGGAAATATTTCCTTTCAGATCTATGGGAAGTCCTATCACGGTTTCATCTACCTTGTTTTCGCTGAAATAGGTCTTCAGAAACTCCATAAGCAGCGGTGTCTGCACGGTATCCAGACCGCTCGCAATGATCTGCATATCATCTGTTGCGGCAATTCCGCAGCGCGCTTTTCCATAATCTATTGCAAGGATCTGTCCCATAAGTCTGCAAATTTAGTAAAATTTACTGATTTTATTCATAACGCAGTTTTTTTATAAAAATCATGTTTTATTCCATTATTTTTTTTATAATTTTAATCTTCCAAAAAACGAAAGTATGAAGAAACTCATCCTCGTAAGACATGCGAAAAGCGACTGGCCGGAAGAAACGGAAGATTTTGACAGACCTCTGGCAGACAAGGGGTTGCAGGACGCTATGAATATGTCCAGATTCATGAAAGACAAGAACATTTCCATTGATTATTTCGTATCCAGTCCGGCAGTACGTGCGCTGAATACGTGCAGAATTTTCAATCAAACCTATCAGCTGAATATTTCCACGGCCGATAAGCTGTATAATCCTTCGGAAAGAAATTTTGAATCTGTGATCTACGGTCTGGATGATCAGGTGAACTCTGTTGCCCTGTTTTCTCATAACAACGGTATTTCTAATTTTGCCAATTCTATATCAGAAGATATTTTTCACTTTCCAACCTGTGGAGTGGCAGGCTTTGAGATAGACTGCAATTCGTGGTCTGAATTCGACGGCGCCAAAAAGAAGCTGCTGTTTTTTTATGAACCGGGCAAAATATAAACCGGTCTTTTATGCCTTTATTTTTATTTTTCTTTTTTCCTGTCAGAAAAAGGAGCAGTCTTATCTGGAAACCATTGCCGGTAATGATGTAAAACTTTCCTATCCCCAACCTGGAAGCTGGCGGTACAGCCACCATGAAAAATTTCAGAAATTTGAAGATTTTCAAAAAACAAAAAAAATACTCCCTGAACCCGGCAAAAATATTATTTACCTGCAGCCTGTCGGAACTTTCGATCAGCTCCAGCAAAAGGAAATAGAACTTACCCGGGACTATTTAAATGCTTATTACCAGCTGGAGACAAAAGTCCTTCCGGCTTTACCCCATTCCATCATAGCCAAAAATGCCAGAAGAATTTCCCGGGATGGACATGAACAGGTATTGGCAAGCTATGTTCTGGACAGTATTCTGATCAGAAGAAAACCCAAAGACGCTGTCATATTGATGGGGATCACAGAAAAAGACCTGTATCCCAGACCGGAATGGAATTACGTTTTCGGGTTTGCCTCTTATGAAGACGGTGTAGGCGTGACTTCCCTGTACAGGTTTGCCAATGGTAACCTGACAGATACTAATTTTAATGAAAGTCTTCTGAGACTCATCAAAATAAGTTCCCATGAAATCGGCCATATGTTCGGCATCAGCCACTGCCTGAATGCCAATTGTGTGATGAACGGAACCAATTCACTTTCAGAAACAGATTTTCATTTTGCAAGAGCCTGTTCGCTTTGCCAGCAGAAACTGAACTCCAGTATTCATTACGACCCTAAAAAACGTCTCACCAGGCTGAAACAATTCTTTGAAAAACAACATCTGAATACCGAGCTTGCCCGTGCTGAAGCCGATTGGAATCTATTGAAATAGTATATAAAAAAACGGACCGAAGCCCGTTTTTATTGAATAGTCTGGTAATCTTTTCTGTTATTTTCTCTTCAGATCCAGGTCATCAAAATCAAAGCTGAAATCTGTAATATCTGAAATTGCCTTTATTTTTGCAGATTCTGCTTTTCCGTTCTCATCATAGGCAAAAATAATGTAGGCATCAGCATCATAACTTCTGTCGTCCCATTTGATGATGAATGTATTGTTGGAATAAGGCAGCAGTTCTCCTTTCAGCCTCGGTGAGTTTTTGCAGATGATTCTGTATGTGCCTCCCTGCTGTGAAATTTCTACGTCTCCGAACCATTGGTCATTATATTTTCCGGTAAACTGCTCTGCTTTAGGCTGCATAGTTTTATCTTTTCCGAAAGCTTCAGATTTCGCAAAAGCATCTTTTTTCTGCTTCTCGTATTCGGCATTCATTTTTGCCATTCTTTCTCCGTAAGTTTTCAGCCAGTTTCTGTCTGCAATTCCCAGGTAAGAATCTTTTACGGTATTGGTAATGGTATTGAAGGCTGCTCCTGACTGTTGATTCGTAAGTACCACAATTCCCAGTTTCAGATCAGGGATGAGGGTAAATTGAGTAACGGTTCCTATCAGTCCGCCTGTGTGCTGTACCTGCTTATGACCTTTTACATCACTTAAAAACCAGCCCAGCCCATATCCATAGAAGCTTGTATCATATGGATTTTTCATCGCCACCCTATCCGGGATCTGAAGACTCCAAAGCTGCTGTACATTCTTATCTGAAACCAGTTTCTTACCGTCTCTGGTGGTGAAATTATTCAAAAGACATTCAGCCCAGGTGGTCATGTCCTTAATATTACTCATAATTCCGCCGGCTGCATTGGCTGTTTCATTCCAGTCATGCGGAACGGCTACCGCTTTACCGTTTACAGGAGCATGGGCATCAATCTTATTGGATACTGCTTTCGCCCTGTTATAGCTTCCGTAGCTGGAAGTCATTCCTACCGGCTTCATGATTTTCTGTTCAATAAATTCAGCCCAGCTTAAACCGGAAATCCTGTGGATCACTTCACCGGCAATAATGAACATCACATTGTTATAATCCAATGTTGTTCTGAAAGGATTTTCCGGCTTCAGATAGCGTACGTTGTGAACAATATCGTTCACGGTCAGGTTTCCTCCTTCCGGAAAGAACATCAGATCCCCCTGTCCCAGCCCCAGGCCTGCTCTGTGGGTTACCAGGTCTTTTACCGTTACATTTTGGGAAACATACGGATCGTACATCTGAAATTCAGGAATATATTTAGAAACTTTATCGTCCCAGTTCAGTTTTCCTTCATCTGCCAGGATGGCCAGAGCCGTACAGGTAAAACCTTTGGAATTGGAAGCAATGCCTACCAGTGTATGGTCATCCATCGGCTGCTTTGTCGTTAAAGAACGCTGTCCAAACCCTTTGGAATAGATCAGTTTCCCGTCTTTTACAATTCCCACAGACATTCCAGGGACATCGAAGGTTTTAAGAGTATTCAGGATCAGTTCATCCAGTTTTTTTTCTTCCACCTGGGCATTAAACATTCCCGCAGCCAAAAGAAAAAGGAAAAAAGAAATTTTCTGCTTCATTTTTTATATATTTCTCCCAAATTTACTAAATATTAAGAGATCCTATTTTGTGGATGATAAAAGTTTTTCGTTTTAAATATTGAAAAATTAAATCTTTCCTAACTTTGCAAAAAATTTCAGAGTTTTATGACCAAAATCCTTCTCCTTTCCGATTCGCATTCCTATATAGATGACAGAATCCTGGAATATGCCCGGCAAGCTGATGAAATATGGCACTGTGGCGACTTCGGAAGTATGGACGTGATTGAACAGCTTGAAAAAATAAAACCATTGAAAGGAGTTTACGGAAATATCGATAATGCCCGGATCCGGGCTGAATTCCCTGAAGTGAACAGGTTTTTCTGTGAAGATCTGGAGGTTCTGATGATCCATATCGGCGGATATCCCGGAAAATATACTCCGCTCACCAAAAAAGAAATTGCTGAGAAAGCACCCCAATTATTTATTTCAGGCCATTCTCATATTTTAAAGGCAATGTATGATGAAAAGAACAGCCTATTGCACCTTAATCCCGGTGCCTGCGGGCAGCAGGGCTGGCATAAGATGAGAACCATGATGCGCTTTACAGTAGACGGCAAGGAGGTAAAGGATCTTGAAGTGATTGAACTGGGAAGCAGAGGTTAAAGATAAACAGACGTTAAGAATTATGAAGATCGGGAACAAAGTTTCTGTTGTAGATGAAGATTTAAGCGGGATTATTACTTCCGTGAACGGAAATATTGTGGTTTTTAAGGATGAATACGGATTCACCCATCAGTATCCAAAAGAAAAACTTGTGCCCAAAGATATTGACCTTTACGAGAATATAAGAATTGAAAAGAAAGCAGAACCGGAGAAAATGATTTCCAAAAAACACCAGAAAAATCATATGGTCCTGGATCTTCATTTTCATAATCTGGTTAAAAATCCCGGTGATTATGACAGTTTTGAAAGACTTTTCATCCAAAAGGAAAAACTGACGGAAGTTCTGGAATTCTGCAGAAAACATCATTTGAAAAGACTAGAAATTGTTCACGGCATCGGAGACGGAACCCTTCAGAAAATGGTATGGAACGTTCTGGAAAGCCAGACCGATATTGATTTCTATAATAAGGAAATACTTCACCATCAATCAGGTGCCGTTATGATAGAATTTCACTAAATTTGCACCAATAGAAATATGAACGTACTTAATTTACTTTTTACCAAAGACGGATTAATCTGCCAGATCACTAAAAACAAGAGTGTTCTGGAGGAAAAGTCTTATTTCGTTACGGAAGAAACGCCGGAAAATTTAATCGGGGACAAGCTTGATGAAATGCTTATCAGGCAAAGATTTGACGAAATACAGGTAGTTTCGGCCCTGAATCATTTTACCCTGATGCCGGAAGGACATTCTGATCATGAGGCAGGGTTTGATCTTATTGCATTCAATGCACCCGCGGATAAGGATAAAGAGGAGCTTATGCTTTCCGTCAATAAAAAATTCGGGGTACAGTTTTACTATACTTTTCAGAAGAACTTTTATAAAAAGATCAAAGAAATTGCAGTTCCCGTTCATTTTAATTTTTCAGGAGAAAAGTTCTTAAATTCCATCAATATTAAAACCGGTAAGGAGATTCACATCAATCTGTATCATAATCAATGTGAATTTTTTGCTATCGACAATAAAAAAATCATCCTGTATAACAACCTGGATGTCAATTCGGAAGTAGATTTTCTTTATTTCATTATGTTTACTTTAAGTAAAATCGGGTTTGGTATCAATGAGACCCATTTCTATGCTTATGGTGAAACAACGGAAAATGAGACTTTTATTTCTGAGCTTCAGAAATTCGTCAGAAACCTGAAAATTGTTTTTGATAATGTTCCCAATAAAAATTTTATACTCAACTAGACCCAGCAGGCAGGGTACAGGAATGAATTCCCTGATTCAGCAGCCTGCGGTCTGACCGCTAACAACTAAAAAATATGTTCAGAATAATATCCGGCAAATGGAAAGCCAAGAAAATAGCAGCTCCGAAAAATTTTGATGTAAGACCTACGACAGATTTTGCCAAGGAAGCTTTATTCAGTATTCTGGAGAATACGTATGATATGCAGTCTGTTTCCGTACTGGATCTTTTTGCCGGTATCGGCTCCATCTCACTGGAATTTGCGTCCAGAGGCTGCCAGGATGTTACTTCCGTAGAGATGAACCCGAAGCATACCGGATTTATCAATTCTACGGCTTCAGAACTGGATATGTCTTTACAGATCAATGTTCAGAGAGGAGATGTATTCGACTGGCTTAAGAAATTCAGAAATAAAAAGAGTTTCGAGATTGTATTCTCTGATGCTCCTTTTGAGATGGAGGAAAAAAAATATGACGAACTGATTTCCCTGGTTCTCAACAATAAATTCCTGAAAGAAAACGGCGTTCTGATCGTAGAACACCAAAGCCGTATGAAACTTCAGCATCCCAATTTAACGGATACCCGGAAATACGGAAATGTGAGTTTCAGTTTTTTCAAACCGAATAAAGATGATAATCAGGAACTTTAATTCCTGATTATTTTTTTGGTAAGCTCCGGAGCTTCTTTTCCCCAGTCTGTAATGGCATGCAGAACCGGCAGCAGTGTTTTTCCGAAACCGGTCAGGCTGTATTCCACCATTAAAGGGGGTTTTTCAGTAAAGACCTTTCTTTCGATAATGTCATCTTCCTCCAACTGTTTCAGCTGGAGACTCAGGGTTCTTTCTGTAATAGTGGGAATGAGCTTTCGCAGCTCATTGTATCTTTTAACTCCGTCTGTCAGGTGATATAAGATCACAGCCTTCCATTTCCCCCCTATAAATCTCATGGTCACACTCGTACAGCACGGGTATTTTTTATTGTCTATCGTATACATTTTATACTATCCTTTTTTACCGTTATTGCAAAGATAATAAACTTACATTAATTTTGTAACTATAAAAATGATAGTATAAATTATGAGCTTTTTAGAAAAAATGAAAACAAGGTATACAGTAAAAAAGTATAACCCACAGGCAAACATCAGCGAAGAACAAATTGGTGAACTGAAAGAAATTCTGAATCTGAGCCCTTCTTCCATCAACAGCCAGCCATGGAATTTTATCTTCATCAGCAATCCTGAATTAAAAAAACAGCTGGCAGAAGTTTCTTTCATTAATAAAGAAAAAGTGCTGGACTGCAGCCATCTGATTATTTTCCAGGTAATAAAGGAAACTGAAGATTTTGAAAAACAAATTGAAGAAAATCTTCCTGAAGGAGCCGTGAATTATTACCGGAACAGGGTGAAACCCAAAGGCGAAGCTGCTGTAAAATCATGGCTGGCCCATCAGGTTTATTTATCATTAGGCATACTGCTTTCTGCCTGTGCCGATATGGGAATAGATTCCACACCGATGGAAGGGATTGAACCGGAACAGTACGATGAAATCCTGAAAAATGAAAAATATGAAACCTTATTCGCCGTAGCAATCGGAGTTAAGGAGGAAACGGATGCCAATCAGCCGAAATTCAGTCCAAAGTCCAGACTGAAAGCGGAGAAAATCATTCTGGAAACACTGTAAGCCAATAATGGGTTTGAAAATCAAAAAAGGCTGTTTTCATCATGAAACAGCCTTTTAATTTATAATACTTTCAATTCCAGATCGATCGTCTTACCGAAGAATTTTTTCGAGATCTTTTCAAAATTTTTGGTAAGATCGGAAAGATAGAAATGATAATTAGGTTTGACATTATTTTCATTCAGGAGATTGTATTTGTCCAGAATGATCTTCAGATGATTGGCTACGATATTCGGGGAATCAATCACACGGACACGGTTTCCGTAATACTGCTTGATCTCATCAATCAGCAGCGGATAATGCGTACAGCCGAGGATCAGGGTTTCTATATTCTTCAGCTTACTGTTGCTCAAATAATTATAGATGATCGCATGGGTAATCGGATGGTTTTTAAAACCTTCCTCAATGGCAGGAACCAGCAGCGGCGTAGCCAGTTCATCCACTTTGATCCATTTATTATGCTTGCGGATGCTCTTTTTGTACAGTCCCGAATTTACGGTAGCTTTCGTAGCGATTACCCCGACATTATTGTGGATTTCGTAAGATACTTTTTCAGCCACAGGATTGATGACATCAATTACCGGAACTCTTCCCGCAACAGACTGCAGAACTTCGTTCAGAGCATTGGCCGTAGCGGTGTTACAGGCAACCACAATCGCTTTACAGTTCTGTTCCAGCAGAAAACTGGTGATCTTGGTTGAATATTCTATGATCGCTTCTTTTGACTTTTCGCCGTAGGGAAGGTGCTTGGTATCTCCAAAATAGATCAGATCCTCATTCGGAAGGAGTCTTTTAATTTCTTTGGCTACGGTAAGACCACCCACCCCACTGTCGAAAATACCGATCGGCTGGGCAGGTGAAAGATGCGAGTAATCTTGTTTTTTAGTTTTCAAACGAACTGAAATTTTATACAAAAATAGTGAATTTTATGGCACGGCTGCATATATCAGCCATTATACGATAAACAAATCCGAAGCAATCCCGTCTGCCATGAACCAGTGTTTTTCAGGAATTTTCAGATGATTGTTCTCTGTTATTAAAATTCCTTCTTCCAGTTTAGCTTTTATTTCTTTCTGAAAGTGTTCAAGAATACGATCTGAAAACTTACTGCTAAGGCTTTCCAGATCTACTCCCCAGATGGTTCTAAGCCCGATCATGATCATTTCATTGAACTGATCTTCCCGGGAAAGCAATTCCTCTTCTTTAGCAAGGTTCTTAATGCTTAATTTTTTAATATACTGCTGATTGTTGGCTACATTCCAGCTTCTGATATCATGTCCGTTGTAGGAATGAGCTGAAGGACCTATCCCAAGATACTCTTTATATTTCCAGTATGAAGAATTGTGTCTGGAATAAAAACCCGGCTTTGCAAAATTCGAGACTTCGTAATGCTCAAATCCGTTATCTTTCAGAAAATCGGATAAATAATAAAACTCCCTGTTCTGTTCTTCTTCTTTCGGACTGATCACTTTTCCTTTTGAGATCCAGTTTTCCAGGGCCGTTTTAGGTTCTACGGTCAAAGCGTAGGAAGAAATGTGAGGAACTTCAAGAGCAATGGTTTTATTTAAATTTTCTTTCCAGATTTCCAGATTAGAGGTTGGTGAGCCGTAGATCAGGTCAATGCTTAAATTTTCAAAGCCGGAATCCTGGGCTCTTTTGATGGAACCTTCTGCTTCTGAAGCATTGTGTGCACGGTTCATCAGCTTTAAATCTTCATCAAAGAAGCTCTGTGTTCCAATGGAAAGACGATTAACCGGCAGTTTTGAAAGCTGTTTCAGAAAATTTTTGTCCAGATCGTCCGGATTGGCTTCGAGGGTAATCTCAATATCTTTATCGAAACTGAAATACCGGAGCACTTCATCAATCAGAGAACCGATTTCATCTGCTGAAAGAATGGAAGGAGTTCCGCCTCCAAAGTACAGGGATTTTAAATTTTTATCCTGAAGTTCATCTTTCCTGAGTATGATTTCCGTTTTCATAGCACGGATCATCTCATCCTTAAAGTTCAGGGATGTAGAAAAGTGAAAATTACAGTAGCTGCACTTCTGTCTGCAGAAAGGAACGTGAATATAAATCATAAAAAAAGCTCTGAAAAAATTCAGAGCTCAAATTTATTTAAATTAAATCAGATTAATATCTAAATCCTCTATGATTAATAAAGTTGTCGAAGTTATACCCAAGACTGATCATGAAGCTGTTTCCTCCATACGTTTGGATATCAGACATTCCGATGTTATAGGTTGCTCCAACCATGAATTTATTAAATCTTACTTTCACTACCGGTGCAACCTGAAGTTCCTGGCTGTCGAATCTGTTCTGTACTGTTCGATAGCTTACCCCGAAAGAGAAAGAGTTGATATCATTAAAGAATGTACCCATTAGGTTATAATCGATCATTCTTGTTGAGTTCGTATTTAAGTTGATTAAAGCTGACGGTGTCAGGAAAATATTATCTGCTAAATGCCAGTTGTATCCTAAATTAAGGAAGAACTTGATTGGTGAAGGTTCAATTCCGTTTACGATTGCTTTATCGTTACTTAAAGCAATATCGTTCACAGAAACTCCTGCAAAAATATTTCTATAAGTAGCCGCAGCTCCGAAGTTGGCATAAGCCATAAAGATATTTCCTTCTTTTCCAATCAATAACGGATCATAGCCATCTTCAACGTTTACTGAAGTATAGTCGAAATTCATGTTATAGAAACTTACACTGGTACCGAAAGAGAACTGATCTTTTCTTTCCCCCTCACTACTTAGTGGGATAAAGTAAGAAGCACCAGCAGTAATACCACCTGCAGAGATAGGCCCGTTGCTGTCTCTGAAAATAGAAAGTCCCGCTCCCACTCTATCGAAAATGTTTCCATTGATTCCGATAGACTGCGTATTTGGAGAGTCGCTGAACTTGTCAAATTGTTTGTGATAATTGGCGTTGAGCTGTACGTAATCTGTCTTTCCGTATTGAGCTGGGTTGAACAGGAACTCACCATCCAAAAGATATTGCTGATAGTATGGTAGTGATTCTTGTGCTTTGTATGCATTCGACAAAAGAGCTAAACATACGATAGCATATAGTTTTCTCATAACAAATCTTGATTTCAATTCAACAAATATAAAAAAATTCTCAATATATTTTTAGTTTTCCAAATAATTTCTCCATTTTTTTACAGCATCCGCCATATCTTTTGGCATTGGGCTTTCAAAATACAATTCCTTCTTTGTTGTAGGATGTATAAAACCTAAGGTATGAGCATGCAGCGCATGTCTTGGCAGAATATCAAAAACATTTTTTATAAACTGTTTATACTTAGGCAGATTGACACCGCGTAAAGGAGTATGGCCTTCATATCTTTCATCGTTAAACAAAGTATGGCCAATATGCCTGAAATGTGCCCTGATCTGGTGTGTTCTTCCTGTTTCAAGCTTGCATTCCACCCAGGTCATATATTTAAAACGTTCCAATACCTTATAATGGGTAACCGCGTGTTTTCCCTGGCTTCCGTCTTCATATACCGACATCTGCATTCTGTTTTTCGGATGTCTTCCGATATGCCCTCTGATTGTACCTTCATCTTCCGGCATATTTCCCCACACAAAAGCCCAATACAGTCTTTTGGTTGTTCGGTTGAAGAACTGTTTAGCCAGAAAGCTCAAGGCATATTCATTTTTGGCAATCACCAGAAGTCCTGAAGTATCTTTATCAATTCTGTGAACAAGTCCTACCCTGTCCAGATCAGATTTCTCTCCGTTTTTTTCAAAATGAAACGCCAGTGCGTTTACCAGTGTTCCGTCCCAGTTTCCGAAACCGGGATGTACCACCATTCCTGCTTCTTTATCTACAACGACAAGATCATCATCTTCGTATATAATATTCACAGGAATATCCTGCGGGATAATTACATTTTCTCTTGGCGGATGCGCCAGCAATACGGAAATCTGGTCTCCGGGCTTCACACGATAGTTCTGTTTTACCGGAGTTCCGTTTACCACCACATTTCCGGCACGGCAGGTCTGGGAAATCTTGTTTCTTGAAGAATTCTGTCTGTATATCAACAGGAATTTATCAATACGCAGAGGTTCCTGCTTACTGTCTACTGTAATGTTCAGATGTTCATACAGCCCTTTGTTTTCTTCATCAATATCAATATTTTCAACACTGTCTATATTTTCAGAATCCAGTAATTCTTCGTCAAAAAAATCTTCGTTATCTTCTGCCATTGTTTTATTTTTTACGCAAAAGGCCTCAACATTTTGCAGTTGAAGCCCTATTTTTTTATAATAAGTTATTATTATTCTATAACCATCTTCTTAGCTTTTGGCTTTTGAGCGGGTTGCTGCCCTGTTGCAGAGGATGCCGGTTTGGCATTTGTATTTCCGGCTGACGGATTAGCGGAAGACGTCTTAGGCTTCTCTGTTGCAGATCCCGCCGGTTTGGCAGGAGCTGCCGCTTTTGGAGTCTCCGTTTTCACAGGCTCAGGCTTTGGCGCGTCTCTTTTAGGAACAGGAACAGCCGCAGGCGGATCATCATAGCTAGGAGTAGGATGAGCCGGAATTTCTTCATAACGTACCGGCGGCAGTGAAGTATCCACTTTCATGCGGTAGATAGAATTCAGCTGGCTTATTTTAGCTCCCAGTTCAGCAGGTGTTTTCTTACTGGCCCAAAGATCGATCTGCATTCCCTGATCCCTTACATCACCGGATGCAGGATCCTGATAGTAGATAATATCAGATTCGTCTTTTCCTCCGTCTTCATGTTCCACAAGACCTACTTCAAACATGCTTTTTGCAATTACCACTCTTGCTTCCTTTACAGTTAATCCTATAACGCTGGGTATTGAGATATTTCTCATAGGACCAGATCCTACGACAACATCAATCATGGAGAATCTTGGAAGACGGGCTCCCGGATTCACTGCATTTCCTTTATATAATATCCTCAAAAGAGCATCTTTCTGAATACTCGGCTCATAAATTGTATCCCCGATCTTCAATCCCACCTGATCCAGTCTCTGGAAAGCCAGTCCTGAATACTTATTGATTACATCCGGAACGGTAATAGGTGCCCAGGTTCTTGGGTTCACTACAATTCTTACCAATGATCCCGGTTTTACCCTGGAACTGGATAGCGGGTGCATCTTCAAAACCTGAAAAGGCTTAAATTTAGGATTATATTCTGCACTGTCCACTTCATATTCGAGGCCTGTGTCCTCTAATATTTTCACAGCATCATATACCGATTTATTAATAACATTGGGAACCGGAATCTCCTGTCCATGATTGGTGTGGTATTCCAGCCAGCGGAACGTAAGCCATACCAACCCCACAAAAACACCGATGGCTACTACTAAGTTCAGCAAAACTTTCCAATTGAAAAGTGATTTAAGCATACTTAAAAATACTTTAATTATAACGGCAAATATAGCTAATAATTTTAGAATGTGCTTTTTATTTAACACATTTCATTTTCGTCTTTAAAATTTCAGGATTTCCCTTATTGCAATATATAAAATGTTTAAATTTGCCTTAATTGATACTATATGGTTATGAGCAAAAAATGTGTTGCCGTTGTCATGGGAGGCTATTCTGACGAATATGTCGTTTCTTTAAAAAGCGGTCAGCTGATCTATGATTCTCTGGACAGAAATCTGTATAATGTATATAAGGTAGTGATTCTTAAAGATGAATGGTATTTCCTGGACGAGAATGATAAAAAATATGAAATCAACAGAGGAGACTTCTCTGTAACAACAGAAGACACCGGTGAAATCCTGAAATTTGATGTCTGCTTTAATATTATACACGGTACACCGGGTGAAAACGGGATACTTCAGGCCTACTGGGATGCCATAGGACAAAAATATACCGGATGCGGCTTTTATCAGAGTGCTTTAACATTCAATAAAAAAGACACACTGGCCGTATTGTCTAAATACGGAATTCCTGCTGCCAAAAGCATCTATTTAAGAAAAGGAGAAGCCATCAACATCGATGAGATCACAGAAAGCCTGGGGCTTCCTCTTTTTGTAAAGCCGAACCAGTCCGGATCTTCCCTCGGAATTTCCAAGGTAAAGGAAAAATCTGAGCTGATTGCCGCCACAGAAGTTGCTTTCAAAGAAGACAACGAAATTCTTATCGAAAGCTTCCTGAACGGAATGGAAGTTTCCGTAGGAGTTATTGACTTCAAGGGAGAAACCATCGTTTTAGGAATCACTGAAATTGTTCCTACCAATGAATTCTTTGATTATGAAGCCAAATATGAAGGCGCTTCCGAAGAAATAACCCCCGCAAGAATTGATGATGCCACCAGACTGAGAGTGGAAGAAATCGCAAAAAGAGCCTATAACTCATTAGGAATGAGTGGTTTTTCAAGAAGTGAATTTATCCTGATGGACGGAATTCCATACATGCTTGAAATGAATACCAATCCAGGTTTTTCTCCGGCCAGCATCCTGCCGCAACAGGCAAGACATTACGGAATCTCTATCATGGATCTTTGCGGAAACGAAGTAGAAAAAGCTTTACTTAAAAAATAGAAAGTAGTAGGGATAAATTATAGGTATGCTGTAAAAAACACATGCAGCCCGTTCTTTATCACTCAAAATTCATAACTCATACAACATGAAAATTGCTGTTTTCCCCGGATCATTTGATCCTATTACCCTGGGACATTATGATATTATAGAAAGAGCGGCTCCGCTTTTTGATAAATTAATTATTGCAATCGGGCAGAATTCCCAAAAAAAATATATGTTCCCTCTTGAAAAAAGAATGGAATTCATCCAAAACTCGGTAGCGGAATTTCCGAATGTAGAAGTAGATTATTTTGAAGGTTTAACAGTAGATTACTGTTTTGAAAAAAATGCCCAGTTCATCATCAGGGGATTAAGAAACCCCGCCGATTTTGAATTTGAAAAAGCCATCGCTCACACCAACCGGACACTCGCCCACAAAAAACTGGAAACCGTATTCCTTTTAACCTCATCCGGAAAATCCTTCATCAGCAGCAGTATTGTCCGGGAGATCATCAACCACGGAGGAGAATACGAACTTTTGGTTCCGGACTCGGTGAGAGTAGAGAAATGAGTAATCGGTAATGAGCAATAAGTAATTTTGAGGTCATCATATGGAATATAATCAGATTTTCAGAGATAGAACTAAAAGCTTTGCCATTTGTATCATTAAGGCTTTGTCTTCTCTTCCTTATTCTGATGATATTTCGGTGATAAGAAAACAGGTAATAAGATCGGCTACCTCAGTTGCTGCGAATTACAGAGCTGTTTGCAGATCAAGATCTGACAAAGAAAAATTTGCCAAAATCTGTATTGTCGTTGAAGAAATCGATGAAACACAATTCTGGCTCGAGATTATTGAAGAAATGCAATATCTGAGTCATGAAAAAATATTGGATTTAAAAACAGAGTGTGAAGAACTGGTGAAAGTGATGACTAAATACAAATTCAAACTATCTAAGATATAAAGACACATCGTTTTTATTACCCATTACTTATTCCTCATTACTCATTATTTATGGTAATCGGTAATGAGCAATAAGTAATTTTCCGAAAAAAATCTTACATTTAAAAGCAGAATGTAAAGGTTATAAAATATTCCATTCTAATGATCACCGAATGAAATGGCATAATTTTTATTACCCATTGCTCATTACCCATCATTATATGCACGAACAGTTCAATTTTGCCATAGAAGTTCTCGGAACTATTTCCTTTGCCATGTCAGGGAGTTTTGCAGCGATGCAGAAACGTCTTGATCCGTTTGGTGTGCTCATTATTGCGTTCGTCACATCCGTAGGCGGAGGAACAGTAAGGGATCTTCTGCTCGATATTCCTGTTTTCTGGATGCATGATCTCCTCACCTGTGCCCTGATTCTGATTACCGGAATTTTTGCTATGGTATTCAAATCCATTGAAAAGAATTTTAAAGTTACCCTGTTTATCTTCGACAGTTTCGGATTGGGTCTTTTCACCATTATCGGAGTTCAGAAAGGTTTAAACGCCGGGATCCATCCATTAATATGTATTGCCCTGGGGACCATTACCGGATGTTTCGGAGGGATTATCCGGGATATTCTGCTGAACAGGATTCCTCTGATCTTCAGAAAAGAAATTTATGCGACTGCATGTATTGTAGGCGGGGCATCATTTCTTCTGATGACTAAATTCACCTCATTATCCTATACATTCATCCAGATCTTTACCATTATACTGATTGTTGCCATCAGAACACTGGCGGTAAAATATCAGTGGCAGATGCCTAAGTTTTACGGCTATGATCAGAACTCGGAAATGTAATTCACAGTGTAATCAAAATAAAAAAGCACCTGGGGTCCAGGTGCTTTTGTTTTATTTGTTAGAAGAATTTTCCTCTCTGTCTCATGTTTGGATTATGCATATGCTTCTGCATGGTAGGCATTTTCAGCTGGTCTTTCATCATTTTGATCTGATCCGTCATCATTCCTGCACTGTCTAATCTTTTGGCTTCGTCCAGAAGTTTCTGACCTTCCTGTTTTCTTCCTTTGGATATCGCAGCAGCAGCCAGGTTTAAGGTAGCCATCGCTCTGTCATGCTTCATATTCAGTCCATATTCCAGAGCTTTCTTCATTAAAGGCTCTACTTTGGCAGGATGTGCCTGTGCCTGCGTAAGACCTAATAAATAATGATAGTATCCGTATTGGGACTTATGAAGCTGTGTCTGGTAATTCGTGATATGCGTTAACCATTCAGCGGCTTTTTCCATATTCTGTTTTCTCAGCTGCCAGAAAGCAAGGAGAATATATTCGTTTTTAAAGAAAAGTAAGATCGGCAGTGAAGCCATAAGGAATACAACGATTCCCCAGCCTAAACTTCTCGTAAATTTCATCATATAAAGTCCTAAAAGGATAAGAACTGCCGCAATTACAATTTTTATGTATTTATTCATTATTCAATTTTAGAAGTGCAAAGATAAAGAATTTAGAGGTTAGAACCCAGAACTTGGAACTTAGAATTTTTACACTTCTTCAGTCCTGATTCTTTCAAACGTCTGAAAACAGAAATCGTACGAATTTTTCTCATCCTTCTCATAGCAGGTTTCATCTGTTTTCATCCAGATTTTCGGATCTATCTTTGGAAAAAAAGTATCGGCTTCCAGATCTGCTTTCACCAGAGTAACTTCAAGTCTGTCTACCAGATTCATCGTCTGCTCATAAATATTTCCTCCACCAATAATGAAAATATCCTCATCAATCTTTTTTGCAAATTTTACAGCCTCTTTGATGCTACCCACAATAAGAATCCCTTCTTCAAACCAGTCGTTTTTTCTGGAAACAACAATATTGGTACGGTTGGGAAGTGGTTTTCCGATACTTTCATATGTTTTCCTTCCCATAATTACAGGGTGTCCTGAAGTAATTTCTTTAAAGTGTTTCAGATCTTTAGGAAGATGCCAGAGCAGTTTGTTATCAAAGCCGATCTCATTCTTCTGTCCCATCGCTACCACGATTGTTGTCATTCTAATAATTTTCTGCAAAATTAGCACATAATTTGTATATTTGATTAGCACAAAAAATTAAAAAAATAAACTATGAAAAATAAAGGCTGTCTGAGCGCAGGAACTATCGGTATCGCGCTGCTTATCATTGTTGCAGTTATTTTCTTCTGGGGAAAAAGCGGCTACAACAATTTCGTTAACAAAGAACAGAATGTAGATGCCAAATGGTCCAATATTGAGACTGTTTACCAGAAAAGAGCCAATCTTATTCCTAATCTGGAAAGAACCATTAAATCGTATTCCAAATTCGAACAGGAAACTTTAACAAAAGTAGTGGAAGCCCGTTCTAAGGCAACTTCTATCAATATTGACCCTACGAATATGACTGAAGCTGATATGGCTAAATTCCAGGCAGCACAGGGAGAATTATCCGGAGCATTAAGCAGGCTGATGGCTGTAGTGGAATCTTATCCAAACCTGAAAGCTGACCAACAATATATCAACTTCCAGAGAGAGTATACAGCTATTGAAAACAGCATCAGAACCGAAACGGTTTATTACAATGATGCCGCTAAAGAATACAACACTTCCATCAAAACGTTCCCGAATAACATTCTGGCCAATTTTACCAACTTTAAAGAAAAACCTTATTTCAAGGCAGAAGCCGGAGCTAATAAAGCGCCTGAAGTATTCAAAGATGAATAAATTCCTGACCCATCAGCAGATTGGTTCCCTTGTGGAAGCCATACAGTCGGCAGAAGAACATTCTACGGGTGAAATCAGAGTGCACATAGACTCCAATACCGAAGACCGGAATGCACAGACTGCATTTGAGGTTTTCAAGGAACTCTGTATGAATAAAACGGCCGACAGGAATGCTGTGCTCTTTCATGTGAATTTTGAGAAAAAATACCTCACCATTATCGGGGATATCGGGATTCATGATAAAGTACACCAATCCTACTGGGATCATCTTCATGATTATATCACCACTGAATTTGCCAAAGGAAATTATTACAAAGCACTGAAAAGCGCTATCCTGGAAACCGGTATTGAGTTAAAAAAATATTTTCCCGTACAGGGAGAAAACCCCAACCAGCTCCCCAATGAAATTACGTTCTCTTAAAATAGTATTTTCATTTATTCTGCTCTGCTTTTACACTTTTGTATCAGCACAGTATACCATTCCCCCCAAGCCGGCAGTTCTTTACCCTGTTGTAGATGAAGCCGGGCTGCTTACCCGGCAGGAAATCAATGAGCTGAACAATAAGCTGATTAAATTTGCAGACTCCACCTCAACGGAAATTGAAGTTGTCATCATTCGGTCTACCAAAGGAGAAGACATTAATTTTCTGGCAACAATGTTCGGTGAGAAATGGGGAATCGGGAAAAAAGGGGTGGATAACGGTGTTGTCTTTCTGATCGCATCGGAAGACCGTACGATGGCCATCCAGCAGGGAAGAGCCGTAGAACAGTATCTTACCGCTTCAGTAGCAGGACAGATCATTGATTATATCGTAACCCCTCATTTCAGACAGGGAAACTGGTATGAAGGGATTAACCGCGGTACTTCAGCAATCATGGAAGCTGTTGAAGGAAAGTTCAAACCAGCAGAGCCCTCATCATCTTCCGGCAGCGGAAGTGCCTTGAAAATACTCATCATTGCATTTGTTATTTTTATCATCATCGCCATTCTCTTCGGAAATAAAGGAGGAGGAGGACGTGGCGGCGGAAATTATGATGACGATGATGTGATTATCACCAGACGCGGGCGCAGAAATTATCCCGGCGGATTCTTTCCTTTCCCGGGAGGCTTCGGAGGTGGCGGTTTTGGAGGAGGAAGTTCCGGAGGTGGCGGAGGAGGTTTCGGCGGCTTCGGTGGAGGCGGAAGCTTCGGTGGCGGAGGTGCATCCGGCGGATGGTAACTTAACACTATTTAAAATTCAACATAATCGGGCTAAACAGTCCGATTTTTATTTAAAATACTAAAAAACAAAACTTTCTTTATTCTTTTTAACATTAAATTCAGTTTTATATATTAAAAAATTAACAAACCAATACAAAAACTGGTTTTAATTCAATTTTTTTTCATTATATTTACTGAAAACAGGTTTATGAAGAAGACGCTGGTAGTTTTTGCCCATCCTTATCTGGAGCACTCCAATTCGAATGTGGAGCTCATTAATTTCTATGTGCGCCACCAGCATTATACTTTAAGAGACCTTTACGAAGAATACCCTGACTTTCATATTGCCGCTTTCAGGGAAAGGAAACGCCTGAAAAACTATGACCGCTTTATTTTCCAGTTCCCGCTCATCTGGTTCGGAATGCCTCCTCTGCTGAGATTGTGGATTGATGAAGTTTTCAACAGGGAATGGCTGAAGGAGAATGAAGAAAATCCGCTGGAAGGCAAAGAAGTTTATATCCTCGTCACCACCGGGGGGAAAGAAAGATCTTTCAGCAAAAACGGAACCTACCGGTATACTGTTGATGAGCTGATCAGCGGACTGATCGTCTCTTTAAAGGTTTTCAAAGCAGATATTAAACACATCAAAATTGTATACGAAGCCAACAAGCTCAGTAAAAAACAAATTATCCTACATAAAAAAGAATTTTCAGAACTTTTGAATCAGTAGCCTATGGAATCCAGCTTAGCAATGAACACATTAATTTTCCTGGGAGTGGCCATCATTATGGTTCCTCTTGCCAGGAAATTCGGGCTGAGTTCTGTGATCGGCTATATTCTGGGCGGCATCATTATCGGACCTTACGTTTTAAGACTTACGGGAAAAGATGTTAACGATATTATGCATGCCAGTGAATTCGGAGTTATCATGCTTCTCTTCCTTGTGGGACTGGAACTGGAACCCCGGAAGTTCTGGGAAATGCGGAAGAAAATCATGGGTCTGGGGCTGACGCAGATGGTCCTGACCATATCGCTGCTGTTTCTTGTTTTTATAAGTGCCGGATGGAGGATAGACAAAGCAGTTGCCGTTGCCATGTGCTTTGCATTGTCTTCTACGGCCATTGTTCTGCAGACACTTCAGGAGAAAAACAACCTTAAAACAACTGCAGGAGAAGCTTCCTTCTCTACCCTTCTCTTTCAGGATATTGCTGTGATCCCTATTCTTGCCGTTCTGCCGATTATTGCCAATTATAAAGCCAGTCATCACGATAATGAAATCCAGATCCTGATTCAGAAACTTCCGGAATGGCTTCAGGCCGGAACCGTAATCTTTGGCGTTGCTTTTCTGATTCTTTTAGGCAGATATGTATTCGTGCCGTTCTTACGCTATGTTTCCAAATCAGGAATGACGGAACTTCTTACCGCCTCTTCCCTGTTTCTCGTGATCGGAGTCTCTGAACTGATGGTTGCGATCGGGCTTTCACCCGCTCTGGGAGCCTTCCTCGCAGGAGTCATGCTGGCCAACAGTGAATTCAGACATGAGCTGGAAGCACAGATCAATCCGTTTAAAGGGCTTCTTCTTGCTGTTTTCTTCGTCAGTGTGGGATCAACGATTAATTTTAATATTATTCAGAATGACCCTTTGTTTATTTTCAGTACGGTACTGGCTGTATTGTTGGTAAAGTTTATGGTATTATATACTATTGGAAAATTTTTCAGGATAGATACGCCACAGAGTCTGTTTTATGCTTTTGCCCTGTCGCAGGTTGGAGAATTTGCTTTTGTACTGATCAATTATGCATCTGATCTTTATCTTTTAGGCCCGGAGCTCAATGCACAGATGATGGCCGTTACCGCCATTACTATGTGCATCACTCCTGTTCTTCTGATCATTAACGATAAATTCATTACCCCGAAATTCATTAAAGAAATTCCGGAAGGAGAACATGACTATAATATTCTTGACAGTAACGTGAGCCAGAAGAAGATCATTATTGTCGGTTTCGGACACTTCGGCAGCACCGTAGGACGTCTTTTAAAAGCCAATAAAATTTCAGCGACCGTTCTGGACAGGGATTCGGATCGTGTAAAACTGCTGAGAAGCTATGGTTTTAAAGTTTATTACGGAGATGCAACAAGGATCCCTATTTTAAGGGCAGCCGGCATTGAAGATGCTGAAATTCTGGTTCTGTGTCTTGATGATCCGGATGATAACAAGTTCATTGCCGATCTGGTCCGCGAACATTATCCGAAAGTAAAAATCTTTGTACGTGCGAAAAACAGGATCGATGCTTATGATTACCTCAACAACGGGATCACTAATATTTACCGGGAAACTTTAGGAACAGCGGTGGATATGGCCGTAGATGTACTCCATGAAACGGGAATGAGAAAATATGCTGCACGACGTCTCGGCCAGAGATTTATGGCTATTGATAAGGCTTCTATCCGGAAACTGGCAAAAACAAAATACGACGATGACGAAATCCTTTTATTTACAACGAAAGAAATTCTGCAGAGGGAAGAAGAATTATTAGCTTATGACAATTTAAGTTTTGATATGGGGAATGTAGAAGATTATCCTACCAGTACGGAAGAGGAGGAAATTTAATTCATTCACTATCTTCGATAAAAAAAATCTGACCTCCAATACAATAAAAGAAAAACCCTGATTAATAATAATGAAATATACAAAGGTTTCGGGGGGCGGCGGCCGGCGCAA
>NZ_JBXDSA010000002.1:0-31333 GCF_056844565.1 Chryseobacterium sp. FR054 | reverse complement strand
TAAATAAAAATAAAAAAATAAACCAAGGATCCGCCGCCCCCCGCCCCCCGAAACCTGATCTGTAATGCAGTAATTTTTATTGAATACTTACGCTTCCGCCGCTGCTTTCTTCTTTGGTTATGCTTTGAAGCGGACCTTTTTTCGAAATATCAACACTTCCGCCGGAAGAAGCCTCAGCTTTTACACTGGAAACAGCACTCATTTGTACACTCGCTCCACTGGAAGCCTCAGCTTTTACATGATCTGCCACAACTCCTGCCGCAGAAACACTGCTTCCTGATGAAGAACTGACCTCTGCATTTTTAGTTTTCCCGGAAATATCAATACTCGCTCCTGAAGAAGCTTCGATATCAAGATCCACCGCCCAGATCTTTCCGCTGAAATTACTGCTGCTGTCTGTGGTAATATCAAAATCATTCGCTTCAAGATCCCCGGAAATACTTGCAGCGCTTGATACCTCGACACTGGTTTTATCCTGGGTGAATTTATCTTTTACTGTAATTTTCGCTGCGGAATTGGCATTAAGTTTTGTAAAATCTTTAGTATAAATCTTCGCCGTCACATTATTGGTATTCATCACCCTGATTCCCGGCTTATAATGGATATGCAGTTTTCCCCCATTATTATCCACAAGAACCTCATTGATGATGTTTTCGGGGGCGGAAATAACGACTCTTTCAGTTTCCGATTTAATGATTTCGGCATCTATCGCCTGCGAAACTTCAATTTCGTCAAAATCACCGTTAAATTCCTTCTGTTTAATCGGCCCGCTTTCTTTACTGATCACTTTATCTACCCAGCCTTTATTTTCCCTGTTTTTTTTCTCATGTCTTTCATTGCATGAGACCAACAGCACGAAGGCTGATAGAATAAAAAGAGTCCTTGATTTCATGTTTACTGCTTTTATAAATTAAGTTTTTAATATCTTTATACTTTAATAACAACTAATTTATGAAAAATATTTCATCGGTATTGTTAATTTCTGCTCTGGCATTTAACCAATCTTGTACTACAATGAAAAAAACCGATACCCAACAGGAGATTCCTGTTACCGATCCGTCCTTATCTTCCAATCCTTTTATGAAGAAAAGTAAGCTTCAGTACGAAGCTCCGGAATTCAATAAAATTAAAAACGAGCACTTCAAACCGGCTTTTGATTTCGGATTAAAGCAGCAGGATGCTGAAATCATGAAAATTGCCAACAATCCGGAAGCCCCTACTTTTGAAAATACAATTGTTGCCCTTGAAAAAAGCGGTGAGGTACTGAAAAGAGCGGTTATCGTATTTTCCAACCTTACCGGTGCCAATACCAACCCTACCCTTCAGGCTTTAGATGAAGAATATGCGCCTATATTCGCGGCACATTCTGATAAAATGTACCTGAACGAAAACCTGTACAAAAGAATTAAATCCATCAGAGAAGATGGTCTGGATGCTGAAGGGAAAAGGCTTGTACAGTATTATAAACAGAATTTTGAAATCGCAGGTGCCAATCTTTCTGCCGCAGACAAAGAAAAGCTAAAGCAGATTAATCAGGAACTGGCTTCCCTTTCTACACAATATGCCAATAAATTACTGGAAGCAAGAAAGCAGGGAGGAGTATTCTTCTCCGACGCCAAAGAACTGGACGGACTTTCTGCTGATGAGATTGCAGCGGCAGCAGCGGATGCAAAAACAGCCGGCCAGCCCGGAAAATACCTTCTGGCTCTTCAGAATACTACCCAGCAGCCTCTTCTTCAGAATATGAAAAACAGGGCTTCCAGAGAAAAGCTGTTCAAAGCATCATGGCAGAGAGCAGAGAAGGGTGATGGAAATGATACCAGAGAAACCATTGAAAAGCTGGCTGCGCTAAGGCTGAAAAAAGCGCAGACTTTAGGCAAGAAAAGCTTTGCAGACTGGAAACTTCAGGATCAGATGGCCAAAACTCCGGAAGCTGCGATCAAACTGATGAATCAGATTGCCGCTCCCGCTGTGGAAACGGCAAAACGTGAAGCTAAAGATATTCAGGATCTGATAGACCAGCAGAAAGGAGGATTCAAGGTAGAGCCCTGGGACTGGAATTTCTATGCCGAGCAGGTAAGAAAAGCGAAATATGATCTTGATGAAAATCAGATCAAGCCTTATTTTGAAGTAACCACCGTTCTGGAAAAAGGAGTTTTCTATGCTGCTGAAAAATTCTACGGCCTTACATTTAAAAAGAGAACAGATCTTCCCGTATATCACCCTGATGTAGTTACTTACGAGGTTTTTGACCATGATGGAAAGTCCATTGCCATCTATTACCTGGATTTCTATACCAGAGATTCTAAAAACGGAGGAGCATGGATGAGTAATTTCGTTGAACAGTCTTATCTTTTAGGAACAAAACCGGTGATTGTCAACTGCTACAACTACCAGAAGCCGGCTCCGGGAAAACCTTCTCTGATCAGTTATGATGATGTATCCACCATGTTCCACGAATTCGGGCATTCTATCCACGGTATGTTCGCAAGCCAGAAATACCCATCTTTATCAGGAACCAATGTACCGAGGGATTTTGTGGAATTCCCTTCTCAGATCAATGAGCACTGGGCCTTAGATCCTGTGGTTCTAAAAAATTATGCGATTCACTATGAAACCAAGCAGCCTATTCCTCAGGCGTTGGTAGATAAAATTAAAAAAGCAGCCACCTTTAATCAGGGATATATGACGACAGAGCTTGTTTCTGCCGCAGCTCTGGATATGGACTGGCATACAGTAACCGGCGAAAGCCAGCTGATCCCGGTTTTAGATTTTGAAAAACAGTCTTTGAAAAACCACGGATTTACACTGGCAACTGTTCCGCCAAGATACCATACTCCTTATTTTGCCCACATCTGGGGCGGTGGTTATTCTGCAGGGTATTATGCCTATTTATGGTCTGAAACCCTTGATAATGATGCATGGGAATGGATTAAAAATAACGGAGGACTGACCAGAGAAAACGGTGACCGCTTCAGAAAATACATCCTTTCCGTAGGAAACTCCGTAGACCTGAACCAGGCGTTCAGAGATTTCACAGGACATGATCCGGACATTAAGCCTTTATTAAGAAACAGAGGTTTCATTAAATAATCAACAGGAAGCATTCTTCGGAGTGCTTCTTTTTTATTCTAAAAACAGTATAAAAACAAATATTTTCTTTTTTCCAGTCACGCATAATTCGTGCATCAGTGGCAATAAAATAAAACACCAAATCAAAGCAGAATAGTCAGTCCGGAACTCTTACTTTTTACCTTCAAACAGATTTTTCCAGAATCTTCAGCTGCCGGAATACAAAACGAAAGCTTATTATAAAGGAATTATCCCCCAATATTCATTATTTTTGCCCTTCAACAAATAAAATACAACATTATGGACTGTCCCTGCTGTTCAGGAAAATCATATGAAGAATGCTGCAGCCCTTACCATAAAGGAGAACAGCATGCTCCTACTGCGGAAGCCCTGATGCGCTCCCGGTTTTCCGCATTTGCTATTCCCAATGGGGATTATCTGATGGAAACCACACTTCCCGGAAAACGGAAGCATCATAACAAAAAAGACCTTCAGGAATGGGGAGAGATCAATGAATGGACAAAGCTGGAAATTATCCGAACTCCGGCGTTAAATCATGTGGAGTTTAAAGCCTATTATACGGATCAGGACGGACAGCAGCAGATTCATCACGAGTTTTCTGTATTTCAGAAAATGCATGAACGCTGGTATTATGTCTCAGGTGAATTTTTAAGTTAACAAGATATGAAGAAGATGATTTACATGACGCTGATACTGATCTGCAGTTTCAGCTTTTTAAAGGCACAGAGCAGTGAAGACCAAAAACAGGTGTCTGCTATCGTTACTGATATCCTGAAAGGATTTCAGACCAAAAATGCAGACCTTATGAATAAATACGTGAATAAAGATTATGGCGTAGGAATTCTTTTTAAGAGTGCAGGTGATCTGGGATTTGTCCTGAATGAAGAAGTGGATTTCGGTATGTCTTTAGGATATATCCAGAAATCGTGGAATATCCGCAACCAGTTTCCATTACAGTTCGGCCGGGCTCCGGAATATGACAGCAAAAACAGAAAGTGGAAAAAAGAAGGTTTATCCGCAGAATTCAACTCCAGTATTGTGAATCAATATGCCGATATCTTTCCGGAGCTGTATTCGGTAAAGGATCAGGGAATTTTTAAGATCAATGCCGATCCGAAGAATACGGTTTTCGTGACGCTTGCTGAAAACTCTAAAGAAAATGCTCCTGTGAACGGATTCAGATGTATCCTTACGAAAATAAATGCGCAGTGGTATCTCACCTTTATTGATGTCACAGAATATGATGCTGAATAATAACCATTACTACACAAAATATTATGAAGAAGATACTCCCGGGGATATGCCTGATCACTCTGATGATGAGCTGCAAAAAAGAAGCCGCATCACCACCGGCAGATGTGAAAAAAGATTCTGTTCAGCAGACTGTTTTTAATCATAAGGCGGAAATCAGCGATTTTAAAGAAACCCAACAGGTGGAAAACATCAGTGATGTCCCTTTTATAGTCTATACCAAAACAGATTCTGTTTCTTTTTATACAGAACCGAAAGCTGATGCCAAAGTTTTAAAGATCAAAAATGATAAGCTGAATCATTATTACGGGTTCAAAGATCTGAATGATTTTTTTGAAATTCATTATACCATAGCCTATCAGCCGAACAAAACGATCACAGCCTACGTTTCTAAAAAAGAATTTACCAAAGACTCCCAACTTTCGGTGGAAGGAAGTGATCTGAACCAAATCCGGAGCTCTACTGTAAAAGGAACTGATGATTTTAACACCAAAACGTCAAAAACCTATGCTGTGGTAAGTATGATTGACGGGGCGGCCTACGTCCAGGCAAAGAGCAAAAGTCTGAATGAAAAAATATCTGCCAATCCGGAAGTTCATTTTAACGGAAAAACCTGGAGTCTGAATTTTTTGAAGATCAGTAAAAAGGAAGTGGATGAAGAAGCGGAATACTCCAACCGGTACATCGGTTTCTCACCGGTTACCCAAAGAGAATTCTTTCTGGGAACGAACAGCTATAACAATGACAGGTATTATACCGCCTACCGCTCTTCCAAACAGGATGACGGAACCGTTTTTCTGGGTTATCCCGCAATCAGCACGACACAGAAACTTATTGCCTGCATGAGTTCAAACAATGATGTGGGCTCAGATTTTACCCTGACCCGGTATAATCCGGAAACAGACGGATTTGAAAACCTGCTGTACATCAATTTTACCAATTTCAAGGTGAACGATCCCCAATCCCTGATCTGGATAACGTCCAATATACTTTATGTGAAGGCCAATCATGTGAATACCAACATTTCAGATCCGGATCATACAACAGAATACCTGAAAATTGAACTTACCGATAAAAGCTTTTAAACAGATCAACCGCAGTAAATACCGCGGTTGATGCTTTTTAATTAAAAAAACATCCGGCAAAACCACCGGACATTTCTGTTTTTTTAGTGACCTTCAGTTCCGTCAACCCCATGAGCATGACCATGAGACAGCTCTTCTTCCGTTGCAGGACGGGTATTTAAAATTTCCACTTCGAAATCCAGCACTTTACCCGCCATAGGATGGTTAAGATCTGCTACTACGGCTTCAGGAGTAACTTCTACCACAAACGCCTGGAAATTGTTTCCCTGGTTATCTGCCAAAGGTAAAATTGCCCCGATAGGCGGAGTTCCTGATTCTTTAAACATATCGATTGGCAACTGCACGATAGCGTCAGGCTGTCTGTCACCATAAGCTTCTTCCGGCTGAATCACAAAAGCTGCTTTATCTCCCGCTTTCAATCCCAGGATATTTTCTTCAAATTTTGGAATCATCATTCCCACACCATACAAAAATGTAAGTGGATTTTCTGTTGTTGTTTCTTCTGCAAGAACTTTACTTCCATCTTCTTCAATAGTGTGAAGGATGTATTTTACAGCTACAACGTGATTTTTTTCAATTGTCATACTTTTCTTTTTTGTCGTGAGTTCTTTCACGATTAATGATGCAAATATACTGTTTTTGAAATGATTGTTCGGGGAAAAGAATTCAAAGAAAAATCTTCAGGCAGCATCTTATTTTCCTTTTTCGTCTCTTTTCTTCTGTCTCAGTACAAAGAGGTACAGGCTTTCCACTTTTGTTCTTGCCCAGGGTGTTTTTCTGAGAAATTTCAAAGAGGAACTGATGCTGGGATTATCGGTAAAACATTTGATATTGATCTGCTCTCCCAGCTTTTCAAAGCCTTCGTAGTAATCTACCAGTTCTTCCAGGATGGCATCAAGTCTTTTCCCGTGTAAAGGATCTTTTGAGGGCTGCTGCATTGTTTATTTTTTTACAAAATTAAATTATTATATGTTGATACGGAAATCCGGAATCCCGTATCGCGATTTTGTCCTTACCTTTGAAGTATGAAAATTCTGCACACTGCCGACTGGCATTTAGGAAAACGCCTGGACCGCTTCTCCCGTATGGAAGAGCAGGTTCTGGTGATGCAAGAGATCTCTGATCGGGCTGATGAAGAAAATGCCGATATGATCCTTGTGGCCGGCGATCTTTTTGATAATTTCAATCCGGGCGTAGAAGCGGTTGAGCTGTTCTATAAAACCCTGAAACACCTTTCCCGGAACGGCAGCCGTCCGGTTATCGCGATCTCCGGAAATCATGACTCCCCGAATCTGATCGATGCTCCTGATCCCCTGGCCCGGGAATGCGGAATTATTCTCATTGGCCATCCCAGAGCACACATCATTCCTTTTAAAACAGAACATTTTGAAATTACCCGGTCAAAGGAAGGATTTATAGAACTGAAAATGAAAAATCTGGATTTTCCGGTGAGAATTCTTCATACGCCTTATGCCAATGAAGCCCGTTTAAAAGAATATTTCGGGGAAAATAAAGAAGAAGAGATCAATAAAGTACTTTCTGACCACTGGAACGCCCTGGCAGAAGAATTTTGCGATGATGCGGGCATCAATCTTCTGACCGCCCATCTGTATATGAATAAAAAAGACGGTCCTGTTTTGGAAGAACCGGAAGGAGAAAAACCGATCAGAATCGGAAATGCAGATATGATTTTTTCCGACTGTATTCCGGAGCAGATCCAGTATACGGCATTAGGCCATCTGCATGGTTTCAGAAACATCGGAACAGCCGAAAAACCGGTGATCTATTCCTCTTCACCGTTATGTTACAGTTTCAGTGAGGCAGGGCAAACCAAATATGTTTCTGTGATTGAAGCTTTCCCGGGAAAAAATGTTTCGGTTGAAAAAAAACCTCTGAAAAGCGGAAAAGCTCTGGTAAGAAAAGTATTCAGCTCTGTTGAAGATACAGTTCAGTGGCTGAAGGAAAACCCTTATACTTTCATTGAACTTACCCTGGAAAGTGAAACATTCATCACTGCGGATGAAAGGAAGCTGCTTTACCAGTCTCACAACGGTATTGTTCACCTGATCCCGAAAGTAAAGAACCTCAACCCTGCCGAAAACCAGCCTCACGAAATGAATGTAAGCCAGAATATAGAAACCCTTTTCAAAGATTATTTTAAATCTAAAAATGGCGGTCAGGAAGCCAATGAAGAACTGATGAACCTGTTTAACGAAATTTTAAATCCATAGCCTATGATCCCTGTTCAGCTGACCATTGAAGGCCTTTATTCTTATCAGGAACGCCAGGTCATCGATTTTAAAAATCTTACCGATGCCGGATTATTCGGGATATTCGGATCTGTGGGTTCCGGAAAATCATCCATTCTGGAAGCCGTTTCATTTGCCCTTTACGGAAAGACGGAGCGTCTCAATACCAATGATAAAAGGGCTTATAACATGATGAACTTAAAATCGAACCGGTTTTATATTGAGTTTGATTTTCTGAATTATGAAAATAAACTGTTCCGTGTTACCCGCGATTTCAGAAGAAATTCCAAAAGGTTTGATGATGTGAACCCATACTCTGCCGATATTTATCAGAATATCGACGGAAAATGGCTTTCTATGGAAAATGCGGATATTGAAGCAATTGTAGGTTTGAACTATGCCAATTTCAAACGCACGATTATTATTCCGCAGGGACAGTTTAAAGAATTCCTGGAACTGAAAGCTACGGAACGGACCAATATGATGAAGGAGATCTTCAATCTTCACCGTTATGATCTTTACAATAATGCCGCAACGCTGAATACCCATAACAATTCGGAACTGGACCAGCTGGAAGGCCGGCTTAAAGGTTTTGAAGAGATCAATGAGGAGAAGATAAAGCTTCACAAAGAAGGTTTAGCAGAGGAAAAGAAAAAGTTCATTGAAGCGGATACCCGGTTTCAAATGATCTCGGAAAGGTTTCAGCAGCTTAAAAATTTAAAGATCGATTTTGAAAATCTAAAACAGAAAAAAGAGAAGTTCAGCGGATTATCTGCTCAGAAACAGCAAATAGATGCACAGGAAGTACAGGCTGAATTGTATGATAAAGTTTTCAGGACGTTCAGTCCGCTGATGGCCGAGGATCAGAAACTGGCTAAAGAAATTTCGGAACAGAAAGCTGAACAGGAGAAGCAGATAAAGCTTGCTGTACAGACCGAAACGGATTTCAATACGGTGAAACAGCAGCTTACTGCTTTACAGCCTCAATTTGATCAGCTGGATCAGTCTAAGACACAGGAAAATGATCTGTTACTGATCCTGCAGATGCTTGGGTATTCCGCCGATATCACCACGCTTAAAGATAGAACCGCCAAAGGAAAGACAATGGTGGAAGAAGTGGAAACGGATATAGAAAATCTCAGGAACAATATTGAGAAACAGGTAAAAGATACTGAGACCCTGAAATCCAGAAAACTCGATTCAGCACTCCTCCTGAATACCGGCAACTGGTTCACTCATCAAAAAGGACTGAAGAAACTTATTGAGGAACAGGCCGTAAAAGTTGAAAAAGGGCAAAAGGAAATTAAACTTACCGTAGATGAATTGAAGTCACTCAACATCAATATTGAACATTTTAAGGAAGACTTTAAAGTTTTATATGACGATTTTGAAAAGCAGAAAAAGGAATTATCTCAAAAACTGGATCATTTAAAGGTTCAGAAAGAGCTTTCACGGTTCGCTGATGAGCTTCATCCGGGAGAGGCCTGCCCGCTTTGTGGTTCTTTGGATCATCCGGCTATTGTGGAGTTTCATGACGTGAATTCAGGAATTCAGGAGATACAGGAAAAAATGGAATTCATAGATCTGCAGAACGCTGCACTTCAAAAGAAAGAGAACACTGCCGAGAAAATTCTGGAAAGAAAAGCCATTTATGAAGAACAGCTTGCTTCCGAACTGAAAAAAGCAGAACAGCTTCAAAAAGATATGGAAGATCATCTGAAAGCTTTCATCTGGGCTCAGTTTAATCCCAATAATGAAAAAGATTTTGAAGAAAAACGGACCGCTTCTTTTGCGATTGAAAAGGAAATTGAACTGGCTGAACAGCATATACTGAAGGAGCGTGAAACACTGGAAAAGGAAAATAAAAATGCTGAAAAATACAGAAGCCTGCTGGAAAGTTTCAGACTGGAAGAAGCCAAAAAAGAAGAACAGATCAATACCAGCCGTTCCGCACTGAAGATCCTGAACTGGGATGATTACAGGAAAAAGACCACCTCTGAAGTTGAAGAGATTCACCAGAAATTATCCCGTTCCAATACAGAAACAGAACAAAATTACCAGAAACTGACCCGGCAGGAAAAAGAACTGTCGCCTTTGCTTGCTTCTCAAAAAACAATGGTTGAACAGCTGGAAAAGCGGATCTCCCAACTCACTCTGGAGATTTCCGGACACCGGGAAGTCATCAGAAAGACTTTAGCGGAACAGAATTTCACGACACTGGATGAAATACGTCCTATCCTGGAACAGGAAATCAATGTGGAGCATGTGAGAACAGCCATTCAGGCATTCCGGATTGAATTTGAAACCCTGAAAAACGGGATTGGTGAACTCGAAATCAAACTGAAAGATTTCTCTTTTGATGAAGCTCAGTTTTCCAAAGCAGAAGAGGAATTCAATACCGTTCAGAACGAAGTAAAACAAATCGGTGAATCTGTGATCAAAATTACTGCCGAGATTGAAAGACTCGAAAATGAATATAAAAAGAAAGAAGATCTTTTAAAAGACCTGTCGCGCCTTCAGAAACGTTCTGAAAACCTGAAACTGATGATGAATCTCTTCAAAGGAGCCGGTTTTGTACAGTATGTATCCTCTATTTACCTGAGACAGCTGTGCGATCATGCCAACATCCGTTTCCACAGGATGACAAGAAACCAGCTGAGCCTGCAGCTGAATGAAAGCAATGATTTTGAGATTATCGATTACCTCAATGAAGGAAGAAGCAGAAGTGTAAAAACACTTTCGGGGGGACAGGCCTTTCAGGTTTCTTTAAGCCTGGCACTGGCACTGGCAGAAAGCGTACAGTCCAATGCTGCTGCGGATAAGAATTTTTTCTTTATTGATGAAGGTTTCGGTACACAGGATACGGAATCGGTGAATATTGTTTTTGAAACACTGATGAGTCTCCAGAAAGAGAACCGTATCGTAGGGATTATTTCCCATGTGGAAGAACTGAAAGAAAAAATACCTGCTGCCCTGAATATAAGCAGGGATGAAGAACGCGGAAGCCTGATTGAAATTGTGTAACAGCTTATTTTAAATTTTAAAATCAAAAAAACTTTTAAACAATTATTTTATTGCTCAAAGTCAGGAGACTTTGCGCAGCAAGGAGGTCAGGAAACTTTGCGCAGCAAGGGTAAACGGATTATTTTAAACTCAAAAAAATCTGCGTCATCTGCAGGATCTGCGAGAAAATAAAATACCTATTAAAATCTGTGTTATCTCAGGAATCTGTGGGAAATTTTAATATCAGAAAAGATCAGGATTGCGTCCAAAAAAATTCACCCGTATCAATCGGAGAAATCATACGGGTGATTTTCCGCTCTGTCTGAAGTCTTTAAGAAACAGCACTTGCCGGAACCGGTTTCACTGTGTGATCATCTGCAGCAGCTACAATATAAAATCCTCCGCTGAAAATCAACGGAGGATTATTATTAAAGGTCTTGAACAGCCGGTTTTACTTCATCCCCAAACAATTCTATTGATTTCAGGGTGATGTCATGAGCAGGATCTCCAATGTCCATATGCCCGATGAATCTTGTAATTCCAAAGAGTTCTTTCATATAGGCGATCTTATCGGCTACTTCTGCGGGGCTTCCGATAAACAGAGCGCCTTCACGGCTTCTTCCGCCGTCATACTGCATTTTTGTATAAGGTGCCCAGCCTCTTGATGCCCCTACCCTGTCCATCTGGGATTTATAATTATGGAAGTATCCGTCTACTACTGCCGGATCATTGCTTACGAAAGTATGAGAATGAACCGCGATCTGCATTTGTGAAACATCATGGCCTGCTTTTTTGTATTCCTGTTTGTAGAATTCGATCAGGTTTCTGAACTGAGCCGGCATTCCTCCAATGATGGCTACCACGAGCGGCATTCCCATTTGTGCTGCGCTTAAAACAGATTGCGGAGTTCCTCCCACAGCCCTCCAGACCGGTATTTTACCTCCATTTTTAGCTCTTGGATAAACCGTCTGGTTTTGCATTGGAGCCCTAAGCTTTCCTGACCACGTTACATTTTCTTCGGTATTGATCTTCATCAGCAGTTCCAGCTTTTCATCAAAAAGTTCTTCATAATCATTCAATGAATAGCCGTAAAGCGGAAAGGATTCAATAAAGCTTCCCCTTCCTACAAATATTTCGGCTCTTCCGTCTGATATAAGATCAAGAGTGGCAAAATCTTCGTATACCTTTACCGGTTCTGAAGAGCTTAATACGGTAACACCACTTGCCAGTTTTATATTTTTGGTAATGGAGGCAGCGGCTGCCAGAACCATTTCCGGAGACGAAACCGCATAATCCGGACGGTGATGCTCGCCCATAGCAAAAACATCAAGTCCCACCTCATCCATCAGCTTCACCTGATCCAGAATTTCACGGATCTTGGTTCCTGCCTCTCTATATTTTCCGGTTGCCTGGTCGAAAGCCAGATCTCCGAACATTCCTATTCCTAATTCCATATTTTCTGATTTTATAAGTACAAAAATACGGCTGCAAAAAATGAAAAACATTGATGTTTGTTAAGATCGGTTTTGCTGATATAGCTTTACTTGGCTATATTTGAGGATTATCTCTCTAATTTTTATCAGTATGAAATCCATCATCAGTATATTTCTGCTTTTTGCAGCGGGTATATGTTTTTCCCAGAATAAAACAGAGATCTATGTGATCGGGAATATCCATGACAGTGTTCCGAACTATCATCCTAAAATACTGTTTGAGATTCTTGAAAAAATCAAACCGGATGTTATTCTTCATGAGGTAGACAAAGAAGGTATGAAAGAGTATGAAAACAGTATTGACCTGAATGGCAATGAGATAAAGGCAAGTAATCTCTATGTAAAAAAATATCCGAAAACTCTAAGATTTCCATTTGATTTTGAAGGCAGAAACCAATACAGGAAAGACCGGGGAATGGTTCCCACAGATAATCTTGCTGTAAAGCTGATCGACAGTCTGTATAAAGCAAAGTCATTAACAGCCGGGGAAATAAAGCTGTATGAAGATTTTACAAATTCCACTAAAGATTTAATGAAAACTGCCGGACTATCTCCTGAACATTTCAATAATGCAGCTACGGATAAGATTTCCGAAAGAAGACAGAACGCCCAGTATGCAGGTTTGGTGAAAATTTCAGATGCAAGACCTGAGTTCGCTGAAAGATATGTAACGAAGCCTGACGGCAAAAAGATCAGCTACCGGGACGGGTTCAAGCTGATGGCCGCCTTCTGGGATCTCCGCAATCAGACCATGGCCCGGAATATCCGTAAAGTCGCAGAAAAGCATCCTCATCAAAAGATTGTAGTTCTGACAGGCTTTCTGCACAGGTATTATCTGCTGAAAGAGCTGAAGAGTATCGGTAATAACCGCTATGTGATCAAAGAGTTCTACGACTGATTACAGATCATTTAATCCCAATAAAAAATCCAGCCTAAAAATAGGCTGGATTTTTCTTTATTTATTTCTTTAAATACTGATCGAAATAATCTGTTACTTTCTGCATCAGGTGTACCCTGTCTTTTCCGATAACGTTATGAGGATGTCCCGGATATACAAAATAATCCAGCTGAACGCCATTGTCTACGGCAGACTTCACAAACTTTACAGAGTGCTGCCAAACCACCACATCATCCTGAGCCCCGTGAATCATCAGCAGTTTTCCTTTCAGATTCTGAACTTTGTCCAGCAGGTTCGATGTTTTGTACCCCTGCGGATTTTCCTGTGGGGTATCCATATATCTTTCGCCATACATGATTTCGTACATACTCCAGTCTATAACCGGACCTCCGGCAACTCCTACTTTGAACACTTCCGGGTGACGGAGCATGAAGCTTGTAGTCATAAATCCTCCAAAACTCCATCCGTGGATTCCCAGTCTCTGAGAGTCTACATAGGAAAGAGATTTTAAGTAATCTACTCCTTTCAGCTGATCATTCATTTCGGTAGTTCCCAGGTTTCTGAATACGGCCTGCTCAAATTTCAGTCCACGGTTGGAAGATCCTCTTCCGTCCATCGTAAAAATTACATATCCGTTCTGTGCCATGTATTCGTACCAAAGGTTTCCGGATGCAGGGAAGCTGTTGGTTACCAGCTGTAAATGCGGTCCGTTGTAGAGGTAAACGATTGCCGGATATTTTTTATTCGGATCGAAATTGGTAGGAAGGATGATTTTCCCGTATAAAGGAGTTCCGTCGTCAGCTTTTAATTCTACATTTTTAATCTCCGGTCTCTGGTAATTTTTCAACGGATTTTCAGAGGTAAGGATATTGGCAGATTTCAGATTGGCGGTGTTGATGATATTGGCAACTCTTGGTGAATCTGAATTGCTGTAAGCATCGTACAGATAATTTCCGTCACTGCTCAGCACTCCGGTATGCATTCCTTCTGCTGTGTCCAGTCTCTGCATTTTATAACTGGTCCAGTCTATTTTATACAAATGTCTTTCCAGAGGTGTTTCTTTTGTAGAAGTAAAGTAGATCTCTTTTTTCTTTTCATTAAAGCCTAAGATATCGGTTACCAGCCAGTCTCCTTTTGTGATCTGAGCTATAAGTCCTTTTTCCAGACTGTAATGAAACAGGTGGTTGTAGCCTGTTCTCTGACTCTGCCAGATAAAATCTGTATTGGAATTCGGGAAGAAGGTAAGCGGGTGCTGTGGTTCCACATATTTGCTGTCTGATTCTTCAAACAGGGTTTTCACCAGCTGTCCCGTCGCAGCATTATACTGGTTCATTTTCATATGATTCTGCCCTCTGTTCAGCACCCCTACAAAGATGTATTTTGAATCCGGGCTCCAGGTAACGGCTGTTAAATACTGATCTTTTTCTCCTTCAATGTTAAGGAAAACGGTGGACTGGCTCCTGATATTGTATACTCCCAGAGTCACCTGATGGGAAGTCTGCCCTGCCATCGGATATTTGATATTGTGGTTAACAGCAGGAGTTACAGACCAGTCGATGATCGGGTAATCTGCCACCATCGTCTGATCCATTTTATAGAATGCTACACTTTCGGAATTGGGAGCAGGAAAAATTCCGGTATCAATCCCGAATTCGTTTCTGTGAACGGCCTGTCCGCTGATGATATTTTCGTCAGCTTCGTTAGTTACAGCAACGGTTTTTCCGTTTTTATTGACAAATAAGTTATTTTTTGCCGTGAAAGCGAAGGTCTGCCCGTCGCCAAACATTTTTATATTGGCTGCGTCCTGATCCAGCGTCGCTTTGTCCTTTACTTTCCAGTCATTTCCTGACTTTTCTATCCAGAACATGTTTCCGCCTGAAGTAAAATACCCCTGCGAAGTGCCGGAAAATTTAATCTGGGGAACGGCCTTCAGCTTATCATTGGATAATGACCTCTTCAGCTGTGATAAAGATACCAGTGTATCCTGTTTATTGGTTTTCAGATCGGTGATCAGGTATCCGCCTTTTACGGCCTGGATGTATGATTTTCCGTCTGCAGACCATGAAAACTGGGAGATATTTTTCACAGCAAGGTTGGTTCTCATCCCATTTACGGCTTCCGCCATTGTAAACTTCTGGGTCTGGGCGAATGCAGTATTCCCCAAAACCAGCATCAATAAAGAGAATTTATATAATTTCATTGTATAAAATTGAATCTGTCAAAAATAAGAAATAAAAATCATTCGTTAAGAAATGTTAAAATAAAACATTGGTAAAATAGAATTAATGAACTGATAAAAATTATTTCTTAACTTAATGGTAGAATTTTTCTGAAGGCTGTCGGGAAATCGTAATGCTGTAAAAAAGTAATCCTCGGAGAACCATCATCCATTACTTATTACCCATTACTCATTGCCTATAAAATAGCCCCGATAGTAACGGTTACCCCGCAGCACGGGCAGGAAAGGAGAACGGCTTCAGCTATGGAAAGTTTGGGAGCGAGGAGTATGAGTGGATAGCGGGAAAAAGCTCCTGAAAAATAAAAAAAGGGGCACTGAATACAGAATAGATGCATTTCTTATCCTATATCAATGATTTGTATCTGTTCCCCGTCCTACATTTGCATCATAGTTAACCAACAAAAAAATATATTACAATGGCAACAAAATGGAACCTAGACCCAACGCATAGTGAAATTACCTTCAAAGTAAAACACATGATGATTTCTAATGTAAAAGGAAGCTTCAGAAATTTCAATGCTGAAATTGAAGCTGAAGATGATTCTTTTGCCAATGCCAGAACAACGGCTACCATCCAGACCGATTCTGTTTTCACCAACAATACAGACCGTGATAACCACTTAAAGTCTGCTGAGTTCTTCAATGCTGAGGCTCATCCAACCATCACGTTTGACTCTCAGGCATTAAATGACAAGGTAACAGGAAATCTTACCATCAACGGGATTACAAAACCGGTAACTCTTGATGTAGATTTCGGAGGAATCAATGTAGACCCGTGGGGAAATACCAAAGCAGGTTTTTCTTTTGAAGGCAAGATCAGCAGAAAAGATTTCGGACTGAACTGGAATGCAGCGCTTGAAGCAGGAGGTGTAATGGTAAGTGACGAAGTAAAAATAGCAGGAGAACTGCAGTTTGTAAAACAGGCGTAATTTCTAATACATACGGTAAAGGGTTCAGGGTTTTTCTAATCCCCTGAACCTTTTGTCTTTCAATATATTTTTATCCCATGAACCTCAACGACCTCCATCACATCAGCGAAAATTTTAAAAGCACACCAAAAATGCCCGTTTTATTTCTCGGGCACGGCTCTCCTATGAATGCTATTGAAGAAAACCAGTTTGTACAGGGCTTCAGGAAGGCTGCCAATGAAATTCCCAAACCCAATGCAATTCTTTGCATTTCCGCTCACTGGTATACGCAGGGAACTTTTGTAACGGCTATGGAAATGCCCAGAACGATCCATGATTTCGGAGGATTTCCACAGGCTCTGTTTGACGTACAGTACCCCGCTCCCGGAGATCCTGAGCTGGCAAGGGAAACAGCTGAACTCCTGGCTCCTGTTCAGGTAGAGGAAGATCACAGCTGGGGACTTGACCACGGTGCGTGGTCAGTGATCAGACATATGTATCCGGAAGCTGATATTCCTGTCATCCAGATGAGTATTGATTATACAAAATCTCCGGAATACCATTTTGAACTTGCCCAAAAACTGCATCAGCTTCGTGAAAAGGGAATCTTAATCATCGGAAGCGGTAATATTGTCCATAACCTCCGCCTGATCGACTGGAGAAACATCAACACAGTAGGTGCCGGCTGGGACTGGGCTATTGAGGCAAGGGAAAAAACGAATACCTGGCTTCTGGACGGAAATTTTCAGAATATTATTGATTACCGGAAACAGGGAACATTCATGCAGTATGCCGTTCCCACCCCGGACCACTATCTTCCGTTGATCTACACACTCGGATTAAAGGCACCTTCTGAAGGGCTGGCACTATTTAATGATGAACTGATCGGCGGTTCTTTGAGTATGACCAGCGTAAGGATAGGCTGAGCAGGCAGTTTTTGATTGGTATTTTTTTATCACTAAAATTTTAGTAATATTGTTTTACCATGAAAAAAACGCTATTTCTATTTTTAATGCTGCTTCCTTTTTATGTTCTGACGGCTCAAACCGTCCGGGGAAGCGTTGTAAGTGACAAGGGAGAAATAATACCGGGAGTCAGTATTTATATTGACGGAACTAAAACCGGAACTGTCTCAAAAGAGGACGGAAGCTTCAGCCTTTCTGTACCGGCCGGAAGTTTTGGGAATATGGTTTTTCAGAAAGATGAATTTCTAACCTTCACTTCTCCCGTCTCAGATCTTATTAATAAAAACCTGAAAGTAGTTCTGGCCAGAACTCACGAAATTGAAGAGATCAGGCTCGTTCCCTATACCGCAGAAGCTTATAAAAATTACATCAATTATTTTCTTGATACCTTTATTGGGCGGGACCATGAGAATGTAAGGATTAAAAATCAGAAAACGCTGAAATTTTCATACGATAAGGAAAACAAAATTTTAAAGGTAAAGGCTCCTAAACCGCTGATCATTGAAAATAAAAACCTCGGTTACGAAATTACCTATAATCTTATTGGTTATTCAGCGGATTTCAATTCTCAGATGATCAACTATACGGGAACAAGCTTTTTCCGGGAAACCAAAAATACAGATCCTGCCAGAGTAAACCGGATGAATGCTTACTACGGAAGCCTGCTTCATTTTTTCAGGAGTATTTATGAGAATAAGATTTCTGAAGATCAGTTCATCGTCAATCATGTTGTAAAAGTTCCCAACCCCCAGTATCCTACGGAAGAGGAGCTTAAAACCCTGAAAAATTTTCAGATAATGGCTAAGTCTTCCGGAATAATGCATATTCCTGATGACATCAGCAAAATTGCGCAGAGGAAAAACAGCCAGAAACCTTATGCACTTGCCATTGTAAAAACACTGATCCCCGATTCTGATTATGTGAAAAGAGAGAACGGGCAGGTTTTATTCAGCTTTAAGGATATCCTTCAGGTAAATTACAGAAAGTACTTTTATGAACTTAAAGGAAAGCAATTTGTAAAAAACCCTTATCCGGTTACGCTCTCTTCTTATCTTCATGCTGAAGGGGAAACCTTTGAAGTTTCAAAAGAAGGAAATATCACAACTCCGGATCTGCTTACCAATGAAGGTACTTTTTCTGACAATAAGATTGAATATATGCTTCCACTGGATTATCAGCCCGGAGATTAAAAGGTTTGAAGCTGGAAGATGGAAGCAGGAAGTTATGAAAGTAATAAGAAATAACAAGATCCCTGTTTTATTTTTTTGAAGGTAGTGTAAACTGTTTGTAAGGACAGGTACCCGCTCCTGCTTTTAGGCTTAATTTAATGATCCCAGCCCAGACTAAGAGTTTGTGATACATTTCTAAATTTGATTTTTGTATCATACTCAAATCTTTATCTAAATCACATTCTTTGAGTATTTTTTGATTGATAATCAATTTTCCACGCAAAGGATCTTCTGACTTTGAGCAAGGTGATTAAAAAAGATAAAAATAAGGCTCCAAAGTCACCTGACTCCGGAGAGCTGAGTGCTTGAGTGCGCTTAAATAAAAACCTGACAGGTCTCAGATCTGTCAGATTTAGAACCGCAGCACAAAAAATGAAATTCAGCGATATAAAACGGAAAACCGCAGAATATCTCCGCGGTTTTTTTTATTTTATTGATCTCTATTCTATTGTACAGCCTGTAAAGCATTGATATTTCCATATCCATAACTGGAATTTACGGAAGAATAGTAGGTTGCCGACTGTCTCATTTTATTCAGGACCTGATCTCTCGTCCATGAAGGATTTTTAGACCACACCAATGCTGCGATTCCTGCTGTGGCCGCCGTAGCAACTGAAGATCCCCCCACATAATCTGCCTGTGCATTATAATAACTGAGAACCGGAACGGTATTTCCTGAAGCTCTTTCCATCTGGAAGGTGAAATCGATCTGGCTGCCGGAATGACACACATCACACTTCTGATTGGAAGTTCCCTCTTTCACCCCTGTCACCGCCTGTACTTCTGACATACTTGCCGGGAAAATAACACCTACAAAATTGGTAAAACTGGTAGAGGTTCCGCCTGCACAGAAGATAAGCTTTCCTTTGGAATAAGCATATTTTACTCCATCTTCAATTTTCCCTACGGAAAAGATGTGCCCCATAGACATGGAAATAATCTTTACGCTGGTATTATTGGCCAGTTCGGTAAACGCTGTTTTTACTCCGTTCTGCTCGCTGGATGTATCCAACAGAACATTGGCTGCGGCGCGATAGGTAATCAGATTGGCATTGTAAGCCACACCCACAGGAAGTCCTGCATTATTTTTAGGAGCAGCCATTACAGAAGCCATTTTAGTTCCGTGTCCGCACTGGTCATCAGGGCCGTCGGTACTGGATCCGTTTACATAAACGCCATATTTCGTGATGGTTCTTCCGGATGAAGCCCCTGTATTAAAGCTGGTTCCCAGAAGGCTTTGCTGTGATGAAACTCCTGTATCCACGAGGCCTATGGTTATTCCTGCACCTGTACTGTAATTCCAGGCACCCGGAATATTGTGTTTGGTAAATGCCCAGGGAACTTTTGCATTAGGGGTTGTAGAGGTATAATCGGCGGCATTCAGAGCTGAGGATTCAAATCCGCATCCGGACGATGATCCGCTTGATTTTGCTGCAATTTCGGTTTCATAGTCAAAGTACCGATAATCAGCAGGTTCTACATAACGTATCGTTTTCATCTGGCGGAGAGCCGTTAATGTTTCCTCTTTTTCAATCAGCACATCGATCTGGTTGAGGTACTTATCGGAAGAAATCAAAGCATCTCCTCTTTCTTTACCTTCTGATTTTCTGATTGTATTTAAAATTTCATCTTCCATTTCCCTGCTATTGGCAGAAAGGCTTCTGTCAAAATCATCCTTTGACGCTCCGAAGCCGATGGAAACCATTTTGTTTCCGTGAAATACGGCACTCCACAGCAAATGACCGGAAGCTTCTTTCCAATTAAAACTTCCTGTATTTTTAATGGAATTTTTAATCTCTTCGTTGATCTGTTTTGCCGTCAGGGGATCTTTCTGAACAGTTTCGGTTTTGGGCCCCTCAATGGGAAGTTCGTCTGTATTACAGGAGTTCAGAACAAAGAACAGGGGCAAAATGCAGAATACACTTTTTTTCATAGGTTATATTTTTGATTTGGAATCCTAATATAACACTTTAAAGTGAATTACGAATGTATAAAAAGTGAATTTAGTATTGCAGGAATATTAATCTTCCCTACTAAGATCTGAGTGTAGTTTAAGGAAGATGGAAATTACTTTTAGTAATATGTATTGAAAGCCCCTGTAAAATCACATGACCTTCATCGCTGCCCTCTTCCTATCTTCAAATCTGTATTAAACCAAAAATTCTTACCCTGGATGATGTTATTTACAGAACTTTTTCATAACACACACTTTTATCAATACCTGTATACGGTTCATAATTGGGAATCCTGTAAAATCCGCTTTTCTCATATACGGAAAGGGCCTCATGATTCTCAGCTGAAGTTTCCAGAACAGCTTTTTTAAATCCTGATTCTTTGGCCCAACTTTCCAGTTCCTGTACAAGAGCTGATGCCAGACCTCTCTTTCTGAATTCCGGGCCGGTATACATTCTTTTGATTTCTGCTGTTTCTTCAGAAAGCTTTTTAAAAGCTCCACAGGCTGCCGGGATTCCATCCATATAAACTACCAGGCAGTTCCTGATCATATCAATTTTATTGAACCGGTCATAAAATGTGTGTTCCTCACCGTTTCTGGCGGCAAGATCCGCATCAAGATATTTTACTAAATTCTGAAAATCTATATCTGAGGAGTCTGTTCTTTTTATCTTCATTATTAATTCATTTTGTGAAAATATAAAGGCTTCCCCGGTATGAGGAAGCCTGAAATTTATTTCTTTTCAGAAGTTGCCGGAGGTGGCGGGCTTACGTACCCTTTTTCTCTATCAAGTTCTTCCATAACCCGGCCTGCTGCTTCTCTTCCCATTTTTCCACCTGCTTCCATACTTTCCTGTAAAATGGAAGGCATCACTGAAATTGTTTTCTGCCCTACGGGAGATTTATAAAATCTGATCAGCTCATCGATATCTGATTCCGTATAGTATTTGGCATATATAGGAACATAGAGCTGAACCATTTTTTCGGCTGTAAATTCGGCTGCAAATCTCTTCAGGAATTCATCTGAAATACCGGGAGCATTTTTTTTAAGCTGTTCCATATAGGTCTGCATAGAGGAAATGGCTATTTTATCGGCACCGGTAATTTTTATAAATTCCCTGATCTTAGCCTCAGAAGCCTGGGAAAAAGCCAGTGTTCCCACAAAAAGGCTTAAAATGGTTATTATTTTTTTCATGTCTTTACTGCTATTAAGCTTCAACAATAAATTTTCTTTCGTTGATCAGTTCTGCTATTGCCAGCATATCCTGTCCAATAAGCCTGTCATCTTCCAGTTTTTTCACTTTAGAACGCAGAACGGCAAAGTTTTCTTCAATGATCTTTGAACATTTGGAAGGTCTTCTGAATTCCAGACCCTGAGCGGCAAACATCAGCTCAACGGCCAGGATATTCACTAAATTCCCAAGAACCTGATTGAACTTTCTTCCGGAAATACTTCCCATCGATACATGGTCTTCCTGCCCCAGACTTGTAGGAATAGAATCTGCGGAAGCCGGGAAACAAAGGGTCTTATTTTCTGTAACCAAAGCTGCTGAAGTATACTGCGGAATCATAAATCCTGAGTTTAACCCTGAGCTTTCCGTAAGCAGTCTCGGAAGCCCGTATTTTCCTTCTAATAATAAATAGCTTCTTCTGTCTGAAATATTCCCCAATTCGGCTGCTGCCAGAGTAGCATAATCTAAAGGCAGTGCCATCAGCTGTCCGTGGAAATTTCCTCCTGAAATAGATTCTTCGGCGCTCAGCACAATCGGGTTATCCGTTACTGAATTCAGTTCTGTTTCCGCCATATTTCTAAGGTGCTCAAAAGCATTTCTGCTGGCTCCGTGAACCTGTGGCACACATCTCATAGAGTAAGGATCCTGCACTCTTTCACAGTCTTCATGAGCTTTCATATTTTCGGAACCTTTTAAGAATTTAAGCATTCTTGCAGCCACTTTTTTACTGCCTTCGAAAGGTCTGATTTCGTGAAGTTCTTTTTTAAACGGACTGGCAGAACCTCTGTATGCTTCAATACTCATAGCCGCCGTCATATCGGCAAGATTTAACAGGTATTCAAATTTTTCAAGTCCTTTGATTGCATGAGCCAGAATAAACTGTGTTCCATTGATGAGTCCCAATCCTTCTTTCGGTCCCAGTGCCAGGGGTTCAAGTTCGTATTTCTCCAGAACTTCCATAGTATCGGAGATTTTATCTCCTTCCCAAACCTGTCCCAGTCCTAATAAAGGCAGCACAAGGTGAGCAAGAGGGGCTAAGTCTCCGGATGCTCCTACCGACCCCTGTTCAGGTACCACCGGAATAATGTCTTTCTCAAGCATCAGGATCATTCTTTCGATCACTTCGAGGGAAACTCCTGAAAATCCTTTTGATAAGGCATGAACCTTAGCGATCATCATGATCTTGGAATATTCTTTTTCAATCGGCTTTCCTACTCCTACGGCATGAGAGATGATCAGGTTATACTGCAGCTGTGCCGTTTCATCTGCTGAAATTTTAGTGTCACAAAGCGGTCCGAAACCTGTATTGATTCCATACACACATCTGTCAGACTCTACAATTTTCTGAACATTCTTCTGAGATTTTAATATCTGTTCTTTTGCTGCTTTATTCAGCTTAGCTTTATTAGGTTTTTTACATATTTCCAGAACATCATGGAAAGTGAAAACATCTACACCGTATATCATTTCTAAAAAATTTCCTTAAAATTACGCATTTAACAATAATTGGAAAAGCTAAATTTCGGGGTCTCATATTTTTATGAAAATAAGTGATTAATTTATTACTTTTACCGCCGGATAAAAATATAATAACCATGAAATTTAAAACTCTGCTGCTGGCTTTATGTCTGGTAAGTACAGCTACTTTTGCCCAAAAGGTAAAATATTCTAAAGAAGAAAAAAGAGAAATGAACCGGTATTTATTCAACGAAGGTTTTAATACTGCTTCATCCAAAAAAGTTTCCACCATTATTTTAAAGGATAATACTGAACACCAGGGTTACAGTAAATCATGGGAAAAACAGAAAGGGCAGATACTTTCCATCACGATAGAAGATGTTGATACAAAAAAAACGATGAAATTTGCGGCGGCAGATATTTCGGAAATGTATTTATATGCAACTGAGACAGAAAAATCGATGAAAGCGGCCAGTTTTATTTCCAATATGAGAAATTACAGCACCAAAAAATACAGTAAATCAACGACAAACGACGCAATTCCTTTTGAAAATCAGACTGTTTCTTTAAAAAACAAAAAAGAGAGCAAGGCTTTTTTAATGCAGCTGATCAATCCTGAATTTAATGAGATTATTTCCGTTTATTATGATCCGTTTGCGAGTACAACCGTTTCAGCAGGGTTTGCGGGGGCTCCTGCTTTCGGTGGCGGTGTTATCAAATCCTATTATGTAAAAAAAGGAGATAAAGTAATGTGGCTTCACAAAGATGATTTCGAAGAAAATTATGATTTCTTATTTGGAGACAATCCCGAGTTCATGAAAAAATATCCGAAAAACTCAGTAGAATGGGATTATTTCAGCTTTCTGGTATATCAGTATACCGATATGAGCCACGGATAGGATAAGACTTTCATATCAATTATACAACTGCAGAAAAACGCTGCAGTTTTTTTGTTCTTTTAAATCCCGGAATGATTCCGTAATTTTGTTATATGAATCCTTCTTTAGAATTACAGCTCAAAACTTTACCTTCAGAACCCGGCGTTTATCGTTATTACGACAAAAACGATCAGCTGCTGTATGTGGGAAAGGCCAAAAACCTGAAGAAAAGGGTTCTCTCTTACTTCAACAAGAACCTGTCCGGCTACCGGATCAAAATCATGGTGGGAAAGATTGTCCGCCTTGAGACCACTATCGTGAACAGCGAATATGATGCTCTTTTGCTTGAAAACAACCTGATCAAGGAACATCAGCCGTTTTATAACGTAATGCTGAAAGATGATAAGACGTATCCCTGGATCTGTATCAAGAATGAAGATTTTCCAAGAATTTTTCTGACCCGGAATATCATCAAAGATGGTTCGGAATATTTCGGACCTTATGCCAAAGTGCGTCCTGCAAAGATTTTACTGGATACCATTAAGCATATCTATAAACTCAGAACCTGCAATCTGAATCTTGCTCCCGCCAAAATTGCCGAAGGAAAATATAAGGTATGCCTGGAATATCACATTAAAAACTGTGAAGGGCCTTGTGAAGATCTTGAAAGCAAAGAGGAATATGATGAAAAGATTGATGCCATCCGTGATATTATTAAAGGAGATTTCCGGAAAGCGAAGAATTATCTGGTTAACCAGATGATGAAACTGGCGGCTGATCTTAAATTCGAGGAGGCCCAGATCATTAAAGAGAGACTGGATATTCTTGAGGATTATCAGGCAAAAAACACGGTAGTTAATCCTAATATTGATGATGTGGATGTTTTCGGAATGACGAGTGACGAGACGGCAGCTTATGTCAATTTCTTTAAGATCAGAAACGGAAATATTATCCAGAGTTTTACGACCGAGATCAAGAAAATTCTTGAGGAAGCCGATGAAGATATTCTGGAAGAAGCCCTGATTGAGATCCGGCAAAAGTTTGGTTCGGATTCTAAGGAAGTCCTGCTGCCTTTTCATCTGTCCGTAGAAATTCCGAATGTAAAACTTATCGTTCCTAAAGTGGGTGATAAAAAAAGGATTGTAGAACTTTCTGAAAAGAATGCCAAAGAGTACCGTCTTGAAAAATTAAAACAGGTACAGATTGTAGACCCGGAAAGGCATACGAACAGGATCATGGCAGAAATGCAGAAACTGTTGAGAATGCCCGTAGAGCCAAGACATATTGAAGGGTTTGATAACTCCAATATCCAGGGAACCAATCCTGTTTCAGCCTGTGTTGTTTTCAAGGACGGCAGGCCAAGTAAATCAGATTACAGGATATTTCATCCCAAAACAGTAGAAGGTCCCAATGATTTTGCCACGATGGAAGAGGTGATCTACCGCCGCTATAAAAGAATGCTTGATGAAGGGGAAAATCTTCCTCAGCTTATCCTTATTGACGGCGGAAAAGGACAGCTTTCTTCTGCTGTAAAAAGCTTAAGAATACTAGGTCTTTACGGAAAAATTACTATTGTTGGAATCGCTAAAAGACTGGAGGAAATTTTCTTTCCCGAAGATCCTATTCCTTTATATCTGGATAAAAAATCCGAAACCCTGAAAATTCTTCAGAGAGTGCGTGATGAAGCCCACCGTTTTGGGGTAAAACACCACAGAACCCGGAGAAAGAATTCTACCATCAAGTCTGAACTGGAAGAAATTCCGGGGGTAGGCGGAAAAACAATTGAACTGCTGCTTTCTAAACTGAAATCGGTAAAACGCATCAAAGAATCCAGCCTGGAAACCCTGGAAGAAATTCTGGGAAAAAGCAAGGCTAAAGTAATCTGGGAGTTTTTCAACACTCCTTAAAAATAAAAGGCTCCTTTTCCGGGAGCCTGTATTATTAATGATGCTGATCAGCTATTTTGCAGAGAATATTTCTTTGGAATACGAACCGTCTGAGGAAGGAATATCGATGACCAGATCCCCGTTTTCAAAATAACCGACTGTTATGCTTCCATTGGCTAACTTTACCCTGAAAACATCTTTTTTGGAAGTCAGCCCGAAAGTAGCGTAAGGAGCGGTACCGGCGGCATCTACCAAAATAAACTGGCTGGCATCAATCTGTATTTTCTGAAGAGTCAGATTCAGTTTACCGTTGATGTACTTTTTAATTTTGTTTTCGCCAGCCGGCAGAGAAACTTCTTTTTCTTCCGGAATATTTTTAGTCTGATCCGAAACCGGATTACTGACAGGAACCGATGAAGGAAGACCTATAAGTGCCTGCTTCAAAGCATCCTGAAAACCTTCTTCAAATTCCTTTATATTTGAATTACCTTTGGATGTAAACAGGATTTTATCGTTACAGTCTTTAAACTCAATTTTAACTTTATTTCTGAGTAAACTGCTGTCATCTTTAAGATCTGCGATAATTACATCACAGGAATTGCCGTTAATTTCCGAAGGCCACTGTTCTCTGTCATTCGGTACTATTATATACCTTTTAGCTTTCAGAGCTTTGGCCAGGGCTTCTTCCAGACCATAGGATTTTTTTTCAAAATCTTTAAATTTACCGGGAACCAGAATATATTTATAATCGGAAACCTTCTGTCCGAAAACACTTATTGCAAAAAAAACAGGTATCAGTATTGATATTTTTTTCATTGATTCTTTCATTGTATTTTAAATTAATCATTTCTGAACTCACCCATATCCAGTTTCAGTGAGAAGAAATTGGAGTAAAAATTAGAGCCTCCTATTCCGGAATTGGTGATGGCGTAGTCTAAAGTAAGACCTCTGTATCTGATCCCGATACCTGCACTTGGCTGGAAGGATACTTTTCTTTTAAGATCTTCAATATCTGTGATCGACTGGAATCTGTTAACCCCTAACCTTACAAAGATCATTTTCTGATAGCCCAGTTCGGCTCCGGCATAAGGTGTGATACTGGCAAAATCCGTAGAGACCAGAGCGGCAGTTTTGGCAAAATCTACGTTAATACCAGCTTCCGGCAATACATATACGCTGCTGTTGATGTTGAAAATTTTACTCGCTCCCACATTAAGCTTTGGCATGGTAAGTTCCATTTTATCTTTTGGAGCGGGGTTAAATTCTTCTCCATTCACCACCGTTGAAAGCTGATCCTGATTGATGCTCCAGAAGTTCACCGTAGTAGTGGCATCACGCAGCATCCCTCCGAATCTCCATCCGTTATCCGCTTTATAGATAGCTCCGATATCGAAACCAAAACCATAGCCATTGGCAAATTTCCCTACATTTCTGTAAACTATCTTGGCATTTACCCCGATATCCAGTTTAGGATTTCCTGCCGGATTAAAGGCATAGGAAAGAATAGCTGCATAGTCGGACTGGGAAAACTTGGTGATTTTATCATAATCAATATTCCCTTCTGCATCAATCATCTGTGTGGTGTTCAAAATATTGTCAACCCCCAATCTTACTACGGAAACTCCGAACACGCCCTGCTCAAGCACTTTTGCATATGCCAGATAATCATATTTTGCAATAGATTCAAAATACTCTGCGTGCATGGCTGCTCCCTGCCAGTCTTTTTCAATGGCCATCAGGCCGGCCGGGTTCCACATGGGTGAATATACATCATCCTGATTGGAAATTACAGCTCCTCCCATTGCCAGTCCTCTTGCACCGGCTCCGATATTTAAAAATTCGTTGGAATATTTCCTGATAATCTGAGATTGAGACAGCCCAAACAGCAGTGAAAATGCAAGTAAAAAATATTTTTTCATCATATAAATTTGATGCTTAGTTAAAGTTTTTTTGTTTTTTGGCTTTTTATTATTCCGTTAACAATGATAGCCAGGATCATAACTGCTGATGCTACATAAAATACAGGGCTCATATGTTCTGATTCCCCAAAGATAAAAAAAGCTAGTATAATTCCGTAAACCGGTTCTAAATTAACTGTTAAAATTAGTGTAAAAGGCGATATATACTTCATTAATTTCACAGATTCAAGCATAGGGAAAGCGGTAAAAATGCTGGCTAACAAGCATATTAACGCCAAATCACGGTAATTTATTTCATTCATTTCAAAAATCTGTCCTGTAAACAGATAAAATAACATTAAAATAAACCATCCGCAAAATATTTCATAAAATATAATATTGTCGGAACTCGTTTTTCCAAACATTTTTCCATTAAAAACAGAAAAGACCGTTCCGAAAACGGCACAAAGGATTCCATAGAAAATTCCCTCCTTATACTGAAATTCTGTTTTAAAAATAAGTAAGATACAGGCTACAATCACAATTCCCATAATGACTTCAGAAGCATCAATCTTTCTTTTAAAAATAAGAGGCTCCAGTACAGACGCGAAAAGTGTGGACAGCGACAGACAGCTCAATGCTATGGAGACATTGGAAATTTTAATGGAATAAAAAAAACAGTACCAATGCAGAGCCATCGCAAATCCAATAGCCACCAGCTGGAAAAATATCTTTCCGGAAACCCTGATACTTTCTTTTTTAAAAAACCTGATAAAGACAAATAAAAAGACTGCTGCAAACAACATTCTGTAAAATACAAGAATATGGGCATTGGCATGAATCAGCTTTCCTAAAATTGCAGTAAACCCCCACAGAAAAACAATCAAATGCAACCTGAAAAGTGCTAATTTATGCATCTTAATATTTCTTTAAATTTTTAACAGGCAAATTTACAAAATAGCTTTCGCAATAATTAGCAAAACATAAATTAAGTCGTAGAAAATATGTAAAATGTAAAAAAATAAGGCTATTTTCTCTGCTGTATAACAAAAAAACCCTGAAAATTTGTTCAACTTTCAGGGCCTTCAAATAATAAACTATTAAAAAAATAAACTAGGAACTAGAGTATTTAGCAGGGAATATCTTCCCTTTTACTCTAGTGTAAAGTTAGAAAAAATATAAATGATTTAAAAATATTTTTTTGTTAAAAAATTCACAATTTTCTGAGAACCAACATATTAAACACTTGTTTTACTTCAGTTCATATTCCTGATAAAAATAGTATATTTAGACCTAAAAAATTGAAGTTTATGGACATTGAATTCAACAAACGGGAAGATCAAAACAGATTGAAATTATCTGAGATTAATCAATTACTGGCTGAAATAAAAAAAGGAGGCGGAGAAAAAAGGCTTCAAAAGCTTCGTGAAGAAGGAAAAATGACAGCAAGGGAGAGAATTGAGTATCTTCTTGATAAAGATTCAGATTCCATAGAAATCGGAGCATTTGCAGGTTACGAAATGTATAAAGAACATGGCGGATGCCCGAGCGGCGGCGTTGTAGTAGTGATAGGATACGTTTCCGGAAGACAATGTATTGTTGTTGCCAATGATGCTTCAGTAAAAGCGGGCGCCTGGTTCCCTATTACCGGAAAGAAAAATCTGAGAGCACAGGAAATCGCTATGGAAAACCGACTTCCCATCATTTATCTTGTAGATTCCGCAGGCGTTTATCTGCCTATGCAGGATGAAATCTTCCCGGATAAGGAGCATTTCGGACGTATCTTCAGAAATAATGCAAAAATGAGCTCTATGGGTATCATTCAGATCTCAGCAGTAATGGGAAGCTGTGTGGCCGGAGGAGCGTACCTTCCTATCATGAGTGACGAAGCCATGATTGTAGATAAAACCGGATCTATTTTCCTTGCAGGGAGCTATCTGGTAAAAGCAGCGATCGGAGAAAGTATAGACAATGAAACCCTTGGCGGAGCTACCACTCACTGCTCTATTTCGGGAGTAACCGATTATAAGGCAAAAGACGATAAAGATGCCCTGAACAGGATTAAAACGATTATGAAATCTTTAGGAAATACTGAAAAAGCGGGCTTCGACAGAATAGAAAGCTTCCCTCCTAAAGAAAACCCTGATCATATTTTTGGAATTATTCCTGCATCCAGAGCAGAGCAGTATGATACCTACGAGATTATAAAATGCCTGGTCGATAATTCTGAATATGAAGAATACAAACCCGATTACGGTAAAAGTATTATCTGTGCAACAGCCAGAATAGACGGATGGTCTGTGGGTATCGTTGCCAATCAGAGAAAACTGGTAAAAAGCGGAAAAGGGGAAATGCAGTTCGGAGGCGTTATCTATTCCGATTCTGCCGACAAAGCGACAAGATTTATAGCCAACTGCAATCAGAGAAAAATACCGCTGGTATTCCTTCAGGATGTTACAGGATTTATGGTAGGTTCCAAGTCAGAGCACGGCGGAATTATCAAAGATGGTGCTAAAATGGTAAATGCTGTATCCAATTCTGTTGTACCAAAATTCACCATCATCACAGGAAATTCTTACGGAGCAGGAAACTACGCTATGTGTGGTAAAGCCTATGATCCCAGACTTATTGTAGCATGGCCATGGGCTGATCTGGCTGTGATGGGCGGTGCACAGGCAGCAAAAGTATTGGCGCAGATTCAGGAATCTACCCTGAAGAAACAGGGCAAAGAGATATCAGAGGAAGAGCACAATGAAATTTTAGATACCATTACCAAAAAATATCAGAAACAGACTGAGGCTACCTATGCTGCTGCCAGACTTTGGACAGATGCTATTATCAATCCCACAGATACCAGAAAATGGATCTCTATGGGAATTGAGGCTGCTAATCTTTCTCCGGTTACAGAAAAATTCAATCTGGGTGTTATCCAGGTATAACGTACATCAAAAAAATAAATGGCGGCTGTCTTAAAGTAAAGGCAGCCGTTTTTTTATCCGTTGGTTATAGTCATAATCATTCGGCTTTAGTTAAAATTTTCATTTTTCAGGAGCTTTATCCCGCTATCCGCTCTTACTCCTCGCGCCCTGCTTTGCCATAGCCAAATCCTTCTTCTTTTCCTTTTATGCTGTGGGGTAACCGCTGCTATCGGGGCTAGGGACAATAGTAATGGGTAATGAGTAATCAGTGATGAGTAATAAGGGATGAATAACCCAAATAGTAAATAACGGTTGATTCATCAATAGTGTAGAAAATTATTGCCGGATTTTATTAAGCGCAAAGCCAGAAAAAGATCAATAACAGCGTGTGTGTGTGCGTGTGTGGTTTTAAGGTAAACAAAGACGTAAACTTTAGCAAAGCCATACAAAGGCTTACTTTTCAGAATAAGATAATCCGCTGATAAGCCTACACAAGACGAAGCTGTGATCATCTATCATCTATCATCTATCATCTATCATCTATTACTCATTACTCATTACTCATTACTCATTACTTTACTCATACAGCCGGGTATATAACAAAAAAAAGTCTCACACATCACTGTATGAGACTTTCTAATAATATAAAAACTGGCGGCGGCCTACTCTCCCGCGTTAGCAGTACCATCGGCGCTGG
>NZ_JBXDSA010000001.1:1533638-1576687 GCF_056844565.1 Chryseobacterium sp. FR054 | reverse complement strand
GTGGTAATCTGGCTTAAGAAATCCTGGGTAGAGGATTTGAGATCTTTCTGCCATACTACTTCCTGAGCAGGAAAAGTAAGGACAGCACATACAGCCAGAACGCCTGCATAGCTTTTTCTCATGTATTTATGTCTTTTTTTTAGTTAATATTAGTTTTTGTATTCCCGCTGCAAATTTAACACTTTTTAAGACAACGGTATCACTTGAACGGGATCTAATACAATTTATTTTATCATTTTTATATTTTTCTCAATTTTATAAGAGAAATTTTCTCTCTTTGGCAAAGCTATGGCTTCAAAGCGACAGAACGTGTCGTGTTTTTTGATAAATTCCATAGAATGAAGAATTTTCTATCTGTGTTTTATTTTTATTTTAACAATTATTTTTTATGATGGTTTTTGATGTATATTTTAAATTATTTTTAATTAGTTAGTTGATTAATAGTGTGTTTTGGGTATTTACTTGTCTTTTTTAATATATTTAATTTTAAAGTTCAAGACAAAAAACACTTTAAAATATATATTATGAAAAGAATTTTTTCACTTTTATTATTCGCTGTTCATTACTTAGTTTTTGCCCAGGATACTTTTTCAATCGTAGCCGTAGATCCGGTAACCGGAGAAGTAGGGAGCGCGGGTGCATCATGTTTGGATATTAGCTGGTATCCTTCATCTTTTTATCTGAGCAATGCTGATTTTCTTTCAGTACTGATTCCGGGGAGAGGGGCAATTAATACACAGGCAATGTACGATGCGGGTAATCAGAATAATGCGACAGCCAGAATGCTTGCAGGATACAGTCCTCAAGAGATTATTAATTGGCTTATGGCTAATGATACTAATAATCTTCCCCAAAATCGCCAGTACGGTATTGTAGATCTGAATAACGGAACGGCAAGATCGAAAGCCTTTACAGGAAACAGCTGCCTGGACTATAAAGGACATATAGAGGGACCAACCTATGCTATTCAGGGAAATATACTCTTAGGTAAAAAAGTTCTGGATTCAATGGAAGCTAGATTCAACAGGGAGCAGGGTGGGCTGGCATGTAAGCTTATGGCTGCTCTTCAGGGAGCAAAAATGGTAGGAGCAGATACGAGATGTGCCAATAATGGAACATCGGCTCTTTTTGCTTTCCTGAAGGTTTCTAAATCTACGGATCCCACGGGCTCACCTTCTATACTTTTAAGAGTTAAAACATCATCTACTGCTGGTCAGGAGCCCATAGATCTGCTGCAGACAGAATTTAATAATAATGTAGGCGCATGTGGAACACTGGGGACTGATACAGTAAGTAAAGAAAAAGATAGGGTAGAAGTATATCCAAATCCATTTTCTTCATATGTGCAGGTGGTTTATCATAATGAAGGAACTCCCTATTCAATTAAAGATGTTTCAGGTAATATAATACGGACAGGAAAACTACAGAAAGGAATATCCAGGATTGATTTGCAAAACCTGACGGCCGGATTGTATTTTCTCATTATCCATGATGGAAAGACGGATATTATGAAAAAAATTATCAGAAAATAATGAACATATTTACCAACTTAAACACAAATAAACCTCGATTCAATCGGGGTTTTATTTTTATTGTGTCATTTTGTCACATTTTTTTGAATGGTATAGATATTGAGAAATTGAGAGTGTAAATTAAAATATAAAAATTAGAAAAATTAAAAATATTATGAGTAAAATAATTGGAATTGACTTAGGAACGACCAACTCTTGTGTTGCTGTAATGGAGGGTAAAGACCCTGTTGTTATTCCTAACGCTGAAGGTAAGAGAACAACACCTTCTATCGTAGCATTTACAGAAGATGGTGAAAGAAAAGTGGGAGATCCTGCAAAAAGACAGGCTGTAACGAATCCAAAGAAAACTGTATACTCTATCAAAAGATTTATCGGAACTCATTTTAAAGAAGATGCCAAAGAAATCTCAAGAGTGCCTTACGAAGTAGTAGCAGGACCGAATGATACCGTAAAAGTAAAAATCGACGACAGAGAATATACTCCACAGGAAATTTCTGCAATGACTCTTCAGAAAATGAAGAAAACTGCGGAAGATTATCTTGGACAGGAAGTAACAAGAGCAGTAATCACTGTTCCGGCATACTTCAACGATGCGCAGAGACAGGCTACTAAAGAAGCCGGTGAAATTGCCGGTCTTAAAGTGGAAAGAATCATCAACGAACCTACGGCTGCTGCTTTGGCTTACGGTCTTGATAAAAACCATAAAGATCAGAAAATCGCAGTATATGACCTTGGTGGTGGTACTTTCGATATCTCTATCCTTGATTTGGGGGACGGTGTATTTGAAGTATTGTCTACCAACGGTGATACTCACTTAGGAGGTGATGACTTTGATGATGTGATCATCAACTGGATGGCAGATGAATTCAAAGCTGAAGAAGGAGTAGATTTAAAAACTGATGCTATCGCTCTTCAAAGATTGAAAGAAGCTGCTGAAAAAGCAAAAATCGAATTATCTTCTTCTCCTCAGACTGAAATCAACCTTCCTTATATCACGGCTACGGCTACGGGACCTAAGCACCTGGTGAAGACTTTAACTAAAGCTAAATTCGAGCAGCTATCCGCTGATCTGGTAAGAAGATCTATGGAGCCGGTTGCCAAAGCGCTGAAAGATGCAGGTCTGTCTACTTCAGATATCGACGAGGTAATCCTGGTTGGTGGTTCTACAAGAATCCCGATCATTCAGGAAGAAGTGGAAAAATTCTTTGGTAAAAAACCGTCTAAAGGGGTAAACCCGGATGAAGTTGTAGCTATTGGTGCAGCAATCCAGGGGGGTGTATTGACAGGGGATGTAAAAGATGTATTGCTTCTTGACGTTACTCCGCTTTCTTTAGGTATTGAAACAATGGGTTCTGTATTCACAAAATTAATTGAAGCGAATACCACCATTCCGACTAAAAAGTCTGAAGTATTCTCTACTGCTTCTGACAACCAGCCGGCTGTAAGCATCAGAGTAGGACAGGGGGAAAGACCAATGTTCAACGATAACAAAGAAATCGGTAGATTCGATCTTGCAGATATTCCACCGGCACCAAGAGGAGTTCCTCAGATTGAAGTAACTTTCGATATTGATGCTAACGGTATCTTAAGTGTATCTGCTAAAGATAAAGGAACAGGTAAAGAGCAGACGATCAAAATTCAGGCTTCTTCAGGTCTTTCTGATGAAGAAATCGAAAGAATGAAGAAAGAAGCTCAGGAAAACTCTGCTGCTGATGCCAAAAGAAAAGAAGAAGTTGAAATCTTCAACAAAGCTGACGGATTGATCTTCCAGACTGAAAAACAATTGAAAGAATTCGGTGAAAAACTTTCTGCTGATAAAAAAGCAGCTATCGAAACAGCTCACGCAGAATTGAAAACGGCTTTCGAAGCTAAAAATGCTGATGACGTAAAAGCTAAAACTGAAGCGTTAGATGCAGCATGGATGGCGGCTTCTGAAGAATTGTACGCAGCTGGCCAACAGCCGGGAGCTGATGCAGGTGCCGGAGCTCAAAACCCTGGAGGTAACACCGCAGGAGGTGAAGATGTACAGGATGCTGACTTCGAAGAAGTGAAATAAAAAGCAAACAGCATATCGCTAAATATCAGAAAACCGTGGTACAGCCACGGTTTTCTTTATTTTAAAAAATATCAATCATTATTTATTCCGCCATTCTCTGGCCAGTTTTTTATTTTTTTCTGTGCCTAATCCTTCCTGATACATTTTGGCTATATACCCTTTAGCTATATTTTTAGTCTCTGCATCTCCATTTTCATAAGATCCCTTAAACCATTTCATCGACTTTTCATAATCCTGTTTCATATAATATAAATGTCCTATGATATGCATGCTGTAAAAATTGGGGGTGAAATTTTTGTCCAGTGCTTTCTCAAACCAGCTGAGCGATTGATCATAATCCTGCTGTACACCCAATCCGGAATAATACATAACCCCTAATGAACATATGGAATTGCCATCGTCTTTCATGGCCGCTTTCTCAAACCATTTTTTAGCTTCAGAATATTTTTTGGCATCATAATGTAAAATTCCAAGATTATTCATGGCAGTCCTGATTTTTCTTTCGGCCGGTATTGTATACCATTTCTGAGCCTGTTCAAGATTTTTTTCCACTCCTTTTCCTTCTGCATAATAATATCCTATATAAGTCATTGTATATAGATTTCCTTTTTCAGCTGCCTTTTTAGAATAATCAAAAGATTGTCCGTAGTCTTTATCATTAAAATATTTTGCAGCCAGCTTGGCATCAGGGTCTTCAAATTTTATATTGGCAGAGTTCACATATTTCTCAATCGTATGTATCTCCCGGAACTTGTCGGTATCTATATTCTTTGCCCTGGAAGCATATTGCATGTATTTTTTTATCTGTGCATTCATAGTCTGTAATTCCTGGCTGTCCGGTGTCTGATAATCCATTACTTTATCCAGGCAGATTATAAACAGATATGAAACTTTTGGTGTCCATTTTCCCAGGAGCTTTTCTGCTTCTGCAAGATGTGTGACCGCTTTCGGATAAGCTTCTTCGGCAAAGGCTTCTTCCGCCATTTCATATTCCAGCCTTGCTTTCAGGTCATTTTGTGAGAAAACCAGCACAGGAATCAGCAAAAGTAAGAACGGTAGTATTTTCATAGTATTAATTTATCATGACAAAAGCCGTATTATATGCGGAGAACGCAGCATCTTTTCCGGTAGAATCCTGTAAACCCCAGATCTGGAAAACAACAGTTTTACCATTTTTCTTCCAGGTGTATTCTATCGATTTTTCTTTTTCATCGGTTTGCGGTTTAAATCCGAATTTTTTGGTATGCTCCTCAATAACAGGCTGATATATCTGTTGGATGGAGGAAATACTGACATTGCCCTTATACCGGCTGTAATCATATGTAAACATATATCCTTTTACTACATCTTTGTCATTCAGCAGAACAGCAGTAAGGTCAAAACCGTATTTACCCATCGGGAAAAGATGGTATCCAAAATAATCATGGGGCTTTTTAGGCTTTTTCGGACGGGCTTTAAAAAATTTTGATTCTTTATGTTTTTCCTTCAGTTCATCTATATTTACATCAAGTTCCCAGTCTTTGAAAGAAAAGTTTTGGAATGCCGATTCTTTATTCCGGGTATCTTTCATTTCATTGACAACAGCTTCTTTCTCCGAATCCAGCCTTTTATATATTTTGTAGATTTCTCCTTTCTTCTCTTCTGAGAAAGGCTTATACCCCGGTGATTTTTCAAATTTTTCAATCGTTTTTTTTACTGTGGAAAAATAGGCGGTATCTTTTCTGGCCAGTTCTCTTTCTGCTAAAATCTGCAGATAAAGAATTTTGGCATTTTCTTTTTTCAGGATTTTTTTTGCTTCTTCAAGATGAGAAAGCGTTTTGGTAAAATCTCCCGAAGCAAAAGCAGTTTCTGCATCTTCATATTCTATTTTGGCCTTTGTATCATTCTGCGGGAAAGCCAATACAGAAATAAAAAGGAATAAAAAAGGCAGTATGTTCATGATTAGTTTTTTTTAATTATTCCAGAAATCATCAGTTTTTGTTTTCGTAGTTTCCTTTTTGGGAGCCGTTTTTCCAGTTTCCCAAAAATCACCGGAAGAAGTTTTGTTTGTTTTATCCGCGGCTTTTCCTTTGTATTCAATACCAACGGTTTTCATTTCAGCTTTTGCCGAAAGGTTGATAAGGCTCTGTCTCATCTTATCTGCCAGGTCTTTTTGAGTGTAATATCCCATCAGGGTTATTTGCGGGGTTTTGGTCCTGGCTTTAATTTCGTTGACCAGAGAATTTTTAAACGGCCAGGTTCCATCGCTGTACTGTGCAACGGGATATACATTGGTGATATAAATTTCCGGTTTATCGGCTTCCATATCATTCTGGTTGAAGTAATACGCAAAACAGTAGACTTCAGGCTGTTTTATATTGTGTCTGGAGAGTGGTGTTCCGCCATCGGGAAACTCAGAAAAAAGTTTCTGTCTCAGTTCCAGCAAAGCTGCTTTTCTTTTGGTTTCAAATTCAAGAAGATATTGCCTCCTTTGTTTTTCCAGTTTTTCTCTTGCTTCTCTTTTCTGTTTTTCACCATTATTGAACAGGCTTGCTGCCAGGCCTGCAAATTCGCCAATTGCCTGTCCGGAGGCCGTTCCGTTATTAAAAAGTAAATTGGCTCCCTGTTTTACCGATTCATCTGCGGCTTCTTTCCATTCGTTTACAGACTGGTTTATAGAAGAGTATTTCTGGTTGAAGTCTCTCTCCAGTTCTTCAACAGATGAATAATTTCCTGAAAGACTTGAATTTTCTTCTATATTTTCCCGCAAAGACCGGGCATTTTGCTGTGCATAAAAAGTGGTGTTGAAATTATTTTGCCAGGCATCCATCTTCCTGTTGGATTCTTCTCTTCTTTTTTCACCTTCTTCCATGATGCCGTTGATTTTTCCTATGTATTCTTTATCTTTCCTGGCTTTTTTTTCCGCCGCAGTTTCAGCTTTGGACGTAGTTTTATTGGAAGATTGGACGGGGGATTTATCATTCCGGAAATCATCATCAGAAGCCGGGGATTTGCTTATGGATTTTTGTTTCTTACCGGAAGATTTTTGATTCTGCACCGTTTTTTCCGGCTCTTCTTTTTTTATGTTTTTCGATTCCTCTTCTTTTTGTTTACGGAGATATCTTTCTATGGCAGCGTGGGCATCGCCTCCATCAAAGGAGATACTCTTCGCGGTAAAATCCACTTTTGTGTCGGAATCAGCCCAGTTTTTGGGAATATTGGATGAAACTTCGGTATTGTTTCCTCCTGCCAGCCCGGAATTATCCAGGTAGCCGCCTATGAAAATTTCTACATTTTTGGTAATCCGGGGAGGGTTCAGTGATGGATTGTATACCTCCAGAATACCGCTTACCGATTTAATCTTCACATTTCTGAGCTCAGGAATCATATTGGACATATATGTTTTTCCTTTGTAGAAGTAGATGACTTCCTGAGAAGTAGACCAAACGGATGCTTTATAGCCGGCATATAGATTTCCGTAAGCAGGGATCACTCTGTAATTAATATCAAAAGTTATAGAGGCAGGTCCGTTTTTATCACCGAAAGTATTGGAATAAGTTGATTTTACCTTTCCTGTAATTTCATTTTTCTGAGAAAAGACCTTTATAGATATTAAAAATATAATAATACAGCTAATTATCTTTTTCATTTTCAGAATTTATATGATACAAAATTCAGGAATCGGCATTTTTTTTCAAATACCGCAATCGTGGTATTTTTAAGTACGGTCAATCAATTTTATAGCAGGCTGAAAAAATGATGATAAAACTTTATCTCTTTTTCAAAAAAACCGGTTATTTGCCGTGATTGGGCTTTTTTTCCGATCTTTATCAAAATATTAAAACGATGAAACTGAATTTCAGCAGAATGCTTTTCGGGCTTATGGTGCTTTGCAGCGTTCTGGCCCATGCCCAGAAAAATGCGGAGAATATCGAGGGAGTTTATAAAGCCAAAGGGGCCGCTTTTGTCATCAATAAAAATAAAACGTTTCTCGTCATAGCCTACGGAACATTGATAAAAGGAACCTGGAGCATTGAAAAAGATCTCGTTTATTTAAAACCTCAAAATCCGGATGCCAAATTCTATGTCTATGCAAGGAAAAATCCTTCCGTTAAAACAGGAATGCGCGTCAGCTTCATGGGAGATGGTATCGGAAACGGAATTGTAGTGGGGGAATTTCCCAATAAAATGCAGCCGCTTTTTAATGAGAATGCCAATTGCTTTGATTATCCCAATGTTCATCTGTTTAAAGAAAAACCGGCAGCCATTACTTTACTGGAAGAACAGAATTACGAAAATGAAAGGGGAGTGGATATCCCCAGACTGATGTATAATTTTCCGACCGGTGATTACAACGATTTTATTGTTCAGCATATGCAGGACAGCCTGTATCATCGCGATTTTGTTTTCAAAATAACGAAAAACGGTTTATCCGATCCGGAGGATGCTTCAGGAAAGGCTTTCAGAAAATCTACCGTAAAAGAAGCATTTTCTGATCAAGAAGAACTGAAATTTATCGAGGGAGCTTTCAACCGGGCTTTTGCAGCAGATTATAAACTGGTCAACAACGCTTATAATACCCATGATGATATGGACCGGGAAATAAATATTGAACACTACAAGTACGATAAAATAAAGAACATATATGTAAATCCGGCTGTACCGGCAAAACAGCTGGACTACAACAGTAAAGATTACCATTACCAGGATGTCCTGATGAAATTTGACCGGATCACGGGAACCTCACAGCCACAGGTAACCGTAAAAAAAATATCCGCTCCTGTTTTTACTGCTGATTGTGACAGGTAAGGAAGTCACTCATCGGAACAAATGTCAGTAAACATATACGAAATTTAACCGATGCAGATTTCTGCAAAAAAAGACACCCGGATAACCAGGTGTCTTTTCTATGAATGTTAAAGGGTATCAGTTAATAACCGTCGTTCTGTACCAGGTTGGGGTTGGCGGTAATATCTGCGGAAGGAAGCGGGAAAATATTGTATTTTTCTGCAATTCCTTTTCCGGCCTGGGTATTTCCTTTCCAGCTCCAGGTATAATCCGCTCCGGTAAACTTACTGAAACGGATCAGATCGGTTCTTCTCACAAGTTCCCATGAAAGTTCCCTTGATCTTTCGTCCAGCATGAAATTCAGGTTCAGATCGGAAGCGGTAATAGCTCCGTTACCGTTATTGTAAGCTCTGTTTCTTACGACATTCACGTAGTTAAGAGCTGTGGAAGTATTTCCTGTTCTTAAATAGGCCTCAGCAGCGGTAAGGTAGGCTTCGGAAAGACGGAACATCGGGAAATCGGTATCTACATAAGCCGCATCAGAACCGGCAGTTCCGCTTTTGGTGACATTTCTCCATTTGGTAAAGGCGTATCCGTCCTGGAAAGTTCCCGGTAGAGCGGCAATATCTTTTTTATGACCGATGTTGAAGAACAGCGCTCTGCTGTCATTCTTGGCAAAAGCATTAGGATCCGCGGTATTGAAATTCTGATCCGCTGTCTGGAACCTGTTGACAAATTCCGGGCGTACGCGGATATTTCCCCATCCTCCGGCAATACCCATATTCAGGTAAGTAAGCATGGTTCCTCCGGTCTGTGCCAGTACAAAAAATGTTGTTCCTCCGTATGTTTTGGAATGGATACCGTCCATATTCAGAGACCAGATGATCTCCGGCGAAGTATGGTTGTCTGCCAGGAAGTTGTACAGATATTTTGGAGAAAGGCTGTAATGGCTGCTGATTACCTTTTCCGAATATTCAGCGGCTTTTGCCCATTGTGCAGACCCTGTATACACCTGGGCATTCAGATAAAGTCTTGATAAAAGAAAATCGGCGGCGGTTTTATCCACTCTTCCGTATTCATTGGATGTGGGAAGGGCTGTTTCAATTTCTTTAAGTTCATTTTCCACATAGCTGTACAGATCCGTTCTTGAAATCTGCTTGGGAAGGAACTGAGGATCCAGTTTGTCAGCATCCGTTACAAATGGAACTTTTCCATAGGTATCCAGAAGTACCCAGTAGGAATAGGCTCTCAGGAAACGGGCCTCAGCACGGAAGTAGCTTACCTGCTGCCTGAAATCAGGATCGTTGTGGCCTCTTTCTGCAAGTTTGCTGTCTGTGGTCTGCCTTAAAAATTCGTTGGTATATCCGATGATCTGGTATAACCTGGCGTAATATCCGTTCAGAATGGCGGTATTGGAATCCCAGGTATTGGTGGCAAGCTGCCTTAAACCGTTGGTTTGTGAACCCATAATAGCTTCATCAGTGGTAAGGATCTGGATATAGAAGGCAAGACGGATGAATGAGCTGTATCCTTCATCAAAGTTCCCCATATCCGGATCTCCGGTAGGACCTTCCTGTCCGCTGAGACACAAGGCAGCATAACATTTGGCCAGGACCCCCTTGTAATTGGCAGGATCTGAATAAATCTGCTCTCCGGTTACCATATTCGGGTCAATAGGAGCGGTATCCAGGTCATTTACACATGATCCCGCTGTAAAAAGAAGCAGTATAAACGGCAGTATATATAAACGTTTCATTATGATATTATTTAAAATTAACATTAAGCCCGAAAAGGAACGAGCGCGGTCTTGAGTAAATATTATTGTCAATTCCCAGATAAACTTCAGGATCCAGCCCGCTGTATTTGGTGATGACAAAGACATTCTGCATAGATAAATTCACACCCAGGTCAAATTTGTTGCTGATGTTTTTAAAATTATGCCCTAAAGTAATGTTATCCATCCTGAAGAAGGAGGCCTTTTCAAGGAAGAAATCCGAGTAAAGCTGAAGGTTGTTGAATCCCTGTTCCGCTGTGTAGGTCAGGATATTGCTGTACGTTCCGTTACCTGAATTGGCTTTCATTTTATAGTCTTTGGATTTCACATTATTATAAACATAGTTTCCGAAATTAGCATGACCGTTGAATCCCAGGTACCAGTTTTTATAGCTTACTTTTGAGGAAATTCCAAGATAAGACTTCGGCATTGGACTTTTATCCTTTACCAGTCCGCCTTTATATTTTCCTTCAACAGGTTTCCCGTTGGCATCATATTCCTGCTGATAAAGATAGAACGTATACGGAGAATACCCGATTGAATGGATCTGGATCGTTCCTGCGGTAGCCCCTGAAACATTTCCTATATTCACTCCATAATCAGGGCTGTCAACCAGTGTAAGTTTGGTGATTTCAGATTTATTGAAGGAAAGGTTCATGTCTACATTCCACTGCCAGTTTTCCGTTTTTACGGGAATGGTATTCAAGGTAAGCTCTACCCCTTTATTCTCCATAGATCCGATATTGGTGTAGATCATATTGGTAAGATTGGAGCCGGCAGCTACGGAAATCTTATTCAGGAGGTCGTCCGTTGTTCTCTTATATACCTCTACTGTTCCGGATACCCTGTTTTTAAGGATTCCGAAATCCAGACCGACATTGTAGGTAGATGTTGTTTCCCATTTCAGGTTGGGATCGTAGCCGTTCGGACGGATGGTCTGGTAAAACTGGTTCCCGAACTGGTACATGGCATTGGACTGGCTGAAAGTATAGGTCTGCATCCATTCATAATCTCCGCCAATGTCCTGTTGCCCGGTTTTTCCGTAGCTCAGTCTTAATTTCAAATCAGAGAAAATATTCTTGCCTTTCAGGAAGCCTTCTTCATTGATCTTCCAGGCAAAAGCAGCCGAAGGGAAAAGCCCCCAGTGGTTAGCTTTGGAAAAACGTGAAGAGCCGTCATTCCTTAATGTTGCTGTAAAGAGGTAGCGGTCTTTGAAGCTGTAATTCAGACGTCCGTAAAACGAAACAAGATAATATTCGGATTTGGTGACAATATCCCTGTATATCTTTGATCCGGTAAGGTTGGTCTGGCTATCATCATAGCTTTTCCAGAATTTCTGCCATGAGTAACCTCCCATCACATTGATCTTATGGCTGCCGATACTTTTGTTATAATCGGCGTAAAGATCCAGCTGGAGGTTCTTCTTTTTTTGGGTATATGCTTCCGTAAGGCCCTGGCCGTCATTTCCGATAGAAGTCCATGCCAGAGGAGAGTTGTCCGGAACAAATACGTCTCCGTCACTTTTCAGCATATCAAAACCTGCATTGACGTTTAATTTTAAATCCTCAAATCCGTGGATTTTATAATCCATCTGAATATTTCCGATATGACGGATTACTTTAGATTCATCTTTTCTCAGATCGAGAACGGAAACAGGATTGGATCCGGCCTGCGTGATCGGCTTTCCTGCGGCATCTGTCCAGATGAAGTAGCCCAGGCCATAAGGCGTAGAGCTGTCATATACCGGGCGGGTAGGGTCAAAAGAAGCTGCACCGCTTGCCGGATTGGAAATAAAATCATTATTCTCGATGCTCGGTTTATAGTTCAGGTTTACATTAAGATGTTTATCGAAGAAAGAAGGATTCAGGGCAAGGCTCATATTCATTCTTTCATAGGCATTTTTACGGATAATCCCTTCCTGATTGGTGTAGCCTAATGATAAACGGTAAGGAATTTCTTTAACAGCACCGGTCATACTGAAATTCTGATCGTTACTCACCGCAGTACGGTAGATCTCATCCTGCCAGTTGGTGCTGAAGGTTCCAAGCCCGTTAATAACGGTACTGTTGCCTGCATATTGGCTTTTAATGAAATTTCTGTATTCATCACCGCTCAGAACATCCAGCATTTTGGGATTATAACTCACCTTTGTAGATGATGAATACTGATATCTGGTCTTTTTACTCCCTTTTTTGGTGGTGATAATGATGACCCCATTGGAAGCACGGGAACCGTAAATTGCTGTTGAGGAAGCATCTTTAAGGACAGTATAGGTTTCTATATCATTCGGATTGATCATTCCCAGGATATTGCTGGATCCTGAAGTTGCAGAATTGTCTATGGCAATCCCGTCAATAACGATCAGAGGATCGTTGCTGGCGGAAAGGGAAGACCCTCCTCTGATCCTGATCGTAGAACCTGCACCGGGAGCTCCTCCGGGTGAAATGATATTCACCCCGGCAGCTTTTCCTGCCAGTGCATCCTGTGCAGAAACCGGGCTTCCGTTGTTCTCACTGTCAATTTTTACCGTTGTGAGTGAACCTGTGGCATCCGATTTCTTTACTTTTCCGTATCCGATGATGACTACTTCATCAATTTTTTTCTCCTTTATGGCAAGAGTATCCGATGCGGAAAAGTTTTCTGAGTTTTGTGCAACCGATTTGCGGGCAGCCGTTTTTCTGAGAATAACCGTATTGTTCCTGATCTCGTATTCCAGCGGATAATTTTTCCTGAGATAAGTAAGAGACTGCTCCAGGGATGAGTAATTGATATTGTTTTCATCAATAAGAACATCCTTGAAATCTGAGCTGGAATACAGGAACTGAACTTTTGACGTTTTGCTGAGTTTGTCAAGAACTTTGGAAATGGGTACCCGGTTTACCTTTTGCTGAGTAGCCGGAGAGGTCCTGTTTTGCCCGTAATGAAGAGCGGGTGTCCCGATTGAAACCAGTAAAACAATGGAGATTATTGTTTTTTTCATAAATTTGGGAGTTAAACTTTATTAGACTTTCGCGAGTTGTAAGAGTTAATCCGGCATCGATAACGCCAATTATCGGTGCTTTTTTTATTGTAATTCTATTTCTTTGTCTGATATTTTTACCGTTTTCAGGTTGAAAGGGTAGCACACCGCAGATAAAACCTCATCCAGATTTCCGGAGAAAGAACCTCTTATCTTTTTGGATTCATATTCTTTCGGATAACGGATTTTTATATGGTATACCTGCTCCAGTTCAGAGATAATTGTTCCGAAACTGTCATCCTGAAAAGAAAAATCCCGTTTGGAATCTGCAGCGTAATAGGTCTGCTTTACATTTTCTGTTTTCTGGTTCCAGCTTTCATTAGGCAGTAAATAAGTGGTCTTACCATGATGGCTGATCATTACTTTACCTTCAAATAATTCCACTTTCTGGCTGCCGCTTGTCTGATCCAGGAAAAATTTCGTTCCCAGGACCTGAACTTCAAAATCTCTGGCATTGATACGGAACGGCCTGGCCTTATCTTTGGCAATATCAAAAGTGGCTTTACCGATAAAGGTGATATTTCTGCCGGTCTGGCCAAAGTCAGGGGCAAGGACAAGTGTACTGTGGGGTTCCAGCACAATACGGCTTCCGTCCGGAAGACTGACGGTTCTGGTATAATCGGAACTGGAATAATATTGCATTCTTATCTCTTCTTTCGGCATTGGGGACGGGGAATACCACATGCTAAAGATTCCTGTGAGTATCACAGCAGCAGCTGCGGCCCAGTACCATTTCCTGTAATGATTTTTACGGGACTTCAATTTACGTTCAATACCTGCCCTGATGCGGGCATCCGTAAGGTCGTCGATCTTCTGGTCTTCCCTGCGGGCTTCTTCCCAGCTGTTTCTGAAATTTTTGTCTTCCATAATGTTCTTATTGAGTATTACGCGAAAATCCCGAATCGTCAACCTTTAAAATTAATTTTTAGAATAATATTTTTTAAAGTACTGATATTCAGTGTTTTATTTTACAGGGACTTTGTCAGTGTTTCCAGGTAGTTCCTTACGTCCTTCCACTGGTAATAAGGGAAACTTCCTGACTGAACCGGAATATGAACTTCTTTTTCATTATGAAGGAATTTTACCAGAATATCATCCTTTTTATTCCTGTAAAAAATCAGCTGCAGGTTGGCTGCCATCGGAGCTGCCTGGAAAGTGTTCCAGACTTTGTAAACATTTTTGGGATCTGCTTCTTCCCTGTTCATTCCTTCAATATTCAGAAAAGCCAGTAACGGGATGATATTTCCGTCATGACCGAACCGTAAAGAAGCTCCTTTTTTATTATTTTTAATATAATCATCAGCCTCAGCCAGAATATTTTTAACCAGCGGAGCGGCATTATTCTTTACCAGGCCTTTGCTTAACGGGGAAGGACCGTCATTTACATAGGTCTGATAGTTTATGCTCTGGTAGATATTGAAAATTTCGTCTTTGGTGAACAGGTCATAGAATGAAATATCGGTTTCCAGGTTCTGCATATCGCTGGCGATCCAGTAAAACGCTTCCATTACTTTTTCCGGATTTATATTTTTATAAATATATTCGTCATTATTGAAGAGGTTTCTGATGAATCTTCCGGTCTGGAAGTTATCCTGTCTGAATTTTCTCTTTTCCTCCTGCCAGAAATTATCTCCAGCCCGGAAATCAATAGATTCTTTCGTGTGATGGTTGAGGTACTTCATATACTTATCCGAAGATTCCATAGATAGTTTCACTTTCGGATTATAGGCGGTAATTTCATTGGAAAAGTAGGCCATACTGAGAATACATCTCGGTACAACGGTGGATTTTGCGGTCACGACTGCATTTCCTTCAAAAGCCTGAGGATTGTTTCTGATCATTCTCTGTGAAATCTGCTGATGCTGTAATGCACCGAGTTCGGTAAGATCCCCGTTGTGACCTTCAGCCTGTATCCAGATCTTTTCAAGCCTTTGGAGAGCAGATTTTCCGGCTTCCGTTAAGGCATTGTCTGCTGCTGCTTTTTTCAGGATATTCATTACCCCGGAAAAATCTTTATCGTTAATCAGCCATCGGGAACCATGTCTGCCGTAATGGCTGATATAAAACGGCTGGTATCCGGTAGGAACTGCCGTCAGTTTTTGGGTAGGGGCAGGGTAGGCGAGATATACTCCGCCTGTGTTTCTCAGATCGGAAGTGATCTCTTCTTTGGTAGTCTGCGCATTATAAAAAACAGTAGCGGAAAGTAAAAAAAGAAATGATAGCGTTTTTCTCATGAGGAATTATTTTTCGGATTCTTGAAGCAGCAAAAAAACTGGCTGCTGTATAGTATTACGCGGAAATCCGGAATCGTCAACCTCTGAAAAAGAAATTTTTCTTAATTAAGCTTCTCCCTGCATTGATTTTAATGTTTTAAACAGGGGAGAATTAGAAACAGCTGTAAGATATTCAGGGAGTTGAAACAGAGGGAGTTCTGTTCTTTTCAGAAATGATTTCCCTGATTTTCTGAAGTGTTTCTTCACTGTTGCGGGTTTCTGTTTTGGGAATAAAATTTTCTCTCGGTGTACCGTTAATATGATACAGCCTTTCTGTCGGAAACTGAAACCCTATTTTAGTATTGGTAAGCTGAAAATTAGAAATAGCGCCCCGTAATCCCGCCATAGGTGTTCCAATAATTTCAGCCCTGCCCATTCCGTCGAATCCGATGGTGATACCTTCTCCCATACTTCCTGTCCAGCGGCCGGCCAGAATGTAAAGGTTTCCTTTAAATATTTCTTTTCTGGGCGTTACATATTCTACCCAGTGTCTTTTGGTCTGGTATTCCTTTTCATCAAACTCATGAACCTGATACGGTAAAGGTGTCTGAATAAATCTTCCCATAATAGATCTTGCCACCGTAGAATTTCCTCCGCCGGGTGTTTCGGTTAAATCAATGATGAGGTTTTTATACTGAAGCATACTGTCCAGTGCTTTATCAAACTCAGCAATCAGGCTATTGTTGCCTAAAGAATTATTTATTTTGATATATCCCGTATGGCCGTCTATTACTTTTTTAAACAGCAACTCGCTGGAATTACTGTAACTGACAGGATAAAATACGGCTGTTTTCTGATTTTCCTTAATGGTAATTTCCCTTTTAATATCATGCGTTCCGGCAAAAAGCATATCCAGGGCGTACTGATACATCTGCGGAGTGTGCCGGTTTGTGAATTTGGGCAGAAATTTTCTGAGCTGTTCATCAACAGGCTTTCCATTGAAAAGGATGACCTCCATTCCTATTTTCAACCCTGATAAATCTGCACCGAACCCTTTTCTCAGATCCCGGATAAAATATTGATTCCCTTTTTTTTCAACACGCAGATCGGAACCGGAAGGAACCAGGCGGTTGGAGGTGTCTAAATTCGTATTCAATGAGGAATGATGATCATAAAGCTCATTCTGAACCTGTTCCAGAAACTGAATAAATTCATGATCATTAGAAATTTTTTCTGATTGCGGACTGTAAATTTCCCTGACCTTTTTCCAGTCGATATCCCGCTGATCCCAGTAGGCATACCGGCTGTTGAGGTCTGACCAGAATTCCTCAAAATCCTTCTGGTATTTTGTCTGTGCAGAGCCCTGAAATCCGGAGATTAAGATCAAAGGAATAAGCAGATATTTTTTCATGAATGAGTTTTCAATTGTGGCGGTACAATATAATCATTTATCAGATAAATATAGAAAGACCACAATGTATTTATGAGAAAGTGTATTATTCTTTAAAGGCAGAAAAAGGAGTGAAGGTGGGTTTTGATCAGGTTCAGAACTTTATTCACGTGCTTCGCAACGGCATTTTTAGAAATGCTGTGCTCTTCGGCAATCTGGGAGTAGCTCTGTCCTTCAATTTTATGTTTAAGGAAGAAAGATTTGCTTTTATCAGGAACCTGTTCCAGTAAACTTTCAATCTGCTGCAGATGTTTTCCGGATTCTTCCTCGTCATATTCTTCTTTTTCGGGATCCGGAACAGAACTTTCGTTGAGGTCGGTAAAAGAAAGTTTATTTTTTCTGTAAAAATTGGCGATTTCCTGCTTGGCAGTTTTGTAAACGATAGCTTCTGTATTCTTATTCAAAGAATCCCTGTGCTTCCATAAATGAACAAAAATATCCTGTACAATATCCTCAACATCGTCCTGTCCGTGAACATATTTTTTCACGAAAAAAAAGACCTGATGCTTATAGCCGGTATATAATTTTTCAAATACAGAATCCAAGTTAAAAAACGGTACTCATTTAACATGTAACGTTTTCAAATATAACAAAAATGACCTAATCTGATTAAAATCGTCTAAAGTGTTTACCGATTGTACATTATGAAAAGAATATTTTGTTTTTTTTGAATTTATTTTTACAGATAATGCTTCCGGTAATTAAAAATGAATTGATACCCGGAAAATAACTACATTCGCAGGATGTAAATCAAAAACTAATTTCATGAAATTTTTACAGGCTGTTTCGGAAGTTCTACATTCGCAGCACCAATGGGATAAAACACATAGAAAAGCAGTTGTCATACTGAATAAAATCCAGATTGATGAAGAGAAAAAACTTCCTTTTTTACCTTATTTAAGTATGAAGAGTTTTCAGTTATTATCCGTTTTATGTATGGTTTTCTCCGTCATTTCATGTTCCCGGAAAGAAAAAGAAACTGTTATCCAGGGGAAAATTCCCAATCTGCCAGACGGAATGCTGTATATCTATAAGGATAATCCCTCTCAAAGAATTGACAGCGTAAAAACGATAGGAGGCAATTTTAAGCTGACCCATCAGTGGAAAGCAGAAGAGGTTCCCGGTTATATCGGGATTGATCATATAGACAGGAAAGGGGTTCTACGGGCTTTCAGTTTTCCGACTCATGCCAAATACAGAAACGGAGACTGGGAATCCCAGTTTTTCATGAATGATCCGCACATTACAATCAATGGCAATATCAAAGATTTTGTTTCAAAAAATATTCAGCTTTCGGAAAATTATAAGCTGGTAACCGGCCCTGAAATTGCTGCCGGAAATCAGACGGAAGCACTCTTTAACGTAGATGCTGATCTGTTTGAAAATATTAAGGAAGGAACGGCTCAGACGGTAAAGGAAAAAATCGTGAAATACCCGTATTCGTTTCATTTATTAAAGAAAATCAATGAAAATAAGAACAGTTTTTCTGCCCGACAGGTAGAGGATTTCCTGGAATCCTTTAAGGGGGATATTACTCAAAGTGATCTATATGAAAAGCTTCAGGTCTATAACCAAAAAAGATCAGACAAAAACAATATTCCTATTCCTCAGCTTGAAGATCATAACGGGGTGAAAAGAGAAATCGCTGATAAGAGCTACAAAAAACATCTGATTATTTTCTGGGCCAGCTGGTGTGGTCCCTGCAGACAGGAAATTCCGATGCTGAAGAAAATCCGTTCTTCATACGGAAATGAAATTGAATTGGTTTCCGTTTCTATTGATACAGACAAAAAAGCCTGGCAAAAAAGCATTGAAAGAAGAAAAAATGAACTGGAAACAGCTGATCATAAGCAATAACAACACTGAGAAAGAAGCTCTTCAGATTCATTTCATGCTTAATCAGGCCATTCCGTATACTGTTCTGGTTGATGATAATTTTAAAATAATTTCTGCTTCTACCGGATTATCGGATGAAAAAGAACTGAAGAAACTCATCGGGAAGTGATTTTCAAAATTGTAATGAAATAAGAAACAAATCATCATGAAAATAGGCAGAACATTATTTTGGTTCAGGGACGGTTCTGAACGGATGCAGCATCTTTCCGGACAGTTTTTTGGATTGGGAACCTTATTGAATCGTCTTCTCAATGAAAAATATGATGGAAAAAAGATTCCATTCATCAATCTTGAATTCTATACAGAAAAAACATATGAACTATTTCCTGTAGTACCTAAAAATACGCACTATTATTCTGGCGGCGATTTGCAGTATTATGGATGGTTTGATAAGGCTGAGTTTATGAAACTTAGCTGGCCCGGACAAAGTGTCTTTCTTTGGGAATGCGGATGCCGGTATTTGAGAGAATCTGCTCAACTGATGAAGAATAAAGGTTTGGCTGAGGCTGTTGATTATGCTTACCATAAAGGACTCGCAATGGAACTCAACCCTGATTTCAGAGCAGTAGATACCGAAATTATTTTATCAGAACAAAAGATCAGAGCTTCTGTCTGGATTGTTTTTAAAGAAGAGGGAATGTATTCAAAACTTACCCTGGAGCAGGATGGGGCCGTTATTTTTGAAAAGAATATCGATCAAACGGCGAATGGAGTAGAATTCTTCCTTGAAATCTATAAATCCATAAGTCTGGAAGGTGAGTATATGGTAATCAAAGGGCATAAGGATGTTGAATATCTGCCTTTAAAAATTTCATTAGCTGAGCTGCGGATATAAAGCTTCCATGTATCAGATTGTCATCTTTTTTTAGCTAATTTGATTGTACAGAGCTTTTCAGTATCTATAACTAAAAGTAACTCCCAGCCTCCTTCTTCCATCAACCTCTAAAAAAACTCCCCTGGCAAAAAATACCAGAGGAGTCTATTGACAAATTAAATTATTTTTTAAAGAATATTTCATCCTGCTTCTGCTGCTCATTGTAAATGATCTGGAAGCTTACCGGCATATACTGGTACAGAAGTTTCCAGTGGGCTATCCTGGCATGTTTTTTAAAGCTTTCGAACGATCTTACGAACAGGTTCTCAATCACGGTTCTTACATAAGAGTTACCGTTCCTGTATATCCAGTCCATCAGCTTGATGTGATGGGCAATGATATTGATTTTTGATTCCTGAAGCAGATTTTTCAGATAATTGATCGTCGCCTGGATCACCCCGGCAAAATTGTCCTGAACGGATAACTGGGTGATCTCATTTCTGAGCGGAGGATAGAAAAATTTTAAGTATTCAACAGCTATTTTTTGATTAATAGTTTGCATTGGTACTTTCATCATAATTAAGATTTTTCAAACACTTTTAATTGCAGCGAAATGTATACCAAAATTTACAGACAGGCTGCAAAAATAAAGACCCCGACAATCACGGCAATGTGAGTGAGTAATATCTCTGAATTGTGCCTGTTAGTCGTGGTTTTCCAGGTTTTCCAGTCTGAAATTTTTCTGATTTTATTTTTCATAATCTATTGATTGTGAGTTATTTTAAATTTTGTTTAATTTAAACACTTTGTAATGAAACGGATAAAAAATGTAATAAAACCTTATAACCCGTGACTGTAAATCTGTCTGGAATGGCACATCTTCAGCTCATGTGAAATATGACTAAAGATCACTTTCCGGTATTCTCCGCTGCAAAATGCTGTAAAATTGTCCAGGGAATAGATGAAAATATTTTCCACTGCATTTTTTAACGGAAGATCTCCTTTATTATAAATTACACTCATCTTTCGCAGGCTTTTAAACAAAAGATCACTGTCATTCTGTCTGACCATGTTTTTGATGCATTCCGTGAACGTACGGATTACACTGTGGGCATTCCGGGGCATAAACCCGGCAAGTCTGTTTTCAAAATCAGGAAGGATTTCTGTGATTTCCTGAACGGCATCTGAATAGTTCATCATATCAATGATTTTGTTCAATTAATTTAAGGATAGCACCCATGATAAAAACAGTAAAGAAAGCGATGAACAGAAGATGGTACGGCTTCAGCCATCCCGGAGTTTTTGGTCCCCTGCTTTTCAGTCTTCTGAGTCTGTCAATCCGGTTTAAGGTCTTTAAATCCATAGGTTTATATTTTAAAAACCATGATGCCAATGCCATACCTTTGAGAATTGTATTTGTTTAATTCGTTGATAATTAATGATATAATTGATTTCTGATGAGGTGCTTCATCATGAAAATACTGTCAAAATGATAAGGATATTATCGAAATGGAAGGAACGGAAAAATAAAGCCGGAATTTTTATGTCAGTGCATTAGTCTTTTGCATTTCACATCAAACCATCTATCTTTGCAGTCCAAAATATTCAGGACATGTTTTCAAAAATAATAGTACACAGAGTAGGAAATAAAATCAACGGAGAATCTTTAACGCTGTCCCAGGAAGAGCTGAAGCTGGACGAAGGAATGGCAGAACTGCTGGAAAATTACTTTTTAGGATCTTTCAAATCCGAAGAGACCTTCCACTTTTACAGCGATACTTATTTAGTGAATAACCCGGTTTACAGTGCGGTATCCGAGATCTTTGAAGACAAAGCCAAATTCCTCTGGGAGTCGGAAAATATTGCCAAACATCTTTTCGAAGCAGCCGAAAACCCAAGAGTACAGAGCGGCGAACTGTTTATCGTTTATTTTGAAGAAGAAAGCGACCGTCCGGATAAAGTAGATAAGATCGGGATCTTTAAAACAGAAAAAAGAGAATCCTTCCTGAAAATTAATCCTTTGGAAGAAACTTTCGACATTGAAAAAGACCAGGGAATCGGTTTATCCAAAATAGATAAAGCTGCCCTGATCTACAATAATCATAAAGACACCGGATATGTACTTTCTGTGATAGACAACAACAAGAACGGGGATATGTATTACTGGTTCGAAGACTTCCTGAAAGTAAAACAGCGCGACGATGAATATTTCCACACCCAGGAAGCCCTGATGGTGTATAAGGACTATATCACAAAACAGCTTCCGCAGGAATTTGAAGTTTCCAAAGCAGACCAGGCAGATTTCCTTAACAAATCCATCAATTTCTTTAAAGAAAAAGAAGAATTCAAGCTGGATGATTTCGCCAATGAAGTATTGGGGGACGAACATGTAATCGAAAGTTTTGTCAATTTCAAGACAGATTACGAACAGGATATGCAGATCAATATTGCAGAAGAATTCCCGATCAGTGAAGCAGCCGTAAAGAAAACACAGCGACACTTCAAAAGCATTATCAAACTGGACAAAAACTTCCATATCTACATTCACGGCGACCGCCAGAAAATAGAAACCGGAGAAGATGACAAAGGAAAATATTACAGACTTTATTTTGATAAAGAAGTATAAATAAAAAGGTTAAAATTCCATTCAATCAGTATAATCGAGAGAAAAAACTCACACAGATCTCCACCGTGAGTGGAAATCAGCTGTAATTGCAGAATTTATTCAATAGAGGCGGACTTTAGTCCGCCTTAATAATAAAAAACCATCCGTTGGGCTTTAGCCAAAGCCTACACAGCCAATCTGTACAACGATAATAAAATTCGTGCATCCGTGGCAAAAGTAAAGCTATATAAAATCTCCGGTTTTTATTGGCCACAGAATCAAAAATCTGCCCAATCCGCGTAATCTACGAGAGTAAAATACCCTTCCCAATAATTTTTACCGGAGTATTGATATGAAAATCTTTGCGGCCAGTAAAAAAATGCTCTGTAATTTCATATCCCGTTTAAAGTTACAGGCTTCATTTTTGTAATTTCGCGATAATACCATACCATTCTATGAAAACAACCATAATAGACCTTTCCAAACCTATTCAGTACAACGCAGGGGATCCCTGGTTCATGAGAGTGAAGATCAGACATAAATCCCACAAAAAATCCCATTGGCTGATCCGCCTGGCTCTGAATCTTCCGTTCAGGCTCTTCCCTAAAAACTGGACAGGGTGGGCAGATGATACCATAAAAAATATGGGACTTCATTCAACAACGCACATTGATGCACCGTGGCATTATGGGCCGGAGGTAGAAGGAAAACCGGCCAAAACCATTGATCAGATCCCATTGGACTGGTGTTATGGTGATGGAATTGTGATCGACTGCAGCCAAAAAGAAGATTTCGTAGTCATTACCGTGGATGATCTTAAAAAAGACCTTGATAAAAACGGGATTACCATTCAGCAGGGTAATATCGTCCTGATCAGGACCGACCGTGATAAGCTGATGGGAACTCCGGCATTTGCCGAAAAAGGAACCGGAATGAGCCGTGAAGCCACCGAATGGCTGATTGATCAGGGAGTGAAAGTAATGGGAATCGATCAGTGGGGATGGGATCTGCCTCTGAAATACATGGCCCAAAAAGCAAAAGAAATGAACGATCCCGAATTTTTCTGGGAAGCCCACCGCGTAGGCATCGAAAAAGAATACCTTCATATGGAGCAGCTGACTAACCTTAGTGCGTTGCCTCCTTCCGGATTTAAAGTCTGTGTATTTCCGTTAAAAATTGTTGGCGGTTCTGCAGCTCCGGCAAGAGTAGTGGCTATGATCAATCCGTAGTTAAAAAGATAAAAAAAACAAAGGGTAAAACTGCGCATTTTAAGCCTGCGGTTTTACCCTTTACCCTTAGTTCAAATAAATATTTATCACTGCTTTACACTCATTTTTTTCTGAAAAACAGGGCCCTGCTGTATTCATAATTCATTCTGGCGATATTCAGGACAGAAATTCCCTGAGGGCATTCCACTTCACAGGCTTCCGTATTGGAGCAGTGTCCGAACAGTTCACTGTCCATCTGGGAGACCATATTCATCACACGGGTGCTTCTCTCTTCTCTACCTTGTGGAAGCAGAACCATATGCGTGATCTTGGCTGAGGTGAAAAGAGCGGCACTTCCGTTTTTACAGGTTGCTACACAGCCACCACATCCAATGCACGCCGCGGAATCAAAAGCTTCTTCAGCAGTCTGGTGTGTGACCGGAATAGCAGTGGCATCCGGCGCCTGTCCGGTATTTACAGAAACAAATCCGCCTGAAGAAATAATCCGGTCAAAAGCAGAACGGTCTACTTTCAGATCTTTTTTTACAGGAAAAGCTTCAGCCCGGAAAGGTTCAATCAGAATGGTTTCCCCGTCTTTGAAAGAACGTAAGTGAAGCTGGCAGGTTGTTGTATTTTTTAAAGGACCGTGGGCAATTCCGTTGATCATCATACCACACTGTCCGCAGATTCCTTCCCGGCAGTCGTGGTCAAATTCAACGGGCTCACTGCCTTCAGTGATGAGCTTTTCATTTAAAGTATCCAGCATTTCCAGGAAAGACATGTGAGGATTCAATCCTTTGAGGTCGTAGCTTACCAGTTTTCCTTCACTTTGTCTGTCTTTCTGTCTCCATATTTTAAGATATACATCCATAATTTTTGTTTTTTATTTGTAGCTTCTTACCGTAGGCTGGATCTCTTCAAAAACCAGCGGTTCTTTAATCAGTTCAGGTTCGCTGTTTTCCCCTGTCCAGGCCCATGCAGAGATAAATTGATATTCAGTGTCATTTCTCAAAGCTTCTCCGTCCGGTGTCTGGAATTCTTCCCGGAAGTGGGCCCCGCAGGATTCGTTGCGGGTTAAAGCATCATAGCACATCAGTTCCCCGATTTCAAAATAATCAGCGACACGGCCGGCTTTTTCCAGTTCACTGTTCATGGTATCGCCCTGCCCGGAAACCCTTACATCCCTGTAAAATTCCTGTTTCAGTTTTCTGATTTCTTCAATGGCGTATTTCAGACCTGATTCATTTCGGGCCAGCCCGCAATAGTCGTATAGCAGTTTTCCCAATGTTTTATGAAAATAGTCAACTGTTTTGGTTCCGTTGATCTTCATAAAATCCCGGATCTGGTTTTTAACGGACTGCTCGGCGGCTTCAAATTCCGGTGCGTCAGGAGAAATTTTTCCGGTGTGAATTTCATCAGCCAGATAATTGGCAATCGTATAAGGAGCAATGAAATAGCCGTCCACAGAAGCCTGTAAAAGTGAATTTGCTCCCAGTCTGTTCGCCCCATGATCCGCAAAATTAGCTTCTCCGAGTGCAAAAAGCCCGGGAATAGTGGTCATCAGCTCATAATCCACCCAAAGTCCACCCATAGAAAAGTGTGCGGAAGGAGAGATCATCATCGGTTCCGTATAAGCATCATATCCGGTAATTTTAAGATACATATCGAATAAATTTCCATACTTCTCCATGATCTTATCTTTTCCCTGTTCTCTTATCGCTTTTGAAAAATCAAGATAAACGGCATTTTTCAAAGGGCCTGTTCCGAAGCCTGCATCAATCCTTTCTTTGGCGGCGCGTGATGAAATATCTCTTGGTGCCAGATTTCCGAAAGCGGGATACCTGCGTTCCAGATAATAATCTCTTTCCTCTTCCGGAATATCATTAGGTTTTCTGTTGTCGTCTTTGTTTAAAGGAACCCAGATTCTCCCGTCGTTACGGAGAGATTCGGACATCAGCGTTAATTTGGACTGATAGTCACCGGATTGCGGCAGGGAAGTGGGATGAACCTGAATCCAGCTTGGGGAAGCCATTAATGCCCCTTTTTTGTGGGCTCTCCAGATCGCAGAACCGTTGCATCCCATCGCTAAAGTAGAGAGATAATAAATCTTTCCATAGCCTCCTGTTGCCAATATAACAGTATGGGCCGCGTGTCTCTCAATTTCCCCGGTATCTAAATTCCGTACAATAATTCCTCTTGCTTTTCCGTCAATAACGACTAAATCAAGCATTTCATGTCTGGAATAGAGCTGAACACTTCCTTTGCCTACCTGTCTCATCAATGCCTGATAAGCTCCCAGGAGCAATTGCTGCCCGGTTTGTCCTCTCGCATAAAATGTCCTGCTTACCTGCACCCCTCCGAAAGAACGGTTGTTAAGATAGCCGCCATATTCCCTTCCGAAAGGAACCCCCTGTGCAACGGCCTGGTCGATGAGGTTCAAAGAACATTCCGCCATACGGTAAACATTGGCTTCACGCGCTCTGAAGTCGCCGCCTTTTAACGTATCAACGAACATTCTGTAAACACTGTCGCCATCATTTTTATAGTTTTTGGCAGCATTTACGCCTCCCTGTGCCGCTACGGAGTGGGCTCTTCTCGGGCTGTCCTGAAAGCAGAATGCTTTTACGTTATATCCCATTTCACCAAGAGAAGCCGTCACGGAACTTCCGGCAAGCCCGGTTCCCACCACAATCACATCCAGTTTCTTACGGTTGGCGGGGTTTACAAGTTTTGCTTTCTTTTTATAATAAGCCCATTTCTGTTCCAGCGGGCCCTCTGGTATCTTTGAATTTAAAATCATAATGAGTCTGTTTTAATTAGCGGTGAAAAATACGTATACCGGCATCAGGGCAAATCCAAGACAGATGATGACCGAGTAAACCGTTCCTGCCGTATGAAACCATCTGACAAACTTAGGATGATACAACCCGAGTGTCCTTGTGGCACTGTAAATTCCGTGAATAAGGTGGTAGCAGAGGGCAATCATCGACAGAACGTAGATGATGACATACCACCATTCTTTGAAAACGGTAACCACCAGGAGATAAAGGTCTTTATTTCCGTTGGCATCCAGCGGGGTATTTCCGAATTTATACACATACCAGAAATTCTGAAAATGAATCACCAGAAAGATCAGAACAAGAGTTCCTAAAATTCCCATATTGCGCGAATACCATTTACTGGCTCTTCCTCGGTTTTCAGAACGGTAATTTCCACCGGATTTCTTATTTTTTAAAGTAATGATCAGCCCATCCACGGCGTGCAGAATGATACTGGCATACAGAACATAGGAAACGATTTTGATCAGAATATTTCCTGACAGAAAATGTGAATAGGCATTGAACTGCAGATGCGCCTGCTCAGCCGGAAGAAAGAGCTGAAGATTTCCAAGGAAATGAATCAGCAGGAAAAAACACAGGAAAAGTCCTGTAAGACACATCAGCATTTTTCTTAACAATGTTGACAGCATATTTTTGATTTAATGATTAATAATATCCTAAAACTTTCATCCACAGACCACCTACGGCCATGTAAATGATAAGCAGAACGATTCCTATTTCAAGGCCTCTGAGCCACCATACTTTGAGGTCTACATAACCGCTTCCGAAGAATACCGGAGCCGGACCGTGGCCGTAATGGGTAAGAACCCCATACACGGATCCCATGAAACCGAGCATCATGGCTAGAAGCATTGGCGGAATTCCCAGAGAGACACCTACCCCCAATAAAGCGGCATACATTGCTGCCACGTGGGCCGTTGCACTGGCAAAAATATAATGGCTGAAAAAATACACCACAATGATCACCGGAAAGGCAACCTGCCAGCTTAATCCGCCGATTTTAACCTTGATCAGGTCACTGAACCAGCCGATGAAGCCTAACTCATTCAAAGAACTTGCCATCATCACCAGAACGGCGAACCAAACAATGGTATCCCATGCCCCTTTTTCACCTTTTACGTCTTCCCAGGTCAGTACTGAAGTAAGAAGCAGCAAAGTAAGTCCGATAAACGCGGTTGTGGTAGCATCAATAGAAAGGGATGCGCCAAATATCCAAAGGGCAAGGAGAATGAAGAAAGCCAGTAGCATCAGCCATTCATTTCTGGAAATCGGGCCCATTTCCTTTAATTTCTGAGCGGCCATTTTGGGAGCGTCACCCGTTTTTTTAAGCTCAGGCGGGTATAATTTGTACAGAACCAGCGGAACGACAAAGAACGCGACCAATCCGGGAAGGAATCCTGCTGCGGCCCATGACATCCAGGTAATATTGATGCCGAGATTGGCTGCAAATTTCTGACACATCGGGTTACTGGCTGTTCCGGTAAGAAACATGGAAGAAGCGATGAGGTTCATATAATAGCTGTTCAGCGTTAAAAAAGAACCCAGTTTTCTGTGGGTTTCCGGCTTTTCCGGAACGGAATCAAAACTGATGGCCATGGATTTCATGATCGGGTAGATAATTCCGCCTCCTCTTGCGGTATTACTCGGAATGGCAGGAGCGAGACAAACGTCTGCAAGTCCCAGTCCGTATGCCAGTCCCAGTGAACTTTTTCCGAAAATCCGGATGAAGAGGAAGGCTATTCTGTTGCCCAGCCCGGTTTTGATGAATCCTCTGGCAATAAAGAAGGAGATCCCGATCAGCCAGATCACTTTATCTCCGAATCCGGAAAGTGCTTTGGTAATCGATTTTCCGGCATCCCCGGGTGCTACAACCTGGGTAAGTGCGGTAAAGGCAATAGCCATCATACACATGGTTCCCATTGGGGCAGCTTTAAGAATAATCCCCAAAATCGTTGCCGCAAAAATAGCAAACAGATGCCATGCATCCCGGGTGACACCTTCCGGTACAGGAATAAACCATATCACCAGCGCAACACCAAACGTTATCGCTACATTTCTGATATTAATTTCTTTCATAATTGAATGTTTAAATGGTTAAAATCTACTCTGTACCTGGACAATGAACAGATTGTTGTTGTATTGTGAGGTGTTGTCCACCTGATGTTTGTAACGGTCAAACTGTACTCCGAGCTGGATTCTGGCTCCGTAGTTTTTCAGGAATTCCAGCCCGGCCATCGGAGTGATCGTCTGTCTGGGATTTGAGTTCATCCTGAAATTGGTGTCAAGGTATTCGTACCGGCAGGAAAGCTCAAATGCACTGAGATTTTTGTGGTTGATCTCATACCTCAGATTCGGAAGAAAATAAGCCCCCCGGATGAGGTACTGATCCGGATTGGAGGGTCTGGTTTCAGGATCAAGGGTGTTGTACAGGACATGATTGGTAGCCTGTTTGGCCTCAAGCTGCATATCAAGGCTCCATCTGGGATCAAACTGGATCATAGAACTCAGATCAACCCCCAAAGCATATACTTTCTGGCTGAAGACTTCCCCGATACCGCCGTTCAGTCCGACATTGAAGTTGTATTTTTTTGAAAGCCCGAAAACCAGTCTCGTAGAATATTGCTTGCCGTTATCATTATCATTGATCTGGTTTTTTCCGTTTCCGTTCACAACAGATACTGCATATTGGAAGGGAATTTCACCCAGCTTCAGCTGTCCTGTGGCAGAAAGCCCGATCTGGAAACTCGTCCAGCCCAGCTTTCCGAACTCACTGTATTGATTGGACCAGTCTAAAGATTTGATGATGTCAATAGGATAGGTTTCTTCAATACCGAACCAGGGTCTGAACTGTCCCACAGTGAATGCCAACCTGGGACTGAAAGTATACTTCAGATAGGCATTTTCAAGTACTCTGCTTTTGGGATCGTTTTTAAAATCCGCAAGATTGGCAAGGGCTACAACTTCTGTCCGTTTACTGATCTGGGCACGTACCTGAACCCTCATATACTTCAGCATAAAATTGTTGCTGGTTCCCGATCCATCGGCATGATGCAGCCCGTTGACATCGACATCTTTGGCCATTCCTACCAGGTAACGGGCCTGGAAAAGTCCTTTGATCTGCAGCTGCGGGTACTTTACATTGTCTTCCTGCGGGGCAGTCTGCAGAGAGTCCGGGATTTGTGCGCCGGCTGATAGTCCGGCCAATAGAGCACAAAACACCAGGCTTCTTTTTTTGGGTGAAAAAAAGGTCATAGTATTTGTGTTTAAATGAATATATTATTGAAGTCCCAAGAATTTGAAAGGCTTGGATTCCTTAAAATCCTTATTGGCTTTTCCGTTATAAGTCTGGAAATTGCTCAGATCAAGTTTCATAACCTTTCCTTTTGAGCTGAGATCAAAATCTTTGAGGTTTACCCAGAATGTGTTAGGGGTAAATACCGTTTCGAAATAATAGACCAGGTTTTTCTGATCGGAAACGGAGCGCCATCTTGTTGAGGAAATATTAGGTTCTGTTTCCGAAGTGATGCCATAAGGAACGGAACAGTTTCTGATGACACTGAATACGCTGGCTACGGCTGTCCGTGGATCACTGGTTTTCGGAATGGCATTGATGTAGTAAGAAGCTCTTACGAAACGGTCTGCGGCCCGATTGGTTCCCGGAAGCATTACCGTTCCCGGAATTCCCTGCCAGTATTTGTTTAGAGCGAGCTGTTCCTCAAAAACAGGAGAATTGGTCATCACTGTATATTCAGAATCGTGGTGTACAACCAGTTTTCCTTTGATGTATTCGAAGACGGCATTATCTCCGGAAGCATCGGATAAAGAAAGGTGTACGGTTGCAAACCGTTCGGTTCCGGGGATATAATCGCTGACAATGATGAAGGGGTTGGTGTTCATGTGGGCTACCGCTTCTTTTACTGTCGCAAAATTATCAAGGAAGTATTGTGCCCAGAGGGAAATGGCCAGACCTTTCTGTTTTCCTTTAGGATCAAATGTCGGATATTGAGATTCTCCGAGCCAGAGCAGGTTGGCTACAAGTCCTTTTTCGTTCATACCGTCTGAGGAAGTAATGTCCCAGGAAGAACTGATGATGCTTCCATATTTTGAGGTCCATTGTAAAGACAGAGGTCCAACTTCACCGCTGCGCCGGATTTCTTTCGGGAATACCCACAGATTACCGGGAATTTCATCGCGCCAGTCCATAGAACGGGCAGTAATGACCGTATTGCCGGGCCCTTTGTAAACAACTCTGGTGCAGGCATCGTAGCTGCTCCAGGCTCCTGATAAAATAATCAGAGTGAGGATAATGAAAGGGAACTTTTTCATAGTAATATTATTTGAAATTAAATGAAGTTTTTATTAAGAATATGGTAAAAAATTCAATTATTTTTAATTGTAATGGTTATTTGGTGATATAAATTTAATAAATTTTGTTTAATTAACGCAATTATTTCACTTGTTAATGTAAAATTCATGTGATGAATCATACTTCTTGGAATTCTGTGGAATTTTCCGTATTTTTTAGATAAATGCTTTTATAAGTATTAAAAAAATAAGAGTTACGGACAGGATTTTAAGGCAGATCAATGTTTTTATCTGTGGAAATCAGTGTGGTTTCGCTCATGTTGAGATTGGATACCACAAAATAAATATGTCTTTAAAAAAAACGTTATATTTGATAGATCAAAAATATATATGAATTTTGTAGAGTGTCATGAGGAACCCATCCATATCCCTGGGTATATACAAAGTTTTGGATATCTGATTGGCATTGATGCAGAATCTCATTCCATTACTTTCTTCAGCGGAAATATTACGGATATATTCAGGATCGAAAATGCAGAGCAGCTTTTTGACAGAAAGCTTAGTGACTTTCCGGAAACCTTCGGACCTGTTATAGAATCCGATATCTATATTTCATTTCAGGACTTTACGCGAAGAGAAAATGAGACTCATTTTGACAAAATATTCATCAGTGAGAAAGAATATCACTGCTCTGTATTCAGAACCGGGAAAAGTGTTTTTTTCGAGTTTGAGGCGGTGGTGGAAAATCCGAATAAACGGATCTCAAACAAATACGATAACTTTTATGTGATCGATAATGAACAGGAGCTCTGGGATCAGCTGCTGAGTACGCTTTCAAAAATCGTGAACTACGACCGGATGATGGTGTACAAATTTATGATGGACGGTTCCGGAAAGGTTATTGCAGAGCGGAAAGCCGGAAATATGGAAAGCTATCTTGGTCTTCATTATCCGGAATCTGATATCCCCAGACAGGCAAGGGAATTGTATTTAAAGAAAAGAAAAAGGATCTTCAGCAATGTATATGCGGAAACAGTTCCTTTATTAAGCAAAAAACAGGATCACATCAATCTGACATATGTTGCTTCAAGAGGGATGTCACCCATTCACGGGCAGTATATTAAAAATTCAGGGACTTCTTCAAGTTTCAGTGTTTCCATTATTATTGACGACCATCTTTGGGGGCTGGTTACCTGCCAGAATTCGGAGCCTAAACATATTGATCTTGAAGACCGTGTTCAGGCCGGAATTTTTACGGCACTGGCGTCCAATGCCTATTCATCATTTAAATCCAAAAATGAACTGAATTACCGTCTGGAACTCAATGAGAAATCATCGGAGCTGAAAGCGGAATTTTTAAAGCATAATCATCTGTTTGATTCTCTCACGGATAATAAAAACAAAATCAAAAAGCTGCCGGATGCAGACGGACTTGTCATTACTTCGGAAGGGGATACGGTAACTTCAGGAACAGTTCCTGACCGCAGTACGATTGAAAAGATCATCGACTGGGCATTGGAAAATACGGAAGGAAGTATGTATGTAAACAGAAGCTTCCTGAAAGACCATGGAACCCATCTTGGCCTGAATGAAAATACGGCCGGTATTATTATTTATTTTATCGAAAGGAATAAAAAAGAAATGCTGATGTGGTTCCGTAAAGAATTTGACGAGCATATCAACTGGGCAGGAAATCCCGGAAAAAATGTAGAAATATTCCTTCAGAACGGGGAAGAAAGACAGATTGTTTCGCCGAGGACTTCTTTTCAGATTTTTACAGAAAATATAAAAGGAAATTCAAGAAGATGGAATTCCAGAAGCATCAGTGCAGTAAAAGCGGTACGGGATGTAATTCTTGAAACTTCCCACAAACAGTATAACGCGATCAAGGAACTGAATAACCAGCTGAGAAAAGTTAATGAAGAACTGGACAGTTTCTCCTATACGATCTCCCATGATCTGGGAACTCCTTTAACGGTGATGAAGCTTAATGCACAGATGCTGCTTTCTGATTTTGAAAAGACAGAAAAGAATAAAAATAAGCTGAACTCTATTATTGAAGAGATCGACAATATGGCGGAGATGATGCATGATGTCCTTCAGCTGAGCCGCGCCAAGCACAGTGAGATTCAGCTGGAAAGTCTTCAGCCCGCCCGCACGATAGAAAAGATCTCTGAGAATGCCAGGATTACTTTTGACAGTCCGAAAAGTGAAATCATCATTCACGAATGTCCTGAGGTACTTGCTGATAAAACCATGCTTCACCAGGTGTTTCTCAATATCATCAATAATGCGGTAAAATATTCTTCCCACAAAGATTATCCGAAAGTGGAGATCGGAGGAACGGAAGACGGAGAAACGGTGATTTACCGTATTTCGGATAACGGAATTGGAATTCCTGAAGAGGAAAAGCACAAAATGTTCAAGATTTTCAACCGGATGGATAATGCCAAAAAATTCAAAGGGAATGGGGTAGGACTCTCCATTGTACACCGCATTATGAACCGTATCGGAGGCAATATAGATTATGAAAGCAATAAAGAGGGGACTTCTTTCATTTTAACGTTCAAAAAACCTTAAATTTGAGAAACCTTAAAAACTTTATGGATGGTATCAGAATATCTTAAACAACATACAGCGGAATACCATAATGCTGCGGAGAAACTTTTCAATTCCGAAAAAATTTTTAATAAAACCTTCACTCTGGAAGATTACAAAAAGATCATCAGTTCCAATTATCTGATGCTTCTTCACAGTGAAGATAAAATATTCAGCAGTCTTTCTGATAAGTATTCGGAGAAACTTCAGCTAAACGACAGAAAAAAACTTCCTCTTATTGAAAAAGATCTTGAAAGCCTTTCCCTGGAAAATAAAACGGCTATCCACGATCTGAATTTTGATAATGAACACGAAGCACTGGGAGCAATGTACGTTATTGAAGGTTCTACACTGGGAGGAAATGTCATCGCAAAACAGCTTTCCAAAACGGAAGGCTTTGATGAAGTTACTTTCAACTTTTTCGGATGCTATCAGGAAAATACCGGGCCGATGTGGAAGAATTTCAAAGAGGTTCTCGATACGGAAGTGGCTGAAGACAATTACAGTGAAGTGCTTTCCGGAGCTAAAAAACTCTATACGTTTTTACTGAACGTGAATTAATGATATTGAAGTCTAATTAAATTCCTGAAAAATTGCCCATTTTTTCAGGAATTGTTAAATTTGGGAGTTTCAATTTTTAAACATAACTAAAAAAAATAATTTAAAAAAAGTATACAATATGAAAGTAACTGTAGTAGGTGCAGGCGCGGTAGGAGCAAGCTGTGCAGAATACATCGCAATGAAAAACTTCTGTTCAGAAGTAGTTTTGGTAGACATTAAAGAAGGGTTTGCTGAAGGTAAAGCAATGGATTTGATGCAGACGGCATCGCTTAACGGATTCGATACAAAAATTACCGGAACAACAGGAGATTACAGCAAAACTGCAGGTTCTCATGTAGCCGTAATTACTTCAGGTATTCCAAGAAAACCGGGAATGACAAGAGAAGAGCTTATCGGTATCAACGCAGGTATCGTGAAAGAAGTTACTGAAAATTTAGTAAAACATTCTCCGGAAGTAATCATTATCGTGGTTTCTAACCCAATGGATACTATGGCTTATCTGGTACACAAAACTTCAGGTCTTCCTAAGCACAAGATCATCGGAATGGGTGGTGCACTGGATTCTGCAAGATTCAAGTACAGATTGGCGGAAGCATTAGAAGCCCCTATTTCGGATGTTGACGGTATGGTAATCGCTGCACACAGCGACACGGGAATGCTTCCTCTATTAAGCAAAGCGACAAGAAACGGAGTTCCTGTAACTGAATTCCTGGACGATGAAAAACAGAAATATGTAATTGAAGAAACTAAAGTAGGAGGAGCAACTCTTACCAAATTATTAGGAACTTCAGCATGGTATGCGCCAGGTGCAGCGGTTTCTGTAATGGTTCAGGCTATCGCTTGCGATCAGAAGAAAATGATCCCTTGTTCTTTAATGCTTGAAGGAGAATACGGTCAAAACGATATTTGTCTGGGGGTTCCTGCCATCATCGGAGCTAACGGTGTTGAAAAAATCGTTAACATAACGCTTACCGCTGAAGAGCAATTGAAATTCGCTGAAGCTGCTAATGCAGTGAGAGAGGTGAATGGAGATCTTAAATTCTAATTTATGAACCGGCTTTATGCTGAGGTTTAACTATAAAAACAGACTGTTTCGGTGAGAAACGGTCTGTTTTGTTTTGAATGATATTAAGATTTTGTATTGTTAATCTGCCAATTCTGAATAGATCCGATCCAGACTTTCAAACTTTAATTTGTCAAAATGATTACTTGGAATCTGAATTCCATTTAGATCAGCGAAAAGTATTGAATAATCTGCAGACCCAAATTCCTTTTGCATAATCTGATCAGATTTCTTTCGTGTTACTGTAATTGTCTTTTGGTATTCATTGTAATATTTTGTCTGATTATTGAAGGCGACCGGAACTGATGTAATTGTAATTTTGTTAGTTGAGGTATTGGCAAAAACTTGGAATGCAACATATACAATATCTCTTTTAACAGTACTAACGATTATATTTTCTGAATCCCCCTCAATAATAGGTTTTGAAATCTGGATGTGTAAATTATTTTCATCATTGTTTATGAATTTTAGAGTACCTTGTTCTATGGTAAAATCATGCGCATCCTTCAGCATGGTTTCTACGGATGCATATTTTTTTAATTCAGAAGGATTGATTTTTCGGACTTGAATCGGTGTAATTTGATTCTCCGTGTCTGCTGATCCTGTTTCTTTATATTGACTGCAACTTAGAACGAGGAATATTAGAACTGACATGATTATATTAAGTTTTGTATTCATTATACCACTTTGTATGAAGCAAAACTAAAGAATGTTTAGATCAGATAATTACGGAGAACCATAATAATTGGTTTTTATAGAATAATAATATTTGATTCGGCGCGGCCTCCGGCCGCGCCGAATCAAATATATTCTTTTAATAAGATAAGAATTAAAGCGTTTTCACCCTCTCAAAAAGCTGTGGATAATCGAGCACCAGTCCTGATTCATCAACCGTTATTTCCGCTTCAAAATTTGTAGGAATATTTTCATAAAGGTATTTTTCCTTTGCTGTTCTTGTATATCGTTGGCTGGCTGTTCTGAATCCGTTGTTTAGAACATCAATATAAATCACCTGAATTTCCTGTGAATTATTTTCCTGTAATTTTAAGGTGTTTATGGGAAGGGCATTCGTGAAAGGAGTCAGTGAAATATCTATATACTGAATACCTTCAAATTCTGGGCGTTCAATCTGATTGATCTCCCATTTGTTTCCCAGTTTCTTCCCTGACAGTGTATTTTTAGTAGAATTTACTTCAGACTGCATGAAAAATTCCAGAATATTCCAGTTTCTGTCAGTGTTTATGGTATATTCGGCCGTGTAGATTTTATCCAGATAACTACCTATGATTTTGGATGAAACGATATAGTTTTCTGTGTGTTCCTGCAGGGTAAAATATTCCAGGGACTGATAGAGTATTCCTTTCCAGATCAATGTCTTCATATTTTTTGTTTTTTTATAAGGAAGGATTTTTCAGATAAAAGTTAAAAATCAGGGAAAATCCGAACCGCTTCTCAGGTAAATTTATGAAAAAAACGAAAAGAAATTTATTTCTGTTGGTTGACAAAATTCCATACCGTTTGGGTAAATTCCTTGTTCTTTTCATAATACAGCAGATGACCTCCGTTTATAGAAACCGTTTTCTGGTCAGGAAACCGGAAAGTTTTATAATGGCGGGTTCCTACAGCTTTATCATTTTTTCCGGTAATTATCAGTACAGGAACTGTGATCTTTTGGGTAAGGGGTGTATAATCAGCGTAATATTCGGGGTATTCTTTAGGCTGGGAGATTACAGCCATTCCAAAGTCTATGATCCGGGGATGAAGGGAATCTGTTTTATCCATTTGCTTAATGGTTTCCACATCATCGGTAAGGAATTTATATCCGATTTTTTTCTTTCTCAAAAGGCTGCTTATTTTTGAGAGTTCAGAGGAAAGGCTGTCTTCGGGTATCATTTTATTTTTCTTTTGAAGGAGCCTGTTTCCATATTCTATCTGTTCTTTTACCGATTCACTGTTCAGAAAATGAAGCGTAATATTTGCCAGAATAAGCCCTTTGAGATGCTGCGGATACTTTTTTGCATAGCTGACGGCTATAATTCCTCCAAAAGAATGAGCCAGAAGAAAGATTTTATCAAGCTTCAGATGTTGTCTGAGTTCTTCAATATCCTGTACCATAGCATTCAGGTGGTAATTCCCGGAGGGGGCGGAACTTCCGGAACCCCGCTGATCCATATAGATCATTTTCATATTTTTCTCAAGATTGCTTCCTCCCAAATACTCAAAAGAACTATATCCCTGTCCGGGACCTCCGGGAATATAGATACAGGCTTCTCCCTTTCCGGAAACCTTATACCTGATTCTGACATGATCTGTGGTTTCAAAAAAAGCTACAGAACTGCTGTTCTGGGCCTGAATTGTAGTAGAGGACAGGATGATAAATAGAAGTAAAAAAATGGTTCTCATACAGTAATAACAATACTGAATAGATATTTATTACTGAAATGCTAAAGATTTTAAAGATAAAAATAACAGATTTGGTAGAGAGGATTAATAAAAATCATAATACAGACTCCATTCACCGGTTTTACTGTTCTTTGCAAACATCAGGCTCCCGCTGTCAATCACATTAAGACCTGCTTTTCCGTCTGATGAAATCTGGAACACATATTCAAACCCTTTTCCGAAACCGTCTTTAATTCCTATACCCGGCTGGCAGAAAGAAGGGTAGCCGCCCAGCTTTGTACTGTAACAGTGCTGGATAATGTCAAAATAACTTCCGATGATGCCTTCCTTTTCAAGGTTAATGATCTGCCGCTGTATACCACCGGGAAGATCTTCAAGCCCGCCGCCGTCCCATAACGGAGCGTCTTGGGGAATGAGTTGTGAGCGGAGTGGAAAAGGGTTCAGGTAGGATTCAGGATTGTTGAGATCTTTAGTCACGAAGTCGTTTAAACTTTCATATTCACGGATAACCCAGTTAGCACCCATTTTTTCAAGTGGTTCAGGAAAGTCGTAGGTCATGAAGACCGTGAGGAGTTTTGTGTTTTTAACAGGCTCAGGAATAAAAGGTTGGTTGGGAAGATAAAGCTGAAGGAGGGGCATCATCTGATCCCCGTTTTGATCCAGAGGAATTTCTTCGTCTTCTCCATAAGCGGTGACACGCCCTATCCAGGATTCCTCTATGCTGTTTTCCGGTCTGAATCCGCCGGTAATGAATTCTGTGGCGGGGATTTCTATTTTCTCTTTGATTTCCTGAATCCGTTTATCCATATTTTTTGTTATTATTGGTTAGTTCTCATCCTGAAATGCACTCTTCAGATTTATGATTTTTTAGGGGCTGGAATTTTCAGTAATAATACAATTGCCCAGATCTGGAGAAGTGTCTGTACAATATTAATCATTCCCAGGACAGGATCTGTTTTTAAAGTGGTAAAAATAGAAGGAAGAGCAAAGCATCCCAAAGCAAAACTGATGATGATAAAATATTTAACCAGCTCGCTTCCTTTTCCTGCCAAATATCCCAATCCAAATGTAAAGGCAATAACAGCGGCTCCGATAAAGATTCCCATTGGCGTATTGAACTGCTCATAGGTCCAGATCATGCTGGCGATTCCCAAAGCACCGCACAGGTAAAAAATACCGGAAACCTTTTTATAATAGGGATGAACTTCCGTTTCTCCCGTTTTATTACCGGAAATAACGGAATTGATCCGTATTGTTTCTTCTTCACTGAACTGTCTGCCTCTGGCTTTAAGTATTTCGTAAGCATAAGAGATCGCTTTCGGAGCAAATCTGCTTTCCGGCCGGATATATTTTTCCAGTTCCCGGTCTGACATTTTTTCCAAAACTTTCCTGCTGGTACTCATCGTTAAAATTAGATTTTAGGCTGTAAAAATAATAAAACTTAAAGTGAAAATATAAGGAAATCTATACGTATCAGGCTTTTCAATACAGTTGCACCAGAGTCGGTCAGCTCATAAGCTAAGATAGTCCCCGTTTTTCTTTCTCTTTTTTAATGTTTTTTAAATTGATGATATTTATGATCAGTAAAGGAAGCAAGCTCACCGGGATAATAATGACCGGATTGAATCCCTTTTTCAGGATCAGAACAAAAGAGGTTGCCAGCAGAACAATCATGGAGGAAGCAAGCATAATAGTAAGAACTTTTATTTTCTTTTCATTGCTGATGAGTTCTTCATTGGTGTACGCTGATGTCGGTTTATTTCTCATATTAATTCTTTTTAATAACTTCCAGATTGGTGATGCTTCCTACCGGAGCTATCCTGATCTGCTTTTCTCCTTTTTTAACGTAAAAATAATAGCTGCTGTTGATATCAATCATATAAATTTCAGCAGATGTATCAGAGCCGGTTGTTAATTTGTAATTATAATGCAGGTTCTGCGTATCCAGCCTTTTTTTGATACGGTTTCCGCCACCAATACCCAGCCCTACAAATAAGGACAGCAGTTCCAGAGCTACCAGTGCCACAAATACAGGGATCATGGCTTTCCGAAGTTCTTTTTTTTCCGGATCTACATTGATTCTGTAAGTTTTCAGTATTTTCTGAACCCAGTTTTTGTGACTGTTTTTGATCATAAGAACCTGAAAGCCAAAGAAAAGAAGGATCATCAGAAGAATCATCAGAATCAGAATAGGATTGGTCACCATATCCGCAACAGGACTGATCAGAATATCCGTGAGTGATGAATATTTCAGAATATTAATATCCAGCTGATAAAACATTACGCTTTCCTTTAGAAGACCCAACACAATCAGATATAAATAACCCAGGGGAAGAAGGCTCTGAATTTTCTCTAAATATCTCATAGTGTTATGTTAATAGATTGTACTGAAGTAAGGAATGAATAGTTCTCATGAAATAGTTTTTATTTTATCAAAGATGCATTTTTTATCGTTATAAACAAAAAAGAGCGGTAAAAACCGCCCCATGTATTTATCTAACAATACTTTATTCCTTAATATACGCATCCGCAACCTGTTTCCCAGGGCATGCATAAGCGCTGTGGCTCACTGCAGCCGCCACCGCCACCGCCACCGCCTCCTCCAGGATTGCCGCCCGGATTAAAACTGTAACATACACCATCACTGCAATAATAACTTCCTGCTGTTGGCGGGCATTCACCGTTCATATCACAAAGCGCATACGGATTATCACCGCCTTTAATAAATTCCAGCTGTTTTCTTGTTAATTTTTTTCGGTTTTTCATAGTATTAATATTTTAATTTGTTGATTACTAATATACAAATAATATTTAATACCCGTGTGTGTGATTTAAAAAATCTGTGAATTTATCAAACGGTTTTCAACCATTTCGGTTCTTTTTCAGCTACGGAAAATGCTTTACTGTAAATCAAGAGTCATAAAAACAGCCGTCTCATCCGTATTTTCATACAGCCTCGTATTAAACCCCGTAATACCAAAGCCCAGTCTTCTGTAAAATTGGATAGCGGCATAATTGGTGTTCTGGGTTTCAAGTTCAATGATCCGGCAGCTGAGGGTTCTGGCTTCTTTCACAATATTTTTGATCAGCATTGCTCCTACACCGGATCTTCTGTGTTTTTCACTGATCAGAATATTTTCAATATAAAAACTGTTGTTCCAGGTTCTGTGTTCGCCAATGATCCAGCCGATCAGCTCCTCATCCGCGTAAGCTCCGAAAGAATGCCCTTTTTCAATAATTCTGTTGAGTTCTTCTGTATCTTCGGAATGGGTTTCCCAGGTTTTGGTATAGCTGATTGCTTTTTCTTTTAAAATAAATTCAAAAGAGCCTGCATATTCAATAGCCGAAACGGAAAGGATCTTATCCGTAGCATAACCGTTGTGGCCCCAGTCAGATGAAGGATTCCCGGTGAGTTTTTCCAGTCTTTTTATTTTCATAGTAGGTGGTTTTGCTGTTACTGAACTTCTGTACAGATTTCTACCAGGTAATGGTCAGGATCTTTGATGTAAGCGGTTTTCTGCCCCCACGGTTTTACAGCAATATCTTCATAAAGAACAGCACCGTTGCTGACAGCTTTTTTTACCAGGGATTCTACATCATCGGTTACAAATCCCAGTTCTATTCCGAAAGGCTTTTCTGAGGCTTTTGATGATAAAAATCCCTTTTTGATGTTGGATCCGGCAAGGTGAACGGAAGCAAATGAAAGTGTAGTATTCCCGGTGAGCAATTCCCCGTAATCTTTTTCAGGAGTGATGAATTTGATTTCGGTCTCAAAACTTTCTTTATAGAAATTCATGGATTTCTCAACGTCTTCAACGTATAAGATGACGTATTTAAATTTAACCATAGAGCGTGTGATTTTCGTTAATTATTGAATTTAGTATTGATCTTAAAAGATTAGAAATGTAAATTGGTTTTCAAAAACAATCTTAAGCTTTATCTGCCGGGAGATACCTGCAATATCATCAAGACTGGGAAATTCGTCTGATGAGGTAACGGTTATTGATTGAATGGTCCTTTCCAAAGCTTCTAAATCGGTGATCATGTCAAATTTAAATAAAATTTCACACTCCAAGACTTTCAAAACCCGTAAATTTGTGCTCAATAAAATTTTTACCGGATGTTTAGGAAAATTTCAGTTGCGGCAGTTGCTTTTTTGTCCGTAATTACAATCAATGCTCAGAAGAACAGTTCTCAGGTACCAAGACCCAGATTAGTTGTAGGAATGGTGGTAGACCAGATGCGGTGGGACTATCTTTACCGCTATTACAGCAAATATGGAAATGACGGTTTCAAGAGACTGTTGAATACCGGATATTCATTAAACAATGTTCATATCAATTATGTGCCAACCATTACGGCATTAGGGCATACCTGTATCTTTACAGGTTCTGTACCGGCCATTCACGGAATTGCAGGAAATGGCTGGACAGATAAGGAGACCGGGAAAGGGGTCTACTGTACTGCAGATGACAGCGTTAAGCCGGTAGGAACAGACAACATAAAAACAGGAAGTCATTCCCCGAAAAACCTCTGGTCTACAACAGTAACTGATGAACTGAGACTGGCAACGAATTTCCAGGGAAAAGTAATCGGGGTTTCATTGAAAGACCGTGCTTCCATTCTGCCTGCGGGGCATACTCCGAACGGTGCTTTCTGGTTTGACGACAGCACCGGGAACTTTATCACCAGCACATGGTATATGAATGATCTGCCTCAGTGGCTGAAATCTTTCAATGCCCTGAATTTACCTGCAAAATTGGTGGCAAACGGCTGGAATACATTGCTCCCAATTAATCAGTATACGGAAAGTTCGCCGGATAATTCTTCCTGGGAAGGGCTTCTGGGTAGCTCAAAAACACCTGTTTTCCCGTACAGCAATCTTGCCAAAGACTATGAAACCAAAAAAGATAATATCCGTTATACACCATTCGGAAATACTCTTACACTGAAGCTGGCTGAAGCTTCTATTGAGGGAGAAAAACTGGGAGCTGACAATATTACGGATTTCCTTACCGTCAACCTTGCTTCCACGGATTATGCAGGCCACAAATTCGGACCGAATTCCATTGAAGTGGAAGACGTTTATTTAAGACTGGACCAGGATCTGGCACAGTTCTTCAGCTATCTGGATTCAAAAGTAGGGAAGGGCGAATACACTGTTTTCCTTTCTGCCGACCACGGCGGGGCTCATTCAGTAGGATTCCTGAAAGAACATAAGATCCCGACAGGTTTCTTCGGAGAAGGGATGGAAAAAGATATCAACCAGAAACTGAAAGATAAATTCGGTGTGGATAAGCTGATTAATGCTGTGGACAATTACCAGGTTTATTTCGACAGAAAACTGCTGAACGATAACAAGCTTGAGCTGGATGATGTAAGAGATTTTGCCATAAAAGAAATACAGAAAGACCCAAGTGTTTTATATGCGGTTTCAGTAGAAGAAGTTCAGGAATCAAGTATTCCGGAACCGATTAAACAGAGAATCATCAACGGGATCAACAGGCAGAGAAGCGGAGATATCCAGCTGATCTCAAAGGATTCTATGCTGCCACCATATTCTAAAACAGGTACAACCCACAGCGTATGGAACTCTTATGATTCCCATATCCCACTGATCTTTATGGGATGGGGCATCCAGCATGGTGAAAGCAATAAAGCCTACAACATGACAGATATTGCTCCAACCGTTTCTTCTTTACTGAAGATCCAGTTCCCAAGCGGAAATGTTGGAAATCCGATTACAGAAGTTATCGGTAAATAAAATAAAAAAAGAGGTTGTTTCAAAAATGAGACAACCTCTTTCAATATATGCATCAAATAGAAAACTGCCCGATCTGCTATTTTAACCGCAATAGGCACAAAGATTTTGACACTTAAGTTATTTTTTGGTTCAATTCTTTGCGCACAGAAGTTCACCTAAGATTCTTAAAAATCTGTGATTT
>NZ_JBXDSA010000001.1:1231725-1533538 GCF_056844565.1 Chryseobacterium sp. FR054 | reverse complement strand
TTATTGGGGAGAGAATAGATCTGCCCAATCCGCAAAATCAGCGAGAAAAAATCTCAGCAAACATCAGTTGGATTTGTGAAATCTGTGGGGAACTATTGTAACCGCAACAGTCACAAAAGATTTTGACACTTAAGTTATTTTTTTGTTTCAATTCTTTGCGCACAGAAGTTCACCTAAGATTCTTAAAAATCTGCGATTTTTATTGGGGAGAGAATAGATCTGCCCAATCCGCAAAATCAGCGAGAAAAAATCTCAGCAAACATCAGTTGGATTTGTGAAATCTGTGGGGAACTATTGTAACCGCAACAGTCACAAAAGATTTTGACTCTTAAGTTATTTTTTTGGTTCAATTCTTTGCGCACAAAAGTTCACCTAAGATTCTTAAAAATCTGCGATTTTTATTGGGGAGAGAATAGATTTACTTCAATAGAGGTGAACTTTAATCCGCCTGAATAGTAAACATTCATCCGGCTTTAGCCAAAACCTGTATTTCTTCAATTTATAAAATAAAAAAATGTCAGCAGGTTTTTACTTTGTAAAATACTGACTGACACTGTAATTTTTTCTATTTACATAATTCAGGATTTATTCTTCATCCTCCGCATCCTCATCATCCTCATCATCTTCATACTGCTCCAGATAGTAGCTGAAACTGAAATCTTCCACTTCATCCTCGGCATCTTCCAGAGTGGTAAGAAGATCTTCAAAAATTTCAAGCTGATCTACGGTCATATTAACAAATTCGATGTGGAGAGGCATTTCCAGTTCTCCGGTAATGACATCTGACAGAGCATCGAGGTTATCTCCAAAATAATCGGGAAGCGTAATCTTTTCCTTTAATTGGGCATAAAAATCCTCATAATCTCCGATGTCTGTAAAATCTATATATATTGTCTTCATATTCAATTGAATTTCCAGTTTTATGAACTAAAAAAGCTTTGCAGGAAGCTTATTGCTTTTCAAAGCTCTTATAATGGTTTTTGGTAAGATAAACATCCCCGTTCTTTGTAAAGATGATCCTGTCGGCATTTCTGCTTCCGCAATGATAATTCACATCAGCTTCGTAATATTTTTCACCTTCCGGCAGTCTTCTCTCACGGTTGCCAAACTTATCACCGCCAATGGCTTTTCCGGGAAGTACATCGCAGAGATTTCCTTTGGATGGGTTCCAGCCCTGCTGTCTTGCTTCATTTTTAGTGATATAATAATCCGGCAGCCTGTGATTCTGCTTTACATAGCTGATGACTGTTTTTTCTTCCGTAAGCTGGTCGATGGAAGACTGTGAGGAAGAATTCCGGGTTCCGGACTGGTCTTCCGAAGCACTTCCATAACTTACCGTTTCTGTTTTTACAGCATCCGGATTTTCTTTCTTACCTTCAATGAAGTTCTTATAAACATACATCACCGACATTCCGAAGAGAAGCCCGAGACACATGAATAAAACGGCTCTTATTTTACTGTTCATACTATGATTAATGTAACAATTTACCGGTCTGATCATGTAAGAGTATATTGATAGACCGGTAGATTATTATACGGGTAAATTAAATTAACTGTTTCTCCATTCTTCCGGAATATCACATACCGGAATAGGATCAATTTTATGCCTTGCGGCTTTGTGCATCCTGTCAAAAATTAAAAATACTTCCTTATCACGGCCTTCATAATCGTCTGCTGTTTTTGTTCCGTATTCTTTCTGAATCTTTTCCAGTTCCGGATAAGTGGCACCAATCTGCTGCTCATCCGTTCTGTCCACATCCCAAAGTCCGTCGGTAGGAATGGCTTCCTGGATATTTTTAACCAGATCCAGGGCTCTGGCGAGGGTATAGACTTCTGTTTTATAAAGATCGGCAATAGGGGAAACATCTACGCCTCCGTCACCGTATTTGGTATAAAACCCGATGCCGAAATCTTCCACTTTATTCCCGGTTCCGCATACCAGAAGGCCGTTCAGCTGCCCGTAGTAATACAGGGTAAGCATTCTCAGCCTGGATCTTGTATTGGCAAAAGCAAGCTTTTCGTTCGGATACAGGTCATCCTTTACATCGAATGTCTTATAAAGCTCTTCAAAAGCGGGGGTAAGATTTACAGACATGGCTTCAACATTGGGAAATCTTGATTTCAGATCATTCATATGCTCCCAGGCACGGTCTATCTGATCAGGTTTCTGGCGTATCGGCATTTCAATCAGAAGGGTTTTTAAACCTGTCATGGCCGCCAGCGTAGAAACCACTCCGGAATCTACACCTCCCGAAACTCCTATTACATATCCGTTTACTTTAGCTTTTACGGCATAATCTTTCAGCCAGCCTACAATATGATCTATTACTTTTTGTGTCTGCATTCGTTTATTTTTTTAGTCTATTCCAAATTCTTTAGGGTATTTTACGATACCTGTTACATTTTTCAGTCCGTCTTTTACCAGTTCAATGGCCATGCCGTTTTCTTCAGGAATATCAAACGGAAAATAAATTCCAAAATTACTGGTTTTTTCGTAACCAAACTTAGGATAATATGCTTCATGTCCGATAAGGATAACGGATTCATAACCCAGTTCTTGGGCTATAAGATGTCCGGAAAGAATAAGCTGCCCTCCGATACCCTGATTCTGAAATTCAGGTTTTACCGAAACGGGAGCCAGTGCCAGGGAATCAAAAGATCCCTCATTATTCTCAATCTTAATTTTAGTAAACAGGATATGTCCGGCTATTACTCCGTCTTCAGTTTCAGCAACCAGGGAAAGTTCCGGGATAAAAGCATCTGATTTTCTTAAACGTTCAACCAGAAAATGCTCCTGATGATCGCTGTGTTCCATAGTACGGAAAGCGTCTTCCGTAAGTTCAGAAACTTTTTTATAGTCTTTTTCCTCTTCCTGTCTTATCGTCAGCATATTGTTTAAATGTATTTTTCGCGTTTTAATTCATACCAGTTACAGATTCCGTCAGGCTCTGTAAATTCTCCTGTTTTTTCAAAACCTAATTTTCTTAATATATGGTTGGAGGCTTCATTTCCTGAATGGGCATGAGCATAGATAATTTCTGCATTCATCTCATTGAATCCCAGATTCAGAGCCGCTTTTGCGGCTTCTACGGCATAACCTTTTCCCCATGCTTCAGGGATAAAACGGTAGCCAAGATCCAGCACATTGCTGTACCCGTTGATCGGTTCAGTCAGCAGTTTGAGGCCGCTCCATCCGATCAGGAGTCCGGATTCTTTTTCAATGACGGCGAGCCGTCCGGTTCCGTTTTCAGTGTACTGGTTTCTGATGAACCGGATAACGTCTACTGTTTCACTTACTTCTGTAAGTACCGGTACACCAATATATTTCATGACCTCAGGGCTGGAGTCCAGCAGAAACATCCGTTCAGCATCCGTTTCTTCCAGAGGTCTTAAGATCAGTCGTTGGGTTTCTATTTTCATGGTATTTAGTTTATTCCTCAGCTCCGAAAATGGTAACATCTGTTTTAGTTCCTTTCTTAATATCATATTCTTTCATTCCGTTTCCTCCTACATTAAGGGTTTGCAGTGAAAGGTTGGCTGAAATATCAAGCTTTTGAACCTTATTATGTTCGATGTTCAGCTTTTTCAGATTTCTGAGAGGTGTTATATCTATTGTTTTTAAATCATTTAAAGATAAAGTTAATTGATCAATTTTCGGGGTTTCTTTTAACGAAATATTCTCCAGAAGATTGTTGTCAAGATATAAAGCGGTCAGTCTTTTAAGATTTTCAACGTTGAAGGATGAAGCTTTACATCCCGTACAGGAGAACAGTTCAAGATGTTCCGCACCGGCTATGGAAATGGCTGGAATGATATTGTCGTCCAGAACGATCATTTTTACATTTTTAAAAAGAGCCAGGTCTTCCGTTGAGGTTATGTTTTTCTGAACCAGAAACAGATTGATCACCTGATCTGCTTCCTGCTGCTCCAGGGCTCCGTTTTTATTGAGATCAAAATTTTCCAGTACCGCCTTTTCAAAATTACGGTCCTTAAAATGAAGTTTTTGGCCGTTATAAAAAGAAAATCCTGAAATAATCAGGCTGAAGGTTGCAAATATTTTAAAATTCATCACCAATTGTCTTTTTAATCCTTATTTTTGTGTCCTTAAATTTCATGTAAAAATAATGAAGATTTTTAGAATTATTGCGCTTTCTTCCATTTTAATTCTGGCACTGGATTCCTGTAAGAAGGATTCTGAGAACCTGTGGAAAGTAGAAGTAAAGGAAACGGCTGAAAAAGTAGATATTACTGATATTTCCAGAGAATTTTACGATACAAAAATTCCATTGGACCAGTTTAAAGCAAAATTTCCCTGGTTTCAGGGAACTGTTTCCGATGCTGATTTTGAAAAAAGAAGGGCAGATGCGGAAGAGATCAAGATCTATAAAGAAGCTGCCGGAAAAATAGATCAGGCAAAACTTCAGAAAGAACTTCAGAGTCTCTTTTCCCACATCGGATATTATTTCCCACAGTTCAAAAGTCCTAAAGTATATCTGTTTTCATCCGCATTGCAGATGGCGCAGGATCCCATTATCTATGATGCAAAAGGCAATCAGCTGTTTATAGATATTACAGGTTTTATGGGAGACGGAAATCCTAATTATAAAGGACTGGAGCTGTATTTTCAGAAATCGATGAATCCTCAGAATATTGTTCCTAAAGTTTCGCAGATCTTTGCTGAAAATATTGTAACGGAATCCCCGGATCATCAGAAATTTATTGATAAAGTAATCCTGAACGGTAAGATTATGATGCTTCAGGAAGCCTTCCTTCCGGATACTCCCGATTATCTGAAAATGAACTACACTCAGAAACAGTACGAATGGGCCGTAGCTAACGAAGCCAATATCTGGAATTATTTTGTGGAAGGAAACCTGATCTTCGGTGACGACCCGAGATTGGTTGAGCGTTTCATCACACCGGGTCCGTTCTCTAAATTTTATACAGAGATCGATAATGTATCTTCTCCACAGATCGGAATATTCACCGGATGGCAGATCTGTAAATCTTACTTTAAACAGAAGCCTGAAACCAAGCTTGTAGATTTCTTAAAACTTGATGCTACCAAAATATTCAACGAATCAGGGTATAAGCCTAAATAGTTGAAATTCAATAAGTATAAGAGCCTTCAGATAACTTTGAAGGCTTTTTTTATATTTAAATTTTAAAAACATACTACTTTGTATTGCATAATACCGTTTTAATTGTATTTTTGTTGTAAACGAAATATACCCATGGAAAACATGATACAGATTCAAAACCTCAATTTTGAATTTTCTAAAAACAAACCGGTGCTCAGAAATATCAGCCTTTCAGTTCCGAAAGGAAGCATTTTCGGATTTCTGGGAGCCAACGGAGCCGGAAAATCCACCACCATGAAAATGCTGATCGGAAGCATACCGGATGAAAACGGAACGATCAGGATTTTTGACCGTACATTATCGCAACTTTATCCTGAAGGATTTAATAAAATAGGAAGTCTTATCGATACGGCGGCTTTTTATGACCATCTTTCCGGCTGGGAAAACCTGCTCGTTATTTCCAGGCTGAGAGAACTGCCCGAATCCGAATGCGAAAGAGTGCTTCGGCTTGTAGACCTCTGGGACAGCCGGAATATGAAAATGAAACGATATTCCCTGGGCATGAAGCAAAGGCTTTCTATTGCCATGACCCTGCTGGGAAAACCGGAACTCTTGATCCTCGATGAGCCTGTAAACGGACTCGACCCGAACGGAATGCTGGAAATGAGGGAACTTCTGATCAGACTTAACCGGGAGGAAGGGGTAACCATATTTATTTCAAGCCACCTGCTTCAGGAAATTGAGAAAATGATCACCCATCTTGCAATTATTTCACATGGTGAAATACGTTTTACAGGAAGCATTAAAGATCTCAACGAACTTTACCGGTACGATCATATCAGAATAGGGCTGAATAATGCTTCGAAATTCATCAGTGAGATTCCTGCCAGTTATTCGCCACAGAAAGTTGATGACAATACCATGGAGATCACAGCGGGATCAAAAGAAGATATTGCCGCCCTTGTCAGATTGCTGGTGCTGAAAGATGCTGAAATTTTCGAAATCAAAAACAGTGCAGGCCTTGAGGACTGGTTCATGGAAATTACTAAAAACTAATAACAGATGAAAAAATTAATAACAGCAATCAATATCGAATGGCTTAAAACAAAAGGGCTGGGGCTTACTTATATTGCCATTATCTTAGGAGGGATGATTCCTCTGCTCGGCTTCATTCCAAGTTTTTTTAAACCGGAATTTGTAGCGGAGGGGGATCTTCCGTATTCTGTCTTTGAATATGCCATATCCGGAGATGCCATTAAATCTTTTACCTTTTTTATTCTCCTGGTATTTGTGATCATTGCTGCCAACAGGATTGCGCAGACGGACCATAAAAACAACGGATGGCAGCTGATGGAAACTCAGCCGGTGAGCCGTTTTCAGCTTTACTTTGCGAAATACATCGTTCTGATCATGATGAGTATGATCTGTATTCTTTCTTATTTTGGTTTCAACATCCTCATGTCGGTCATAGATTATTATATTCATCCGAATCCTGCCAAATTACTGCATCTGGATTGGGTATGGATGATCAGCACCATTATCCGTGTTTTCATAACTGTTTTAGGGATTGCGGCTCTGCAGCTTTGTATATCGGTGGTATTTCCGGGATTTATCTGGTCGTTTCTTATCGGATGTCTGGGGCTGGCTTCCAACATTACTTCGCTTATACAGAAACAGTCTTTTTTCTTTAATCCTTACAGTTCTCTCTATATTTTCTCAAAATCTGTGGAAATAAGGGATCTGAACAGTTTTATTTCCTATTCGGAATATCTGAGTCTTTTCTGGATGATCGTTTTCTTTCCCATAGGATACTTCTGGTACAGCAGAAAAGGATTCAGAAATGCATTTCTTAAAAATAAAAAGCGGGTGATGATTTCAGCTCTATTTCTCATCATTACCGGAGGATTCCTGTATGCCTTCCAGAAACCGAAAGCTTATCAAAGCGGTGAAAAAGGGGTGACGATCAAAGGAAAACTGCAGACTGATCTGAAAATAGATTCCGTACGCATCTATTCTAAAGATTTTCATAAAAAAATAGCAGCTGCGGCAGTGAAGAACAATGCTTTCAACTGGACAACCTCGCAGGAACTTCCGTTAGACGAATATATCCTGGAGATCGGAAACAAAAAAGTGAATATTTTCATGGGAAGCGGAGACTGGTTTGATTTTGATATCAGGCTCAACAGCACCAAAATGGTATCTCACGTCAATTCCAACAGAAAAGCAGATCAGAAATATCAGAATACAGAAAATTCTTTCGGGTATGAATTCGGATATTCACTGGAAAAGCAGAATTATAATAATGATCCGGAGAAATTTTATGAGCTGGCCGAATCTGACTGGAAAGAAAACAAGAGGATTCTGGATGTGTTTGCCGATCCTGAAAATAATGCCCTTTCGGATGATTATAAAACTTACAGAAAACAGCTGATGGCTATTGAATATCTCAATGAGATCAATAATTACCGGAAAATGACTTCCTGGAGCGATCCGAAGTTTGCCCCTCCGAAATCTTTCCTTGATGAGCTGAACAGCAATATCCAAAAGCCGAGCCCGCTTTTAAGTAAAAATGATAATTATCTGCAGTATAAACTGGATAGGATGCTTACCGATGCCGACCAGGCTTCGAATGCAGACAGCATCCTTTTTGTAAAGATAGACCGTCTTCCGAACAGTATTTCAAAAGACCAGCTTTTAGCCAAACACCTGTCGAAAAGCATCGAACTGCAGTCTGACAGTCTGGCCAGAAACCGGCTTTTTACTGCTGAGATCAATAAAATACAGAACACAGATTATAAACAGATGCTCTATTCAAAACTTGACGGAATTAACCGGTCGCAGAAAGGTGCCGTCTTTCCTGATCTTGTGCTGGAAAATGATAAAGGAAAAAACCAGAATCTTTCCCAATATAAAGGAAAATATGTGGTGATTGATTTCTGGGCTACATGGTGCGGACCGTGTAAGCAGATCCGTCCGGTATTTGAAACCAGAAGCCATCAGTACAGGTATGCAGACAACATTCAGTTTATTTCTATCAGTCTTGATGAAGACAAATCCAAATGGGTGAATTATCTTAAAACAAAGAAATCCGGTATTCCGCAGTTCTGGCTTACAGACGCTGAAAAGTTTATGGGTAAATACAAAATACAGTCTATTCCAAGATTTATCATCGTAGATCCGGAAGGCAAAATATTTAACTTTAATACGCCATTTCCTGACGAAGATAATTTCGTAGAAATTTTAGATAAGCTAAAGAAGTATTAACTTTGCGGAAAAATTTTAGATTGATATGAGAAAAACTCAGATTACGATAGATGTAGAGCTGGATGAAAACCACATTCCTGAAAATATTACCTGGAATGCTCAGGATGGCGGTGTAGAGAAGGAAGAGACTAAAGCAACCATGATCTCCGTATGGGATGATAAGGCTATGGAAGCTTTAAGAATCGACCTTTGGACCAAAGAAATGCCGGTAGATCAGATGAAGATGTTTATCCACCAGATCCTGGTCTCTTTGGGAAATACCTATCAGAGAGCAACAGGCGAAGAGGATGTTGCGCAGTGGATTGAGCAGATGGCAGAAGAATTTGCAGTAAAATCAGCGATCAAAATGTAACACAATTTGAAATGTGTTAATCAGGAAGTAGTATACACCAATAATTCAAAATGCTGATCAGTATCCGCTTCATTTTCAAATTAACACATTTACAAATTTTCAAATTATATAAAATATGAACTTTAATACAAAAGTAATCCACGGAGGGCAGCATCATGAGTCTGCAACAGGTTCTGTGAACGTTCCTGTATTTTTAACCTCTACCTTTGCACAGAAAAGCCCGGGTGTACACTCCGGATACGAATATTCAAGAGCCGCCAATCCTACGAGACAGGCTTTGGAAGACTCTCTGGCAAGTATTGAGAACGGTGCGAGAGGTCTTGCTTTCGGCTCAGGTCTTGCAGCGATCGATTGTGTTTTAAAACTGCTGAATCCGGGTGATGAAGTAATTGCAGTGGACGATCTTTACGGGGGAACTTACAGAATGTTTACGAGACTTTTTGAGAAATATCAGCTGAAATTTACATTCGTGAATTTTGATGATGTGTCTAAGATTGCCGATGTAATTACTGATAAAACAAAGCTGATCTGGATAGAAACCCCAACTAATCCGCTGATGAAGCTGGTTGACATTAAAGCGGTGGTTGATATGGCAAAAGGAAAAAATATCCTGGTTGCCGTTGACAATACTTTCGCAACTCCTTATATCCAGAGACCTATTGATTTAGGAGCTGATATTGTAATGCATTCTGCCACAAAGTATTTGGGAGGACATTCAGACGTAATTGCCGGGGCACTTATTGCCAAAGATGCTGAACTGGGAGAAAAACTTCACTTCATCCAGTTTGCAAGCGGCGGTATCTTAGGACCTCACGATTCTTATCTGGTTCTTAGAGGGATCAAAACGCTGGCATTAAGAATGCAGAGACATTCTGACAACGGGCTGGCAGTAGCAAAATACCTGGAAACTCATCCGGCTGTGGATAAAGTAATTTATCCGGGACTGGAGTCTCATCCTCAGTATGAACTGGCCAAATCCCAGATGAAAGAATCCGGAGGGATGGTTTCCTTTACATTCAAATCAGGTAAAAAAGAAGATGCCGTTAAATTCCTTGAAAAAGTAAGGGTATTTACACTGGCTGAATCTTTAGGAGGAGTAGAGTCTCTTGCCAATCACCCTGCGTTGATGACACACGCTTCCATCCCGGCTGAAAAACGCGCAGAACTGGGAATCACAGATGACCTTGTCCGTTTAAGCGTAGGCATTGAAGATGCAGAAGATCTGATTGCAGATCTGGAAAAAGCATTCTCTTAAAATACATATTAAAAAGAGAGGTTCAGTTCGCCGAACCTCTCTTTTTATGATTAAAGACCATCACAGGAAAAATATGAAAAATACAAGAAAAGCTACCTTCAAAGATCTTGAACAGCTGTCTGCACTGTTTGACCAATACAGGATCTTTTACCATAAAGAATCCGATATTCCTGCGGCAGAAAATTTCCTGAAAGAAAGAATTCAGAATAAAGATTCTGAAATTTTTATCGCGGAAAAAGACGGCATTCTGACCGGATTTGTCCAGCTGTATCCTATATTTTCCTCCACAAGAATGCAGCGTTACTGGCTGTTGAATGATCTTTATGTGAATACAGACCATAGAGGAAAAGGTTATTCCAAAGAACTGATAGAAGCAGCCAAAGATCTGTGCAGGTCGTCAAACGCCTGTGGAATGCTCCTTGAAACCGGGAAATCAAACGATGTCGGAAATCAGCTTTATCCGTCCTGCGGTTTTGAGCTGTATGATTCTGTGAACTTCTACGAATGGACTAATCATATGAGTGATGAGTAATTGGTAATGAGTAATAATATTAGCCTGTAACTCAACTTTATAATACTTTTTATTAAAAAAACAAAAACAAAATATGACAGATTTTCAAAAATATGTTCAGCGATATTTAGATGAGATTCCTGAAGGAAACTGGTTGGAAGAATTAAAAAAATCAGGAGAGGAAACTATTGCACTGTATTCAGGGCTTACTGAAGAACAGGCTCATTTTGCCTACGCTGAAGGAAAATGGTCTTTAAAAGAACTTTTACTGCACCTGTCAGATTGCGAAAGAGTATTTCAGTACAGAATGTTAGCTTTTGCAAGAGGAGAAACAGCGTCACTTCCTGGTTTTGATGAAGAATTGTATGCCGGTAATTCTTATGCGGATAAAAGAACCCTGGAATCTCTGCTTGAAGAATATAAACTGGTAAGAAAATCCTCACAGATTATGATGGAAACCTTCGAGCCGTCTGTCTTAAACAATACCGGTATTGCCAATGGAAACGAAATTCATGTGGAAACAATCGGAAAACTGGTTGTGGGACACAATTACCACCATCTGAATATCATCAGAGAAAGGTATCTGCCAGGATTGAAATAGAGATAAAAAACGATACATAATACTATCAATTTGAAACGGGCTTCGGCCCGTTTTATTTTTGGTGAAAATCAATAAAATTACCATCAGAGATTAAAAAATCATCTTCGTAAAATCGCTTTCTTATTCAATAGAAACGGGCTTTAGCCCGTTTAAAAATAAATTCAATCAAATTTTTTTTATTCAAGTTCCCGTATTTTATAGGATAAATTCAATTTTCAGCCTTTATTCCGAATAATTCAAAAATATTATTTTTGGTAGAAACAGCACAAATGTCTTTTATTAAAGTTTATATCCATCTTGTTTTTTCAACAAAAAACAGAACTCCTTATTTGAATACATTCAGTCTGAGAATTAAAGTCTGGAAACATATCAGAGAAAATGCTTCGGAAAAAGGAATTCATATAGATACAGTTAATGGTTATTCGGATCATTGTCATTGTCTTATTTCTCTTGCATCAGATCAGAATATAGAAAATATAGTACAGCTGATAAAAGGGGAATCATCTTATTGGATTAATAAAAATTATCTTACAATAGATAAGTTTTCCTGGCAGGATGAATATTTTGCAGTGTCCGTTTCCGAATCGAAAATTGAAATGGTAAGAAATTATATTAAAAATCAGGAAGCACATCACCGGAAAAAAGGCTTCGAAGATGAATATCAGAAGTTTTTGGATAAAAATAATTTTAAAATATAGATTTTGGCTAAAGCTAATGGATTGTATGATTTTTGTAAAATGGCTTCCTTATTCAATAGAAACGGGCTGAAGCCCGTTTTAAAAAAAATAACCCATCCCAATATAAAAAATATCCGCACCAATTTTCCCAATTAAATTTGGCCTGAAACCCACAGATTTTCTACCTTTATCACGGTTTTGAATTTACAGAATTATGGAACATATTATTGAAGTGTTAAAATCCGGCGGAACCATTCTCTATCCTACGGACACGATCTGGGGAATAGGCTGTGATGCAACGAATATAGAAGCGGTTAACAAAATTTTTGATATTAAAAAGCGGGAGAAAAATAAATCCATGATTATCCTGGTGGAATCTGAAAAGAGACTTCAGGATCTGGTGGACGTTCCGGAAATGGCATGGGAGATTATTGATCTGAGTGAAAAACCGGTAACCATTGTTTACGAAAACCCCAGAGGTTTACCCCAGGAACTGCTTGCAGAAGATGGAAGCATAGGGATAAGGCTGGTGAAAAATGAGTTTTGCAAAAAGCTGATTACAAAACTCAATAAGCCTTTAGTGTCTACTTCTGCGAACTTTAGCGGAGATAAAAGCCCTTTGAAATTTTCAGATATATCGCCGGAGATTATCAACCTGGTAGATTATGCCGTGGAGGAGGATCGTGAGAAAGTTTCAAAATATTCCGGGTCTTCTGTGATCAAGATCTGGAGCGACAACAGGATAAAAGTATTACGCGAATAATGCGAATAAACACATGAAAAACAATAAGAGCTTTAAAGTCTTGCCAATCCGGATTGGCAGGATTTCTTTTTTTAATTCTATCTTTGCAAAACTTCAACTGGTAAAAGTTACGCCATGAACCACCAAAAATTTGCTGAAGAATGGATCAGTGCCTGGAATTCTCATGATCTGGATGATATATTATCCCACTATTCTGAGGATATAGAGATCAGTACACCGATGATTGCTATGGCTACGGGCGGAAAAGAAAGTACGCTCAAAGGAAAGCAGGCCGTCCGTGAATACTGGAAAAAAGCATTGGAAAAATTTCCGGATCTCCATTTTGAGCTTATACAGTCTACGGCAGGTGTAGGTTCAGCAGCACTGTTTTACAGATCAATTATGGATAAGCTGGCAGTGGAAGTGATGTTTTTTAATGAAGAAGGAAAAATTAACAAAATGTATGCTCATTATGATTAGCAGGGCGAAGGCCTGGCTGGAATACAGATGATCTATTATATCAACGATGAAAATTAATCTTACCCAAAATAAAAATTTAAAATTATTCAAAATAATTTCTGATGCTGCGGAAAAAAATAACCAGTCGGTGTACATCGTCGGGGGATACGTCCGTGATCTTTTAATGAAAAGAAAAGCATCTACCGATATTGATTTTGTAACGGAGCAAAACGGTATTGAGCTGGCACAGACGGTTGCCCGGGATCTTGATCCTAAATTAAAGGTTTCCGTTTTCAAGACCTATGGGACAGCTATGATCAAATACAAAGATCTGGATCTGGAGTTTGTAGGAGCAAGAAAAGAAAGCTATACCGAAAACAGCCGTAAGCCGGACGTAGAAGGAGGAACGCTTGAAGATGACCAGAAAAGAAGGGATTTTACCATCAACGCGATGGCAATCTCTTTAAACAAAGACAGTTTCGGAGAACTGGTAGATCCTTTTGACGGAATTGGCGATCTTGAAAGAGAAACCTTAAGAACACCCCTGGAACCTGCGCAAACTTATTCAGACGACCCTTTGAGAATGATGAGGGCAGTACGTTTTGCGTCAACCCTGAATTTCAAAATTGAAGAAAACTCTTTAGAAGCCATCAGACAGGAAGCTGAAAGGATTAAGATCGTTTCTATGGAAAGGATCATGGTGGAATTCAATAAGATCATGATGTCTGTAAAGCCATCCGTAGGACTGAGATTAATGGAGCAGACAGGACTTTTAAAGCTTATTATTCCCGAACTGATCGAACTGAAAGGAGTAGAAGAAGTGGAGGGACAGACCCACAAAGACAATTTCTATCATACTCTGGAAGTGGTAGACAATATTTCTGAAAATACAGATAATCTCTGGCTGCGCTGGTCGGCATTATTACACGATGTAGGAAAAGCTCCCACGAAAAAATTTGTAGAAGGAACAGGCTGGACCTTTCACGGACATGAATTTCTGGGCTCTAAAATGGTGAAAACTCTTTTTCAGAGACTGAAGCTGCCATTGGGAAGCGATATGAAATATGTACAGAAAATGGTTAAGCTGTCCTCCCGTCCTATTGCATTGATCACAGATGACGCCTCAGATTCCGCATTGAGAAGGCTTCTTTTTGATGCCGGGGAAAATCTGGAAGACCTGTTTACCCTTTGCAAGGCCGATATTACCACCAAGAACTCGAAAAAGCAGGAGAGATTTAAAAAGAATTTCGAATATGTAGCGGTAAAAATCAGAGAAGTGGAAGAAAAAGACCAGGTCAGAAACTTCCAGCCGCCGATTACCGGAGAAGAGATCATGAAGATGTTTAACCTTAAACCCGGCCGTGAAATCGGAATTCTTAAAGAAAAAGTAAAAGAAGCCATCCTGGAAGGCGAAATCCCGAATGAAAAGGAAGAAGCAGAGAAATTTGTGATTGCCGAAGCCGGAAAACTGGGACTTCAGATCAGTTGAAAATAAATTCTTAAAAAATCTTAATTTTTTATCAATAATATATTGAAATAATACACTGTTGAATTGATTTTGTAATTACATTTGTAAAAACATTTCAATTCGGCAGTGTATCATTTTTAAAACATTCTATTGGTGAAAAATACCTTTTTATTCCTCGCTCTCATCCTTTCCCTGCTTTCCTGTGAAAACAAAGTGGAATCGGTTGAAAAAGCTTTCTATTACTGGAAATCCGATGGCTACTCCTTATCCGAGAAAGAAAAAGATCTCCTGAAAAACCAGGATATTAAAAAACTGTACGTAAAATTCTTTGAAGTCGATTATAGCGAGGCGATGGGTAATTTTCCGGTTTCCAAAACCAATTACAGTTATTATACCTGTTGTGATGGGGAAAAAGCCGGGTATGAGATTATTCCGGCAGTATATATTAAAAATGTTGTTTTTCAGAAAAGCAATGAAAAAGAACTGGATCAGCTGGCGGATAACGTCAGCTACCTCATCGATAAATATGCCCGTGAAAAAATGGATTCACTCCAGGTTTCAGAGATACAGATCGATTGTGACTGGACGGAATCCACGAAGAATAAATATTTTTATTTTCTCAAAAAACTGAAGCCGCTTTCCAACAAGCAGATTTCTGCCACACTTCGCCTTTATCCTTACAAATATCCCGATAAAATGGGGGTTCCTCCGGTAGATAAAGTGACGCTTATGTGCTATAATCTTATCAATCCGCTTGAAGATAAATCAAAAAACTCAATCCTTGATCTGAAAGAACTGGAAAGCTATCTGAGCGGTACCAAAAAATATCCCCTGCATCTTGATATTGCCCTGCCGGTATATTCCTGGATGCAGATCTATCAGAATAACCGTTTTACGGGAATTATATACAACGGAAATCAGCTGAAAAAAAGCCTGAAATCCATAAAGCCGATGTGGTATGAAGTAACAAAAGATACGGTGATGGATTACCAGACCTACCTGAGAATTGGGGACAAAATAAAATACGAAGAAATAACCACAGATAAGATCACTCAGGCAATAGAACTGATTAAAAAGCATGTGAAACTCGATAAGAATGTCACGGTAACCCTGTTTCATTTAGACGAAAACCAGTTAAACAACTACACCGATGAAGAAATTAGCAGTTTTTATAGCCGTTTTGCTAAATAGCATTATCACGGCCTGCGGATATTATCCTTACGGTGAAGATCTGCGGTTTTCCTTTTTAAATCCGAAGAATTTACCTTACCGGAACTATGCTTCATTTTATTATTCGGCATTAGGCTTTACAGCAGAACCGGAAGTGGGAGCCGATGCCCGTGATAACGAAGAACTGTGGAAAAAATACTGCAGAAATAAAGTCTCCCTGGAAGATATAGAAGACGTTCTCAATCATTACAGCTATTCCGACATACAGCCGGACCGGAAAAACAGTTTTCTTAAATATCTGTATGCACAGAAAGACACCGAAGCCCTGGATTATCTGAAATTTGCCAAAAACTGTGAATATTTCAATACCTGGCAGGACGATCCGTGGGAAAGAAAAGACAGCATCGCCGGAGTAAAGAGAAAAGAACTGATTGGAAAAGCAGTTTCCTTTGCCGGAAGCAGCCGGAATATGGAAATCAGGAAAAGATACGCCTTTCTGGCTGTAAGGCTTGCATTCTATCAGGACGACATGAAAACCCTTAACCGGGTTTATGGCCAATATTTCTCTGCCGGTAACACCGGTACGGTGATTGATGTGTGGGCGCTTTACTTTAAAGCTGTTGCGGAAGAAAATCCGGGATTGAAAAACCTTTACCTGGCAAAAGTGTTTGCGCTTTCTCCTGCAAAACGTTTCGTGGCATGGCAGCTTTTTGTTTCCAGACTTCCTCAGGAAGAAACGCTGAAGTATGCTAAAAATAATTCTGAAAGATCAGCGGTTCTTCTCATGTACGGAGTTTACAATCCGGAAAAAAATCTGGAGAATCTAAAAAAAATGTATGCAGTAGATGCAGGAACAGAAGGACTGAGCTTCCTGCTTTTAAGAGAAACCAGCAAACTGGAAGACTGGATTTATACCCCTTATTACTCCCTTTTTGAACCGGCTATAAGACAAAATTATTTTACCAGCGATAATGATCCTGAAGAGGAATCCATACAAAGGATTTTACAAAGAACAGAAACAGACCGTGAATACGCCGGAAAAGTTCTGGAATTTGTCAGTTCAGCGGATCTTTCAAAAGTAGAAAATCCGGAATTCTGGAGGTTGGTGAAAGCCGAACTCCTGCTCATGACCCGGAATTACTCAGGCAGCCTGGAAGAAATTGCCGGACTTGAAAAAATGCTTCCCGTAAACAGTGGAATCTGGCAGAATCTGGAACTGATCAAAACCCTGAACCTCTTTGCCGGACAGGAGTATGGAAAGGCTGTAATTCCGGAAGAAACCAAAAATATTCTGCTCAGAAACAAACATAATAAGTATTTTATTTTTGCTTTGGGAAGAGAACTTGAATATCTGGGAAACACCGATTATGCCGCACTTTTATATGTTTCACTGGATACCAGCTATCAGAATGACTACTTTTCTGTCTTCTATAAATCCCTGAAAAATACTAAAAAGACCTATACAGATTATTACGCCGACTATTTTGACTACCTGGATGCTGTATATACATCCGGACAGCTGAAAAGCTTCATCAGTAAGACGGAAAGCTTATATAAAACCGGAGATGCTTTTTACCGGCAATACCATCCTCTGAAACAGGTCCAGATCAATGAACTTTACGATCTGCTGGGAACCAAATATATCCGTGAAAACAAGCTTCAGCCCGCTCTCGCAGTTTTTCAGAAACTGGGTGAGAATTATTTTGACGGACAATCCGCGCTTTGGGAAAGAGAAAAAGAAGATGATAAAGTAGCCGGGAAAATATTTTCCGAAAACCCTTTCTATGAATTGAGATATACCCCGGATTTTATCGATAAAAAAGAAGAATTCAGGCTTAGTAAGATCAGTATTACCAAAAAACTGATAGAATATATTGGCAGGGCAGAAAATCCCGGTGAAAAAGACAGAGATTACTATTACTTTCTGGTGGCCAACTGCTATTACAATATGACACAGTACGGAAATGCCTGGATGATGAAAAGGTACAGCCTGAGCTCTTCCGGAAATTTTTCAGTCCGTGAAGATAATGAAGAGTTCAATGCTGCAAATCTGGCTAAATTGTATTACGGAAAAGCACTTGAACAGGCCAAAACAGAAAAATTTAAAGCACTCTGCCTGAGAATGCAGGGAAGATGCGAAAATTATAAACTGGATTTTAAACAGGATGAAGCCGTAGACTATTTTTATGCTTCTGAAGGATATGAAGAAGAAAGACTTCAGAAAAACAAATACTACCAGGATCTGGCCGGTAATTACGGAGATCACTATTCTGATATGATGAGCGGCTGTGATTCCTTTGCGGAATATTTTAAGGCAAGGAGATAAAAAATCCGGCCGCTTCGGAGAAGCGGCCGGAAAAAAAACACAAATGATGAAAAAAAATAAAAATTTATAGTAATACCGGAGTATTATTTTCTTAATTCCAATACACCGCGTTAGAACCCAGTCCGGCGGTTAATGTCTTAATAATTGTTCCTGAAACAGCAGAGTAAATAACGATCTTACTGCCCGCTGTAAATCCATTGGAATCGGAAGTGAAAATCTTATCATTGATCACGCTGAATCCGTAAAGATCAGAATAAGGATCTGCGCTGCTTGCAACAGTAAACAGCGGTGAAGCAGGAGCTGTGGTAGCTGCCATATCCATCGCGTAAACTTTAGTTCCTGAGCTGAAATAAAACCTGCCGTTAGAGATTTCCAGATTCTTGGCATTCGCAATACCCGTTAAAGTAGTGGTTTTTACCACAGATCCTGTATTGGAGATCTGATAAATGTAAGAATCCGCAGTACCGGCAGCAATAGCATACACATTTTGGTTGTCGGCGATCATCTTTGTGATGTCTCCGTTAGGAAGTTCAATTACATCCTGTACCTCATTTGTGAAAGTATTGATGTAAGTGATCTTGTTTCCGTATCCGTATGAAGCATTCTGTACAAAAATCTTATTTCCTGCTTCTACAATTCTTTCAGCAGCACCGGTAACCGGGATTTTTTTGATGAAAGAGTTATCCGATAGCTTATAAACACTTACATATTTCTCGCCTCCGAACTTATCATTGGTTACATAAATGCTGTTATTGGCAAAAGCCATATAACGGGGAGCAGCAAGTTCTGCTTTAATTTCTCCCTTTATTTTAAAATTAGCACGGTTAACGACCTGTATCCTGTTGGAGTTATTCAGGAGAAGATAAGCATTATCACCATTGAAGGCAATGGTCTGCAGTACATCACCAAGTATGGTCCCGCCATTGCTGGAAGAGAAAATGTTGTTCTTCTGAATGTTCAGATCAGAGCTCAGGAAAGTTACTTCTGCCGTAGGAGACTGAAATTTACCTTCATTGGCAATCAGGAAACCGTTTCCATAGTATTCTTCCGGCTCATCATTGTCGCTGCTACACGAATAAATTCCTGAAAGGAGTACGAAAGCAAAAAGAAGAGATAAAAGTCTGTGTAATTTCATAATATATTTCAGTTTTAAAAATTAATGGTTGCGTAAATACTGTAATTCCTTTTAGGCATGGGATAATAGTACACCGTCTGATAAACAGTATCAGTCAGGTTATTGATCTTGACTCCTAAAGTATACTTCTTCAGAAGCGTTGCAGAAACACCGGTATTTAAGATAAAATAAGGATCAAGCGACATCGCTTTGTTTTCATCCGTAGTCGTGTAAGTAAGACCGTTGAAAAGACCCTGAACATACACTTTAAGAAAACCGTACTGATATTCTGCCGTTCCGTTGGCTTTGTGGAAAGGAACATACATCATCTGCTTCCGGGTTTCCTTGTTTTCCGATCGCGAATAAGTATAGCCCGCATTCAGCTTTAGTGCGTGTTTGCCCCAGTTTTTATAGAATGAAGCCTGGGTTTCCAGACCATAGGATTCAACTTTATAGGTATTGAAAGCTCCCCAGTATCCGTAAGGAGTGGGTAACCAGCTGATATAATCCTTAATATCCATATAATAAGGACTCAGCATAATTTTAAAGTCACCCAGGACGAACTCATGATTCATATCGATATTGATGGAAGTTTCCGGCTTAAGATCACGGTTCCCGCCCGGCTGCCAGTAAAGATCATTAAAAGAAGGAAACCTGAAGTTTCTGGAAAAGCTTACCCCGGTATGGTACCATTTCAAAGCATTCCATTTCCCTGAAAAAGAATACAGGAGCGGAGAAGAAATATCCTCGATGAAATTCTGCTTGACACCGGCTTCAAAACGGAGATCCTTTGTAGCAAAATACCTGATAAGACCCGCTATGGCTCCTACATTACGGCTGATATTACCGAGTCCCGATTCATAGCCTTCCCCTTTGTTGACCTGGAATTCACCGATCGCATTGACGTTGATCTTAGGAGTAATGAAGTAATTGAAATCATTCCTGAAAATATAATTCTTTCCTTCCGCACCGCTCGTTTTCGGACGGCTGATATCCCCGAAATACTGGAAATTATCCTCCGTATAGGCAGCCTTTAAACTGTTGGAAAGATTCGTTGTATTTACGTCCCAGGAGATCAGGCTCCTCAAAGTCTGGGCATTGTATTTGGTCTTATTCCCGTTAGGTTCAAAAATAGGATAGTGCTGGGATGCATCAAAGATCTGGTTTTGCCATGAAATCGTCTGACGGTCTGCAATCTTATAAGAAGCCCCGATATTGAAAGTCGTATTATAATACTTTCCGTTGAGGTTATTATAAGGAGAACTTCCCACGACAAACTCAGGAACCTTATAATCATTTTCACTGATAACATAGCTTCCGGATGCTTTAAAGCTGAATTTTTCATTGCTGTAAGAAGCTTTGGCAAAATTATTATACGTTCCGAATGAAGCTGCCTCAGAATACAGCGAGGCCCCGAATCCTCTGTTGAATTCCAGATTATTATTCAGGTGAATACTGCCGCCGATGGCCGAGCTTCCGTACTGCACGCTTCCTCCCCCTGCTTTTATTTCAAGTTCATCATAGCCATAAAGCGGAATATTATTCACATCTCCCTGCCCTAAAAATACAGAATTGATATTGATGCCGTTCCATACAAAAGCCGTATGTCCGGCACTCGTTCCCCGGAATGAAGGTGAAGAAACAGCACCACGGCCGTTTTCCTTCATATAAATCTGCGACTGAAAACGTAAAAGCTCGGAAAGATTCGTCGAATTTTTCTCAATATCCTTTGGAGTAATCGTATTGACGTAGTGAAACTGTTTCACCCTGCTCATCTGGTTATCGAATATATAAATGGTATCAATGGCCTTCTCCTGTCCCAAAAGAAAGCTGCCGTATGACGAACAAAGCAGTAATAAAGATCTTTTTATATCCATACTAATTTTACTTCTCCTCCGGAAGCAAGTCATTTTTAGTTAGTATTCTGGCAGGTCTCCTGACTTTCGCGTTCTGCACCTTCCCGTATAAACAGTGGTTTTTTGCAGAATCTCTTATTACGATTTACAGTTGCGGGGACAGTTTGGGATTTTCACCCAATTCCCTATTATTTCCAATAGACTGGAAACCAAAATTTTTGCAAAGATAAGTTTTTAAATGTATTAGACAACAGGACAGAAAGATGAAACGATAAATGGGTAGAACAGGAGGGATTCTGTCAAACTCTATGGATTACGTAAATTTTTTGTTGGTTTAAAGTAATCTCCTGATAAATTGAATTATTATCATGTTTTATGGTGTAAGAAGATCAAATATTTTCATCCATTTTACAATCAAATATTGAATTTCTCGCAGAATACACGAATTTCACAGATTTTTATGGGTATGTTTTTCCTCGCAGACAGAGCAGATGATGCAGATTTTTTGTCGGTTTAAAGCAAGGGCGTAAGGACTTTAATTATGATACAGCTTTTAAGACACAAAAAAATTCAAAGATTTTCAGCAGTTTTCCTGAACAGTGATCGATTGCTTTAAGATTTAAGACAGCCGAAGGCTAATCCATCGCTTCATCGGATCAACGGAGTTGATTCTGAACTTTACTTTCTTCAAAATTGCCTGTGCATCAAACTTTGCGTTCCAAAAAATACAGTTATCATATTGATGAAATTTGAGTTTTCCACAGATTTTCCAGAAAAAGATCTGTGTTATCTGTGAGATTTGCGGGAACAATATTTATGAAGGTTTTGAATAACGATGCTGTAAAAATCTGCTTAATCTGCCAGATCAGCGAGCATAAAATTTTCATGGATTAGGTAGATTCTTTACCAAGAATTTAAGTGAATTTCTATAAGCAAAACTTTAAACTTTCAGATGAGACGTAAAAAACTGTTGTGATTAAAAAAGCTTTATTGCCACGGACACAGATATTTTATTCGTGGCAAAAAGCAATATATCTTCCATTTATAAAAACGATGAATCAAAATAGAAGGGAAGCAGATCTTTAATCGCATGTACCTTGTAAACCTCCTCATTCATACTTGAAAAATAAAGGTCGATATTCTCGTTCTGCTTGGTCTCAAATTCTATTAAGCTCTGGCGGCAGGCTCCGCATGGCGGGATCGGAGGATTTTTCTCATGAAATTCCTTAGGTCCGCCCACTACAAAGATCTTTTTAATCTTCACATCCGGAAAGTTGGCGGCTACCCAGAAAAGAGCCGTTCTTTCAGCACACAGCCCGGACGGAAAAGCAGCGTTCTCCTGGTTGTTGCCGGAATAGATCTCTCCGTTTTCAAGCAGGACAGAACATCCTACCAGAAACTGGGAGTAGGGGGCATAGGCATTTTCGCGGGCTTCTTTGGCTCTTTCGAATAGTTTTTTTTCAATATCGCTCAGTTCACTGCTGTTTTTAAAATACTCGTAACTGATCTGTATGTCTTTTTTCATATATTGTAGGACTAAAAAAGGGGGGCTAAAATTAGTTCTTTTTAATCAGGTGGGCAATATTTTTGTTCATCAGATCATTGAACCTGAAATTCAAAAGTTTAAAATGCTGTATACACCAATAAAATTCAGAAATATAGAATTGAAGAACCGCTGGGTAATGTCACCGATGTGTATGTATTCCTGCGAAAACGGACTGGCCAATGACTTTCACTTTGTGCATTACGGAAGCAGGGCACAGGGCGGAACAGGACTGCTTATGGTAGAAGCCACAGGAGTGGAACCGAAAGGGAGAATTACGAATAAATGCATGGGAATCTGGAGTGATGAGCAGGCAGATCAGCTTAAAAAGATCGTTGATTTTGTCCATTCCCATTCGGAAAGTAAAATAGGAATCCAGCTGGCCCACGCAGGAAGAAAAGGCTCTACGTGGAATAATAAACAGATCTCTGTTGAAGAAGGCTGGGAAACTCTGGCTCCGAGCCCGGTTCCCTATCATCCTTCAGAAAGAATTCCCCATGTTCTGACCACTGATGAGGTGAAGCAGCAGGTACAGAACTTTAAAGAAGCGGCAAAAAGAGCCGTGAAGGCAGGATTTGATATCATAGAGATCCACGGAGCTCACGGCTACCTGATCCACCAGTTTCTGTCCCCGCTTTCCAATATAAGAACTGATGAATATGGAGGAAGTTTTGAAAACAGAATCCGGTTCCTGATAGAGATTGTTGAGGCGGTGAATGAAGAACTGGACGAAAATACCGCTCTTTTTGTAAGAATTTCCGGAACCGAATACGCGGAAAACGGATGGGATATTGAAGACAGTGTTCAGCTGGCTGAAATATTGAAAAGCCATTCCGTTGATCTGGTAGATGTTTCCAGCGGCGGAAATATTCACGGTGCAAAAATTTCAGTTTTTAACGGGTACCAGGTTCCTTTCTCTTCTCAGATAAAAAATCAGGCAGGAGTAAGAACCGGTGCCGTCGGATTGATCACTACACCCGATCAGGCGGAAGAAATCCTTCAGAACGGAAATGCAGATCTGATATTTGTCGCCAGGGAAATATTAAGAAATCCCTATATCGCGGTACAGGGAGCCTTTGAAATGAATGAAGAATGCTTTTTCCCGCATCAGTACTCCAGAGCAAAAATTTCTTCATAATAAAATGACCAACAGCAGGCAGAAAACTTTTCACTATTAGCAAAAACAGGGAATATGAACATAGAAGACTTTATGCTGACCTGTCCCATCAAAAAATATCTGGGATTCGAATGCCTGGGATGTGGAGCCCAGAGAGCTGTTATACTTGTGTTTCAGGGAAAATTTTCAGAAGCTTTTCATACCTATCCTGCAGTATATACTTTGCTGATATTCTTTTTTACACTGGGCCTGAGCTTTATAGACCGGAAAAGAAAATACGGTACTCTTTTAATGGTTATGGCCGCCGTTAATCTCATCATTATCATTGCTGCCTATATCTATAAACATTAAATTGGTTATCATCTGCAAAAAACGGAATACTGAGCACTTAATTGAGATACTTTGATTTTCTTCTTAAGGGAACTCTTTTATGAAGCTTGATTTTCCTGATTTTCCAGACAGTACCAAAGCAAAAGTCGTAGAATTACTACAATTTACGAAACTCTTCTTTAAAAACTTTTCAGATTAGGACCTGAACTTTATCTTTGCTTCCGGATCTGATGAATACAGTATCATCAGGAGAAAGATAAAAATTTAAGAATATGGCAGGAAATTCAAGAGGAATCTTAAAATTCAATGGAGGTGAAGGTCAGAAATTATTAAAGCTGAATTACAGCGTTTCAAGATCTACGGATGTTTCAGGGCGCGTAGCGTCTGATCCGTCTAATGCTCTTATTAAAGTAACAATAGAAGCTACGGAGAAATCTGATATTCTGGAAAGCTTACTGAACAGCAAATACAAACCTACGAACGGAGAAATCACATTCAATAAATCCCATGAAGAAGGAACACTCATCTCATTGAAATGGGAAAACGGATATGTGATCCAGCATGAGGTGGATTTTGATGCTCTGGACAGCAACAATATGTTGATCAGCTTCATCGTAAGTGCAGAAAGCATCATTTATGGTGGGGCACACTATGAAGGATTCTGGCCTTTAAGCTAGTCCCGGGCAGACCCGGATATAAAGAGACTGTCCCTGAAAAGACAGTCTTTTTTCCCTGATATAAGTATCCCTTTATGGAATTTTAGGGATCAGAGGTAAAAGCCGGATAAACCGTTGAGCAAAACTGAACAAAGTCTTGTTTTCCAAAAATAGACAGAACCGTTTTGTTGATAGTAAAAATATCCCGTTATTATGGATTCTCATGTATTTTTGAGATTAATGATAAAATAATGTGTCAGGTTTTCGGGTTTGGTCCGTTTTATGGACTTGCAGAAATTCCTGTATAATTGAATAATTATCAAATTAAAAAAACAAATCACCGATAGAAAACAGAATATGTCAGCTACACCTGAAAAGTCAAGAGGATCATCATTCCGTCCTACCCAAAATGCAGACGGGGTATCCGAAAATCACCATATAGGCATTAACCGTCTCGTAAAGCTTTCTCTCGTTATAGAAGGCAAAATGATTAAATACTATAAACATTTTAAGCTTAAACAAAGCACCGGACGTCATCACGAATTTACTCTTACGCTGGCCCACGATACCCTGGAAGACCGCCAGACCCATTCCCTGGAAGATGCCAACAAATTCCTGGGAAAACGTCTTACAGCAGTTATTTCCTATAAAGATATAGATAACAGTCCTGAAAGAACATTTGTAGGTGTAATTACCGGAGTAGGATTCAGCCAGGAAAAAATGAGCCTCGGAAACATCGTGCTTACAGGATACAGCCCTACCATTCTTCTGGACGGTGCTCCCCATATCCAGAGTTTTGGAGGAAGCCAGCCTGTGAATATGGGAATCATTGCTGAAGAAGTCATCAGACAGGGTATTGATAAAAACCGTTTTGACATCAGAATAGAGGCCAATAACTACTCTCAGATCATTTACAGCAGCCAGTACAACGAGACCCATTATAACTATCTGGCAAGAATGGCGGAAGCCTATGGCGAACAGTTTTATTATGACGGAGAAGTTCTTCATTTCGGAAAACTTCCGCCTCAGAATAAACCGATCATGCTGACTTACGGAAGCAATGCCAATGATATTAAAGTAGATCTGAAAGCAGTACACACCAGACCCCAGTTCTACGGCTATAACAGCAACAGAAATGAAAAGCTGATTTCCGGAGCCACACCGGTGCAGCACGTAGGTGACCTGGCAAAGACAGCCTATGCACACAATAACAATATCTATAAAACCCCGGCACTTCAGGTAGCTCCCATTAAAGCGGCTACTCATCTCGACGTTGAGTACTCCCAGAAGAGCGCATCAGGAAGTGAGGCTGTTAATGTCTTTTCCATATCGGGAAATACTACTGTGCCTTTCCTGCATCCGGGATGTGTAGCCGATGTACAGATGCGTAAGCCTGATTCCAATGAAACATCCTACTTTACAAGGATCATGATCACAGAATCTGAGCATGAAATTGATACCATAGGACACTATAAAGGAAGCTTTTCAGGAATCGCTGCCGATACAGGATTCCTTCCGAAACCTGACTTTAATATTCCCAAAGCGGAACCCCAGACTGCTGTGGTTATTTCCAATACCGATCCGGAAGGACAGGGAAGAATACAGGTGAGATTCGACTGGCAGACCAACGATACCACTCATTTTATCAGAATGATGAGCCCTGATGCAGGAGGAACCGATCAGATTACCCAGAACAGAGGATATGTTGCCATCCCCGAAGTGGGAGACCAGGTGATGGTGAATTTCGTTCACAGCCATCCGGACAGGCCGTTTGTAATGGGAGGCATGTTTCACGGAGGAGTAGGTTTAGGAGGCGGAATCAATAACCACCTGAAATCCATACAGACCAGAAGCGGAATCAGGATTCTGATGAACGATGAAGAAGGAAGCGTAAAGATCCTGGATCCGAGCGGAAATACCTTCTTTATGGACGGACAGGGAAATATCAGCGTAAAAGCCCCTAAAAACTTTACCCTGAATGCCGGAGAAAATGTAAGCATCACTGCCGGAAAAGAAATTTCCATTGATGCCGGAGCAAGCATTACCAGTACTGCCAATGAAAATATAAGCTCTACGGCAGGAAAAGATATAGAACAGACCGCTTCGGGAGATATCAGGGAGTCTTCTGATACCAGAACAGAGCTTATCGAAAAAGAATTCAGAAGAGAATCTGAAACTTCCCATGAGATCGCCGGTGAAATATCCATGTTCAGCGAACTTGAAAATATGACCATGCAGAGCGGAAAGATCGTGGAATTCAACAGTGCCGAAAAATCAAAACTTTTCTAGAGTATGGCGATTATTAAAACAGCAGCCAACATGAAGGTAACCGTTAAAGACACTTATCATCTTAATGTTGGGAAAAAAGTTGAAAAAATGGCAAAAAAAATAAATGTAGAGGCACGGAAGGAAAACCTTGTTCTGGCAAGCAACAAGAAGATCATGTCTCACGGAAACAAATAAATTACAGAATCTATGTCGAATGTAGTTTTTGGAGATTACGAACCGTCACCTCCGGGAAAAGGGCAGATCGATATCCGCATCGGAGTTTTTTTTGATGGTACCCAGAATAACCGGGTCAATACAAGAGCCGGAGGAAATGAACCGGGATATACCCCTACGGCAAGTGAAAAGGAAGTGTATAAAAAACAGTCCAATAAAGAAGACGACAGTTATACCAACGACCTTTCCAACGTAGCCAGAAAAGAATACTGGTACAAGGAAGACCGGAGTAAAAATGTTGCCAAGATCTATATCGAGGGAATAGGAACAGAAGATCTGGGCTCAGACAGCGATAAAAAACTCAATCATAAAGGAGTGGCTTATGGTGCCGGAAGCACCGGTGTCAGGGCAAAGGTGGAAAAAGGATGCCGGAGAGTGGCTGAAAAGGTCAATGAACTGAAAGGCAGATATGAAGTAAACACCATTACCCTTGATGTATTCGGTTTCAGCAGAGGAGCCGCTGCAGCAAGAAACTTCGTATTTGAAGTAACGCAGACTAATCCCAAAAACGGAATTCTCGGAAGCCTTCTCGACAGAAGCCGGATAGAATATAATGCCATAAGAATAAGGTTTCTGGGGATCTATGATACCGTTTCGTCCTATGATCCCAACGCCAAAGAAACAACCACAGATCCGGATTTTACCAACGATGTGGGAGAACTGAACCTGAATACGCTTAAAGCCAGGAATATTATCCATCTGGCAGCATCCGACGAGCACAGAGAAAACTTTATGCTTACCAGGACACAGCTCGCAGGAGGAACAGATTACTATCTGCCCGGGGTACACTCCGATGTCGGAGGATGTTATACCCATAACATGTCTGAGGAAAAACAGGTCATGGATTTAGACAATACCGTAGGAGACGGACTGGACGATGACGATTATAAAAAAATTCTGAATAATGATCTGAATAACCTTATTGAACAGGGCTGGTTTAAATCCGGTGAGGTGACACGCCCTAACTACTGGCTGGAAACCTATATCAACAGAGCGAAGATCAGCAACAGGTACAGCTTCATTCCTCTGCATATCATGAGTGAGCTGGTAAACAAAAATTATGCTGATACCATTGATCTTACCAACCTCAGTAAATCATACAGAATTCCTGACGGAAAAGAAGATTCCTATTATCCGCTTGACCTCACCAAAGTGAAAAAAAGACTGGATGAATATATTAATGGAACCGCTCCGCAAATGGTTTATTATACCAACAGGCAGATCGAGGATTTGAGGAAACAGTTAGCCCTGAAGAAGATCACTGTGGCAAATTTTAACAGGATTGTTGCAGATCATAACATTCTGATAGAGCTTAGGAACAGATATCTGCACTGGAATTCAAAATTCGGTGCACTCGGATACAGACCCAATTATACACTGGATAAAAACAAGCTGCAGGTAAGAAGGTGGCGAAGAATGGCTCCCCACTCATGAAAAAAGTTATAAAACATATCGCTTTCAGACTTATCCTTTTGCTGATCCCTTATCTGGCATTCTATTTCATGTTTGCCGAAAGCGGATTCAAAGGACAAACCTATGATATAGACGAAATCCCGCTGTATCTCTTTTTTGCCGTTTGGGTTTACATTTTTCTGGAGACCTTTTTCTGGCTGTATAAAAAGAACAGAGCCAAATGGACCGGTAATATTGCCGTATTGCTGCTGATGGTGGCTTTATATTTTATATTACCTCACCGAAACTACTTTAACTGAACCAACAATGAACGTGAAAACAGGTATTATTAGTTTATTGATTTTTATAAGTTCACTCATTTCGTGCCAAAATAAAATGGAAAAATACCAATGGCTTCCTACGGAAAGCTCACCCTCACTATACCCTATGAACATTTATCAGGGACATCTTTTTCTTGAAGACGGAAACAATGTTTATATTCCCTGTTCAGGAGTATCACATACAGGATGGGGATACAGCGGATCCCTGCATACCCAGGGAGAAGACCTTAAAGCAGTTCCGGTGAGACTGGAAGTAACCTGGGCATCCTTCCTTGAAAATAAATTTTACAAAGGAAACTGGGATCTTCCCGTAGATAAAATCAAAAAGCTCTTTAAAGAAGGGACGGTCAACTGGAGGACCAATGAGAAAGAAAGCTACTCATCCGTTGTAGTAGGGCTGGCACCGGGAGGTGTGGCTGTTGTATGGCTGTACGGAAACGACCAGCAGGTAGAAATAGGCAGATTCCAGGCGAAAGAAACCACCGTGGCTATGAAAGACTATGTTCCGGGAAATCCTACCATTTCACAGGAGGAATATTTTGATATGAGCAGTTCTGTGCCTGAAGCCTATGAAAACATGAAAACAAAAGGCATCCCTTTCGGAATATGGGATAATACATACCGTAAAAAATACAGTTGGAAGACAAAAACAGAAATTCCGGGCTACGTCCTGAAAAATGTGACTATGGAAATGTATAACGGGGAAAAAGAAACCCTGTTCAATCAGTCTGTTATTGAAAACCCTGTCAGAGAAAGAGCTGTTCCGCGTCTTATTTCTTACCAGTTTGAAGCTAAAGACGGGACACAGACTGTTTTTGAAGTCAAATATTTCGATGAAGATGAGATCTTTTCTCTGTTTAAAAATGCAGATGAAAATCAGCCCGTTGAAATCGTCCTTAAAATGAATGAAGACTTAAGTGACAGAAATCTGGTGTTCAGGCAGAAAGATAAAGAAATCCGGATCAGAAAGATCGATATGGATAATATGTGGAAGACTAAAAAATATGAACCTAAATAAGAGAATATCCGTCTGATCCGGAGAATTTATGCAGAAGTTTAACAGACATACTGTTCAGAAAAATGAAACCTTGCAGAGCATTGCATCGCTTTATGGCATGGATACGGATACTCTGAAGCAGTTTCACAACAATCAGTGCGAGGTAAAGGATATGATCCTGATCGGGCTTACCGGGCAGAAAGAACTTTTCCTTCCCAGAACAGCCGTTGCTGATAAAAACAGACTTGTGAAGTTCGGTCCGGGAAATACCCTTTTATTTCAGCCTGAAAATTCATTCCGTAGATATGCAGCGGCCATTACTATTGATAACGGAAACCGTAGAAGCGAACTGAAATATGAAACCTCCGTACGCTGGCTGAAAAGTGAAAATAAGCTTCATTTTTTTGAAATAGACAGAACTTCCCCGTTATATCTGAACGAAGAAGAAGTGAATGAAATAGCAGACCTCCTGGCATACAAAACCTCTAAAGTACTTTACCCGCTGCAGATCAGTATAGACAGGCATGGAAAATTCAATGCAGTAGAAAACCTTTCCGTATTCAAAGAAAGATGGCCCGCTGTAAAAGAAGAGGTGTACCGGTTATTTGATGGGGAAACTGTGGATCATTACTGTCAGAAGATTGAATATATTGTTGATGAACCCGATGCCATTGGTCTCTACCTGAAGAATGATTACTTCATCAGAACCTTATTCTTCGGGATCTGCCGGCATTTCGGTGAAGAATATGAAACAGAAATAACAGAAACATTTCCGGTAGTTGACAATGTAATGGAACCTGTTTTCGGAATCAGGCTGGAAACAGATCCTCTGAAAGACGAATATGATCTCATCCGGATAAAAGGAGAGGGAATATTGAATGACGAACGGTCCGTCAACGATTTTATAGCAGGAACACCATTTTCTTTAACCGTTGATGACGAGGGAGAAATGAATCATGAAGGAAGCATCAGACTCCATTATTTCCTTGATGAAAAGACAACACTGGCAGAATCTATTTACCTGGAATGCGATATAAACCTTGAGCAGGAAAAGAAAATAGCCGTAGAAATAGCCGCCATAACAGAATAAAAAATAAACAAAATAATATGAAAACAAGATTAAACGATAAATTGCTTACACTGGTTTCAATCCTGTGTTTCGGTTTGTATTTCGGGCAGAAAACAGAGTTTACAGTATCTAAAAATATGGAGACATTACAACAGTTCATTTTTAATTTCAGCAACGATTTTACAAAAGATGATGTTAAAGGAGCTGCGGCGTCAGATGTTGGTTTTTCTACCTCAATTGACCTCTACAACCTTAAAGATGAAGCAGGAAAAAAGAATCCTTATCTGATCCTTGCTCTGAAAAACGGGGCAAAACCCAAACAATTTATTACGCATGCGGCCTGGAATGTAACGATGAAAAAACTGTCTTCCAAAAGTACGAAAGTCAGTATTTCCCTTCAGGAAGTCGTTCCGGACAGCTGGTCAAAGAAAGAAGTGGATGTAAAGCAGACCAAATCAACAGGCCTTCTGGAAAAAGAGATCAAAGCATTTCTGTTAAGTGATAAAGGAGGGTTTGAACCAGATCAGGAACTAGCAGCATATGCTGCCGATTCCGTCGTTGCTGTAACAGAACCCGTAGCAGCAGATGACTCGGATTTTGTTATAGAAGAAAGCACACCAAAAAAGAAAACAGTTTCCAGAAAACTGCAGAATCTGTTCAATAAAAAACAGTTCATCTCCCTGCCGGCATCAGAAGCTGTATTTACCAAACTTTTACAGATAAAATCCAGCCAGATGCCCTGCGAAAGCTGTAAAAACGGAACGCAGAGCAGCTGGGACTTCGATGATTTTAACCTGATCTATGGGCATACAACCGATGGAACAGAATATTATGGCCTGCAATATTTTGGGGATAAAGCGGTTTCAGGATTACCGTACGGACTGGTGTTCAACAGCAGTTCGCCCACAGAATGCAGGGATAAGTTTGCCAGATATAATGCCAGTCTTTACCAGACTTCGGTAGAAGTGGACGAAAACACCTCAAGTGCCCTTACAGTGGTTACTTTTAAGATGAACACTTCATTTGTCCGTCTGGAATTCGGGAACAGCTATTTAACCAGAGTTTTAATTTCCACTAAAGAATTCTAAGCATGGCAGAACAACATATTGTAGTGCAGGGAGCGATGTGCAGATGCCAGTTCGGGCAGGCTCCCGATAAGCTGAAAGTACTTACCCATCAGAAAGAATATGCCAATGATAAAGACGGTTCCAAAAAACTTATTGTAACAACAAAAGAGACCGGAGGAGCTACTTTCGAAAAAAATACCTTTGGAAACTGTACCAAAAACGGAGGCACGCCGCCGCCATGTAAGATCATGGTCACCGAATGGCAGGGGTTCTACGATAAAGTACAGTTAAGCAACGGAGGATATATTATTTTAGAAAAAAGTAAGGCCATCTGTGCTGTTGCCGGAACTCCATGTATTGAGATCACCGACCACGGCCAGAGGGCGGAAGCCAGCCCGCAGAACTTTAAAAATGCAGATAAAGACGTACAGCAGCAGATCAATCCGCTTGTAAGTTCCGGTGAAATGTATAAAGAAGAACCTACCCATGAAGGAGTGGAAGCAGGAGAATCCCCAAAATTGTAAGCGATGCCGAAAGGAATAAAAAAAATAAAATTTGTACCGATGCCCAATGAGGCAAATAATTCGAACTCCCGGTTCGGACCGGATAAATGGGTATGCGTTCCTGCCGATAAAAAGGCACATTTCTACATCAAAGAATGGCATAAAGACACTACCGAAGACCAGAAGAAAGGAAAACTCTACTGGATGGTGCTGGATAAAGAACGCAAAAATATTGTGGAACGTCTTCACTGCATGACCGACAAATATTTTTCATACAGAATTCCCAAACGCCTCTGCGGATATACGTATTACGTGGAAGCCAGTATGACAGGGAAACCGGATGTGGCTTTTACAGGACTGATGATTGCCGGATTCTGCGATCCGCTTATTACCTCCAGCAAATGGAGTAAAACGAGAGGCGGAACAAACATCAGGAATACCGACAGCAAAAATTTTGGAGTGTCTTACGGCGAAATAATTCATTTTCATGCCGATACAGAAGGGATTAATGGGGAAGTAGTGACCGTAGAAGTTCACAACGAAATGTGGAGTGGTGACTATAAAATGCGCACCATATACAACGTGGAAGTAAAAGACGGGCAGATTAATCTTGAAATTCCAAATACCTCACAATGGAAGGCATATATCAAATATATCCAGGAAAATGAAGAGTTTTACGTAAAAATCAAAAGAAAGAACGGAACCTACCTTAAAGATAAAGCAGGAAACGACAGACACGGAAAATACCTGAACATTAAGAATGCATTAAAAGCAGTTGTTAAAACACCGCCTTCCAATCAGACTCCGTTGATCATCGGACAGCCGAACACAGATATTGCAAGGGTGGGAACCTGTAAATTCAAACAGATCAAAATCAATGAAACGGATGAGTTTATCGTTTTTGAAGATGGAAAATCGAAGATCAAAGCGGTAGGAACAACTCCCCTGGAACAGAAACATTTTGTATTCTTCGACTTTAATAAAAGTGCTGTAAGAGCAGATGCCCAGAAAATATTAAGCTCCCTCGTCGCCCTTTTGAAGTCCAATCCCCATTCCCAGATCATTATAGACGGTCATGCCGATGAAAGAGGTCCGGGAGACTATAACCTGAAGCTGTCGCAGGACAGATCGGAAGCCGTTATGAATTTCATGAAAAGCAACGGATTGGGATCTTCTAAATTTAAATGTCACGGGCATGGAGAAAGCCAGCTGATCCATAAAGGAGACAAACTTACAGAAGCACAGCATCAGCAGAACAGAAGGGCGATGATCCGCTTCAACTATTATGAAAATACCTATGCCCCTATTATTTTCGAAACCATAGCACCGTTTGCCGGTAAAACGAAGAATCTTACCGTAAGCGCAGTGAATAAAGAAAGAAAAGGCTGCAGAAATACCCATAAAGACGAAATCACCATTCAGGAGGCCGGGCTTCCTAAGAAAACAGAAGCTAAAAATACAGTCGTTTATCCGGTAAAGGCCGATATAGGAGATGATTTTATCCCGAATTATCTTAAGTATTTTGGAAAATACATCAATTATTTTTCCTCAATGCACAAAAGCTATTATTTCTATATCAACAGCTGTACTTATTTTCCACAGAAAGACAAACCTACCCTCCAGGTAAAAACATACCCGGATATTGTCTGGCTGGCCCACGGAAAATACGATTTCGAGGAAGACTATTTCTTCCACAACCACAGCGTAGACCTTCAGAAAGGATTTGTTACAGAATTCGAATCCTTCATCGAGAGGGTTTATCTGGGAACCTCCATGACGCTTGTGGATTATATGGCAAAACAGGTTCTTCTGGATTACATAAAAGCTGAAGCCCAGAAACTGGAAGCAGGATTACACGCCATTCACAACCGTACCCAGGAGAAAAAGGGAACAGCACTCAGCCTGAACGGAACTACCGTGAATTTTATAACCCAGACCAAATACACCAAATATGCGACCAGTATAGCCATGTTCGGTTTCGTATGTCTGCAGATCGTTATCGAAATTCTCATCCTGATCCTCACCAGGGGAAGAAGCGGGATCAGTAAGCTGAAAAAAATAAAAAAGCTGGCAAAGGGCGTACAGAAAGCAATGAAAGCCATAGAAAGCCTTCCCGATTCCATAGAACTGGTAGGCCCGTCCATGGCGTACAAAAGCGGACTGTATTATTACAAGCAGGCGGACGGAAGAGTAGCGATGATCTTTGAAGCCGGGATCAAAATAGATCCTCTCATCGGGGTAAAATATGAGCTTGTAGGCAAAGACCTTCTCGATTATGTGACGGATAAAACTTTAAAAGATAAGCTCCCTGAAGCAAGACATAAAGACTTTGAAGATATCAGAGGCAAAGTCAAGGATACCTATGAAGATAAAACAGCCAATATATCATTCTCCGTAAGCATCATCGGAGCGATCAGTATTGAGCAGAATGTGAAATATAACTTCCTTACAAAAACCTATTCTTTCTCTAAACAGGCAGGCAACTACTATGATGAGGTAAAAGGAATCATTGCTTTCGGGCAGTATGTGAGAGGAAAGGCAGAAGTAAAGAGTATTTTCTATAAAGAATTGTTTAGCTTTACCCCTTTAAAGACACAGGTAAAGCTGGAGGCAAAATTAGAAATAGACTGTTCCTTCGGTATTGTACAGCAGTACGGAAAAGATGAAGGAGGATTTTTCGTAGACAGCAGCCTGTATTTTTCCGGTCTGAAAGGAAAGTATAAATTTAAATCTGAAGTGAAAAACCAGCAGCTGGGCATCGATTGGGAAACTTCCACAGAAACGGATAAAGGCAAGGAAGATAAGTCATTCACTATTTTTAATGAGAGAACCATCACCTTATACAAAATATACCTGCTTAAAACTTAATGCAATGAAGTATTCAAGACTGATATTTTTCATGCTGATATTCACCTTCAGCCTGAGTTGCTCACAAAAAAAAGATAATATGCAAAACAATAACAATATAGAAATCAATTCAAAGAATATAGTAGAAGAGATCACAAAAAAAGTAAAACGCTATGACTATGAACCGCGGTATTTTATAGAGATCGGCCAGAATATGGGGCATGCTGAAATCTTTGTGAACGGGCTGCCGGTTTACAGGAACTTTGAAGAAGCGTCAGTCAGTACTTCAGTCAGCATCAATCACTGTATTTTCAGATCCGGAGTACAGAAAATTACCTGTAAGATCTATACCGATAGCCCTGATCATGCATTTCTGGAAGTGAATGTCAAAGAATTTGATAACAGAAAACATGATGCTCCCGGGAAAGAAGTAATCATGAACAGAAGCCAGGCACTGGTGAAAAATATAGATTATAATACCCAGCCTTACGAATACACCTTCGAATTTAAAGCTTCGGTTCCTTATCAGCTGGCCCAGCCCAAAGAATATCAGAATCTCAAAAAACTGGCGAATAATGTGCTTACCGAAGAATTAAAAGAAAGATACAGCAAGATTAAAAACCTGTACATAAATAAAGATATAGACGGGTTGGCGAGGGCTGTCTATCCAAGTATGAGCAACCAGTATATTTCAGAATATAATAACAGTACCGTAAAAACCGGCTGGAATGAGCTTAAAGAGGTGTATGAAAATCCTACCCTTAAAATGCAGGATGCGGAATCTTATGAAACGGAGATCAGCGAAGATGGAAAATTCGCAAGATTCATACAGAAAAGTTCGGATCCGAGACTAAGACACAGAAGTGTGCTCTGGGGGCTCTATAAAGCAGGAGGAAAAACAAAGGCCATGTTCAACAGCAGCTCTTTTTATCTTACGGAAGGAAAAACGAAACTTGAGGTTTATTAAATCCATAGAAAACCCAATGAAACAGATCCTGATTATTTTTTGCTTTTTGACTGCTCTAACCTGTTGCTCTCAGAAAAAAGAAGATACCACCCTCACTGGAAAATGGGTGGGACAGGTCAAAGATTCCGGAACTCAAAATGTCATTGAGAAAATCGTTATTGAATTTACCAAAGACGGAAAATATATCCAGCACACCGGAGAAGGGAAAATGCAGCATACCACAGCATCTTCCTGTAAGACAGAAAACGGGAAATTGATCATCACGGAAACAGAAACCGGCGAAAAAACAGAAGGTAAATACTCCGTTAAAAATGATACACTAACCATCGTATTTGAAGGAGTGGAAAATAAATTTGTTAAACAGAAATAACGGGAAACGCGGAATCTTATGACCTTTTTCGGATATTTTGTAGTAGTGATCACCTTATTGTCTGTGTATGCAGGATATAGAATTTTCAGCAAGATAATCCGGAGCGGGAATACAGGTAAAAACGAGCGTAGCGCCCTGGAAAAAGGATTTCTTCTTTTCTTTGTATGTCTGCTCATGGTGATGATCAATGCGCTTACTTTCGTATTATCTTACAGTTTTTTCTGGGAAAAGGCATACAGATCTTTAAATGAAAACAGGTATGAAGCGGTTGTTATCGGTTATAAAAAAGAAATGGTCAAAAATCAGAACTTCCGCAGCTCTTCCTATTCAGATAAGCCCGTATATTTTCCTGAAGTGGAATATATCAACAGAGAAGGGAACAAAATCATCAAAACAGTAGACATTGCAGAGAATAATCCCCCGGAAATCGGGCAATATCTGCAGATTACCGATAGCAGTTCTGAAAACAGTGCCAATGCTATTGATCTCAACTGGATCATGTTCTTTTTCGGAAGCATTTTTACCGGAATATCTGCATTTTTTGCCAGCTTACTGTTTTCCTACACCACAAAACAGTCAATGAAAAAGAGAATAGCTGTATCTGTATATTCGGGATTGCTGATCCTGCTGATTAATGTAGGCTGTATAATTATTATTTATCTGAAACAACAATAAATAAAAGTGAATATTCCCTGTTTCTGTTAAAAAAATAAAACTCCAATTGTAGACTGATTTGAAATAAAACGTATTTTTAAACTTCCGGTCTGCTGTATAAAATGTGCAGACAGCCGGGATAATTAGGATAACCATGAGAAACGAAAGAAAAAGATCATACATCGGATGGATCATTTTTGCTGTCCTCCTGTTTTGCGTGATCTACTTTATTTTATGGGCTGCGGTTTTTAAAGAGAAGATGCCTTTACATCATATAATGCTCAGCATAACCCGGAATTATGATGCCTACGCCGGACAGTTCTTTGTGCTTTTTCCTCTGGCATTCTTTGTTTTTATAGCACTGGTTCTTATGAAACCTACCTCTGCTAAACGCTTTCTCAGGCTTCAGGCATCGCTTCCCACCTCAAAAATAAAATCCCTGGCTAAAGGTCTCGTTGAAATTGAAGGAACACTGATCATGCAGGAACCTCTTATTTCTCCGGTAAGCCATGAAGAATGTATCGGGTACTATTATACCATTGAAGATATAGAAAGAGATTCAGACGGAAGAGACTCTTACAGGACCGTCCATCGGGAAACCCAATGCAACCCTTTCCGGATACAGGATGAGACCGGCATCATAGAAATAAGACCGGAGGGGATAGAATTGGTCCTTCTGGCAGAAACCAATGTAAGCCACAGCAACAGCAAAAGACATAAGGAAACCCTTCTGAAGAACGGGCAGAAAATGCTTTTGGTAGGATATGCAGATACAGAAGACGGAACGACTTTCATCAGAAAAGATGACCATTACAAAGTATTAGGGATCACTTCCGCATCTGGAATTACCATCTGGAACAAATATCAGCCACTGCTGAGATCATTCATGTTTACCTGTACCGTTGTGATGATAATGATTATTTATATACTTTTACAATAATGAATCAGACTACTGCAATAGCATTTTCCATACTTCTGGCGATCGCCGTGATTGGCTTTTTTATCAGTATCTACAATAAGCTGGTCCTGCTCAGGTTCAATATAGAAAAAGCTTACAGCAATATAGACGTTGTTCTGAAACAGAGAGCAGACGAAATTCCCAATCTGGTAAGAGTAGCCCAACAGTTCATGAACTATGAAAAAGAAATTCTCATCCGCCTGACGGAGCTCCGGTCTTCCTATACAAGTGCCACAAATTCTGATAAAAAGACAGGAGTGGCCAATGAGACCTCAAAAGCTCTTCAGTCTTTCTTTGCCGTATCTGAAAACTATCCGGAACTGAAATCCAATGCCCACTTCCTGGAACTGCAGCAAAGGATTACCGGGCTTGAAAATAAAATTGCAGACCGCAGGGAGTTTTTTAATGACAGTGTTAATCTTTATAATATCGGGATTCACGAATTCCCCAATGTAATATTCGCCAGATTGTTCGGATACAGAAACAGAACCCTGCTGGAAATCCCTGATTCAGAAAAACAGTATGAAAATATTCAGTTTTAATGCCTTCTTCGGGCTGGAACAGGAACTCACAGAACACCCCGAAACCGTAATTTTTGCAGCCATGTTCCTGCCGCTGATATTAGCTGTACTTTTGATGCCCATAGCCTGGATATTCAGAAAGCTGAAACTGAATAGCTACCTTATTCATGTATTCTGTTATACATTGCTTTTCACCTTTGTATTGGGAGCCATCGCGATATTCGTCCTTTTTCTTACTACGGACAGAAACGGTATTAAGCTTGCCTGGTGCTGGCTGGTTATTTTCCTCGGCATGTTTACTTTTGCGTTGATTAATACTTCTACACTGAACAAAATGTTTACAGACTGGGGGAAAACAATCAAGGCTAAAAAATAAACTAAAAAATTTTGTGATTAACAAAAAAGACCGGCATAACCGGTCTCATTATCATATGGTATTCAAAATTATTTCACTAAAAACTTCAAAGTAGACTGGTCCAGTTTCAATAAATAAACTCCCTGCCCGAGATTTCTGATCTTAATAGAATTACCGGTTTTAAAAGGCTGATGAATAGTCTGAAGTGGTCTTCCCTGAAGATTATAGATTTCTGCTTTCCGGATATGCTGAACATTTCCTTTCACAAAAATCTCCTGTCCTGAAATCGGATTAGGATAAACCTGAAGTTCCTGAACCGGAAGATCAGAAGAAAGAGTTTTGGCTGGTCCGGAAGTTCCCGTATAGCAGCTCCATTTCAGATCATCAATGGCGATTCTGTTGCCTGAAGAATTGTTAACCAGACTCACTGTTACATTTCCGGTAATATTGATGTTATTAATTGTTGTTGTAGTTGCAGTTGTGCCGTAAGGAACGCTTCCCACGGTTGTACCGTTTACTTTTACTTCTAAATTTCCGTTACTTCCTGAAAATTTCAGCTGGGTGGTTACAGTTAACGATCCGATCCCGTTGGCTGAACTGCCCGAAGTTAAAGAACCGTTTCTCACGGTAATAGCTTTACTGTTAACCGTCTGGTCGGTTCTGGCATCAGTGGCGGTCCATGAAATACCTCCGTTGGTCCAGGTTCTTGTTGTGTAGGAAGCATTGGCTGCCGGAATAGATTCAAATGTTTCGTTGATGCAGTCTGATCCCGGATTGGGAGTAGGATTAGGATTAGAGGTTCCCGGATTGGAAGATCCCCAGATCAGATTCACATAATTCGGATTATCGATAAACGGATTTCTGTTTCCCTGGTATTTATAGGAAGCATTATTCCGGTTAACTTCTGCCGGAGAAACCGGATCCTGATTATGCCATGCAAGAAGAACATTCAGTTCCCAGGTCTGAAGCCCCGGAAATGCGGAACTGCCCAGCATATTTCCTGAAGAAAACGAGGAAAGCTTACTTTGGTATCGGGTTACAAAATAAAAGATCATACGGGCTACATCCCCTTTAAACTCGTCAATCGGCTCAAATACCGTTCCCGAATATCCCGAAGAAGCAGAACTGCCCAGTTTGGACCCGTTTTTTGAAGTAAATGTTGCTGTTCCCACTTTCCCGAAAGGATAATTGCTTCTCATTCCGTTTACCTTCCCGTCAGTGGCACGAATGAAATGAATATCCGAAACCATCGGTGAAGACTCATTAAACAGGCTTTGAGGAACAATATGCTCACGGTTGTAGCAGTCGCCTTCCGCTCCGTAAGTTCCGCACTGGTTGGTTCCCGGAGTATATTTATAAGGATCGGCTCCCGAAGGTTTCTCAGAATAAATATCCATAATAGAGCCGTCATTTTCATAAGTTTTGTCGGTATCGGTAGTCTTGTAGCCTGTCCATAAACCATTGTACCCTTTATCCTGATGACCGTTGGTAATAATGACGCTTAATGCCGTTTTCAGTGACGCACCGCTCAATCCGCCGGCTGAATTGTAATACCCTGCAGGAGCCTGGGCATTGGCAAATCCGGCTATTACAGAGAATAAGATGATTTTTTTCATATCAATAAAATTTCTGTAAGATTACCACATTTCAGTGAATAAAAAATGACGTTACCATTAATTTTGAATGAACAGCATCCTTATTTTGATATGCTGAGAATAATAGGCTATGCTATTGGGCATGAAAAATCTGATGAATGAATCCTTTACAGCGCCTAAAACCTAACAGGTTTCAAAAACCTGTTAGGTTTAGTAAGAATACCCCTAATTTTATTAATAGCAAAAGACTCCAGCCGAAGCTAAAAAGAACTCTTATTATTTCGCTGAGTTTACGCTTCTTTTATTTTAAAGAGAATTATTCTTCCCTTGTTTAGCTTTGTGATTAATTTTAGATGAAACGACAATAACACAAAAAAAACCGGTACAAAAGCACCGGTTATATATCATTTCAATCAATTGAAATCTTATTTTCTCTGTGGCGGATAATTTTTCATAATCTCAGCCATGATCTCAGGAATCTGTCTCTGCTTGGCTCTTGGCGAATCAACGGAAATTCCGCTTCCGATTCCCTGCCATACCAGTTTGTTGCTTTTTGAATCAATAAGATCTACAATTAAAGCACCTTCGTTATAATTGCTGGTCCATGTTCTGCTCATTCCAACGCCCCATCCGAAAGGGCCGCCCCATCCCCACATTCCGTAAGGAGTATTGTTGGTAATATCTGTAATCTTTTTGTGATTGGCTTTTACATTAACGATCAGGTCGGGATTTTCACCGGACTGAAGACCTTTGCTCTGAAGCTGTCTCGACAGCTCGTTCAGAACCCTGTCTTTATCAATATCATTGAGTTTCAGGTCGTCAATTCTTATTTTATACGTTTTATACGTAGTGAAATTAGCGGTTTCAGCATAATCAGAACGTACCTGGAAAGGACTACACGATGTAAAGGCTAATGAAGCCGATGCCAACAAAATAAAAATATATTTTTTCATTTTATTTATTTTTTTTATCGTTTTTTATGAATGTATCAGTCTTTTTATCATACCCGTAAGGACAGTGTCTGCATCCGCTTTTACAGCAATATCCTCTTTTCAGATGGAATTTCTCCGTAAAAACCTTGTATCCCTGTTCATTATAGTAAAAGTCTTCACCTTCTTTGATGTCATAATGGGCCATAAGTTAAATCTCTAAATCAAAAAAACTTTATATTTGTTATATGATAATTGTATGCCAAAAGCCATTAAAAAAACTAAAAATTAACGGCATTGCTCTCTTTCCCTTTATCTTCATTAGGAAACCCGAAGATAAGGAAAATAAAATACTTATCAATCACGAAAAGATCCATTTAAGACAGCAGATCGAGATGCTGATTATTTTCTTTTATATTTTTTATGTCGCTGAATATTATTACTGGCTTTTCAGACTGAAAGACGGTTACCTGGCTTACAGAAGAATTTCATTTGAAAGAGAAGCGTATAGCCATGAATCCGATCCGGATTATCTGAAAAAAAGAAAACTCTGGAATTTCAGAAAATACCTGTAACAGATTGCCGGCTTATCTGAGGTTTTCCCACTCTTTGTCAAAATCCTGTTGTTTTTTTTCAGGAGGAAAATAGTTCTGTCGGTTTCTGCCCATATCATAAGCAATTGTTTTTTCTATCATGAGACTGAGATCCTGAATGATCCAGTCCGGGGAACCTTTTTTCTCCTGTCCGTTGGTATAAACTTTAACTGCTTTTCCATCACTCATTTCTACCTTCATCAGCAGACAGGGACCTGTATATCCGGAGCAGGAATATCCCGTGTAAACTTCCTTGGCTGTTGTTCCGTCATTAAATGCAATATTCAGTTCAAGATAATTCCGGGGCCTGGTTGACTGTACCCCATAACGGGCATAGCTCTCAATTGTTTTGATGGTTTTCAGATAACTGACTGTATTCTTGCGGCTTTCACCGGTATAACCGGGATACATCGTGCTTTGCGTATGATTTTCAATCTGTTGGTCTATCTGTGCATTGAACATGCTGATGATTTTGTCATTGCGCCGGTCTGTCTTATCAGATTCAGATTGAGAGCCAAAAGGATTCCCTAAAAACAGATACAGGATACCGGCGGACAATCCTGCAATGATAAGAATAGCGGTAATAGGAGAAAACTTTTTCATGGCAGGCGGACATTTTCTATATACCAATTTACAACAAATATTTTTGATATCTCATCCCGTTGAAAAGATTATTCTTACAGCAATCTTATGATGAAAGCAGCTGAAGTTCGGCTTTTATATTCTTAATAGCCTGAGTCTCATATTGAGCCCTGAATTCTTCCGTTTTAAAGATACCGTCAAGTTCCAGAAAATGTTTCAGTACTTTTTTCCGCCCGGGTTTATAAAGAAGATCAGGATAAATGGAATATTCTTTGCGGATTCTTCTGCTGTAATCAAGATAAGTTTCCAGGTCTTTTCCTAAAACCGAAAGATCTGCATCCAGAAGATAATTGGTGTCATTGTCATCGGCTTTCTGATGAGCTTTTGTAGCGGTAATCTGGTCCTGAATTTTTGAAATGCTATCCGGGGAAATTTTTAATTTCTGAAGTCGTGGTATGGCGTAAGCTGCACTTTTTTCCTCATTGGATTTTGAGGAAGCATCATAAATAACATCATGGTAAAATACGGAAAAAAGAACCTCATCAAAATCGGAAATTCTGTCTTTCACAGTTTCCAGCTCAAGGATCATGTTTTCAAGATGAAGAAGATTATGATAATGTCTGCCTTTTTCAGAATACTGTTTTTCAATTTCCTGCCATAGAAGGCTGATAAGAGCTTTATCTTCCGTATAAGAAAGACAGAGCTGTTCAAATATTATTTTCAGGTCCATGATGCAATAAGATAAAAAAAGGAACTTTTAAAAAGTTCCCCGATTTGCTTCCAATACGGCTTTTAGTTCAGCCCAGCCTCCGCCGTTGTGACCGTCTTTCAGGCCCTGGCTGTTAAGATATTCTAATGCTTTTCCGCTTCTGTTTCCACTTCTGCAGAATAAGATTACCGGTTTTTCAATGGATAAGATCTCTTCTTTTCTATCTTCTACTTCACCAAGAGGAATATTTTTCGCCCCTTCAATATTCCCGTCCATTTCAAGTTCCATTGGCTCACGAACATCGATCAGCTCATAATTTCCTGATTGTATTACTTCTATTAAAGACATAACTGTTTAATTTTAATTATTAAAAATAAGAACGAAAATACGTAATTTTTCTGAAAACTTTCTACTGCATCCAAATATTCATCCGCTTCATCGGATCAACGGAGTTGATTCTGCCCTTAGCTCCTTTAAAAAATCGATATTGCCTGTAAATCATCTTTGCATTTCCAAAAAAACTGTATTTACAACAGTTTCTCATTCAATCCAACATTGATAAAATAATCTTAATTTTGCAAAGTGGAAATCCTGAACACCGGTGCCGAAAAATACTCACAGCTGATTAAATCTAAAGCAGAACGTTTTGGATTCCAGAGTTGTGGGATTTCAAAGGCAGATTTCCTTGAAGAAGACGCTCCCAATCTTGAAAAATGGCTCAAAAATAATTTTCATGGCGAAATGAAATATATGGAGAATCATTTTGATAAAAGACTGGACCCGAGACTGCTTGTGGAGGGCTCCAGATCTGTCATCTCACTTTCCTATAACTATTTCCCGGAAGAGAAAATTTCTGCCCTGGAAAATTATAAGATTTCCAAATATGCCTATGCAGAAGACTATCATGAAGTAGTAAAAGAAATTCTCCGCGAAATGGTGGCGGAACTTCAGGAAGAAATAGGGGAGTTCGGATTCAGGGTGTTTGTAGATTCAGCACCCGTACTCGAAAGAAGCTGGGCCCGAAAATCAGGGATAGGCTGGGTAGGAAAAAATGCCAATCTCATCACTAAACAGAACGGTTCTTTTTATTTTCTGGCTGAGATTATCTGTGATCTTGAACTTGTTCCGGATCATGCGGTAACAGATCACTGCGGAACGTGCAGAAAATGCATTGATGCCTGTCCGACAGATGCTATTGTGTCTGAAAAAATCATTGACGGAAGCCGCTGTATTTCCTATGCCACCATAGAACTGAAGAATGAAATTCCGGATCATTTCAAAAACAAAATGGAAGACTGGATGTTCGGATGTGATATCTGCCAGGATGTATGCCCGTGGAACCGCTTTTCTGCACCTCATAAGCAGAACAGATTTACCCCCAACGAAGCTCTGAAAAACTTCAAAAAAGAAGAATGGAAGGAAATTACCCAGGAAATATTCTCCGGAATTTTCAGAAAATCACCGGTGAAAAGAACCAAATTTGCCGGACTCAGGCGAAATATTGAGTTTCTTGAAAAATATTCGGATAAAAATTAGCCAGGAATGCCGCGGACGATTCCCGGTTTGGAATTTTGCCGTTCCAAAATATAAAAGGTTAATCATCCATTCCTTAAGTTTTCAGCCTTAAAGAGGTTAGATTTAATACGGTAAGAATCTTTACAGCAGCTTTCCTAAAAAGAAAAATTGACTTTCAGGAGACCAAAGTCACACAGAAAATCAACGTTTTTTTTGCACTCTTTTCGGAGCTGTTTTTACTCTTATTTTAAACCTTTTTTGTGATTTTGTATTTTTACGCATATTTGTGAATATTTCGTAACTAAATATACTCATTTTTCCGATTAAAACAAATACTTTTACGGAAAAATGAAGATTAAATTTTATTAAAATATGACCTTGAAAATGATTTTAATGTATATCCTGAAAACCATAGGGGTTATTTTGGGAATTGTAATTATTTATATTATATTGGGGCTGGCCCTTCCCCTTATTCCTGTTTCTGCAAAAGATGACGGACAGGAAAAGGTTATTCCCATTTATATTTATACCAACGGAGTACACACCGACATTGTGATGCCTGTGAAAAACGATCTGCAGGACTGGAGCCGGAAAATTCCTTTCGACAATATAAAATCCAAAAAAACAGATTATAATTATATCGGAGTAGGCTGGGGAGATAAAGGTTTTTATCTGGATACCCCGACGTGGGCTGATCTGAAATTCTCAACTGCTGTAAAGGCGGCCTTCTGGATGAGCGAATCAGCGATGCACTGTACTTATTACAGAGCCATGAAAGAAGGGAACGACTGTAAAATGATCATGATCAGCAGAAATCAGTATAAGGACCTGGTGAAGTTTGTAGAAGATAAATTCGACAGGGATCAGAACGGAAACTTTATCCTGATTCCAACCAGTGCGGTTTATGATGATAATGACGCGTTCTATGATGCGAAAGGGACGTACAGCTTCCTCTACACCTGCAATACCTGGTCCAATGATGCCCTGAAATCTGCCGGACAGAAAGCTGCGCTGTGGACACCTACCGATTTCGGAATTTTCCGTCATTATAAATAACGGTAAATGAAGCTCCTGCCTGTAACTTTCAGTATTTTTCTCCTGTTTTCCTGCAGTAACGAACCTAAACTTATGAAGGTAAAAGGTGCTGCCGAAAAAGCAGCTGTTCAGACGGAAAAGAAACCGGAAGCTGATCTGTCTGAAGTAGCAGCCAGGGCAGAAGAAGCTCTCAGATACTGTATCTCAGCAAAAATGAATACCGATTTCTGTATCCTGATCGATATGAGTCTGCATTCCGGAGTCAAAAGGTTTTTTGTCTGGGATTTCAAAAAGAAAACTGCTTCAAAACAGTATCTGGTAGGACATGGCTGTGGGACGAATGCCTGGAGTACAGATGGTTCCAAAGAAAATCCTGAATTCAGTAATGAAGACGGCAGCCATCTTTCTGCATTGGGAAAATATAAGCTTGGAGAAAGAGGATACAGCAACTGGGGAATCAATGTGAAATACCTGATGCATGGGCTTGAAGAAACCAACAGCAATGCCCTGAAACGGTTTATCGTCTTTCATTCCTGGGATCTGATGAGCGATGAGGATGTATTTCCCGAAGGGTCTCCGGAAGGTTGGGGATGTCCCACCATATCCAATAATGCCATGAAAGAAATTGATCCCATGTTACAGAATGCCGATAAGCCCGTTTTAATGTGGATCTATCAGTAAATAATAAAAATGAAACACCGTCTTTACAGAGAGCAGCAGCTTAACTGCAGCCCGGAAACAGCCTGGAACTTTTTTTCTTCAGCCAATAACCTGTCAGAAATTACTCCGGAAGATATGAACTTTACGGTACTCACAGCAATGGAAAATGATGAAATCCATGAAGGAATGCTCATCGATTATCATGTTTCCCCTTTATTGGGTATTAAAATGAAATGGCAGACTGAGATCATTCAGGTGGATCATCAGAAAAGCTTCACTGATTTTCAGAAAAAAGGACCTTATAAGCTCTGGCACCACCATCATGAGTTTATTCCCAATGAAAAAGGAGTCCTGATGAAAGATACGGTAAATTACGAATTACCGTTGGGATTCCTGGGAGAAATAGCTCATGTTCTTATGGTGAAAAAAAACTGAAACAGATCTTTGATTACCGTTATCAGGTATTGAAAAAAATGTTCGGAGAAAAATAAGTCTGAAATCAGATTCAGATAAGAAAAGATGAATATATCCATGATTACGCCTTTCGTGGTTTTAAAAGTTTTCCACAGATTCCAAAAATTACACTAATGTTTGTGGATGTTTTTTATTATCTCGCAGATTTTGCAGATGACGCAGATCTTTTAATTAATCTGATAAAAATCGTAGATTTTTAAAGAGCTTAAGTGAACTTCTATGCGTAAAGTTTTTTAACTTAGAGATCACTAAAGTGTTATAATCTTTTTTAAGTATTGAAAATAGCAGAAGGCCGGTCTATCGCTTCATCGAATCAACGGAGTTGATTCTACCCTTTGCTCCCTCTAAATCAACATTGCCTATAAATTAACTTTGCGTTTCAAAAAAATGCAAATTAACATATCCATACAAATTGAATTTCCCACAGATCCCACTAATGTTTGTGGATGTTTTTTATTATCTCGCAGATTTTGCAGATGACGCAGATCTTTTAATTAATCTGATAAAAATCGTAGATTTTTAAAGACTCTTATATGAACTTTTATGCAGTAAGCATTTAAACTTATTGCTCCTAAAGTGTAAAGTCTTTTGGTTAAAAGATCCCCAGACATATAATCTCTTAAAATGAGACTTTTAAATATTCTCAAAAGGTTCTTTTCCGACAAAACCCTGATTGTTTAAGTTTTTTTAACATTTAAAAGACCATAAACCTCGTCTGAAATCCATAATTTTGCGAAACTATTGTTTTTACTGAAAAACTAAGTATTCTTTTTTGACATGGCAGGTCTGAGGTCATTTATCTTTTTTTATTTCATGCTGGTTTTTACCCTTTTCAATTCGAAATGGGCAGAAAAATCATTGCAGAATATTCCCTGCGTAGCTCAGATAGGTAATGTTCATATCCTCGATTTCTACGAAGAAACGGATATGAATACCCATGCCGTATCCACAGTTTCAAAAATTGTAAAAAACGTTGCCCGTCAGGTAGATGAGGCATCCGGAGATTTTTCAGCGATTGAAAAAATTACATCAAAAATTACACTTCCGGATATTGCGGTCTCCTCCATCTGCGGCGTAAAATCCTTTCTCCATCTCCTCCAGTTGTACTAGTTTAAGTTGTTGAAAACCAATTTATTTTAACGAAATTTTTATAACTTAAACAACTTAAGATGTATTCTAAAAATGTAATAATTTGCATTCTTGCAATATTATTCGCTGTGTCATGCAGTAAAGACAACAAAAAAAACAGGAATAAAGAAAAAGAAGTTCCCGTACTGGAAATCAAAGAAAAAGATACCCTTGTCAACAATCAGTTCGTAACCGATATTCAGGCTAAAAAAAATGTAGATATCCGTTCAAGAATCGGCGGAATCATCCAGCATATCTATGTCAATGAAGGTCAGTTTGTTCATCAGGGGCAGGCTTTATTTAAGATCAACGATGCCGAACTGCAGATGGAATTACTGAAAGCTGATGCCGCCCTGAAGCAGGCAGATGCTGACGTTCGCATTGCAGAAGTGGAACTGAAGCAGATTCAGAGTCTTCACGCTAAGAAATTCGTAGCCAATAATGAGCTTGAAATGGTAAAGGCTAAACTTTCTTCGGCTAAAGCAAAATATGCTTACGCGGATGCAGAAAGAAGAACGGTCTTACAGAAGATCAGCTTTACAAAAATTACGGCTCCTTTTGATGGCGTGATCGATGTGATTCCTCATAAAGACGGAAGCCTTGTGGAAAACGGAATTCTGCTCACTACACTTTCACAGCTGAACGAAGTATATGCTTACTTTTCTATTCCGGAGAATCTCTATTTTGAGCTTTTGGCCAATGATAAGATCGGAAACCATCAGAAAATTGAGCTTACCCTTCCGAATGGTGTCAATTATCAGTTCAACGGAGCTCTGAAAACAGCGGAAGGGGAGATCGACAGAACTACTGGTTCCATCCGTTATAAAGTACTCTTCCCGAATCCGGACCACCTCATCAAGCATGGAACTTCAGGGAAGCTTATTATTTCCGAACAGCAGGATAATGCCATCCTGATTCCTCAGAAATCAACATTTTCTATCCAGGACAAAACCTATGTATTTGTTGTAGATAAGCAGAATAAAGTAAAAATGACCAACATTAAGATCGGTACCACTTTAAGAGATTCTTATATGGTGGAAAGCGGCCTTAAGAAAGGAGATTTAATTATTTATGAAGGAACACAGTCTTTGAAAGACGGTGATCTCATCAGGATTAAAAAGAAATATTAACCTTCATCTTTAAATCAACTTACCATGGTAGAAATGTTTATAAGACGAAAGGTGCTTTCGTTGGTTATTTCCATAGTCTTTGTACTGCTGGGAATCATGGCATTGATGAAAATGCCGATCACACAGTTTCCTGATATTGTACCGCCTTCTGTAACGGTAACCGCAAAATATACGGGAGCCAATGCCGAAGTGTCGGCCAACGCGGTGGCACTTCCTTTAGAACGGGCCATCAACGGGGTTCCCGGAATGACGTATATGTCAACGGTAACTTCCAATGACGGGCTTACCCTGATTCAGGTTTTCTTTGAAGTGGGAACAGATCCCGATGTAGCAGCAGTAAACGTACAGAACAGGGTAACGACTATCCTTGATGAACTTCCTGAAGAAGTGATCCGGGCCGGAGTAACCACTGAAAAGGAGGTGAACAGTATGCTGATGTACCTGAATATTACCAGTACAGATCCCAGCCAGGATGAACAGTTCATCTATAATTTTACGGATATTAATGTTCTTCAGGAACTGAAGCGTATTGATGGAGTAGGACGTGCGGAAATTATGGGGCAGAAAGAATACTCGATGAGGGTATGGCTGGATCCGCAGAAGATGGCTGCTTATAATATCTCGGCAGACGAGGTGATCGGTTCCCTTCAGAAGCAGAATATTTCGGCAGCACCCGGAAAAGTGGGGGAAACCTCCGGAAAAACGTCCAGCCAGCTGCAGTATGTCATTAAATATAAAGGAAAATTCTTTGAGCCTAAACAATATGAGGAAGTTCCGATAAGATCAGATGTTAACGGAACCATTCTTAAACTTAAAGATATTGCCAAAGTAGAGTTTGGAGCGATGAACTATGGGATGGTATCCAAAACAGACGGAAGACCTTCTGCCTCTATTATGATGAAGCAGCGTCCGGGTTCCAATGCCTCTGAAGTAATTGAAAGTGTAAAAGCCAAAATGGAAGAACTGAAAGGCACATCTTTCCCTCCGGGAATGGAATATAATATGGCCTATGATGTTTCCAGGTTCCTCGATGCTTCCATCAGTGCAGTTCTGATGACCCTTATCGAGGCGTTTATCCTTGTGGGAATTGTAGTGTTTATCTTCCTTCAGGACTGGCGTTCCACTCTGATTCCTGTTCTTGCGGTGCCTGTGGCATTGGTAGGAACTTTTGCCTTTATGAGCATGCTGGATTTCTCCGTAAACCTGCTGACGTTATTTGCCCTCGTTCTTGCTATCGGAATTGTGGTGGATAACGCGATTGTTGTTGTAGAGGCCGTCCATGTGAAAATGGAAGAGGGAATGAAGCCTTTGGAAGCAACGATCAGTGCAACCAAAGAAATTGCAGGAGCAGTCGTTGCAATTACCATTGTAATGTCAGCCGTATTTATTCCGGTGGCGTTTCTCGAGGGTCCGGTGGGGGTATTTTACCGCCAGTTCTCTCTGACGTTAGCTATAAGTATTGTGATCTCAGGAGTCAATGCATTAACCCTTACTCCTGCGCTATGTGCGATTATTTTAAAACCTCACAGCCACGATAAAAAGAAAACGGTTATTGACCGGTTTTTCCAGAGCTTCAACAGAGGCTTTGAAAAGCTGACAGACCGATATGTAGGAATTCTTTCAAAATTTGCCACCCGTACCGTGGTTACTTTTGGGTTACTGTTCTTATTCATTCTTCTGACAGGCGTTACCAGCCGGTTCCTGCCTACCGGATTTATCCCGATGGAAGACCAGGGAATGGTTTATGTAAGTGTCACCACCCCGCAGGGTGCCACCGTTGAAAGAACGGAAAAGGTTCTGGACGAGGTAACGGTTATCGCCAGGAAAATTGAAGGGGTGGAAAACGTAACCACTCTCGCCGGATACAGTATTGTAACAGAAATTGCAGGATCTTCTTACGGGATGGCCATGATCAACCTTAAAGACTGGAAAGAGCGGAATATTTCTGTAAATGACCTTATTGCGGAACTGTCTGATAAAACTCAAAGTATTGCCGATGCGCAGATTGAGATCTTTGCGCCGCCTACCGTTCCGGGATTCGGGAATACAAGCGGTTTTGAACTCCGTTTGCTGGACAGAACCGGAGGGACAATTGAAAATACAGACAAGATCACCAAAGATTTTGTAAAAAAGCTGAATGAAGCTCCTGAGCTGCGGAATAATTTTACCAGCTTTGATGCCACTTTCCCGCAGTATATGATCAATATGGATTATGATATGGCGGCTAAAAAAGGAATCTCGGTAGATAATGCGATGTCAACCCTGCAGACAATGCTGGGATCGTATTATGCCACCAACTTTATCCGTTTCAGCCAGATGTATAAAGTGATGGTGCAGGCAAGTCCGGAACACAGAGACACGCCGGAAAGCATCCTGAATTTATATCTTAAAAATGACAAAGGGGAAATGGTGCCTTTTTCCACCTTTATTACCATTGAAAAAGTATACGGACCGGAAGTTCTTACGCGGTATAATATGTATATGTCTGCAATGATTAACGGAGAGCCCTCGGAAGGATACAGTTCCGGTGATGCTATTGCAGCAGTGGAAAGGGTGGCCGGGGAAACACTGCCGAGAGGTTTTGATATCGAATGGTCCGGAATGACAAGGGAAGAGATCCTTTCCGGAAATCAGACTGTCTATATTTTCCTGATCTGTCTTTTATTCGTATATCTTTTGCTGGCTGCCCAATATGAAAGCTTCCTGCTTCCGATGCCGGTACTTTTAAGTCTTCCGACAGGAATCTTCGGTTCTTATATCGCATTGGTGCTTACAGGGCTGGATAATAATATCTATGCACAGGTTGCCCTGGTGATGCTGATAGGGCTTCTGGCCAAAAATGCCATTCTGATTGTAGAATTTGCCGTAGCCAGAAATAAGGAAGGTTATGATATTGTTCCGGCAGCTATTGAAGGAGCCAGGCAGCGTCTGCGCCCGATCCTGATGACCTCTTTTGCTTTTGTGGCCGGACTTATTCCGCTGTGTATCGCTTCCGGTGCCGGAGCAGTCGGAAACCGTTCCATTGGTACGGCGGCGGCAGGAGGAATGCTTATCGGAACGATCTTCGGACTGGTGATCATTCCTGGGCTGTATATATTCTTTGCAAAACTTGAAAATAAGAAGAAAGATGACAAGATTCAATCATAAACCTATATTATATGGAATCGCTGTGCTGGCGATCACCTCATGTGCCGTTCCGAATGTTGCTGATATTAAAAAAGCCAGAACTCTGCCGGATGAAGCTGTTCAGACTGAAAATAAGGCAGATAGGTTTCAGCAGATCAACCTGAAAACTTATTTTACAGATCCTCAGCTTCAGGAACTTTTTGAAAAAGTGATAGAAGCCAATCCCGATTTTCAGATTGCCCAGCAACGGGTTGAAATTGCCAACAGTTTTCTCCGGAGATCAAAAATGGACCTTCTTCCTTCCCTTGAAATAGGTGCTGCGGCTTCCGGTGACCGTTACGGTAAATATACGATGGAAGGTGTCGGGAATTACGACACCAATCTGTCACCCAATATCACGGAAGATCAGAAGATCAACCGTGATTTTACCCCGAATTACTGGCTGGGAGCAAGAAGCAGCTGGGAGATAGATGCATGGGGAAAGCTTAAAAACAAGAAACTGTCTGCCCAGAAGAAATTCATGGCTTCTACGGAAGGATTACGGCTGCTTCAGGTAGAACTGTTTACCGATATCGCCAATCTTTACTATCAGCTGGTAACGCTGGACAACAGACTGGCTATTTATCAGAAGAACTATAATCTTCAGCAGCGGGCTTTTGAGATTGTCCTGGCCCAGAGAGAAGTGGGAAAGGCAACCGAGCTGGCAGTACAGCAGTTCAAAGCACAGAATAACAACTGGCTTGCCGAAATTGAACATATCAAAGTAGAGATTGTTACCGTAGAACAGGCGATTACTACCTTAACAGGAAGCTATGGCGGGGGAGTGAAAAGAGGAAAAGACTTAATGCCGACCAATATGGAAATCCTGAATAAGGATATCAACATAGAAGCTGTAATCCATGCAAGACCGGATGTTGCTGCAAATTATTATGTGCTGGAAGCTTCCCAGGCTGATGCTAAAGCTGCAAGGGCTGCCTTTTATCCTAAAATAGACCTGGGAGCAGGTTTCGGACTGAACGCTTTTTCTGCGGGAACATTCTTCAGGCCTGCATCATTAGCCGGACAGCTACTGGGCGGACTGATGGTTCCTGTTTTTAATAAGGGACAGCTGAAGCATGAGTTCAATGTAGCGGATAAAGAGCAGGAGATTGCTTTTCTAAATTATCAGAAAAGTATTACCACGGCATTTAATGAACTGCAGTCTATCCTGAAACAGACGAAGATCTATGAAAAGGTATTGCAGCTGAAATCTGAAGAGGTAGGATTTCTGGACCGCGGTGTAGAGGTTTCCAATGATCTTTACCTTACAGGGTATGCCAATTATTTTGAACTGATCAATTCTCAGAAAAGCAAACTGACCGCTGAACTGGACCTGCTTCAGTTTCAGCATCAGAATACCAGAAATAACGTCCTTCTGTTTAAAGCACTGGGTGGAAAGCTGGACTAACTCAGGTCAGTGTTGACAGGGAAAAAATGATTCCATAAGACTTCATCTGATATAAGTATTGAATTTTTTGTTTCTTTTTGTTTCAAAGGCAGAAGAACAGGACTAGGAACAATAACTTAGAGAATGAAGTCCTGAAGGGGATCATAATTTTCCCGGTTAATCTATGATCTGATCATTTTTACTTTTTTTTACGATGCAAGAAGCCACCTGAAAAGGTGGCTTCTGTATTATATAAAAAAACAATCCCGCCGGTAGCGTTGGCTGTTTCTGAGTAAAAGATTATTTGACAATCTGAATATTAACGGCTGAAAATCCTTTTGGAGATTTTTCTTTTTCAAAAGAAACTTTATTTCCTTTTTTTACCGGTTCTGTACAGCTGTTGTTGTGAAAGAAGATATTTTCCTTAGTTTGGTCTTCGGTGATAAAACCGTATCCTTTTTCACTGTGGAATGTAATGATTCCTGTTTTACGCGGATCTTCCTCAACGATAGGTGCAGCACCCAGCTGGATCTCATCAAGATTCACCTCCTGTCTCTCTGAAGGAGGAGTAGAGGTAAGTCTGCCGAATTCGTCCACATACATGAATACGTCTTCAAGTTCTTTACCTTTGTTGTTGTTCGTTTTTCGTTCTTCGCGTCTTAGCGCTTTTTCTTTTTGTTTTTGAATTTTTTTCTTAAAATTTTCTTTTTTAGAAAAAGAGTCTGCCATAAATTATTTTTAGTATTTAGTTTCTGGTTAATATAGGTTATTTGGGTCTGTATGAACATTGTTCATGATGTCATCTGCTTGGTGTTCTGTTTTGTATATTGCTCCGGTCTCTTTGGTTATCCGGTCTCGGTACTCTGAAATCCTATCATTAATACAAGCATCAAAAGCTAAAATGAGCCGCTGAAAAAGCAAAAACTGAAAGAAAAAAAGAAATATTCTAAACTAAAACAGAAAGCGAAGACAGTTTCCTGCTTACTAATCTGTACAAATATACGAATAATAAAACGAATGACACTGTTTTAAATGTTTGATTATCAAAAATATATTTTTGGAATCAAATGGACATTACCGGTATAGAGGTGGTTTTTCAGTATATTACGTCCTTTAAACATCGTTTGGAAGCCTTTAAATTTTATCACGTCCGTCTCAAAATCCGGAAAGAAGATTTCAGAGGCAGACAACGAACAGGTGGTAGGTTTTTTTAAGAAGCCAGGCTCTGTCTCAACATAAAAAATCCCCAGCATGCTGAGGATTGTGGAAAATAATATATTATAAAAATGAAGTGGTGTTGGTTATAATATGTTGTGTTTAGAAGCAAATGTTATGCCTAAAGTTCACCGATAATAGAATTTTATATCTTATGCGGCAGGAAGCGGAATGCTTTTTTAGTGTTGTTCCACACTGTATCTTTCTGGGAGGTAACAGGATATGTGCGGTTTTTTTAATTTCCGGAAAAAGTGAATATTTTTACTTTTTCAATAATCTTTCAGTAATCGGGTGATCATTTATAGCAGTTTCCGAAAGATTCACCATGATCGTTTTATTTTCATTGGCCATCTTTGCTTCAGAAATATAAAAACAATATACAATGTCAACACAAGATGTTAAAGGAAAAGTAGTATTGATTGCCGGAGGAGGCAAAAACTTAGGAGGACTGTTAAGCAGGGATTTTGCAGCAAAAGGGGCAAAGCTGGCTATTCATTATAACAGCGAAAGTTCCAGAGCCGAAAGTGAGAAAACGCTGGCGGAAGTCCGGGCAATGGGGTCTGAAGCATTTTTATTTCAGGGAGATCTTACTCAGGTAGACAATATCACAAAATTCTTTGATGAGGCTGTATCCAGGTTCGGAGGAGTGGATATTGCGATCAATACAGTGGGAATGGTACTGAAAAAGCCGTTTGCGGAGACCACTGAAGCAGAATATGATACCATGTTCGGGGTCAATTCGAAGTCGGCTTATTTCTTTCTTCAGGAAGCCGGCAAAAAGCTGAATGACAACGGAAAGATCTGCACGATCGTTACTTCATTGCTGGCGGCCTATACAGGGCTGTATTCTACGTACGCAGGAGCAAAGGCACCTGTGGAACATTTCACAAGAGCGGCATCCAAAGAATTCGGATCAAGAGGGATTTCCGTAACAGCAGTAGCTCCCGGCCCTATGGATACTCCATTTTTCTATGGGCAGGAAACAGACGATGCTGTGGCCTATCATAAGTCAGCTTCCGCATTGGGAGGGCTTACGGATATTAAAGATATTGCTCCGCTGGTTGAGTTTCTGGTAACCGACGGATGGTGGATCACCGGGCAGACTATTTTTGCCAACGGTGGCTATACCACAAGATAGTTTACTTTAGAAATAAAGAAAGATGGATAACTGATCCCCGGTTATCCATTTTTTATATACACTTTCCGGCAGTTGGTATGCTTTTTCAATGTGTTTTTTTCATGATTTTTCTAAATTGGTTTTATGAAAAAGTATTTCTTCCTCCGGTGTGGCCTCTCGGTTATTCTGCTGATGCACAGTGTTGTTTCTATTGCCAGCGGAGATGTCAGTAATTTTGGGCTTCTTTTTTTAGATACCATAGGCTTCAGTCCTTTCGGGCTGTATATAGCATGGACGATAAAGCTTATTCATCTCGTTTCTGTGGTTCTGTTATGGATAGATGCTCTCATCAGACCTGTTGCAATTTTTAATATACTGATCTTTATTTTCGGGATTTATTATGTTCACTGGCAGAACGGCTGGTTTGTGGTAGGCGGCGGAACCAACGGAATAGAATTCAATATCCTTCTTATATGTGGCTTTTTACAGTTAATGTTTTCTGAATGTCCGGCTGAAAAGAAAAGTTGCCGTTGATAGCCGGATGGGTTTCTTTGGTAGATATTCTGTTTTTATTTTTCACTGAAAGATAGTATTTTGCATTATAAATCATCTCAGTTTTGAAGTCTTACAGAAAATCAAAAATATATGTTCATCTGCTCTTTTGGATTCTCTATTATATCCTGGAAGTATATCTGGACTTCTACTGGTCGAGATATCAGTTTCCCGGTCTGGAATGGCAGGTCAGGCTTCAGAATACAGTAGTACTGGAACTGGGGTATCTTTTGGTAAAAGCACCGCTGGCCTATTCATTACTGTATCTGTATGAGAAAATGGGACTGAACAGGTTTCTGAAACTGATTTTATATAGTGTTGTTATTGTCCTTGCAGTACTTGCTCACAGACTGTTTACCCATTATATCATTTATCCTTACATATACGGAGCTACTGAAACACTGGACGGAAAGGAACCTTCAGGCTTTATCAACGGGCTGGTTGCCTTCAACTCATTTATGGATCTTATTTTCATGGTGGGACTGGTGTTCGGAGTTGAAATTACCAGACAGAAAAACCTGCTTAAAGAACAGCTGTCCCAGCTGAAAACCGAAAAGCTGGACCAGGAGCTGACGATGCTGAAGGCCCAGATCAATCCTCATTTCTTATTCAATACCCTTAATAATATTTACGGGATGGCTCTTAAAAAGGCAGACGGAACTCCCGAAGTTATTTTACAGCTTTCGAAGGTGATGAGATATAACATTTATGAAGCTGCCAAAAAATATATTTCTATTGAAAAAGAAGTGGAAAATATCCGTGACTTTATCCAGATCCAGCAGATCCGGCATTATGACCTTGAAGTCAGCTTTCATGAAAATTTAGATCGTCCGTCACAGGAGATCTCTCCGCTTATCCTGATTCAGTTTGTGGAAAATGCTTTCAAACATGGTGTTTCAGAGAGTATCGGGCAGAAATTTATTCATATTGATATTCAGCTGAAGGATGGGACCTTGCGTTACCGTATTGAAAATTCAAAAGAGGAAAAACCTCATGGCAACTCTACCAAAATAGGGCTGAAAAATATCCGCAGGCAGCTTGAACTGCTTTATCCGAAACATATGCTGACTGTTGAAGACAAAAAAGACCATTATATTGTACATTTAACCATTGATCTGAATGACACATCCGGCCACTAAAAAATACAACTGCATTATTGTAGAAGATGAACCCATTGCATCCGATATTCTGGAAAGTTTCGTGAATAAAGACGAAGCGCTCCATCTCGTGGGAAAATGCTCAGATGCTGTATATGCAGGAAATCTGCTGGGAAGACATGATATCGATCTGATGTTCCTTGACCTTCATCTTCCCGTAGTGAAGGGTTTTGATCTTCTGAAAAAACTGAAAGATCCGCCTTTTGTGATCGTTACAACGGCTTATCACCAGTATGCCGTTGAAGGCTATGAACTTGACATCGTGGATTATCTGATGAAACCTGTTCCGTATGACAGATTTGTGAAAGCAGTGGAAAAGTTCAAATATCTGATGAATGCTGAAGAAGCCCTTCTGGAAGCAGCAGACCGCGAGCATATTTTTATCAGCAGCGGAAAAAAGCAGATTAAAATTATTCTGAATGATATTTTTTATATCGAAAGCCTGCGGGAATATATCCATATCCATACAAAAACAGGAACAGTAACGGTAAAAATGCCGATCAGCAGGATAGAAGAAAGCCTGGAACCCGGCATGTTCGTACGCATTCACAAGTCCTATATCATTTCCAGATCAAAGATAGAAGTGAAAACCTCATCCATGATGCAGGTAAACGGTAAAAAACTTCCTGTGGGAAGAACTTACAAACCTTTTATCGGTTTTAAATAGATGCGTTTTTTATAAACCGTGAATCTGGTAGACGCTTACATCCGGTTGATAGCTGTTTTTTTCAGGATCTGTAAAGAAAATCTAAATTTAACGACAGAAATAAAATACACCTTTTACCGGCAATAATCAGAAATATAAATGTGGAGAGTTAGTATTCGACTGACGAATACATCCGGCTTAATGATCTTCAGGTTCTTAAGCCGGTTTTTTAAAAATTATAACAGAAACCTCCGGAACAGAGTATTCCGGAGGCTTTTTATACTATCACTTTTCAGATGCTGATTATGTAGTTTTCATTTCATCTTTATTGAGGATGCTTCTGATAACAAAAAACAGTCCGAGAAGAATAAAAGGAATACTCAGAAGCTGGCCCATGTTCAGGCTCATTCCCTGCTCAAAACTCACCTGATCCACTTTGATGAATTCAATAAGCAGGCGCATCACGAAGATCAGCAGTGAACTTATTCCAAAGTAGAAACCTTTGCCTGCACTGAATTTCCCTTTCCTGTAAATAAAATAAACCAGAGAGAAAATCAGAAAGTAAGAAACCGCCTCATAAAGCTGGGCGGGATGTCTTGGAATGTCATCCACTCTGTGGAAGATGAATGCCCAGGGAACGTGGGTTGGAGTACCGATGATTTCAGAGTTCATCAGGTTGGCCAGTCTGATAAAACCTCCTGCAAGAGGAGTGGCAATCGCAATAATATCCAGGATTTTCATAAATGGGATGGAATATTTTCTGGCATAGATCAGAAGCATAATGATCAGCCCGATTCCGCCGCCGTGGCTTGCCAGTCCCGCATATCCGGAGAAAAAATAAGACCCGTCCGGCCCTTTCTGAATAGGCAGGATAATTTCAAGAGGATGCTGGGAATAATAATCAAAATCATAAAAAATACAGTGCCCCAGTCTTGCGCCAGCCAGAATACCGATGACAGCGTAAGAAAAAAGAGCTTCATGAGCCTGGCTGCTGAGGTGTTCCTTTTTATAGATCTTTTTCAGAATGATGAAGCATAAAACAAGTCCGGCGAAGAATAGTAAACCATAATATTTAAGAGGAAATCCAAATATATTGATAATCTCGGGATCCACATCCCAGTTAATGTACAGTAAATTCATTGATGGTAGTTGAAATTTCAGGCAAAGATAGAAAGATATTTCTGCGCAGTCCTAGTGGAAGACTATGAATTTTGGTGAGAAAGGCGTACCGGAATCAGTTTCAGGCCATTGAAAAGTCATATCGGCTGAGGTTAAAATATAAATATCCCGGTTGGGTGATAATTTTTGAAAAGATCAGGTTTTACCTGTAACAGACCGGATCTAATTTAGATTGATTCCTGAGAAATGATTGCTTAATTTTGATAACAACTATTATATTTCCTTATGCCTCATCAGTTAGAAAAACATTACGTGAACAGGGTAGGGTGGCTTCGGGCCGCCGTTTTGGGAGCCAATGACGGACTTTTGTCTACCACCAGCATCGTAATTGGTGTTGCGGCGGCACAACCTGATCGGAATACCATTATTCTGGCTGCTTTGGCCGGGATGATTGCCGGAGCGATGTCTATGGCTGCCGGAGAATATGTATCGGTAAGTTCTCAGGAAGATACAGAAAAGGCGGATCTTCACCGGGAAAGGAAGGAACTGGAGGAAATGCCCGAAACCGAACTTCATGAACTGGCAAAGATCTACGAAAAAAGAGGAGTGAGTAAAGAAACAGCTATGAAAGTTGCCGTTGAACTCACGGAACATGATGCCCTGGAAGCCCATGCCAGAGATGAGCTGGGAATCAATGAAATTACAAAGGCACAGCCTTTATATGCGGCGGGAGCATCATTTATTTCTTTTGCCGTGGGTGCTTTGCTTCCGTTTACAGTCTCTCTTCTCGCGCCCATTAAGCAGATGGTTTATTTTCAGTATGGATTTTCTATTATATTCCTGATGCTTCTGGGAGCTGTTTCGGCCAGAACCGGAGGGTCAGGAATAGTTCCTGCTGTGCTGAGGATCTGTTTCTGGGGAACCGTAGCGATGGGAATTACTGCACTCGTAGGACATTTTTTCGGGGTGAATGTGTCGTGAAATTAATCAATGAAATACGGTGTATTTTACACCAATAAAGCGGTAAACGGAGAGACCGGCAGATTCTGCCGGTGTTACAGCTAAGAACCGTTTACATTTTAAATAAGAATTCTTATCGTTTTAGTAATACATAATCTGTTGATTTATTTAACTACTTTTCCTCTTCGGAAAATTGAAGAAACTGCTGTACAAATTTTTTGTGTTTATTTTTCTCAACAAAATCCTGTATTAAGTCTTTGTTTTCATAATTGGCGTTATAGGCGAGATATAAGGCATCTTCCTGAACATGTTCATCTTCAAAAGATAATAAAAATTCGTAAAAATTTAAATCTTCTTCATAATATTCACTCTCCCTGAATACGGATAAGATTTTATATAAAACATAGAGATAAAGATCTCCCGGTTTTTCATATTCCCTGTTCTGTATATAAGACACCAGCCTGTCCCAGAACCTGAAAATATCAATATCATTCATGATTTTAATGACATTAATCACGGTGTCACAATGATCACTTTCAAGTGCTTTCAATAGTATATCGTCTTCAATGTATTGAAAATACCGTTTATCAATCATGGCTAAACCCTCAAATAAATACTGTTCATCAATTCCAAGAATATAATTTCTGTCATCCAGCTGCAGTTCTTCCGTTTTGGGATTTAATTTTAATATTAAATGTGCTGTAAAATCCCGGGTCATATACTCTTCATCAAAAAGCAGCATATAGGTTCGCTTTAACAGATCCTGTTTGTATGGATAAACCAGATTTTTAAACTGACCTTCTTCATATAAACAACTTATGATCTGAGTTTTTACTTCCCATTCTTTTCCTGCATATAGAAAACAAATTCCCAATAATGGTATAACATCGAAACACTGCCGGTTAATGATATAGTTCAGCAGATGTTCATTATCCCGGCCTTTACTGTGATAGGTAACAGTAAGTACCTTTTTAAATAACTCTATTAAGTCTTCACTAATATCCGGCTGATGTATATTGATATTATGGCTGCCTGTATGTTTTTGCATGATCTCAGCTGCATGGTCTGCATCCAGACTAAGATTGGTATCCATCAATACATTACTTTTTTCTTTTTCAATATTCAGACTGATTCCATCAGTAAGGCAGCCTACGATTTGTAACTGATCTGAGTTCAGAATAATCTTTGTTCCCCGCAAATCGCAGAAGAAAAATGAATGATCCTCATTCAGTTCTATTGTCTGATTACTCATGATCCTGCCTGACACTTGTTTCATGGTTCTAAGCTTTTTAGTTTTCTGGCAGTTAAAATAATTAAATTAATATTCATTTTTTTACAAAATAGAATTTTTCAACTGACCCTCAGTTTTTTCTGACCTTTATTGCCATAAGATGAGTGAAAAATGATATATATCCATTATTTTTTTTCAAATCAACGAATGATAACTTTGCAAATACAATGATGAAAAAAATTAAACAGGAATCAACAACCCTCTGAAATATCTGTTATAGTGTTTCTCAGAGGGAATGATTAAGAGTTTCAAGGATGGAAACTGCCCATAGACAGATAGTGTTAATGATAAGTTAAGTGTTTACCTTATTTTTCCATCCTTATACTCTTTCCTTAAATCCCGAAAAACATATAAAAATTTTCTTTGTAACAGTTTAGGTAACAATGCAAACGTAATTGCCAAGTGAGCATTGCTCCCGGATTTCCATTTGTTTAATACGTTTTATATTGTTGGTAAGATGACAGGTACCTGTTATTGATGACATGAAGATTAAAAATGCATTTTGCTTAATAGTATAACCTAAATTCGTATTTTATGTTAAAAATCAATTTTTATATTTTATTCTGTATGCTAATGGCGCCGGTGTTTTCATTTTCTCAGGTTGCATTACCTTTTACGGAAAAGTTTGGTGACAGCCCTACCCAATCTCAATGGAATTATTCTTCTTCAGGTACCATTGTAGGGGCACATCCGGTTGTAGGCTCTCCTAATGGTGGGCAGGGAAGTCTTATGTATAATTTTTACAATTCACAGGGAGCTTCTACCTATAATGTAGTTTCTCCCATTTTAAATTCTTCAGGAAATTCATGGATCAGGGTAACCTTTGATTTTGCCGGGGCCAACCGGTATACAATGCCTATTGCACTGCAGACCGTTTTTGCTGATGATCATATCATTCTTGAATACTCAACAGATGAGGGGAATACCTATACTGAAGCTCATAATTATGAGATAGGGGTAAACGGTGAACTGAATACCGGTGGTATCCTGAATACTTTTTTTATGCCTACTGCTGCACAATGGGTGACAAAATCAATCATTCTTCCTGCCGGAACCAACAGAGTGAAGTTTAAAGGGCTGAAGAATATTATCTATCAGGCCGGAAATTTTGCCTTTCTGGATAATGTTGTCTTTGAAGAATGCAGCACTGCTGCCCCGGTGGGAAATACAGCACAGCAGTTTTGCTCCGGAAATACACTTGCTCAGCTTGCCGTTTCTGGAACCGATATCCGGTGGTATGATTCAGCAACGGGAGGAAATCTTTTACCCGATACGACACCGCTTGTAAATGGAGGAATGTATTATGCATCCCAAACCCAAAATTTATGCGAAAGTATGGAAAGATTAGTTGTAATGACATCAAGCGGAGCATGTCTGGGAGTAAATGAGGCTGATATTTTGCATTCAGGGACTGGTTTTTATCCTAATCCTGTTGGAGATGTTCTTCATTTCAAATCCAAAAAGCAAATCACAAAAATCATTATCTATGATATGGCGGGAAAGAGAAGTATGGAAGTGAAAGATAAGGAAATCACCTCTGTTAATGTAGGATTTCTGGTAAAAGGAGTGTATATGGTAGAAGCTTATTTTTCAGACGGCGGAAGAACCACGGAAAAAATAGTGAAGAAATAGCGGAAAGTCAATATAACATTAAAAATAAAGAGCTGTCTATAATTGTAGATGGCTCTTTATTTTTTGATGCCATATAAGTTTTAATATCAACTCAATAGTAAAAGGATCTGTAATATTCAGGCTCAGATTTACAGCTTTCTGTGAATGTATTGGATTGATAAAAATAGTTTGTGTGAGCTTTAATTTATAGAATAAATGAATTGAATTTTATTATTGTAAAGTATTGTTCATATCATTCTTTTCAAAAAACTGAAAAAGACTAGGTTGCTAGTAGTTCAAAAATCAAAAACCTCTGAAAATCAAATGATTTCAGAGGTTTTTTGTACCCAGGACCGGGATCGAACCGGTACTCCTAAGAACTGGTGTTTGAGACCAGCGCGTCTACCAATTCCGCCACCTGGGCTGCTGTAAATCGGTGTGCAAATATAGAAACTTTTTTTAATGTCCGAAAACTTTTTAGAGGAAAATTTTTAAAATTCAATTTCCAGACCGTCGTAGGCAAGGTGCATTCCGGATGGAAGCTGTTTATCTTCAACATCATGCAGCCCGAGATGATGGCTGATGTGGGTTAAAAATAACTGTTTAGGTTTCAGTTCCTCAAACAGTCTGATAACGTCCGGGAGGATAAAATGGGCAGGGTGAGGATCAAATTTCCTGATGCAGTTCAGGATCAGTACATCCAGGTTCTTTAATTTTTCCTTTTCCGTTTCAGAAATAAAACCGGCATCCGTAATGTAGGCCAGTTTTTTAAACTTATATCCGAAAACGGTAATTTTATAGTGGATCACTTCCACAGGAGTGATTTCCGTATCCAGTACCTGAAAAGGTTTATTTTCAATTTCGTGAAGCTCAAATGCGGGAGCACCGGGATACCTTACATCAGCAAACGCGTAAGGAAAACGGTTCTTGATTTCGTGGGCCACTCGCGGATAGCAGTAAAGAGGAATATCTTTTCCGCTTTTGAAGATCAGCGGACGCATATCATCAAGCCCGATCACATGATCGTTATGTTCATGAGTGATGAGGGCGATATCCACATTATTTTCGCGATTGATCAGCATCTGCTGCCTGAAATCCGGACCGCAGTCGATCAGTATTTTTTTATTTTCCTCCGTGGTGACCATCACAGAAGAACGGAAACGCTGATCTTTGGGATTTTGGGAAGTACACACCTCGCAGGTACAGCCTATAACGGGCACACCCTGTGAAGTTCCGGTTCCTAAAAATTTCAACTTCATTTTCTTTTGAGGTTGGTTTAATTTTGGTAAATTTACGAAAAATTTGACGTCCTAATGTATCAGAAATTAACTCCTAAGCAAAAAGCATTAACAATTAATCTAGATCCTACTATTTATGGTACTTTCGCGGAAATTGGAGCAGGGCAGGAGACCGTTCGCCATTTTTTTAGAGCAGGAGGAGCTTCCGGTACAATTGCCAAAGCCATGTCTGCTTACGACAAAGATTTCAGTGATGCGATCTACGGAAAAGAGGTAAAAAACAGATACGTTACCCAAAACAGACTCCGAAAAATGCTTCGCTATGAGGTAGCACTGATCGAAGAACGTATTTCAAGGGAAAATAATCCCAACAGAAAGTTTTTTTCCTATGCCAATACCGTAACCACCATCAATTTCGATAAAACCATTAAAGGCCACGGCTGGGTGGGAATCCGTTTTCAGGTAAAAGAAAATGAAGATTACAATGAGATCGTGATCCATGTAAAATTCAAGGAAAACGATGCCACCTTACAGCAGGAAACTTTAGGGAATCTGGGGGTAAACCTTATTTTCGGAGCGTTCAATTACTTTGACAATCCCAGAACACTGATTGAATCCTTATATGATGATATTGCCAAAGATAATCTTGAAATTGACATGATCGATTTTAACGGCCCTGCGTTTGCGTACGTAGACAACAGGCTGATGTCTCTGCAGCTCGTGAAGAACGGAATGACAGATGCTGTGATCTTCAATTCCCAGGGGAATAATATGCTTCCTGCCGATGTTTTATACAAGAAAAATATTTTTGCGGTAAGAGGAAGCTTCAGACCCGTTACAAAAGTGAATATCGATATGCTTCAGAACGGCCTGGATATGTTTCTGAAAGATGCCACGTGTACCCATGAAGAAACAGAGGTGCTTATCGAAATTACCATTTCAAACCTCAGAGCAGACGGAGATATTGATGAGCGCGACTTCCTGGATAGGGTGGATATTCTCGGTAAACTGGGATATACCGTTATTATTTCCAACTTCTCAGAATATTACAGACTGATTGATTACTTCGCTTCGTACACTACCGGAGACATCGGGGTGGCAATGGGAGTAAACAACCTGTTGATGGTATTTGATGAGAAATACTACAAAGATATGTCAGGCGGAATTCTGGAAGCTTTCGGGAAGTTCTTCAGAAACGGAATGAGAGTATATCTGTATCCGTATAAAGATCCTGAAACGCATGAACTGCTTGATGCATCCAATCTTAAAGTGGAAGAAAACTTAAAAGAACTCTATAAATATTTCAAACACAACAACCGTATCGTAGATATCACCAACTATAATCCGGAATTTTTAGAGATCTATTCAAGAGAAATATTAAGAAAAATTGCCTGCTGCATCAAAGGCTGGGAAAACCAGGTTCCGGATGGCGTTGCAGAAATGATAAAAGACCGCGGAATGTTCGGATATAAAGAAGAACTTTCCTTAAAACAATTCTCTTAAAAACATCAATACAATGTCAGAATTAAAGAAAAGGCTTTCGTCCATTCTTGAAAGTCCTAAACATAATACAAACGAAAAACTTGAAAAAGTATGCCACCTGCTGGATCAGGAGATTTCCTATTTCAACTGGACCGGTTTTTATTTTAAGAACGGGGATAAAGACGAACTGATTCTGGGGCCTTACGTAGGAGCTCCTACCGATCATACCATTATCCCTTACGGAAAGGGGATCTGCGGGCAGGTTGCCGTTTCCAATGAGACATTCGTAGTTCCGGATGTACATGAAGAAAGCAACTATCTGAGCTGTTCAATTGATACAAAGGCTGAAATTGTAGTCCCGATCTTTAAAGACGGAAAAAATATTGGGCAGATTGATATTGATTCTCATACAATCGATCCTTTTACAGCTGCAGACAGAGAATTATTGGAATGGCTTTGTAACGAAGTTTCCAGGATTTTATAACTTACTTACGGAAGTTCCCCCGGAGGTAGATTTTTTTAACTTTTTTAAAACATAAATGATGAAAACAGCAACCAACAACGTATGGCTTGTAATTCTGTGCCTGTTTCTCTTCCAGCCGTGCTTTGCACAACAGGCCCCGAAAAAGGATTCTTTGCCCGTCTCAAAAATGTTTGGGGACGAAGCATCCGCTACGGACTACCTTCTTATCATTGAAAAAGCAGATGAAATTCTCCGCAAGTCTTATACTGACGGTGAATTCGGTTTAGATGCCTATAAAGTTTTCAGTGATATGAAATCCACTGATGAAAGACTTAAGCTTATTTTAGGAAGCATCAAAAGGGCCAATCTCAATGTCCGTAACCAGCAGATGTACCAGAATGAACTGGTAGGAATTAAGAAAGAATTTGAAAATCAGAATAATTTCATCAATACTCAGGATGAAAAATTTAATAAAATTAAAGAACAGGCTTCCAGCCTTAAAAACAACCCCCTTCTTACCAGGCTTATAAAAGATACGGTTCTCATCAGACAGTTCCTGCCTGAACTTCTTGCCCTCAATGAGCAGTATAAAAAAACAGACAGCCTTCTGAATGCCAATCAGGCGATTGTGAATGAGAAGAAAAGACAGATGCTGGAGTATAAAACCAGTATTACAGAAGCACTAAATAAGCAGGAAGAACGCGTGGAAAGGTCGGGAATTGATCTTTTTAAACAAGAGTATCCAGCTTTATGGCAGGTGATAAAGTCCGGTCATTCAGGGAAAGATATAGAAAATATAAGCAATATCGGAACTGAAAAAAGCGTTACAGCCTATTACCTGAGGTCCACATGGGGAAGTTTTGTCGTACTGGCTGTGTTGATGCTCCTTTTGGGTGGGTATATTACAGCCAATCTGCAGTATATAAAAAAAGCAGGGTATTTTGAAAACCTGAATCTTCTGAATTTTAAATATTTAAATCATCACCTTTTTATTTCCCTTCTTCTGATCGTTATTAATATTGCCATTATCAATAATCTTTATGCCCCGGCTGCTTTCACCGAAATTCTTCAGCTGGCACTGATTCTCTGCATTTTCTTTCTATTCAGAAAATCATGGCCGCAGCAGCAGATGAAAAGCTGGATTTTTATTATTGCGGTCTTTATTTTCATGTGCTTTATAAGTCTTTTTCTGAAAGCTGATCTGTTGGGCAGAAGCCTGTTTTTGATCTTAAATATTCTGTCCGTAGCCTATACCGTATGGCAGTTCAGAAATAACGGAGATCTTCCCTGCAATAAAGCGGCATTCCGGCTGGGCCTTTTTATATTTGCAGTTTTCAGCGTGTTTTCCATTTTTCTTAATCTCTTTGGAAGAGTATCATTGGCACATAGTTTCAGCTTTACAGGGCTTATAGCTTTTGTTCAGATCATTGCGCTTAATGTTTTGCTTAAGATCATTACAGAAATCATTATCCTTCAGATTTACAGATCAAGAGTGAAAAGAGGTATAGACAGGCTTTTTGATCATGAAAGCCTGGCAGCAAATCTCAGAAGACCTTTCATTTTACTTCTGGGGTATGCCGGTTTTGCTGTACTTACTTCTAATCTTAATTTATGGATTCCTTTCCGGGCCGTTTTCATAACAATATTATCGCATCCCAATACCATAGGGAGTTTTACATTTACACTGGGCAATATTCTGCTTTTTATGGCGCTGGTATGGATTGCCCATCTGCTGCAGAAATATGTGGCCTATTTTTTTGGGGAAATTGAAGATGAAGACGAAGAAAACATTAATAAAGCCCAGCATTCAAAGCTGCTGATCACAAGGCTTCTGATCCTTATAGCCGGTTATTTGCTGGCGGTAGCTGCTTCCGGAGTTCCATTAGACAAAATAAGTATAGTTATAGGAGCATTGGGAGTTGGAGTAGGATTAGGATTACAGAGTATTGTCAATAATTTTGTATCAGGGATTATTCTGATTTTTGACCGCCCTATCCAGATAGGAGATATCATTGATGTGAATGCACAGACAGGACGTGTAAAATCTATGGGGCTGCGGACTACCAAGATTAATGCACCCAACGGAGCGGAAATTATTATCCCGAACGGAACTATTTTATCCCAGAATATTACCAACTGGACCTATACAGACAATCTGAAACTGGTAGAAATCACACTCTCAGTCTTAGACACAGAATCTATGTCGGAAATCAATGAAATTGCCGGAAAAACACTTCAGGAAGTACCCCAGGTAGATCAGACAAAACCATATCAGATTTATTACAATACCATAACTGATGGGAATTACGGGATACTGATCAAATTCTGGTGCAGCATTTACCGTATTGAAGAAACAGTAAGTATTGTAAAGCAGAGCCTGTTCAGCAGTTTTAAAGAAAATAATATCTCTATTAAAATTTAGGAAGGTACAGCAAGGACTTCCGCGAGCATCTCTTTAAAATAATTTCCGCACTTGGCAATATGCGTCCCATACCAGGAAAAAGCTTCACCGTCTACGATCATGATCTTTTTCTCAGGATAAACTGCTTTCAGCTCCTCTATATGTTTTTCTTTAAACGGAAAAGGTTCGGAAGAAAGCATAATGACATCAGCATCAGCAAGATCTTCCGTTGTAATGACAGGGTAGCGGGTTTTATTTTTAAAGATATTGTCAAAACCAATTTCCGATAAAATCCGGTGGATGAAAGTATCGGAACCCACTGTCATATAAGGGTTATTCCAGATAAGATAAGCCGTTTTTATATGAGTTTCAAGTTTTGTCTGATCAAGGATTTCATAGATCTTAAGATTGAAAAGCTGGGCTTTTTCTTCTCTGTTCAGGAGTTTTCCGAGATTTTTTAAGAGATAATAATTGTCTTCAATGGTTTCAATATTCGTTACCGTTACTTTGAAATCATTCATCAGGACTTCTACCTGTTCTTTAATGTTTTCCTCCTTATTGGCAAGAATCAGATCAGGCTGTAAGGCTTTAATCTTTTCAATATTGATGTTCTTTGTACCGCCGATCACTGTTACATTTTTTACTTTATCCTGTGGATGAATGCAGAATTTGGTTCTTCCGATAATTTCATTTTCAGTCAGTCCGAGGTCAAATAAAGCTTCCGTAATAGAAGGAACAAGAGAAACAATTTTCATATGGGCATATTAGATGATGCCTAAAATTACAAAAGTTTTCCGGTAAGGAAAAGTCCGGCTACGGAAAAATAAATGATAAGCCCGGTTACATCTACCAAAGTGGCTACAAACGGAGCGGAAGAAGTGGCAGGGTCAAGATTTAGTTTTTTAAGGATAAAAGGCACCATAGAACCGGAGAGTGTTCCCCAAAGTACAATCATTACTAAGGAAACGCCTACACTTAAACCTACGAAAGGCCAGTATTGCCCGTAATTGAAAAACCCTGCTTCGTGCCAGATCATAATTCTCAGGAATCCGATGATTCCAAGAATCCCGCCGAGGAAAAGCCCGGTAAAGATTTCTTTCCTCATCACATACCACCAGTCCTTTAATCCGATCTCCTGAAGGGCCATAGCTCTGATGATCAGCGTTGCAGCCTGGGAACCGGAGTTTCCTCCACTGGAAATAATCAGCGGAACAAATAAAGCCAGGACTACGGCTTTCTGGATTTCATCTTCAAAATATCCCATTGCAGAAGCGGTAAGCATCTCGGAGAAAAACAGAATGATCAGCCAGGTTCCTCTTTTTTTGACCATTTCCATCAGGGAAGTCTGTGTATAGGGAACATCAAGGGCTTCAAGACCCCCGAATTTCTGAATATCTTCCGTATTCTGCTGCTCAATCTGATCGAGAATATCATCAATTGTCACAATACCCACCAGAACACCGGCTTCAGTAATAATGGGTAATGCTGTTCGGTCGTACTTTTCAAAGTAGGTTACGGCATCTTCTTTACTCGTAGTGGTGGTTATGGCTACAAAATGATTGTCGGTGATCTCGGAGATCAGAGTATCTTCTTCAGCCAGAAGAAGGCTTCCCAGAGCAATATCATCAATAAGCCGGTTTCTTTCATCCACCACGTAGAGGTGGTTCATGGTTTCCACTCTTTTTCCTACCTTTTTTATTTGCTGAAGGCATCGCTTTACAGTCCATTCCTTACGGATCTGGATGTAGTAAGGTGTCATCAGACGGGCAATGGAATCGGAGTTGTAACCCAGAAGTTTCAGAGCGATTCTTCTTTCCTGGGGATTCAGATGATTGATAGAGTACTTGATCAGTTCATCCGGAAAATCCTCAAAGAGGGCAGTCCTGTCATCCGGTGTCATGGCATTCAGAATTTCAGAAACCTCATCGCTTCCGATACTTCTGATGGTATCTTCCTGAAAATCCGGATCAAGATGGGAAAAAACTTCCGCTTTATATTCTTTCGGAACCTTCAGAAACGCCAGCAGCCTTTCATCAGCAGGCAGTCCGCTGAGAGTCTCGGCAATATCGGCAGGATTGAAGATAAGTTCGTCTCTGGAATTCAAAACGTGAAATTTTTGGATATGCAAAAATAATTCAATTTTTTAAAACAGGACAACAAAGTGATAAAATTAAGGATTAATTAAAGTTCAAAAACCTTTATAACAGTGTATTGGAAAATAAAAAAACACCCGCCGGAGCGGATGTCAGAAAAATTAAATTTCAAAATCTCTGGATTATTCCAGTATCGGTCCGCATAAAGGATAAGGGGAGGGCATACACATGCCGCCGTCACAACATTCCCCGAATCCGCACTGCGTATGGGTCTGACATTTTTTTAAAGGACCGCCGCCGTTAATCTCCTGAAGCCCTTTTCTGCTAAGTTTTTTTAGATTTTTCATAACTGTCGGAGAATTTAGATCAGGCTTCAATACAGATATACGGTTTACAGGCTCCGTCACAGCACCAGCCCACAGTACATGGTACCGTTTCGCTGCATCTTTTGATGGCTCCGCCATTGATCTGCTTCTGCTGATCTCTCGTGATTTTCTTTAGATTTGAATTTTTCATATGATGTAGATTTAATGCTATACTAAAATAAGAAAAATTCCCATATTATTCACCAGATGATGAAAATATTTAATTATGAATCAGAATGTTGTACGTTTTTTTTGATTTTCGATATAAAATAAAAGGAAAGATTTCAAATAGAAAGAAATATCAGGATTTTATCATACAGCTATAAATTGAGTATTGACCAGTGCCGCTGAATTGAGCATTGACACTCTCAGCATACTATGAATTACAGACTGTACCAATTACAGCTCAACTCCCTCAGCATATTTAAGCTTGCGGAGTTTTTTTAGAATTCCTTTTATGGCACCTTCTGTTCCTATTTTAATGGAGTTTTCGGTAGAACCTAAAAGACGCATGTTTTTACGGTAGGTATCATAATCGGTTTCTGTTACCAGGTTGCCAACGGCATCAAAAAGTTTCATGCTGACTACCACCTGATTGGAGAATACGTATTTACCGATACCCACTTTAAAGTATTTTACTTTGGGAACAACCGCAAAATCAGCATCGTTATTGACGCAGTAATCGGTGATGGTTTGCTTTTCGATCGTATCAAAAGGAATCTGGACTCCGGCTCTGAGCATTTTGTTTTTCCGGTTGCTGAAATTGTCTGAAACGGCACTGAAAAAAGCCAGATTGGTGAGTTCTTTAATTTCCTCAATATCAGGTTCCACCTCAGGATTAAAGTATAAAACCTTTTTTGCTTTATCGTCGCTGTTTTTCTGCGCCTTTACTGAAGTAAAACCGATGAGGAGAAAAGTGCTGACTGCTGTAAAAAATATAATTTTTTTCATTTGTAATTCGTATGCAAAAATACGGCCTTTTAACAGGATGACATAAAATTTATTAAGAAATTTTTAACATTTTTTTCTATCAATTTTGATATATGAAATCGATAATGTTTGCAGAATCAAAAAATAGTCGTAATTTTGCACCCGTTACATAATAATCATTAAACAATATTGGAATGTACTTAACAACAGAAAAAAAGCAGGAAATTTTCGCAAAACACGGAAAATCTGCACAAGACACAGGAAGTGCTGAAGGACAGATTGCACTTTTCACTTTCAGAATCAACCACCTTTCAGGTCACTTAAAAGGGAACCACAAAGATTTCAACACAGAGAAATCTCTTGTTAAGCTGGTAGGTAAAAGAAAAAGATTACTGGATTATCTTAAAAATAAAGATATCGCAAGATACAGAGCGATTATCGCTGAACTAGGTTTAAGAAAATAGTCTATAAAAATTTTCAAAGACAAAGCAACTTCAGAAGAAGTTGCTTTTTTTTGTTTACAGATGAAAAAAATTAATGCAATTTTATTAAAAAGGTATAATAATGAATTATGCAATGATTTTAATGGTTTTTTAATTTTTTTTAGTTAATTAATGTTTTAGATTTGTGGATTTTAAATCCATTACCCGTTTTGAAACATTTTTATCTGTTTATGATCTTAGTGCCGGCATTCTGTATGGCACAGGAAAAAGATTCGCTGCATAAAAGCACTCTGGCGTTTTCTGCCGGCGCTGAATACGGAAAAGTGCTGGCTACCAATATACATCTGAAAAGTTATGAACATAAAGATTATGCGGCATATTCTTTTCAGCTGCTTAAACAGACCACAGGTACCAGAGACTGGGAAAAACAGTTTAATTATCCTCAGTACGGTATAGGGGTTTTGGCGCTTGATTTTCTTCATAACAGACAAATGGGAAGCCCCTTTGCCGTTTACGGAATATATAATGCGAAGATCAGGCAGTGGGGACCACTGAAATGGTATCACCACGTTAATTTCGGAATATCCTTCAATTCCAGTCCGTTTGATATTGATAAGGAGTATTACAATACATCGGTAAGTTCTAAAACCAATATGTTCATCAGTGTGGGAACAGGAATGTACTATGAGCTGGGAAAGTATTTTGATATCGGGCTTAATGTAAAATTCAATCATCTTTCCAACGGCGGCTTAAAAATTCCCAATAAAGGCTTAAATACCTGGGCTCCGCAGCTTAGCCTGGTGTACTATCCGGAACGTGCAGCGCTGCCGGAAACACGAGGAAATAAATATACACCGTATGATAAGTACAATACTTTTGAAGTATCTGTTTTCGGAGGCAGGAAAAATGCATTTTACAGAGGCGATCACCGTGAAGATCTCAGGCTGTACGAAGGCTACAACTATTCTGTGTACGGTGCTGAAGCATTTTATATGCGGCAGTATTCTGCAAAATCAGCGTACGGAATAGGGGTAGGCGTTACGATGGATGAGCAGTATAATCATCAGATGTATGTTTCAGACAGTACATTATATCAGAAAAAAAGGTTTTCAGATGATCGGGTTTTACTGAGTGTCATTCCTTCTTACAGATTGATGATGGGAAAATTATCCGTTAATATCGGAGCTGGATATTATGTCTTTAAAAAACAGCGGGAATATGATGATGATGCTTTTTTTCAGAGAATAGGACTGCAGTATCAGATCACAGACCGTTTTTTCGCCTCATTCGGAATCAATGCCTACAACTTCCATGTTGCCAATTATCTTGAATGGAAACTGGGATATACCTTTTCTAAAAAAGTAAGAAAATAGCTTTTTCCGGGAACAAGCCGCTTTTACAATTAAAGATAACTGTACCCGGACTACGTTTTATTTTTCCCGATCTTTCCCAGAGGGGTATTCTGAAAACTGTCCGGATACTTCAGTCCATAGCCCGGCAAGCGGTCAAAAGCAGAATGAGAAAACAAAATGGCCCCGGCTGTCTGCAGATAGGGAAGAGAAAAAACTTCCCCCAAAAGATAAACGGCAATGGTCACTCCAAACTGATGGAACAGTTTATAGAACAATGCCCCTGTTTTATTATTGATCAGATAGATATCCCAGCATGGAAAGGTCAGGAGCAAAAAAGAGCTGCAAACCACCACCAGGAATATTCCGTCCGCGAAAATGCAAGGATCCCTAAGACTGAAAATGCTGCGTACTCAGGTTTTAACTGGGCTTTCATAGGACCTGAAGGTTTAAACGATATATTAGAATAAGTAGAATTTTCCGGAGGGAAGTTACCCGCTGCATATTTTAAAAAGAAAGCGGAACACCTGAGTATTCCGCTATATTTTTTATATCACTGATTTTTAATGTCCGGATTTCGATTCCGTACTTTGAACGTGGCTGAGATACTTGGTGCAGTAAATTCCGAATATCAGAATCACCAGATAACAGAATACAGGAATGATAAATGAATGCTGAACCCCGAACTGATCCGCAAGATATCCCTGGAAAATAGGAACAATGGCACCGCCAAGAATAGCCATAACCACCAGAGACGACCCCTGGCTGGTATATTTACCTAATCCTGAAATCGCTAAAGTATAGATATTGGAGAACATAATGGAGTTGAATATCCCGATTCCTAAAATACTGTACATCGCCAGTTCTCCGTGGTTTACCATAGCAGAGATCAGCAGAAGGACATTCACGGATGCAAAGATGGAAAGAGTTCTTGCGGGAGCTGCTTTACCGATAAAGAAAGCAATGAAATTCAGCACAATGAATACCAGAAAGAAACTGATCTGAGCAAAACTCAGATTCACAATACTGAAGATGACCAGGAATACAGCACCTGCCGCTCCCAGCATATAGAGGGCTTTTTTCTCCTGGCTTAGTGACTGATTCAGGGAAATAGCCCCGAGGAAACGTCCGATCATCGCGCCTCCCCAGTATAAGGCAAGATAATTTTTACTGATTACCTCTGTGAAATTCATGATCTGTGGCTGTTCCAGGAAGCTGATGATAAAACTTCCTACGGCTACTTCACCGCCTACATAACAGAACATGGCAAAAACACCGAATTTCAGATGACTGAACTGAAGCGCTCCCCAGCCTTTTACAATTTCCTCTTCTCCCATCCGGAATGAAGGAAGTTTCACTCTGGAGATCAGTAGGCCTACCAGAAGCAGTATTCCTGCAAAGATCAGATAAGGGATTCTTGTGGCAACAGCGCTGAAAGAGCCGTCCGGAGCCGAGAAAAACTCGAAGATCAGATGCCCGCCGAGTACCGGGGCAATCGTTGTTCCGAAGGCATTGAAAGCCTGCGTCATATTCAGACGGCTGGATGCGGATTCCTCGCTTCCCAATAAAGAAACATAGGCGTTGGCTGTGATCTGTAATACCGTAAAACCGAGCCCGAGAATAAATAACGCACCTAAAAATAAAGGATAGTAGGAGAACGTAGCCGCCGGATAAAATAATACACAGCCCAGGGCCGCCAGAAGGATTCCAAATAAAATTCCCTTTTTATATCCTAATTTATTGATGGGATCTCCTTTGGAAATGGAAATCAGGAAATAAATCAGCGATCCGATAAAATAAGCTCCGAAAAAACAGAACTGTACCAGCATCGATTCGAAAAAGGTGAGTTTGAAAAGCTGCTTCAGATACGGGATAAGAATATCATTCATGCAGGTAATGAATCCCCACATGAAAAAAAGCAGGGTGATGGTGATCAGCGGAACAGTATAATTCCTGTTCTGCGGCTGTACTTCTTTATTGGTCATAAACATTTATTTAATATGAAAAAGCCTGTTAAACTTATTCAGTTGATTTTTCGTCTGCAGCATATTTTTGTGAGAAGCGGGGCAAAGATAAGACGGTATCTTATTTTTCTGCAACTTCTCCACTGCTTTATACTATTAAAAGCATAGTTTGATCTTTTAAAACTTTATTTACACTTTTTGAGACAATAATACAAAAACAGCATGATTTTTTCCTACATAATTTTGGAAAAAATATTTTTTTACCTTCAGAATGATCGGCAGGTTTAACTTTTCACACAAACAGCTACTATTTGTTAAGATGTGACCGTTCTTTTTTCTGATCTCATATAGGATTTTGAAACTGAAAATTCAATATATCATTATTATATACTACCTTTGCAAACGAAAATTTAAAGAGTTTAAATATTAATCATACTCAATACGGAGTATAAAGAAGACAAATTTATGAGTATACCTCAGGCGTTTACAGAAACGGTTGTCCTTGCAGACGGCAGGGAAATCACTATTGAAACAGGGAAGCTGGCCAAGCAGGCAGACGGATCTGTTGTTGTAAAATGTGGCGGAACAATGCTTTTAGCAACCGTTGTAGCCAATAAAGAAGCCAACCCGGGAGTGGATTTCTTACCACTTACAGTTGATTACAGAGAGAAATTTTATGCAGGAGGAAGAATTCCTGGAAACTTTTTCAGAAGAGAGGCTAAGCCTTCTGATGATGAAGTTCTTACAATGAGATTGGTGGACAGAGTACTTCGTCCGTTATTCCCTGAAGATTTCCATGCGGAAGTACAGGTAATGATCTCCCTGATCTCTTATGATAAAGAAGTAATGCCGGAAGCACTGGCAGGTCTTGCAGCTTCTGCTGCGATTGCGATTACCGATATTCCTTTCAACGGACCAATGTCTGAAGCAAGAGTAGTAAGAATCGATGGCCAGCTGGCGGTAAACCCAAGCTATGAAAACCTGTTAAAATCAGATATCGATATTATGGTGGGAGCTACCAAAGATTCCATCGTAATGGTAGAAGGGGAAATGAAGGAGATCTCCGAGCAGGAAATGCTTGAAGCGATCAACTTCGCTCACGCAGAAATCAAAAAACAGATCGAAGCTCAGGAAAGACTGGCGGCGAAAGTAGGAAAATCCTTCCCTAAAAGAGAATATTCCCACGAAGATCACGATGAGGAGATCCGTGAGAAAGTATGGAAAGAATGCTACGATAAAGTGTATGAAGTAGCGAAAACCCCTTCCAACAAAGAAGAAAGAGGAGAGAAGTTCAAAGCGGTTCTTGAAGAATTCCTGGCACAGTATGCTGAAGATGAAGAAGAGCTGGCAAGAGTAACTCCTTTCGTTAAAGTATATTATCATGATGTAGAGAAAGAAGCAATGCGTCAGATGATCCTTGAAGACAATATCCGTCTTGACGGCCGTGATCCTCAGACGATCCGTCCGATCTGGTCAGAAATCGACTATCTTCCGGGAGCACACGGTTCAGCGATCTTTACAAGAGGAGAAACTCAGTCTCTTACTGCTGTAACCTTAGGTTCTGTGAAAGACGCAAACATGATCGACAGCGTAATCTCGCAGCACGATGAGAAATTCTTCCTTCACTACAACTTCCCTCCGTTCTCTACCGGAGAGGCAAGACCTTTAAGAGGAACTTCAAGAAGAGAAGTAGGACACGGAAACCTTGCTCAAAGAGCATTAACAGCCGTTATCCCTGCTGAAAACCCATATACCATCAGAATTGTTTCCGATATTTTGGAATCCAACGGTTCATCTTCAATGGCAACCGTTTGTGCAGGAACATTAGCATTAATGGATGCAGGTGTAAAAATCACAAAACCGGTTTCAGGAATCGCGATGGGATTGATCACAGATGCCAAATCAGGTAAATTCACTGTTCTTTCAGATATCTTGGGAGACGAAGATCACCTGGGAGATATGGACTTTAAAGTAACAGGTACCGCAGACGGGATCACCGCTTGCCAGATGGATATCAAGATCCAGGGGCTTTCTATGGACATCATGGAAAAAGCGTTAATGCAGGCTAAAGACGGAAGACTTCACATCCTGAACAAAATTACCGAAACTATTTCTGAACCAAGAGCAGACGTGAAGCCTCACGCTCCGAAAATGGTGGTTATGGAAATTCCAAAAGACTTTATCGGTGCAGTAATCGGGCCTGGAGGAAAGATCATCCAGCAGATGCAGAAAGATACGGATACGGTGATCGCTATCGAAGAGATCGGAGAAATCGGACGTATCGAAATTGCCGGTACAGACCGAGAGAAGATCAACGCTGCGGTGGCGAAGATCAACGAAATCACTTTCGTTCCGGTAATAGGAGAAGTATACAAAGGAAAAGTAGTGAAAGTAATGGACTTCGGAGCTTTCGTTGCTATTGCTAAAGGTACCGAAGGACTTCTTCACATCTCTGAAATAGAGTGGAAGCGTCTGGATAAAGTTCCTTATGCGGAAGGTGATGAAGTGGAAGTGAAGTTCATGGGTTACGATGACCGTAAGAAAATGAAACTTTCAAGAAAAGTGCTTTTACCAAGACCTCCGAAACCGGAAGGAAAACCAAGACCGGAAGGCGGACAGAGACCGGATGGAGGGCAAAGACCTCAGGCTGAAAAGCCGGTGGAAAACCAGAATCCTTCAACAGAAGCTTAAGATTAATTCTTATATACATAGAATCCCTCAATTTGAGGGATTTTTTTTTGTTAAAAGCCTGAAATAATGAATATTTCACCTGATTTTGTTTTATCTTTAGCCAAAACAGAGCAATGAGAATCATATTGTTAAGCAGCATAATCGTAATGATGGCCTGCCAGCCTAAAAATAAAGAAGAAAATCAGGCACGTCCGGCCGCTCAGGCAGAAACGGTAAAAACGATGCCGGAAAATAAAGGAGATTACGGTACCCAGGTAAAAGGACACTACAATAAAACAGATGATGCATGGATCAGTGAAGATCCTTTTTACGAAACCGTTCATTTTGAGGGTTCTGATTTTGCAAGTATAAAGAGACTTACGGATAATGAAGACGAACCGAACATGGGGCTTATCAGTAAACAGGGAAAAATAATGGTGTCTACCAAGTACGACGGAATCGCTGTTGGGTTTACCGATGGTTTCTGTCAGGTAGCTTTGGGCCAGAACTGGGGCTTGGTGAATGATAAGGGAGAAGAGATTCTGAAGCCTTTGTATGGAGATATTATGGCCGAAAAAGACGGGATTTTCAGGATCTCAAAAGATAACAAATATGGATTTGCCGATAAGACGGGGAAAATATTGGTTGAGCCCAAATATGAATCGGTGGATTATGCAGGAAGCGGGCTGTTTTTCTTTATGAAAGAACCGGCACGCTGGGGACTTAAAAATTTCAGAGAAGAAATAATTGTTCAGCCCGAATTTACCTTTACCAACGATTTTGTTGATGGAAAAGTGGTTCTGCAGAAATCAGGCGGTGAAGAATATACCGTGTATACGGATGGGAGAGTCGTTAAAAAATAATGGTATGAAAAAAATATTTCTGTTATGCTGTACCGCTGCCATTCTGTCAGGCTGCCATTCTACCGGAAAAAAAGAACCCGCAGTAAAGGTTCCCAATGAAACGCTGATCGTCTCATCAAAAGGAAAATTATTCAATTTTAACCTGGAAACCGGAAAACTGACGTGGCAGTATGTATCAAAGGAAGACACCCTGTCCAATCAAAACCGGTTTACTTTCGATACGGAATCTGTTTATATGCCTTTTGAAAGCGGAAGGCTGGTTTCAGTACAGATTGTTTCGGGAAAAGTAAAATGGAATAACAGCTATAAAGATGCTCCTGATGAAATTATTGAAGGGGGAATTTCTGAAGACGGAACCATTATAACGGAAAATTCAGAAAGGTATCTGGGGCCTGTTTTTATGTCAAAGCCTTTACGGTACGATGATAAATTATATATTGCCTCCGCGGGAAATCCTCAGGTTTTCAGATCCCGGTTTTATGTCATTAATGCTAAAGACGGAACCAGCTTTTCTACCGATAACAATTCCACCAATTACAACTATTATCAGCCGGTGGAAAACAATAAAAACATCTATCTCAATTCTGCGGTTTATCTTGATCTGCATTATAAAGAAGGTACCTCTGCAAGCAACGGAATGTATGAAGATGCTCCTTTTCCCGATCCTCTGTATGTTCAGATGCAGGCTTCCGGAAACCTTCTGTTCTTAGGAGATGAAAAAGGAAAATTCTATGCATTGGCCGTAGAGGAAAAAGGATTGACAAAAGGTGGGGATATTACAGACCCTAAAAATAATTTTACCGACAGAAAAGATATTTTTGAGTGGACCTACCAGTCGGAAAAATACCCGCGCCTGGGAGATGATCAGACCGCCCTGGCTGATGATTTCCTAATAGTCTGTAAAAAAAGCGATGACGGAAACAAAATGGCCTTAATTGCTCTGGATTCAAAGTCAGGAAAAGAAAAATGGATGTTTGAGCCTCGGGGAATGATCAAAAACTGGCAGCTTACCGGTCAGCATGAAATAACAGGATATACCGCAGATAAAATTTTTGTCATAGACCTGAAAGGGAAAACAACTTTTGAGATCCCGGTTGATTCCTCACTTTACCCGGTTTCCAATATTGAGATCAATGCGAAAAAACAGTTGATTTATATTACCGGAAAAGGAATTGTATCTGTGGATAGAGAAAAAAAGAAAATGAAACTGATGATTTCACATACTTTCTATCCAAGCTCTTCACCTTTAAACCAGATTAAATATTTTAATAAATAGGCTTTTTTACAGGACATTGAAAGTCTGAAATAAGTCTTTTAAATTCATTTAAACTTAGCCGGAAAAAGAGAAAATTTTGTTTTAAACACTTGAGTTCACTTAGAAAGTTTAAGAGAATATCTCACAGTTTAATAAAAGAGGTTGAACAGACTTAATAAAAGAAACTTATTTTTTCTCATATAAAAAACCTTACAGACGATCCTGTAAGGTTTAATCTTATCATTTGTAAATTAAATAATTACGCTCCGATTCTCTGTTTCAGATCATCCGCACCGCCAGTCTTTCTCGGCTGTCCGTTTTTCGAGGAACCAAAATTATAGGTATAGGAAAGCGTAATGACCCGGCTGTCTCTTTTTACATCAAAATTCTCTACATAATTATTGAAAACGACCTGGGCTTTTTGATTGCTGGTAAAAAATACATCGTTGAAAGCCAGTTTCAGTGTACTGTTATTGCTGAATTTTTTCTGTGCCCCAATATTCAGGTACCAGTTCGGCTGAACGTCCATATACGCATAAACTTCCCTCGCTCTGTAATTTCCTGTAAGTTCTGCTGTAAAACCGTTTCCTAATTTAAATGAATGAATGCTGTTAATATTGAAAGTGAAATTTCCTTTATTATTGATCTGCGTTTCCGAAACATTTCCTGTATATAATCCGTAATAGAAATTAGCACTGTTGTTCATTTCCCACCATTTCGTCACTTTTACCGGAGCGATCAGATAAAGTCCGTAATAAGTTGCTGCACTTATGTTTTCGATGGTTTGAACTGTAATATTCTTCCCGTTTTCCACCACAGGCTTTATCACATCCGTAATATTGTCGGAAGTTCTGCTGTAACTTAACGTAGCAAAATATTTATTGCTCAGGCTGTAAGTGAATTCATAATTCATTGTGGTCTGTGGGTCCAGATCTGGGTTTCCGGCCCGGTAGGTGGTAGGGTCCAGGTAGAATTTAAAAGGATTCAGCTGATTGTAGCTCGGCCGGGTGATCCTTCTGCTGAAATTGACTTCCAGGCTGCTTTTATCCGTCAGATTATAAGAAAATACAGCACTTGGGAAAAGCTGGGTGTAATTCTTTTTATTAACCTGATTGGTCGTCAGCTGGGTTCCTTTTACATTGGTATTTTCAGCTCTCAGCCCGAAAACAGCACTGAACTTTTCCCATTTCTTCGATACGTTTCCATAAGCAGCATTAATGTTTTCCTCATAAATGAAATGATTGGTTTTATTCACATCCAATACCGGATTTCCTGAGCTGGCATCAAAAAACTGCAGATCATTATCTGCCTTTACAAAGCTTACTTTGGCTCCGGCTTCTATTTTCCAGTCGTTTTTAAGGTTTTTCGAAAGATCAGATTTTAAAGAATAAATATTAAGGTTCCCGCCAATATCCCCCTGCAGAATGTCAAGTCTGTTTTCTGCTGCCGAATAAGTTCTGGTTTCAAAATTCTGGAGAGAAGTATTGGAATAGTTGATATAATCGAAATCGGTTGTCAGCTCTGATCCCAATGAATCAATCGTATACTTATGATTCAGATTGAACGAAATATTTTTCCAATGGTCATGAGAACGGTTCTGAGTGGTGAAATTACTTTCAGGAAGATGATTATTGCCCAATACAATACTGGAATTGTCACCTTTCGGGTCAAATTTATTGCTTACAAATCCGGCGGAAAAACCTAAGATATTTTTATCATTCAGGTAATAATCCATTCCGGCTCTGGCAATGTGGTTTCTGAAATTAAGCTTCATAAAATTGTCCTGTACATAAGCGCTTTGAAAAACACCGTCCTCATAAAAATTTCTGTCGAGTTTCAGATGATTGTAAAATTCACGGTAAGCGAAGCTGTAATTGGCAAATATATTCAGTTTTTTATTCCGGTGATTAAGGCTGATGCTGTTGTTGTTCTTGATAAATTTTCCGGTTCCCAATGAGGTGGAAATGGTTCCGTTCGTCCCTTTTCTCTGATCTTTTTTAAGCCTGATATTGATAATGGAAGTTCCGGCTGCATCATATTTGGATGAAGGATTGGTGATAAACTCTATTTTTTCCACGGTGGAAGAGGGGATACCCCGTAGATAAGCTGCCAGGTCGGTTCCGGACATCGGAGTATTCTTTCCGTCGATCTGAATGAGAAGATTTCCCTTTCCGCGAAGGCTGATGTTATCATTGCTGTCTATATTCACCCCGGGTGCTTTTTCCAGAACTTCAAAGGCTGAATTTCCGGTGCTTGCAATGCTGTTTTCCACATTCAGGATCATTTTACCGTCCTGCCTTTCAATATAAGGCTTTGCTTTTGTGATGGTAACTCCTTCAATGGACTTTACATTCAGATCAATTGAAGGCAGGGTTTTATTTTCTGTTAAAGCAATATCTCCGGACTGATAGACTTCAGCTCCATTTTTGCTGATCTTCAGCTGATAATTTCCTGCCTGAAGACCGTTAAAGCTGAATTTTCCGCTGGCATCTGCAATCTCAGTTTTGATTAGTTGATGGTCCGGGCTGAGCAGGTTAATTTCCATCTGTTCCGGTTTCTCAGAATTGATATTTCCTGAAAGAGAATAATTCTGTAAAGTCTGGGCAGAAAGCGGGCTGCTCATCAAAGCTATTACCCAGGTTAATAAAAATAAAAATATTCGGATCATGGTATTTATTTTTTAGTGTTAAGACAGTTTTCTGAAATATTAAGCATCGCTGAATTCACTATTTCCAGTTCCTCATGGCCAATGCCTTCTAATGCTGTGGTCCGGTTACCTTCCACAAGTTTCTGGACATCCTTAATGATTTTTTTCCCGGAATCGGTGACTTCCAGGTTGGTTTTTCTGCGGTCTTCAGGATGTACATTACGGATGATATATTCTGATTTTACAAGCAGATCTATGATCCTGGTTACCGAAGCTTTATCCTTGAATACCAGATCACCAATCTCATTCTGGGTAATTCCCGGATTTTCCAGAATGGCTTTAATAATAAGCCACTGATCGATGGTAATCGTAAATCCGTGGGCTTTCAGCTGGCGTTGCGCGTAATTTCTGTAAGACCTGATCGCTTTATCGATATTGTAAAATATAATTGAATTTAATTTTTCCATGATTTTAAAATTTAAATAAAATGATTTATCAATTATTGATATATCAATTAATTAGTAAAATGTATTTTTATTTTGTTACAGGAAGATGAAAATATTTTTTTGTAATAATTGAAAAAGCAGCTGTATGATGAGGATATAGCTGGTTTTATGTGATATTTGTATGTTTTTCTCTCGTGGATTTGCGGATGTTTTTCTTCGAATTTTCAGATAATATGGAATTTTTTGTTGGTTTAACGCGATGGCACAAAGCTTTAATTATTATACTGCTTTTAAGGCGCAGGAAAATCAAAGATTTTCAGCAAGTTTTGTAATATAGTCGAAAGCCAATCCGCCGCTTCATCCGATCAACGGAGTTGATTCTACACTTTGCACCCTTAAAATCAACATTGCCTATGCATTGAACATTGCGTTCCAAAAAATACAGTTATCACATTGATAAAATTTGAGTTCCCCACAGATTCCACAAATCCCACTGATATTTATAAGTGTTTTTATCTTGCAGATCATGCTGATAACGCAGATGTCTTTTAATTATAATGATAAAACATATATAAGTACGCTTAAATAAAAACCTAACAGGTCTCAAAGACCTGTTAGGTTTATTTAAAAAATAACTTAAGTATCTAAAATCTTTTGTGCCTCGTTGTGGTTAAAATAATTTCCCACAGATTCCTCAGATAACACAGATATTGTGAATATTTATGGTCTCGCCGATTTTTCAGATGATGCAGATTCTTTCATTCCTTATATCGTTTTAAATAAAGTATCAATCTTCTTTTTAGTTGCAGCATCAGGAGAAACTCTGTAAAATTCATTGAGTAAATCCAGTGATGATGGCTTCTTAGGATATGGATTGTTTCGTAAAAAGTTTTTTAACGCAGTATTCACTTTATCTTCACCTATCAGCTCACTCAGTTTTACCATAGCCACAGCACCTTTGGAGTAGGAAATGTGAGGAGTATCTCCGGTAGCTCTGTAAATAGGAAGATCTTCAGACAGTCCTTTTTCATTATCGTAAATCTGCCGATGTACGCTGAGTCTTTCTTCCATCTTTTCGCTGCCATGCATTTTTTTATAAAGCATCATTTCGGTATACATGGCCAGGGTTTCTGTAAGCATTACTGAACCTTCCCTGTCATCGGGATTGATCCGGCTGTTTCCCCACCACAGATGGGAGAGCTCATGTCCGGCCAGCTCATTAATGACATCCTGTTCTTTATCTGCACGAATATTGGCATGGAAAACCATATTTTCAGGCATGAAAACCGCGGATGGATAAGCAGTGGCGGCAAAACCTCCGGTAAAAGAGGAAATTTCTGCAAAATTCACCGTTTTAAAAGGATATTTTCCAAAATTCTGAATACAGTAATCTAAAGTGAGCTGTGCATTGTTGAGAAGGTGATCTGCATTTTCAAAGTGCTTGTCATGATAAAAGAGGTTGATGGCAATTCCTTTATAATAAACAGTTTTCAAAAGGTAAGAAGCAGAGGAAACGGCAAATCTGAACGGAATCTGATAGGCACGGTACTGAAAATAGCTTCTTCCCGAATGGGCCCATTTTTTTACCAGATCTCCTGTTCCGATTGCGGTTTGGCCCGCTTCAGTGGAAACGGTCATATCAAGATCGATAAAATCATTTTTGAAAACCTCCGGTGCTTCCGGTTTTTTCAGAGGAGACAGTTTCCCCAGGCTGTTTTTTTTCCGTAAATGTTCATCCTGAATTTCATAATCTTTCTGATAGCCTATTAATGGATAATACCTGCTGATTCTCATGAAAGAACCATTTTCTATGATGGCATTGAAAGATTGATGGCCATTCACAGCATACCAGCGGTAATTAAGCTTAAAATGAAGAAAAGCGGTATCTCCCGGTTGTAAAGGATGTTTCAACAGGATTTCCGGTTGGGTTTCTGTAATTTTTATGGTTTCGTTTCCGGTTTTTAAAAGAGCCGATTCTGTTTTCAGATCTGAATTGAAATTGATCAGGATTCTGTCAATCGGTTTTCCGGATAGATTGGCCAGTGTATATGTTCCTGTGATCTGATACGAATTTTGGGAAGGAAATAATTGTATTTCAGTGGTAACATTCGTAATTTCCGGCTGAGGAAGATTTTCGTATGAGTGAAACTTTTTTTCGTATTGAACAGAGCGTGCCATATTTTCCTCTTTATTTTCAGGAATATAGCCTTTCATAAAAGATATTCCGGTCCGGATCCCTGAGATAAGTAGTAGCGCAGTGAAGATAAGCGATAAAGTATTGGACTTTCCGGTTTTTATCCATTGGTTCAGACTCCACAAAACCATAATAATTCCTGCTCCGAATAACAATCTTTCTGAAAAGGCAGCTGTATAAACGCCATATCCGTTAAAATCACTGTAAGTTCCTTTAAAATCTGAGAAAATTCTGAAGAGAGGATAAGGGATGAGTTTCCCGGAAACCGGCCCGGCCAGCATGAAAACTGCCAGAACAGAAATTCCCAGGGCAATAAATTTATTCCGGATCCGGTCATTGATCAGCAGAATAAATCCTGAAAAAAGGATAACCGGAAAGGTATTGAACAGGAAAACCCCGAAATAAGCATTCCAGTCGATATGCAGATAGTTATAAACGGTCTGGAATATAATCCCTTCCATAATCAGAACAATGGTGAAGAAGAATATCAGTACGGAAATAGAAAGAAAATGTCCGGCAAGCCTGTTTTTGGAAAGGAAAGTACTGTTCTCAATCAGAGAAAATCCCGATGAGCTGCTCCGCCAGTAGAGGTCGTTGATAAAATAAGCGGTAACCAGCAGTCCGAAAAAATGAAAGTTTTCTGAAATGGTTGTGGCCATCAGTCCGGATCCTGCATATTTCTGCGGAAGGCGGATTCCCTTTTCAATTTCGGCATACATTTCCATTCCGACTGCAAATACTAAAAGGATAACAACGGCGGGAACAACGATACTTTTAAAAAGATAGATCAGGTCAATTTTCGCATAGGAAAGAACAGACTTAAAAGAGGCTGCACGGCCGAAATGCTGTGAAGAAATAACAGGATCAGGAATAGCTATTTTTGATTTTTCCGGTAAAACTGAAGTAATTTTCTTTGTTTTTCCATGTTTTGAGGCATTACTAAACGAAAACAGACGATGGGTTAAAAACAGGAATGTCCCGGAGATACATATAAATAGGATTCTGTTCCATAACAAGTATCCAGTGAACGGAACAAGCAATGTATTTTTCTGATCAACAGAGAATTTTCCGGCTTCAAAAAAGTAGGAAGACAACCCGAAAGGATCCAGAAGTGCTGAGATCTGCTGGGCTTCCGGCGACTGTGGCAGGCTCCCTGCCATAAATGGTGATCTGGAAAAAATCAGCACAACCATATAGGCTACATACAGCAAAAGTCCTCCTGCTACGGTCATCAGCTTTTTCTTTGAGGTAAACGAGACAAAAAACAGAAAACTGCAGACCAGAAAGCTGTTCAGCATTCCGAAGATCAGTAATGGATAAAGAGAGTACATCAGATTGAATCCCGGCAGCATTTCACTTCCGGAACGGGTCATCTGACCTGCTGTAAATCCTGTGATCAGAAGGATAAAACTGATAAAGGTCTGAGTAAAATAACCTGCAAATTTTCCGTTCAGGTAAGTAATTTCTGTCAGCGGAAATGAAAAAAGCACCTGGTCAAACCTGGAATCATGATCTTTAAAAAGCATCTGGACAGCATAGATCACCGCGAAAAATATAATGGAAAGACTTAGCATCCCAATCATAAAACCCGTGGTATAGGCAGAATTCAGATAGATTCCTTTTCCGGCGGACAGATTGAACCGGCTGCCGCAGAATACACCCAGCAAGATCAGGATCAGGGATATAAGATAGGCTGGCCAGTGCCTGATGATGCGTCCGGCTTCAAATAAAAACAGGGTGTTCATGGCTAAATTTTTTGGGTGAGAGAATGAAAGTAAACGTGCTCCAGTAAAGGCGTTACAGGATGAAATTCTTCAGGCTGTTCTTCGGAAAATACGGTGATGTGCAGTTCTCTTTCTATGAGCTGTCTGCTGATCACTTCATGGCTGGATTGGTAACTTTCCAGTTCATTTTTACTGATGGGTTTGCTCCAGACCCTGTTTTCCAGCCCGGAAATTAATTCGGAAGGTTTTCCCTGTTTCAGAATTTGCCCCTGGTTCATAATGGCCATTTCAGAGCAGAGGTTTCTTACATCTTCTACCAGATGGGTGGAAAGAATGACAATAACGTCCCGGCTGATATCGTTCAGCAGGGAATTGAAGCGGTTGCGTTCTTCAGGATCGAGGCCTGCTGTGGGCTCATCAACGATAATGATCTTTGGGTTTCCTAAAAGGGCCTGGGCTACCCCGAACCGCTGCTTCATTCCTCCTGAAAAAGTATGAACCTCTTTTTTTATAAAGTCTGAAAGATTGACTTTTTCAAGCAGGTTCAAAATCTGGTTTTTGCGCTCTGAACGGCCTGTAATACCTTTTAAAACGGCGATATGTTCCAGAAGATCATACGCGGAAACTTTAGGATATACTCCGAAGTCCTGTGGAAGAAATCCGAGATTCTTCTTGATGTAATCCGGGTCTTTGGCGACATCATTTCCGTTGAAAATGACAGTTCCGGAAGTCGGTTTCTGAAGTCCTACAATGGTTTTCATTAACGAAGATTTTCCGGCACCGTTAGGGCCAAGCAGCCCGAACATTCCGTTCTGTACCCCGAGCGTGATGTCCTTTACGGCCTGAAACCCATTTTTGTAGGTAAGGCTGAGGTGGTTGATGGATAAAGTATTCATAGGTTTGGGTTTGGATAACAGGAGAGTGGGTAACCCTTTTTAGGATTACTTCGGTATAAGACGGATTTGAAATAAAAGAGTGCGGACTCTTAGAGATTAAACTGAAATTTAAATAAAATCTGATATTTTTATAAGGTACAGTTATTCCTTATATTCAAGGATGTCTCCCGGCTGGCATTCGAGGATTTTACAGATGGCTTCCAGGGTATCAAAACGCACCCCTTTTGCTTTTCCTGTTTTCAGAATGGATAGGTTCACGGGGGTGATGCCTAATTTTTCTGCCAGTTCTTTACTCTGCATTTTCCTTTTGGCAAGCATTACATCTAAATTGACTATGATCGGCATATTATATAAACAGGTCTTGTTCGTTTTGCAAATGTAGCCCTTGCTTAAAGATATTCGCAAGAAACAGACAGAAAATTCCAAGCATAAAGTGAATAAACACCAGTCCCCATATCATACTTTCCACTTCCACGAAGAAACTTGCGGTAATCACCACGGGAAGCGGAACAAAAATATTATACAGGTAAAATCTTTTAAGCTGAAGGATATTTTCTCTTGTAAACAGTTTAGCCTGGAAAAATACCCTGAAAACTTTAGCGGAAAGCCAGAAAAAAATACCATAGGAAATCAGCACCAGTAGAAATGAGAAAATAATGTAGGCATAATTATTTTCAATATTCAAAAAAGGCTGTTCCGTGAAAGGATAGTTAATGTGAAGAAACTTTCCATCTTTATAAGGTGTGACAGCGGAACCTGTGGACAGGCACAGCCCTGAGTATATTCCTGTAAGAAGGTACCCGCCGGAAAGAATGAGGCAGATGTAATACAAGACCTTCGAAATAATTTTAGTCTGGTTCATGGCAATAAACATAAGTTGATATTGCAAATGTATAATTAATTATCGTAAAACAATAATTATTTTAAATAAAATTTTATTTTCATAAAAAGCTACTGATGAAATAACGGAGAGGAAATATTGTTCTGACGGCTGTTTTTAATTAACTTTAATTAATAAAAAAATAAGATCATGGCTTATAATCCTGAACTTGCGGACAGGGTAAGGGAATGGCTTGCTGCAGTAGAGGATATTGAGGTTGAAGAGAAAAAAATGTTTGGAGGATTGGCTTTTCTGGTGAACGGGAAAATGTGCATCAATATCAGCCACGATAATCTGATGTGCCGCTATAACCCGGAGCTGGAGGAGGAAGCTTCGGAAAAAGCAGGTTTTCTCCCCATGATCATGAGAGGGAAACAGCTTCAGGAGTATTGTTATGTAGAGCCCATCGGTTTTCAGAAACCTGCGGATTTTGAATACTGGATGAAACTCTGCCTTGAATATAATCCAATGGCTAAATCTTCAAAGAGAAAGTAAAGAACTCAAATTTTGTCTGTATTAAAGCTCTATAAGAACACATATGAATGAATAATTATCAGGTCGCTCCTACGGAGCTTCCCTTAGATCATACTTAAATTCTATGAACAGAGTACTCCCACGGAGCGTTAAAAAACTCAAATAACATCATATTTTTTTACAAAAATTAATAATTGATCATCAATCTTAGTATAAATCTGATTTCTCCTCCCGAATTGAGGCTGTTTAACATGAGTTTGGGATAATTATTAAGAGAATGGAAGCTGGAAGAGGGCCATAAAATTAAATTAAAAAAAATGTCATTCATTCTGACCTTCATAGCTTCTCTCTTCCATCTCCATCTCCAGCTTCAAATCTGTTATTGATATAACTTCTCTCTGATTTCTATTAAAATATCCGTTGTTTTTTCTAAATCCGGGAAGTCGGGAAGACCGGATATTGAATAAAGATGTTCAATAGAGGTGATCAGATGTTCTGTTTTCTGCATTACGCTTTCATAGGACTGATTTCCGGCTTTAATGTCCAGCAGTTCCTCACGGTTGTCTACCCTGATTTTCACGGTTCCGGTTTTGAAGATATGCTCACAGGACTGAAGCAGGCGGATGGTGTGCATCATGTTTTTACTGTCATAATTCTGTCCGTGCTGCTGATTGACGTTATAGCGGTCTTCATTACGCTCGGAAACCCATTTCCAGTATTCCCTGTAATCTTTGCAGTAGGTGGAGTAGGAGTCCAGGTTGCAGAAGAGGTAAGCTTCAGGATTCTCACCTTTCGGAACAGATGACAGGGAAACCTGGTTGGCTTCTTCATGCTGAATAATTCCTTTATAGCCCAGATTACCGGATTCATCATAGAACAGGGCATGCATTCCTTTGATATTTCCGATGTTGGTCAGTCCGCAGTTTTCCTGAAGCAGATGGTTTTCCAAAAGCCATTTTTTCAGGGGAACAGAGCCTTCTCCTTCAAGAATGAAGCAGAAATCAAGGATAGATTTTCTTTCTTTTTCAACAGGATTGAGGATCTTTTTATTGAGACCTTTCGCCTTTTTGATCTGTGAAATAGCGTAACCTGCAAAGGTGTCTCTGCATAATTTAGAGAGGAAGTCTTCAGACTGAAGCAGGTTCATCAAAGGATCTTTATGCAGGATACAATCTTCAGGCGTTGCCAGAATTTCCAGAATATTGGGATTGTTTTTTTGAAGCAGCTCTACAAACCTTCCGATCTCATAATAGGTAATATCATTGGTTTCATTGGAAATCTGCGGAATATAATTCAGTCCGAAAAAATCTTTCTTCGGTAAATAATAAACACCCCGGATGTCTGTATCCGAGTTTTCGGTGGCCAACCCAAAAGCGCGGCTTCCGGAAATGGCTTCAAGGAGGATGAGGTTTTTATTTTTCAGGTCCTGAATGGTCATGATGATGTTTAAGGATTTTTTGTTCAAAGAAAATTCTCTGCTCTTTGGGAAGCTCGTAAAGGGCGGAATTGTTTTTATTAATGATTACTTCCCGGTAAAGAAGAACATATGCTTCTAATATGATCAGTTCCGGGATTTTTTCCATATGCCTGGTAGTGAATGCTATTAAATACATGAGTTCGCCGGCCTGGAGACCATTTGAATAGATCATGATATTGGTGATCCAGGTCGTAAGAATTTCGTTCAGATCACCTGTTTGAATATCCTCATCAATGGTAGCAGACAGCAGGAAAAATAGGTTGAATTTAGGTATTTTGGCCAATTTTGCATAAATCTCAACTCTTTCCTTTATAGACAGCGATTTTATATAATTCAGGTATTCGGAGGTGAATTTCTTTTCTTCTCCGTTCCACAAATCATAGACAAGTTCCAGAATCACATATTTATATTTATGGGAATAGCTGTTGAATTCTAAATCAATGATATGGTTTACAATAAGTTCTGCTTCTGGTTTTTTATGATCTTCAATTAAAATTTTTGCCATTGCTGCTTTTGCCATAACATATTCATGACTCACTATTCCATGTTTTTTATACATGTTTTCTGTTAATTCAATGGCTTCTTGTAATAGCGGGTAATCATCAGTGGTGAAAAATAAATTGAGCAAAGAATTGGTAAATCCTGTATAATAGTTATATGTACTTGTTGAATTCGAAGCAATAAAAGACTTTTTATTAACGTTGACTTTTCTGAAATAGCTGATTGCCTTTTCATATTTATGTTCGTTCTGTAAGTAGATAGCAATGAGAAGATTCAATTCATCTTTATTCTCAGAGAGATTGGTAAAATAAACTTCTTCCGCTTTTTTGAAATCTTCTTTGTGAATTAATTCTGTGAGTTCATTAAATATAGCTTCTAACTTTTCCTGTTTTATATTCAATGCTTTTTTAATCGCTTCTATTTCGTATAAAATATTTTTCTGATCTTTTTCATTGCAGTTCTGCAGAATTTCATTAAACTTTTGGCTTCTTTTGTCAAGCTCTTCAATATTATAGTAATATGCCAGAAAATCTATAAATAAAGAGGTGATTCCTTCTTTGTGTTCACCCACCTCAATACTGATCCTGAGTAAAGGTTCGGTGATGTCATAAAACTTATTGCGCCTGTCGGCAGGATCGGGAATGGCATCAACCAGATTTTTTCTGGAAAGCTCGCTCAGCTGCTTGCTTAATGACTTCTGTTCTATAAAGCAGTTCCTGGATATTTCAATTCCTTTCTGAGGACGTCGTGATAGCGCGATATACCGTAATATTTTCTGCTGCTGTGGCGGAAGGTACCGGATATACGTTTCATAATACGGTTTCAGATCATTGATGGTTTTAATGAAGTTTTCGGATACTTTGGCCAGGGTATCTGTTTTCAGAAAATGATAAAAAGTAACGAGCAAACGGTGGTTGCCCTTCACCAGATCGAAGATAGCACGAACCTGGGGTTTTCCTTTTGTTTTTAAATGTTTGATGAGTGCTTTATCCTTATCTATTTCAGCTAAAGAAAGTAAAAAAGAATAAGCTTCCTCGAAAGATAGGTTTTTAAGGTAATATAACGTGAAAAAACCGTAAAACGGACGGTCCTCTCTGTCAAAATCATCACTGATGGACTGGCTGGTAGCGATAATATTGATATTGTCGTTTTCATAAAGCCATGCTCTTAGCCTGCCCTGTTCTTCACTGCCCATCTGCTCCAGAATATCTCCGAAGTTTTCAGCAAGAATAAGAAGAGGCTTTTGAGCTGTAAACGTTTTAATGATATTTTCAAGGTAGCTTAATTGTCTGGAAGCTGCTGTGTTCTGTAATATTTCCAGTTCTTTTTGCAGATAAGCCTGATCTTCCTCATACCATTTAATAAAGGAGTTTAAGATTCTCAGCAGGAAATCAAAAAAATTGTCTACCCCGTATTCTTCTTCAGCAAAATACGCTGTCACAAGCTTTCCTTCCTTTACATAATGCTGTATCCTTGAATGTAAAACACTCATCAGATGGGTTTTTCCCATTCCCCGCTGTCCTATGATAAGCCAGAACTGGTTATTGTTATTCTTTACGATGGCATCGACTTTATTTTCGAAAAAATCGGCTGCTGCGGCTCTTCCGGTAAGCAGCTGCTCCAGTATTTCCGGATTCACGCTTTTGGCCCCGAATGAAAGTACCGTATTTATGCCTTGTTTATTCTCCACCATTCCTTGAAAATTTTATATTTGAAACCATAAGTTCTTCCATCGCTGCCTGTTGTTTTAATAAAATAGTGATCCTCCGTCAGGATTTCCAGAATTTTTTTAATTTTTTCATCTTCTGCATCTATCTGGGTAATAATTTCTGATTCTGAAACCGGATGGTCTGTCCTGGAAATAAGTGAAAGGATTTTACTCATCAGCTTTGAATCTTCTTTATAATAGATATCAAGACGCTCTGTGAGCTGTTTAAATGCTTTTTGATAGGAAGCGTCATTTAAAATCAGATGATAAGACTTTCGTATATTGTCTTCATTTACTTTAAGATCGAACTCCGACTGAATGATCAGGAACAGGTGGGCAATATAAAAAGGAAGCCCGTCGCACAATTCATGGATGAGCCTGAAGATTTCCGCTTTTTTTTCTGCATCCACCGTATATCCGGACAGGAGGTAGCATTCCATTAAGAAAGAGGAATCTTCTTCTGAAAAAGGAGTTACATTGAACTCTCTCATATCATTGGTAGGCTCTCCCGTATAATTTAATGTTCTCCTCAAGGTCTGTAATATCACCTTAATACCGATGGAGCCGCAATAGACGAATCTTAAACCCTTGTTTTCCAGTTCCTGTCTTCTTTCCCTGAGAATATCCAGAAATTCAATAACCTCCTGGTGTCTTCCTTTCTGATACCAGTCCCACAGCATAATAGGTAATTCATCCAATATCAGGATAAGCTTGCTGTTATCTTTCTGTAAATTATCTGCAACATTTTCCAGGGTCTGAAAAAAGATACTTTTCCAGCTTCTCTGATATTCCTGCAGATTAACCGAAAACTCAGCTCCGTATACATCAACTTTTACAGCACCTATCAGTTTGGCGATGAATTCTCCGGTTTTAGTCAGGTCTATCTTATACCATTTTTTAAAACCATTGAATCCCTGTATCAGCTTATCTATCACTTCTCCCAGGTTTTGCTTTCCCTGAAGTGAAAAGTAAATGGCCTTGAAATTTTCTTTCCTGAAATCGTCAGGGACCTTATTGTGGTTACACAGATAAACCAGTTTTTTAAGAAGAAGGGTCTTGCCCATTCTTCTCATTTCCTCCAGCGTAACGCTTTGTACACTTAAAGCTCTGAGAATATTATAGATCTCTTTTTCCCTGCCGATGATCTGTTCGTCTTTTATAGTTCCGGTAGAAGGAGTAAGGGGGAAAAAATCTTTCATGATATTGAGTTTTGGTATCAGAAAGGTACGATAAATTTATCATACGACAAAATTATCGTACGATAAATTTAACCTATAATAAATATGTAGGAATTTTCAATGAATATATAATGGGAAAGATGGCTTTTGGGGATTATAAAATTCTATTTTAAAGCCGCTTACCAATCGTAGTTCAGTCTAAAAAATAAGGCGAAAAATCAATTCCCTGGATACATCCCGCCACAGGAAGAACATTATCCCCGTTCATCGTTACTTCATACTCGTCACAGGTAAGCTGTGAAACCTTCTGATACCAGCTTTTCTGGTATTCCTTTCCGATAGCTTCTGTTTTGATGAGACAGTGCAGACCGCCGTGAGTTTTGATAAAGGTAAGACAATCCGCATTGATGACATTTTCTATATCAGCTCTGAACTTATTAACGGCTTTCCGGTGATCTCCTGTCCTGAAATCAATGTCCAGATCAAAGAAAACTTTCCTCGATGTGGAGGTCTGGATGAGGTTTAAAGACAGGGTATGAGGATTGATCGCGTTATCATTACGGATCAGCCTGTCGGAAATTTCCCGCATCAGAAGCAGGGAAGCTTTGTGAAGATCCCGGGGATTCGGGGTAATGTATACGGCAAGATTATCCTGTGAAACATCAGTTCCGCCGGATTCATACAGGCCGAGAGGAAGTTCAAGCTGCCTGATCTTATGAAAAAGCATTTCTTTGGTTGATGTAAAACGCTTTAGCTGGGCTTTATCTGCCTTCAGTCCTGTTTCCGGATTGTATTTTTTCCGGGCCAGAAGCTGTACATAATATTGTTCGTTAGGTTTCAGATCGGGAAGCCATTCAATGAATTCCTTTAGTTTCTCTTCGTTACAGATGATTTTATAGTTCATGAGTTGATTAGTTTTTTGCATAAATTTTTCGTAAAAAGCTTCGTATAAGAAGCTCCGGAAAATCTTAATTTTCCAGAGCCTTAATATAATGAAATACTTTATCACTCCATCCATTGATTTCAGCGGTCCAGTTCCCGGTTTTTATACCGTGGGTATGGGTTGAAATATCAATAATATACGAGTTTTTATAAGGTGAGGTATCCGGTTTTCTGTTCAGTCTGTAATGCGCATCAATATCCTGACTGTCGGAGATCACCACCAGTCTTTCCGCATCTTTGGCATATCCTTTTTCCTTCAGCCATTCACATAGCTGATAGGTAAAGATACCGCCACCTCCCAGTTCCTCGTAAATCTGCCTGAAGCTGTTGAACAGCCCGAGACCTTTACCATTGCTCCAGACCATATGCTTTCCTTTTCTCTCACCATCGTTTCCGGCGGTGAATACCAGGATCATATCTTCAAAAATATAAGAACCGGTGGCTGCCATAGCAAAAGCAAGATCCATTCTTGAAAATTTAGACCGGGAAGAAGTGACCTGTCCCATACTTCCGGAAACATCAATTGCCAGAATTGTTGTTCCTTTTATTTTTTCCCGGGCAAAACAGTTTTTCATAGCTTCGTCAATATCAGCCGTGAAATCCGGAGCATTTCTCTGGGCTGACAGAAAATTCAGCGGAGTAAGCCAGCTGCTGTTCACCTGTGAGATCGCCGCTCTGATGGTCTGTCTGGAAACGCCTGCTTCGGTCATATTTCTCAGGTTTCTCAGAATGGCCAGAGAACCCAGACTTTTCTCACCGATCATTCTCTCAAACGTCTCTTTTTTATCAGCACCCTGAGATAAGGCTGATTCCCATGTATTGGCAGGTTGTAAAGTATCTTCGGTAAGCGCTTTCAGGGCATGCTCATTTTGGGCAGCTGGCTTTGGATGTACCAGATTGACAACGTCTACCAGAGATAACTCCAGGTTGCTTTTTTTATATTTGGCGATCTGGTATTCATCATATTGATCAAAAGCTTTGGCCAGACCTTTCTTAATGGATTTCGACATTTTATATGAACCGTTTCTTGCCTTCAGCATCTGAAGCAGATCCATAGTCATATCCGGCCGGTTGGCAATTTTAGCCACCGCATCTTTTACGGAAACTCCGTGAATTTCATGAGCCAGAATAAGCAGCCATAGAGGAGTATGTCTCAGCTTCTGTTCAAAACGGCATTCCAGAGCCAGTTCAATAATCTGCTCTCCGTCTACTCTGTAACACAGATCCTCAATCTGATTCATGATCTCATCAGCAGACTGATAATAATCCGATTCAAAAAGCATGTTGGCAAGAGTAACCCTTCTCAACAGTTCGTAATCAGAATATTTTCCTGCTTTGTCAGTCAGTTTTCCGGCAATGATACCGGAGTCAAATCCTGTTTTTCTTGTGTTAAATTTTGACATACCATTAGTTTTTTGCATTCATAAAAAATAAGCGGTTAAACATTGATTAAGGTGTTTTTTTTGTAATCGAAGTAACCTTAATCTCACACCGCTTTTATCATCAGGAAGACCGGCCGGACTCGAACCGGCGACACACGGCTTACGAAGCGAAGTAACTTTATCATCACACCCATTTCACAGGGTTAAAATTTAATAAAGTATGTTTACGTTGCTCTACCCAACTGAGCTACGGCCTCCCTTATTGATGATGCAAAGTAAATAGGGTAGTGCGCAATGTTTTTGCGTAATGAAGAATGGTTGAAATTTTTTTGAAATATTTGTTGTAATCTTCAGCTGGAAAAGTGAATTTTCTCCTGTTGGCAGGGGTGGACAGCTGTTAACATGGAAACCACCAGTGCATAAAAAGATCCTGTTGTTTTTGAAAAATATTTTGAGATGTCCGTCTGAAATGCCCTGATGGTCTTCTCTGAGCTGTATCACCTGGAATTTCCCTTCTTCATACACATCCAGTGTGCCGATATTTTTGATGGCATTCGGGAAGATGGGTTTCAGATCGGTAAGGGTTGTTTGGGCATCGATTGTAATGCCTTTGTACAGGATGTAATTTCCATTAAGAAACCTGAATTCATCTACCGCGACTTTATTCTGGGAGTTTTCAAAACGGGAGCCGTTTTTATAGAGATAGCGGTCATTCATATCTTTGCTTCCGTCGGGATTTTCAAAAATATACGTGCAGGGTGCTTCTTCGGACATCAGTTTAATGCTGTCTGGCTTTCCGAACACTTTTTCAAAATCATTGAGAGAAAAGAATCTTTTCAGCTTACCGTTAAAAAGAATGTCATCTTCAAGCATGACTTCATTCAGACTGTCTTTTGAAGTATTTATGGTTGCAGGAGTGACAGATACCGATGAATCGTTTTTAATCCCGGTCTTTTGGTGCGGGCTGATATTCCGGGCCTCTTTTTTATTCCCCTCCTTTCCGGTACAGGACGAAAGGAAAATAAATATCCATAGAATGGAAAGGTATTTCATATTTATATTTTCCACTAAAATACAAAAGGACCGGATAAAAGGAAACCATTAAGAACATGAAATCTGTTTAAAAATTAAAATAACTGCTGTTCAGTATGCTAATTCATTTGAAACTTCATTTCTTAATGGTTTTCTCTAATGTTTAATGCAGCTTTCCACGATCACCCCCAGGGCTTTTTCCGCATCACAGGCATATAAGCCGGAGCACCAGGCGGGATTCGCTTCAATGAGTGCCCAGCCTTTCCCCTGGATGATTCCAAAGTCCAGAACAACCGCTTTGGGAAGGGTAGAAGCATATTGTCTGATGAACTTTTCAAAAAACGAGAACATTTCCTGATTTTCTGTTTCAGAAAGCGGATTCGTATCAAAAGTATTGTTCCTCCAATAGGATGAGTGGGTTTTTATTTCCCCGTTCAATACAAAGCACCGCACTTCAAGCTGCCATTCCACGACTTCCGAAATAAAGACGGTACTTTCCGGATCAACGGTATCAAAACCTTTGATATTGCTTACTTTATCATAAACGCCTGCTTTAAAGCTTTTGAAATCTGCACATTTGATAAAAACGTTTTCCAGATCTGTAAAATCTTTCAGCTGGCCATAAGATATTTTCCGTTGGGTAAATTCTTCTGAAATATGGGCCATCCAGTCATCATCCGGTTTGGTAAGGGTAAGCCCGCACTGCCCGGCAACGATCTCTGCATAAATATCTTCACCGTATACGCCAATGACATCGGTACGGAATTCTTCCGGAACCTTCCATTGGGCATTAAACCGGTTCAACTCATATGGAGAGTTGAGGGATGCTTTTTTCAGATTGTTGCTGTCTTCCGTGTACATGGGAGAAAGCGCGATTATATTTTTCATGGTATTAAGTTTTTTTTAATTCTAATTAATCTTTCTGATTCAATGCTTGCAGGATAATTTCTTCAAATGACTGGTAATCCTGAAGTTCTTCATATCTGATTCCGGCCGTTGTTCTGTATAATGTATTTAAACCCGGATAATCCTGCCCGACCAGTCCCACCAGTTCAGTGGTAAGAACAAGATTTTGGAAACCGAAATCAACCGTAATAATCAGTTCTTCACCGGAAGCTTTGAATTCTCTGTAACACTTATTGATGAAGGTGGAATCCGCAATAGTGTTATTAAAACAGTCTTCTTTCAGGTTAAATTCATACCTCATCTTATCCAGTAAATCCTGAAGTGGGGCTAAATCCGTTTCTCTGCCATGTATTTCCTGATAACGATTTACAACATGTTCAATAAATTTCCCGGTGAAAAATAGTTCAAGGTGATCGTTATCAAAATGCCAGAACGGACTGTAATAATAATGATCTTTTGGAAGATTGAAACGTACCAGACAGTCAATAACAGATGGAGGAACCACCAATCCGAATTCCTCTTTTAAAACTATGCATTGTTCAATAAAAGGATGAGGTGGTTCGGATTCTTTTTTCCTCCGGACATTTTGAGTTTCCTTGCTCATATTTTTAAACCATTGAAATAATTTCATTGTTTTTTTATTTAATAGGATTGGTTATTCCGGACAGATGAGTGCTCCTTTATAATGGTATCGCCGACTGTTCCATAATAATTCAGAACCTGATAGGTGATGGTAATGCCATTAATATCCAGATCTTCAGACATCCCATGATAACCTCCTGCTCTGTATCCTTTTTTATCACCGGTCATGATCATATATTCAGCACCGCCGCAATCAGCATAGGTTTCGATTCCTATCATAAGGCAGTCCTGGTTTCTTTCCAGTTCTTCATAGCACCGGTCGATGAAAGAAATATCCATATGATCTGCTGCAAACCTGTTCTCTTTAAGGATAAACTCATAATGGGCTTCATCCAGAATTTCCTGCAGATGGGCATAATCAGCCTGCTCACCATGAATTTCCGTATATCTTTTTACAGCATACAGAATAAATTCCCGGGTGAAAAATACCCTTTCTTCAATCTCACCGTCCCAAAGACATTTGTACCTGAAATTCTTTTCTGATACCTTATGACGGGTGAAGAATGAAATATAAACATCAGGAACAATCAATCCATATTCTTCTTTGAGGTATTTACATCTTTCAACAAAAGGATGTGGCGGTATATGGTCATTTTTTTCTGTCTGAATTCCAGATCCGGTATTATTATTTTTCATTGTTTTTTTAAACCATTGAAACAGTTTCATTTTACTTTATTTTTAGTATTTCCCTGAAAACCCTTTCCATTTCACCCTTATCTGCTTTTCCTCCAGCCAGGTTTCTGGATCTTTCTTCATTTTCAAGGACTGTTTTTTCCAGGAATCCGAAGAGTTCCCAATCGTTGGGATGGTAATAGGACTCTCCTTTTGTCGCTTTTAAAGAAACGAGGTCTTCTATTTTTCTTCGTGTATAATCGTCAGTCAGAACCAGCAGTTCACTGAACAGAACCGGAGGAACCGTTCCTTTTTCTATGATCCACTTTCCAATAAGGGCAGTTCTCAGACAGTAAAAATAGCTTTTCAGTTTTACTTCATCACTTCTGCAGGCTTCCAGGTACTTTTTGCTCATGCTCAGATAATGATAGGAAACCGCTATCGGAGAAAAACAGGTACCGGCCAAAGGTCTGAATAATTCTGAAAACTTTCTGTTCTCTTTATACACAATCGGAGAATAAAACCAGCTCAGTAAAGCCGCATTTGACTTCAACAGCAGATGAAACGTCTTTCTGAGGTCCCAGCCGGAGCCATCCAGATCATCTTCGGTCATAAATTCTATGGTTTCGTCCTTATCCCACGGTGAAAGATACCAGTCTTTTTCATGGCGGTAGATAAAACGGATATCATAATCGCTGTCCGGAGAGGCAAAACCCCAGGCCCTGCTTCCTGATTCTACTGCCAGAAGGACTTCTATGCTGCGTTCTTCCTCTATTTTCTTTATTTTTTCTAGTATTTTGGGTGTCATTGTTTTCAGTTTTACGGCAAAGTAAGGAGGTGAGTGCGTAGTGTTTTTGCGCAGGAAAATAAGGGAAGCAGAGGATGATAGATGATAGATGATAGATGATAGACGGATAGATAATAGATGACAATGGACAGTCGTTGAAGAGAATTTCATTCCTTAAATCACCATGTCTGTCATCTATCCGTCTATTATCTGTCCGTCTTTTCTGTCTTTTCTGTCTTTCCGATTTTTTGGCAAAGTAAAGAGGTGAGTTTGCAGTTTTTTTGCGCAGGAAAATAAGGGAAGCAGAGGATGATAGATGATAGACGAATAGATGATAGATGAATAGATAATAGATGACAATGGACAGTCGGTGAAGAAATCAAATCCCTTAAATCACGATGTCTATTATCTATCCGTCTATTATCTTTTCTCTTTCCTCTTTTTCTCTCAAACAAAACCTCATCACATATACCCGGAAAAATGCTCAATTTCACTAATATTGCACATAAATTTAACACATACTCATGTTAGCCAACGAACTTCAGCATAAAATAGATTTTAAAACAAAGCCATTAGGAGCATTGGGACACCTGGAATATCTTGCCCACAAAATAGGGATGGTTCAGAAAACGGTTTCACCTCAGCTTTTACAGCCGCACATGGTTGTTTTTGCCGCAGATCATGGTATTGCTTCGGCAGGTGTAAGTGCCTATCCGCAGGAAGTGACGTATCAGATGGTGATGAATTTCCTGAGTGGCGGGGCGGCTATCAATGTGTTTTGCAGGCAGCAGGGAATAGAGATCAGGATTGTGGACGCCGGAGTGAATTTCGATTTTCCGGAAGGGCTTGAACTGATTGACAAAAAGGTGAGGAAGTCCAGCCGGAATATGCTTAAAGAGCCGGCAATGACAGAAGAAGAATATTTACAGGCTCTGGAAAACGGGAGATCAGTGGTGTCGGAAATTGCTGAAACAGGTTGTAATATCATCGGTTTTGGAGAAATGGGTATCGGGAATACTTCTGCATCTTCACTGATGATGAGCAGGCTTTTTGATCTGCCGGCGGCAGATTGTATAGGAAGGGGAACCGGGCTTGATGATGAGCAGCTTCAGCGTAAGATCAGTATTTTATCCGAAGTTTTACAGCAATATCCTCATATTCAGACGGCTGATGAAGTGGCGCAGACTTTTGGCGGACTGGAAATTGTACAGATGATGGGAGCTATGGAAGAAGCTTTTAAGCAGGGCATGCTGATCATGGTAGATGGTTTTATCGCCAGTATAGCCGTAGCAGCGGTCTCAAAAAAGAATCCTGAGATCCTTAAGAACTGTATCTTCTGCCATGTCAGCGATGAAAATGCCCATCAGAAGCTTCTTGAGCTTTTGGGACAGAAGGCATTACTGAATCTTAACCTGCGTCTGGGAGAAGGAACAGGCTGTGCACTGGCTTATCCGCTGATACAGAGTGCCGTGAATTTCCTGAATGAAATGTCAAGTTTTGAAGATGCTCATGTTTCAAATAAAGCATAAATGAAAGCGGTAAAAAACGAGCTGATCTATTTTGCAACGGCCCTGATGTTCTTTACGAGAATTCCGGTTCCGTTCAAGATTCCGTATTCCGGGGAAATTATGAACCGGTCGCAGAAATATTTTGCCTGGGTAGGGCTGCTGGTAGGCTTGATCAATGCTGCTGTTCTCTATCTTTCCTATCATATTTTTAACCTGGATATTGCCATTGTTCTGATGATGATTTCCAGCGTTCTGCTTACCGGGGCTTTTCATGAAGACGGTTTTACGGATGTCTGCGACAGTTTCGGAGGCGGTTACGGAAAAGAAAAAATCCTTACCATTATGAAAGACAGCAGGGTGGGAGCTTACGGAGCCGTAGGAATTATCCTTTTGTTTGCTTTAAAGTTTTTCAGTGTCAAAGCATTGGGAAACATGGATCTGGTTCCTGCCTTCAGCATTATCGTCCTGGCTCATACGGTGAGCCGTTTCATTTCAGGAACGATGATTTATACTCATCATTATGTGACGGATATTGATGTGAGCAAATCAAAGCCTTTAGCTAATAAGCCTTTGGATGGGAAGTCTCTGCTGGTAAGCTTTATGAGTGTAGTGGTGGCTTTTGCCCTGATTCCTGATCCGCGTCTGATCATAGCTTTTGTATTGGCTTATATCGGGAAAATCTGTATGGGCTGGTATTTTAAGAAGCATATCGGCGGTTATACGGGTGACTGTCTGGGAGCCGTGCAGCAAGTGAGTGAAGTTTTGTTTTATCTTGGAACAATGATCGTATGGAAATTCATCTGATCCGTCATACCGCAGTAGATAATCCGTCAAACCTATGTTACGGATTTGCAGAAATGCCTTTGAAGAAAGATTATATTGACGATTTTAAGAACCTGGATCTTGAACAGGATTTTGACCGTATTATTTCAAGTCCGTCGCAACGGTGTACTCTTCTGGCGGATTATCTTCAGGCGGAATATAGCACCGATGAAAGGCTCCGTGAGATGAATTTCGGAAACTGGGAGATGAAATCCTGGACGGAAATTCCTGAAGAGGAAATTAATCCCTGGTATGAAGATTTTATTCATGTAAAAGCCTCAGAAGGTGAAAATCTTCTGGAAATGCAGTCCCGCGTTATCAATTTCTGGAATGAACTTACTGCTGCTGAAAATAAGGATAAAATTCTCTTGGTAGCCCATGCCGGAGTAATACGGCTCATATTACAGGCTGTTCTTCAGTTCCCGTTAGAAAATATGTTTAAATTACAGATCGGCTACGGAAAACGAACTGTTATTGAGATAAAAGACGGATATTTTTCTGTGAAAGTACTGAATCTGTAAGAGTAAAACGGTCAGGGAAATCTGTAATGATTTAAGCTGGTAATTAGGATTACTTATTGCTCATTACTCATTACTCATATAATTAGCCACAAAAAGAGACCGTTCATCATATGACAGCCTCTTTTCAACAATTTTAAATTTTAACTACTTTTGAGTTTAAGCAGTAATCTGCTTAGGTTCTTTTGGTTTTTCCTCTTCTTTTTTATCTAATTTCTCCGATATTTTCTTTACGATATATTCTATTGCAATCGGAGCTATAATAGCAATAAGGGCTTTAAATATTCTTGATTTCATAGTGTGATTTTAAAATTTAAATAATGCAATTTCCAAGCCATTCTTTATTTTACTGAAATCGTTTTTTGTAATGTGTTTCTTTGTGGGATTGGAATGATTTGTTGTAAATTTTCTGGACTTTCGGTATCTTGATGGATATTTTACAGATTCGTAAATTGGATGGATGGCGTATTTGTTGTAGAAATTTTGGCTAAAGCCATAGGATTGGATTTTATTATTTAGGCGGAATAAAGTCCTCCTCTATTGAATAAATTCTACAAGATATAGGATAGCTTTATTTATTATCCCGCAGATTCCGCGGATTTGGCAGATTTTTCAAGAACTTATGTGAACTTCTATACTTAAAGCATTCAACTTAAAACTGCCGGATTGTAAATTCTTTTGTGTCTGTTGTGGTTAAAAAAGATTCCCACGGATCTCTAAGATAACACCGGTTTTGTATAGAGCTGAGTTTGCTGAAAATTTCTGATTTTCTCTTGCCTTAAAAGCAGTACAATAGTTTAAAGGCCTTGCGTCGTTGTAAGATTCAACAAAAATAAAACCTTACAAATCCATAAAAGGACCCATAAGGTTTAACAGTAATATCAATCCACTGAGAAAATAATAGTGGATTCAAAGCTTATCCGTTCTAATCCTGAATATCCAGATTTTTGTAATTTCCATGCCCCGCTTTAAATTTTTCCTCCATTCTTAACCTCAGCTTTCGGGGTTTGTGAACAATGAGAGAATCTCCGAAACCCAACAGCAGTCTTTCCAGTTCATAGTTGATCTGAACACATATTTTAAATAATGTACCCTCTTCTGTTTCGCTGATGATCTCCTGGCTTTTGTGCAGAGGTTTGGTCTTTATATAGGGAGAATTGGAAGAATCGACGAAGAAAATAACGTTTTTGGGAGCCATACCCTCAGAAACCGTCACTCCTACAATATCTTTGAAATATTCATCACCGTCCAGGTCTTTATCAATATAAGGCACATCTTCTTCCGGATCTATTTTTTCCATTCTGTCCAAAGCAAAGTTGTATATTTTGCCTTTGTGGATGCAGATGAGGAACCACCGGTTGTTGAACTCCTTCAACAGCTGCGGATGTACAGTATAACTGCTGGATTCCCTTGCCGTGAAACTGCGGTACAGGATATTTAAGACCTTTTTATTGGCAATGCTTTCATAAAGAATGTCAATATGTTCCAGACCTTTCAGCTGCTCATTTTTATCAAGATGAATAATAGATTTCTGGCTGGTGGAATGAATGGAATCTTCCAGTTTCTGAATCACCCCGTTCATCTCTTTGAACATCGAAAAATCTTTGAACTGCTTCAGAATCTGTATGGCATTGTTCATGGCTTTCAGGTCGCTTTCGTTCACCGAAATATTATGAATACTGTACTCCGGATCGCTGTAACGGTAATATTTCCTTTCATATACCTCGATAGGAGCTTCATATCCGAATTTCTCACTGCGCATATTCTGAAGGTCAAGCTGAACGGTACGCCTGCTTACGTAAGATTCCTTTCCCTCAAATTCAAACAGGGCTTCAGAACATTCATCGATAAGATCTTCCAGGGTATATTTACGGTATTTGTTTTTTAAACATTTATCCAGCGTTTTATAGCGGATCAGGGCATTTTTATTGGATGACATGGTTGTTCGTTTTTAAAGATTGGATAAGAATTTACCTTATTATGACTTCTTTTTCAAGGCTTGTCCTTCAAAGACAATTCCGCCCCATCCGGATTCCATAAAGTTTCTGATGTTCTGGTGGTCTGTTCCTTCAGGATTCTTTAAAACATCTTCTCTGTAAAATTCCGCGAAAAGAGGAAGCGTCTGCTCTTCAGACAGATTCTGAAGTTTTGCAAAACTGAAAACCTTGCAGGAACCGTTGTTCTGTCCGGTTTCATTCATCGTGTTTCCGTTTTTAAAAGCCGTAGGAGTAAAATCATAATGCTCATCAATATAAGCGATAATTTCTTTGAACTGAAGGGACTCCGGATTATTTTTTAGTGTTTCTGATACCATATGAAATTATTTTGTTCAAAAATAATTAAATTTTTTTTATCTGCGCAGGATTGTTGCGTACTTATGTCATTACTTTGCATCATCAAATACAAATACAATGGAATTTAACGGAAATCATTTAATTGAATTAGGGTACAGACCGGCAAACTGGTTTAAAGAAGCCATCACTTATATTAATGAGAATAATCTGGATAAAAACCAGATCACGGAATATCTGGAACAATTTAAGCAGCCTGATCTGATCCCGCTTCATGATACTCCGAAAGATTTTGTGATCAATATCAGAGCGGAACACGAAAGTGAGAACGATAATGTGGATAAAGTCATCAAAACCATGAATGTGCTGATGAAAACTCCTACATTAACGGCTGGAGCTATTATGCCGGATGCCTGTCCTACGGGGCCTGAAGGTCAGATTCCGGTAGGAGGAGTGGTTGTCGCCAAAAATGCAATTCATCCAGGATTCCATAGTGCGGATATCTGCTGTTCGGTGATGCTTACGGATTTTGGAAAAGCAGATCCTAAAGAAGTGCTGGATGCCGCACATTCCGTGACGCATTTCGGATATGGAGGAAGAGCAAGAGGAGAGCAGATGCCGATGTCTCAGGAACTGATGGATGCTTTCAGGGAAAATGAATTCTTAAATGATGAAAAACTGATCAGCATTGCCCGTTCTCATATGGGAACACAGGGCGACGGAAACCATTTCCTGTTCGTGGGAATTTCTAAAAATACCGGAAACACAATGCTGGTGACCCATCACGGATCAAGAGCTCCGGGTGCCGCGCTATATGATAAAGGAATGAAGGTAGCCAACCGTTTCAGACTGCAGATTTCTCCTGAAACACTGAGAGAAAACGCCTGGATTCCTTATGATACCGAAGAAGGTAAGGAATATTGGGAGGCCCTGCAGCTGATCAGAAAATGGACGAAAGAAAATCATACCTCCATTCATGACGCGGTTTTGAACAAACTGGAAACAGAGAAAGAAAACAGATACTGGAACGAGCATAATTTCGTTTTCAGAGACGGCGACCTGTTTTATCATGCCAAAGGAGCCACTCCGCTGGATGATAAATTCATGCCGGATATTACAGGACCAAGACTGATTCCGCTGAATATGGCAGAACCTGTACTGATTGTTCAGGGAAAAACCAATGAGAGAAATCTTGGATTTGCCCCGCACGGAGCCGGAAGAAATTTCAGCAGAAGCCAGCATAAAAGGTCTCTTGCCCATAAGACAACAGAAGAAATCTTTGAGGAAGAAACCAAAGGGCTTGATATCCGTTTCTTCTCCAATGAAATTGATATTTCCGAACTGCCGAGTGCTTATAAAAGTGCTAAAAACGTAAGAGCGCAGATCGAAGAATACGGATTGTGTGAAGTTCTGGATGAGGTAATGCCGTACGGATGTATCATGGCCGGGGATGTCGGTAAAAATGCACCCTGGAAGAAAAAAAAGAAATATAGAAAAGGATAGGCTCACAGAGCTGAAACCATAATATATCTGGTGAAAAATCCTATATTTGAATATCGGTGATTTTTATCAGTGAAAGAATCAAGGCAAAGGGAGTTCCTATACCATTTGGATGTTACTCCCCGCCTTTTTACAAAATTATAGGTAAAAGGAGTTCCTATACCGTTTATTATAAAACCAGTACTCCTTCATATGAGAACACTTCAACTGTTTAACGCCGTATTAAAGAAAGATTCTGAAAAAGAAGCTTTCATTTCTACCGATGGTTTTGTGATTGAATCCGGCGCACTTTGGGCTAAAAATCACATCATAAAATACTATTCAAAAGAAAAATTAAAAGGAAACGACCTTAACAGGACCTTCCATACTTCCTGGCAGAAAATAAAAAGTACGACCAGAACAAATCTGCTGCTGGAACAGATCAGGCATTATATTTCTATGTACGGAAGCGGATTTCAGGATGAGATCTATATCCCGGAAGAAATATTGAATGTCCCTGAAACCAATCTGATCTTCAAAGTTTTCAAAGCATATTCTGAGGAAGAAATGACAGAGAAGTGTCTGTCGCTTCTGGGATCCGGAGTTACTCTTAAAGAAGAAACAGTGGATGACCTGATCGCGGTTCTTGGCGAGGATCTGAAATATAAATTTACAGGAAAAGAAAATATTATAAATAAAGAAGCCGTAGTAAAAATTGCGGACCGTTACAACGTTTATCCTGATAATCCCGTAGAATTCTTCAGATATGTGATCTATAAAACAACAGGCAGTCTGCTGCTGATTAAAAATGAAGAGCTGATTGATGCTGTTAAGAAAAGCAGGTATAATCCGGGCCATTTGTTCAAAAATTTCGGACTGGAAAGACTGGCTGAAATTTTTAACAGATTCAAACCTCTGTTTCTGGCCTATAAAAAAAGAACTCCGAAAACGATCAATAAGATCTCAAGGTTGTCAAAGACTTATCATAAACCTTTAATGTCCAATCCTCTGAATAAAGCTACTCATTCATTATTGGAAAAAAAAGACCTGCCCTGGCTGGATAGTGCAACACCGTTTGTTTTATTTAAAGCGTTGTCTGCCTGCTATCTGAGAATGTATGGTCAGGATACTTTTGTGTACAGGATCAGAAACGGAAAGTCCTGGGTGAAAACAGGAAAAGCAGGAAATATGAGCGAAAGAAATTATGATTTTATATTGAATTATATGAAATCAAGATATGATCTTTCCGGAAAGAAATTTTATTTTCCCCGAGATGTGGAATTCGGGCTGCCTTCCTCAGAAAAGATGCTTGTAGGAAATATTCCTGCGGGAACAAAGTTTTCAGGGGAGAAGCTGGCCGTAGGTATATATTGGGAAGATCGCTGGGGAGTTCATGATCTGGAGCTTTCAAGTCTGGATATTCTGGGTAAAACCGGCTGGAATTCGGCTTATAATCGGTATGATGCCAGTCTGATGTATTCCGGAGATATAACTTCAGTATCCGACGGAGCTGTTAAATACCTGTATGCAGATAAAGGGCTGTTCAAGCCGATGCTGATCATGAATAATGTTTACTCAGGGAGTCCGGACTGCGGTTATAAGATCATTATCGGAAAAGGAGACGATATTTCAAAGGAATATATGATGAACCCCGACTGTCTTTTTGCAGAGGTAAAATGTGATGCTGCTCAGAAACAGACCGTTCTTGGAATGATGCTGCCGAAAGGGGGGAAGCAATGCTTTGTACTGCTTAATGTAGGAGCCAGACAATCCCATATTTCCGGAAATCCTGAAATTGCCTTAATGGCGATCAAGGTATTATACCAGCAGTGGTATGAGCCAATATCATTCAATATGCTGGTCACTGAATTAGGCGCAGAGATCACTTCTGAAAAAGAAAACGCAGATTTTGATTTCTCACTGGAAAACTTAGAAAAAGATAGCTTTGTTAAAATTTTCAAATAACTGGCTGTCTTTGAATGCTAAAAAATACATCTCATATCAGGAGATTTTATATTACCATGTAAACCTTATGGATTCTTTTATGGATTTGTGAGGTTTATTTTTGTTGGGTTTTCGCAACGACGAAAGGCCTTTAAACTGTTGTACTGTTTTTAAGACGCGAAAAAATCAAAGATTTTCAGCAAACTCATTTCCATAAAAATCTGTTTCATCTGGGCAATCTGTGGAAAACCATTTACTCCCGCAAAAAATCAACTTTATGAAATTTTATCGGAGATAAAATCCTGGCGCCTTATACCCATGAAGCTGGTAAAAAAATTCGCGCCGTTGCGCAACTCCAACAAAAGCAAGTTCAGAAAATCCGCGTCATCTGCAAAATCCGCGAGAATATATTCATAAAAATATGTTTCATCTTAATATCCTGTGGGAAGCTACTTACTTCCTCAAAAATCAACGCTATGAAATTTTATCGGAGATAAAATCCTTGCGCCTTATACCCATGAAGCTGGTAAAAAAATTAGCGCCGTTGCGCAACTCCAACAAAAGCAAGTTCAAAAAATCCGCGTCATCTTCAAAATCCGCGAGAATATATTCATAAAAATATATTTCATCTTAATATCCTGTGGGAAGCTACTTACTTCCTCAAAAATCAACTTTATGAAATTTTATCGGAGATAAAATCCTGGTGCCTTATACCCATGAAGCTTGTAAAAAAATAGCGCCGTTGCGCAACTCCAGCAAAAGCAAGTTCAGAAAATCCGCGTCATCTGCAAAATCCGCGAGAATATATTCATAAAAATATATTTAATCTTAATATCCTGTGGGAAGCTACTTACTTCCTCAAAAATCAACTTTATGAAATTTTATCGGAGATAAAATCCTGGCACCTTATACCCATGAAGCTGGTAAAAAAAATTAGCGCCGTTGCGCAACTCCAACAAAAGCAGATCCGTAAACATTAAAAATCATCAGATAAAATCATAAACCCCGTTTTTCCAGCCCAGCACTTTGGAAGAATCGGCTTTAAGCCAGTTTTTCAGGATGGTGGCATATACTTTTCTGAAATCTTCCGTATAAATCAGGTCACCCTGGTTGAGCTGCTGAAGATCGGGGAGAGCATTCAGAAGCCCTTTCTTTTTCAGTCCTCCGCTGATGAAAAACATCTGATTGGCGGTTCCGTGATCGGTTCCGTTACTGGCATTCTGGGCTACGCGGCGTCCGAATTCCGAGAAGGTCATCAGAAGGATGTCATTGAAAAGCGCGTTACTTTTCATATCGGCTACAAAAGATTTTACAGCTTCATTGATATCGCTGAACAGTTTTTTCTGTCTTTCATTCTGGTTGACATGGGTATCAAAGCTTCCTACGGAAAGGTAGTAAACCTGGGTATTGATATCGGATTTAATAAGAGAGGCTACCGTCCGGAAATCTTTTCCCAGCTGTGAATTCGGATAGATCTGATCGGATTTTTTTGCCTTACTTTTTTCAAAGATATAATCGGCGTTGTTGATCGTGGAGCCTAACGTCTGATATAAATAAGAGACGGTTTCATCTTCATGATGATGATCGTACAGGGATTTGAAATATTTTTCCTGGCTGGTCTGATAGAGTCTTTTGGGATCTTTGAAGGCAAAAGCCTTGTTATTTTCCCCTTTCAGAGCAAGACTCAGCATATCGTCCACTTCCAGGGCCTGGGTAGGGTGTTCGCAACGGTAACATTCTTCATCCAGAAAACGTCCGATCCATCCGGTTTCCAGAAACTCATCACTCCGGCTTGCGGAATGCCAGATGTCCATACTTCTGAAATGGGATTTATCCGGATCAGGGTAACCCACATTATTCATTACGGAAAGTTCACCGCTGTCAAAAAGTTCTTTAAAATAGGAGAGTGCAGGGTTAATGCCTGCTTCATCGTTCAGTATCAGGGAATCTTTGATAGCAATGCTTTTTCTTTCCCGGAAATAAATATCATTTTTTGTGGGAATAATGGTATTCAAACCGTCATTCCCCCCTGTAAACTGAAGAACAACCAGAATCTTCCGGTTCGGTTCCAAAGCTCCGTCAAAGGTCATTGCTTTTAAAAAATCAGGCATCATCAGGGAAGCTGCGGCCAGTGAGCTTATTTTGAGGAATTCTCTTCTTTTGATTAACATACTTCTTGATTTTTGGTTATGAATACCTTACATAAGCTGATATTCCGGGGTAGACATCAGGTTGATTACTGTCATTTTAATGCTTTTATCCGAGAAATTCTTTACGGAAGCCAGATCAAGCGTTCCGGCATTCTGAATCAGATAATCTTCACAGTTTTTATGGGCAAAAACCTTTTCCACACGCCCCCAGTCGATGGTGATATTGGGATTTTTAAACGTTTTATTTAAAGCGGTTTCACGGGATTTCATGCCCATATCCATATCGTCATCCTGTCGTGGGCTGTATTCCAGAGGGCGCAGTCCCGACCATATCTGGGGAACCTGAAGCCGGAGCATAAGTGTAGAACTGTCTATCCACGATTTTCCGGCAGGCCATCCTGAAACATTCGGAGGATAAAGCAATACCTGCCCCAGAAGTTTCTGGTAAACGATGAGGTTTTCAGGATTCTGAATATGCATCGGAAGCATCCGCATAATGCCTGCCATGAGTTCCACAGGAGATTTGATCCTGTTTCCGATATTCTTTTTATCATAAAACCATGTGCCGGAAAATATAGCATACATGAGCTTTTTAATATCATAACCGGAGTTATAGAAATCATTACTCAATGTATCAATGATCCTGCTGTCCGGATTTTCATTCACAAAGAACTTATAGATTTTAGTGGTAATGAAGCGTGCGGTTACTTTCTGTTCAAGAATGATGTTTAAAATATCCGCGCCACTGAAATTTCCCGTTTTTCCTAAAAAAGTTTTGGTTCCTTCATCATGAAAAAGTTTTCTTTCCTTAAAATGTCCTTCTTTATCAAATCCCCAGCCTGTAAATGCTCTGGCTCCTTCGCGGATGTCCTGCTCGGTATAATTTCCCCTGCCCATTGTGAAAAGTTCCATCACCTCACGGGCAAAATTTTCATTGGGATGATCTTTTTTATTCTGCTGATTGTTGAGAAAACTCAGCATAGCGGGTGAACTGCTTACCTCAAAAAGGAGATCTTTAAAACTTCCCAGTGCATTTTTCCGGATGGTATTGAGCAGGTTTTGGTTGAATTTCGGATTATTCACCCTTGTAGCAAAATGTCCGTGCCAGAAAAAAGCCATCTTTTCCCGCAGCTGTTCACGGCTGTTGACCATTTTATCCAGGAAATTGAGATTTAATTCGTTGTTCTGTTCCCTGTTGATCCTTTGCAGTTCCTTTCTCTTTTCCTCAGGTTGGCGGTTATCCATATTAGCCGCTGAATCAGGATCAGGAGTATCATAAATTACCTCTGCAAAAGATTCTTCTTTAAACAGTTCATCTGTGAGTGTTTTAATACTTTTATTCTTCATATCCTCAATCTGGCTGAGCCCGGTTCCGAAGCCTGCGCGCCAGAGAAGATGTTTATGATGTAATAGAGGATCAGCCATTTGAGAAGTTTATGTTTTGATGTTTTTGAAGGAAAAAGGTTAAAAATAATAACGTGAGAAACGCGATGGTAGTATTTGCGTAGGGAAGACGGAAGTTTCTGAAAGGTTTACAAATTACTTAAAGCCGCCGGATTCCTTATATGCTAAAAATACATATCCGGAAATAGGTTTCCATCTTAAAATAGTGCAGACAATTTCCCATTCTAAGAATTAAAAGAACTTATAATTGTGAAATAAGATTCCGTTTACCTTCTTTCTGCTTCCATCCTATTAAACAGTCATTTAATTTTTAAAACAATTTAACATATTGAAATTCATTTGATTAAAAATATTTTGAATGTTAAAATCACAAAAAAAACCTTCGTTGGCACGATTTTTACATCCTCTAGCTTAGTAAAATTTAAAAAATTAGAGTTATGAAAATGTTAAAACAAGCCATATTGTTAGCTGGAATTTTAACAGCAGGTATCGCAAGCGCGCAGGACTCAAAAATGAATAATATGATTAAAGTGGGAGCCAATGTCGGTCTGGCAGTTCCCGCAGATAATCTTTCCGCAGCTGCGGGGGTGGATGTATCCTACCAGAACCTTATTACTCCCGGATTCGGATTAGGTATTGCAACGGGATATACACATTACTTTTCAAAAAATAACAACGGGTACGATAATAATGATGTAGGGGTAATCCCTGTGGGAGCTTTAGTAAGAATCTATCCTAAACAGACCGGTTTCTATTTCGGGACAGACTTAGGATACGGATTTTTGGTAGGAGACAATAAAGTGGCTTCCAACAGCAGTGTAGACAGACCGGACGGAGGTTTCTACATCAAGCCTGAGATCGGATACCACAACAGAGACTGGAATTTCTTTGTACAGTATCAGAAGGTTTTTGTAGGAGATAAAGGCGATCTTGCCGGACAGGATTATAATGTGGGGAACATCGGAGTTGGCTTCGGATACAATATTCCATTAGGAAAGTAGTTAGATTTATATATAAACAATTATTAACCAAACCTTTTCATTTTTGTGGAAAGGTTTTTTTGTTCCATACAGAATTTACGAAAACTATTATTATATTTGATAAAATTTGAGGTTATGATTTTGAATCCAAAATTTCCGCTTTATTTACCAGGAGTAGAGAACAGTAATAATGATAATGTTTCTATCATTGGGGCCAGCCTCCGTGAAGATATGACCATCTTGGGTTATTTTGTTTCCGGTAACGGAGGTCTCGAGATAAAAAGTCAGAATACGTATACCACTAAGGAATATGCGTCGTTTTCCGATATCCTGAGACAATTTATCCAGGACAATCAGCTAAGTAATGTACAGCGTCTGGCAATGGCTGTACCCGGACCTGTAATTAACGGGAAGAGCAGCCCTGCAAGACTGGGCTGGGACCTTGACATTGAAGAATACACCAGAGATTTCGGGTTTGAAAAAGGAGATATGCTAAATGACCTTGAAGCTTCCGCTTACGGAATGGGGCTTCTGGAAGACAGCGATCTTGAGCCTATCTACACCAGCGGGCATCTGGAAAAAGGAAACGTTGCTATCCTGGCACCCGGAAACGGACTGGGAGAAGCCGGCTATTTCTTCGACGGACAGTATCTGAGACCTTTTGCTACGGAAGGAGGACATTCTGAGTTTTCACCAAGAACCAATGTAGAAGTAGAGTTCTATCAGTTTTTGAATAATATTTACGGAATTGTAAGCTGGGAAAATGTGCTTTCCAAAACAGGTCTTTTCAATATTTACAGATTCCTGAGAGATGTTAAAAGGCATCCGGAACCGGAATGGCTTGCCGAGCGTCTGGCAGGAGGAAACTTCGTTGAAGAACTGTACAAAGCCGCAGTAGAAGAAAATGTACTGATCTGCAAAATCGCCCTGGATACCTTCCTGGAATTCCTGGCGAGAGAAGCCAATAACCTTGTTCTGAAACTTAAAGCTACCGGAGGTTTACTTATTTCCGGAGATATTCCGCAAACGGTAAGAGAATATATAGACAAAACCAAGTTCTATGAAAAATTCAAGATCAGTGACAAGATGGAGGCTATGCTTAAAAACACCCCGATCTATCTGATCAAGCAGAACCATACGGCATTAAAAGGAGCCGCTCTGTACACCGCTTACTATCAAAACTAAAATATACAGCTCCGGATGATTTCCGGAGTTTTTTTATGGGATGATATTATTCATAAAAATAATTGTTCATATTGATATACATCAACGAAATCTATCGGATAAGTTGGCTACATTTGCAGCATTCAATAAGTAAATAACTTTAGTCAAATGAAAAAAATATTTTTGTTAGCCGTTTTAGCTGGTGGTTTAGCTTTCGGACAGTCAAAAAAAGTGGTAACTTCTGATATTCACTGGTGGGGTTACAAAGTGGCAAAATCTGAGGCAAGCTCTCATGACGGAACCATCAAAGTAAAATCCGGAGAAATGGTGATGAAAGGAAATCAGCTGGTAGGCGGAAGCTTTGTTCTGGATATGACTTCCATTAATGCAACAGACCTTTCAGGAGAATATCAGCAGAAACTGAACGGGCACCTTAAGAACGGTGACTTCTTTGAAGTTGAAAAATTCCCGACGGCTTCTTTCAAAATTACTTCTGTAAAGAAAAACAACGATAAAGTTTACAATTCATTGGTAACCGGAAACCTTACCGTTAAAGGAAAAACCAACTCTGTAAGCTTCCCTGCAAAAATTACATACAGCAACGGAACGGTAAGCCTTGTTTCCAACAAATTCTCTTTCGACAGACAGAAATTTGATGTAGCCTACAAGTCTAGCATGCAGGATGTTTTTGTGAAAGATGACATTGATATGACCGTAAAGGTAACTGCTAAATAATTTAATCAAAAAAAGATTGTTAAAAGTGTAGAAGTTCTACACTTTTTTTTATTTTTGTTGAATTGTAAATAAAAAAGAATGAAAAGATTACTATTGTTTGCTATGGTGTGCGCGAGCATGTCATTTGTTTTTGCCCAGAAGAAATTTGATAAGGTTTCAAAAGTGACTTCATCAGAGATCAGATGGTGGGGATATAAAGTTGTAAAAACTGAGACTTCCTCCCATTCAGGAACGGTAAAGCTGAAAAGCGGAAAATTCAATTTCGATAAAACGGTTCTGGTAGACGGAGAGTTTATTATAGATATGAGAAGCATGATGGCCGGAGATGTGTCTGAAGAAGATCAGATCAAGCTTACCAACGAACTTAAAGGAACCAACTTCTTTGAGGTGAAGAAATTCCCGATTGCTAAATTTCACCTTACGAAAATCATTCCTTTGGCAAACAGTGAGTACAATTCAACAGTGTACGGAGATATTACAATCAAAGGGGTAAGAAAGACCATCACTTTCCCTGCCAACGTATACGTAACCCAGTTTACCGTTGTAATCGAATCCGCTAAATTCTCACTGAACAGAAGAGATTTCAAGGTATTCTACCAGTCTTCACTGAAGGATTACTTCATCAAGAACGAAATGGATTTCCAGTTCAGAGTTTCTACGGAAAAACTGGATAACGAAAACAGAGTTCCTGTAAAGAAAAAATAAACTTAAAGAAATAACGATTGATAATGCAGAAAGAGTGGTTCTATGAACTGCTCTTTTTTTGTTGAAATAATGCCCATGACCGAAACAACAAAAGTCAGAAGAAGTAAATTTTTATTAATCATAAAGATGAATAATAATGAAGTATTTTTTTAATAAGCAATGCCACCTGCAATGCCTTTGTATTACTTTGCTAAGTTTACGCCCTTGTTTACCTTAATTTACACGTTTTGTTGATTTATTCTTTGTCTGGCTTTGCGCTAAAAATGTTTTAAATCCTATTATTCTTCTATTTAGACTGGCAGTTTATTATCAAAACCTTACTTAGCATCAATTCTGAAAATGGGTTACTTTATTTTTATATGTTTTTTATAAATTAGCTGTATGAAAATTTACATAATTAGTGGGCTTGGTGCCGATTTTAAAGTACTGGAGCGACTGGAATTTCCCAAGCACTGTGAATTGATTTTTATAGACTGGCTCATCCCTGAGAAAAATGAACCTTTCGGTTCTTATGTACAGAGAATGGCCGGAAAAATAGATACTTCCGAACCTTTCTGCCTGTTGGGATACTCTTTTGGGGGAATCATGGTACAGGAAATCAATAAACTTAAACCTGCGGAGAAAGTGGTGATCCTGGGAAGCATTAAATCCGACAAAGAGAAATCCAGATTCATTAGAACCGGAGAGATTACCAGGATCCCGAGAATACTGCCGGTAGGCTTATTCAATGATAAGGCGGCGAATGTATATTCTGTGGTAAGAAAACTTTTTGATCCTAAAAACCCTAAGATCCTTCAGTATTTCAGAGTGAGAGATCCCTATTATCTGAAATGGTCGGTAGAAAAGGTATCGGAATGGAAGTTTGAAGAAAACCCGGAAGTCATCCAGATTCTGGGCGATAAAGATATTGTCTTTCCGATCCGTTATTCAAAACCGGATTACGTGATCAAAGGCGGAACCCATTTATTTCCGGCAACCAGGCCCAAAGATGTTTCTAAAATACTGAATAAGATATTTGGTGAGCCGGTAGAGAATAATATTCATTAAAAGTCTTCACTGATTTTCAAAGTTCTTATTTTATACATAGTTCCTTAATATAAGATCAACTTTATTAGGATTTATCATGTATCTTTGTTTTTCGAGGAAAATGAAGAATCACTTATGGAATCAATATCGGTTTTTGAGATTATTAAAGTAGGAATAGGCCCCTCCAGTTCGCATACGATGGGACCATGGAATGCGGCATCCGCATTCATCAGGATTATAAAAAGAGAACGATCAGTAGCAGAAGTAAAAGAAGTTTTTCTTGAATTTTTCGGCTCACTGGCCAAAACAGGAATCGGGCACGGAACAGATATTGCCGGAATGCTTGGATTAAACGGCGAAGATTTCAAGACCATCGATACTTCAAAAATTGATGAGAAAATAGACCATATAAAAACTACCCAAATCCTTAATCTGGGAGGTGAAAAAGAAATACCGTTCATCTACGGGCATCACCTGGTTTTAAACATGCAGAAATCCCTTGATTTTCACCCGAACGGAATGATCTTCAGGGCTGTTTTTGAAGACGGCACCGAACTTGTTCAGGACTTTTATTCTGTGGGAGGAGGTTTCATTGCCAGTCAGGAAAAAAACTCTATTCAGAAGCATTGTGTACGTACCCTTTATCCTTGCCATCATGGTTCGGATATTGTAAGGTATTGTGAAAAACTGGGACTGAAAAGAATTTCAGATCTTATTTTCATTAATGAAGAAAGCTGGAGACCTCAGGAGGAAACCAGGCAGGAAGCTTTATACATCTGGCAGCAGATTAAAGAATGTATTTATAAAGGGGTGAATAAAGAAGGGATTCTTCCGGGCGGACTGAACGTTACGAGAAGAGCTGCGGGAATCAACAGAAAACTTCTGGGAGAAGATAAAATCTACAAAAATCTGGATGAATGGTTTAAAATGGTGGTAGACGCAGAAGAAAACTTTACCAACATCAATAAATGGATCGCCTGCTTTGCCCTTGCCGTGAATGAAGAAAATGCCAGTTTCGGAAGGATTATTACAGCTCCTACCAACGGTGCCAGCGGTGTTATTCCAGCTGTGCTGATGTACTCCCAGGCATTTACAGATTTTATCAGTGAAGATGATATTGTAAGGTTTATCCTGGTGGCAGGAGAAATCGGAACGTTATTCAAAAAGAATGCGACGATCTCTGCTGCGATGGGAGGCTGCCAGGCTGAAATCGGGGTTTCATCTGCGATGGCGGCCGCAGGACTTACCGAAATTTTAGGAGGAAGTGTAGGGCAGGTACTGATGGCGGCAGAAATTGCAATGGAGCATCACCTGGGGCTTACCTGTGACCCGATCAAAGGTCTGGTACAGATTCCATGTATCGAAAGAAATACAATGGGAGCGATTAAAGCCATCACAGCAGCCAATATTGCCCTGGAAAGTGATCCTGCGAAAGCAAAAGTTACTCTGGATGAAGTGATACAGACGATGTGGGAAACCGCCTTGTCAATGAGTGACCGTTTTAAGGAAACCTCAGAAGGCGGGCTGGCGATTGCGGTAAATGTTCCGGAATGTTAATAGAAAAATATCTTTAAAATATAAAATCCTTAGACAATTGATCTAAGGATTTTTTGTTATAATTTTTTACTGATGAATTTTGCTTTAGGTTGGGCAGTTTACTTTTTATTAAACAGATAAATATTTCCTCCTTGAGTTAATTTCAGTTGGTTATTTTCAGGAATAAAAAGGATAGTGATACCTGCCTGATGAAACTGATATTTATTTTTTTCTATATAAGTCAGCGGAAATTCCGGCTGTCCTGATCCCTGGCCATATAACGTTCCATCCTTTTTGAAAATTTTCAGTTCAAGGGCAATGTCTTTTGAAGCATAACTGCCTGAATACTGATCTGCTTCCGGAACTTTTTTAGCCTCATCAAACTGAGGAAACTGATAATCCTGCCCGTAGAGTATATTCAAAATCCCGATATAAAGGTTATTGTGCATAAAACGTTCTCCGTTTACTGTAACGGCAAAAGCAAGCTTATCGGTAGGCTCATAACTCAGCATAGAATGGGTGCCATAAGTATCGCCGCCATGTCCATAGGAAATAATATTGTAAAAAGGAGGTTTCATAATTCCGGTTCCGAACATTACTTCCTTCTTGTCGGAGGTCATCATATCCAGTGTTTCCTTTTTAATAAATTTGCCGTTGAACAGAGCATTGATAAAAGTATTCATATCTTCCGTAGTCGAAACAATATCTCCCACACCAATACAGTTTCTGAAATCGAAATCCGGAATTTCTTCCCAGCTTCCGTTGTTGAATTGATAAGGTCTGAAGATATTCTTAGGATTATCCAATGCAGAAAAAGTATACTTCATACCCGCTTTTTCAAGGATATTTTCTTTTAAGATCTCATGATACGGCTTTCCATCATATAATTTTTCAAGAATCCTGCTTAATAGAAAGTAGGCGGAATTGGAATATTTTACCCCTTTTCCAGGCTGAAAATGAAGTCCCTGATCTTTAATGGCATCAAGAATGGCTTTATCTCCAACAGCTTTTCCTACCAGCCAGCCGTCTGCTCCCGCGGCTATATAATTCCCAAGCCCGCTGGTATGGTTCAGCATCTGGCGGATGGAAATATTTTTGGAATTGGCAATCTCAGGATAGAACTTAGACAATTTTTCATTAAGGTTCAGTTTTCCTTTTTCTACAAGCTGCATAAGCATAACTGAAGTGAAAAGCTTGCTGATAGAACCGATCTGGTATTGTGTATTTTTATCGTAGGCAATATTTTTTACCTGCTGCTGGCCGAAATCTTTATGATATTCCTGTACCCCGTTTCTGAAAATGGACACACTTCCGATTCCCTGGTTATTTTGTGCAATATAATCCAGAAATTCATTAAGCTTTTCAGCATTGATGGCTTTTCCGGCAAGGTAAGAGATAGTCCTGTCTTTTGATGAATGTGGATCACGGGAAAAATGTAAAGGCATGGTTTTACCGTTTTGGGTAAATAAGCCTTCAAAAAAGTTGTTTTGAAAAGTACCTTTATAGGTGGCATTGATCTTCTTGATTTCAAAAGCCAGCTCATTATTGATGAAAGACGTGTGGTCTACACTGATGTCGTCTTTGCTTTGCAGAGGGCTGTTAAGAAGTGCGGTATACCCATCCGTGGTTTTTTTAATTTTTAAAATGACTGGCAATTTTTTGATCTGTACATCTATTTCACCATGCCAGGTTCCTTCAATTTGGGCGTAACAAAACTGTGCCAGAAAAATCAGCACTAATAATAATTTGGTTTTCATATGGTTATAAGTATTTTGCAGTTAAGATTTGGCACACAATCGTCATGATGAGCGACACCACACCGAAAAGCACGATATGCTGCCATTTTTTTATGTTGGTAGCCGTTTTAAAGCCGTTATAATACACGGTAATGCTGTAAATAAGGACAGTAATAACAAAAGATGCCATAGACAGCGTAACTATAAAGTCCAATACCGGAAACGGACCGGCAGGATTAGTCTGATAACTGATCATATGTTCCTGAGCCTTATCAATAGATGAAATACCGGTAAAAACCTGTAAAATCACAAGTGACATTTGGGATATTAATACCGTATTGACAATGTCTATAAACCGGGTCTTATTGTTCAGTATTTTACCCAGAATGAAGAGTATCACGATTGCAAAAGAGAAGCTTACCAACGTAGGAATGGCCACCGCCTGCAGGGAAGTTTTTTCCAGACCGTTGATTTTATAGATGCTGCTGAAGAAGCTGTCTGTCCAGTAGCCGGTAAGAATGGCCGCAGCCACAGTTAAAAGTCCGGCTACGAGCAGCTGTTTATCATCAAATCTTTCAAAAGGATTGAAAATGGTTTTCCAGTTCATGATCATCAGTTTAGGAATTAGTTTTTAGCTGTCCGACTTTGGTGATCAGATCATCCATTTTATTTCTCATAGTCGGATAGGAGAGGCCTGCCTGTTTAGCCATTTCCTTGATACTTCCGCTGGAAAGAAAAAAGTTGAGGATAAATTCCTGCTCTTCACGGTTGAGCTTAAGTAATACGGGAAGTTCATATTCGCCGCTTACCTCTGTTTGGCAGCTGGGGCATTTCATCCGGCTTACATTTAAAGTATGCTCACAGCTCGGACAGATGATAGGAAGTTTCATGAATTAATTTTTTACGAAAGTAATAATAATTTTAATAAAATTAAAATATTTTTTAACTTTATTAAAAATGAGTTATTAAAATGTAAAAAGCTAAGTAAAAAAATAAAGGACAAATTTGTGAATTTACAAGTTTGCCCTTTGGTATTTTTTCTGATCTATCTCAATATTCCCCTGATCCTGTTGGCGTTGCTGATCAGCTCTTCCAGGTATTCATAATTCTCTTTTTCCAATGCGGATTTGAATTTTCTGAGTTGTGTAATATGTTCATTCAGAACGTCCAGAACATTTTCTTTGTTCTGCTTAAAGATCGGAACCCACATTTCAGGATGGGATTTTGCAAGACGTACGGTACTGGAAAACCCTGAACTGGCCAGCTGAAAAATAGTCTCTTCCTCACGTTCCTTTTCCAGCACGGTATTGGCCAGCGCGTAGGAGGTAATATGAGAAATATGGGAAATATATGCGGTATGAATATCGTGGTCTTTGGCATCCATGTAAATCATATGCATATCAAGCGCTTCAACTATTTTTTCAACAGTTTGCAGAGCATCGTCTGCGGATTCTTCCTTATTGCAGATGACCCCGGCTTTGCCTGAAAAACTTTCAGCAATGGCAGATTTCGGACCATTGTTTTCTGTACCCCACATCGGGTGGAAGGCTACAAATCTTGAGCGTTTAGGGTGATTTTTAACAGCATTTACAATACCTGCTTTTGTAGAGCCGGCATCCATTACAGTCTGATGGTCTGAGATGAGATCCAGAACACCAGGCAGCAACTTCCGGGCTGCATCCACGGGGACAGCGATAATAATCAGGTCCGAATTTTTCACGCCCTGCTCCAGATCAGTTCCTTCATCAATTATTTTAAGGTCCAACGCTTCATTGATGTGCTGTTGGTTATGATCAATTCCGTAAATAAAGCCGGCGATTCCTTTCTCTCTTAATTTCAGCGCCATTGAACCTCCAATCAGTCCTGCTCCTATAATACTTATTTTCATCTTTTCAATTTTAAAATAAAAAAACCCCGTCCAGGACGAGGTTTTAAGTTATGTTCATAAGAATCCCTATCCCAGATCTGAGGTAAAAATTCTATAATAATATGTTCCGTTGTTGAAATTCACAAGGCGAAGGTATAAAATATTTTTCAAATCCGGAGTATTTTTTTATTTCTTTCTGAGCAGCATGGGGGTATCATACTTCCAGTTCCTGTCTGCGGCGATCTTACTTTTAAGATAATACTCTCCTCCTTTTCTGAAAAGGATGGCCAGTGTATCTGTCGGGGCATGGGAATCCATTCCGTTTCCCTCAACTTCTTTGATGTAGCGTACTGCTACCTGGTTCCGGTCGCCTTCTATGAAACAAAGATCTGCAAAATAGGTCTTATAACCATGTCCGGAAAACAGGCAGCTGTCTTTGGTAATGCTAAGATTATAATCAATTGACATTTCTGAAAATTCATCCAGCCTGCCATAATCAACAGACAGACTGTACTCTCCGGCCCACTGGCTGTTGATAGATTCTGAATCTTCTTTCAGATCTGTTATCATATCTTTCTGCTTCAGAGAGTCTTTACCGGAAACTGTTCTCTGATTTTCCTGTTTCTTTTCTGTGGAACCTGTATGGAGATCACGTTCCCGTTCTTTTTTACAGGAGAGGATGCTTATAAAAGACAGAAGATAAATGGTTTTTTTCATTGTTATTCAGAAATTATTAATCGGCACTGTGAACAATCGTTCTTTTTACATTCTCACCTTTCTGTTCCAGTTCTAAAGTGGTTACTCCTCCTTCAAATGCCAGTACAATTTCAATTTTTCCTGCTTTTACCGTGTAGTGGATAGAAATCAGGCCGTTCTGATTGATGTCTTTTGTCATGGTTTGTTCAGGAAGTCCGGAAAGCAGAAGTTCTGTATTTTCAATATCTTTTTCTTTAAGGGTCCGTCGGTACACATCTTCCATTTTGGTGTTGGAAAATGTACATTCCTGTATGGTTTCATAATCAGCCTGCTTTTCCGTACATTCTTTCAGGACAGGGATTTCTGCCTTGTCAGGAGTTTTATTTTCAGTAACCGGACTCTCTGTTTTCCGGAGCACTGCTGTATCTTCTTCCGGAACCGGAGTTTCTGTCCCTGCTTTCGGAGACTCATTTTTACAGCTTATGATTACCGACAGAATTAATCCTGCAAAATATATTTTTTTCATGACTGGTATTTTGAAGTTCATTTTTCTGAATGCAATGATATAACTTTTATTTTAAGGGCGATATTTTTTACGCATCTATGAAAGGAATTTTACTGCTCAATCCCTGTGAAAACATAAACATCTGTGGAATTTGAGAAATCTGTGAGAAATTCTTTTAACTACAACAAGGCACAAAAGATTTTTACACTTTAGCGATTTCTAAGTTTAAAACTTCACGCATAGAAATTCACTTAGTTTTTAAGTTTAAACCTAACAAGTCTCAAAGACCTGTTAGGTTTTTATTTAAGCGTACTTATATATATTATCATTATAATTAAAAAAGATCTGCGTTATCTGCAAGATCTGCGAGCCTTTAAAATTTCCATAAACATCTGTGGAATCTGTGGGAGATTATTTATCCACAATATTCTCAATTATATAATAAAAAATGAAGAAAACAGAAGTTTTACTAGCTTTGCAGGAATCTTACAGGACAAAACACCAAAATATGAAAAACAATATTTTCTACGGATTATTGATAACAGCCGGAAGCTTCATCCTGATGCATGCGGAAGAATATACTGTAAGGGCAGTATGGGAAATGTCCATCCATTCAGATACAGCAAAAATCAAAAAGAAGTTCAACGAAAAAGATATTGAAAGTAATGAATATCTGAAAGACCGTCTTAAATCCATCCGCTCCAATTTCAAAAGAATCAATTCCATTAAAAAATGGACCACGGTCCAAAAAAGAGATATCGAAGGAGAATCTGCTGAAGGCGGAGAAGCCGTATTTTATGAACAAAAAGGAAAGCTGGAAAAAATTACCGCGAGATTATATGGAGAAATGGGACAGGTATTCACCGAATATTATCTCCTGAATGGAAAGCTGTCATTTGTTTTCGAAAAAAACTATCATTACAACCGCCCGCTGTATTATAATGAAAAAGCGATGAAAGAAAATAATGATACCGAAGCTTTTGATTTTAAGAAATCAGAGATCACTGAAAGCCGGAACTATTTTGAAAAAGGAAACCTCATCTATATTATAAACAATGAAGGCCGTGGAGCATCGTTCAGCGGTGAATCTATTTCTGAAGAACAGAAACGGATTTCTGAGCTCTATGAGAAACTTCTGAACCTGAGAGGTTAGTGTAGCTGTCTGAGAGTATAATAATGATTTTTGAGAAGTATCATTCCTCGTTTGAGAAAATCAAATAATTGGTAAACTGCTATATTGTTAAACTGTTACATTAATTATATCTTTTCAGCAAGTTTTATCCGTTCTTCCACATCATGGATCCTTTTAATCCAGTAATCAATTCCCTCATGATTGCTTACTCCCTGTTTTTGCGCATTGGATTTTACAGCAGATAGTTTGTGCCAGTTTCGCTGATAATCTTTTATGCGTTCTTCTTTACTCTCTGGCTCTGTCCTGTTTCTCCAGAAAACCAGAGATTCTTCATAGCCCGAACGGATCTGTTTCAGGTAAGAAATGATGGCTTCCCTGTCATTGGGAATATATCCGGGGCCGGAGCAGCCACAGGAATGGAACGTAATTCCTACGGTGTACAGGCTGCGGATATGCTGCCATTTTTTATCATCATTTTTCGGAGGAGATTTAAAGTCCTTGCCCATGCTGGCCATCAGTTCCCCGCATTCCGGGCATCGGGCTTCCGTGGAGGTTTCCGCGTTTCTGTCCACATCTTTGAGAAGACGGCGTTTAAAGGTTTTCTGACAGCTGAAACAGGCATAATGCGGTTTGTAGGCTATCATGGCATATCGGCACATATTAATCTATTTTTTCGGGGTTACTTCTTCATTATAGCTGATCCCCATGATACTGCTTGCGCTTCGGGGATCATAAACTGACCAGATATTCCCCCACGAAAAATGAAACGTACATTGCGGGTAAGGTGTTTTACTTTTCCGGGTAGGCGGCATTGCAAGGATTCCGGACAGGAACTTATTATTCCGGTAAAATACCTGCATTTCTTTTTCTTCGGTCCATTCGTCCCAGTTTCTGGCATCTGTTTCTTCCCGGGTATTCATGTGAATACTGTCCAGGCGGTCTTCTAAAAAGCAGAGATGAAAGCAGAGCTGGGAACCCTCAACAGTAATGGGATTAAAATAATACCAGAAGTATCCCGTTTTTACGTCCCACATATGATGATAGCAGGATTTATAAAAGTCAGTCTGCTGCAGATCTGCCAGCAGCATTCCCCTCTGCAGAAAGGTATTGAATGCTGCCAGCTCCACAGTTCCGTTTTCAGTATTGATCAGCATATATTGTTTTGGAACGATAAATATAGCTGTTTTTCGTGACAATGCTGGATCCGGAAGATCTGGACTAATGAACTGTTTTCTTTTAAGGATTGGAAATAATCAATGTTGAAGGAATATCGGACAGCCACAGGCTTTTTGTGTCGATAAGATTTTTCCAGCTTTTGCTGCTGATCAGCATCAGGTCCTGGCCGTTCAGGAATTCTTTCTCTATCTTTTTTTCGTTGTATAGAGTGATGTGGTTGGGAGCAACCTGTTCAATGCTTCGGATGAGTTCCTTTACCTCGATATTGTTGCGGATCTGTCCGGCAGCATCTAAGATGATGATCTGGGAATTGTTATTGTTGATCAGTCTTTTAGCATATTCCAGCAGGTAAAAATCGCTGAGGTTGAAGATCGGAACAAAAACTTTATCGGCAGACGTAAAGTCTTTTTCCACCATGATTCCTACCGGAATATTGGTTTTGTCCAGGATCTGCAACGTAAAATCGTCAAAAGGAGAGTTGTTGAAAATATTTCCTTTGCCTTTTACTGTGTTCAGCAGCTTTTCAGGATTGATGATTTTTGTGGTAAAGCCTAAAAGTCTTCCGAGAAGGCTTCCTTCATACATCGATTTGCCCAGCATGATCAGCAGAAGATCATAATTTCCTTTATTGGAAATGCTGGTAAGATCATTCTCAATATCGGTGGAAGCTTTGAAAAGGGTGGTGACTTCCAGTTTCAGGTCATGTGAGGTTTCAATTACATTTTTGAACTGGGCTTCTTCATACTCATTGATGTCATAGGCGTGCATTTCGTCAACCGGAGCAATATTCATGGCTGTAATACTTTTATTGCCATTCATTTTATGGGTAAAGTCGTGAGCCAGTTTCAGCAGTGTGCTTCCGGATTCAGGTTTATCAAATGACAGCAGTACGCGGTATTTCACTTCATTTTCGTCGGGGGTGTCTTCGTCCGTATTTTTTTTAGATTTAAAAATAAAATTGATAAAATCAAGGGCCGGGCCGGTCATAAATGTGGTAAATAAAGCCATAATGACAAGCATGGCAAAGATCTCAGGGCCTAAAACCCCCAGATCGTACCCGATATTCAGAACGATAAGTTCCATCAGTCCTCTGGTATTCATCAGGGCACCGATCGTTAAGCTTTCTTTCCAGTTAATTCCTACAAACCTGGCGGTGAGGGCACTTCCTGCAAATTTTCCGATTACGGCGGTCAGGATAATCAGTCCTGCCGTCATCCACAGATGGCTGTCATTCAGGAGTCCGATCTGTGTGCGAAGCCCGGTAAATACAAAGAACAGGGGAAGAAGAAGCACTAAGGCCACATCTTCTACCTTATCAATGAAAAGGGTCCGGAATTTGGCATTTTCAGGCATAATGGCTCCGGCCATAAAAGCTCCGAATAAAGCATGAATACCGATGACTTCAGTAGCATAGGAAGAAAGGATAAGCGTCAGGAAGAAAATGGCCACCATTGGTTTGCTGATGGTATTTTTTCCGGCCTGAAGATCTCCGATTCTTTTCAGGAAAGGCCTTACAATCTTAATCATTAGAAATACATAGGCGATGGCCATAATGATCACGTAAATGGAGCTTGTAAAAGATCCTGCCTTTACGATGGCAATAACAGCCGCAAGGATGCACCATGCCGTGATATCATCTGCCGCTGCACAGGTAATCACAATGGTTCCCAGCTTGGTTTTCTGAAGATTTCTTTCCTGAACGATCCTCGCCAATACCGGAAATGCAGTGATACTCATTGAAATGGCTATGAATAAGGCAAATGATGTAAACTGAATGCCGTCCGGTGAAAATTCCCGGTAAATAAAATAAGAAAGCCCTATTCCCAAAGCAAAAGGAATAATAATGCTGGCGTGGCTGATGACTACCGCATCATGTGCTTTTTTTCTCAATACACTCAGGTCCAGTTCCATTCCTACGATGTACATAAAAAGGATAAGCCCTATCTGGCTGAGAAACTGGAGATTGCCCAGAGATTCTTTAGGGAAAAGAAAAGCTGAGAATTCCGGGAAGTACATTCCAACAAGAGAAGGTCCGAGGACAATTCCGGCGATCATTTCACCGATAACACTAGGCTGCTTGATCTTCATACAGATCCATCCGAAAAGTCTTGCTACCAGAATAATCGTCACAATCTGTGCAAGAAGGAGAGCCAGCGGATGATGAAGATTGGTTTTAAAAGACTCCAGGAAGTTATCCCAGGTAGAGCCTGTGTTGGTTTTTGCAACGATATTTTCCTTGATTTCCAGGGTCTGGCCTTCTATGATGAAGAAGTACATCAGGCAGGAAAAAAAGGCAATCGTTGTGATATAAAAAATTAAATTTCTGTATTTCCCCCAATTCATGATTCCAATATTTTAATGCAAAGTTGATAAGAATATATTGATGTTAGATACGCTTCTTCTGAAAATGTAATGAAGCTTGCGAAAAATGTAATAAAATCTATTTAGTTTCAGTCCGGGATGAGGTTGGAAGCAGGGAAAAGGAAGTTATGAAGGTCGTTAATGATAAATGTTGTTTTTTAAGGTAATTTGATTTTAGAGTGGTCTTCGGTACTGTAACTGAATTAACTTCCGGCTTTTTTCTTCTTTCTTCCATCCTTTAATTTAAACTTCCTTAACCCCGGATTTCGATTATTTAAAAGAATAACCCAGTCCGATTCCTGCTTTCCATGTTCCGTTCTGGCTGGCAGTTTTAGGATTATAGTAAACCGGAATCTGCAGTGCTGTTTTCCTGTAAATAACGGTAATCCCGGCACCCAGATTCGGGGTGAAAATACTGTTTTTAGTTCCCGGTGAGCGATCTTCTTTAATTCTGAGTGAAGGAAGCATACCGGCTATAAATTTTACGCCTTTTCTGGTAAAGCTGATATTCGGGCCTGTACAATTGATGAAAGCCCCATGATCCACATATCCGGCTGCCACAATTCCGTCGAAAAATGAAGCCCTGATCTTCTGACCGGTCTCCTGGGAAAAGCAGAGCCCGGATATGAGAATTCCTGCTGCATACAAAAGGTTTTTCATTATAAAATCATTTAATATGCAGCAAAAGTACGCCGGCGCTGTCTTTTAAAACGGGAGTGTGTAATGAAACCACCGGATTCTGTACCCAAACACGGAATGTTTGAGTTATCTACTTTCCGAACAGTTCCGGTAATGAGTTTTTATAGGCTTCTCCAATCTGAAGTTTAAGAAAATGATCTCCGTCAGCAGGGATGGTCGTAATGATTTCGTTGGTGGAAAATACTTTGATGGAAGAAAGTGCGATGATTTCTTTTTTGTTGATCTGAGCGAAATCTTTGGCGGGAAGCATTTCCAGAAGGTTTTTAAAGCTGAGGTTTTTCAGGACAATGGCCGTTCCGTCATTCAGAATGATATCTTTATCCCGGCTGTCGATCTCAGAGGTTTTGATGTAGGCGATCTGTTCTGTAAAGATGACGGTTTTCCCGATATTGGTATTCCATTCTATAAAATCCTTTTTGGAAGATGCGGAAACGAGTTCTTTTGCTTTCTCAAAGGCCTGGATCAGTCTTTCTTTTTTTATGGGTTTTCTTACGTAATCTACCACATTCAGGTCAAAAGCTTCCGCTGCATACTCTTTATAGGCGGTGGTGAAAATAATCTTTTTAGAACCTGAGATCAGTTCGGCTACCTGAAGCCCCGTCATTCCGGGCATTTCAATATCAAGGATGCAGAGATTACAGTCGATGCTGTCGATTTCATTTAAAAATACTTTGGGATCATTGAATGCCTTTACCACTTCTACATGATCAATCTGTTCACACAGGAGCTTCAGGTAGCTGATCGCCAGCAGTTCATCATCAAGAATAACGCATTTTATCATGGAATTCGCCTAAATTGATTTTTAATTCTGCGGTGAAGATACCGTTTTTTGAACTTTTTTCAAGCTGATAACAGCTGCTGTATATCATTTTCAGCCTTTGGTCCAGAGACTGGCTTCCGAAACCGCTCTTTTCCTTTTCCAGCACATTTTTTAAAGAAGCTTTGTTGCTGACTTTCATGGTGAAAACACTGTTTTCAAGCTCCATATAGATCGAAATGAAAGAATCCTGTGCCAGAAAGTCCGTATGTTTGAAAGCGTTTTCAATAAGGTCTACGGAGATCAGCGGGGCAAAAACCTTCTCCTCATACACCGCATCGGATTTGTTGATCCTGGATTTGATCCTGAAATCAAAAAGAGGATTTATTTTAATTTTATTGATCTCGATAAGGCTCAGGGCAAAATTCAGTTCTTCTTTCGGGCTGACGAATTTGTTGTTGCTTTCGTATAAAATATAATCCAGGACATTCGCCAGCTTATCCAGTGACATATACGTCTGGTAGGCATGCGACTGTACGGAATTGAGAATGTTTTTAAACAAATGAGGATTCAGCTTGGTACCGATGTGTTCCAGCTGAACTTCATTCAGTTTCTGTTCAATAAGTTTATTGGTTTCAGAAAGTCTTGTATTCCGCTGCCTGAGTTTACCGTTTTGACTGAACAGGTAAATGCTTACCGTCAGAAAAAAGAATATAGCAAATACTCCAATGAATATCAGATAATCGTGGATCATGTAGTAATTGCCTCCCATAAATACTTATTTAGCGTGATGCAAAATTAAAAAAGAACAGTGGATCGTCAAAGATGACTTTTTCCTGTTTCAGAAAAGGATTATCTGATTTTTTTCAGGCTGTTCAGTGTAGCACTTTCCTCGCATTTTTCAAAAGTGATCTCATAGAGCGGATTCTTTTCAGGGTAGGTGAGTACATAATCCGGGCATGGTTTTTTCTGTGCGTGGCTTCTGTCGAAATCAATCTTTCCTTTGGTAATGATGCTGTCTTTCAGGAATTTTTCATCGATTTTATGCGTATTCATTTCAGTTTTAAAACCTTCAGAATATTTAAAGTCTTTGGACAGGGTTTCTGCAATTACACGGCTGTTCGGCAGATAACCGCTGCAGCTTGCTCCTTTTTTGTTTAATATAAAGAATACGATAATGAGCCCCGGAACAAGGCCTATTAAGTAGAATTTCAGTTTTTTCATTAGAAAATTAAAAGATTGATATCGTGGTAGGTCAGTCCGAAACGGTCGCAGATGATCTTTTTCGTATGCCTTCCCTTGTACATGTATAAGCTCTGCTTCATTTCATTTTTACGGATCAGCATATTTTCAAAACCGCCTTCTTCGTCATAGTTAAGGATGTAGGAAAGGAAGAAATTGGAGATCGCTTTCGTGGTGGTTCTCGGCATCCTGGAGGTAAGGTTCGGAAGTCCGCAGTGGATGACACCGTGCTTGATGATATAAGGATCTTCCATCGTTGTCAGTTCGGAAGTTTCGATCACTTTGCCGTTGTCGATGGTAATGTCAATAATAACACTGCCTTTCTTCATGTTCATCACCATATCTTCGGTAACGATAGGTGTCATATTCAGTCTTGGAAGGGCCCCGATTACAACATCGGCACGTCTTAGGCTTTTGCTGAGTTCTTTAGGATCAATGATAGAAGTGGGAACCCTGCTGTCCACAAGGGTATGAAGTCTTCTCAGTTTTGAAAGGGAATTATCAAAAACCCTCACACTGGCACCTAATCCGATGGCTGCTTTGGTAGCAAATTCACCTACGATTCCGGCTCCCAGAATAACGACTTCCGCAGGTCTTACTCCTGTGATTCCTCCCAGCATTAAGCCGTTAGAAAGAGCAAGCAGCTCCGATGCATATAAAATAGAAACAGTTCCTGCAATTTCGCCGACCAGTCTTACTAAAGCCAGCTGTTTATATTCGTCTACAATAAATTCAAAAGCAATGGCATTGATCTTTTTCTCTGCCAGTTTTAAGAAATAATCTTTATCTCTCAGGTTGATCTGAAGTGCTGAAACCAGATAGGTATTAGGCTTCATATAATCAATTTCATCCTCAGTAGGAGGGTTAATCTTCAGGATAAGATCCTGCCCGAATGCCTCTTTCGGATCATTGGTAACCCTTGCTCCGGATTCAGAATACTGAAGGTCTGTAAAAAAAGAACCTTCCCCGGCACCGGCTTCTATAATGATTTCGTGGCCGTGTTCTACCAATACCTGTACCGCGTCAGGAGTAATGCAGGTCCTTCTTTCATTAAGACAGGTCTCTTTAGGAATTCCAATACTGAATTGCTTTCCTTTTTTTATAACCTCCAGCTTTTCCTCTTTCGGCATCAGCTCTTCTTCAGTGAAAGGAGTAAAAATATTTGTAGTACTCATTCTTTAAATTAAATTAGGTCTTACAGATCGTTATTTTACCATTGAATTAATAAGCAAAGATACACAATATTTAATCGAATGTGATTTCTCTTTCATCACCTGTATTGATGATGCTCATTGTGTGGTAATTAAGCCCGTAAAGCTCTTCTTCATACACTTCCGGCCACTCAATGATGCACAGGAAAGCATTATCCAGATACTCTTCGATGCCGATATCATATACTTCCTCAATGTTTTTCAGGCGGTAAAGGTCGAAATGGTAGATTTTTCCTTTCGGAGTGTTGTATTCATTCACGATAGAATAGGTAGGTGAATTAACTTCATCATTACTTCCCAGATTTTTAAGCAGAAACTGAGTGAAAGTGGTTTTTCCTGCTCCCAGATTTCCCTTTAAAAGAAAGATATTGTGCTTTAATTCAGGAATAATGGTATCAACAATTTTCTGCCAGTCTTCAATGGTATGTATGGTATAATTCATGATGGATTTAAATTTAAAAATACAGGTTAACCTGACCCTGCAAATTTAATTCTAAATTACCAGCAAAACAAAAACCGGCCTGAAAATACTTCAGACCGGTTCTCCTATGAAAGTTGTAAAATTATTTTTTAATCACTTAGTGGATTTGTGGTCCCGTATTACTTTCCGGGGAAGTTTTTTTTCTTCAAACTAAATATTTAATTTTACACTATGATTTCCAAGCAGACCATAGATAAAATTTTCTCAACGATACGGGTAGAAGAGATAGTGGGAGAGTACGTGCAGTTGAAGAGAGCAGGGTCTAACTTCAAAGGGCTCAGTCCTTTTCACGATGAAAAGACTCCCAGTTTTGTAGTTTCTGCCAGTAAGCAGATCTGGAAGGATTTCTCTACCGGAAAAGGAGGAACGGCCATTTCTTTCCTGATGGAGATCGAAAATTTCACCTATCCTGAAGCACTTCGCCACGCCGCTAAAAAATACGGAATTGAGATTGAAGAAGACCAGCGTGAATTTTCCGAAGAAGCTAAAAACGCCCAGTCGGAAAGGGATCAGCTGTATAAGATCCATGAAGTGGCGAATGCCTATTTTCAGGATATACTCTGGGACTCTGAGGAAGGGAAAAGCATTGGCCTGTCCTATTTCAGGGAACGTGAGTTAAAAGATGATACAATCCGGAAATTTCAGCTGGGATATTCCCCGGAAAAGAAAAATGCATTTACCGCTTATGCGCTGGAAAAAGGATATACCAAAGAAATTCTTGAAAAATCAGGACTTTCCATTTTCCCGGAAAATACACCTGCAGGAGTTGACCGTTTCCGGGAAAGGGTTATTTTCCCGATTCACAGTTTTTCCGGAAGGGTACTGGGATTTGGGGCCAGAATTTTAAAGAATAACGTTAAAACCGCCAAATACCTCAACTCGCCGGAAACGGAGATTTATCACAAATCCAATGTCCTTTACGGTCTGAATCAGAGTAAGCAGGCTATTTCAAGGAAAAACGTCTGTCTTCTGGTGGAAGGATATATGGATGTGATCTCACTTCATATGTCCGGGATAGAAAACGTAGTGGCCAGTTCCGGAACCTCTCTGACGACTGAACAGATCAAGCTGATCAAAAGACTTACGGAAAACGTAACGATCCTCTTTGATGGCGATAATGCCGGAATAAAAGCGAGTTTCAGAAGTATCGATATGCTTCTGACCGAAGGAATGAACATCAGGGTCCTTTTGTTTCCGGAAGGAGACGACCCCGATTCTTTTGCCAGAAAGCATCCTCAGGAATATGTAGAAAAGTTCATCGAAAATGAAGCGATGGATTTCATCGACTTCAAAGCAGAGATTCTCCTGAAAGATGCCGGAAATGATCCCATTAAAAAAGCTGAAGCGATACGGAATATCGTAAAATCGGTTTCCTTTGTACAGAATGCCCTGAAAAGAGAGGTTTATCTGAAAGAGGTTTCCAATAAATTCGGATTATCTGAGCAGAGCCTGTTCAATGAGCTGGATGTACAGAAGCAGATTTCCCAGAATCAGAATCAGCATGTTCAGCAGCAGAAGGAAAAGGCAGTTCCCAAAATGGAAATTGTGCCTCCTGATGAGGAAAAAAGTGATCCCTTTCTCTTTGATGTTCTGTTTATGGAGAATAAACTGGTAGATCATATGCTGATGTTCGGAGATGTTGTTTTAAAAAGAAGAGATGATAAAAATGATGAATATCAGATCACGGTGATTGAAGAAATTCTCCATCATTTTGAAGACGAACAGTATGAGTTTCTGGTAAAAAGTAATGAATTGATCATCAATCAGGTAAGGGAAGGTATTCAGAAAGATGAGCTGAGGAGCGGAAACTTTTTTGTATCCTTTATGGATGAAGAGATCACCTCTAAAGTTGTAGATGCGCTGATGCCCCTGGATGATCTTGAAAACTGGGCCTCCAGGAATATTTATCCTCCCAATTACGGCGACAAAATTGCTGACCAGGTAAGAGGTGATGTCCTGCTTCATAAATACAGGTATATTGATTATTTAATAAAACAAACGGCCAATGAGCTTGACCGGTTCAACAGTACGGATGAAACAAAATATTTTGAGCTCATCAAAAAGATCACGTTACTGAAACAGGCTTCCATGAAATTAAGTGAAATTATAGAGTATTCCCCGATCAAAGGAATTTACGGAAACAGAAGAAAATAGCAGGACTTCGGATTTTAGAATATAGAATTGACATTCTGTGACAAAAAGTCCTATAAAATTTTAGGAATAAAAGTTGTAATTTAAACTTTGAAAAAATAGTATAATAATACATAATAGAAATATGGACATTAAAAAAGAATTCAGAGATTTCTCTGTAAAACATTTAGGAAATAACGGTCTGGTTACCGATCAGTATATGGGAATGTATGGTCCAACCAATCTTACACCGTACATCATGGAGGAAAGAAGATTAAACGTTGCTCAGATGGACGTATTTTCACGTCTGATGATGGACAGAATCATTTTCCTGGGAACAGGGATTGATGATCAGGTGGCCAACATCGTAACGGCACAGCTTTTATTCCTTGAAAGTGCAGATCCTTCAAAAGATATCCAGATTTATATCAACTCGCCGGGCGGAAGCGTGTATGCAGGGTTAGGAATCTATGATACCATGCAGATCATCAAGCCTGATGTAGCAACCATCTGTACAGGAATGGCTGCTTCAATGGGAGCTGTTCTTCTTGTTGCCGGAGAAAAAGGAAAACGCTCCGCACTTAAGCATTCAAGAGTAATGATCCACCAGCCTTCAGGAGGTGCTCAGGGAGTTGCTTCGGATATGGAAATCAACCTTAGAGAGATGCTGAAACTGAAGCAGGAGCTTTATGAAATCATCGCTCACCATTCAGGGCAAACCTACGAATGGGTAGAGAAATCTTCCGACAGAGATTACTGGATGACTTCTGAAGAGGCTAAAGGCTACGGAATGGTAGACGAGGTTTTACAGAGATCAACAGAGAAAAAATAATTTTTCCTTATAAGGATGATAAAAAACGCACCAGCCCGGTGCGTTTTTTTGTCTTTATGTTGATTTTTTAATGTTTGTGCTGCTTTTAAACCTAGCAGGTCTCCGAGACCTGTTAGGTTTTTATCTAATCGCACTCATATACTTTTTATCATTATAATTTTAAAAGAATCTGTGTAACCTCCCCGATCTGTGAGGATAAAATATCCCACAATATGCATTATTTTTTAATCAACTTATGAACCGCTGTATTTTTTGAAGTTTTAATTTCCATCAGATAAATACCGGACTGTAAAGACTGAATATCGATTTTTGTAGCTTTTGAAGTAAGGACTTTCTGTCCTGAAACTCCATAAATATTTACTTCGATAATATTTTCAGCTGTTTCTATATGAATGAAATCACTGGCAGGGTTAGGATAAACTCTGAATGCTTTCTTCCGGATATCAGAAACCCCTAAAACTTCAAGTGATGCTTCGGTAGGCGTAAACGGTAATCTTTGTCCAAAGCTTAAACCCAGCCATTCATTATTGTTTAACTGAGTCTGTGACAAAGAAGCCTGACTTCTCCATGATGAAAGATCTTTTCCTTTGAAAAGCTTCCATGCATTATTTCCGGAAGATGTTCCTGAATGACTGTTTAAAGATAAAGAAGCAATCTGCCCTCCGTTGGAAGCGAAATTGAAATAGGAAGCTTGGGCCTGAATTTGCTGGAGGGCCTGTTCTGCGGTAATGCTTCCGTTATAGCGGATTCCGAAAACAAATGAATGGGCAGAACCGTTTGGACTGTTGGTTCCGAAATCGATAACCACAAGGCTTGAATTACTTCCCGTACCGATCCAATGGGTAATCTGCGATGCATTATACCAGGCAGAACTGTAAGCGGCTACCGGAGATGAGGGATGGGAAAGTGGAGGGGTATTATCAGTAAATCCATATCCAAAAGAAACTCCGTACCATTTTCCGTTCACGAGCGGATCTCCGTTTACCCCGTTATTAAGCGTCATATTTTCGGCAGACGGTCCTGACCATGTAGACCAGTAATCATCCAGGCTGGGTACGTGGTGGTTATAGTTCAGGCTGTAAAGGAATCCGGAGGGAATTTCCACTTCCATTTTAGGCTCTGCGGCGGCAATAGCGGTGATGAGGTCTTCCATGGTAAGATCATCCGAATCAAAACGGTATCCCCAGGCATAGGAAGAAGGATTGTCGTCATCATTGAAATCAGCAATGAGGTAGGCTTTTTTAGAACCGGTTCCTACCCAGAATTTAATGTCGTTTTCGGTGAACTGGGCCGACAGGAGCTGCATACAAAGCAGCAGGAAAAAAAAGTAGATTTTTTTCATGATATCATTAAATTAAAAGTTTTATTCCCGAAACTTTCCTTCAGAAAAAAAGAAATGAATGACTTCAGATACTCTGTTTCTGATGAATATGGAATAAGGCAGGTCTCCTGGCTCGCATCAGGAATACGCCTTCCCGGATTTTTGATCCAGTGGCACAGTATACTCCTGTTTAAACAGCTTACAGTTGCGGGTACAGCCCAAGAATTGAATATTCTTCTCACTTGGTTCCCTTTTAATGAACAATGGTTCAGCCTTAAACCGCTACAAATATAATATCTAAATTTTTGATGTCATTTTGTGAATTATTCTGATTTTTTAAATTTTGTTTAAAGATCAGGTCATTTTCGGTCTTATGACTTTTTTAATTCGATAAAGAATTCCGGAATATGATGTTTTATCCTGATATTTTTTGTGTTTAAAATAAATTAACCTTAAACCTTGATTGTTAAAATATACTTATTCTTGTATTCAAGATCAGTTTACAATCATTATCTATTTTCGCTGCCATAAAAGTAAACATGAAAAAACTGCTGATCTCTGCTTTGGCGCTTATTGCTATGGCATCATGTAAAGATGATGACCATGTAAGCGGCCAGGATATTAATTATTCCAGACTTCCTCAGGAATTTCCTTTTTCCAAACTGGCAACGGTAAATGGGGTAGATGTGATTAACGGAGGTTTTGGCTCCGGAGCAGCCGCCCACCCAGGCAGAAAAGGTGAATTCTATGTCATTACAGACCGCGGTCCCAATACCGACTATCTGAACGGGAAAAAATTTCCGGCTCCGGATTTCACGCCGACCATTATGCATTTTAAGATCAATACTGAAGGAAATATCGAGGTCATTAAATATATTAAACTTAAAAATCCTTCCGGCCAGCCCATCACAGGGCTTCCAAATCCCGCAGGAATGGGAAGTACAGGCGAAACCGCTTATGATGTAAACGGAAATGTTTTAGGAACGGATAATTACGGACTGGACAGCGAGAGCCTTGTTGCAGCAGCTGACGGTACCTTCTGGGTATCTGATGAGTATGGTCCGCATATCGTACATTACAGTGCTGAAGGAGTGGAAATGGAAAGAATCAGCCCGATAGGCGTTAATACAGGACCGAGAAAGCTGCCTGCTGTTTTAGCCAAAAGAAGAGCCAACAGGGGAATGGAAGGGCTCTGCATCACTCCGGACGGAAAAACGCTCGTAGGAACCATCCAGTCAATGATGTATGTTCCTACAAAGGCTTTGGCTACCAATACCACTTTAACGAGGATTGTTACATTCGATATTGCCACAGGAAAAACAAAACAGTTTTTATATAAACAGGATGGCGGAACTTCAGATTCTGTCTGCGATATAACCGCGATCAGCAACACGGAATTCCTGGTTATTGAAAGAGACGGAAACTTCGGTTCGCAGGGCGGCGTGAAAAAAGTATACAGGATCAGCCTGGCAGATGCTTCTGACGTAACCGGACCTGATGTGGCCGCTGTGGACGGAATGAAGATCAATAATAAAGCCCTGGAACAGTGTACATGGAACGAAATTACCACCGCCGGAATAAAACCGGTGTCCAAAACATTAGCCGCAGACCTGGTGGCCAAGCTGGGCTATGAACATGATAAGTTTGAAGGAATCGTTTATCTTGGAAATAATAAACTGGCTGTTTTCAATGATGACGATTTTGGAATCTTAGATGACGGAAACGGAAATCCGAAAGCCAAGATCCTTCCTAAAACCGGGAAAGTAGATAAGGGAACTATGTATATAGTCGATATTCAATAATTAGATTTTTTTAAAGAAAACGGCGGAATCGAAGATTCCGCCGTTTTTGTTGATGTATGTTGGTTAAGCTCAGTAGAAATGGATGTTATGGTTATTTTTCCTACGGATCACACAAATTTCACAGATGTTATCTGCTGTTTTTTGCATCGTTTGATCTGGTTAATCATAATCAATTCAATTGGGTCCGTTCACATATAAAAATAAACTCCATTGGCTTTAGCCAAAACCTGTTTTTATAATATTAATTGAAAGCCTCGATAATTTTAGAGAAATCCTCTAATTTTAAAGCAGCCCCTCCAATCAGTCCTCCGTCAATATCCGGCTGGGAGAAGATTTCTTTAGCATTATCCGGTTTTACAGAACCTCCGTAAAGGATAGAAACCTCATCGGCTACTTCCTGGCCATATTTTCCTGCAATAATGCTTCTGATGTGTGCATGAATTTCCTGAGCCTGCTCCGGTGTAGCCGTCTCTCCGGTTCCGATTGCCCAAACCGGTTCGTAAGCAATCACCACTTTTTTGATCTCGTCAGCAGAAAGCGTGAAAAGAGCTTCTTCAGTCTGGCTTTTTACCACATCAAAATGCTGGCCTGCTTTTCTCTGCTCCAGGGTTTCTCCGTTACAGTAAACAGGGATAAGACCTTTATCAAGCGCCAGTTTTACCTTTTTGTTGCAGCTTGCATCGGTTTCACCGTGGTACTGTCTTCTCTCGGAATGCCCGATCAGTGAACCGGTAGCATCAATAGATTCAAGCATATCCGCAGAAATTTCCCCGGTATAGGCACCGCTTTCGTGAGCGCTCATATCCTGGGAAAACACACCGATCTCATCTTTTTCAAAGATATCTTTTGCCATCATCAGGTATAAGGAAGGCGGAGCAATCCATATTTCACAGTTCGTGGCACTACTGTTTTTATAGCTCAGTAATTGAATCATTAACTGCTGTGCATCAATTACATTTTTGTTCATTTTCCAGTTTCCTGCAACTATTTTTCTTCTCATAGTTTTATATATTGATTTATTTACTATTATATTTTTCGCGCCGGTAAATCTCCATAATCTGCGGCAGCTTTCTTATTTATTAATCCCTTCCAGTTTAAACATAAACGCATACACCAGCGCAAGATCCTTCAGATAATCAAACCTTCCTGAGGCTCCGCCATGACCGTATTCCATATCGGTTTTTAAAAGAAGTACGTTTTTATCGGTTTTCATATCTCTCAGTTTGGCTACCCATTTGGCCGGCTCAAAATACTGTACCTGGGAATCGTGAAGGCCTGTGGTTACCAGAAGGTTCGGATAGTTCTTTTTTTCTATATTTTCATACGGTGAGTAAGATTTCATATAGAAGTAAGCGTCTTTGTTATTAGGATTTCCCCATTCGTCATATTCGTTGGTGGTAAGCGGAATGCTTTCATCAAGCATCGTGTTGACTACATCTACAAACGGAACCTGTGAAATTACTCCGTTCCATAAATTGGGTTTCATATTGACAATAGCTCCCATCAGCAAACCTCCGGCACTTCCTCCCTGGGCATACAGATGTTTAGGGGAGGTGTATTTTTCTTTAACCAGATATTCTCCGGCATCAATGAAATCGGTAAATGTATTTTTCTTTTTCATCATTTTTCCGTCTTCATACCATTGCCTTCCCATTTCCTGGCCGCCGCGGATGTGGGCAATCGCAAAAGCAAAACCTCTGTTTAAAAGACTCAGTCTTGTACTGCTGAAAGAGGCATCCATAGAGCTTCCGTAAGAACCATAGGCATAAAGCAGCAACGGACTGTTCCCGTCTTTTTTAAATCCTTTTTTATACACAATGGAAATTGGAATCCTGGTTCCGTCTTTTGCTGTGGCAAAAAGTCTTTCTGTGGTGTAATTGTCTTTATTGTAACCTCCCAGAACTTCCTGCTGTTTCAGAAGGGTTCTTTTTCCTGTTTTTAAATCCTGTTCAAACTGGGAAGAAGGCGTAATCATTGAAGTATAGGCGAAACGGAAGTTATCCGTATTGTATTCCGGATTTTCAGCTGCTGAAGCGGTATAAACGGGTTCATCAAATTTCAGCGGTTCTTTTTTACCTGTCTTTCTGTCGAAAACGATCAGCTGGGTTAGGCCGTTCTGCCTTTCACTGAAAACAAGATAGTTTTTAAAAGCACTTACACCCTGCATCAGGACATCATTTCTGTGCGGAATAAAGTCTTTCCAGTTTTCAACCCCTGTTTTATCCAGAGGAGTTTCGGCGATCTTGAAGTTCAGGGCATCTTTATTCGTTCTGATCAGAAATTTATCTTCCAGAGGCGTTACCGTATACAGAACATTTTTCATCCTGGGCTGGAAGACTTTGAAAGTTCCGTCCGGTTTATCAGCATTCAGGTATCTGGTTTCGGAAGAGGTCGTAGCTCCGGAATGAATCAGAATATATTTCTGGTTTTTAGACTTGTATACCGATATGAAATTCGTTTTGTCTTTTTCTTCATAAACCGTTACATCTTTGCCGGGATCTGTTCCTAAAGTATGTCTTTTGATTTTTTCAGACAGAAGGGTAACAGGGTTATTTTCTGTATAGAAAATGGTTTTGTTATCATTTCCCCATTCGGCAGAACCTCCTGTATTTTTAATGCCGAGATCTGTTGTTTTTCCTGTGGTGAGGTCCTTCAGAAACAATTTATACTGTCTTCTGGAAACGTCATCTACACCGTAAAGCAGTTTGGTGTTATCCGGGCTGATGCTGAATCCGGCAGCTGCAAAATAGGAATGTCCCTCTGCAAGCTGGTCTACATCCAGAACAATTTCTTCAGGAGCGTTAAGACTGCCTTTTTTCCTGCAGTATTTATAGTACTGTTTTCCGGCTTCCGTGCGCGTATAGTAATAATATCCGTTTCTGAAAACCGGTACAGATTCATCTTTCTCCTTGATCCTGGCTTTCATTTCCTGGAAAAGCTGTTCCCTGAAAGGTTCCGTATCTTTCATCATACCTTCCCAATAGGTGTTTTCTGCTTTCAGATAATCAACGACTCTGGTAGAATCTTTTCCTTTTTTGAAATAATCGATCATCCAGTAATACGGATCATTGACCCTATCACCGTGGATTTCGCGGATATGTTCCTGCTTTCCGGCAATAGGAGCCTTCAGGGCGGGGAATTTCTGAGCCTGCATACACGTACTTAATGCTAATATTCCTAAATAAAATTTTTTCACGGTATATTTTGTTTTTTTTGGATCAGTTTAAGCAATATTCCACAGGTTTTTCAGAAGCCTGTAAAAAGTATGCTCTTCATCGGTCACTTTATTGTCTGCTTTGATGAGTGTTTTGGCAAATTCAGCAAATTTTACACGCTCATCTTCTGTGGAATCGTCATGAAAGCATCTTGCATGGAATTCAAAATGGTCCTTCCATTCTTCCGGCTGTAATAAAGCAAGGGTTTCAAGCTCGTTATCAAGATTCATTCTGAACGGAAATTCATCTGCCAGATATTGCTGTACAAGCATTCCTTCTTCAGGAGCAAATTCTCCGTCTACTGAGGAAAGAATCATTAAAAGGTGATAACCGGCAATGGATTTATTTGATTTTTGCATTCTTAATGTATGTTTTTAATTTGATAATTGATTTTTATAGTGAAATGGGCAGTTTTGCTTCGCAGCTGAATAGTTAATTTATGAGAATAATTATTATTAAAATTCACTATTCATCATTGGCTGCTCTGTTATTTAATATAGTCTTTCGCTGGCTGTTTGTCTACGATTTTTCCTTTTTCCAGTATCAGTACGAAAGGGTTGCTTCGGGCAATGGTTTTGATTGCCGTTCCGTCCATCATGGTATTTTTAATGGTTTTAAAGGTGTCCGGAAGCGTAGAAACACCATAGATCACTGCTCCTTTTTGGGCATTCACCTTAGCTTCGGTTTTCTGAAGAAGATCTGCAGACAGGTCTTTAGGATGATAAGAGAAGATGAGAATGGCTTTGGGAGCATTGATGATTTCCTCGGTAAGTTCTATTCCGGAAGGATCATCAATCTTGAATTTTGCGATCTCGGATTTATAACCTTCTTTAATCAGAACAGATTTATTTTTTCCTTCCTCTATTTTCCACGGTGAACCTTCGGCCCAGTATTTTGTTTCTTTGATATAGTCGTCCTGGTCTACATTTACGGTCTCTCCAGTTTTCTGATTTTTAAGGGAATAGAAGGTTTTGTATTCAGACGGATTTTTATTAATCTTCTCTTTTTCAGCTTTGATGCTGGTTCCGATCTTATAATCACGGAAATCAATCATCGGTTCATGCATAATGCCCTGAGCCATAATGTAGATCATGATCAGAGAGAAGATTCCCAGAATATAATATTTAAATTTGCCGGAAGACTCCCGGGTATTGCTGCTGCCATACTCATCTTTCTTCCTGAATTCTTTTCTGTACAGGATAAACAGAAGGATCAGCCCTGCAAGAAGGACAATATCCTTAATGAAACTCTGCCACGGTGTAAATTTTACCGCATCCCCGAAACATCCGCAATCCGTTACTACATTGAAGTAAGCGGAGTAGAAAGTCAGGAATCCAAAGAAGATACAAAGGGCGATTAATGCCGAAAGGGTAAATTTTAGTTTTATCTTAAGCAGTAACATAAATCCCAGGAAAAGTTCCAGTACAACTACTACTATTGAAAACAGCAGTGCGAATTTTTCAAGGAAAGGCATATTGAAAACGGAAGGTGAAAAATATTCTTCCATTTTGAAGGAAAATCCTACCAGATCCACCGCCTTTACAAAACCTGAAAGGATGAAGATCACAGCAATAATAAAACGTAATAAACCTTTAAGCATATCAAATTATTTTTGGGGTTCAGAATTCATTTCTTTTTCAGAGAATTTGATGAGGCAGAAAACAGCGTAATTCAGCATGTCGAAATAGTTGGCATCCAGTCCTTCGGAAACAATGGTTTGTCCCTGATTATCCTCAATCTGTTTCGTTCTCAGTACTTTCTGATAAATAAGATCGGTAATGGAAGTGATCCGCATATCTCTCCATGCTTCACCATAATCATGGTTTTTTCTTTCCATTAAAGCCAGGGCCTCCTGAGCATATTGATCATAAAGAGACATAATCTCTTCCTTGTTTTCATTAAAATCATTGGAAAGACCTTTTTCAAGCTGGATCAGCCCGATGATGGAATAGTTGACGATAGCAATGAATTCTCCTTCTTCACTTTCATCCACCATTTTTTTATCAGTCATCTGAAGGGTACGGATTCTGTTGACTTTGATGTAAATCTGATCCGTAATAGAACTGGGCCTTAAAACCCTCCATGCTGCTCCGTAATCCTGTAATTTTTTGCTGAATAAATCACGGCATTCACTGATAACTTTCCCGAACTGTACTGATGTTTCTGACATAAATTCTCTTAATCTTTCAAATATACGAATTAGTTTTGGGTTTGAAAACGGAGAGGTTGGGAGAGTGGTGAGCGGAGGAGGATGGGTGCCGTTTTTAGAGTTCAAGGTTCAAAGTTTAAAGCTCAAGGATTTATAGGTGGATTTCCCTTTGATGATCATGAAGATTTATATTTCATATCTGGGAATCTATATGCATATTTTATAACAACAGATGGTCGTAAGGCTTTAAAATCACTATTTTTGCGGTACTAAAATCAAATATCAATCGTCGGCTCCATGTTCTCAGATACCCCCTTCCAGTCCTTACATTCCAAGACTTATTCCATCAATTGCAATGGCCGTTTGGTACAGCTTGATATCCCCAAAATTATGGGAATTCTGAACCTCACCCCGGATTCTTTTTCTGATGGCGGAACATTCAATAATGAAAAGTCAGCCCTGAAACATACGGAAAAACTCCTGAAAGAAGGCGCTTCTATTATTGATCTGGGACCGCAGTCTACCCGCCCGAATGCTGAATTTCTGACCAGTGATGAAGAAATTGCAAGGCTGGGAAATATTATTTCCATGATCAAAAGAGAGTTCCCGGAAGCGTTGATTTCGCTGGATACATTTTATTCGGAAACCGTAAAATTTGGTTTTAATGAAGGTATTGATTTGATTAATGATATTTCCGGCGGCCAGTATGATGAAAAAATGTTCGATACAGCCGCTGAGACCGGGCTTCCGTATATTCTGATGCACATTAATCCGTCCTATGAAACCATGCATGATAAGATTAAATATGAAGATATCACCCTGGAAGTAAACCGCTATTTTTCACAAAAAACAAATGAACTGCTTCAGAAAGGAGTAAAAGATATTATCCTTGATCCCGGGTTCGGATTTGGAAAAACCGTGGATGACCAGATGAAAATGATCGGGGAAACGGAATATCTCGGATTTGAAAGATTTCCACTGCTGATAGGGATTTCCAGAAAATCGTTTATCTATAAGCCTCTAGGGAAATTACCAATGGATATTAATGAAGAAACCCAGAAACTTCACCGGAAAGTTTTGGAACAGGGTGCTAAAATTTTAAGGGTACACGATGTGGCTGAAGCTAAAAAAACGGTGGATGAGTTTTTGAGAAATCAATCGTAGTGTATGAGTACGCTTAATAAAAACCTAACAGGTCTCCAAGACCTGTTAGGTTTATAAAAATCAGCATAAAGTTTTAAAATTCAACGGTGTGTATCGAAAAAAGCATCCCGCTACTTAAATTTATCGTTACACAAAGTCTTCTGATGTAGTGTAATGCTTTGAAAAAGTTTAAAAATATACTCCAAAGTCAGGAGACGTCAGAGAGCTGAAAATTATAATGATAAAACGTGTATGAGTATGCTTAAATAAAAACCTAACAGGTCTTGGAGACCTGTTAGGTTTATAAAAAACAGCACAAAGCTTTAAAATTCAACGGTGTATATCGAAAAAAACATCCTGCTACTTAAATTTATCGTTGCACAAAGTCTTCTGATGTAGTGCAATGCTTTGAAAAAGTTTAAAAATATACTCCAAAATCAGGAGACTTCAGAGAGCGGAGAGCGGGCTTCAGAGAGCTGGCTAATTTTAATTCAGTTCAGCCAGTTTATCTGCAAACTGTTTAGAAAATTCTTTTCTGTCTTCTTCCAGTTTTTCCTGTGTTGAAGGCAGAACATAATTGAATAGGATTTTATCTTCCCGGTCTAAAAAGATGATTTCTTTTTCATTTCCGTCGATCATCTGAGAGAAAATGGCCCACATGGAAGTGTCTTTTAATTTTAATAATTCAAAAAACTGTTCTGCTTTTATTTCTATTGACTGCATATTCGTTATGTATATTTAAAATTCTAATAATTTCAGCTTGAACTGGATAGCGAAGTTCTGTTTAAAATTCGGAGTGGTGTAGTAGCCGACTCTGTAAAACAATCCTAAATTAAAGTAACTGGATAAAAAGTTGTTCCATTCCAGCCCGACTTCCTGATACAGATGATCCAATTTTCTGAATCTGAACTGGTGATATTCGGGATGTTTCATATCTCCGATGGTCCCTCGCAGTACAAAATCAAAACTGGAAATATTCTGCCCGAAACTTTTGAAATAAAGGGGGAGTTTGTGAGTGAAATAGTACGCTATAAATTTATCATTGTAGTATTTTCCGCCTTCCAGTGTGGCAAAACCGAGATAAGAGGTGAGGTTGAAATTGAAATCCTTTCTTGGAGATGCCAGTCCGTTCATTGTAAAATGTTTCCAGATCGGGGCTTCCCCCAAAACAATTCCTCCATACAGCCTGAAACCTGTTGTTCCCAGCATGGTTTTAAAATTATGAACAAACAGGGCATCGAAACGGGTATAGTTAAAATCTCCGCCCAATGCTTTATAGCTCTGTTCATAATTCAGATACAATTCAGGATATTTCTGGTCAATAATAGATTTTCCCTGAGGGGTCATAATATTCGTGGAATTCGGAGAATACTTTAAGGTGAATAAGGTGTTGAAATTATCAAATGCAGCCCCTCTTCCTCTGAATGCATAGTCGAATTTAGCTTCCTCGATATTTCTTTTGACGGCAAAAACAAGGGTTAAACCATTGGTGACATCATTCAGGTAAGACAGGGAAGCTCCCTTAAAGTGATAATACTTATCGTTGTTGATGTTGTTTCCATAGTTCATTGTTCTCATCTTGAAGTTCCACAATCTTCTGTAAAATTCTCCGGAAGCTGTTACATCATTATAATATTCAATTCTGAAGAATGAATTTTTATCCAGTGTGGTTTTCATATCCAGCCCGATTCCGTATTTCCATTTATCGTCTTTAAAACCATAGGCAAAATAATAATCCGGGGAAAAATAAGGATTGAAAGTTTCATTCAGCTTGGCTTTCAGCCCAAGCCTGAATCCTTCATATAAGTTGTAATTCACGATTTCATCCACTGCAAAATCTACAATTCCCGCTCTAATCTGTCCGTTAATGAGCCCGGTCAGAATTCTGGCCTTGCTGTCAATATTGTATTTTCTGCCCAGGCTGTCGATTGTGGTGTAGGTATTGCGTTCTCTTTCCGTTAAAGGATCTGTTCTGTATCGGTCGAGCAGTTTTCCGTCTGCATTTTTCACTGAGAATGTATAGCCTTTGAAGTCTTTGGGGTCTTCCTCAACCGGCGATTTGAAATCGAAATATTTTGAAGTAAGATAAGCATAGGTCCCGAAACTTCTGCGGTCTTTTTTTTCCGGGTTATTTTCAGGATTTTCTTTATCATCCTCTTCCATAGCCATCTTACTCATCCGGAGTTTTACCTTTTCCTGGGCGAGGAACCATTTGTTGTTGTAAAAAATCCAGGTACTCGTAATAATTCCGTCGTTTTTATTTTTGCTGAAATTTTCGATCTTCTGTATTCCGTAAGTTTCGGTATCTACGTAGATCGCGCCGTTGTACTTTCGTTTTTTATCCTGTTTTTTGTAGTTTACTTCGCGGAATTTGATTACGAAAGTTTTTCTTCCGTCCACTTCAATAGTATCCGAGAGGAAGAACCTGTACAGTCCTCTGTTTTCCTGTTTGATCTGGTTCGGGACCTTATCCCTGTTGCTCTGCTGGAGGGCGATCATTTCATAGATGGGCTGTTTAAGGCCGGAAATCCTGTTGTCCAGGATATTAATCTTTTCACCGTATTTTTTTGAGTAGACGAACTCCTGGGCTCTTTCCCACAGAAAGAGTTTGCTTTTGGAAAATATCTGTCTTGCAGATATATTACTTAATGAATCTTTTTCTCTTTTCCTTTTGAAAAGTCTGGCGTCATCAAAAAATTTATTGAATTGGGTGATGCTGTCTTCATCAATATCCAGGGAAACCTTTTCATAAGATTTGAAAGAGTAGGATCCCAGGCTTTTCGGTGAATTGTCTTTAAACATTTTATTCACCTTTTTAAGGATTTCCAAAGCCCGCGGATCGCTTTTATCTTCAATCACCACCTCTTCAATAGATGTGGTTTTGGGCATTTTCTTCGATAGGGAGATTTCCATGTCATTTTCCACGGTAGCCATTTCCTTCTGATAACGTTCAGCTTCAACCTCAACATTATTGCAGGCGGCGGTAAATTCGAGAATTCCCTGAACATTGGTATAGCCGAGAATTTTGCCTCCGCAGGATACTTTTGCATTGGATACAGGCTTTCGGTCAGTTTCATCAATGACAGTAATCTTTGATTGTGAATAACCAAAGAAATACATCAGAAAAAACAGTAATACTAAAAACCTTTTCATGCGAAAACTATTTCAAAAATAGTAATATTTCTCCTTTTGAAAAAGTTTTTATGATTTGTTATGACATTGATTTACGCTATGTTTCCGATCGTTAAAACCATTTGGATATTAAGCATTCATATAGTAAAATCTCTGTTAAATCCGCAACGGATTCCCTGTGTTTTTACCGGTCATTTAAAGCGTTCATAAAATCAATAATCTGATCCGTTTCCTGATCCGTAAGATTCAGAGGTGTATCCGAAAGTGTCTGATTTTCTACTTTGAATCCGAAACCTTTTCCTCCGCCTTTGTTATAGAAATTCATCACTTCTTTTAATGTCCTATAACCTCCGTTATGCATATAAGGAGCTGTTTTACTGATGTTTCTTAATGTAGGTGTTTTGAAGGAATGCTGAAGAGATACCACTGTCTGATGGAATTTTCCTCTGCCCGGATCCTGGTCAAACGTTTTGTTGTTACCATTCACTGCTGTTCCCAATACTTCCTGTTCTGTTTTTTTGAAATTCGGAGGAACCGTTCCATTGAATAATGGCAAAAAATGGCAGATTGCGCACTGGGCTTTTCCAACAAAAAGATTAAAGCCCTGTTTCTGATTTTCGGTCATGGCTGATTGAGTTCCTCTCATATATTCATCAAAATCTGAGTTGAACCGGGCCAATGAACGGATATAGCTTGCCAGCAGGTTCTGCAGCTGCCAGGTTTCTGCTTTGGGAGTTCTGTATATTTTTTTGAATTCGGGAAGGTATTTGGGATCTTTGTTGATTTTTCCGAGAATCACATTCAGGTCACCATGCATTTCTTCTTTGTTGGAGATCACATCAGAACTCTGCCCTTCCAGATCATCTTTTCGCATATCCCAGAACTGACCGTGCTGGAAGCCTGCATAATTAAGTGAAGGAGCGTTTCTCTGTAATTCGGAATTGGCCAGGGACATTGATTTCGGCAGTCCGTCGGTAAAAGCCTTCTCAGGAATATGGCAGGTGGAACAGCTTCTGTCATTATTATCGGAAAGGATTTTATCATTAAAAAGCTGTTTGCCTAAAGCAGCTTTGGCTTCTGAATAGGCAAACTCTTTTCCGGGAGTAAAGGCGTTCGGATCAAATGCGTTTTCAGAATAAAAAGTAGCTGCATTTTTACCCAGTGCTGAAGTGACTTCTATATTAGGGATGTTTTCCTGTTTTTTGAATTCAAGCATCAGTGATGAAATTCTGTTCAGGTGATCCGGAATAAAATTCACATAATCAAACGTATTTTTATCTGTATTTTTCTTCAGTACGGCAATGGCTGAATCTATAACGGTATTGAGTTCTTTTAAAGAGTTGTTTCTGGAATGTTCCGTGGAAATCTGCTGTAATGTCAACCGGATTCCTTCCAGAGCATAAGGCATTTCTTTTAAAAATGTTCCTGAAACCGGAGTGTCGAATCCGGAGATTCCCAAACTCGAAATTCTGAATATCTCCTGCCGTACAGCATCGAAAACCTGGTCTTTACTGATGGAGATTGCCTGGAAGTTGGCTTTTACCGTATTGCTTTTGTTGGTCAGCTTTTTCAGGAGGCGAACCGTTTCTTCTTTATTTTCTGCTGTGTAAGGATAAAAGAGTTCCTCCAGTACCTGAAGTCCTTCAGGTTCCAGCTCTGTATGTTCGTCCATTTCAATTTCCGGAAGGGCGGGACCGTTAATAAACCTTGCAGAATGGGGGAGAAAATATTCTACTGCCCATTCCATTTTTTTATAGGTTTTTCTGAGTGTTTCAAATTTTTCCTGAAGTCTTTTCTCGTCGGCATTTTGGGTAACAAGTGTCAGCAGTTCACCGATCTGTTGTTCAAAATCTGCATTGGTTTTCAGGATTTCACTTTTTACAGAAGACAGGTCTTCATTTACCGGCTGATGCTTATCATTTTTGCACTGCCAGAGTATAAAAAAGATAAGAGTAACCGATAGGGTAAGAAGAACAGGATATTTGGAAAGGATTTTCATAGGTATGAAAAAGTACCAACGGAAGGTGTTCCGCTGATACTTCGATTTTTATTGAATAGGTTAAAATTATTTCTCTACGTTTCTGATGATGACGATCTGCCCGCCTTCTTTGTTGGTATTGACTCCTGCTCCGTCGGCATTTTTGAACTGATCTTTCTGCCATGTGTGGGAGTGGATATTGACTGCGAAGGTATTCGGAAGCCCGATAATGTCTGAGATATCTACCATCGCACCAAATTCCCATGAACCGAATTTCTGCAGGTTCCCGGACTGGTTGTAGGCCGTCTGCCACGCTGAGTCTGTTCTGTTGTGCTTCATATTCAGCCACGGTTTGTATTGTTTGGTAGCGATATTCAGCTGCCAGATGTAAGAATCGTGAGCGGCGGCTGTATAATAGGAATCACCGTCTTCCTGGATGTAAACATAGTTTTCCGTTACACAAAGGTTATCCGGATTGATCAGGTTATTCCCCGGGTTGGAATCTCCTTCTGCCACCACTTCCAGTTTTCCTGCCAGCATATTGCTTTCATTCAGAACTAATTTATACACTCTTCCCCACATCGTTAGTCCCGGTTTTGGATTAACCCCGTCTGAAGACTCCCCGGTAGCGGTAAAGTAGATTTCTCGTCCTTTTCCGGCACCTTTTCGGTAATCTACATCTTCCACTCTTGAAAAACGGATGGCATTATTGTCTATATTCTTTTGGTTGATCTGTGCACCTGTAAGGTTTTTGGCATTAGGGATTTCCACGAATTCCACATCGTAAGAGCTTCCTTTTACCATATCGGTTTCCGTATAGTTGTTGTTGGTTCTTTTTAAAGCATATAGTTTTCCGTTATCCAGATCACCCGGAGTATTGGAAACATACATGATCAGCTGTCCGGCAGACTGGTGTGATGAAGAGTAAGACTGATCTTCACCAATCATGATATAGGTTTTACCTCCTGAAATATCTTTAGGAAGGGGAACTGCATTTTCCATAGAAGCCTTTCCCAAAGCCGGTTTTACCCTGCTCTGATCGGAAGCCTGGGAAGCAGGAGCCAATGGATTAAGCGCATGAACCATACTTTCTTCACCGGATTCACCGGCAGTAAGGAAGGCACTGAAGCCATGAGTTTCCGGAGTTGCCAGCGTGGCAGAACATAATCTCGTCATCCCGCCGATTCCGTTCAGGATATATTCTCCCTTGAAGGGTCTGAATGCTTTATCGAGGTAAACTCTTGATACAGATTGTGTAATTTCGTGGTTGGTGATCATCAGATAACCTTCGGAATTGGGATCTTTCATAATTCCCATTCCGTCCGGCTGGCCTGCAAAAACAAAGCCGGGAGATCCGGGAAGAACATCGGAACTTGAAATCAGGGTGGTGATGTTCAGGTTTTCAAAGCCGGGCATTCCGTAAACGAAAGCGGGTTCTTTGGAGAAGTTTTCAATTTTAATGTTGGGATTTATAGGTCCGTTTCCTTCTGCCGGGTTACCTTCATTATCATCGTTACATCCCTGAAATACGGAAGCTGCAAGCAATAAAGCCCCAAGAGTTCTGTTCATTTTCATAATTACTTTTTTGAATTTCGATCTGAAGCAAAACTAGAGGTCTATTGTGAATTGTATTTTAAGAAGAGAAAACCATTAGTTTAAGTTTACCTGATGTTTTGTTAAGGTAAAGTCAATAATTAGAACAGTTATAAATAAGGTTGTTTAAACTTTTTGATTAAAAAGATCATGTACAGTTGAGGTGTTTTCTCACGCAAAGTTTATGATTAACATTGTTGATTCTAGGGAGCAAAGAATAGAATCAATTTCATTGATTCGTTGAAGCGTATGGATAAGCATACCGCTTCATCAGCGACGAATTCGCATCACTTTACCCACTTAAAATAAAGCGTAATTATTCATCAACTTTGCGTGACATCTTTTTAATCAACAAGTAATTTCAAACATGATCTATTGAGTTTTATTAATAAAATACATCCGATAATCGTATGTATAAGAGTTTAAGAATGAAATTTAAACAGGTTCTTAATAAAAAAACTTCTGAAAATTTTCAGAAGTTTTTAATGTTGTATGATATAAAATCTGTGATCTTAGATCGTTAATGCTTTTTGATAGGCATTTTCCAGACCGTCAAGGTTTTTACCGCCTGCTGTTGCGAATCCCGGGTTTCCGCCGCCGCCGCCCTGGATCTCTTTGGCAAGATCTTTAACAATAGCTCCGGCCTGATAATCTGCTGCAAGGTCGTCAGAAACTCCTACGGTGATCATCGGTTTACCATCAGCATCGGAAAGGATGATCGTGACTGAAGTCGGGATCTCTCTTTTCAGCTGGAATACAATGTCTTTCACAGAGGCTGCATCAAGGGAAGTTTTCTTTACAAGAAGCTGCTTGTTTCCTTTCTGCTCGTAAGCGTTTTTCCATTCTCCGATTTCACCTTTTGCTTTTTCCTTTTTAAGAGCATCTGCTTCAGCTTTCAGGGAAGCATTTTCTTCAATCAGCTTTTCAATGGATCTTACGACATCTTTAGATTTCAGCAACTGGGAAATTTCCAGCATCTGTTGTTCCAAGCTTTTGAAGTAGGCCTCAGACTCATCTCCGGAAATCGCTTCAATTCTTCTGATTCCCGCTGCTGCGGAACCTTCGGAAGTAATTTTAAAGTGACCGATTTCACTGGTATTTTTTACGTGAGTTCCTCCACAAAGTTCTTTTGAGCTTCCGAACTGAATCATTCTTACATTATCTCCGTATTTTTCACCGAATAAAGCCATTGCCCCTTTATCCAGAGCCTCCTGAATAGGAATATTTCTGAATTCCTGTAAAGCAATGCTGTCTTTGATCTTCTGATTTACTTTCTGTTCGATCAGTGCCAGCTCTTCTTCGGTCATTTTACTGAAGTGGGAGAAGTCGAAACGCAGATAATCCGGACCTACATAAGACCCTTTCTGCTCCACGTGAGTTCCTAAAACCTCTCTCAGTATTTCATGCAAAAGGTGGGTCGCAGAGTGGTTAGCCTGAGAATTCTTTCTGTCAGCAATATTTACTTTAGCATAGAAAACTGCTCCTGCGTCTTTCGGAAGACCGTTGAGGAGTGAAATAATCAGTCCGTTTTCTTTTTTGGTTTCCAGTACTTCGAAGCTTTCCGCTGCATTTTCCAGAATTCCTTTATCTCCAACCTGGCCTCCGCCTTCAGGATAGAACGGGGAGTTGCTTAATACCACCTGGTAAAATTCTCCGTCTTTATTTTCTATTTTTCTGTATCTTGTAATATAGGTTTCTGCTTCAAGCTGGTCGTATCCTACAAATGCTTCAGGCTTTTCTTCCAGTATTACCCAGTCGTAGACTTTTTTAGTATCTCTTCCTCTGGAACGGTCCTGCTGTTCTTTTCTTTTAGCATTAAATGCTTCTTCATCAATAGTCAGTCCTTTTTCTTCCGCAATAATTCTTGTTAAATCATCAGGGAATCCATAGGTATCATACAGTTCGAATACTTCCGGTGTAGGTAATACTTTCTGGTTGTTGGCAATGGTTTGCTGGATCAGTTTTTCAACTCTTACCAATCCGTTTTCAATGGTATTCAGGAAAGATTCCTCTTCACTTTTGATCACCTCCGTAACCAGTTTGCCCTGCTTTTCTATTTCCGGGAAGAATGGTCCCATCTGTTCCTGAAGAACAGCCACCAGTTTATACAGGAAAGGTTCTTTTATATCTAAGAATCGATAGGAGTAAGAAACGGCTCTTCTTAAGATTCTTCTGATCACGTATCCTGCTCCTCCGCTTGAAGGAAGCTGTCCGTCTGCAATAGCAAAAGCAACTGCCCTGATGTGGTCTACCACCACCCGGATCGCGATGTCTTTTTCATCTTCTAAAATTCCGGTATATTTCTTTCCTGACAGTTCTTCCACTTTGGTAATAAGCGGAGTGAATACATCAGTATCATAGTTGGACGATTTTCCCTGAAGAGCCATACACAGACGCTCAAAGCCCATTCCTGTATCTACGTGCTGTGCCGGAAGTTTTTCAAGCGATTTATCTGCTTTTCTGTTGAATTCCATGAAAACCAGATTCCATACTTCCACTACCTGAGGATGGTCGTTATTCACCAGCTCAAGTCCTGAAACTTTAGCTTTTTCTTCCGGAGTTCTCAGGTCTACGTGAATTTCTGAGCATGGTCCGCATGGTCCGCTTTCTCCCATTTCCCAGAAGTTATCCTTTTTGTTTCCGTTGATGATTCTGTCTTCAGAAATATGGGATTTCCAGAAGTCATAGGCATCCTGGTCTCTGTCAAGATTTTCTGAAGCATCCCCTTCAAAAATGGTTACGTATAAATTCTCCTTTGGAATTCCGTAAACTTCAGTAAGCAATTCCCAGGCAAAAGCAATAGCATCTTTTTTAAAATAATCTCCAAAAGACCAGTTTCCCAACATTTCGAACATGGTATGGTGATAGGTATCTCTACCTACATCATCCAAGTCGTTATGTTTTCCTGAAACTCTCAGACATTTCTGTGTATCGGCAATTCTTGGGGCGGTAGGTGTTTTATAGCCTAAGAAAAAATCTTTGAACTGCGTCATTCCTGAGTTGGAAAACATAAGGGTAGGGTCGTCTTTCAGCACAATTGGAGCTGAAGGAACGATAATGTGGCCTTTACTTTTAAAGTAATCTAAAAATTTTTGACGTATCTCTTGTGATGTCATATGTATTGCTTTGCTTTTTAATCCATTTTATGATAAGATGCAAATTTAAGATTTTTAAGCGATTCGGATGTAATTTTATATGATGTTTTGAATAGTACCGGATGTACGTTTGTCCTGCCGAAAAATTATTGTCTGTAAAATCTGCTGATCCGGGATCCGGGATAAAGCGGAGTGTGGCGGAGGGGTTAGATATTTTGGTGAAAGATGATTGGAAGGACATGAATTTTACAGCTATAAAATGCATAGGTTTTAAAAATCAATCAAGCCTGGTTCTGCTGAAAAGTGAGCAGTCCGGTACCTCTTTTTCGGTGTACGATAAAAAGCCACTGCTGATTGAAAAAATGTTGTGTTTTTATAATTTACTTATTATATTCGTTTAAATAAATTTAAAATTTTCTGCTGAACGGTCCGGATTTGATAAAGAAGCTCCGGAAGCCGCAGAAAGAAAGAATAATGACGAAAAACGAAGTACTGAAAAACTGGGTGGAGATGTATTCCGGACTTCTTTTGAAAAGGGCGGTCTATCTGCTTTCAGATAAGGAAGAAGCTGAGGATATTGTTCAGGATGTTTTTCTGGCTGCATTTTCATCATATGATTCTTTTGAAGAGAAAAGCAAGCCACTGACCTGGCTTACGGCTATTCTGAACAGAAAAGCTGCTGACTTTTACCGTAAAAAATATAAATCGGAACCACAGATCAGACTGGATCACTTTTTTGATGAAACAGGTTCTTGGAGAAATGACGGGGTATTGAATGACTGGAATGTCTCGGACAGGGAATCTGAGCTTCTAGATGATAAAGATTTTAATAAAATACTGGAGGACTGTATCGACAGTTTACCCTCCAGATGGAAGATTCCGTTGAAAATGTATTACCTTCAGGAACAAAAAGCACCTGAAGTGAGTCAGGAATTACATATTTCTACGACTAATCTGTGGAAGATCCTTCAAAGAAGCAGAATGCAGCTGAGAGAGTGTCTGGATCTGAACTGGTTTGCCAACTTATAACCATATCTGAAACATGCTGAGAAAATTTATTCATATTTTGTTCCTTCCATGCAGTATCGCTACGATGCTGATGGAAAAAAGAAATGCGCGGACCATTTCCCGGAAGGAGAACTGGCAGCTTTCTGTGCATCTGAAGATCTGTAAGTGGTGCAGGGCCTATGAATCGAAACTTAAAATTTTAGACGATATTTTAAAAAGAAAACTGGCTAAGACGGAAAAGTCTGAAATAAATGATTCTGAAATTCAGTGTTTTAAAGAGAAAATTCTTAAAAATTTAGATCTTTAGAAAAATAAGTGTCAGGATTCTGAATCTGTTCCGACTATACTTTTGAAAATAATAAAAGTATCATTCAAAATCCTAAAAACATGAACGGAACATCACAATTCAACAGTCATTCAGGAACGTACCGGACGGGGTATTATGTTTCTCTTTTTGGGGCAGCACTTATATTGCTCTGGATTGGAATATTTAAATTTACCCCTACGGAAGCCGCCGCGATCAGGCCCCTGGTTGAAAACCACTTTCTCACCTTTTTCGTATATGATATTATGAGTATTCAGACAGTGTCAAATACTATCGGAATAATAGAAATTATCATTGCTCTGTTATTGATATTTAGTGTGAAATTTGCATTTCTACGTAAGTATGCCGGAATAGGAATGACCGTGACTTTTCTGATCACACTGAGTTATCTGTTTAACACACCGGGAGTATGGAAAACAGTGGATGGGGTTCCTGTTACAGATTTTTTTATTCTGAAGGATCTGGTTCTTTTAGGATTTGGCCTGATGATCATAAGCAACAACAAGTAAAATGGATAAAAAGAAAAAAATGAAAAATATACTGATTGTCCTCGGAATTATTCTGGGGGTTGCAGTTTTTGCTGCAGGAACCGGCTTTTTGAAAGATAAAAAGCCTAAAGTAGTAACAAGAGAAAATGAGGAAATTATGAATAATAAAAACGTGAGAGAGATTTATTTTGCCGGAGGATGTTTTTGGGGAACCGAACACTTTTTTCAACAGATCCGCGGAGTGGTAGGAACGGAAGTAGGCTATGCCAACGGAAACACCAAAAATCCTACCTATGAGGAAGTCGTAAGCCATACCACAGGGTTTGCCGAAACCGTAAAAGTGAAATATGATCCTGAGCAGGTAGACCTTAAACTGCTGATTGATCTGTATTTTAAAACTATTGATCCTACAAGTAAGGATCAACAGGGGAATGACAGAGGAAATCAGTACAGAACAGGAATTTATTTTACAGATAAAGCTGATGAAGCTGTTGTAAAAGATGAGGTTCAGAAACTGGCTAAAAATTACAGTAAACCTGTTGTTGTGGAAACAATTGCCCTGAAAAATTTTTACAGAGCAGAGGATTACCACCAGGATTATCTGGATAAGAATCCAGGCGGCTACTGCCATATTGAACCGGGACTTTTTGAAATGGCAAAAAAAGCCAACCCGCTTCCGAAAGCCCAATACCAGAAGCAGGATAAAAAAGTTTTAAAAGAAAAACTGACCGCCGAACAGTATAACGTAACTCAGGAAAACGGAACGGAAAGACCTTTCCAGAATGAATACTGGAACGAAACCCGTGAAGGAATTTATGTGGATATTACTACCGGAGAACCTCTGTTTATTTCCACTGATAAGTTTGAATCCGGATGCGGATGGCCAAGTTTTTCGAAACCAATCACCAAAAAACTGATTGATGAAAAGTTAGACCGTTCCCACGGAATGAGCAGGGTAGAGGTAAGAAGCAAAACCGGAGATGCTCATTTGGGACATGTTTTCACAGATGGTCCTGCAGATAAAGGAGGTCTCCGTTACTGTATCAACAGTGCTTCGCTGAAGTTTATTCCGAAGGCGGAGATGGAGAAAAAAGGGTATGGGGAGTACCTGCCTTTGCTGGATAAAAAGTAATAGAAAATAAATGAAAAATGGAAGGGTGAATTTTAGGATTCATCCTTTTTTTATTTTTAAAGTTTTGGATAATATGCAGATTTTTGTTGTATGTTCTGTTTAATTTGAAATGGATAGAATTTTTCTGATGGGGTGTAAATTTATAGGGACAGGAATTTTTCCTGTCTTGTGTTAAGCCGTCCCTTCGGGACTGTGGTTTTATACGGACAGCGATACCAGGTGCCGGAAAGGGTTTTCGAGATGTCTTTTTTTTCAGGTAAAAGGATACGGTATTATATTGGACAGGAATTTTTCCTGTCTTGGGTTAAGCCGTCCCTTCGGGACTTTGGTTTTATACGGACAGCGATACCATGTGCCGGAAAGGGTTTTCGAGATGTCTGTTTTTTCAGGTAAAAAGGATATGGTATCATATTGGACAGGAATTTTTCCTGTCCTGGGTTAAGCCGTCCCTTCGGGACTGTGGTTTTATACGGACAGCAATACGAGGTGCCGGAAAGGGTTTTCGAGATGTCTTTTTTTTCAGGTAAAAAGGATATGGTATCATATTGGACAGGAATTTTTCCTGTCTTGTGCTAAGTCGTTCCTTCGGAACTCTGTGTTTTTAGAGAAAGAGGTTGGGGTTGTCTTATTTCATATAACCCAAAAACACCCTTTCGGGTGTTTCATGGCAGTATTACTAAAAAATTACAGGATATTTTTAATAATTCAATTTTCTTTAAGTTTTGATCTCAGTTTGGCATTCTCATTTTTCAGGTGATCGTTGATGCGTTTCTGGATGTTTATTTCTTCTTCCAGCAGTTTGATTTTCCTTTCTGCCAGGTTTGAGAATTCTTTAAATTTCACTTCGTAACGTCCGGCAAGATCGTCAAGTGCATCTTTGTAGAGCTTGACCAGTTTGTCGGCGTTTTCTATTTCTTTTCCTTCATTGTCGGCATCCATTCCGGCGACTTCGGCGTTCATTTTCTTTTTTCCGAAAACAAATCCTGCCAGGCCTGTGGCCAGAAGTCCCAAAAAAGTGCTTAAATGCTCGGTTAGTATTTCTTTCATATTATATTATTTGTTGTTAGCTTATTCCGGGATAGAGGCGAATTTCTATAATACCCACGGTCCCGGAAAGTTCTGCCGGACGGGAATCCAGTACTCTGAAAATATCCAGTACAACATTACCTTTATCTGAATATACGGCACGGCAGTCTGTCACAAGTTCTTTGTCAAAATAATTTATTTTGCTGTCGATCCACCAGTTTCCATAATGTTCTTCTTTGAAGGTTCCGATGTACCTGCCTGTTGAGTCGTGTTTCCATTCGATATTACCGATTGTATTCTCAAGATCTATGAACAGAGGGTCAAAGTTTCCGTCTTCGGTAAAGTTCAGAAATGCGGTATATACTTCGTAAGGTCTTTTATACTGATATTCAAGCTTCTCTTCCACCCATTGTTTCTGAACAAAGGAGTTCGGCTCATAGTTATTTCCATAATAGTCTGCTCCTAGTAATCCTGCCCCTCTTACATTAGATTTTACTTCAATGTAAGAATTTCTGTCATCAAGTTTAATAGACTTCGGCCCGTTTTCAACAGTTGCTTCAAAAAAGTTCACTGAAATATTGGCATCTTTAGTGACCATTGATAAGAGCCCGTCATTAATATAGAGTTCAGAAGATCCGCAGTGCAGCATTCCTAAGAATTCATTAGAGAATTCAAGAGAACCGTTAAGTGGTTTTCCCGGGACTGTACCTGTTAACGGGATATAATCCACCTTATCTTCAGTTCCGAATGTACCATCCGGTCTTGCTACGATATTTTTGGTGTAGGATGCATCTGCGGCAGGCATTCTCAGTACCTGTAAGCTGGTATCGAATCTCAGCCATCTGTCTGCAAAGTTTCCTTCGATAAAGTGGGTCTTGTAATAATTATTATCTTTTGCTGTAAAGTTATTGATAATGAATTTATTGTACTGCTGTCCGTTCAGCTCCAGGTTGGACCCGATAATAATACTGTTTTCCCCCCAGACCCCCATAGGATGTCCGGTGGTATTGGCTCCGATGACAATGTTGGACGACCATTTGCCGCTTCCTCCTTTACCCCAGTTCAGACCGGCCTGATAGCCCAGGAAGGTATTGTTATTTCCTTTAATGTTACACCCTGTCCATTTTCCAAGCATGGTGTTTCCTGAACCGCCTTCAATGCCATATCCTGCCGATACTCCTATTAAGGTATTGTCATCACCTGTGGTAAGCCCTTTCGCTGAATCAAGTCCCAATGCAACGTTGGCACCTCCCGTGGTAAGTCCCTGTGCGGCAAAATGTCCTATTACGGTGTTGGACGACCCGTCAGTGAGGGCCGGCATATTATTATATCCTACGGCAATATTGTATACTCCGGTATGATCGGGATTGATATTTCCGAAAGAAAATGAATAGGTTGCCGGATTGGCTCTTAAAACCGCATGTTTGCCGGGCAGCCCGGTTCCGTCTGTTTCTTCAGTGAAGGCAATGCCTTTGGGGGCATAATGGTTACGGTTCATCACTGATGCCAGTGTTTCGGCAGCGACAGGTACTGTATAGGTGAATCCCCTTCTTCTTTCAATATGGTAAATACCATCTTCTAACGGTTTGTCAACTTTATTATCTAAGCTCTCCTGGAGCCCATTTACCATTGATATCGATACCGTAGAAACTCCTGTATTGAGATAGTTGTTAACATTCTTTTTATCGCCGCCTATATAGAAATACAGGGTGTATTGGGGTTTCAGGGTCGTAGACGAGTCAATGTCATGGATTTCCATGTCTACTGAGATGTAGGTGGGAATAGCAACGATATCACTTTCTTCATACTGATAAGCATCAGAATTATATATAAAGTCATTAATTGTCGTTTCTTGTGCCTTAAAGATTCTGGTTAAAGCCAGTGATTCCAGTTTATCGGCCGTAATTTTTCCTTCGCTGTTTACATAATCATCAATCATCATGAACTGGTCTTTTGACTGAGTCTTTGTATACACGTTTCCGATAAGAGGATCACTGTCTATTGTGGCGACATTCTCGGGAAGCTCACCTACGTTTAAAGCTTCTTTCCAGGCCTGCTTGTCTGATGCAGAAAGGTTGGTTGCGTTTCTTTTCGCTAAAAATGCGCTATGTGCTTCAGGATCTGAAAGGTGAAGTTCATATAACGGTTTGTCTACTTTATTTTGTAACAGATTTTCAAGACCCGTAATTTTATTGGTGGGTATTGATTCATCTTTGTGCCAGAATGATGACCATGAAGCCTGGAACTGTTCCTGGGTAGGGAAGTCTCCGGTTTCAAAATAGCTGTATATAGTATTTAATGGAATTGACATAATTTTTATAATTGAATAATGATCTTATATTTTTTGCTTAAAATGTAAAAGCCTGGACAACAGATCCGCTAATGGTTTTCTGTTTGGAGCTGTTTGAAGCAGTCAGTGATAAGCAAACCGCTTCTGTTGTAGAGGTAACGGATTGTATGAGGGAAGTACTGCCTACTGTCAGAAACTGAGTATACACATTTCCTTGTCTCATGATAATAATATTGGCACTGATAACTGTCGCACCCGGTTCAATTTTGGTAGCAAGGGACGAAATATTATTCCAAACCAATACAGATTCATAACCGCCACTTCTGAAACTTGAACTTATCACTCTTAAAAATGAATTATCTGCTAAGGTTAAAGGGATATTTTTTTGAATTAAACCCAGGTAACCATAAAAATCATACGTATCATTAACGGTAGCCGGCACCACTGTTGAAAGAGCCATATTCATTTCCAGATAGAAGTTGGTGTTGGCTTCAAAAACAACATCACTTTTAGCACTTGCTACAATAACATTGGGTTCGTAAGCATACGCTTTATTGCTAGGGCTTGAATTATACCTGAACAATCCTCCGTTAACGTTAAATATATTTCCTTCCTGTTCCGGCGTGTACGATTTGGTTTCCCATTTAAGCCCGCTGATATCAATATTATTGATCGTATCCACAACATTGATGGTGCCTGTCGTTCTATGTACCTGGATCGTTGGATTAGTCGTTCTGATGACCAGGTTGTACTTATTGCCGGATTGCAGAGCATCACCATACACCGAAACAATCATCGATAATCCGTTGGCAAAGGTCTGAAATCCTAAACATTCAATTTCACCGGTTCCGATAGCATTTCCGACCGGTATAAATTTAATGGAAGTAAATGCCGGATTGACATTGAGGTTTAATCCCTGCAATACAAAGTATCTGACAATGTGATCATTTTTAATAACCGGAGGAGTAACTCCGTATACATTCAGATTTCCGTTGGAGTATTGGTTATTCCAATCGGTTCCAAATTGTTCTTTCTGTGCTTTGGTGAGCTTTGCAGGCAATTTCAAAAATTCAGACGGCAGATCCTCAGTGGTTAAAATGGTCTTTTTGATTCCCACACTGTTTGTGAATAAAAGGCTTCTGTTGAAGGCGGTAATCTGATTATTGACCGTTTCATTATTGTCCTCCAGAATATACCCTGTACTTCGCACCCTTCCTGTTAAATGCAACTGTTCAGCAGGGGTTGTTAATCCTATTCCAAGCTTGCCGGCATTATGGAAAACACCTGAATCTTTAAAATCGGTTCCGTTCCAGTACAGAAGGTAGTTGGAGGCGGGATTGACTGCTTTCCAGGTGACGGTTCCACTTAGATTGGACGCAATATAGTTTCCCGAGGCAGTAGGTTTGTTCATTTTGGTGTTTAAAGCCTCCTGTAATCCTTCTACCATTCCAATAGTTACATTGGATAAGCCGGTTGGCAGGTAGTTTTCAACGTTTGCTTTATCACCGCCGATATAAAAATACAGGGTATATTTCCAGTCTGCAGAAGGAATCGCAATAATATCACTCTCTTCATACTGATAGACATGGGTGTTGTTTACAAAATCCTGAAGAGTGTATTCGTTTGCTTTAAAGATCCTGGTAAGAGCTAATGATTCCAGTTTATCCGCGGTAATCTTTCCGTTATTGTTTACATAGTCATCAATCATCATGAACAGTTCCCGGGACTGCGATTTTGTATACACATTCCCCACAAGCGGATCATTGTCTACCGTAGCAATATTGTCCGGAAGCTGTCCTACATTCAGGGCTGTTTTCCATGCTTCCTTATCTGTATCGGAAAGATTGGCTGCATTTTTTTTAGCTAAAACCGCTGCGTGGGCTTCCGGATCGGAAAGATGCAGCTCATACACGGATTTATCTGCTTTATTCTGTAATGTATTGGTTAGGTTGGTGATTTTGTCCGCAGGGATGGAATCATCTTTATGCCAAAACGATGACCATGCGGACTGAAACTGTTCCTGGGTAGGGAAGTCTCCGGTTTCAAAATAGCTGAATATTTGGTTTAAAGGTATTTTCATTGCGTTTCAGTTAATGATATAGTCAAAAAGGTTTTTTATTGATCTTAAAGATGGTCTGTAAATGATTTTTGTTATTGAACATCCTCCTGGTGTTTAGGTTACTGGAAGTTCGGTTCTATGTAGATGGCGATTCTGGATGGCTGGATATTGTTGTGAGGCTGGTTTCCACCAACTTCGCTGGTATTTCTGTAACCATCTACCAATGTTCCTCCTGTGCCGCTGGCTCCTCTGCTTCCTATGCTCCAATAATGCTGGTGTGAGTGTCTCGGCATCTGCTCAATAGTCAGAGTATGGGTTTTTGAACCTACTTCACCGCCCAGATTCTGAAATTCGGATTCTGCGGGATTCCAGCCTACAATGGTTTTTCCTCTGAAATCCAGACACTCTTTCCATCCTGCAGGAATTTCGGAAACAGGTTTTCTCCAGGCTATGACAATTCCTCCATTGATGAAAGGTGCGGTTTTCTGTTCCAGTTTTGCAATCCTGGCCGTTAATGCGGAAACATCAACCTGGGTTGCGGTGTTATTGACTTTAATCTGGATGTTTTTAAGGGTTTCCAGCTTTACAAATTCAGACCAGTTATAGCTTACGGTACCGGTACCGAATTTTACTGTTCTTTTTTCGATTAACGTTTTGGGAAACTGGTCTTCAAATATTTTCGTAATGTTTTCTGTGTGTACATATACGGTAGCGGTAGGAGAGTAAAGGCCTCCTTCGAAATAATAAAGTTTGCCTTCGATGGCTACAATACCCGGGTTTACACTGGCACCTATCACATCGCAGCCAGACAGGATTGTTTTGTCTCCTGCAAGATCTCCCAATGCTTCAAAGATCTCATAGGCCTCTTCGATGGTAGCCATCAGGTCATTAGTTAACGGCACACCACCTGTTTGTAAAAATTTGAAATTATATTTCATATTAATATTCTTTTGTTTTTATTTGGTATCTCTTGGAAGGCAGCTTATAAAAGTCTATATCTGCTTTCAGCTGGTCCATATTCATTAACGGGATGTCCGGGGCTGATGCATTTACCGGTATTTCTACGATAAAATCATACTCGCTGTACAGTTCTGCTTCTGTCCAGAGGTACAAGGGTCTTTCATCTCCGAAAAGCCATTTTTTCTTCGGGTCATTCACACTGAGATTATTGGTTTCCCCTTCGGTGTAAACATAAACCCCGTCATGCTGGACTGCTTTTATAATTTTAATCCTGTTTCCTGCCCGGTCATGGTTATAATTCAGAATACTCTGAAGCGAAAACTTCTGATAGTTGTACTTCATTTTTCTGATATTGTCTTTTCTTTCTCTTCCGAATTCTATATACAATTCTTCGATATAAAAGATTAAGACAGACATTAAATTCAGGACCGATCCTGTTCTCCAGAAGGTAAAAAGCCACCAGTTGGCAAGTCTTTTAAAATTGATATTGAATAGGTTGTCATTCATACTATTGTGCTTGATAATTAATATATTCAATACCGCTCCAGTCTTCCTGCTGAGAGTCCGGATCTTTTAAAGTAAAGCTTCCTGAACTTGGAATTCTGCTGATTTCTATCGGCTGGAAATTTCCGTATCCCGGTGCTCCGGCTTCTATCCATCTGCTTGATACTTCTTTGTTTAAAAGATCTGTAACTCCTTCCACGGCTAAAATTGCAGCTTCAAGTTTCTGAACACTCAGTTCTCCGTTGAATGGAAGATTCTTTAAAAACCTTTTGATAGCGTCCTGAACCGGAAATCTGGAGGTCCGGATACTCATTCCGTTCTGAAGAAGGACTCCCGGATTATAGCAGATTTTAAACTGCAGCCTTAAAATATCCGGTTTGTAATTCACAATGACAATATTGTCTCCTGCGGCCTGAATTTCTTCGATATAAGCTGTGAAAGCCTCTTTGATCTGATTGCTTACCGGAACGATTTCGTCATTCTCTTCGGTGGCAATTTTCATAGAGATCTTGGAGCTGTTGGGAGCTTTCGTCACTGCTACATATTTGATGACTTTTGAAAGGTCAATTTCTTCCTGGGTGGCCACCACTTCGTTTCCGCCGGCATTCTCATATGTAGGGGAGAACTGGTCGCTGTCCGGAAGCAGGCTGAAACCATACTGAAATCTCAGTGCCTGGTTTCTGTACCATCTTAATGTGGGAACTTTCTGTTCCCGGATCAGGGTTTCAATTTCTTTGAGGTGAAGTTTACAGGCTTCCTGAAAGTTCCAGATCACAAAGCCTACGGTTTCAAATATTTTGGTCCAGAAAGAGGTTCTGGAAGATGTATTGAGGCCCTGCAGACCGGGGTTTTCATTTTTAAGCTGTAAAATCTGATTAATTATTTCCTGAAGTGTTTTATTCATCTTAACTTACTTTAAAGGTGTTTCCTATTTGCATGTAACCAATTCCTTTCAAGGACGGGAACTGGTTTTCCTGTTCCAATGTGGTGCCTGTTGCGGGCTTTATCATTCTTGATGTATAATAGTTGGTAACATCAATATTTTTTTCCAATTCATCCGGAATAATAAGCCTGGTTCCGGAGGCAAGAAGGTCGGAAACAGCCATTCCGTTGGCTATGGCAATATCAAAGCATTTCTGAACATCTCCTGTGTACTGTATGGAGATATCTAAAATCGACTGCCTGTTTAATACTTTAATCTCCATAATCTGCTTCTATATCTATTTCAAGGTTTTCATCAATTTTTATCTTCTGCACGTTCATTCCGTCTGCGAAGAATTCCTGGCGGATCTCTCTGGCCAGTTCATCAGGAGCGGCATGTTCCAGGTATTTTCTTGCTCCGACTCCGTTTTTCGGGAAAAGTTTAATTTCTCCTTTGTCTGCTAATAGCAGGGCTTTCTGGTGTTCATAAGTACTTTCACCAAAAGCGAAGTCTCCTTCTGCAAACTGCAGCTCAAAATTTTCATCTAAAAGAATATCTACTGGCATACTATGTTATATTTCCTGTTCCTGTACCGGTTTGGGCAGTGGCCGTTCCCGTTGTGTTTACGATTACTTTTACCTGTCCGGCTTCTACAAATTTTCTGATTGCTTTGGCCATGGCTTTGGCAATTCTGGTTCTTGATGCTCCTGCATCGTTCTGTTCAGCGGCCTCATCTTCCATAATGCTGAGCAGTTCGCTGATAAGTATTGGTTCTGCTGCGCTTAAACTCATTTTAAAAGGGATTTAAATTCATTTCTAAGGTTCTCGAAATCCGCAAGGTTGATCAGGTTGATGGTAGGGCCGTAGTTGGTGGTAAACTTCATCTCCCGGATGGCATCAAAAAGCTGATCCACCAGTTTGGCGAAGTTTTTTCCGTTGGCTTCCATATGAATCCTGTCGGTGAGCTCAACGCTGGCTTTTCCTGTTGTCCAGTAGAATTTCTCTACCACATCACAGGCAATAATCATCCAGTCGTCATCATCTTCCACTCTTACGGCGAGGACATAGCTTCCTACTTTGGGAATCTGGATAAAGCTTTTGTTGCCGGTAAGTACCGGACGCAGCCTTACATCCAGATACTCCTGGCCGTCTTCATCAATCAGAATGCATACTGCTTTTTCTTCGTTTACAGATTTTACCTGTGCGATATTGCTTACCGCCGGGGCATGTGAGCTGGCGATCTGTCTTAGACCTTCTCTTATATATTCTGGTGTTGCCATTATTTCTGCATTAAAAATCCTAATGTTACCGTCTGTCTTCCTCCCGAAGCCCCGAATTCGCCGCTTACGCTTTCAATAAAGTATTCGCCGGTTTTGTCGGGATACATTCCTCCTTCAAGCTCCAGCACCATTCCTTTTACGGCATATGGTTCCAGGAAGAGGGTGATATTTCCCTCATAGCCTTTATAATTTTCCCTGGTCTGCAAACGGTTGGCGATCTGCTTTAAGAACTGGGCAGGAATTCCGGCCTTTACTTTCAGGCTTTTCTCGCTGGTAGGTTTCTCCTGGTCAGATTTCGTTTTGTTTACTTCTCCTTTGTCATTTTTCTCCCGGATGACGATCCGGGTGGTTTTATCTACGGCCTTTTGCTTGAACTCATCATCTTTTACCGTATTCCAGCCTATTCTGGCCTTTATCCTGTCCTGTACTTTGCCATAAAGGGTTCCCACGAAGATTTCGTTCATGTTGAAATAGACGGCGAGTTTACATTCATCTTTCAGCCATTCCAGGACTTTGATTCCGTTGACGTTTTTGAACCTTACGTTCTTCAGCGGAATATCCGGTATCTCTTTGGAAACAACGATATCCGTTCCCAGAATAAGGTCCTCCAAAAGCTTTTTAACAGTAACAGAAGGGTAGGATTTGTTGAACATGATCTCATACAGCTGGTATCCGTATCCTTCGCATTCTATCTTCACGGGGATTCCCATGTTGACTCTTTTCACAAAGCCCTCAAATCGTTTTTTATTGGCTTTATTATAACCTAAGGAAACGCTTACCTTATCACCTTCCCTGAAAGCATAACCCATTCTCTCACTGCTTGTACGCTCTTTATTGAGGTCCTGGGTCTGTACTTTATCTGTCCTGAGGTAGCTGATCCTGGGAAGTTCAATCGTGCATGAATCTATAAAAGATCCTACTTCGCTTTTCCAGGTTACCTTGCTGGCTTTTACATTTTTTTCATCTGCAATAGAGATGTTACTGGTTAGTGTTAGCATTTTTCTGTGGTACTTCTAAGTCTTTTACATCTGCAATGAAATCACTCTCGCAGGTAAGGTTAAATGGTCTTATCCAATGCGTTTTTCCCTGTGTTTCCGGGAATTCCAGAGAGGTAACCGCCACACGGCAGCTTCTGTCCAGAAACATTTCCGGATAGCCTCCGTGAAGGGTTACAGGAAGATCTGTTTCGAAGATGTTCTTAAGTTTCTCAATGTCACCTTCAGGAACTTTTCTGTTTTTATCAATCAGAAAACCTCTGATGGTAAACTTGTAATCATCAACATTAAACATTTCCTTTACGGTTCCTTTTCTTTCGCTCACTGCGGTTTTCACAATGGTTTTGCTGAGATTCACTGCAATGGTGCAGGCATCTATTGTAAGGGAATCACTGATGTTTCCATTGATTCTGAATTCAGCGGGAAACCAGATATCCTTGCCATAGGCTCCTTCTTTGTTGAAAGGAATGTCTTTTCTGCTGTTATGAATCTTATTCCTGCCGGTATTCTGTGAAATTCTGATGTTTTCTGTATCCCCGGCTGAACCCGGAAGGTTGAATGGGGTTCTTGAAAAATAGGATTTATATAAATTTTGTAAATCAAAAACTGTCTGCATCTTATATTACTTTTGCTCCGTTATATAGAACACGTCCCAGGCATTCCATTACTATACTTTCTAACTGATCTGATGTTTCTCCGGAATTCAGGGTGTTGAACTGAATGGTATCGAAGAATTTGCCCAGGGTGATATTGATGGTTTTCTGTCCTCCGCCGGAAACGGTATCTCCGGTTTCCTGTGATTTAGCGGCATTGTTTCTTCTTATATTTTCCCCCTGATTAATCGCTGTGGGCCTGCTTCTTGCTGTGAGATCTGTGGTACTTGGTTTGAAATTGAGTCCGGCTTCCTGGGCTTTAAGATCTTTAGTCAGATCTTTAGGAACGGTAATTTTAACTTTGGGTTCTATGGCCACTTCTTCTCCGCCAACAATTTTTCTGACCCATCGGTAAGCTGTTTCAATCGCATCCAGAATGGGCCTCAGTACACTTTCCCAAATGATTTTTATCCCATCTGCAAGCCATCCAACCATCGTTAAAACAGCTCCCAATACTTTATAGACACCTGTGAAAATATCACTGATCAGTACGCTTTTCGAGATCCAGTCAATGATTCCGCTTACAATACTCCATACGGCACCGAAAATGCTTCCTAAAGTATTCCAGACAATAGAAAAATATTCCTGAATCGTGGTTACAAACCCTCCCCATGCATTGGTTTCTCCTCCTAGATTGAGAATAAAATCATAAGCTGTACTTAAACTTCCTACAATCTGATCCATATAAGGTTTCACCAGCGTCATGAGAGGTTCAAAACCTTTTACCAATTGAACACCGACATCCAATGCACTTGATATAATGGGAAGAAACGCGGTTCCTAAGTCTGTAAGCGTACTGTCGAAAGTCTTTTTAATTCTATCCCATTTGGCTTCCACGGTATTGCTTTGTGCGTCCAGACCTCCTTCAAAGATTCCTCCTTTTCCTCTGGAATCGGCAAGAGATTTACTTAGCATGTCATAGGTAATGTTCATGCCTTTCAGCTGTTCAATGCTTTTGCCTGTGGATGATGACAGGGCTGCGTAAATATCGATGCCGGCATCACCAAACTGCTTAAGCTGATCACCGGATGCCACGCCTTCACTTTTGATTTCTTTCAGCTGTTCAGAGAGTTTTGAAAGTTCATTACTTCCTCCTCCGGCAAAGCTGACCGCATTGGCCAGATTCATGATTTCTTCTCTGGCCCTTTTAGCGTCACCGTCCACAGAAATAAGACCCTTGTTGGCATCTAATAAAGTTGCCTTATCATAAGAAGTGGCATTTGAATCAGCATCAATATTTTTATAAGCTTCGGTAGCTCCTTTTTTTCCTAAAAATCCTGAGAGATTAACAATGTCTTTTTCTTTCTGAATGGCTCCTGTAATGGCAGAGGTAAGGCTTTTCTTGGTGAAATCAAGAAGGAAAGTACCTGCGGCACTGGCGGCTCCTATAAGTGCAGTTCCGAACTTTGTGTTTTTAAATGCTGCAAAGTCTTGTTTCAAAAGTTCATAACCCTGTTTTACTGTTGCTGAAAGATCCTGCATTTTTTTGTAGGTATCCTGTGAAACGGTACTGAACGCCTGAGAAAAGCTCTGTGACCATTCTTGTGCATTTCTTACAAAGTCTGTTATACTACTATTATTGTTCATAATTTAAAATTTTCTTTCGCCTTGTTTTTTCCAAATTTCTAAGGCTATTCCGGTGCGATAGAAAAACTTTTCATCACCCCAATTCTTTAATGCATCGGCTCCAAACTGCATACTTCCAAAAACAATCAGGAACTCTATTCCTTCGGTCTTTTTATCAGAGAATGAACTCCGGCCGGCTTCACTAAGCGCGAAAAAAGTCGGCTTTCTTGCTCTCCAGAATGTTGTTCATCTGTAAGAACACGGCGATGAAGCAGTCTTCATCTTCAATCAGCTGATAATCTCCGTCAATCCAAAGCTGTTCTACGATCATGGCTACGGCTTTGCTCATTCCGTTGGAGCCGATAGCGGTAAGATAATCACCCAGGTCATCTGCTTTAGGTGGTCTGAGAACAGCAAGGAAGTCATCCACCTTCAAATAAATAAGGTCTCTGTTGCCGTACTCTTTTTTCCACTCATCAAGCTTTTTAGCCGTATATCTTGCCTCGAAAGGACCAAGATCTTTTACTGCATCTTTCTTGGTTTCCCGGGTCTTTTTTTCTTCTTTAGATTTTCTGTTATTGAAAATTTCCTGTAATTTTTCGTTTGCCATTTTATTTTGTTTTACTGATTATACAATTCTTCTGCTCATTGCGATATATGGAAGGGTAACCTCTCTGTTTTTAGCCCCCTGTTCCATTTCAAAACCGTCTTCTGTGAACTGAACTCCTGAAGTAACGATGGTTGTTCCTTTGTCAGAAGCTTTTTTCTTGTAAGAAATCGTGATGACGATAAGTTCGTGGGGAACCTCAGTGATGTCATCGTAGCCTGCATCTCTTGCGGCTTTGTTCAGAGCGTCTGCTTCGAAACCTAAAAGCTTGATGTTTCCTTCGTACTTGGTATTTCCTTTTGAAATATCGATAGGCTCGTTTCCGGAACCGTAGATATGCTCGGATTCAACTGTTTTTTTTGTACTGAAACCTCTAAGTCCTTTGATTACTTTTGATAACACTTTCACTTCAAAATGAGCCCATGCGCATTCTGATGATGTAATATTAATATTCGCCATGTTTTAAATTAAATTGTTTTTGTTAAACCCATGTTCAGTACAATCCATGTCATATAGCCTAAAGGCTGGATCTGAATCTGTTTTTCAAGGGTGTTTGTGTTGATTAAATCCTGGTCTAACGGGACCAATACTTCCGCTCCGCTGATCTGTCCTGCCATGTTGTTCAGTAGCTGGGCTCTTGTAAGCTCTTCCAGGTAAACGGCATCTGCTTCATTCAGTTTTCCGTCGGCAGCCATTCTGATGGAAGATTCCAGGAACGGCGTGTCTGTTGCCGTAGAGATTCTCTGTGCCTTGTCGATCAGTCTTCCGTGAACCAGTGTTCTGAAGTCGTCTGAACCGGCCATTTTATCTACACTGAAATAGTAACCCGCTGCTCCTTCTCTGGTGTGGAAAGTGATGAAACCTGCATCGGTAAACAGGTCTAATTTTTCAACCGGAATACGGTCTACTTTATCTGCTCCGATATACGCTTCTGTGATGCTTAATGCACCGTTCTGCCCGTCTCCGATTTTTACGTGAGCAGGATATTTACAGGCTCTTGCCAGAACCAAAGCTACGGATGCGGATCCGTCATTTTTTGATCCTCCAAGAACCACTCCCGCAAATGTGTTGTTCGCAGATTTCGGTTCAAAAACAGGAGTTGCAGAGGCATCTTTTACTCTCCCTTCGATTAAAATCCTTACCGGTCTGTTGATGGACTGCTGGTACTGAGCTAATGTTTTGGAAGCTAATAACGCTTTCTCAACGTCTTTGTCTAAAAAACCTGCAGGAGAAACGTAAGATGCATCCGGGTTTCTGCAAACTCCTACTAAGTTTACTCTACCATTGGAAGCGGTAAGAAGTTTTTTTACGCCTGCTTCGTTGGTGCTTTTAACGGCTTCTTCCATTGTTGTTGCGGCTGGTGTTCCTAAGATCCACAGCTCCTGGCTTCCTCCAAGCTCCTGATAAAATTCATTGATTGCCTGAAACAAGAACGGTTCGTCCTGCTCAGTGTACCCTTTGGTTTTAGCGTCTTCCGGTGAGTAAACAGTCTGCACTTTACCGATATTGGTCAGTGCGCTGGCTGTTCCCACGATTCCTGCAACGCCATCGATTACCTGAATCTGACGAAGTAAGTTGCCTGAAGCCACATTCGCTTTTACTTTTGGTGTTCCATTTCCTTGTGACATTTTTTACTTATTTTTTAAAAAGTTGTTGTACATATTTTTGAATCAGAAATCCTTTTTCTGTTCGTTTTTTATTTTTAAATGGTGTTAAATGATCTTTTTCCATCTGATGATGAGGACAAGAGCGAACAGGGCGAGTGCACCAAGAAAGATTCTTCCGAGCCATAGCTGTGTTTCCTGAAACCATGACAGAGCCTTTTCTCTGTATATAGGTTTTTCAATGTAAATTGGTGTTTTCTCGTGTTCTTTGATATAGGTTTCCCGCCATGTTTTAAATGACTCCTGTGCCTGTTTATAGCATTCTACCGATAGTTTTCCGTCAATAACCGATACTTTCGGTGTCAGCAGGCCGCTTCCGGAGGTATTTCCGTTACGGCTGATATTTTTACTGAATTCAGGGTCTTTCAGAACCGGTTTTCCGTTGATGCATTCTATCAGTGCGTGATAATAGGTGCTGTCTGCCTCGGTTCTGAAGATGGTGTCCTTAACCACGGTTACCACTTCTTTCGTATTTTCGATGATCACCGGTTCCTGAGGCTTCCTGTTTAGGCAGGAAACCTGAACCAGCGAAACAAAAAATAACGATATGAAAAACATGAATTCTTTCATTCTAATATTGTATATATCCTTTGATGGATGTTAATGTTCTTTTTCTTCTGCACACCTTGATGCCTTCCCGGCTTCCGTTATCGTTCGTATTTCCTTCTATGGTGTAGATGTACTGAGAATCGAATTTTTCAACGAAACCGGTGTGGCCGAGACCTTTTCCGAAGTCCATGATGAATACAGATCCCACGGAGGGTTTTGAAGATTTCCTTTCTTTGGGAGCATTATTCCATGCGTATAAAACTCCGCCTGTTCTTATGGCTGTGTTGCCGGTTTTATTCTGCCTGGCAGCTTCATTGAAGCACCAGTAGACAAAGGCCATACACCAGCTTGCCGGAAAATTGATCCCCACCGATGCCAGATAGGTTTTAACGGGGATTCCCCAATTTGAGCCCTGAGGTTTTTCCTCCTGTCCTATTTGGGTAATGGCGACTTTTAATGCGGTTGCAGATAGTGAATCCATATTAATAATTGAGTGTTGTGTTTGTTTTGTGAGTACAAATTTCCAACATCCTGCAACGGTTTGAAAATAACAGCGCAAGGATTGCACACCTTTTTTCAAATGCCCTGTTTAAAGCTCAATTTTGTACTGTGAAATAGTGTAGGCGGGAAAAATGAAAGCCTGTTTAGTAAAGCTGTTCCACAACAGAACTTAATTTGAGAAACTATAATTTAATACTTATGGAAGAATATTTTTATGTACAGTTATTAGTAGATCTTCAGGAAAGAATTGCCCGGGAGGTTCCGGAGATTCAGTATATCGATCAGCAGCTGGGCCAGCTTGAAAGTGCCCAGGGAACACCGGGTGCGGTAACTTATCCGGCTTTATTCATTGATTTTCCTGAAGCCATGTATGATGTGGATTTCCCGGAAGCATCGTATTCCGATATGTCTGCAAACAGGCAGTTGGGAAATGTTCCGGTATCTTTTCAGCTGGTATCGGATGATGCATTTCCGACATGGCACGGGATTCCGGTTGAAGAAAGAAAAAAAGGGTTTGATTTTTTAAGAATCGAGCAGAAGCTGTATCAAGCGCTTCAGGGCTGGAGCAAAGATTATTTCTCACCATTATCAAGAACAATGGTGAAAAGTACAAGTAAGCAGCATGCCGGATTTAAAGTAAGAGAACTGATCTTTACGACGCAGTATGAGGATGTATCGGCCAGTCCTGAAGAAACGCGGGCTGAAATAGAGCGTTATCATTTTTCAGTAATAGGCGTGAACTAAAATAAAGTAAGCTGGGTTTCCTCTTTGGGAATCACCATTCCTTTGATGTTCATCCACTGTCTGTAAGAAAGATGGATGTTGTATTTGGGGAAAGTATGTCTTACGATTTTGGTATCAGGAACATCGGCGTGCTTGTGTGCATTATAAACACTTATAATGTACCGGGCACGTTTGATGTAATTTTTATTGTTGTAAGACATAAGGCAAAATTAAAGGGTCTTTTTGTACAAGTCAAGGCGATTTTCGGCCACAAAAAAAGCTATGGATGCCCATAGCTTTTGGTATTTAGAGTAACGGAGGCTTCTTTTGGAACTCCTTTAGGGCCACACTTTTTAAGGTGTTCAGAACGGTTGGATCTTGTCTGTTAATGAGTGCATAGGTCTCATACTGAGGGTAATCCCTGCGTTCCGTGCTTATTTCCAGAGTGATTATCGTGTAACCTTTTCTTTCGAGGGCTTCTTTTACTTCGGTAGTGGTGTACCAGTGACCGTTTATTTTGATCATGTTATTGAATTTAAAGGTTGTAAATGGCTGGAAGACGGATGCTGGAAGAGGGGATTTACAGAAAGTCATAAAAGAATAATTTCAGTTTTATGGTGACTGTCTGTAATGATAACTAAAAGTAACTTCCAGCATGCTCAGATCAGGTTATAGAAACTTTTTACTGCAGCTGCCGGTGAAGTTCATTTTTCATCATCAGAACAGCGTTGGTTTCATAGCTTCCGAAATCATCCGGAAAATAGATCTCATATTCTTTCAGGAAATGCCAGAGAGCATCGGCTTTATAATAAGGAAGCTTAATGATGAAAGATTTGTCTTTCTGTCTTGTTTTTACGGCTTTCTGCAGCAGCTCGGTGCGGAGTTCCATACAGATGGAGATACTGCTTTTCAGGTTCCTGGGCTGGGTATTGATGTTCAGCATATCCAGGATCTGCATACTGCTGTTGAGGACATTGAGTTTGCTGTTGTCTAAGGATAGGAGAAGTTTCATTTCAGCTTTATTAATAGGAGGAATTTAAATTAATTCCTTTCCATTCATTTTTGGAGCAGGAAATGTAATCTTTGCCTGATTTCAGGTTTTCATACCGGGGCTGCTTCTGCTTCTGTTTTCCTGTATTAAGTTCCGCTTCAGGTTCTTCAATGGTTATTATTTTTAATGTTTCTGTGATCATGTTTTTTTGTTTTTTTGGTGATGAATGAATTGTGGTTGGTGTTAAAAATCGAGATTTCCGAATGGAAGCGGGATAACTGTTGAAGGGCAGTTATTCTTTGGGGCTTTTGTAACTTTCCTTTTCCCTCATCCCTCTTCCTTTCTAAAATCAGATCTTTAGTAGGGCGATTCCCACTGGAGCTGGTTAATAATTCTGAGTTTGATCTGTATTTTTCCTTCCACGTCTTCCGGAATCACATATCCTGATTCGTTCCAGATGGAGCTGATTTCTTTATGAATAAACATTCTGTCGAAATCGGTAAGGTATTTTTCCCCGTAGCTGTCATATTGCAGGGCTATTGTCAGTAGGTTTTCTCTTGTATTCATTGCTGTTGATTTTCAATTGTTGTTCCCCAATAGAGGTTGGCTTTTTCTTCGTTGATATTTAATGTTCCGCCGGGGCATCTTCCGGAAATAATGGCTTTCAGACCTTCTGCCTGGATGATGATCTTGGATAGCTTTCTCCAGACAGTTCCCAACGCACTGTCCGGAAGTCCTTTTTCTTCATGGCTTACGAAAATGATGAGTTTGTTTTTGTGCTTTTCTTTAAGTTCGAGTACCATTTTCCTGGTGATTTCGTCACGGTAAACCGTTGTGTTGTCTATAAAAATGATCTTCGGGCATTTTCTTGATTCAAACTTCTGGTTCAGTTCATCCCAGGGCATATAATCCAGGAGCTTGAAATTTCTGTCGGTACCGGATAATCCTGCGGCAACCATTGCGGAGATAATATCCTTCGAAAAACCTTCTTCCGCAGATACATACAGTACTTTTCCAAATTCAGCCAGATATCTGGCCAGCATCATGGCGAAAGTGGTTTTTCCGTTTTTCTCTGCTCCTCCCAGATACCAGAATCCGGTTGTTTCCGGCTGTCCGAAAGCTTTCTGCCATAATCCGGTAAATTCAAATTGTTTAAAGACGATGGACAGGGCCTGTTTTACTGATATGGATCTCATGATCTGCTTACGTTTACTAAGGTTTTCAGGTATCTCAATGATTTGATCTTTCCGTCTTCCTGACCTTTGCGGGTGGAGTAGGGCGTGTCTGTTTTTACCATACAGCTCCTGATGACTTCATTCACCGTTGTTTTATCATCCAGGTTTACATAGGCAACATCCCCGATCAGTTTGGCGTAGAATTTCTTGCGGTCTTCAGGACCTTTCGGAACCAGAGTGACGAAATCATCAGAAAAGCGGCTGAATATTTCGGCAAATCCTACCTTATGGTTGTTGATCCCTTTGGTGATCTTTGCTCTCAGGCCGTCTGCCCCGATCATAAACCAGGCGCAGCTGTCTACCGTATCATTCATAATTCCCTTTAATTCCAGATAAGCGCTGTATTCCAGGTCTCCGGCTTCATCAATGCATACAAAAGGGTTTTCCAGTACGTTCAGGGCATATTTTACATTTTCCAGAACTTCGTGGTATCTGCCTTTTGTTCTGCATCCCAGGACAAGGGCCAGCTGCCGGATAAATCTCACTTTAGTGTGTGTCTGCGAGGCATCCACATAAAAGGCATTCTTCATCTGTGAAATAATAGCTTTTGCGCATTCTGTTTTTCCAATACCGCAGTCATCCACCAGGATCATAGAGGTCTTTGATTTCTGGCAGAACATGAAGCTTTCGTACATCTGTTCATAGACTTCCGTTCTGGCAAACTTCCAGCTGTTCTTGCTGAAGTCTACTCTGAATTTTCTTCCGATGTGCAGCCATTCTCCGGCAGAGAGGATCTTTTCTGTTTCCCCTTTCTTTATTCTGCTGTATATTGAGTTACTTATATTTAATGATTTGGCAAAAGCAGCATCTGTTCCGCCGAAATGATTCCGGTATTTCATCATTGCCTCCCGGATCTGATATTTTAATTCTTTATTGATTTCCATATTTTCTATTGTGTGTCTGTTATCTGAAGTTTGATTTCCAGCTTCTTGCAGTGCTTTCTGTTTCTTTATAATGATATTCCTGGGTTTCTTCGAAAAGAACTTCTTCCGGAACCGATTCTGTCTGCACGTATCTTTTTCTGCCGGGAATCTGAAACTTGCTGTTGATTATTTTCTTACGGTTGTCTATCACCGTAATCTGTTCAATTTCTCTTTTCTGGTGGGCCATAAAGGCGTTAACTGTATTTTCATAGGCAGACATCAGCTTTCTGTTGATTTCTCCCTGTTCGCTTCTTTCATGCTTTGATTTTGAATATTCCGGATGCGGAACAATGTCACACAGCATCATATCTTCATGATAGATCATGGCTTTTAGTGTGCTTCCGTCATTTCCATCCAGCCAGAATATCCTGAATTCCTTTCCTTCCACATACTTCATCAGTCTTATCAGGTCTTCTCCCAAAACAATTTCATTATCTAATCCCAAAACATAGGTGGTATTCCTGAAATTGATGATCCCGGCATTACAGCTTGAGACCGTTTCCTTTCCCAGGTAAGGCAGGAGCGCCTGCCAGTTGGTGGGCCAGGTGTCTTTGTTCTGCATCTCACAGAATACTTCCCATCTTGTTTTGTCTTTATGTATGGAATGAGGTGAATTGTTCCATGTTTCAATGTCGTTCAGAGAGTGGTCTACAATGTCATCATACGGAATGATGATTTCGCCATCTGCGCTCTTCTGATTTTCTTCTTTCCGGGCATGAGGTCTGGCCATCCATCCCAGTCTGCTTTTTTCGTGCCGGTACCGCAGTTCTTCAAATTTTCTTTCAATGGCTTTGGACCTGGCCCGGTTGGCATAAATATTAACGCTGTCGAACATCGCTCCGTTTCTCAGGAATGTATCTTTGAAGCTGCTGTTCAGTGAACTTTCACATTCTAATCCTAAAGGAAGATTGAATCCCCATTCTGTGTAATTCCTTATCATCTGGCGGTAGAATTCGGTAATGATTCCTTCTTTGGTCTTTCCGTGTACCCAGCATGTCCAGGCTTCGGAACCGAGATCTATTCCCATATAGAACCATACCCGGTTTCTCTTTTTGTCGTACATGAATGGCGGCTGTCTGTCGTCAATTGAGATCAGTGTTCCCGCTTCTTTGATTCTGGTCAGCTTGTGCCACGGAATAAACTCCTGCATCAGCTTCTGCCGGTCTCCTGAGCGTCTGGCAAAAGTTCCTATTTTGTTTTCCCATTTTCCGAGCCATGCAATGACTGAGCTGTCTGATATTTCCCTGAATTTTCTGCGGTCTGCCGGGTCATAGATTTCACCTGTTTCGTTGGAGATGATCTCCAGTTCTCCGTTCATAAAAGCCTGATACTGCGAAGCAACCTGGGTTCTTGAAGGTTTGTAATCCTGTCCGGCGAACATGTCATTCAGCAGTGTCATCATTTCACCGGTCATCAGTTTCCTGTTCTGATTCTTCAGTTTTCCGGAGATCAGGCAGCTGTAATTGTATCCTCCATCTTCATAGGTATTGAAAAACGGCTTCCATATCCTGTCAAATGCTCTGTATGATGCCGGAATGGTATGTTCCGTATTAAAAAGTTTCGGCAGGAATTCATTGAAAGTGATTACATCGGTACAGATAGAGGGCATAAGTCCGCGTCCGGATGTTTTTCTGAGCTTTTTCCATTCTTCAAGTCTTGCCAGCTTCAGTCTTTCGGCGGCGCGTAGAACGCTTGCGTTGATGATGTATTCCTGTTTGAAATTTTCTTTTAAAGGAGTGCCGTCTTCAAATCTGAAATCGGTATAATAACGGACTGCTGACGGATCAAACTGAAAGAAAGGAATCAGGGGATGCTGCATTTTTCGCGGATCTCCAATGCTGTCCTGTATTTCTTTGGGGAGCGAATCAAAGTCAATAAGCATCTGGCGGCCGTTTCCTCCTTTTCTGACCTGTTTAATTCCAAAAGGCAGATCTCTGTACCGCTGGATTTTTTTCTGAAGAGCATCTAATGTGCTGAAGTATGCCGGAACGAGTTCATCTTTTGTTACTGCGAGTATACTGCCCCAGTAGATCGGCATGGTATCGTTATTTTTTTGTTTGTTTACTGAGGTTGGTAAGTGATTTTAAAGAAAATGCCTAATATTATTTTATAGGTGGCGGTTTCCTTTCTTCCTGTTTTAGCATCTATCACGTCTATCTTTTTGTGACAGAACAGGGTCTGAAGTATTTTTCTCATGATTTTTATTTTTTAGTGATTGGGCTTCGGTATTAATGGCTTCTTCGGTCTTCTTTAAAAAAAGGTTGTATTCCTTCTTTAGCCGGTCGGATTTTTCTCCCACTCTGTCACCACGCAAAGATTTACGAATAAAGTCGGCGGAACAGGTATAGCGTTTCATCAGAATATTTAGGATCTCTGTATTGTAATATGTTCTTTTTTTAGTAGTTTTGTTCATTATCATGTTTGTCTTTTGTACGGGACAAATATCGTAAAACTTTACGAATAACCAAATGTAAACTCGAAAAATTTTTCGAATCAATATTCAAATTACTGATTATGAATGGAATAAATTTTCGGATAAAACAACTTGTTGATTACTTTGCTAATGGGAATAATTCTGTTTTCGGGGGTATGATAGGGGTAAATGAGTCCAATATAAGAAGTTATATCAACGGAACGGAGCCTAAATTCAATGTGATCGAAAAAATATGCACTTCGCTCGCAATAAATTCCGAATGGTTGATTATGGGTGAAGGAGAAATGCTGAGGGAAGATAGAAAAGAACAGGCCGCCCTGCTGTCTGATTTTTACCACAGGGTTCCTCAGGTAATTACGGTGGATTCTCATAACAGGGATAATATTGCTCTTGTTCCCAACAAGCTGAAGGCCGGGTATCTCCAGGGTTATAATGATCCTAATTTTATTAAATCGCTGCCTACATTCCGGCTTCCGAACCTTAATAACGGTATATTCAGGATGTTTGAAATTGAAGGGCATTCGATGTTTCCTACGCTTCCGGACAGAACGCATGTGGTTGCCCAGTTTGTGGATGACTGGATTCATGATATCAGCGATAATAAACTGTATGCCATCGTTTCCAATGAAATTGAAGACGGTCTTATTAAAAGATGCCTGAACAGGATCAAGAAATATGATAACCTGATCTGTAAATCGGATAACCGGCGAAATTACCCCACTCAGAACATCCATCCAAGCACGATAAAAGAAGTATGGGAAGTAAAGCTTCACCTGAATTTCAATCTGCCGGATCCTGCAGAGTTTTATGACCGTTTGAATGATCTGGAAGCAGAAATACAGTATTTGAAAACGAATAGAAATATAAGTAATTGATTTTTAGTTTGTTTGTGTTTGTCCGTTGATCCCCTAAAGGGTGATGAATCATTGTTTTTTGCTGTTTTTAAGTTATTTTCAGGCTTTATCGGCTGGCAGATCTGCCCGGAATAATATGAAAATGTCCGTGCAGATGTCCACCCAAACGTCCATGCAACCTCTTTTTTATATTTTTATGAGGTTGGTCTCAGATGGTTTCAAGTGTAAATATCGTTTGAATTCCCTTTATAATACCCGTTTCTTCGGGATTAAAGTATAAAAGCACCCGGAGGTGCTTTCTGTATTTTAGGAGTCATGGTGAATGAAATCCGGCATTTGGAAAAAATGAGTGGTTATTGAGTTTTTATAGTTAAGTTTCTGATATTTAATTTATTAAATTTCATATTGTGATTTTTATGATGGACTTTTCAATCTGGTGAGGGTATAGGTGATGGACTGATTTTTATTTTTTAGACGGACTAAAGCCTGCCTTTATTGAATAAATTCTATGTGCCGGAAGAGGTTTGCAATGATTTTTTATCCCGCAGATTCCACAGATTGAGCAGATTTTTGCCGGAATACGCAAGGTCGCAGGAATTATTTTAAAGCCGTATTAAAAGGTACGGGGGTTTTATCTCCGATAAAATTTTACGCTTCGAATACAAAAAATCATAAATTTTTATAAGCTTTAGTGAACTTCTATGCGCAAAGTTTTTAACTTAAAAAAATCACTAAAGTGTAAAATGTTTTGTGCCTGTCGTGGTTAAAAAAATTCCGTGGATTGCACGCATTGTACTGATATTAGTGGATATTTTTTCGCTCGCAGATTTTTTCTATTTCCAACCTTATTAATTGATCCTGTTCCGTTCATCCTCATTCCCGAAATGTCTGTCTTTGGTTTTCATATTATTATTGCCGAATCTGTAACTTAAGGATATTCTGAAGCCGCAGGTGTAATTGTTGTTGCGGATAGTGGTATTGATGCCGTTTGACTGATAAGAGATCAAAGGTTTTTGGCCATTCAGTACATCAGTGGCCGCAACAGTTACGGACAGTTTTTTATCTAAACATAAAAACTTAACGGCAACATCCATGATATTCATTGTGGAAATATGGAAGATCTGGTATCTGCCCGGGAGCTGTAATGCGTAATTTACACTTAGAGAAACTGTTTTATTTTTATTTAAAGTAAAATCGTTATTGGTATAAAAATAAGCATTGAACCCATCGATTGACTCTGCGAAAGAAACTTTGGATTTTACATTCTGATAATTGACATTGAATCCCGTAAAACTGTTCCACCACTTCAGACTGCTGAAATTATACGACGTGGAAAATCCGATCTGGTAGGTGTCTGCATAATTCACAGGAGTGTTTCTGGTAACATTGGTTTCTCCGTCCGGAATGGATAATGCCTGCCCGAAATCTGAAACTTTGGAGTAATAAAGAGAGGAAATCCATTTCTGTCCTTTAACATAAGTGAATTCCAGATTATCAATAATAGAAGGCTTCAGATACGGATTCCCTTCATAATAATAGAACGGGCTGGTACGGACTACAAACGGATTCAGGTAATCGAAGCCGGGTCTTCTTATTCTTCTGCTGTAATTCAGGGAAAGGGAATGATTGCTGCTCATTGTATAGGTTATATAAGCAGTAGGAAACAGTTTAATGTAGTCATTTTTGTCTGTACGGTCTGTATTTTCGGAAAGTCCTTTGGTTTGGGTAGCTTCAGCCCGAAGTCCGATTTTCGCTTCCCACTGGTCATTGAATTTTCTGTTTAAAGATGCATAAACGGCCTCATTGTATTCTTTATAAATAAATGTATTGGACTGATCGGTATTCAATACGGAAATTCCGGTCTCTCTTCCATAAACAGTAAGGTCATTATCTGTTCTGGTGTATGAAAAGCGGGCTCCGAAATTAAGATCTGCCCAGGAAAGTTTGGTTTCCACGTCGGTTTTCCCGGAATAGTTGCGGATCCGGTTGATATTGGTATTCAATGCGGAAAAACAGGTGCCTGGAACTGGTTGTGATCCTGCATTAAGTTCCCGGCCGTCGAAATCCCTGCTGTCAGTCTTTTTATACTGAAAGAAGTCGAAATCTGTGGAAATAACGGTTCCGGAGCTGTCTGCTTTGATGGTGCTGAACCAGTTGAAAGTATGGGTACCGGGTTTATTGGATGCAACGACATCTGAGGCAATGAAGGATTCAGGATTCATTGTCTGATAATTAATTCTTGAAGTAAGGGGAGAGCTGGATGAGGTTTCACTGTTAAAACTTCCGAGATATTTTATTCCGGAGGTCCATTTTTCAGTGATTTTGTAATCTAAGCCCAGGCTTAGTCCTGTATTTTTATTCTTTTCAGTGGCTGTCTGATTCATTATCCATAATTCTTTCGGGTAGAAGGTCCGGCTTTCAGAAAAGGAACGGAGTTTTTGCTGTTCCGTATAAACGGATGCCTGTAATGATAATCTGTCTCGGTTATAGCCGAACGTTCCCTGAAGGCTGCTTCCCGCAAAATACCTTTGGGTATAATTGGCCCCTGCACTTGCATTCCAGGAATTGTTTCCTGCTTTTTTTAGCCGGATATTGATGATCCCGCTATTGCCTTCAGCTTCATACTTTGCGGGTGGGGCTGTAATGATCTCTATACTTTTGATATTATCGGAAGGAATAGTTTTTAAAAAAGCGGCAAGCTCACTTTCCGGCATTCTCTGTAAACGTTCATCAACCATAATAAGGACTTCCCCTTTTCCGGCTATGGAAACAGATTCATTCTGCACTCTTACCAATGGAGCGGATTTCAGCGCGTCAAGAGCATTACCTCCCGTTGAAGCTGCGGAGTTTTCAACATGATAGATCATGCGGTCCACCTTTTTTTCAATAACCTTTTTACGGTTTTTAATGATCACAGCTTCCAGTGCCGTTTCGTCTGTTTTTTCTTTTTCCTGGGCACTGATGCTGTATACAGAGAAAAGAAGAAAGGCGGGTATTAATAGAGATTTCATAGGCTTTTATATGTGTTGTACCGCAAAACTGCTCTATTGTACCGCGTGATGCTACTTTTATCGACGTTTCCCGGGATTTTATCTACGAACCCGGTTCGGATCTCTTTTTTAAAAGACTATTTTTACAAAAAATTAGTAACCGGAATGGAGAAACTCTATCTGAATAAGAAAACAGAAGCCGGCCTGCATATTCTGTTTTGGATCCTTACGCTGTATTTTGTAGTGGTGGGGAATACCGCCTATTATCTGAATATCTCAGAAATTGATCTGTTCCTTAAAACCTATGCCGTTGTTTTTATCCTTACTTTCTATTTTCATTACAGTCTGGTGATGCCTGGGATTTTTAAGGACTTCAGATGGCCGAAACTTATTGCGGGAGTAATGATCTCCTATCTGTTTTTTACACTGGCCCGTTTTACCATTGAACAGGTACTGACGGACTGGTGGTTTGGAAAGGTCAACTATACAAAACCTGCTCTCTGGAGCTATCTGGCTGATAACCTGCTGTACAGTCCGCGTCCCATTATCCTCAGCTCTTTTTTATGGCTGGTGATCCATGTGATCAGGCTTCTGGAATATAATAAGATCATTCTGGAGGAACAGAAAAATACGGAGATCAAATTTCTTAAAGCCCAGATTAATCCGCATTTTATTTTTAATACCCTGAATAATATTTATTCCATGGTGCATTTTCAGTCGCCGGAATCTCTTTCCGCTATTGAAAAACTGAGCAGTATTATGCGTTTTACAACTTATGAAGCCCAGAAAGATCATATTGCCCTGTCAGAAGAAATAGATTATATCAAAGCTTACATTGAACTGGAAGAGTTGCGGCATTATGAAAACAATATCGTACAATGGATGAATGATATTAAAGACGGAAAGATCCGGATTGCTCCCTATATTCTTTCACCTCTGGTGGAAAATGCTTTGAAACATGGAGCTTATTCAGCTAAAGATCCTGTTGAAATCATGATAAAGACAGATGCTGAAAGCCTGAATTTTGAAGTGGTCAACACTATTGGAAAACAGAAAACAGATAAGCTGGGCGGAATCGGTCTGGATAATCTTAAAAACAGGCTGGATATGCTGTATCCCAATCGATATAAACTTACAGCCGGCCGTTTTGAAAACCGGTTTAAAGCTTCTATACATATTCAACTATGAAACAGAAAATCAATTGTATTATACTGGACGACGAACCTTTTGCGGTAAGGCTTCTTAATGATTATGCATTAAAAACAGGAGTTCTCAATGTAATTTATGCCGGAAGTGACGTGTATGAAGTAATGAAAATCCTGAGATCGGAAAGTATTGATCTTATCTTTATCGATATTCAGATGCCGGAACTTACCGGAATCGAGATGATGAAAATGTTCAATAAGGATCACAATTTCATTGTAACGACAGCCTATGCCGAGTATGCCCTGGAAGCTTTTGATTTTCATGTTGTGGATTTTTTGCTGAAGCCTGTCGTCTTTAACCGTTTTTATCAGAGCGTGGAAAAGTTTATTCAATGGCAGCAGACTTTTGTATCCAGTCCTCAGACGGAATACCTGCTGGTGCGGGCTGACCGTAAATATTATAAAATCGCTTTTGAAGAAATCGTTTATATTGAAGGTCTGAAAGATTATATCCGGATTCATACCGCCAACGATAAAGTAATGATGCTTGAAAATATGAAGGATATCCTGGAAAAGCTCCCTGAAAACCGTTTTATGAGGATTCACAGATCGTATATTATTGCTACGGATAAGATTAAAATAATTGAAGGGAACCGCGTTCAGATGCAGAATCTGGATTTTGTGACCGTAGGAGAGACCTACCGGAAATCTTTTTCTGACTGGATTGAAAGTAATGGAACGTGATCGTTACCCGGATGATTTACAGATGTGTTTACCCACAACCTTATAGGTTTCCAAAACCTATAAGGTTTGAATTTCCAGAAGAACTTTTGTAAACCATACAAGACACAAAATTTTCTAACACTTTTTGATTTTTAAGTTTAAAAAACTTTGCATAAGAGTTTATATAAGTTATTGAAAATCTATGGTTTTTATCAGTTATCGAATGAAAAATCTGCGTAATCGGCAAGATCAGCGAGCGATTAAAAATAAAATGTGTATTGATGATATGTTTTTTTACCACGCAAAAATGAAAACGTTGTATTAGCTTTTACAAACAAATTCAGCAGGACAGAAAATCATAATCAGCAGACATGATCTGTAATCTGCAGAATTTATTCAATAGAGGTGGACTTTGGTCCGCCTGAATAATAAAACATCCGATCCTCTGGCTTTAGCCAGAATTTCTGCAATAAATACGTTATTTGCTCAGTACTAGAGCCTGGAAACTACAAATATTTCAGAAACCATTCATCAATCTCCTGAAAAACTTCTTCTTTGATCTCTTCATTCAGGATTTCATGACGCATTTCCGGGTAAAGTTTGTAGCTGATATGGGTAAATCCGTCCTGCTTCAGATCGTCAACTGTTTTCATGACTCCTTTTCCGAAATCTCCGATCGGATCATTCTGTCCGCTGATCAGCAGAATAGGAAAGGATTTGGAAATGGAATCTGCCCAATGTCTTGCCGTAGCTTTTTGGTAAATGCTGAATAATGCATAGAATGCATTATTGGTAAAAGGAATTCCGCATAGCTTGTCCTCTGTAAAAGCTTTTCTGTTGACCGGATTCAGACTGAGCCAGCTGGTATCGCTGAAATCCCGGTCTTTCTTAAAATGGCTGTTATTAACCTTACTGAAAAGGGTATTGAGATAAGTTGGATGATGCGGGGCTATTTTGTTGGCTAGCGACAGATAGCCCTTTATTAAACTGATTCCCGCCAAAGGGCCGCCGGTTCCGGTGATCACTGCTCCGGTAAATCTGCTGCTTATTCTCTGAAGAAGGCATCTTGTTATAAATGAACCCATAGAATGCCCCAAAACAAAATGCGCAACATCCGGATATTGCCGGTGAAGATAGTCTGCCATTGTTTGTGCATCATCAATCAGTCTTTTATCCGGCCTGTTAAGCTGGAAAAATCCAATATCCTTTTTATCCTTTACCGATCTGCCGTGTCCCAGATGGTCATAGGTGAGAACTGCAAATCCGCGGTCTGCAAAATAGGCTGCTATTTCAGCATATCTTCCGCTGTGTTCCTGCATACCGTGGATGATGAGAAGGGTGGCTTTGGGAGGAATGGCTTCCGGGGTGAAGAGAGTGTGGAAGAGTTGGGGTTCGCTTTGAGTGCTGCCAGATAAATATCCCGTTTTTTGTAATGATTTCATCTGATAAATCTTTTTGTAATGAGTAGTAATAGGAAAATTAGAATTAATTATTCATCTAATCCGGCAGAAATATCCATTTGCTGATGAAGAATTCTTATGATTTCAATTTCTTCGTCTTTCAGATTGATTCTATAAAATATAAAATGTGATTTTACTCTTGAGCGGAAATATCCTTTTCTTACTTTGTTATAATCTTTTCCTAATGTCGGATTACGAGTGAGATATTCAATTTCATTCATTATTAAATTGAAATAATAATCTGCCTGTTCCATTGACCAGTTTTCAAAAGTATAAAACCATATTTTTTCTAAATCATAGAGTGCTTCTTTGCTGATTTTATAATTCATGAATCAGAGCTGTGTTTTTCATGGAGGCTTTTCAGAAAGGCATTTCTGTCAAAATCATCTACAAAACCTGATTCTTCTCCCTTTTTTAATTCGTTAATAAGCTCTGTTTTTTTAGATTCTTCATATTCAAATAATCTAAGAGCGTTGCGTATTATTTCACTTGCAGACGAATATTTTCCGGACTTTATTTGTTCATTAATAAAATTATCAAAATAATCTCCCAATAATATGGATGTATTTTTTGCCATAATATTTTAATTTTAATCAAATATACCAATTTTTGGTATGTTTTCAAAATGATCCGGATATTATCAGAAGGTATTATTAAATCCTTATGGATGAAACCTGTAACCATCATATTTTCCACCCCGCTCAAAAATAAATTTCCCTCATAATTTGCTCACCCTATTTTTTCAGAGTAATTTTGCATGAATCTAAAAACAAAAGTAAAATATGTCAACTTACGTAGTTGTAGGTCTTCAGTACGGAGATGAAGGTAAAGGAAAAATCACGGATGTTTTATCGGCTAAATCGGATTACGTTGTACGTTTCCAGGGCGGTGACAATGCCGGCCACACAGTTTATGTAGGCGATGAAAAATTCGTACTTCACCTTCTTCCTTCAGGGGTACTGCAGTGCAAAGGGAAGTGTATCATTGCGAACGGAGTAGTGGTAAACCCTAAATCTTTTATTAAGGAAGTTAGCCAGATCGAGAGCAAAGGCCTGAGAACTGACCACATTTTTATCAGCAGAAGAGCGCATGTGATCATGCCTTACCACATTCTTTTGGATACGTACCGTGAAGAAGAACATGGCGGAACTCAGATCGGAACTACGAAAAAAGGAATCGGCCCTTGCTATGAAGATAAAATAGCAAGAGTAGGAATCAGAATGGTTGACCTTTTGAATCCAGAGATTTTAAGAGAAAAAATTGAGAAAAACTTAAAAGTTAAGAACTCTCTTTTTGAAAAATATTACGGAAAACCTGTACTGGATGTTGAAGAAATCTACAACGAGTTTCTGGAGATCGGAAAACAGCTTCAGGACAGAATCGTTGATACGGAACTGGAACTGAATGAAGCCATCCACGAAGGAAAGAACGTATTGTTTGAAGGAGCTCAGGCATTAATGCTTGACATTGATTTCGGAACGTATCCGTATGTAACTTCATCTTCTCCGTCTACCGGAGGAGTGTGTACAGGAGCAGGAGTTCCTCCTACATCGCTTCAGAACCTGATCGGGGTAGCTAAAGCATACTGTACAAGAGTAGGAAACGGACCTTTCCCTACTGAATTAGACAATGAACTGGGTGAAAAAATCAGACAGATCGGAGGTGAATTCGGGGCGACAACCGGAAGACCGAGAAGAACAGGATGGCTAGACCTTGTTTCTTTAAAGCATGCCTGTATGATTAACGGAATTAACAATCTTGTGATCACTAAACTTGATGTTCTTACCGGAATTGAAACACTGAAAATCGCTACACATTATAAAACCGAAGACGGAAAAATCATCGATTATTTCACGTCCTCTACTACAAAGCTATACGATTACGAAGCAATTTATGAAGAGCTTCCGGGCTGGAACGAAGATATTACAAAAGCAAGAAGCTATGATGAACTTCCTGATAATGCCCAGAAATATATCGAATTTATAGAAAAGTATTTGGGAATCAACGTATACCTTGTTTCAGTAGGCCCTGAAAGAAGTCAGAATATCATCAGAAAAGAATTATTCTAAAAAGAATATGATCCTATAAATAAAATGCCGTTTCACAACAGTGGAACGGTTTTTTATTTTAAACCTAACAGATCTTTTGAGACCATCCCCTCCATTCCAGATAAAACGAACTTACGTGAACTTTTATGCATGGAGTATTCAGCTTAAAACATAAGGTATCAAAAGCTTTTACTAGCCCATAGATTTTGTTGAAAAAACGAAAGAATGCAAAGGATTAATGTTTTAAAAATTAGTTTTCTTTCTGCTTTTCATATACAGCATCATCAAATAATTTATCAATTTTCACAACCAGGATCTTATCAGCAGAATCTTTAGGGTTGATTTTATAAAACAGATACTGATCATTGTAATACACCATTTTGGCATCTTTATATTCCATTTTCAGATTGTTGGATAAAGTGTCGATATTATCAATATGATTGGCCGAGGATACAGGCATAGGAATAAATACCAGAAATACAAAGATCATAGAATATCCGGTACCTTTATAAGGACTGTCTTTTAATGAGATGACAAGGTTAATAGACAGAAGAATTAGCAGCAGAAATACTGAAAACTGAAAAACAGGCGCATAGGGAAGGTTTCCGGTTACCGTTTTGAAATAAATAACAGTTCCGACGATTCCGGCGAATAAACAGCCTAAGATTATACTGTACTGTTTCAGGGCTTTCATTTCACCGGCATTGGTTTTCTTATCCAGAAAAGATTTGTAAAGCTGTACATAAGACAATAAAACGACCATTTTAAGCACCGTAATGATTCCGTCTATTAAAAGCTGGGTAAAAGAGAAGAAAATAATCAGATCAAACGAAATGGTAAGAAGCCTGAACAGCTGGCGCAGACCTCCGATAATATAAGGAATGGCAATGATGAGGGTAGAGTGGTCTTTGGCGAATTCTACAAAAGCATTTGATTTTAAATTTTCAATCAGATTCATATGTCGGCTATTAATTTCAGTACGATGATACAAAAATTATTCATGATATATGGTATCCGAAGAAATATTCTGTATTTTTTGTCAGAATGATAAATCAGTCTTCTGTTACCACTTCATCGCGGTTTCCGTCTTCTTTTTTTCCTTCCTGTATCATTTCTTCCGCTTCTGCTTTTTCTTCGGAAGTAGCTTCTTCTACAAGTTCCTCCTGTTCATTATTATGATGATCGATGAAAAATTCGCAGTACACCGGAAGATGATCCGAGCCGAAGTTTTCCAGAGTTTTCAATTCTTTGATAAAAATATCTTCGCTATGGAACATCAGGTCTATCGGAAATCTCAGCATACGGTACCGGGCATGAAAAGTAGAAACAAAGGAATGCCCGATTCGCGGATCGATTAAACCGCTGGTTTTTCTGAAAAGAATAGAAGATTTAGACCAGGCTACATTATTGAAATCTCCAACAACAATAACGGGTTGATGGAGGTCTTTCACCCGTTTTGCCGTACTGAGAAGATCTCCGTCCCTTTCTTTTGAGGTTTCTTCTTCCGTAGGGCTTGGCGGCGGCGGATGAACTCCGAAAAATACAAATGAAAACCCATCTCCGGTTTTTAAATGTGCTTCAATGCTAGGAATGTCGTCCGCAACAAAATAATGGGTCTGTGCACTTTGAATTTCAATTTTAGAATAGAAATGCATTCCGTATGTATTTTCAAGGGTTACTTTGTGCTGATACGGATAATCTTTTTCAAGAACTCTCATTGCTTTTTCCCAGTCACCGTTACTTTCCATTGTAAGAAAAACATCCGGGCGGTATTTTTCAATAAGGCTGATAAAACGGTCATATTCTTTATTGAACTGATAAACATTGGCAGACACAAAATGAAGCTTTTCCGAAGACCGGCTGCGCTGTCTGTGTTTTTTTACCGGGTAAAGCGGAGTATATTTGATAAGGGTAACCCCATGATGTACAAACATCAGGATCAGAAGCCCCTGTGAATATAAAAAATACTGTGGCTCCTCCAGCCCGAAACCTAATATAAACGTAAGAACTACAATATAGGTAATCTGAATTTTACCAAATTCCGGAACCCTGAACATCCAGTGTGAATTCTGAATTTTAGGAAGAACCGTAAGCACCGCCAACAGTACGGTTAAAAATAAATAAATACCCCACATATCGATAAATAACAGATAAAAATAAATTATTTCATCTTAAATACCATCTATTTATATTTTAAACTTTGTTAATTTTAATAATTTCTAATATTTTTTTTACTTTTATTGATCAGATTAAACCGACATGAATAAACTGGCCGCCGCAGCATTAGTATTAAGTACGTTCTGTTCTGCACAGAATCAGAACCAGGAGATAGAAAAACCGATCCGGAATCTGTTTCTGGGGATGAAAAATGCAGATGCAGACCTTATACAGTCCGCTTTTACGGAAAATGCTGTTCTTCAGACCATCACCAAAGACGGAACCGTAAAAAATGAAGAAATCAAAGATTTTATCTCATCTGTGGCAAAGCTCCCGAAAGGAAGTATCGATGAACGAATTGAAATTGAGGCTATCCATTCAGATGGCATACTGGCCAGCGTATTTACCCCGTATTCTTTTTATTACAGAGAAAAATTTTCCCATTGCGGGGCCAACAGTTTTCAGCTCGTAAAGCAGAAAGACAACAGCTGGAAAATCCAGTACCTTATTGATACAAGAAGAAAAGATAACTGTAAGGAAATAAAATAATGCGGAATAAAAACCTGATCTTCAATTATGTCTTTTTAGGATGCCTGGCTATCTTATTCCTCAATGACCATTTCTTCAAATACCATTACACCAGCTGGTTTACAGGAAAACTTTCGGATATTGTCGGAATCATCCTGCTGCCGATGCTTTTAACGTACTTATTCCCAAAGCTGAAACAGTATTCCGTATACCCGGCCGGGGTTTTATTTGCCTTTTGGAAATCTCCGTTTTCAGAAAGCTGTATCGGGCTGTACAATAGTTTTTCCTTTATTCCATTGTACAGAGTCGTGGATTATACGGATCTCATCGTACTGTTATTGCTTCCGGTTCCTTATCTGCTGATTAAGAACAGTTCTGCTATTGACCGTTTCAGTCTGAAAAAACTGAGCCCGTCTTTGGTGTTATTGCCAACAATATTAACTCTCATGTCAACTTCTCCCGGAAACCGTTACTTTGATTATGTTCCGTACACCGGGAATCTTTATTTTAATGACTACTCTTTTGATGTTAATCAGTCCAGAGATGAAATACTCTCCGAACTTAAAAAACGGAATATAAGAGTGCAGAAAGACACTGCGAGAATTATTGCAGGAAGCAGAAGCAGACTTCTGAGTACCGGAACTTTTGAGCAGAAGAATCTTTATAACGGTAAAAAAGTTTATCAGGTCTCCGATGATTCTTTAAAAGCGTCGATTTTCAGAATGGTACGCTCAAGCAATGAATATAAAATAGACAGCATTCAGCTGGATGATCAGACGGTCTGGGATATACAGTTTGATATGCACATAATTGGAGAAGAGAAAGGAACCAGAATCTTTGTAAAATCCGCAAGAATAGGAGAAACCATGAAGGCGCAGGAAGTCGACCGGAAACTGAGAAAACTCTACGGAAAGCTCCTGAAAGAAAAATTTAAAACATTCTAATGAATATGAAGATTCACCACATTGCCATAATCTGTTCGGATTATGAAAATTCTAAAAAATTCTATACTGAAGTCTTAGGATTAAACATCATCCGGGAAGTATACCGTGAAGAGAGACGGTCCTATAAACTGGATCTGGCAATAGAAGATCATTATGTGATCGAATTGTTTTCATTTCCGGATCCTCCTCAGAGACCTTCCCGTCCTGAAGCCTGTGGGCTGAGACATCTGGCTTTCTCAGTAGAAAATGTAGCAAACAAAAGACAGGAACTTATGTCAAAAGGCCTTATCTGTGAAGAAATCCGTATTGATGAATATACCGGAAAAGAATTTTTCTTTACCCAGGATCCGGATCTGCTTCCGCTGGAGTTCTATGAAATTTAAAGATCAGTGAGCGTATCCGGTAAAGAAACTCACCGCCATAATGGCCAGTACAATAGAAGAAATGACTACATACACGTAGTCTTTTTCTTTTAAATATCCTATCAGCGCAAAGACGATCCTCATGAGAGGAGTAAAGATCAGCAAAAGGATTCCCAGCTGGATGATGGCCATTCCTTCCCCCTTGCACAGAGAGTTCCAGAAATGTCCCCATACTTTTTCAGATGAGGTTCCTATATCCAGGCAGGTGTATTTTTTCGGCATTTTGAAGCCTTCCAGAAATAATTTGATGAAACCTGCCAGTGAAGTAATCACAGACAGAATAACACCCAGCCTCAGGAGATTTCCTACCGAACGGTTCAGATCCACATCTGTAAAATTCTTTTTCATTATCTGAAGCTTTTATTGATCCCGTTATACATCATATATACTGAAAGCACCGTGATCACGATGGCAAAAAATACTTTTAATTTCTTGGTCTTGGAAACCATCAGGGTTTTTGAACCGATGAAGCTTCCTACCACCACACCTATCAGAACCGGAGCAACAATCACCGGGATGATCTCTCCTCTCTGGAAGTAGATCAGGGCACTGGCAACTGCTGTTACACCGATCATAAAATTACTGGTTGTTGTAGAAACCTTAAACGGCAGTTTCATCATATTGTCCATAGCAAGAACCTTCAGGGCACCGGAACCGATTCCCAGAAGACCGGACATGGCGCCGGCAAACATCATCATCAGAAATCCGGGAACTGTATTTCTTGCAGAGTAGCTTTTCAATACCCCTTTATCAGGAAAAGTTCCGTACAGTTTCAGTTTATCCTCCAGGCTTCCTTTGATTAAAGGTTCCTGATGATCCGGTTTACCTTTTAAATTTAAAATAACCGTTAAAAGAAGAATGCTGGCAAAAATAATCCCAATGGTATTCGGATTAAGCATTCCCGAAACCAGGGCTCCGATAATGGCCCCTGCTGTGGTGGCAATCTCCAGAAACATACCGATCCGCATATTGGTAAAACCTTCTTTCACAAAAGCTACCGCAGCACCGGAAGAGGTTCCGATCACGGAAATCAAAGAAGCACCGATGGCATAGTGCATAGGAACGCCGAAACCCAGCGTCAGTAAAGGGATGATGATAACTCCTCCTCCCAAACCTGTAAGCGAACCTAAAAGCCCCGCAGAAATGGCTCCGAGGAAGAGAATGATGATTTCTGACATGCTACAAATATAAAACTATTGCTGTACTCTGCCAAACGTTTAAAAAAGATAAATTTGACGTATTTTTGTAACCATGAAAACTGAAATGAAATTATTCTATATCATCCTCGGTGCAACGCCTAAAGGCCGGAATATTGAGCAGCATGATGTTTTTTTCGGAATCGCGGAAAACCTTAAGGATCTTGTGCCTGATATGAAAGAATTCTGGAAAGAAGCAGAGGGAAAGATCCACCTGGACTGTTATCAGGAGGTGAAATTTGCAGACGGATATGAAGTGAAAATCGTTGAAAAAAGAGAGAGAACAGCAGAAGACCAGTTGTACTTCCTTAATCTGGGCGGGTATAAAAAAGGTTTCTTCGAAGAATTTCATGAACAGCATCTGATGGTAGGAAAATCAATGGGAGAGATCGTGAAAAGAGCAAAAGCGACGGAATTCTATGCTACGATGGGCTTTGAAGGCGCGGTAAGCCATATTGATGATAAGCACGGCGTTGATATTGATGATATTTTCAATGTCAGTGACATCCTGCCTGAGAAAATGAAAGAAAAATATTCTATTGTCCTTACAAAATCTGAAGCTGAAAATCAGGAAAATCCAATGGGGCTAGGCTATCTTAAAATTGATAAGATCCAATAAGCCGGAAGAAATTTAAATCTAACAGAAAAAATAAAAGTAAAATGAAAATAGGAATTTTAGGAGGCGGCCAACTGGGAAGAATGCTTATCCAGAGCGCATTGAAATATGATGATGAATTTTATACGCTTGATCCGGCTTCTGATGCCCCGTGCCATAATATCTCATATTTTACCCAGGGAAATTTCAATGATTATGAAACGGTACTGAACTTCGGGAAAGATAAAGAGATCGTGACCATCGAAATAGAGCATGTAAACGCTGAAGCCCTTGCAGAACTTGAAAAACAGGGCGTAAAAGTAGTTCCGAATGCCGCCATTATCAAAACCATACAGCAAAAAATCCTTCAGAAGGAATTTTATAAAAACCACGATATTCCAAGCCCTGAATTCCAGACGGTGTGGAACAGTGATGAAAAAATCGTAATGCCCCTGCCGTTTGTTCAGAAGATGAATACCGGTGGCTACGACGGAAAAGGCGTACAAGTCATTAAAACGGAAAATGATCTTCAGAATCTGTGGAAAGAACCTTCCGTGATTGAAAACCTGGTAGATATCGATAAAGAACTTTCTGTAATTGTTGCCCGAAACGAAAGCGGAGAAACCAATATTTTCCCGGTAACGGAAATGGTGGCTGATCCTAAATTAAACCTGCTGGACTTCAACGTCTGTCCGGTGCTCCTGACCGAAGATGTTGTGAACCAGATCGAGGGAATTACAGAAAAATTCCTGAATGCTGTAAATTCACCGGGGCTTTTTGCCATTGAACTGTTCCTGGATAAAGAAGGAAAAGTATGGGTAAATGAAACAGCTCCAAGATTACATAATTCAGGACATCAGAGCCAGGAAGGAAATACAAATTCCCAGTTTGAGCAGATGTACAGAGTGGTGAAAAACCTGCCTTTAGCGGATACTGATGCTATTACTTACAGCGGAATGCTGAACCTGGTAGGAGCAGAAGGACATGCCGGAAAAGCAGTATATCAGGGAATGGAGGATGTTCTCAGACTGCCTGAAACCTACGTTCATCTATACGGCAAAACAGAAACCAAACCGGGCCGGAAAATGGGCCACATCAATGTTCTTGCAGATTCCAGAGAAGAACTGATGGAAAAACTGGTAAAAGTAAAAGGAATGGTAAAAGTAATTGCTGAATAACAATTCATATCAAAAATAAAAGAGCTGTAATGAATCATTGCAGCTCTTTCTATTTTAACGGTTTTTCTTTTTAAAAAGTTTGGGAAAATCAATGCTCCATTCCTTTTCATTGGAATTCCAGATCAGATAAGGCCCGTCAAAACTATCCGGATAAGTAATTTCATAGTCTGTTCCATCAGTATAATAATCCGGCTGAGTTCCCAGGTCAGTAGGTTTGAATCCCAGTTTTTCCAGCGTATTCCAATCGCTGTTGTCTGGCAGTTTGTGATGTGTTTTCCTATAATCTTCTACATTTTTGATCAGGCTGTTTCCGTATTCAATATCAGAATGTCTGGTGACGGATATCGGCAGATTCCAGTAAATGGTAAAGGAAATCACGATCAGTACAATGATGGAGATAAAAATAAGTATGGCCTTCTTCATTGAATTTTATAATGAGCAGTTTGGATAAATAGAATTCGTTTTTAAAGATCAAATTTAAGGTTCCTTCGTTTTCTCCAGAGAATCTTTTTTATAATTATAGGTCATATAGGTGCCCAGTGCAGGTGAATAGACAGAAAACTCCTCCATCTTTGTCAGTGGTGCATACAGCTTAAATGTACAGATATCAGTAGCCGAAATAAACGGACTGGTCCTTAAATGGCTGTGGGTAGCTTTGACAGAAGTAGCTCCGTTTTTCAATTGGGTAATTGCAGGAATTAATCTTGAGTGAAACCTTTGGTGTGAAAGAATTTTACCCTCCCGGTCTGTAATGAATAAATAATCATTTCCAAATGGAATAATCCCATTCTGAGAGGTTCCGGGAATTAAATATACCTTATACTTATCATTCTGCGGAAGAATAATAACATTCAGATTATAACCTTCAGGAACACCTACCTCATATTTGGGATCGGATAGCTGTGGAATGACCGTGTTTCGTACTTTATTGATACCTGCTTCCGTTTCATTAAGATTTCTCTGCCGGAAATTCTCTTTTACAGGTTTTGTTCCATTGTTTTTAAAAGAATATTCCGCAATAACAAGACTTTGATCTCTGTTCAGAAAAACCGATTTTACTGTGTCATGAACTTTATACGTGAGATAAGCGCCCACAGACCCGTGTACTGATCTGTTTTGGCTGATGAGATCCCCGGAATGCCATGATGCATTTTCAAGAGAAAATAAAAGGTTTCCTTCTGTTTTGATGGAATCCAGTTTCTGTTTCATTTCCTGATCAGAATATTTTTTTTCCTGAGCAGAAATAAGTACCGACATTATGATCAGAAGAATTCCGGCGATCTGTTTCATAGGTTATTTTTTGTGGACTAAAATACAAAAATTGATGATAAAAGATAAATTTTCTATGGTAGGGAAGATTCAATGATGGGTGCGTTTAAATGTATTGTTTTATCAATGGTACTTAAATCCCTGCGTGTTGCGGATACAGATTAAATTTTTCAAAGGATCTCAGATTACACAGATTTTCTTGTTGGATTAAAGCTAAAGGCTGCAAGGATTTTAATTATTCTGATGTTTTTAGGGCGCAAGAAAATCGAAGATTTTCAGCAATTTTTTAGAACTGTGATCAATTATTTTAAAAATTAAAACAGCCGAAAGCTAATCCACCGCTTCATCGAATCAACGGAGTTGATTCTGTTCTCTGCCTTCTAAAATCTATGGCATTCATCATCAGACTTTGCGTTTCAAAAATTAAACACAAAGTTTTATGTAAGAGATTTTTTGATTTTGAGAGAGTAAAGAAAGGCGACTTTGTCGCTGATGAAGCTTTTGGCTAAAACGCGCACTTCATCAAATCAACGGAGTTGATTCTGTTCTCTGCCCTCTAAAATCTACGGCATTCATCATCAGACTTTGCGTTTCAAAAATTAAACACAAAGTTTTATGTAAGAGATTTTTTGATTTTGAGAGAGTAAAGAAAGGCGACTTTGTCGTTGATGAAGTTTGTGGCTAAACGTGCGCTTCATCGAATCAACGGAGTTGATTCTGTTCTCTGCCCTCTAAAATCTACGGCATTCATCATCAGACTTTGCGTTTCAAAAAATTAAACACAAAGAATATAAGGTTTTGCGTTTCCAAAAAACAGCAATATTTTAATCCTGGAAACATTCTGTTGATGAAATTTATTTTATTACCCAGCCTGCGGACCCAGCCTATTTAAAATCTTTTTCATCCACCTTTTCAAAAATCTTCTTCTGTTCATTCCATACAAAAGCATGGTAATAGACGCTTTCGGCTTCAGGAGATTCCCGGCAGATACCGGCAATAAAAAGCCTGCTGTCTGCATCAAAAACAGCCCTGTCATCCGCAAACAGGCATGAGGTTTCTTCTCCAAGCGGAAGCCCGTAAATTTTTCCGTCGCGCACATCCATCATCATTCCCATAATACAGCTCGTTCCGCACCCGAAAATAACCGTGATATAATAGCTGGCAAAATCGGGGGTTCCCGCTGCATAAGCTTCCCTGATCCTTGTTCTGAAATTATAAAAACCTTCATCTTCAGAGAAATCCAGTTTTGCTTTTTTGGTGAATTTATAATTAGCTGAAGGGAATTTCTCAAAATGAAAACCAGCAGTTAACGTATCAGCCTCCATTTTCGATTCCTGAAAAGATTTACTTTCAATTTTCTTTATATTGGCCGTATCTGGCATTTCTGCGGGCTGTTCTGTCGCTAAAGTATCTGTTACAGAAGATACGGGACTCCCGTTTTTAACAGGTTCTTTTTTCTCTTTACACGAAAATAAAATAAAAGCGAACAGCGGGATTAATAATTTGATGATTTTCATGGTTTATTTTTTAGAATGGCATAATCACTGTTTTTCCTTTATATTTCCCTTTTTCTATCCGGAAAAGCACCACATATCCTCCGGCTCCGTCCGAATTGACCATGCTGATATACAGCGTTTCATTTTCTGCATCAAAATAGCATTCGGCAAATTCCGTATTGATGTTGAAGAGGTTTTCTGTCTCTGTTGACGGAATTTCAACCGTATGGTTTCCGATTCTGGCGGTAACAGATCGATAACGGGTCTGAGGAATGGTTCCATCGGTACCCCAGGCCGGTTTTCCTTTGTACAGGTCTTCTGTCTGAATTTCCCGGCTGCTCGAAGAAAAATACTTTTTATTCTCCTTATACTTGAAAGGTTCGGCAGTAATCTCCACTTTAATGTTCTCTGATGCAAAAACAGCTTTATGCTGATTCGCGGAAACGCGGGGTACCGGTGTAAAAGATTCTATATACCTTACCCTGGAATGGTAAACATATCCGGAAAGCAGATTTCCGGTTTTATCGGGATAATCTGCCATCAGCCAGTTTTTACTGCTTTCATCGCGGTCATAGACGTAAATAATTTCTCCCGAATTAACCTTTCCCGCAATAGCACTCTTGGCATCTGCACTTTTTCTGATGTTCACATAACCGTCCCGGTCTGCTATTTTAGCGAACTGTGCCAAAGAATACTGAAAGCTTAAAACGGCTGCCAGAAGTATTGTTTTCTTTGTTTTCAATGATTAAATTTAAAATGAAGTATAACTATTTAAAAATTTTCTGAATCACATTTCCTATTTCCACAAAATCACCATGATTTCCTACTGAACGGATTTCCGGGCTGTTTTTGTCAAATTCCGAGAACGGAAAGATCAGAAGATAATTGTTATCATTCAAATACCGGTTCAATAATTCAGGAATAAGTCTCATCTGAGGAATATAAGATTGCATACCTCTTTTTGCCATGAACAGAATCAGGGCTTCATCATCTTTCAGCCGGGTGGCTGTTCTCTCACCGTCCTGCCATGTATTCATAATGATAAATTCGGCTTCTATATTGGCTTTTTTAATGATCTTCTGCAGAATATCCAGGATGTTTTCAGGGGCATAGAAGATCATAGTGGCTCCGGAATTTCTGGCAATATTCCACACCCTCAAAAGAGCATGGAAGAATCCGGCTTCTTTGTGGGCATTTTCAGGGATCATCACGGCATATTTCCTGATGGTGGAAAGAGGCTGGGCTGCATGGTATACCAGAACATTCACATCATCATTCTGAAGATACCCGTTATACAGATTATAAACGAAAGAAGGCGAAAATCCTTTTTCATCTTCCAGCCCGATGATCAGGTCGGTAATATCCTGCTCTTTGATCACATTATTCACACCGTTGATAACGTCATTGTCATAACGTTTTAAAGTCTGCATTTTAACGTCAGCCGCGGCCGCAGCATCAGCGGCCTGGTGGAGTAGTTTTTCGGCATTTTTCACCGAAGATTCATTTTTGTCTTCATTGATGACATTCAGAGCAAAGAGATCTTCCGTATTGGAGTGGGCCTTGATCAGGATTCCCAGATTCACCATTCTATCCACGGTATTTTCATGGTTAACGGCCAGAAGTATATTTTCTTCTTCGTGGGTATTGCCGGAAACCGTATCTTCATTATCGCTTTCTGCTATTTTCTGGGCACTTGCCAGTGAGATAAAGGATGAAATGGTACATGAAACGAGGATCAGAAGAATGCTGCCGTTCAGGACGTGCTCATTCAGCAGTCTTACCGGTTCTCCGGCTTCGGTTTCGGAAAGGATAATATTATAACCCACCATTACAGAGGCCAGCGTTGCCGCAGCAGAGGCGGAACTCAATCCGAAGATCAGTTTTCCCTCTTCTTTGGAAAGCCTGAATGTTTTCTGGGTAGCTACTGCCGAAAGGTATTTCCCCCCGATAGAGGCAACAAGCATGATTCCTGCTGCTTCAAGGGTTTCCCAGCTTTTAAAAAATACTTTAAAATCGATCAGCATTCCCACGCTGATCAGGAAAAACGGGATAAAAATTGCATTTCCTACAAATTCCACCCGGTTCATCAGCGATGAGGTATGAGGAATAAGCCTGTTTAAAGCCAGTCCTGCGAAAAATGCCCCGATAATGGCTTCCACTCCGGCCAGTTCAGCCAGCATGGCGGCCAGATAGATCATCACAAGTACAAAGATATACTGGGAGATCTTGTCGTCCACTTTTTTGAAGAACCACCGTCCGATAATGGGAAATATGATCAGAACAATTAATGCAAATACGATAAAGGAGACAGACAGTCTGAGCCAGAATTCCGTTCCTACGTCTCCCTGTGACATTCCTACAATTACGGCGAGTACCAGAAGCGCAAGAATATCTGTGATCATTGTTCCGCCAACCGTAATATTAACGGCTTTATTCTTTGCAATTCCCAGTTTACTCACCAGCGGATAGGCAATAAGCGTGTGGGAAGAGAAAAGGCTGGCAAAGAGAATGGAGGTCAGCATGGAGAAGTGGAGGATGTAATATCCTCCCAGGTATCCGAGTACAAAAGGAACGGTAAAGGTGTAAATCCCGAAAGTCAGGCTTTTCCATTTGTTCTTTTTGAAATCGCCCATATCAATTTCCAGTCCGGCCAGGAACATGATGTAAAGAAGTCCCGTGGTTCCGGTAACCACAATGCTGCTGTCTCTGGCAAGCACGTTGAAACCGTTAGGCCCGATGACGGCTCCGGCAATAATAAGCCCCAGAAGGTGAGGAACTTTAATTTTATTCAGCAGCAGCGGAGCTGCAAGAATGATAACCAGTACCAACAGGAATTTCAATACCGGATCTTCTATTGGAAAACTCAGATTGTGTATACTCAGTAAAATCATAAGTGTTTTTATTTGGTGGAACGTACGAGCTCTACGGAAAACTTGGCGGTACAGCCGTTGTCGGAAGTAACGGTTCGTGTTCCTTTGATCTTGTTATCGGAAATATCATTGAGAATAACGTTCATTTCCACATATTTTTTGGCCGTAGAATCGGTTTTGAAAGAAAGTCTGATCTCGTTGTTTTCAAATTTCCCGGAATACAGTCTCACAAGGTTATTATTGTTAATAATCTTGGTCACAGGCTGAGTGGGGTCGTTATCGAATTCCCAGAGGTCTGTACGCTGGTCACCCACTACATAATCGCTGCAATTGGATTCTGTACAGATTACTTTTCCGTTCCATGGTCCTGATATTTCTTCCGGCCATACAACCGCTTTTATCTCCGTGGAATCTTTTTTGGAAAAAATACTGTCCTTCATTTTCAGGAGCGCCTGGTATTCAGATTCTTTCTGTGCGAATAATTTTTCTTTTTCAAGCAGTTGCTTTTCTCTTTCCGTAAGGTTTTTTTCCTTTTCCTTGTAATCACAGCTTACCAGAAGAAAGCAAACAGCGGCGAGTAAAAAAAATGTGTTTTTAAGCATATATGTGGATTGGAGTATACAAGATAAGAAAAAATATAAAAACAGGAAAATATTGCTTTCCACAGGAGATAAAATAATTCTGCAGGATTTTCATTCAGTTGCCCGCCGTTAGTGGAATAATGGAAGAGATCATATTTCCGGCTGCCATATCGGTAAGAATTACAGATAAGTATTGGGGGAATTTTTTTTTGATTTTGTCGCGTTTTACTGAAAGTATTTCCGACTGACCCCGCAAATTTCAAGGATTTTTATTGATGTTTTTCCCGCAGATTACGCTGATTGAGCAGATCTTTGAATTTAAATCTAAAGTATAAAAATTATTGCAGTTAAAATACAGGGGGACAGATTTCAGGTGTTGGCTTTCAGGGATTCTGTTTTTGCTTTTCTGAACATTCCGGGTTTGTAATTGATGATAAAAACCCCGCAGATGATCAGGGCAGCAGCGATGATAAATTTAAACGAGATCTGTTCATCCATAATCAGCCAGCCGAGAAATATAGCAATAATGGTGTTGATATAAGCCAGGATGGAAACCTGTACCGGAGAAATCTTGGTGAGCGCATAATGAAATGCAAAAAAAGCAGCTACGGAGCCGAAAACAGCAAGGTAGAGCATCGCCGAAATACTTTTTAAGGTCCAGTTCCCGAAGTTATAGTTTTCTGAAAAAAGAAAAGCGAACCCAATCTGAACAATTCCGGCAAACAGAAACTGATAGAAAAGATTCAGGGTGATATTTCCGCTCTGAATATTGAGTTTTTTTGTAAATATGGTACCTGATGCCCATCCTGAAATAGCACAGAAAAGAAAGATCATTCCCATTCTGTAACCGGGGTTGGCAAGATCCTGTATACCGTCCCAGAAGATGAAAAGGATTCCGCTGAAACACATCAGTACTCCGGCAAAAGCCCGCAGACTGAATTTTTGCAGGCCTACGGCTACACTTCCCAGAAAAACCAGGATAGGAGAGCATGCACTGATAAGTGATGCCAGACTGCTGGAAACGGTTTCTTCCGCTACGGTGGTCATCCCGTTGGCAACAACCAGCATTAACAGGGAAAAAACAACCTGATAGCCCAGGCTTTTCCATCCGATCCATTTGAACTCTTTTTTTGAAAGAAGAACAAAGAGCATTATAACAGCAGCAAGAAACTGCCGGATTCCCGCTACAAACCAGGCAGGAATTGTTTCTACCGCTACACGGATCGCCAAAAATGTAGTTCCCCATACAATAGCAACGGTAAGAACAGCAAAAATGAGTTTGTAATCTTTCAAGATAAACAGGATATAACAGGCAAATTTATCGGTTTTAAAATAAACAGAACGGGTACAGTTGGGATAATTTCCGGTGATACAGATGAGAAGTGAATGAAAGATGATGAGGTGCGGGGATTAATATATAAATATAAAGAGCAGCAAAATGATGTCTTTACTTTCATCTTCAGGTTTCCACCTTCCATCTAAAATTTTAACAGGAGGTTAAAATTCTTTATCTTTGGCCATCTAATAAAAATTGAAAATGGTAGGAATTATTATGGGCAGCCAGAGCGATCTGCCAATCATGGAACAGTCCGCAAATTTTTTAAAAAGTCTGGATATTCCCTATGAACTGACGGTGGTTTCTGCCCACAGAACACCGGAAAGAATGTTCGATTATGCGCAGAAGGCAAAAGAAAGAGGTCTGAAAGTAATTATTGCAGGAGCAGGCGGAGCTGCCCATCTTCCGGGAATGGTCGCCAGCTGTACAACACTTCCTGTGATCGGGGTTCCTATCCTGTCAAGCAATTCCATAGACGGATGGGATTCCGTATTGTCTATTCTTCAGATGCCGGGTGGAATTCCCGTAGCAACGGTTGCGTTAAACGGTGCCCTGAATGCCGGAATTTTAGCGGCCAAAATATTAGGAAGCGCCGATGCCGGAGTAGCTGAAAATCTTCAGAAATACCAGGATTCCCTGAAAGATAAAGTATTGGGAACAGTAGATGATATTAAGGCGAAACATCCCAACCATTACGATCTGTAACCCTTCATTATACAAAAACCGCTTTATTTCTGATAAGGCGGTTTTTTTGTAACGGTATATCTGTACTTTCCGAAGTATCATGGGGTACCGGTTTATTTTGAAATCCTTATAAAAGCAAAACCCCTGCAGTCTCTATGAAGGCAGGGGTTTTCTGATTTATTTTTTGATGAATTTCAGGTTCTGCACCTTATCTTTGGACTGGAGCTGTACCATATAACTTCCCGGAACCAGGGTCTGAATGTTGATCTGCCCGTCTGATAATGCTCCTTTTAACAGGGTTCTGCCGGACATATCGGAAATTGTATAGCTTTTTGCATCCGAATTTTTAATGTATATAATATCTCTGGCAGGATTTGGATAAATCCCTGCTTCCTGACTGATTGTTACATCGGAAACTCCGAGTCTTGGCGAGCATTCTCCATCGTAGGTGTCCCCGGTAATAGTCCAGTTTTTATTGGTAATTAATAAGTTTCTTGCACTTACTGCCCCTGAGCCGGAGTATACGAGGGGAGCAGCTGATGATATATCAATATTACCTGCAATTAAAGGGTTCTGAGCCCAGCCGGAGAGTGTGGCATCATAATTCTGGCAGTTCAGCCCTGAATTTCTCAGCATATTGCCGGCAAACACCAGAGAATTGAGTTCCCATTTTCCTAAGTTCTGGTTAAAGTCTGTGGCATTGTCAAACATACCGCTTATATCTTTTACCAACTTTACATCCCATTTGCCAATATTCTGATTGAATTTTTTAGCATTACTGAACATATTCTGCATATACACTACTTTGGATACATCCCACTCCGAAATATTACTGTTGAAATTTTCTGCGGAATAAAACATACCGTATATCATTTTTACATTGCCTGTGTCCCAGCTGCTCAGATCCTGATTGAAAGCTTTGGCATTAAGAAACATAAAATTCATTTCAATCATTTTTGAAGTATCCCAGTTTCCTATCGGCTGGTTAAATTTTACAGCATTCCCAAACATAAGTTCGGCATCGAGATTGCCGGACATATCCCAGTTCCCGATAGGCTGATTGAAGGCCTGGGCATTTTGAAACATAGCATTGGTTTCCACAACTTTAGAAGTGTTCCAGTTCCCGATAGGCTGATTGAAATTCATTGCCATGAGAAACATGATTCCCATTGAGGTAACATTGGACGTATCCCAATCCCCGATAGGCTGGTTGAAGAGATAACAGCCTGAAAAAGTCCCTGTTAAGCTCGTTACACGGGAAGTATTCCAGCTATTCATCGTGGGATTTCCAATCAGGCCGGAGCAGTTTAAAAACATAAAAGACATGTCGGTTACATTGGAAAAGTCCGGAATATCCGTAGCGGTTACATTTAAAGCCCTGCATTCTGAAAATGCATTTTTCATGGAGGACCAGCTGATATTTCCCCATTGTTCAATTCTCAGGATTTTCTGATTATCCCCGGCAAGACTGTTGACGCCTGAAGAATCAGGAGCTATAAATCCTATCCTGCTGAAACTTCCGTTTCCGTTGCTTATTTTTACGCGGTAGGTAGCCTGGGCGGGATCAGGGTTTAAGGGAGTTCCGAAATCGATCAGAACACGATATTCGGACGTTACATCCGTTAAAGTTGCATTATGGGAAGGGTAGCCTATTTCTTCCCAATAGATGGTATAGTCTGTGCCTGTTCCGGGGAACCAGATCCGGGTATTCCCGGAACTGTCGGGACTTCCGGGGCTGTTAGACGGAAGACTGGGATTCCAGACTGTAATGAATTCGTTTTGAGCTTTGACTGCCTGAAACAGCAGGATGAAAAAGATAAATGGTATTAGTTTTTTGTGCATATCATGGTTTTGTGAGATAAAAATAGTGAAAATGAATTAAATGTTATTTTTTTTAATTGCAAATGAAGATATTACGGTGTTTTTAGAGAATTGGCATAACTGTATAAAAAAACTCCTCAGAGGTCTGAAGAGTTGCTGTATTATTCCTGAAGCATATTGTCTCTTGTATTTTTCTGGACGGCAATAGCGCCAAAAAGGGCAAGGAGAAATGCAAATGCATAAAAACCTTTTTCGCTGGGAAGTATGGTTGCATTCCAGAGTCCGATAGCCAGTAATACGATGGAGGACAGGGTAGCAAACCAGCAGATTCCGTAATAGATATCCGTTACCGGAATATTTTCCAGTCTGTCCCGGACAGCTTTCTGAAGAGAAACAACGGCAAACAGGCCGTATAGCAGGATGGTAAAGTAATATCCTTTCTCATTCAGCTGCATTTCTGCCCGTGCAAGACCTACGATAAAGCCGATCATTCCTGCTCCCAATGCTACCCACGATGCCGCGACGAATGCATTCGATACTCTTTGTTTTTTCATAGTAATATGTTTTTGATGGGTTAAATATATTCATTTTTTTATGAACCTTGCTATAACAGGGAGAAATATAGGAGAAATACGGATAAAATGCCGAAACGGGAATAAAGCTTTTTATTTCTGTGAAAAGAAAATTTTTGACTAAAACCGGGGAATTTCTTTCTGACAGAAGAGCAAATATTTAAATTCCGGCTGTTTCCCTAGCCCTGATAGCAGCGGTTACCCCACAGCAGGAACCGGAACACCGGCGGGAATGGTGTGGGAAGCCGTGGCGCGAGGAGTATGAGCGGATAGCAGGAACAGCTTCTGAAAAAAAACTCCCCGGAAACCGGAGAGCCTGATCAGATATTATTGTACTATATATTCATAGCTGTACTGAACGGAAGGACTTCCGTTGGCTTCTTTCCCGGTAACCTGAACGGGAAATCCCGCATTGTTGTACTGTATGCTGTAAGTGGTGGTCTGGCTTTGGTTCCAGCTGCCGTCACTGTTTTTAAAGCTTACCCTGTCTGTTGTATAGTTGTTTTTACTTAAAGTATAGGCCCTTTCCATCATGATCTTCAGGTACCTGTTGATATGGGTGTACGGATTGGGTCTGTCATCATAGGAAAAATCGCTTTTGTAGCTGTAACTTATTGTTCCTCCGATTACGGAAGTTTCCGTCGAAATATTGTCGCCATTATAGGTATAGGAAACAGTATCCGGGTGAGAGCAGTCTTCTGTCTGGCAAAGGGTAGAAGAGGTAAGCTGGCCGTTGGAATTATAGGTATATTTTGATGTTCTGTTTAGATTAGGATTTGTATAAACGGCTTTGATACCGGTCAGAAGATCTCCGGTATAGCTGAAGACGGTATAGTATTCCAGCTCCTGAGCGGCATTGTAATAATTGGCTTTTACCGGTTTGCCGTTGTTGTATTCGAAAGTGGTGGCTCTTTCTCCGGAATGTGTTTTGATGAGTTCTCCCTGGTTGTTATATTCAAGGGTCTGTACCACAGTTTCAGGCTGAGTAGGATTGTCGTAATAAACGGTGGTTATTTTATGCAACAGTAATTTTTGCTCAGGTGTATTGGTGTCTTCACTGCTGCAGCTGCTGAAAAGTGCCGCAGAGCCCATCAATCCCAGGAATAAGAAGTTCTTCATATTATTTTTTAGGGGCAAAAATAGCAAATGCCACGGCTGCGGGCCATAAAAAATCCCACTATTTCTGAATAGTGGGATAATATCATATTTTGCAGGATCTTAATATCTGTAATATTCCGGTTTGAAAGGTCCTTTTACGTCTACTCCGATGTATTCTGCCTGTTCAGGAGAAAGGGTTTCAAGCTCTACGCTTAATTTTTTAAGGTGTAAAGCCGCTACTTTCTCATCCAGGTGCTTAGGAAGCATGTATACTTCGTTTCCGTAAGCAGCAGAGTTGTTCCATAATTCGATCTGAGCCAGAGTCTGGTTAGAGAAAGAGTTGGACATTACGAAGCTCGGGTGCCCTGTTGCACATCCTAAGTTTACCAGTCTTCCTTCTGCAAGGATGATGATCTCTTTTCCTTCTACATTGTAGATGTCTACCTGAGGTTTCACTTCAGATTTGGTGTGACCGTAGTTTTTGTTTAACCAGGCCATATCGATTTCGTTATCGAAGTGTCCAATGTTACAAACGATAGCCTTATCTTTCATTTTAAGGAAGTGTTCTCCTCTTACGATATTGAAGTTACCGGTTGTTGTGATGATGATATCTGCGTTATCTACCACAGTATCCAGTCTTTTTACTTCATAACCGTCCATAGCAGCCTGAAGTGCACAGATCGGGTCGATTTCCGTAACGGTAACGATAGAACCGGCTCCTCTGAATGATGCAGCGGTACCTTTACCTACATCTCCGTATCCGCAAACTACCACTCTTTTTCCGGCAAGCATTACGTCCGTAGCTCTTCTTACCGCATCTACTGCAGATTCTTTACATCCGTATTTGTTGTCGAATTTAGACTTGGTTACCGAATCGTTTACGTTGATGGCAGGCATTACCAGGGTTCCGTTTTTCATTCTTTCGTACAGCCTGTGTACTCCGGTGGTGGTTTCTTCAGAAAGCCCTTTGATATCTTTTGTGAATTCAGGGTATTTGTCGAAAACCATATTCGTTAAATCTCCACCGTCATCAAGGATCATATTCAGTGGCTTTCTGTCTTCCCCGAAGAATAAAGTCTGCTCAATACACCAGTCAAATTCTTCAGCATTCAGACCTTTCCATGCATAAACAGGGATTCCGGCAGCAGCGATAGCGGCGGCGGCGTGATCCTGAGTAGAGAAAATATTACATGATGACCAGGTAACTTCAGCTCCTAAGGCTACCAGCGTCTCGATAAGCACAGCCGTCTGGATCGTCATGTGAAGACATCCTGCTATTCTTGCTCCTTTAAGCGGCTGAGACGGTCCGTATTCTTCACGGATAGCCATCAGACCCGGCATTTCTGCTTCTGCAAGGGTAATTTCTTTTCTTCCCCATTCTGCAAGGGAGATATCCTTAACTTTATAAGGAACGTATTGTGTTGTAGTACTCATATGTAATGAATAGTTTTTAAATTCAAGTGATAACGAAGTGCAAAATTACAATTAATAATTAAGATATAAAAACACAGATCGGCGACAGATTTTATGAGATTATACAGGGCTTAAAATTATTTAGTCTTAATATAAATAACTATTTTTACCTGATAAATCAATATATTATGGATCATAACAATACACAGAACGATGCACAGAGAAAAGCAAAACCTGTTGCTCCAAAAGTAAAAGAGCTGATCGGCAGGTCGAAGAGCGTTATTTTAGCTACGGCAGATGCGGAAGGAAACCCCAATGCCAGCTATGCTCCTTTTGTACAGGTGGGTAACAGCTTTTATATCCTGGTGTCTTTTATGGCAAAACATACCAGAAATCTGGCGGACGGAAGAACAGCGTCAGTGATGTTTATTGAAGATGAATCGGCAACGAAACAGATCTATGCCCGCGAACGTTTAACGGTTGAAGCAGCCGTTTCCCAGACAGAAAGGGATTCTGAAATATGGAATGAAGTTGTTGCCGGGCTTAAAGAAGCTCACGGTAAAGTAGTGGACGTTATTTCTGAAATGGGAGATTTTATTCTTATCCGGTTGCAGCCGGTAAAAGGTTCTTATGTAAACGGATTCGGAAGCGCCTATTTTGTAGATGAAAACCTGGAAATCCGGGAGCACAGAAACGATGCAAACCATCAGTCTAAATAAATAAGAAAGGGAGCTGGAAGAGAGAAGCAGGGAGTTTATACCTGCTGAGATTGGTAAAAAACCTGTCTCTGAACAGATTTTATGATGAAGCCTGCATTGGTGGTCCGGACAAATGGCACTTTTTCCTCCATCTCCCATCCTTTTTTCGTATTTTTGCAGAATAAAAAAGCAATGCCCCTTTACCGAGATTTTTCAGATGATAATGCCACCATTCTTGTATGGAAATATGATGAGAATGAAGAACTGAATATTCATGAACTTCTGGAGCCGGAAAATGCTGAAAAAGTAAAGGATTACCACCCCAAAAAGCTTCAGGAAGTCCTGATGGTCCGCAAACTTCTGAAAGGTCTGAAGCCTCATTCCAAAATCCTGTACAAAGAAAGGGAACCCTTTTTATCTCCCAAAGATGCCGAAATTTCTATCACACATTCTTTTCCCTTTGCAGCCATTGCTGTTTCCAAAAATAAAATAGGTATTGATATTGAAAAATTCAATCCGAAAATACTGAGGGTCATTGATAAATTCACCTATGAGAATGAAAGGGGATTTATTCCGGCAGATAAAGCAGATACGTTTTATACCATTATCTGGAGTGTAAAGGAAAGCATGTACAAGATCCATCATTCCAAATACTGGTCTCTGAAGAAAAATTATGAAGTGAAACCTTTTGAGCTGAAACACCTTCATAAAATAAGCTGCAGGGTGTACGACGATCAGTTTTCAGATGAATTCAAGGCAAGGGTGGAGTTTTTTGATGATTACTGCTTTACGATTGTAGAGGAATAGCTGATTTTCTTTTGGATCAACTGTCTTATTGAAACTAAATGCCCAAAAGCAATTTACCGGAACAACAAAGGTAGGAAGCCAGTTGAATGGAAAATATAAAATGGCTATGTTGGGTTGATCAAATCCTAATTTCTGTAACGGAGATGGTGCAGATAAGAAAGCTATTATCACTATGTTGATCAGCAATGCCAGACTGATGATATTCCACCATAAAACTAAATTTATACTTATTTTTGATTTACTGATTCCGTAATAAGCAATAAATGGTGCTGTAATACCTGCTATTATATCAAAGTTTATCCCTTCAAAAGTCATCAGTTCCGGAATAACTTTATGTAAGAACAACCAATACAGTACGATTTCTACAAAAAACCTTATTATATTGATATAAGTAATGGATAAAAGCGGAAGGCTGTCAATGAACAATTTACCTTTCTTTGTACTAAAAAGCAGTATAATAACAAAAACCGGTGGAAGAATACCCAATAATACAATTTTTGGAGGAAGAGAATTCAAATGGGTGCTATAAACATGATTCAGGGCTAAGAAGGCCTGGATAACCAACCAAACGATGAGTGCGGGAAAAATAATATGGGTATTTGATTTTACTATTTTTAAATCTGCCTCTTTAATTGCTCTTCGAAACAAGAGTAGAGTAATTAATGTGATGATCCCGAAAATAAACGAAATATATAAAGGTAAGTTTTCCATGATTGATTTTTAACTAAAAATATCATAATCAGTCAAAAAACAAATTACCCTAAGACAAGAAATCTTAAAAAAGAATTATTCAGCTTCATCTCCCTTCTCCGCTTTATATTTTTCAATCACTTTCCGCTGTTCTTTAGCAACATCATAGATCAGCTCCAGAATGTCATGAATATTTTTAAGTTCCGTTAAATGAGATATTTTGTCGGGATCTCTCCGGTCGATAATATCATTTTCCTCAATCTCGGTTTTTCTTTTCATCAGCATATCTTCAATAGAGGAATCTTCCGGTTCAAGGCGGCTTTCCATTTTGAGGGTTTCGGTGATGTCGTTTCCATTGAGCAGGGCAGAGGTCTGCTGCATTTCGGCTTCAATCTTTCTGCTCCAGCTTTCGGAATCTATTTCCGGGTATTGTTCTTTGCTTTTAGCATATTGGGAAAGAGAGGCGGTATAAGCTGTAATCAGATGAGAGGTAGCCACAAACTGATGAACCACTTCCAGTTTTTTCTGCTGGTTTTTAGGATCCGAGATCATCCGCTGAAAATTATCAGAAAGATTGGCCAGTGAAATGATCGCGTTTTTCCTTTTTATTTTATAATCTTCAATATCGAAATCTCCCTGCAGGAATTTGGATATTACACTCTGGAAATAGATGAGGTTATCTGCGGCAGATTTCTTCATCAGATCAAGATTCTGGGTATGCTCCCATACAGGCAGAACAATATAAGACACGGCAAAAGCAATGATTCCGGCAATGGCTGTATCCAGTACCCTGTCTTTGAAGATGATATTTACTTTTCCGGGATTTAAGAAGTTGAAACTCAGAAAAACATAAATGGTCATAAATAATACCGCCCAGAAGTAACGCCCTTTTAAAAAGCTGAAACACATGATCATACTGATCAGCAGGATGGCAAACAGGACCCCGTTAATATGAATGAAATGCAGAATGATATACGCAATGGTGGCCCCTACAACCGTTCCGTAAAGACGGAGAAGATTCCGCTGTTTGGTAATGGAGTAGGCCGGTTTTAAAATAGCGGTTATGGTAATTAATATCCAATAGGTATGTCCCAGTCCCAGAAAATCAAACATAGAGAAAAGGTAACCAAGCAGCAAAGCTGTTGTAATTCTTATCGCATGACGGAAATGGGAGGATGATAATGAAATATTATTCCTTAAAACCTTAGAATTAAGTTTCGGTTCATTCGGCATGAACTTTTTCAGATCCAGTCCCGTAGATAAACTCTTGGCCAGTTTTACATTCTGGGAAAATACTTTGTAGATCTCGCTGATTTCTTTGGTGATCTCGTTGATGCGCATCAGGATCTGCCGCAGAATCATGAAGTTTTCAAGGCTGTCGGGCGATAATTGTTTGTTTCTTAGTTCAAAATAATTAAAATTAAGATTTTTCAATTCAAGCTCCAGATTAAACATGGGCTTTGCTCTTGTTCCGCTCTGAAGGGATATCCCGATATTGGTAATTTCTTCAGCCAGAAGGTTGAGGTAATCATGAATATTAACTAAGATCATGCTGTCTTCAAAACTCAGCTGAAGTTTCTGATAATCGCTTTCAGAGGTCATCAGTTTTTCATGAAGGTCCATTGAATTCAGAAACATCAGCATCAGAAGGCGGCTCGTTGTTGTAGATTCATTAACGATCGTTCTGGTCTTAAAAACAGTTTCTCTTGTTTCTTCCTGAAGATTTTTGATTTCAATCTGTTTGGCAATAACCTGAGTGGTCAGTTTATCAAAATCAGGATTCTTCTGATAATAATTGGCTTTGATCTTTAAAAATTCAGCAAGCTGAAGATAATTTTCACCGATCATCTGACCTGCCAGTTTGTACGGACGGATTGTGGTGACCACAAGAAATATGAGCAGGAACCATATACAGCCACTGGTAAAGATCAGTAAACTTTTAAGGATATCACTTCCTGTAAGGTGTCCGTCTATAAAGATGGCAAGAACCACCAGAGAGAGTGAACCTACCGCAGCCAGCCGCTGCCCGTAAACACCAATCAGGGAGAAAAACATCCCGAAAACAATGATCTCAAGAAGAACCAGAATTTTAATATTCATTACCAGGCTGGCAATCAGCGCTACCAATACAAAGCAGCAGATGGCGAATGCCAGCGCATTCCTTCTTCTGATAAAAGGACCTGGCTGGTCAGTAAGAGCTACGAAACTGGTTCCCAGTGGGAACAGGAAATATTCTTTTAAAATGCCGAAATGAGCGAGAACCAGACAGGGCAGAACGGTGGCCAGTGTAATTCTGATCGCAGAATATACATATTGGCTGGTAACGAATTTTTTAAGTTCTGCTGAATAATTCATACTGCAAAAATAAATATTGGAAAAATAAAAAGCCTTATAAAAATAAGACTTTTATGAACTTATTTCAGGCCGTCTGTCATTATATTTTTATCAATTTTGAATTTTGCTTCACTGTGAGAAGTGAATGAACTGATTTACAAATCGACAGCGCAGCAAAGTGACTGTTCACTATCGACTTTTCTGCATAAAAAAAGCTGTTTCAAAAATGAGACAGCTTTTTTTATGTGGAAAAATATCTTAATAATCTACATTAGATGTTTCTTCACCAATGTTCCAGGTAAGACCGAAACGAAGGGTGTTATCCAAAGCAGTATTGATTTTTGACATATTGATCAGGTAAGAGATATCCAATCCGAAAGAACGGTATTTTAATCCGATACCGGCAGTTGCATACTGTCTTGCTCCCTGCTCTTCACTTTCGTGGAAATAACCGGTTCTTACAGAAAATGCATTGTCATATGAATATTCCAAAGCTCCGCTGTACATGATGCTGTTCTTGTTTTTGAGTGATTTTGTGATTCCGGCAATAGGACCTACGTTGGGAATCTCATATCTCGGCTGTCTTGTGTTAGGATCTATACCTACATATTCTGATCCCGGAACAAGAATTTTTGAACCTTCTACACTTAAACCGATTCTGTTCATATCATCCAGGTACATATCATATCCAACCCCTAATCTTGCCATAGTAGGAAGGTAAGATCTGGATTCTTCATTTCCTGTGTAATCCAGTTTAGGACCTACATTCTGAATGGCCAAACCTGCATTCACTTTACCTTCATAGCCTCCGAAACTTGAGAATTTAGGAGAAGTATAGTATCCGGAAATATCAACGGCAAAAGAGTTGGCCGGTTTAAGGGTGGTATCGGTGTTGAAACCTCCGGCTAAGTCTGAACGGATAAATCTACCGGTAACAGCTCCTGAGAAAGAGTCGGAAAGCTTCAGGGCATAAGCCACATCAATAGAGAATTCGTTTGGTTTTGAGGTACCCATAGATGCTACTTCAGAACCCACTAACTGGGTAAGGTCCACTTCACCCATATTAAAATAATAAATACTGGCCGAGATGGTAGATCTTTCTTCCTGTCCTAGAAATTTATGGAATGCACCATACAGTAAAAATACATCATTGGTAAGTTTCCCCATGTATGGTGTATAGTTAAGACCTATGGAAGAACTTGTTCTGCTAAAAGGATATTTCGCTGCGTTCCAGAATTGTGAGAAGGCATCAGGTGAAGTAGCAACCCCCTGATCTCCCATACCACCAGCTCTTGCATCCGGTGAAATCCTTAGGAAAGGAGCTCCGGTTAATACTGGATTGATCTTGCCTAAATCCTGCGAGTAGCCCAGAAAACCAGCACTTAAACCAAATCCCAAAAGCAGTTTTGTAGTTAAATTCATATGTTGTCTTTTATATATTATCAGTTTTTTATAAATATTGTTATCTATGTATTATCTAAATTATTTCAAAAGTACCATTTTTTCTACAGCTGTGGCACTTCCTTTGCATTTTTCTTGGTTTTGACTTTTTGCAAATATCTTAAAAATATACGTACCTTTTGCAACAGTTGCCCCAAAATCATCTCTTCCGTCCCATTCTATTGCCTGACGTGGCGTTCTAAAGCCCTGTAGGAACGGTTCTGCAACGACCGGCTGAGATAATGTTCTCACTAATTTTCCGGTGATGGTATAAATCTGAACGTTTACATCCAGAATATCGTCGCAGTTATGCTCAAACTGAATATACGTTTTATTGGTAAAAGGATTCGGCCAGTTCAGCGGTCGGTTAATAACCAGATGCTGATCGGATTCATCCTTAACCTCAAAGTTTAACGTAGCAGTTGTCGAATTATTGTTTATATCCCAAACTTTAAATGTTAATTGGTGTTGTCCGATGGCCAGATTTCTGAAAGGATAGGTTACATTTCCTTTCTGATAGTCGGCCAGGCTTGGGTTTACGCATCCGTTACCTTCTCCCGGAGCGTAGAAATCATTCAGGATTACCGTATTGATAATCTGCCCGTCCAGATACACCGTAATATCATGCCCGACTCCTGATCCGGTAGAGTTGATTCCCGTATCATCCGTAACGCAGGCCAGAAGCATCGGGTTCTGGTTGGTAATCCCTCCATCTGCAAAGTTGGTGTTGTTCATATACAGCCTTACTTTCGGAGGTTCATTATCATTGATTCCGTTCGGATTGAGATCTCCCACCTGTACAGCCTGGTTGTTGAATACATCAGATACCTTATTATCGGCGTATCCTAAAATTCTTCCCTGTCCTACGGCATAATTAATGTCTTTCGGAACATAGAATTCTACGGTAAAGACTCCGTTTACAGCTACTCCGGAAGCTTTAACGATAGCACTTCCTTCTTCGGTATATTCCAGTACAGGCGTTAATACACCGGTATTGTTCAGCGTCTTTTTGTTAAGTCTTTTATCAAAAATATTAATATAAACCCTTCCATTAAAAGTATTGTTGAGGGTTCCGTTCGGATTGTTGATGTGTCCTTTTATTTTTACAAAATCAAGACCTCTGATCAGTCCCGGAACCGGGCTTTCAACATTGTCTATTACAAGCAGTCTCTGAGGTCTGCTTAATTTCATGGCCGGATCTCCGAGGAAATTAACCTTCAAGTGGTCAATACCGGCTGTTTTTTCTTTTTTCGCCGTTAAATGAGCGTATCCCAGCGATGTAAAATCATCATTGGTCAGTTTAAAGATATTCTTGGTATAATAATCCGTAAAGCTGCGTCCGTAATCTACCCCGATTGCACGGCTTGAGGTAATCATAGATGCCGGACCTCCATGTTTTAGTTTCATAAACTGTTCTCCGGCCGAGAATGTTCCCGGCTCATCCCATAAAGTAAATTCACAGGTGATCGTAGATACAAACGGGAATCTGCTGTATACGGAAGAATAGTTATTGGAATTCTGAATCTCGGTAGTGGTCAGTACTCTTTCCTGCGCCCATCCGTTGATACCGCCATGCCCGAAATAGAAGATGTACAGGCTGTTTCCGATATCGTTTGAAATGGCCTGGTTTACCTGCGGATATCTTGTTCCTCCCGCTGTACTCTGAGCCTGAAAAGCATCCAGATAGAGTTTTCTTACGTTATATTCTTTCAGCTCCTGCTGTCCCGGCTGTTCAAATACATCAGACAGGGCAGAATTCATTACATTATGGAAAGGATCACCATTGTCTTTGTCATTATCCACCACGAAATCAAGTTTCATACGCCATTCCCCGAACGGGCTGGACTGTCCCGGAAGCGCGTTGTAATAGGCCAGGGTTTTATTCATCATATCTCCTGCTTCACTCACGTTCGCAGCGGGAATTCTTCCTACCGGAAGGTCCGGCAGATTACCGTCAATGATAGATGAGGTCTGCGGCTGGGTCATTACAATATAATCATCCGTTACAAAGGATCCTACAAAATCGGAAGAATGTTCACTCTGGTAGCTGGAAACAATATTGGAATTGTTGGAGATCCTGTTTTTATAATCAAAAGAAGTGTCTCCGAGTATAAATACATATTTAAGGCTTCCGGCCGGAGTGTTTAATTTGGTTACAAAATCTCTTATCGCGGTAAGATCTCTGCTTCCGCTTCCAAATTCATTATATACTTTATTTACGTCTACAATTTCTACTTTATAATTGTTCTTGGTCTGATGATAGCTTGCCAGTCTCTGAGCCTGTCCCATCATTTCAGGAACAGTAAGGATCAGGTAATCTACATTCTGGAGAGCAGAAAGGTTCTGATTGGCAATTCTTTCAACAAACTGAGGGGAGAAGGCTGCATCTGCACGGAAAGCTACAAATTCATTGTTGAAATTGAGATTGGAAGCCACATAACCGAAATTAAAGCTTCCTGTTCCTGCTTTATTTACCCTTCTGTTGGCATTGGTAATATCCGTAACATCCCATACCTGTTCTAAAGCTCCTGCATTATTGATGCCGAATCCGTAATTGGTATTGGACCCGCTTACGAGAGAGAAATCTCTGAAATTCATCTGCGTTCCGTTAAATGCAAGATTTTCTTTATACTGTACCTCTACATAATCGAAATAGAATGCCCCGTTAGGGTTCATCGTGATATTGGGATTGTAGGTGAAAGTAATCTGGTTACCGCTCAGACCGGTTACCGTATCATCATATCTCAGCGGATAAAAGTCATAATTAAAATCAGGCGTATTACTTGGAACCGACTGAGGGAAAGGATTGGTGTTGTTGATCTTGAATTCAATACTGTTTTTCTGTGCTCTGTATCCAATGACACGGCTCCTGAATCTGATGACATCAGATGCCTGGATCGGGGAACTGAGCGGGAATGTAATGGTCTTTTCAGTAATGAACGGTGTTTCCTCCACCCATATTCTTCCTACTTTCAAAAGGTTTTTCTGGTCATTATTGATGACCTGGTAATTATCATATCTTGTAATCAGAGGAGTGGTGGGCAGATTGGCGTCAATGGTCTGAACCCTTTTTCCCGGGCCTTTGTCAAAATTGATATAATAATAAGAAAAATCTTCGTATATGTTTTTAAGGTTATTGCTTCGGTCTGTACGGGTTTCCGTCCTTTTGAAGCCGTTTCCGTTGGAATTGTCGTATAGGTTGTATCCGTTCGGTCCCTGCGCATAGAAAAGAGCATAATCACCCTCATTCCATACATTGTCATCTTCACCTACTACCTGGATCGCATTTTCCTGAAGAGCACTGTATTTTGTATCCCTGTTGAATTCCGGAAGCATAATTCCTCCGTTTCCATAGATTCTGAAATTCTTGGGATTTACAGAAGAGGGGTTGATCCCGTTATCTCTTAAAAACTGTGCAGTGATTTTGAAAATCCCGGAACGGTCTACCTTGATTTTGTAAAAACCTCCGCTGGAAAGAGGATTGTCTGTGGTTCCTACCTTATTGGCCATTCCTGATCTGAAATCATTGGAAACAGCAGTCTCGGTAAGGTTATATGAAGACAGCCTCTGAACACGTCCTTTTACATTTTTAAATAAGGCAACACTGATTTGGGCATACCTTTCCCCGTCCAGATTATAATACGTCACATTGCCCATATCATAATCAGGAAGACTGTTTTTATCCAGCTCATATAGCTCTTTCCCGGTCACATTTTCCCAGGCAAGATCTGAAACTTTAAGCTGCTTTTCTCCTATCTTTTGTTTGGTTATGATAAAAATGTTATTTTGGCCAAATGAAAAACCTTCATTTTTAAAATTCGGAAGATTTAATTTTGTGTCACCAAAGTCCTGGATTTTGGAACCTTCCCACTCTATGGTTTTCCTTTGGGCCCAAAGCATTGATGCAAAAGAGAATAGAAATAAAAGCGTGATTTTTTGTTTCATGTTTATTATTGAAATTTCTGAATTACAAAATAAATGAAAATTTTAGAATTAAATTGTGATACAATAAAATTAATTTGTTAACGTTTTTCAAAAAAATCAAATGTTTACTTGATTTATTGAATAATTTATTTTTTCTTTGTACTTTGAAAATATTTATATCGACTATGAAAAAACTAAAGTTGTTTTCATTAATAGCATTAAGTTCTACACTTGCATTAACCAGCTGTGGCGGGTCAGGAACCAGCAAAGGAGGCGGTACCAAAAAATTTGTCAGCAAGACAGGTTGGAAACCAAACGAAAAACAGGGTTGGTTTTTTGCAGGAAAGCAACAAAAGCAGAAAGGTTGGCCGGGAATGGTATATGTAGAAGGTGGAACTTTTACAATGGGATTAGTGAAAGATGATGTTATGCACGATTGGAACAATACACCACGCAGAATGCAGGTAAGTTCGTTCTTTATCGGAGAAACTGAGATTACTAACTACGAATACCGCGAATACCTTACATGGTTGAAGTATGTATTCCCACCGAGCGATCCTAGCTTTAAGGAAATCTATAACGGTGCCTTGCCGGATACCTTATTGTGGGACAACAAATTAGCTAGAAACGATTATAATGAAACTTATCTGCGTTCCCCGGAATTCGATTACTACCCCGTAGTAGGCGTTAGCTGGACTCAGGCAAACAGATATTGTGAATGGCTTTCAGACAGAGCTAATGAAAAAGCTTTGATGCAGGCCGGTATTATTGCAAAAGATTTGTACATCAACGAATCTAATAACCAGGGTGGAACTGCTTTCAATATGGATAAATTCAAATCGAATGATCCTGAAATGCAGGGGTACATCAATGAGAAAAGAATGCAGCAGAAAAGTGGTATGAAGACTACCAACCAGAGACTTCTTGCTGCCAACAGAGCTCCAAATGCTTCTATGGTTCAGAAATTCAGACTTCCGACAGAAGTTGAATGGGAATATGCAGCATTGGGAATGGCTAAAAACAGAGAATATAACCAATACATGGGCAAAAAACCTCAGATTGAAAGATTAAGAGGAACCAAAGGAAGAGACAGAGGAATGTTCCTTGAAAACTTCAAAATGGGTAAAGGTGACTATTCCGGTCTTCCAGGATGGAAAAACGACGGATCTGCACAGACTTCAGATGTGAGACAATATCCTTCCAACGATTTAGGAATCTATGGAATGTACGGTAACGTTTCCGAATGGACTGCCGATGTTTACAGACCAATTATTGACGAAGACTTCAGCGATTTCAATTATTACAGAGGAAATATGCCTCAGGCTATTGTAAGAAACGGTGACGGAACTTACAAAATGATTGAAGAAGGAACCATCAAGTATGATACCTTAGCTGACGGAAGATTAGTATACAAAGGACTTCCGGGACAGTTTGAAAGAGAAACCATTGCTGATTACAGAAACTTCAGAGACGGAGACAGACAGTCTTCTCTTGAATATTACAGAGCTTCAGACTCAGCCGCTTCATTTGATATGTACAATTCTCCGAAAACAAGATTTATTGTAGATGCCAATGGAAAAGTGAAAATGCAGAAAGACGCCAAAGACAGAACTTCAGCAATTTCTAACGAAGTTAGAGTAGTAAAAGGAGGTTCTTGGATGGATACTGCGTACTGGCTGGATCCGGGACAGAGAAGATATAAGAATCAGGGAAGAGCTTTTGGTTGGATCGGTTTCCGTGTTGCACAGGATGCCAGAGCTAATGATAAAGGTAGAACTAGAAGATAATATTGATCAAAAAATACTTTAAAAAAACCTTCCGGATTTTCGGAAGGTTTTTTATTTTTGGGATATGAATACAGCACAGTTTTATCCTTTACTGCTGAAGGCAGATAAAGTGACAATTGATAGCAGAAAGATAGGAAAGAACGATATTTTTTTTGCATTCTCCGGTGACAATTTTAACGCTGCTACCTTAGCAGAGAAAGCTATTGATGACGGAGCACTGGCTGTCATTGTGGAACAGGCCGGCTTCGAAAATAAATCCCGGAATATATTCTATGTTCCGTCCACCCTGGAATTTCTTCAGGAACTTGCTGTTTATCACAGAAACCGGCTTCAGATTCCGATCATAGGACTCACCGGCAGCAACGGAAAAACAACGACAAAAGAAATCATTCATGCGGTACTTTCAGAAAAATTTAATGTTCAGTATACCTTTGGAAACCTGAATAACCACATCGGAGTTCCGCTGACGATCCTGTCTGTGAAACCGGAACATGAAATGGCTGTCATTGAGATGGGAGCTAACCATCAGAAAGAAATAGAACTTCTGTGCAGTATTTCACAACCTGATTTCGGATATATTACCAACTTCGGGAAAGCCCATTTGGAAGGATTCGGAGGTTTTGAAGGAGTGATCAAAGGAAAGTCTGAACTCTATGATTATCTGAAAAATCATGATAAAACCATTGTAGTTAATGAAAATGATCCTGTTCAAAAAGAAAAAACAGAAAATTATCCGCTTAAAATCACTTTTGGAAGCGAAGATTCAGACTATCAGTTTAACCTGATTTCGGAAGAACATTTCGTAGGACTGGAATACCAGGGAATGAAAGCCGTATCAAAACTTACAGGAGAATATAACTTTACCAATCTGTGTGCGGCAGCAAGTCTGGGACTGCATTTCGGAATCAGTTTTGAAAATATCAGGCATGCCGTTGAAAGCTATACCCCAACCAATATGCGTTCCCAGATTGTAAAAAAAGAGGGGAGAACCCTTGTGCTGGATACTTACAATGCCAATCCGAGTTCGATGACCGCTTCCCTGAATAATTTTATCACTTTTGAAGGCCGTAAAACGATTGTTATAGGAGATATGCTTGAACTGGGTGATGAAAGCATGAAAGAGCATCAGAATATTCTGGAGCTGGCCCGTAAATTGGGATTTGATGAAATTATTACTGTCGGAAAGAACTTTAAGGCCGTTCATTCTTCTGCGACATCGTTTGAAAATACAGCGGAATTGATAGAATATCTGAAACAGCATGCCATACAGTCTGAAAATATCCTGTTAAAAGGATCCAGGGGAATCGCACTGGAAAAATCAATTGATTTTATTTAATACGTACGGTTTGAAGCCGGGAGTTGGAAGTGAAAACGGTATCCGCCAGAGGATAGCCGTTTATCTTTTCAACATGATCTAATTGGATGTCCGGAGATTTTCCGGTTTTTAAACTTATATTCCTTTCGTGCTCAGATTACCGGTCTTTAGAATCCCGGAACTCTTTAACGATAAGCTTAATATTTTTAAATGTGCTTGGAAAAACCTCGTTCTCAATCTGTGACGTATTTTTCCAGGCTACTTCTGTTATGCCTTCTTCTATCTGGGGTTTTGAAGTATCTTCTCCATTGAAATACATTTCAAACCAGTGGGTACATTTCAGTATCTTTTCACCATTCCTTTCAATATAGATGTGATAGGTCGTATTGATGAAGCGGATCAGTTCCACATTCTTAAGGCCGGTTTCTTCTTCAATTTCCCTTACCGCAGACTCTTCGCGGGATTCTCCTTTTTCCATTTTCCCCTTCGGAAGGTCCCATTTGCCCAGCCTTCTGATAAAAAGAATATCTCCCTGCGGATTGTTAACGAGACCGCCGGCTGCTTCTATGATCCTGAAAAGACCCTGAAACTCTTTCCATATTTCTTCTATATTCTCACCGAATACATTAAGTTCAGTGGCAGAAGTGTTCTCCAAAAGATCCAGAGCAATCTCCAAAGTTGTGAAACTTTCATACTTGAGCTCTTTTTCAAGATTCTCAGGATGTCTGGACACTAATAATTTTTTTTCGTTCACAAAAACTTTATACATTTGTAAGAGTTAAGAATTTAAATACAAAAATAAAAAATGAATTTAGAAGGACGAAAAATTATTGTCAATAAATCATCGAAGGAGCTATCGGAATTGTTAAAAACACCTGAGAACTATAAGGATTTTATGCCGGACGGTCTTCAGAAGTTTGAAACAAGAGACAACGGATTTAAATTCGGTCTTCAGGGAATGCCTGAAATTGCTTTAAAAATTGATGAAGTAACGGATCAGAAAGCCGTTTTAAAGTCTGCAAGCTCAAGTTTAGATTTTTCTTTAACGGCAACTTTAAACCCTCTTAATGAAAACCAGACTGAAGTTCAGATGCTTTTTGAAGGAAAATTCAATCCGTTTATCAAAATGATGGTAGAAAAGCCGCTTCAGAATTTTATCAATACCCTGACCGATAAGATCGAAGCTTACAAATAAAAACTAAAACCTTCAGTACTGGAGGTTTTTTTTATGCAATTATTCCTGAACTGTGGTCAGAAGTGCTCCCGGTTGCAGAAGACAGCACATTAATTTCATTATTCATCTTCAAAATGCCCATAAAAGCAAAGATCAGGGCTTCTTTATAATCAATGATCTCCTTTTTGGGAATAATGATCTCTGCATCTGTTTTTTCTTTTATTTTCTCTACAAGAAAAGTGTTATAAGTACCTCCGCCTGTGAACAGAATATTCCTGATCCGGTTCTGAGCGATCACTTCAGAGATCTGCACGGCAGCATGCTCTGTGAAGGTAGCCATTGCATTAGTCGTTTCTATGCTTTCCAGTAATGGGAAAATATACTGCATACACCATTCCAGACCCAGAGATTTCGGATGAGGCAAGCCGTAAAAATCCAGTGAGTTAAGCTTGTCCAGTAATTCAATATCAATCGTACCGGACCGGGCAAGATCTCCGTTTTCATCAAAAGGTTTGCCTGATCGTTGAGCCAGCCTGTTTAAAACGATGTTAACCGGAGCGATATCAAACGCAATTCTTCTCCCGTTCCGGTTTATGGAAATATTGGAAAAACCTCCCAGATTCAGGCAGGCATCATATTCTGAAAACAACAGATGATCCCCGATAGGAACTAAAGGAGCTCCGTTTCCTTTCATGAGCACATCCTGGCTTCTGAAATCATAAATAACCGGGATGCCGGTTTCTATTCTGATGGCTCTTCCATCCCCGATCTGAAGGGTAAACCCCTTTTGAGGCTGATGAAAAACCGTATGTCCGTGTGACGCGATCAGGCTGATATGGTCAAGATGGTTCTTTCTGATAAACTCTTTAACCTGCCTGCCGGTATAAAAACCGTATTCTGAATGAAGCTCAAGAAGATCCTCGGAAGAAAGATGTACTGAGTTTCTGAGCCTTTCTTCCCATTCTGAAGGATAAGGAAGGGTTTCAGCGTTCAGGATATGAAAATTCCATTTACCTTCCTTTTTTTCAAAAGAGGTAAAGCAGATATCAAGCCCGTCCAGACTGGTTCCGGACATTAGTCCGATGGCCTGTGCCTTCATTATTGTGGTACTTTTTTATCTGTGGACAGCCTTTTGGAACTGAAGTTTCCTGAATTTTTGTAGAAAGTATATTCAGAAAAATCATCTTTGGCAGTCATGCCGTTGGCACCTACCAGGGTAGAGCCGTCTTCCATCGTTACGTATACCGTATCTTTGGTATAGATCCTTTTTTTTCTCTGATCCCAGAAGATACTCTGCATGGCAAATTTCTGTCCTTCGTTGGTGGTGATTTTTACATCACCCTTAGCTTCATAGAATTTTTTATATTCAAAGATACGGGCAAATTTTGCAGTGATCTTTCCGGGAACTTTAGGTTTTTTTTTATCGTAAAACTCTATATTGATTCCTTTTCTTGCTACGGTATACGGGCTGTCGATAAGCTCATATTTTTCGATGATCGGTGCTTTGGCCTTTAAGGTGATAAAACCCGAATCGCGCTGGATAATATTGGCGTTGTTAATGATCTGTGACGGGAAATTCTTACTGTCCTTTCCGTTTTGTTTGGTAAGGTCTTCTTCACAGGAGGTCATTATAAAAAATATAGCACAACTAAAAAGGCATGCTATATTTTTATATGATATTTTGTATGAAAAATTCATTTTAATTGTACAGATTCTTTCTGAACCATTTATCAGCAAAATTGAAGCCGACTCTCAGATTGATGTAATTCTGGTTGATCAGGTTATTTTTAAGAGTTCCTCTTTTACCCAGTTCAAGCCCCAGCTCAAGTCCGCTCATTCTGGTAATACTGCTTGTTTTGAACGGAAGTACCACTCCGGCTGAAATCCCGAACTTATTAATGCTGGTTCCTTCCAGTTTAAGATTACCTCTTTCATAGAATGCTCCGTAACGGTAGATGACTCTGGAAAAATAATTTCTGAAGTTGTTATAGTTCGGAAGATACCAGCCTCCTGCAGAAATTCTGTAAGTATCCTGGAAATCAAATGTTTTTCCGAAGTAAGAGATATCTTCTCCTTTTTTATAGTCAAGCTGCCCGGAGAAGAACCAGTGGTTTTCACTTCCGTAACCTACCCCCAAAGATGCCTGCATCGGAAGAAGGTTTTTAGAACTTGTACTCTGCTGGTCAATGATGCTTTCATTAGCTTTTACGGTCTGAGCCAGATCGGAATATCGGTAAGTACTGTTGGTATAATCAGTGACGTTATTACCGGTATTACCAAAGGTAGCGGTTGCCCCGATCGTTAGTTTTCTGTCAGTACGGGTATTCAGGCTCTGGTAACTTCCTCCCAGGGTAAAGTTGAAGTTTTTAATTTTATTTTTGGTCTCGTACCCGTTGATCAGATCAGAACTGGAGGTAGAGTTGTAAGAGGTAAATTCATTCAGATCATAAAGATTTCCAAAATAAAGATTAGCTCTTAAACCTACTGCAAACTGCTGGTTGATTTTGTAAGAAACGGCTGCCTGAGCGGTATTCAGTGTTCCGCTTCCTTTAAAATGATTGGCATAAACGGTTCCGTCGGAAAGAGTCTGGGTATTGATGATATCATAACTCTTGGAGCTGTATGGCTGATAGGATAATCCCATTTTTACCTTTGCCGATAAAGGAAAGGCCAATGCAATATTGGAAAGATACGTAGAATGTTTGGTAGACTTCGTATCGTTATAGTTGGTTTTAAAGTAATTGTTTTCGTTGGTTGCTTCCAGTCTGATGCTTGTAAGCTCGAAATTGGAGTTGTTTGCAGGGTTTGCAAAGTTGAAACTGCTCGTGAAATCACTGATGTAAGCAGTAGAGATACCACCCATAGAGGTAGTTTCAATCGTATTATCATATTTAACATCTCCGATCCCGTAAGTGGCATAAGGTGAGTTGCTTATGCTCTGTGCATTCAGGAAGTATCCAGCTGATATGAATGATACTACAAAGATTTTTTTCATTCTTTATTTTTAAAACAATGCGCAAATATCTTAAATATTAATGAATTGTAAAAATTATATGTGGTTAAAGTTTGTTAAGGGCATTAGAGAAGCCGAAAAGTTGATGAATATTGAATAATTCGTAATGAATGGTAAATTCCCAATTTGCTTTGCCATCAGTTTATTACTGCTGTCAGCTTTAAATTATTCCTGTTTTATCCGAAAAACAAAGAAATTTAAAAAGCAGGTCTGTCTCCGGATTCTCAGGACTGCCGGGTGAAAGCCGTTGCAAAAATTCAATATTCAGTTCTGCTGTAAAATTTATCAATCATATTTTAATTCATATTCTCCTCCGGATTTTTTATCTTTGGAACATGAATTGGGAGAATATTGCCGGACAGCAAAACCTGAAACAGCTTCTTAAAGAAAGTATTGCCGAAAACAGAGTGAGTCACGCCCAGCTTTTTGTAGGAAAAGAAGGGTATGGAACATTGCCTATGGTACTGGCTTATGCCAAAGAGATTTTAAGCAGTGAAAATGAACATGCCGCATCTAAAGTGGAGCATCTGAACCACCTTGACCTGCATTTCAGTTTTCCGGTTTTTACGGATAATAAAAATTCTTTGAGTAAAAATAAATTTGAAGAATTCAGAGAGATGATCATGGCTTCTCCTTATGCCAGCTATGACGACTGGACTGCTTTTCTGGAGTCCGAAAACAAGCAGCTTTTTATTTCCGCCGATGAGATCGATGACCAGAACCAGAAATTCGCCCTAAAAAGTTTTGAAGGCGGAACTAAGATTCTGGTGGTGTGGAGAGCCGATAAAATGAATATAGCAGCTTCCAATAAATTTTTAAAATTTCTGGAAGAACCTCCCGCAAAAACTGTAATTCTCCTTACGGCAGAAAGTACCAATGATATTCTTCCTACCATTCTTTCCAGAACACAGGTTGTAGAAGTTCCCAGAATCAGTGATGAGGACCTTGAACTGTTCCTCGGAAAGAATTTTTCGGTGACGGGTGACAAAGCCCGGGAAATTGTTCATGAAGCTCAGGGAAACCTCAATGATGCAATAAAACTGATGAATTCCGGACACAAGTCTGATGAATTTGAAAAACTGTTTGTACAATGGGTGCGTGATGCATTTATGGTGAAAAAGAAACCTCAGTTTCTTAAAAGCATTATCTTTTGGGCCAGAGAAATTGCCGGCTGGAACAGGGAAAAACAAAAGAACTTTTTAAACTACTGTTCCGAGATCTTCAGACTGGCACTCCTTCAGAATTATCAGTCGGAAGGCCTCGTGTATAAGAAGATCAATGCAGACGGATTCAACTGGGCCGGGTTTTCAAAATTCATTAGTGGGGCCAATATAGAAAGCATTCTTGAGGAAATCAATACCGCAGATCTTCACCTTACCAGAAACGGTAATCCTAAAATTGTGTGGACCGATCTTGGGATAAAACTATCGAGGTATATTCATAAAAGTACATAAAATGAAAACTCCGGAAATTTTCCGGAGTTTTTTATCAAACGTATTTAACCTTTTTGCAGGATAAAATTATAATCTATAAATTTTTTAATGAGTTTTGAAATTCCTGAAGCTCTTTTTCCATAAAATCCGGGTTGTTCAGCTGTTTCCGGAGAGATTTTATATTGCCGATCGTACTTTCGAGAGCGGTTCTGAACCAGGGAAATTCCTGACTTAAAGAAGTAAGCTTTGCCAGGGCTCTTACAGGATTTTCAGTTTGGGATAAATGTACGGCATGCTCATATCTGAAAACAGGACAGTAATAGTATTCTTCTGCAACATAATCCCATGCATTATCATCAGCCTCTGTATTCATCAGGTAAAGCATTGCGAAAATGGAAGAATCGGTATAGCCTTCAGAGAATCTGAAACAACCGAAAACGGATTCCGTATCATTTTGCTGTATTTTTTTGTCCAGTACTTCGTGGAATAGCCGGTGAGAAAGCTCTTTTTCAGAATGATTTCCTAAGATGTGAAGTACAGTGGCATATTCCACTTTTACAGAATGATCTTCAGGGTGCTTCCGGTAGGCTGTTTCAATATATTCCTTTGCCGCAGGATTATCCAGCAATACCCGGTGAAGCTTGGATAACGATACCAGTTCTTCTTTGGCGAAATCTCTTTTATCAGACATTTTTTCCTCAAAATAGGAGAGTGCTTTTTTAGGATAACGGTCTTTTACAAACCTTTCGATTACCTGCCAGTGCTCAAGTTTTTCAAATTGAGACTGATCCCAGAAACGGTAGAATAACGACATTCGGTCCCATTTCGACTGAATGCCCGTCCACTCTCTGAACAGATCTCCGTAAGCCTGGTAAGCAGGGAGAATATTGCCTTTTTCATCTTCAATCTGGATAGTGACTTCAATACCCGGATCAGAATGATACCTTTTGAAGGCTTCTGTAATTTCAAGGTCAAAACGGTTTCCGTCTTCACTGTATACAGACACTGTCTCTTCAGCGATCTGAACAACAGTTTCTTCCGGCCCTATATTGATGTCTTCAGCAGATACGGTAATCGCTTCTTCCGGTTTTACACTGATATCTTCAGTGGGCGGAACAGCTGTTGCTTCTTCCCGGATATCATTTTTAAAGGTTGCTTCATTGGTCTGTTTCTTTTTCTTCCTCTTAAACAGGAAATCAAATAGGCCCATACATTTAGTTTTTTGTAAATATAAATTAAATCTGCATTAAAAAATCAATCAATCGTTTGATTTTATAAAAATCTTATGTACATTTGCGCCTTGAAAAAATGGAAGTGATATGATTTCAAAAGAAGAAAATATATTATTCGCCGCAGAAAAGCTTTTTGCAGAAAAGGGTTTCGACGGAACTTCAACCAGAGAAATTTCAAAAGCAGCCAACGTAAACATCTCTATGATCTCTTACTATTTCGGATCAAAAGAAAAATTATACGAAAAACTTGTTGAATACAGAATGAATGAAGGCCAGTTCTTCTCAAAGGACCTGTTGGAAAGAACAGATATTGATGAGTGGCAGAAAATCGAAAGAATTGTAGATCAGTTTTCCGGAAGAGTAAGACATCACAAATGTTTTTACAGGATTATGCAGAGGGAGCAGCTGCATACCAAAAATCCGCAGATCATAGAATTTCTGAAGCAGACAAAGATGGGATTCCTTTCCATGTATTCCCAGGTGCTTGAAAGTGGACTGAAAAAGGGGATTTTTACCAAAAAACCTCCTATTTATCTGCTTCACTCCACCATAAGCGGAACTTTGTTCTATGCCTCCAATGCTAAGGAAATGTACAAGGAATTCCTGAATGATACGGAAGAAGACGGGATTTTCGACGAAAAATACTATACAGAACTTAATAAACACATTAAATACTTACTAAAAGACCTTTTAGGTTATGAAGAGAATAAATAACTCGGTTATGGCACTCTCCCTGTTAATGGGACTTACCGCCATTCATGCTCAGGAGAAAAAACAGCTCAGCCTTGATGAGGCCGTACAGCTGGGAATCCAGAACAGCAAGAGCTTAAAGATTGATGCCGCTAAAATTGAAGAAGCGACGGCAGATCTTTTGGAAGCAAAAAACAGACAGCTTCCCGAATTGAAAGTTTCAGGCAGCTATATGTATCTTCCGACGAAACCAACGGTTGATCTGAAAATTTCAACAGGTTCAGGAGGTGCCGGAGGGCCCGAAGTACATCAGGTGGCGTATGCATCCGCGAATTTAAGTGTTCCGATTTACAGCGGCGGAAGAATCAAATACGGTATCCAGTCTGCAAAATATCTGGTGGAAGCATCAAAATTAACTACTGAGAACGATAAAACTGCTATTGCTTACAATGTTGCCCAGGCGTATAACAATCTGTTTAAAGCCAACCAGTCTATTAAAGTTTTAGAGGAAAATCTCACTGCTTCCCAAAAAAGAGATGAAACTTTCCTTAAAATGGAAAACAACGGAATCATTGCAAGAAATGACCGCTTAAAAGCAAATCTGCAGACCTCCAATATCGAACTTCAGCTGCTGGAAGCCAAAAATAACTACAATATTGCCAATATCAATATGGATCTGTTATTAGGACTCCCCGAAACTACTGAAATTGAAGTGGACCAGAACTATATTGAAGAAGGAGACGATATTAAACCTGTAAACTTCTACGTGAATGAAGCAAGGGAAAACCGTAAAGACCTTCAGGCCCTGGCACAGCAGAGAAAAGCTGCTGAACTGGGAACGAAAGCAGCCAAAGCGGAGAATCTTCCGTCCATTGCTTTCACAGGAGGTTATGTAGCAGCAGATATCCCGAAATTTCTTACCATATATAATGCGGTGAACGTAGGAATCGGGGTTTCATACAATTTATCCAATATCTGGAAAGAAAATTCATCCCTGAAACAGTCAAAAGCAAGAGAAATGCAGTTGGCTGCCACTGATGAATTACTGAATGACAACATTAAACTTGACGTTAACAGAGAATATCAGAACACCGATTATTCTAAAAAGAGGATTGCTGTTTTTGAAAAATCTGCTGAACAGGCCAACGAAAATTACAGAATCACAAAAAATAAATATGACAACGGTCTTGCAACCATGACGGAGCTTCTGGATGCAGATGCCGCCCAGATTGCCGCCAATGTAGGCGTAATCAATGCTAAAGCAGATGCCGCCCTGGCTTACAGAAAACTATTACAGACAACAGGAACTTTAACAATTAAATAATCAGATCAAACCCAAAATGGAAAATAATAATACACAGGCAGCTGAACCTAAAAAGAAAAAAAGTTTAGTCTTTCCTATCATTTTAGCAGCGGTAGTAATCGGTGGAGGTATCTATGGTTACAGAGCTTATACCTACGGACAGTACCATGAAGAAACGGATGATGCACAGATCACTTCCAATATGGCACCGGTAATTTCCAAAATCTCAGGATATGTTGCTGAGGTAAAAGTAAAAGACAACCAATTCGTAAAAAAAGGAGATACGCTGGTGATCCTGGATAACAGAGATCAGAAAATGGCTTTAGAACAGGCTCAGGCAGCTTTATCAACCGCAAAAAGCAATATATCAACTGCGCAAGCCACCACTACGGCCACCTCTAAAAATATCAACAGCTCACAGGCAGCCGTGGCTACTGCCAACGCACAGATTGAAGCAGCAAAAGTAAATGTATGGAAAACATCACAGGACTTAAAAAGATATGCCAATCTGGTAAAAGATCACTCTATTACAGAACAGCAGTACGAACAGGCTTTAGCGGCAAAACAATCTGCCGATAAGCAGCTTCAGGTACTGGTGGACCAGAGAAATCAGATTGCCCAGCAGACGACAATTGCTTCTTCCCAGACAGCAGCAAGCTCGCAGCAGATCAGTGTGGCAAGCTCTGTGGCAAAACAGAGAGAAGTAGATGTGGAAAATGCCAGACTTAATCTGTCATACACTGTGATTCTGGCTCCGGAGGACGGATATGTCGGAAAAGTTTCTACTCAGGCAGGGCAGTACCTTCAGGCAGGATCCCAGCTTTTTGCTCTGGTTAAAAATGACCAGAAATGGGTAGTGGCCAATTTCAAAGAAACCCAGGTTGATAAAATGGTGGAAGGACAGAAGGTGAAAATTGAAATCGATGCTTTCCCTGATAAAGAATTCGAAGGAGTGGTAAGCTCATTTTCTCCTGCAACAGGAGCCACGTTCTCTATTCTTCCTCCGGATAACGCGAGTGGTAACTTCGTGAAAGTAGTACAGCGTCTCCCTGTAAAGATCGATTTTGTAAATCTTGACAAATCCATTGCAAAACGTTTAAGAACGGGAATGAATGTGAAGGCTGAGGTTTCGCTTAAATAATATCTAAAATTGTAAACAGGTCCGTTAAGTTTTACTGTCAATAGTGATTTTTTTACAGCTTGTATTAAAATTCACCATTCACTTGCGCAGTGAAATTCATCATTGACTTTTTACATTGTAAAAAAACTTATGCAAGAATCATTAGTAGAATATGGAGCACGGAGAGTGATCATTACGGTTACGGCAATCCTCTGTGCTCTGCTTGAAATTGTGGACTCCACGATCGTCAATGTTGCCCTGAACGAGATGAAAGGGAATCTTGGAGCCACACTTTCTGAAGTAGGCTGGGTAATTACAGCCTATGCGATCGGGAACGTGATTATCGTACCGATGACGAGCTGGCTTTCACAGCAGTTCGGACGTAGAAACTACTTTGCCGCTTCCATTATTATATTCACGGTATTTTCATTTTTATGCGGAAATGCCACCAACATATGGGAACTCGTATTTTTCAGACTGATGCAGGGAATAGGAGGGGGAGCTCTTCTGGTAACTTCGCAGACGATTATTACGGAATCCTATCCCATTGAGAAAAGAAGTATGGCACAGGCCATCTACGGATTAGGGGTAATCATAGGTCCCACTTTAGGTCCGCCATTGGGAGGATATATTGTAGATAATTACAGCTGGCCGTATATCTTTTACATCAATATTCCGATCGGGATTGCAGCGACTTTAATGACGCTTCAGTTTGTGAGAAGTCCGAAATATGCAGAGAAACGTAAAGTCTCGGATGTAGACTGGATCGGTATTGCTTTACTGGCAGTAACAGTAGGTTCATTACAGTTCATCCTGGAAAGAGGGCACGAAGAAGACTGGTTTGAAAGCGGAATGATCGTTGCCTTTACCGTAGCAGCTGTTTTAGGATTCATTCTTTTCCTCTGGCGGGAACTTACCTTCAAATATCCGATTGTGGAGCTCAGGGTACTGAAAAACGGGAATCTGAGGATCGGGACGGTGATGTCGTTTGTTCTGGGATTCGGATTATACGGCTCTACCTTTATTGTTCCGTTGTATACCCAGAGTATTCTGGGATGGACGGCTCTCCAGTCGGGTGCACTGATGATTCCGGCAGCTTTAACTACTGCTTTTATGATGCCGATTATCGGACGTCTTCTGACGAAAGGAGCCAAACAGCAGATTCTGGTATCGCTGGGACTGTTTATTTTCTTCATTTACAGTTTCTGGGGATATAAAATCCTGACACCGGATACCAGTAAAGACGCTTTCTTCTGGATGCTGATTGTAAGGGGAGCAGGTTTAGGGCTTTTATTTATCCCGATCACCTCATTGTCACTCAGTACACTGAAAGGGCAGGAAATTGGTCAGGGAGCAGCTTTTACAGGAATGATGAGACAGCTGGGAGGATCTTTCGGGATTGCAGCCATTACTACTTTCATTGCCAATGCAGGTCAGAAATACAGGAATAATCTGATTTCCCATTTGGATGAGAATAGCTTTGAAGTTCAGCAAAGACTGGCCGCATTAAAAGCCAATTTCATGGCAAAAGGAATGACCCCTGATGCCGCGATGAATGCCGCTTATAAAATGCTGGATCTTTCCGTAACCAAGCAGGCTACCGTACTTTCCTATATGGATGTCTTCCTTTATCTGGGGGTGATATTCCTGATCTGTATCCCGTTTATTCTTTTCATTAAAGAAAGAAAAAGCAAAGAGAAAATAGATCTGAGCGAAGCGATGCACTGATTGAAATATATACAAAACCTCCGGAACTGCCGGAGGTTTTTTTATGGGAAACCGTTTTAAATTATTATTGTCCGGATTCTGCGGTCCACTCGGTCCCGCTGATGTCAATCAGTTTTATCTTATGAATTTCTTCTTTTTTCAGATTATCGGTTTTAACCATCAGATCTGCCTTAGCCCCAAGCGGAATGATCATGCTGTGTTTGCCTGGTTTTACTCTGGCTACATAATGGTTCCTGATATTTTCTTCCGGGAACTTTGAAAGATCAGCCTGATCCAGTTCTTTCAATATTTCTCCGTTTTTATTCAGTATCTGGATCCCGATCAGGAAAGATCCGTAAACATCAGCTCCCTGTGTCCGGTATACCTCAAATTTCAGCTCCTGATGATTTAAAGTTATATTGGAGATTTCAACTTCAGGCTTTACCGATTTATTGTGAAGTTTGCCCCAGACCCCTCCGTGAAAATACTGGTTGGTAAACAGCGTCAGTCCGAAGATCATTGCGGAACCGGCCAGGACAAGGATTTTAGGTTTCGATACCGGAAGATTGCCGGAACCTAGCCACAAAAACCATTTTCGATGGGTAAATGCCCTGTTTTTCTTTATAAAATAATAATCGAAGGAATATGAGCTGCTACCGGAAAGAAACAGAACAAATCCACCTGCAATTCCCAGGACTCCGATCTGCCATTCATCAAGACAAGTTGTCCCGATCCAGCCGGAACCGAGAAGGATTCCCAGGGCCAGACTGAAAATTCCGATGCTCATCAGTCTTGTAAAAAGGCCCAGAATGATAAAAAGCCCCACGATGGCTTCAACAATGGTAAAGATCATCATCGATCTTTGTAAAGCGTCGGGATGGGTAACCAGATACTCAATAAGAGGTTTGATTCCTAAAGCATTGGGCAGGAAATGGTTGAACTTTTCACCGATATATCCGTTTTCATCGGGATTTAATTTGTTTTCAAGGATAAGTCTTCTCCAGAATGCCGAGAAGTAAGTCCATCCGATCACAAGCCGGATGGAAAGGGTATATAGACCTGCCAGATCGTAAGACCTGCTGTCTGCTGTATGTTTCATTATATTTTATTGGTTTTAAAGATTGATATTAAATAAGGTTGAAGAATGATCTACCCAGATTTAATTTCAGTCTTTTAAATAAAATATATTTCGGAGGGCTGTTTCCTGAAACTTTTCCCGAGTATGAACTGATCCGGGTAGCATCACAGACAGAAAATGATGGGGTATCCCGCCGAAGATAAGGGATTTCTTTATGCTTTTTCCGGTCCGTTTTGGAAACTGAAGATTCTGATGAGAGATTTTCCGTAGCTCCTTCACAGGAAAGTACGGATCCGGAGGCTATTTTTACTTTATTCAGCCCGCTGATATACTGAATATCAAAAATACTGAGCAGATCCCGTTTCACGGAACACGGAGATAATGAAAACACCAGAACAAGCATCATAAGAAATGCTTTATAAGTTCTCATATGGATTCCGGTAGCTGGCATTTTACAAAACTACACTTTATTTTAAATGAACGCTTATAAATCTCAGAAATTCATTCTGCTGATCCACAAACAGGTAATGGGAGCAATTGTCTATGATGGTAAAGTGATCTTTTCCTGCAATCTTTTTCATATGATTAAGCTGTTTATCTGAAAATATGCCGTCATTTTTACCGTAAACAGCATAAACCGGAATTCCTTTCCTTCTGATCTCTTTTAAAACAGATGTATTATCCAGATTGTTCAGAGGTTCATTCCGGTAAAATTTTAACGGAGATTCCTGATTTCTGAAATTAGCGGCATAAAATTCACCGTTTTCGTAGGCTTTTCTGAGGTTATTGCTTTCCGAAGTAGGAGAGGGCATGGTGAAGAACTTCATTTCACCGGCCAGTTCATAGCATCTTTTTCTGTACGCTGCGGAATTCTTGTTGAGACTTTCTGTTTCTGCAATCTTTTTCAGTTGCAAAGGATCGTTTTTAAACATTTCTTTTCCCTGTTTCAGAATATGATCATAGGTTTCCTGTTGGGTGAACAGGGCACCTGCAAGTATCAGAGAGCTAACTTTTTCCGGATATTGCCGGGTAAATAATGTGCCGATGATTCCTCCGAAACTGTGGGCAAGAATTGCTGCTTTTTTGATATGGTAGGTCTCGTAAACTGTATTAAGGTCCTTAAAACTTTCACTGAAAGTCATTGTTGCGGTACTGTCTTTGGACCGTCCTTCACCGCGTCTGTCATAGACAATCACATAAAATCCTCTGTCGGCAAGCTGCTGTGCCGTTGTACCTTCAAATAAAGTGGCATTTCCGCCCGGACCACCATGAATGAAAATAACTGCCGGATTTTTATTATTTCCATATGCTTTGGAATAAATAGGCTGGGCACAGGAAAATATCGAAAACAAAGAGAAAAGTATAGTGGAGAATAGCTTCATGATCTTAATTTAGTTTCAAAACTACTGAATATTCCAAGAGCCTGCCTAAATTTATTTGAAAAAATGTATATCTGATGTCTAACCTTTGGTGGCTGTTGTTGCTGAAACAATTTTCCACAGATCTCAGATAGCACAGATTTTTTATGGAGATGAACTTGCAGAAAATCTTTGATTTTCTTACGCCTTAAAAGCAGCAGCATAATTGAATCTTGCGTCATTGCGATTCTCTAACAAAAAACTTGCTCAATGAGAGATAATAAAAGGCGCCTACATACAATGTTACACCAATTATTTTAATTAAAAGAGAATGTCAATTTACGACATTCTCTTTTGTTTTGGTATCAAATTTTATTATATTTGTATTCATCTCGCTTGAATTGTCTTAGATACAATTCATTCATAGCATATAACATCTCTATAACTTTAGAATCATTAATCTCGAAATTTAAATGATTCTTCTATAACTTTTTATTTATTCATAAAAAATCAAATTATGAGTACCCAAAAATTTAAGAAGGGTGATATGGTCTATGTAAATACCAACCCAAAAGTTAAAATGTATTTAAATACTGCTAAATCAAATGAACCAATTAGAATTGCGTATTTAAAAACAGGATTAGTTAGAGCTTCTCCTGATTTTATGCTTAAACTATTTGAATTATCCAAAGACTAACTTTAATTACAAACTTTAAGATAAGGAAGAGTATATACTCTTCCTTATCTTTATTTGATACATATTATATATCCGTTTTTTAAAACAGTTATAAAATCGATTTATTTCTCCATTAATTTTGCATTGCTCCAAGCATTTTGAAATTAATATCGTTCATTCTCTTTAATTGTTGAACTGATAAATCCCCACCTCTATCTGCTAATTGTATACTTTTTTCGAACTCTTGTGCTTTACTTAAAAGTTCAGGATATTCGATCATTGCTGATTGGTCACCATTCATGGCCTTTTTATAGACAACTAAATATTGGTCAACGTATTTTTCATAGTCATCTAACATTTTGTCATAATCATTATTTGTAGAAGATTGAATATTATAATCATCTTCATTCAAATTTGGATCACTTGAAAGAACAGTTTCTCCTTCTTGTAATGTATCCTTTTCTGAAGATTTTAAAAAATCTGAAACAGCCTTGTTACCACATTGTTTAATATAAAGTTCTTCTGCTAATTTTTCAAGTTTTTCTTTTTCTTCACCTTCGTACTTAGCTTCTATTTTTTCTATTTCTTCAACGTATTTTAAATTTTCAGATGTATTTGATAAATCTTTTTGTGATTTACACATTAAATCTGCGATGGTTTTAGCATCACTTTCAATTGATTTTCCACATGAAATTAATAGTCCTGTGACCATTAATGAATAGATAATTTTTTTCATAGTTAAAATTGATTTTTTAATGATTTAAACTCCACAAAACTATTTTGTAGAGTGATAATTTCCATACGGAAATCCGTAATCTGGTTGAACATAAAATTGATTTTAATTTCTTCTAGTCCCGAAGAAGATTGTTATTAGAAAAAAAGAAAGCGTGGGACTGCCAACTAATTCTCTAACGGGCTCTGGTAAGCCATGGACGAATAAGCAACAGCCCACGCCATAAAAGTATAGCGCAGGTCAGTTTACTTATTATCGTCCTAAATAATTTACCAGATTCGTTAGAGACAATAAGTTTACACCTTCTTAATGTGTTCGATAAAATGTCTTAGGATACTATATATCCATAATTTTAAGCAAATATAAAGAGTTTTTTATAAGAAACCCAATAAGTTCAAACTTTAGCAAATCTTTAGCGTTACACTTCGTGAAATATCTTATAAAATCTTCATTTTCCGGACTATATGTTCAAATGAGAACATATGGATATTTTCAATCAATCGAAGTTTAAGTCTATTAGAGAATTAATTAATACGTTCAATACTGAACAAAAATGTATCAACTTTTTAGAACAAATATTTTGGCCAAATGGAGAACCTATTTCGCCTTTTGATGAAACTTCAAAAGTGTATAAATGTAAAAATAAATACAAGTGTAAGAATACAGGTAAATATTTCACTATAAGAAATATAGGGTTATTTAAGAACTCAAATCTTAAGCTTCAAGACTGGTTCATTGCTATCTGGTTATTTACAAGTCATAAAGGAGGTTTATCATCTAAACAATTAGAAAGAGATCTTAATTTAACACAGAAAACAACATGGTTTATTCTTAAAAGATTAAGATCATGCTCAAAGTTTGAAAACAACCATTTGTTGTCTGGTAAAGTTGAAATTGACGAAACGTATGTAGGTGGGAAAAATAAAAATCGTCATGCGGATAAGAAAGTAAAAAATTCACAGGGACGAAGTTTCAAAGATAAAGTTCCTGTATTGGGATTAATTCAAAGAGGAGGAAAAGTAGTAGCAAGAGTAGTTCCAACTGTTAGTAGAGAAGATTTAGAGCCATTCATTTTTAGAACAGTTAATTTACATGATACAGTTTTCACTGATGAATGGAAAGCATATGGTGGATTACATAAATTTTATAACCATTCAATTGTTAATCATGGAAAAAAGGAATATGTTAATGGGAATGCAAGCACAAATTGTATTGAAAATTTCTGGACACGCGTAAAAGGTGCTATTATTGGTGTTTATAGAGTTACTTCAAAGAAACACCTACAATTATATATCAATGAATTTGTCTTCAAACATAATACAAGAGAAATGAGCCCAAGTGAAAGATTTATGCATTTGATTTCAAATATTAAAGGTTGTAATTTGACTTATCAGAAATTAACAGCAAAATAAAATAGCTAAAATGAATTTCAAGAATATTTCCATATTTTTGAATAACTAAGCCAAATTAAAATGAGTAAAAATGTAGTCTTTCCGTATGTAACTTTTAATAGATTTATAGATGAATCTGCAATTAAAAAATTATGTTTGTTTTATGATAATATATTTATAAGTGAGGGGAGATTTAGTATTATATCTGATATAGATACTAAAGAAATAACAGAGGAAAATCATTCTTTGCACTATGAAAAGGCTGTATGGGACTTTTTGAGGGATAATGGTGTAGTTAAAGAATATCCTTATCTAAAAGAGAAATTTGATTCACCAAATGAGGATGTGGTTGAATTAACTACCCAATTGAAAAATCTATTTGAAAAAGAAAGATCTAAAAAGAATTGGCCTAAGACCCCAACTGAAGAACAGTTAAAAGAAATGAAAGAAGAATATTTCAATCATCTCTTTTTAAGTCATGACATATCGATAAGATTGGATTCACTCCATTTAAACAAATTGGATAAAACATCAGAATATTATCCAGTTTTAAGAACAGCCGATACATTAAAAAGTGATAGTAAAAAAGAACAAATCATACAATTTATCTTAAATGATATTCCTGATCCAGATTATAATACTTCTTGGGATCACATAATTGAATATCGTTCGGATGAAAGTGTAAGAAATAAATATCTTGCGTTGATGAACTGGGTTAATAAAGCTGCAAATTCAAATTTGAAGTTATCAGAATTAAAAGATGAGTATGATTTTCTATACAGTGATTATATGCAACAATTTAAACTTCATAAAATGAAATATAATAACTCTAAATTAGAAGTAATATTGAGCTCAACTATAAATTTTATAGCAAATGTATCTACTGGCAACTATGTTTCTTCATTAAAAGATTTGTTTCAATTTAATATCAAAAATGCCACATTATTGCAAGATGAGTCTAAAATTCCAGGTAAAGAAATTGCTTACATATATCATACAAAAATGAAATTTGGAAAATAAAAAATATATTTAAGTGATTAATTAAGTGTAACATTGTATGTAGGCGCCTAATAAAAATATTTAAATTTTTTTAAAACTCTACAATTAGAAGTAACAGAATCTGATTTACCGTAAAATTATAAAGATAAAAAAAGACTGCTGACTGACAGTTGTCAATATCCTGTCTTATCTTTATACCCAAAACCGAAAATATATTTCAATGAGTTATTGTTTAGCGATAGAAGGAATGCAGCCTGAAAGCAGAAAAGAGCTGCATAAAAATTATCATGATTATTATTACGGGTTTCCGATTCATGATGACAATGAACTGTTCGGAAGGCTGATCCTGGAAATCAATCAGGCAGGTTTGAGCTGGGAAACCATTCTGAAAAAAGAAGAGGGCTTCAGAAAAGCTTACAGTAATTTTAATATCCGCGAGATTGCGTCCTATACTGAAGAAGACCGTGAAAGGCTTCTGAACGATCCGGGAATTATCAGAAACAGACTGAAAGTAAATGCCGCCATTGAAAATGCCAAGACAATACTGCAGCTTCAGAATGAATTCGGCTCATTTGAAAAATGGCTGGAACATCATCATCCCAAAACCCTTCAGGAATGGATGAAACTGTTTAAGAAAACATTCAAGTTTACCGGTGGAGAGATCGTGAATGAATTCCTGATGAGTACAGGATATCTGAAAGGAGCACATCATGAGACATGTCCTGTACATGCTAAAGTTTTGGAACATAAACCTTTGTGGAAAGAAACGGAAGAGGGGTAAAATGATGAGGTAAAAGTAAGTTTTTGGGGGGGGGGGGGGGGGGGGGGGGGGGCGCGCCCCCCCCCCCCCCCCCCCCCCCCCCCCCCCCCAAACCCAAAAACTTACTGCAGTTTATAAAAAGAGGCTTTTCTATCGTAAGCTTCGTACTGAAACATCAGGTTTTTCACCCTGAGGAACAATAAAAATGGCATTGTCGCTGATGATATCTCCCGGATCGAAATAATAGCTGCCTGTTACCGGAATCATACTGTTTGTCAGTTTACCGGACCTGTCATAAGCAGAATACGTTACATTGATGAGCTGGGCTTTCATTTTCAGTTCAATTTTTTTAGAGGTCAGTTTGGCTCCTGTTGCATTGATGCAGTTCAGCTCTACAAGGCCGGTATTACTTACGATCTGGGGAAAAGCGGAAAGCCGGATATTGTAGGATTTATCTGTTGTATTCTTTACAGATGCGGAAACTTTATAGCGGTCATAAGGTTTTCCTCCTGCTTCCGTACTTTCTTTGTTGAGGATGGAAAAAGTAACACTCATTCCGTTTACTTCTATCGTTTGGCCGTCAGAGATCTTTTGGGCACTGACAAAAGCTCCGCAAAACAGAGCTGCTGCCATACAGGTTAAAAAAGCAGGGTTTTTCATAATATCAGATTAGGTGGATAATGCTGATTAAATTTACAAAAAATGTGTTTAAAATATTCTTATGAAATTCGATTTCGTAGGATTAATTTCAGTTTGGGGTGACAGGATGCATATAAACGCCTGGAAACAGGAAGAGGAAAATCATAAGCCCACCAAAAATTAGCATTTATTTTTAAAATAATCTGATTTACAGAAGTTTTCAGTCTTCATTCAGCTTCAAATCCGTATCAATGAGAAACTCTTAACCCGGACCGGGGCCGAATTATATTCCATTTATTTCCATTCCTTTTAAATTCCGGAATCAGAAGATCACTTTTGAATGGCACGTCTGTGTTCGTTGCCCCATTTTTCAAGTTCAAGAATAATAGTTTTGAGCTGATACCCGATTGCTGTAAGTTCATATTCTACCCGGGGAGGAACTTCAGCGTAAACCGTCCGGGTGATGATCTGATCTTCCTCAAGCCTGCGGAGCTGAAGGGTGAGCATACGTTCGGTGATGTTGGGAAGACATTTCTTCAGTTCCCCGAATCTGAGCTTTCCGTTGATGAGGTAACAGCAGATAGCCAGAGACCACTGCCCTCCGATCAGGTTCGAGGCATACACTTCAGGACATTCGTCAGCCAGAGCTTTTTTATTGGCAAAATTGGTAGAAGTTTCCTTTATTTTAGTCATTACTTACATTTTTTATAGTACCATACAATAGGTAGCTAATGTACAAAATGTAAGTTACATATATTAATTTTGTAGCAGAAATTAGCTTAATAAATGAAAACATTAGTTATTGTCATCCATCCGGATATGGAAAAATCTGTGATTAATAAAAGATGGATCGAAGAATTGAAAAAATATCCTGAAAAGTATACCGTTCATGCATTGTATGAAGAATATCCGGATGAAAAAATAGATGTTGCCCGGGAGCAGAAGCTGATGGAGGCTTATGATAAAATTGTTTTTCAGTTTCCCTTTTACTGGTTCAGCAGCCCGCCGCTTCTGAAAAAATGGCTTGATGAAGTCGTTTTGTATGGCTGGGCTTACGGAAGCAAAAGCGGCTACCGGCTCGGTGGGAAAAAAATGTCGCTGGCAGTGACGGCAGGAATTGATGAAGAAGGCTATACAGCTTCAGGAAAGTATAAATATACAATGAATGAGCTTTTCCGGCCTTATGAACTGACCTTTGATTATATAAAGGCAGATTACAGAGAACCTTTTGTGTACTACGGAATCGAAAATGATCCTTCGGAAGAGTGGATTGAAAGAAGCATTCCGATGTATCTGGAATTTTTGGATTCCCTTATAAATTAATTCGGGTTCCGGGCAAAGAATTTCCTGAGCTGGAAATTATTCATGAATTATCAGCTCGGGAAAATTGTTTTATTAAGAGAAATTTTTCAGCAGCTTTTATATTTTAACCGATATATTTTCTGCTAAAGTCATCTAAATTTATCGCCTGCTCCCGGAAGTAATCTCTGAACTTGTCAGAAAGTCCCTCATCTTTAAATTTTACAACAGTGTACCCACTGTCAAAAGCTGTAATTTCCAGAATGCTTTCACGAATAAAAAAGTGATTGCTTTTCCATACGTCTGGGTCTTCGGCAGACAATCCGGAAATATACTGTGAATCCGTCTGGGTAGCGGGAGGAACGGCAGCTATTATTCCCCAGATCATCTGAGTATTGCTTTTATAGATCTGTTCAAATTTTTGATGATTCAGAATAAAAAAATCATGGTCAAAGTCAATAGGGATCATATCGTCAGACACGAAATCCAGATCGGTGAGGATCCAGTTACAGGTCGTGAGGTCTTCCCAGACAGGCTTCAGAACCTCCTGAAGATTAGTATGAAATTTTACCTTTTTAGTGCTTCTGATGATCCAGTTCATGTATTCTTATTTAAAATTTTTAACTTTTTCCTCAGCCAGCTCATTATAAATAACAGAGGCATTGTAAGCCAGGGCCGGCCATCTTCCCGTAAATGTTTTTATTTATAGTGCTGATAGAATTTATTGTCGAAAACTTCCTGAGGATCGTATTTTCTTTTCAGCTCAAAAAAAGTTGCGGCCTGAGGATATACATTTCTCATTTTTGTCTTACCAATGTGCAGGCGGTAGGGAAGATAGAAAGTTCCTTCATTTTTAATCGTAATATCTACAAGATCATTGGTCAGAAGCTTCATCGCATTTTCCTGTTTATCCGTTTTTTTCTGATTAAAAAGAAAGACAAATCCGAATACATTTTCTCTTGCATAATTCATATAGCTGTCTTCATCTTTGTTTACAGCACGGATGGTGATATTAAGCAGATCCAATTCTGATTTCCGGAGGACCGGCTTGATATCTTTGATAAACTGTTTGAAATTTCTTTCAGGGATAAAATATTCCTGAAGCAGATCAGTAGAATGAGGATCTTTATTCTCAATAAGAGAAACATGATCGTTCAGCAGTTCATTTCGGGAATATACTGCATTTTTAGTCATTTTATTCATTCCTGTTTCCAGATCCCAGCGCAGCCTTTTTCCATATTCACTGTTTACAGAACTTCTGAAAACAAGCCGTTTGGTCTCTTCATTTTTTGCATTTTGTACAGGAAGAGAGTATGGTTTTTCATTCACTTTTTCAAAATAATTGATCGTAGCTTCTTCCAGAAAATGTTTGTCGGAAATTCTCAGTCTTCCGAAAACAAGGTGTACATCAGGATTGTTGGAGATAAATTTTTGATAATAGTCGGGATAATTTTCTGCGTTTAACCGGATGTATTTGTATTGCAAAGCAATATTGTCAACAACCTTTAACTTAACATCAAGGATAATTCCGAAAAGTCCATAACCTCCGATTACCAGTTTAAAAAGTTCAGTGTTTTCTTCTCTGCTGCAGGTAATGATTTTCCCGTCTTCTTTCATTAAAGTAAATGAAATAACGCTTGAAGAAATGGGAGGAAGATTCTTTTGCCATCCGTGGCCGTTTACACTGATTGATCCGCCTACGGAGAATGAACTGAAAGCCTGCATTACAGCAACCGATTTTTCGTATTGGTCAAGGTATTTCAACGCATCTTCCCAAAGAGCTCCGGAACCAATGGTCAGAATATTATTCTTTACATCCAGTTCCATTTGTTTGTAAGTAAGCATATTAAGCAGAATACCTCCCGGATAGATCGTATGACCACCCATGCTGTGTTGTGCACCCGCAATTGATATCTTTAACTTTTTCTCTTTTGCGTATTTCAGAATTTGACGGAGTTGATTCTCAATTTCCGGTTTTGATGACGGAACTTTTATAAGGGTGTCTATCCTGGTTAAATTGAGCTGGCTGGCATCATTGGTATATCCTTTAGGAATATCTTCTCTATGATCTGATTCATTCCATTTTGTTTTTAAAACGTGGATCAGTGGAACAGAAATAAAAATAAGAGCTGCAGCTATTCCGAAAATAAAAAAATATTTCTTCTTCATCTGGTTATTAAAGGGCTTAAAAATAATGAAAATTCCTTACCCCACCGTCGGTGTATCCTCTTCCTTCAGTATTTTTTTATCCTTCATTGATAGTAACATTCTTTCGTATTTGTATTTTTCCCAGTCGAACCGGTTAAGAAAATCCAGAGCAGCCTGAAAGCCTCTGTTAAAGAGATCTTCTTTTTCTTCCTTTTTCATAAAGAAATTCAGCCAGCTGCTGGTTCCGCAGTTGACGGACTGAATACTGAACAGGCGGTAAAAGCTGTGTTTAATCAGGAAAGACTTATCATTGAAGCCTTTTAAGGTACTGATGATATTTCCGGCATAGGAGAAAGGTGTTTTGAGAATCTCTTCGCTGGTTTTTCCTTTTTCTGAAAGAAGATCAGAATCATTGGTAAGCTGCACCCCGAACAGTGGTAACCTGGGATAGAAAACATCTGTGGCATGGAAAATATCAATCGGAAAATTGGAAATACTGCCACCGTCAATGAAAACTCCCACAGGGTAAATGTCTTCGGGCTTTGTGCTCATCCAGAACTTCCATGCGTATTTTACGGAATCGTCATCCCGGTTGATTCTTTTCTGAAATGGCTCAAAAAAGAAAGGTACGGACATGGAAGCCCGCACAAACTCAGCAGGGCTGATGTGTTTCAGCTCTTCTTCAGACCAGTACAGGTTCGCCATCGTAGGAAGCTCCACCTTAATCCTGGCATTGATATCTGTTGCTATGACTACATATTCCGACCGGAGCTGGTAAAACGGATTGTTTTTGTAATAATCATTTTGGGCTGCACTCTCATAGAAAATCTTATAGCGGGTCAGATCAATATGTTCAGCATTTTTATTTTTAATCGCTTCAATATTCTGAAGGGTAAGCTGATAATACTCCTGGTTATTTCCGTAACGGTAGCTAAGATTGAGGTGATGCTCCTTCTGAATAAACTTTTGATTGAGCTGGGCTACCGTTCTGACCCCGAATCCGTCCAATGCTGTTTTCATAGTATCTGAAAAAGTATTTCCAGGATTGAAGCCGCTGTTCTGCTTTCTGAAATCACTATAAAATTTTTTAATACAGAAAAAGGCAATTACCACAGGGATCAGCGGAATCAGGAAAAGGAGTTTGGCGGTGAGTGTCGTTTCCGGACGGGAAGCAAAAGGAATAATAATCAGGATCATCATGACCGCTGCGAGAAGATATGCATTGATCTTAAAAAAATTCTTATTATTCAGAATCGCATGCATGGTGGTTTTTACATAGGTTTTTCCATCCATAAAATCAGCAAAATTCCAGTTGAATAAAATGTCTTTGATAACTTCGCTTTTAGCTTCCTCTTTTGTTTTACAGGCCGCAATTAGCATTGTATTGATGGCTCCTGCACTTGTTCCTGCCACTTTCAGAAAACGGATGCCGAAAATTTCCAGCCCATACAGATAACCGACGAGTGCGCTTCCCCATACACCGCCGCCTTCCTGTACAAATTCTACATACTGGTTTCCGTAAATATCCAGCAGATCTGAAAACTCTTTGGATGAGATGTTCTCATGCAGGGCAATAAGTTTCTCTTTAGAGTCCGCGGAAAGAATATCGTCTTCGAGAATTGTATTCAGCTCTTCGGTTTTCATGGTGGATATTTTAGAGTGGGTGATGTGTATTGGGGGGAACTATTACAGAGTGGCTACCATTGTTTCCTTCTTGCATAAATAAAGGTACAGATCACCACCACAGCCATTACTCCAACGGTTATAAAATAGCCGTATTTATGATGAAGTTCCGGCATATTGTCGAAATTCATTCCATACAGTCCGGCAATAAACGTGATCGGTAAAAAATAAACCGAGTAGATTGCCAGAACTTTCATCACCTGATTGGCTTTCTGGTCGGAAAGGGCCAGGAACATAGAGATGAGGTTGGTAATCTGGATATTCAGATGGTCGAAATCGGCTACAACGTCCTTATGTTTATCTTTTAAATCGACGATCTCGGAATCCTGAAGATCTAATAATTTGAATTTATCCACAGCATCAGTAGAAATAACAAGTACCCGGGAATTAAGCCCTGATTTTCGTTTCAGCTTATAAAGTCTCCGGATCTGGTTCGTATGGTTGGTGTTCTTCAGGAATATTTCATTCTCAATATTATCCATAGTTTCCAGAAGGCTTACCGATTCATCATCAAAACTTTTCATGATCAGAAGAGCAATCATTAAGGCCACTTTGGAAGGAGAAACTTCTGCTTTCATAGCAGAAAGCTGCTTTTTCGTCTCCGAAATGCTTTTCGTTTTCATCCGGTGGATGGTAATGATGGTATTTTCCAGCAGAAAGATTCCGATCTTGGTGCTGATATCGCTGATGGTGTTGAGATTTTTCCGTTCCAGTTCCGTGCTTTCGCGGAGGAGGAAGAACTTTACGTTTCCGTCTTCTTCATATTTGGGGAGGTGATTGGGATCCATGGTATCTTCCAGAAGAAGATTATTGATCTCGTATCTTTCGTGAAGAAACTTCAGGTCTTCCGCGGTAGGAGCCTCTACATCTACCCATTCGCACTGGGAATCTCTGTATATTGTGTCAATTGGCATACAATAAAAATACTAATATTTTGAAATACTATGTGTTAAATAAGTTTTATCTTTGCCAAAATTAAAAAACTATATGATTAAAAGTACAATAAAAGGGATCGGATTTTATGTACCAGATAATGTTGTTACCAATGATGATCTAGCCAAACTAATGACTACCAATGATGAATGGATCACAGAAAGAACAGGAATCAGGGAAAGAAGACACAGAAAAAACAGGAATGATTCTCAGGAAACCAGTGCTTATTTAGGTTTTAAAGCCTCTGAAAAAGCCATTGAAAAAGCGGGACTGACGGCTCAGGATATCGATTATATTATTTTTGCAACCCTTTCACCGGATTATTATTTCCCGGGATGCGGGGTATTGCTTCAGGAAATGCTTGGATGCGGAACAATTGGTGCTTTGGATGTAAGAAATCAATGCTCAGGATTTGTATATGCGATGAGTGTAGCCAATGCGTTCATTAAATCGGGAACTTATAAAAATATATTGGTTGTAGGTGCAGAAATTCATTCTTTCGGACTTGATTTTTCCGATGAAGGAAGAGGTGTTTCCGTGATTTTCGGAGATGGGGCAGGAGCCATTGTACTTTCCGCTACGGAAGATGAAAATGCAGGAGATATTTTAGCCGTGAATATGCATTCTGAAGGAAAATATGCTGATGAATTGTGTACCCAGTTCCCGGGATCTAAATTCGGATGGAGCGACAGAATGAGAAAAGAACCGGAAAACGTGACGAATAAAGAAGTATACCCAATCATGAACGGAAACTTCGTATTCAAACATGCCGTAACAAGATTCCCGGAAACCATGCAGGAAGCCCTAGATAAAGCAGGGAAAAAGATTGAAGATCTGGATATGTTCATTCCGCATCAGGCTAACCTTAGAATTGCCCAGTTTGTACAGCAGAAATTCGGACTTCCGGATGAAAAAATCCACAACAATATTCAGAAATACGGAAATACAACGGCTGCATCTATTCCAATCGCTTTAAGTGAAGCTATTGAAGAAGGAAAAGTCAAAAGAGGAGATCTTGTACTTCTTTCCGCTTTCGGAAGCGGATTTACATGGGGAAGTGTTTTGTTTGAATATTAATAAAGACTGATAGACAGCAGAAATATAAATTAACCTCAATCCGGGATAAAATATAAAACATCTGATCTGGACCGGTTTGATCTGAGAAAGGAAAGTAACTGACCTGTTAAAAATAAAAAAGCCCCGCAGAAAATTTCCTGCGGGGCTTTTATACGGTATTGATTAAAGACTTTTCAGCAGTTTTTCAGTATCTCCGAAATCTTCTCCTGCAGCTTTAGCCAGCTGGATTGCTTTTTCTGCCCAGATCTTTGCATTGCTTTTATCACCTATCTTGTTGTAAAGGTTGGCTAATGTATCTGTATTGGCATAACCTTCTTTTTTCTTCACAGATTCCTGTGCCCATGCTATCGCCAGCTGTAAAGACGGTTTATTGTTTACATTCTCAAAGAAATTCCAGGCAATAGAATTTAATTCATCAGAAGTGGCCTTAGTGGTATCCTGGTAAAGTTCTATGGTCAGCTTTTCATAAGTCGGAATATCCTTATCTTTTAAGGCTCTGGAAGCTTTAGCTCTTTTCAGGATTTTTTCAGCCTCTTCTTTAGTCATGAACTTTTGTGTTTCTGTCATGAAATAGCTGTCATTCCACGTTTTTGTATCTGCATTATATGCTTTTTTAGCAATAGTGTTCAGTTTGACGCTCTTGTCGAATTTCTCGTATCTGTCTTCCGGGAAAATCTTGATAATATCAGCCTTTTTAGACTGGAAAATTTTATATACAGGACTGTCTGTGCTCTGAACACCTGAAAGAAGCATCTGTACATCTTCCTGATCTAAAGTTGTTTTCTGCTGAAAATAACGTTCCAGTACTCTGCCTGCAAACTCTGCATCATTATAGATGGTAAGCCCGGCAAGATTTTTAAGGAATTCAGGATCTTTTTCTCCCTTTTCAAAATTCTGTTTCAGCGATGTCAGCCTTTTGTTCGGATCTTCAGCATCTTTAGCAAACTGGATGAAATCTTTTTCTTCCACATACCCTAACGTTCTGTGTACTTCTTCCCCGTTACCATTGATGAAAAGATAAGTAGGAAATGCTTTTACATTGTATTTTTTTGCAAGGCCTATTCCTTCTCCTTTTTCCATATCAATTTTTGCATTGATAAAGTGGGAGTTATAATAGTCACCTACGGTCTGCAGCGGGAATATATTTTTCACCATCAGTTTGCAGGGTCCGCACCATGATGCATAAGCATCAATAAATACAAGTTTGTTCTCTTTCTTTGCTTTTGCAAGAATTGCAGCGAAATTGCTGTCTTCAAATTTAATTCCCTGTGCCCAGGATAAAACTCCTATAAATAAAGAGGTAAGTATTGCTATTTTTTTCATAAAACTTTTTATTGATTACAAATGTAATAATTATGACAACATATCAGTCGGTACATTTTGAAAATAGTTACGAAAATTTATTTTCAATATCGTTGAAGTTTGTTTAGAAAATTTAACATATATTTCGCCTATATAGTTATTAAAATAAATTTAATTTATGTTTTTAGTTAAAAAATTAAATAATAAGATAATGTTTCATTAAAAAATAAAATATTAGTAGCTTTGTAAAAAACAAAAAGACACCCCATGAAAATGATGAATTATTATAAAGTCTACATAATAATTTGTTTTTTTATGCCCAGAAGTCTGCTTAAATTTTTGTTTTTATTGATTACTGCCATGCCTGTTCTGGCTCAGAAGAAATACAGCTTCGATCAGATCTGTGAAAGAACTTCTGTTCATATTGCTCCCAAAGATATTCCCCAGGCCCTGAGAAAGGCAGATTCCCTGTACATGTCTGCAAATGAACCATTGGAAAAGGTAAAAAGTCTTATGCTTGTAGCAGAACTCCATCATTTTGCCGGAGAATTCAAGAAAGCCATATGCTATGGTGAAAATGCTCATTCTCTGCTGGGGCAGGTTGAAGATGCCGAATGGATCACCAGGGTCAATGAGTTTCTTGCCAAAGAGTACCGGCTGCTGGGGCTGCATGAAAGATCAAAGAAATATACGCTGCTGGGTCTGAAATCAGCAGACCGTATCACTGATCCCGTAAAAAGAAAAGAAGCGGCAGGATTGCTCAATCAGGAACTGGCATATTACGAAATGGAAATGGGAAATTTTCCCAATGCCATTCCCTATATTGAACATTCGCTGAAAGAATTTGAAAAAATTGATAAAGATGATAACGGCAGACCCGCTGCGGCTTCCTATCAGATGCTCGGGTATGTTTATTTCAGACTTGAAGATTATAACCTTTCGGAAACATATTACCATAAGGCGGAATCACTGCTGAAAGAAGAATGCTGTATTCTGGGGCTTGTTTACAACGGACTGGGCGGAATCCGTCTGAAACAGAAAAACTGGAAAGAAGCTGAGGTATACCTTAAAAAAGCAGAAAAAATTGCCGACAATTCCCGGAGTCTTAAGCTGAAAAAAGCGGTTTATGCCAATATCAATGATTATTATGAAGGAACCGGAGATAATTTCAAAGCTTCACTGTATGCGACAAAATACGTCAGGGCTTATGAAGATATGAATGCCAGAAGCCGCGAGATTACGGGCGTAAATATTGAAAATACACCCAAACTTCATAAAAAAAATGTACAGATCAGCATCATTAAAAACGCGGCAATCATTGTGCTGCTTACCTCTTTGGTGGGAATTGTTATTTTCTTCAGGATTAAACAGAAAAAACAACGCTCAAAACTGAGAAACATCATCAGGACGCAGATTCATCAGATCGCCGGTCAGGATAAAACCATACATAAAAGATCCGGAAATCAGGATTTTTCCAATATCTCCGTAGAAGAAGTTGACGATAAAGACAGCAGTCCGGATAAAAAGAAAAATGAACCTCTGATGACCCAGGAAACAGAAACCAAACTTCTTGAACTTCTGGAAGGTTTTGAAAAAGGAGCGCTTTACAACAGTAAAAATATGTCCCTTTCGTTTCTGGCGGCAGAACTCAATACCAATACAAAGTACCTTTCCTACGTTATTAATCAGCATAAAAATGCAGACTTTAAAACCTATGTCAATCGTTTGAGAATTAGCTATATTGTAGATAAACTCATTAATGATGACAAGTACCGGCAATATAAGATCAGTATTCTTGCAGATGAATGCGGATTCTCCTCGCACAGTAAGTTCGCTTCAGTATTTAAGGCGGTTACTGATTTTTCACCCTCAGCTTATATTAAATATCTTGATGCCGAAAATCAACCGGATCATCATACCCATTTTCACGAAAATAATTAAGATATTGCCTGTTTTTCGCATTCTTCCTTTTCATTTTCATGAAAACAGATAACCAATTGTTTTAGGTAAACGCTTCACTGCTATATCTTTGCGCCAGCTTTATACAGGTGGTTTTTTGTTCCTGAAACCAGTCAGAGCTATGTACTTCGTCCGGTTATGGGTAAAGAAAAATAAATTAAATATGCCTGACCCGGAATATATCTTTACAGATCTGTAAAACACAATTATAACTTATATATCATACAATCGGGGTTGATTGCCCGGTTTTTTTCAGTCAAGTTTTTTTAAGTGCAAATCCGCGGCATTGCCGCGGATTTGTTTTTGTATTATTTAGCCTTTGAACTGTCAGTTTTTATTTTTGCAGAATCTTTGGAAATTACGGCCGGTTCAGAATGGGAAACAGCAGTAGATCCCATACTGTTTCTCATAAAGTCTTTATCGTGTGCATCCTTGAATTCCTCTCTTTTTTCTTTATTCTGGGCACAGCTTCCAAGAAAGATTATTCCCAGAACTGCGGTTATCCATAGTTTTTTCATATTTCTTTATTTTGATGTTTAATGTAATCAAATATAGTGAATTAATAAGATTTTTATGTTAATTTATGGTATACTTTGTGGAAAATTAATTTTCATATAATTAAACAAAGCTTTTGCGGCATATGAAGAAGTTTAGAAACAGCCGGATAAGCATTAAACGGTATGGTTTACATTTTTACAATTTTCTGATTCTGAAAGTCATTATTTTTGAGTTGGTAAAAATGCTCAATTATGAAAAACCATATTAATAAAAGCCTGATCCTTCTGTTGATAACAGTAACAGCACTTACTTTTGCCCAGGAAACCTATCTGTGGAAAGTCACTTCAAAAAACGGAAAACATACCTCATATTTCTTCGGAACCATGCATATGGCAGGTGAATCGTTCTATCATCAGTATCCGGTGATTAATAACTCGCTTATGTCTTGCGATATGGTGATTACAGAAACTGAGACAAAAAAGAACAAGGTGATTGATGAATTCAACAGCCGTGAGGACTCTAACGACCTCGATTCCAAACTGTCTGCGGAAGAATATGCAAGACTGAAAAATGTTTTTAAAAATACAGGAATAGATATCAAAAAACTGAAACGGGATGAAATTGTAAAAATGATGCAGCTTAGAATCTGGAAATCAGGCTGTGCAGGCTCAGATAAATATATGCTGGATAACTATATCCAGAAGCAGGGCGAGGACAACGGTAAAGAAATGGCATATCTGGAAACCTCAGCCATGCAGCAGAACTATATAGAGGAATCAGGAATATCAAGATACAAATCCGGGACAGCGGTGATTAAAGGAACTTTAAAGAGATATGAAAAAGCCATGGCAGCCAATGAAAAAAAATGCAGGGGGATGCAGAATGAATATCTTGAACTGAAAGACCGCTATATCTTTAATAAATCCTGCGAAAGTCTCAGTAAGAGCGACCAGATCCTTGTTACTCAAAGAAACAGCAGATGGATGAAGATTCTTCCTGAACTGATCGAAGAAAAAAACGTTTTCCTGGCCGTAGGACTGGGGCATTTCTCGTACAGCTGCGGACTGATAGAGCAGTTTAAAAGTTTAGGATATTCCGTAGAACCCGTTCCTATGAAATCATAAAAAATCCGCAGAACTTTCATCTGCGGACTTTCCATTTTTAAATTGAACGTGTTATATTTATTTAGCCGGAGGAACCGTTGTCGCTGAATCCGTTTTCATCCTGATGGTATCAGGACTGGTCATCTTTGTTGTCATGGTGTCGGTTGCAGAAGGCGGTGGATTTTTCATAGTGCCCACTGCTGCTGAATCAGAACTTTTCGGTGACATCGTGGATTCTTTGGTTCCGCAGCTCACGGCTAATATTCCTGAACCTATGGCTGCTAACAGTAACTTTTTCATATGATTTTATTTTGGGGTGTTGTATATAAAGTCCAACAATTATTCCTAACAGGCACCGGGAACTCGTAAAGTATAGGTAAAGTTTGTTAAAAAATGTTAGGCTCAATTTAATAACAGCATTTTATCATGTGCTACTGTGAGACGGTGATAATTTAGAATAACTTCAGCTTAGGATACGAATTTTTGACTTCCATTTTTCAGTCTTTTATCTTTCAGCTCCTAAATCCGAATTCAGATTAGAATAATAAAAAGCCCCAAAACCGAAGTTCCGGGGCCGTATATGTAAAGAACAGGCAACAATTACTCATTGCCCATTACCCATTACCCATTACCTATTACCCATGATTACCCTAAATATGGATATTTGTAATCTTTTGGAGAAACGAAAGTTTCTTTGATACTTCTTACGGATGTCCATCTCAGTAAGTTCATTTTAGAACCTGCCTTATCGTTGGTACCGGAAGCTCTTCCTCCTCCGAAAGGCTGCTGTCCTACAACCGCACCGGTCGGTTTGTCGTTGATGTAGAAGTTTCCTGATGCATTTTCCAGAGCTTTGAATGCTTCATTGATCGCATAACGGTCCTGTGCAAAAACAGATCCTGTTAACGAATAAGGAGAAGAAGAGTCAACTAATTTTAGCGTCTCTTTCCAGTCCTGATCCTCATACACGAATACAGATAAGATAGGCCCGAAGATTTCCTCAACCATACTTTCATACTGAGGATTAGTGGTTTCAATTACAGTTGGGTGTACAAACCATCCTTTAGCATCATCACATGTTCCGCCGATTGCTACGGCAGCTTCACCGGAAGCATTCGCTCTGTCGATATATCCTTTACATTTTTCGAAAGAATTTTTGTCGATGACAGCGTTCACGAAGTTGGACGGATCCTCAGGAGAACCTATTTTGATCGTACTCATCTGAGCTTCCATTACTTTTTTCACATCAGCCCAAAGAGATTTAGGTACATAAGCTCTTGAAGCCGCGGAACATTTCTGTCCCTGGTATTCGAAAGCTCCTCTTACTAAAGCAGTGGCTACCGCCTCTACGTTGGCAGAAGGATGAGCAATTACAAAGTCTTTACCACCTGTTTCGCCAACAATTCTCGGATACGTTCTGTAATTGTGGATATTGTCTCCGATCATTTTCCACATTCCCTGGAATACTTTCGTAGATCCGGTGAAGTGAAGACCGGCAAAATCAGGGTGTGCCAGTACTTTTTCAGCCGTTTCTTTTCCGTCTGTAAAGATCATGTTGATTACCCCGGCAGGAAGACCCGCCTCAGTTAATACATCCATAATTACTTTTGCAGAATAAACCTGCTTGTCAGAAGGTTTCCAAACTACAACGTTTCCAAGCATAGCCATACACGTAGGAAGGTTTCCTGAAATCGCCGTAAAGTTGAACGGAGTTACTGCAAAGCAGAATCCTTCAAGCGGTCTGTATTCCACACGGTTCCAGATTCCGTTATCAGAAACAGGCTGTTCAGCATACATTTCAGTCATGAACTCCACGTTGAATCTTAAGAAATCGATGAACTCACATGCCGAATCAATCTCAGCCTGGTGTACATTTTTAGACTGTCCGATCATCGTTGCCGCATTGATCACATCTCTGTAAGGGCCTGCAAGAAGATCAGCAGCCTTTAAGAAAATTGCTGCACGCTGTTCCCAGCCCAGTTCGTTCCATTCCTTTTTAGCTGCCAGAGCCGCATTGATCGCGTCATCTACATGCTGCATGGTACCCTTATGGTAAAATCCGAAATCATGGGCATGATCCTGCGGAGACTGAAGCTGTACTTTCTCACCGGTTTTCACTTCTTTTCCGTTGATGATCATTGGAATTTCTGTCTTTTCAGCCCACATCTTTTTGTAAGTGGCGATAAGGCTTTTAACTTCAGGAGATCCCGGTACATAAGAATTTACCGGCTCGTTTACCGCTAATGGTACTTGCGAAATTGCTTTTGACATATTATGTTGTATTATTTTAAATTAAAAATATGTTGGTATACAAATTTACAATAATTATAAGGAAAGAAAAAATACACTTCATTTTTGTAAAATTATAAACAGGAGTGCCTGATCTTTGAAAAATATGATTTTTAAGTATGAAAAAAATGGATATTTATATGTTTTTTAATTAAATTTTTAAATCAAAAGTTCTAATGTCCGGAATTTGAATATTTGTATAATTATAAACACTTCAGAACTTGTCATAGTTGGTAAATGAATCTTATGTGCTGTATTAAAGAGGGTTATCCTGAAATACTGAATTTTCTGTTTTTTAGATTTGTCCCGATTTTGAACATTTTAAAGATTTTTTTTGATAGCTGAAAGATGTGGTATTACCCTAATTTTACACCATCAATGACTGATATGAAAAAAAGGATTCTATTATTCTCTTTTATAATGTTTTTTGCCGCCTTGTGTACAGGTCTCTTTGCAGATCAGGGCAAAACTCAGTCATATGCTGATGCTTCATCAAAAGCACATATTCTGAAACAGTCCGATAACCAGACCCAGGCTGATATCTATAATCTTTCCGACGATCAGGATACCCAGGATTCCGAAGACCCTGAAAAAGTAAAATTTGATTACTCAATCATCACCCAGCAATGGCTTAACTTTTTCTTCAACGGTTATACGTACAATACCAAAGTAGCGGCCGTACAGAACCGCGTTTATATTACAGCACCAAGATACATTCTGTATCAGTCTTTGCAGATTGCAGGCTGCTAATCATCACATCCATTTTTTAATGAATCGCTATAACTGATAGGTATAAAAATACATATCCATAGTGCTCATTACCTCTTATCAGATACTTTGAACCCTTCATTTGCCTTTACAGAAAGGCAGACAGGGAATCGTATACCCAATTTTTAAATTCAATACTATGCATTTAACACCGAGAGAAACGGAAAAGCTTATGCTGTTCCTGGCAGGAGAACTTGCCCTAAAAAGAAAGGCAAGAGGCCTTAAATTAAACTATCCGGAATCCATCGCTTTAATCAGTCACTTTTTGCTGGAAGGCGCCAGAGACGGAAAAAAAGTAGCCGAGCTGATGCAGGAAGGTGCCAATCTGCTTACCAAAGATGATGTAATGCCGGGAGTGGCAGAAATGATTCATGACGTACAGATCGAAGCAACCTTTCCCGACGGAACCAAACTGGTAACCGTGCATAACCCAATCCGTTAATACCTATTTCTATTATGATACCAGGAGAAATTTTTGTAAAAGAAGGTGCCATTATCTGCAACGAAGGCAGAGAAACGGTAAAAATAAAAGTAACCAATACAGGAGACCGTCCCATTCAGGTAGGTTCACACTTCCACTTTTTCGAAGTCAATAAGGCAATGAGCTTTGAGCGTGAAAAAGCATTCGGAAAGAGACTGAATATTGTAGCCAGTACTGCCGTGCGTTTTGAGCCGGGAGAAGAAAAAGTAGTAGAGCTGGTAGAAATAGGAGGAACCAAAAAAGCAATGGGCTTCAATAATCTTGTAGACGGACAGGTAGATTCCGAAGAACAGAAAAAAGCAAGCCTGGCCAAAATTGAAGAGTTAAACTTTAAAAATCATTAAGATGAGCTTAAACGTAGACAGAAAACAATACGCCAATATATTAGGTCCTACGGCTGGAGACAAAATCAGACTGGGAGACACGGAAATCATTATCGAAATCGAAAAAGATTTTACCCACTACGGAGACGAAGCCGTTTTCGGAGGCGGAAAAACCGTACGTGACGGGATGGGGCAGAATGTAACGGCAAAAAGAGACGAAGGCGTGCTTGACCTTTGCATTACAGGAGCCGTAATCATTGACCACTGGGGAATTGTAAAAGGAGATATCGGAATCAAAGACGGTAAGATCGTAGGAATCGGAAAAGCAGGAAACCCGGATACGATGGATGGGGTGTCGCCGGATATGATTATCGGAGCCTCTACGGAAGTTCATGGAGGAAAAGGATATATCGTAACGGCCGGAGGAATTGATACCCACATCCACTACATCTGTCCGCAGCAGATCGAAACCTCCCTGTACAGCGGAATCACCACCATGATAGGAGGTGGAACAGGCCCGAATGACGGAACCAATGCTACAACGGTTACCCCGGGAAGATTCAATATGCAGAAAATGCTGGAAGCCGCAGAAGAATATCCGATGAATTTAGGATTCTTCGGAAAAGGGAACTGTTCAGCAGAAGAACCTATTGAAGAACAGGTGGAAGCAGGTGCTCTGGGAGTAAAGATCCATGAAGACTGGGGAGCAACTCCCGCCACGATTGATGCTGCATTAAAAGTAGCCGATAAATATGACGTACAGGTTGCTATTCACACCGATACCCTAAATGAAGGAGGTTTTCTGGAAGATACCATGAGAGCGATCAACGGAAGAGTCATTCACACCTTCCACACAGAAGGAGCAGGTGGAGGTCACGCTCCGGACATCATTAAAGCAGCCATGTACCCGAATGTACTGCCGGCTTCTACCAACCCTACACGTCCTTATACCGTCAATACGATTGATGAACACCTGGATATGCTGATGGTTTGTCATCACCTGAGCAAAAATATTCCTGAAGATGTGGCATTCGCAGATTCACGTATCCGCCCTGAAACCATTGCCGCAGAAGATATTCTTCACGATATGGGGGTATTCAGCATCATGAGTTCCGATTCCCAGGCAATGGGAAGACCGGGTGAAGTGATTACAAGAACCTGGCAGACGGCAAGCAAAATGAAAGAGCAGAGAGGTGACCTTGATGAAGATAAAGACACAGGAAACGACAACTACCGTGCTAAAAGATATGTGGCTAAATATACAATCAACCCTGCCATTGCACACGGTATTTCAGAATATGTAGGATCGCTTGAAAAAGGAAAATTAGCTGACCTGGTGATCTGGAAACCTGCATTATTTGGAGTAAAGCCGGAAATGATCGTAAAAGGAGGATTTGTAATTGCTGCTAAAATGGGGGATCCTAATGCATCTATCCCGACGCCGCAGCCTATCATTTACAGAAATATGTTCGGAGCTCACGGAAAAGCCAAGTTCGGGACCTGTGCCAATTTCGTTTCCCAGATTTCTATCGATAACGGAACCATCGCTTCCTACAAACTGGAAAAGATGATCCTTCCGGTGAAAAACTGCAGGAATATTTCTAAAAAAGACCTCATCCATAACGATAAGACCCCTTTAATCGAAGTGAATCCTGAAAACTATAAAGTAACGGTAGACGGTGAATACATCACCTGCGAACCGGCAGAAAAACTTCCTTTAACACAGCTGTATTACCTGTTCTAGGATAAATCTTGTTGACCCCAGACCTGACAGGTTTCAAAAATCTGTCAGGTTTATTTAACGGTAAAAAGATATACCAGTCAATATTTTAAAATAATTATAGCACTAAGTTTAGAATGAAATATTTAAATAAAACAGTTTTCGCTCTTGCTATAGCCGGAATGTCTGCCCTTTCAGGAAATCTGAGCGCACAGTTTCTGGGAGGACACCGGTTGAAAAGCGATGAAGACGGGCCGAAAGGACAGTTTATGGTGTATGGTTCACTGGATTACTCCAAAGTAACAACACCCTCAACGAGCAGCAGTACCGTTTCAAGCGCACCGCTTGGAGTAGGGTATTTTATCAATAACAATGACCTTATCGGGGTGAACTACGCCTATTCCCAGAATGCGGTTGATCATCATGTGGCCTATAAGCAGAATGAAGCCGGAATCTGGTACAGTCCATCATTAATGCTCGGAAAATACTTTGTACTGATCGGCCAGGTTGATGTCCATTACGTCTGGGGACAGCAGCAAGCCACAACAGCTGATGAGATGCAGAACTTTAACGGATTCCGTCTCCGTGCGTATCCTCTCATCGGAATATTATTAGGCGGAGGCTGGGCATTGAAATTCAAATTTGCAGAACTTTCAATGCTTCAGACCAAAACAAAACAGGAAGGCTGGACGAAGAGCTATGTGGCAGGAATCAGTGGTTCAACATTCGGAGTAGGCATTTCTAAAAACTTTGACTTCAGAAAAAAATCGGAAAATGATCATTAATCAAACCATAGGCAATCTCACCGAAAAACCTACTGACAAAAATATAGATTATCTGGACCTGGAATGGTTTGAAACCACCAAAAGAATCCAGCGTAAAAAAACCAGACGGGGTACCGATGTAGCCATCAAATTCCTTCGGGAAGGACAGCGTCTGCGTGAAGGTGATATTCTTTTCGAGGATGCGGAAAAAGTGATTGCCGTAAATGTTGTAGAAACAGATGCCATCGTTATGGCTCCGGGCTCTCTGCTGGAAATGGGTACCGTTTGCTATGAAATCGGTAATAAACATATCCCGCTTTTTATCCAGGATGATAAAGTGCTGCTTCCTTTCGAAATGCCTATGTTCAGATGGCTGGAGGCCAGCGGCTTCAAACCGGAAAAACAGTCCGTAAAACTGCTGAACCTTCTCAAATCCAATGTAGAACCTCACGGACACGGAAGCTTAGGATCTACCATCTTTACAAAAATCTTAAAAATGGCTGCCCCGAAAGATGAATAATATGAATCTTAATTTTTTATCAGGATTGCTGCATCTTGCGGATCCTACACTGCCAATCGGAGGGTATACCCATTCCAACGGGCTGGAAACCTATGTGCAGGAGAGAATTGTAAACAATGTACAGACCGCAAAGGAATTTGTACAGAATATGCTTCAGTACAACCTTAAATACAATGACGGAGCTTTTGTAAAACTAGCTTATGAAGCTGCTGAAAATAACGATCTGGAAATGCTTTTAAGCCTGGATAACGAATGCAATGCCATAAAATGTCCCAGAGAAATCCGCCAGGCCAGCCAGAAACTGGGGCTGAGGCTGATTAAGATCTTCAAAAGAAGAGAAAATTTTCCTTTTATGGAAGCTTTTGAAAAGGCTGTTCAGAACCGTGAAGCCAATTCACATTACTCTATCGTATTCGGAGTATATGCTTATCTGATGAAAATTCCTCTTTATGAAGCACTTCTCGGTTTTTACTACACTTCCGTGGCGGGAATGATTACGAATGCGGTAAAGCTGGTTCCGCTGGGACAGCTTGATGGTCAGGACATCCTGTTCTCGCTCTATCCGGTTATGGAAAAAACAGCCCGTGAAACCATAGAACTGGACAGGGATATGGTAGGATTGTGCAATACCGCTTTCGACATCAGATGCATGCAGCACGAAAGACTCTATTCCAGACTGTATATGTCATAATAATCTGAAAAAGACAAAAGGATTGAACAGAAAGATTCCTTACTGAATGAAACGTCCTTGTGTCCGTAAATATTCTCAATCAATTAAAAAATAACGCTCATAGCGTTAAAAAAACAAAAATTTAAAAAATGGAAAACAGAAAATATATAAAAGTAGGAGTGGCAGGACCGGTAGGTTCCGGAAAAACCGCATTATTGGAACGTTTAAGCAGAAAATTATTCGGGACTTATGATCTTGGCGTAATTACCAATGATATTTACACCAAAGAAGACGCTGAATTCATGGCGAAAAACAGCCTTCTTCCCCATGACAGAATTATCGGCGTGGAAACAGGAGGCTGCCCTCACACGGCTATCCGTGAAGATGCAAGTATGAATCTTGAAGCGGTGGATGAGCTGGCCGCACGTTTTCCGGACATTGAGCTGGTGCTCATCGAAAGTGGAGGTGATAACCTTTCCGCAACATTCAGCCCGGATCTTGCTGATGTTACCATCTTTATTATTGATGTGGCAGAAGGTGAAAAAATTCCGAGAAAAGGAGGCCCCGGTATTACCAGGTCAGATCTTTTGATCATCAATAAAATCGACCTTGCCCCTTATGTAGGAGCCAGCCTTGAAGTGATGGAAAATGATGCCAGAAGAATGAGAAAAGGAAATCCTTTCGTTTTCACCAACCTTAAAACAGATGAAGGACTGGATAAAGTAATCGGATGGATAAAAAAATATGCGCTTCTTGAAGAAACTGAAGAACCGAACCTGGTAAGATAAATCAATGGACAGTCGTTTAAATATTATTGCAGGATTCAAGGGAGGAGAATCGTATGTGAAAGACCTTTATGTTTCACTTCCTTTCAGGGTAGTTTCCGTAGGACAGAGGAAAAGCGACAAAAAGCTCTACCAGATGGTGATGAGCTCTTCCCCCGGAATCCTGGACGGAGACCATTATCATCTGGATGTAAGCCTGGAAAAAGGAGCATCCCTTCAGCTGCAGTCACAGTCGTACCAGAGACTGTTCAATATGAAAGATAAAGCAGTGCAGGAACTTTATGTAAAAATGGAAGACAATACTTCTTTTGCTTACGTTCCGCATCCCGTGGTTCCGCATGAAGATTCCAATTTTCAGAGTAAAGCCAATATCCGTGTCGGCAAAAACAGCCAGATTATTATCAGTGAAATCATCACCTGCGGAAGAAAACATTACGGAGAAGTTTTCAAACTGAAACGCTTCCAGAATCTTATGGAAATCTATCATAACGATAAACTCGTGATCAAAGATAATGTGGTGATCCGGCCGGACCTGATCCCCATCAGCTGTATCGGAAATCTGGAGCAGTATACCCATCAGGGAACACTTATTTTTTACAGTACAAAGGATAATGTAGATAAAAACGGACTGATCGAAGCCATTATTGAAGCCTCGGAGCAGCATAAAGAAGACATGGAGGTGGGAGTTTCCGCAATGGAAGACAATGGTTTTGTGGTAAGAGCTTTAGGACATGGAGGAGAACTGATGTATAACTTCTTTCTTCACATCCAGGAAATATTATGGTCTCTTGAATAAATATGAATGGATACAGCGAAACCTTATAGGTTTTCAAAACCTGTAAGGTTTGTAAAGAGATCAAAAGAAGTTAAGAATTAAACTTAGTGATGACGCTGATTATATAGCTTTTTATTAAAATCCAATAAAAGAAATGAATCAAAAATTAATAAGAAAGCTTAAACACAGTCATCCGTGGAATCAGGGGAAAAAATTATTCAATAAAAGTGAGCTTCAGCCCGCTTAAATAAAGAGGGTTTTCCAATGGAATGGGCTATACCCGCTTCAACAAAATTTAAGAAAGAATAAGTAGAATTAGAAAAAATGGATAGTACAGTTTGGGCGCTTCTGTTGAGTGCCGTTTCAATAAGTTTTATACATACCGCTTCGGGGCCGGATCATTACCTGCCGTTTATCGTTATTTCAAAATCTAAAAAGTGGAGCGGAATGAAAACCTCCATACTTACGGTAGTCTGCGGACTGGGGCACGTATTAAGTTCCCTGATCTTGGGCTTTATCGGAGTATTTCTTGGGTGGCAGCTTAATAAGATTTCATGGTTTCAGGATATCAGGGGAAATTTTTCAGGATGGGCGCTGCTGATCTTCGGGGGCGCTTATCTGGTATACGGATTGGTTCAGGCGGTAAGAAACAAACCTCACAAGCATTTTGATGTCATGGGTGATGATGTATATGTTTACGAGCATAACCACACCGAAATGGTAATGCCTCAGAAGAGAATTAAGGTAACGCCGCTTGTCCTTTTCATGATTTTCGTGATGGGGCCGAGTGAACCGTTGATTCCTTTATTATTCTATTCCGGAGTGAAACATTCCATGTCCGAAATTGCGGTTCTTGTGATATCATTTACTGCAACGACGGTTCTTACCATGCTGGGAATGGTCCTTCTGGGAAGGTATGGATATTCAACTTTATTCAATACAGAAAAACTGGAAAGATATATGGGGGTAGTCAGCGGAGCAGTAGTTACCGTATGTGGAGTCGGAATGGTCTTTCTGGGATGGTAACAGCTGGAAGAACAGGTGTGACAGCATTTGAGGGCTTACCATGTTAAAGATATTAATGGCTGAAGCGAACTGATTACATCAAAATTGCATTGCCTTTATAAATGAATACTCTTTCAAACCTCAAACTTCAAACTTCAAATCTCAAATCTCAAACCTCAAATCCCAAACCTCAAATCCCCCTTTTTACATTAATACAAAAAACTATGGACGAATTTTTCAAAAAAATCCCTTTTATAGACAACATCTTAAAAGGCATCGGGCAGATTATGCTTCAGGAAAACCGGTGGACGGGGCTTCTGTTTCTTATCGGTATCTTTATCGGGAGCTGGCAGGGTGGTGTTGCCGTACTTCTGTCAACAGCTGCCGGAACCTTTACCGCAATGAAGCTGAAGTACAACCCGGCTGAAATCAATGCCGGATTGTACGGATTCAGTGCCGCATTGGTAGGAGTGGCATTATCTTTTGTCTTTCAGGCTACGCTTCTCATCTGGATACTGATCATAACAGGAGGTGCTTTGGCAGCGGTCATCCAGCATTTTTTTATCGTGAAAAGAATTCCGGTATTTACCCTTCCGTTTATTCTGATTACCTGGGTGTGCGTATTTGTGCTGCATCATTTTACACAGATTCCTCCCTCAGAAATGATGTCTGCACCGGCCGGACCTGCAGATTATGACGATTTTCTTACCTGCACCAATGCGTTTGGAGAAGTGATTTTCCAGGGAGGAATTCTGTCGGGGGTCATTTTCTTTGTGGCTGTGTTCATCAGTTCTCCGGCAGCTGCGCTGTACGGCTTTGCAGGAGCAATCCTGGGATCTTATATTTCCCATATGAACGGGGAACCGATCGAGAAAATCCATATGGGGCTTTTCGGATTTAATGCGGTACTTTCTGCTATTGTCTTTTCAGGATTTAAAAAGATCAACGGATTATGGGCATTGATTGCAGTAGCCGTTACAGTAGGAATTGATGACCTGCTGGTAGACCACAATACACTGAGCGAAGTGGGAGGGGTACTCACATTCCCTTTCGTGGCCGGAACATGGATCACATTACTCATTCAGAAAATGTTTAAAACCAATAAGTAAAACAATAGAGGATGAAGCCTCATCCTTTAAAAAAAATAAAACAAAAGAACAACAAAACAATCAAAATGAAGATAACTAAAATAGCAGCTGTATTTCTGGTAATGGTTTTCGGTGGAAAAACAATGGCACAGGAAACAGAGAGACAGCTGCTGATTAAAGATGCAGATGATAAATTTCCTGTTGCTGACGTTCTCGTTAAGTATAACCACGGAAACAGCCATACCCATTCCGGGGCGGACGGTACGTTCAGCATACCCACAGCTTCTCTTCCCGATACACTGGTGATCAGCCGCCAGGGATATGATGAGGTAAAATGGGCCGTAGCTCATGATGAAGATAAAAATAAAGTGATCTTTTTACAGCACAAGCCTTTTCAGATCTCTGAAGTGGCCATCAGTCACAGCTCATTTTTATCCGCAATTACCAAAGTGGATCTGAATAAGTTTCCGGTAAATTCCGCACAGGATCTGTTGAGAAAAGTTCCCGGGCTGTTTATTGCCCAGCATGCGGGGGGCGGAAAGGCCGAACAGCTTTTCCTGAGAGGATTTGATGCCGATCACGGAACCGATGTAAGCGTAAATGTAGACGGAATGCCCGTGAATATCGTATCTCATGCCCACGGCCAGGGATATTCCGATCTTCATTTCGTGATTCCGGAGACGGTAAATAATATTGATTTCGGGAAAGGAGCCTATTATATGGACCGTGGAGACTTCAATACTGCGGGATATGTAGATTTTCAGACTTATAACGGGCTGAAAAACAGTATGATCAAACTGGAGGGAGGTTCGTTCAACTCAAAAAGAATCCTGGGAATGTTCAATATCCTGCACGATGATGCCGGCCGGAAAAACGCTTATGTAGTTGCCGAATACAATTATACGGACGGTCCTTTCGATGTAAAGCAGAATTTCAACAGGATCAATATCTTCGGAAAATATAATCAGTGGATCACGGATAATGATTATTTCAACATTCAGTTCTCCACTTTTAATTCTTCCTGGAATGCTTCCGGACAGATCCCCGAACGTGCCGTAGATGAAGGAATCATCAGCCGGTGGGGAAGCATTGATCCTACGGAAGGCGGAAAAACCTCCAGAACCAACCTTCAGATGAATTTTAAGCATATCATTTCATCTTCGGAACAGATCGATGCAATGGCTTTTTATTCAAAATATAATTTCAACCTCTATTCTGATTTTACTTTTTATTTAAAAGATAAAGACCACGGCGACGAGATCCGCCAGACTGATGGAAGAAACATTTACGGAACCGAAATAAAATATACCAAAAGTTTTACACTGCCCAACAGTTCGCTGAACTGGATCTCAGGAGTGGGATTCAGAAATGATGACATTAATACGCTTCAGCTGAATCATGTATACCACAGAGATCTGCTGCTGGACAGAATGGCGGATGTAACGGGAACGGAAACCAATCTTCATGCCTACTCGGGACTGATCTGGAAAACAGGAAAATGGACAATCAACCCGGCGTTAAGAGTAGATCATTTTATATTCAATATGCATAATCTCCTCGATCCCGGACAGCTGCCGTCCGGACAGTCAAAAGAAGCTACCAGGCTGAGTCCTAAGTTAAACTTCTCTTATACTCAAAACGATAATGTGATGTGGTTCCTGAAAACCGGGATGGGCTTTCACTCCAACGATTTAAGAGTGGTTGTTCCGAACGCAGATCAGAAGACCCTTCCATATTCTGTCGGTGCAGATTTCGGGGTAAGGTTACATCCTTTCAAATCCCTTATCATTACGCCAACATTATGGTATATGGATCTGCAGCAGGAATTCGTGTATGTAGGAGACGATGCGGTGGTAGAACCTTCCGGCAAGTCAAGACGTTTAGGGGCTGATCTTGGAGTACGGTTCCAGCCGCTGGAAAATTTTTACCTGAATGCCGATATTAATTATTCCCACGCAAGATTTACTGAAGAAGAAAAAGGAAATGATTATGTTCCGCTGGCTCCTGTTGTAACCAGTACAGGCTCTGTAAACTGGGATTTCCTTAACGGCTTTTCTTTAGGATTACAGTACAGATACCTCGGTGCAAGGCCTGCCGTGGAGGATAACAGCATTAAAACACAATCTTATTTTGTGAACGACCTGATGCTTTCCTACAACCGTCAGAAATGGGGGGCCAGTCTTCAGGTAAATAACCTGTTCAATGTAAAATGGAATGAAGCCCAGTTTGCTACCGAAACCCAGCTGAAAGGGGAAGCAGAACCCGTTACAGACCTTACCTATACTCCGGGAAGCCCGTTTGGAGTAAGAGTAGGAGTGTATTATAAGTTCTAAAGGAACGGAAGACGGAATTTGAAAATGAGAAAGAAATCCCCGCCAATACTTCAGATTTTCAAATTCCTTTATTCCTCCTGAATAAATTTTATTAACTTTAAATAATCATTACACGGATATGGAAGTATTATCCAATTTTCAGTACAAAAAACTTTTTCTCCCGAATATCACAGAGAAAATACTCGCTAATAATGCGGATATACAGCTTTACCGGATAGAAAATTATCTCAAGGGTATCCTGATGCCGGTGATTCCGTACCGGACGACCTTTAATTTCATCATTTTTGTGACCAAAGGCCATATCAGACAGTACCTTGAAAATAAGGAATACCATGCCGGAAAAGGCGGCGTTATTTTTATCAAACAGGGAACCATAACCGCTACCGTGGAACTTTCCGATGATATTGAAGGGTTTTTCCTCGCTTATGAAAATAATATTTTATCTGAACAGGAACTCCCAAAACATAAGAGCAGCATCTTTTTTATGACCCCTTTCCTGAACCTGGACAGTCTTACCTACGGAACCATTACCCAGCTTCTTCCGATCATGGAACAGGAATTATGGCTGAATAATCTCAACATCAATGAAGTAGTGGTTACCATGCTGCATCTTATCCTGGTGAAAATGCTCAGTACAGATTCCGATTCCCATCATAAATCAGCTACCCGCCCGATGGAACTGTCTCTTCAGTTCCGCGATCTTCTCTTTAAATACCATGTGAATGAAAAACGAGTGGCCTTTTATGCCGACAAACTCTCCGTTACTGAAAGCTACCTTAATAAATGTGTGAAAAATGTTACCCAGAAATCCCCGAAACAATGGCTCAACGAAATTGATATCAATTACAGCAAAGCTCTCCTTCATTCCAGTAAAGATATTGCTGAAATAGCCTATGAACTGAATTTTCATACCGCGTCACATTTTACCCAGCTTTTCAAGAAAATTGCGGGAATTACGCCTAAAGAATATAGAACACAGTTTTTAAAGGAAAGGGTTTCCGTTTGATATAAATGTCAATAATGAATTTTGCTGCGCAAGTCAATGGTGAATTATGAAAATGTGGCTAAAGAAACTCATTGCGAAACAGATTGACTGTTCATATTAAGGTAATTCGAAGTGTAAGTTAAGAGTGAACGATAAAAGTGGCACTAAATAAATTCACTGCGAAGCCGATTGACCATTCACTCATCCCGGTCACATCTTCTCGTTTTCCAGAATTTTCAGCACAAGCTTCTCTTCATGTGTCAGACCGGCTTTCCCGTCATTCACTTCAATTTCCTCCAGCTCATCAAGATATTTTTTAATGGTATTGTTTTCATAAAGATTGATGACCAGGGGATGAACGTAGTATTTTCTGCATACGGTACTGGTATTTCCCAAATGTCCGGCAACAATTTCCAGGGCTTCTTTTACCTTCTTTTTATATTGCGTATTGTTTTCCGCATATCCTATTTCTTTAAATGCAATAAGGGCACTCACTGTTCCCGCCCATGTTCTGAAGTCTTTAGCTGTAAAATCCTCACCGCTGATTTCTTTGATATAATCATTCACCATCCCTGAGTCTATCGAATGCCGGGTTCCCTCCTCATCCACATACTGAAAAAGTTCTTTGCCGGGAATATCCTTACATTTCTGAACCAGTTTTGCCAGCCTTCTGCTTTTGAGGTCCACATGATGCATGATCCCTTTTTTCCCTTTAAACTCAAACGTAATTTTCTGACCGTTGATTTTTACATGCCTGCCTTTTAAAGTCGTTAAGCCAAAAGAGCCGTACAGTTTTTCATAGGCATTATTGCCGATCCTGATATTGGTCCGCTGCATAAGGCTGACGATCAGCGCCAGGATTTTTCTTTTTTCAAAATTCCTTAAAGCGAGGTCTTGTTCTACCTGAAGACGGATGTCTGGGAGAGCATATCCGAACCGGAGCATCCTGTAAAACTTGGTGTGATTTCTCAATGCACTCCACAGCGGATGATAGCGGTACTGTTTTCGCTTTTTAACATCAAAACCCGTTGCCTGAAGATGACCGTTTTCCAGGGCACATATCCATACATTTTCCCAGGCGGGAGGGATTACCAGTTTATTGATCCTGCTGATTTCCTCTTTATCCCTGATCTTCTCACCTTCTTTGAAATAGGAATATTTCTTTCCGTTTTTTCTGCGGGTAATTCCGGCGGTCTCTGCATCGGTGGTATATACAAGATGTACCGCCTTTGCAGATGCTTCCGGATCATTCATGATCTTTACAATTTTTGAAGGCTTCAGGTGGGAAATGATCTCCAGGTCTGTATTCTTCTCCATAAAAAAATGGTTAAGAGTTCTTACCCCTCGAAAAGATCAGTAAAAGAATAACTACAACGGCACAGACGAGGATGATTCCCCACCACATTCCGGCCTTAAAAATTGTTTCTACTGCTTCACAGCTCGTCAGTGTCAGCAAGCTGAGTATCGTCATACTGTATAAACTCAGTTTTTTCATGATGTATATATTTTGGAGGTGTTAAATTCTGTGCAGGTCAGGCTTCCAGTTTCTGATCGACCGTTTAATCTCATCACCTGAAATGTCTTCGTGAAGAGCCCGGTTCAGAAGTTCTTTAAACTCGTCATCATAGGCAAATCTCAATGCAGCTATCTGATCAAATCTCAGCTTTTCAGCCACTTCGTCGGATCTCTGTCCGAAGATTTCAAAATACCGCTGTTTAAATTCAAGCCTTACCATGCGGTTTTGAAGGCCTAGCGCATAATGCTGCCTGGTCATGAAAGCCAGATAGAAAAGCAGAAATATCACAACAGCAAACAGTATCCAGATAAGTTTGTTTTCAGGATCATCCCAGATCTTATAGATCCCGAATATTTCAAGAAGGATAAGCAGGGGAAGATATATAAAATGGTGTGGCGGATAAAATTTCCTGTGATTGTTGTAATTCTGTATTTTCATATTGTAGATACAGCAATAATCTTTCCAAAATTTTACATTATCAATAATAAATGTGTTTTTGTGGTATCTTAAAATGTGTAGTATTCCAAAATATGTTTACTCAATATCTTATTCAAACCTTATAGGTTTCCGAAACCTATAAGGTTTATATTGCCGCGAAAATATATAAGCAAATGTCTGTTTATCAGCTTTATACTTTAAAGTAGCTTAAATTTATAATACAAACATACGAGGCACAAAAGATTTGACATCTTAGATAGCTTTAAATTTAAATACTTTGTGCATAAAAGTACATATAAGCATAAAAATCAAAGAATTTTATTGATCACAAAGTAAAAAATCTGCCAGATCTGCAAAATTTGCGGGAGAAAAATAGACAAACATTTTCTATGCAGTAGAATTTATTCAATAGAGGTGGACTTTAGTCCGCCTGAATAATAAAAAACATCATCTTTTTTATGGAAACCCATATTAAACATATTTAGAAACAACCTTCAGTAAACCAGTTTCCGGAATAACGGAAAATTCAGGAAAATACCGTATCCATTTCGTTTTTCAAGCTTAAATTTTTCGTAACTTTCGGTGTTTAAAAAAGAAAAGAATGACTTCAAAGGAAAAAGTTGCTGCACTTCGTCAGGAAATGCAGAAAAATAATGTTGATGCATTTATAGTATATTCTGCAGATCCGCATATGAGCGAATATCTGCCTGAAGAATGGCAGGAAAGAGCATGGCTTTCCGGATTTTTAGGTTCAGCCGGTTTTGTGGTGGTAACAAAAGATAAAGCCGGTCTCTGGACAGACGGAAGATATTTTACCCAGGCTGCCATTGAACTGGACGGTTCCGGAATCGATCTTTTCAAAGACGGAATGGAGGGAACTCCCAATTACATCGACTGGATTATTTCTGAAATTCCGGCTGGCGGTAAAGTAGCGGTAAATGCACAGGCTGCATCCCATGCCAACTGGGAACTGCTTTCACAGAAATTACAGTCTAAAAATCTTATCCTCGAAGATCTTCCGCTTTTAAAGGAGATCTGGAAAGACAGAGGAACTCCTTCGAAGAATCCTGTTTTCGTTCATCCGCTGGAAAGAGCAGGGAAATCTGTTGCCGATAAACTTGGGGCCATCCGTCAGAAAATGGAAGAACAGGAAGCTACCGTTCATGTGATTTCAAGTCTTGATGATGTGGCCTGGACACTGAATTTAAGAGGAAGTGATGTAGAAAGTAATCCTGTATTTTTAGGATATATCGTGATTACCAAGAATGATGCTGTTCTCTTCACAGACCTTGAAAAATTACAGGTAGAAGCCAGAAAACAGATGGATGATTCTTTCGTAAAGATGATGCCTTACGAAGAGTTCTACAACTATCTGAAAGCTTTTAAAAATGAAAAAGTACTGGTTTCACCTAACAGCAACCAGCAGATTTTTGAAACTTTAAAGACAGATAATAAATTTATTAAAGCTCCGGTTCCTGGTAATCTGATGAAAGCTCAAAAGAATGAAGCCGAACTGGAAGGTTTCAGGAAAGTGATGGTAAGAGATGGTGTGGCAATGGTAAAATTCCTTTACTGGCTGACCCATAACGCCGGAAAAGAAGCTATGAACGAATATTCAATCGGTGAAAAACTGAGAGGTTTCCGTGCAGAAGGTGAAAATTTTGTGGGCGAGAGTTTTGGAAGTATCGTGGGATATAAAGATAACGGTGCCATTATGCATTATTCCGCAAAAAAAGAAGGAAGTAAAGAGGTAACGAATGATGCAAGCATCCTGGTAGATTCAGGAGGTCAGTATCTGGAAGGAACTACGGATATTACAAGAACATTGGCTTTGGGTGCCGTTTCTGAAGAATTTAAAAGAAACTCTACGCTGGTACTTCAGGGGATGATCCGCCTGTCGATGGTGAAATTCCCGAAAGGAACAAAAGGAGTTCATCTTGATGCTGTTGCAAGACTTCCGCTATGGATGGAAGGAAAAGACTTCAATCACGGTACAGGTCATGGAGTGGGAAGTTTCATGAACGTTCATGAAGGACCTCAGAACATCAGAAAAGATATGAACCCGCAGGATCTTCTTCCGGGAATGGTATGCTCAAACGAACCGGGATATTACCTGGAGGGAGATTACGGAATCCGTCATGAAAACCTTATTGCCGTAAAAGAAGCTGAGAAAACGATTCACGGAACTTTTTATGAGTTTGAAACCCTGACTTTCTGCCCGTTCTTTAAAGATACGGTTGTAAAAGAAATCCTTTCAGAAAAAGAAATCGCATGGCTGAACGGGTATCACAGAACCTGTGAAGAAAAAATCGGACCTCATCTTGAAGGCGATGTGAAAGAATGGTTCCTGACTTTGGTGAGTCCGCTTTAAAAATGAAAGGAAAATGTGAATAGTTATTGGTGAATTGTATATTGAACCTGAAGCTTTAAACCCATAACTCAAACCCGGAACATTATAATTGTTAGATAAACAACGAAAGTCCTGCAGCTTTTCTGCGGGGCTTTTTTTTATTGTGCAACCGTATTTTTACGGATATAATTTCAGGGATTTTCCTGAGGCAGATTCGTGCGGAGGTATTTATCTTTGCTTCAGTAAAAGAAACATCAATCATTTCATATCTTCATATATAACTCTAGTAAATTCAAAGCAGTAAGCCGTTTCGTCCTGAAATGGCTTTTTTTTATATCCGTTTTTTGAAGTTTTAAAATTACATTTTTTTTAATTTAGCGGAAATTTGAGAGGAATTTTACATTCCGGACCGTAATTAAAAAAATATGATAGAAGAGTACTTCCGGAGTTTTAATATTTTTTCAGCAGCAGAGATAAGAAATTTTTTACAGCTTTTTGAAATACGGAAAGTCAGTAAAAATGATTTTTTTGTAAAAGAAGGTGATCAATGCCGGGAGATTGCATTTATAATTTCCGGAATATTCAGGTCTTTTTATATTTCGGATCAGGGCAAAGATATGACCTACTGTTTCAGGTTTCCCAACCAGATGATGGCAGGATATTCGTCTTTTATCTCAGGATGTCCCAGCCGGGAAAATATGCAGGCCATTACCGATGCCGATCTGATGGTTTTAAAGAAAGAGGCGGTAGACCATCTTGTAAAGGATGACCTTAACTGGACCCGGTTTCTGAAAATGATTGCCGAAGAAGAATACCTGGAACTTGAAAACAGGTTTTTCCAGCTTCAGAGAGACAGTGCAGCACAGCGGTATAAGGCTCTTCTCGGAAATCATCCGGAGTATGTGCAGAAGATCCCGCTGCAGTATCTGTCTTCCTATCTTGGAATTACCCAAAGACACCTCAGCCGTATCCGAAAAGAAATATACTGATGAATTAAGAATCCGGAATCTCATAGAGACTATTTACTTAAAAAGGATCTGGTACCATAATTATAGGATTTCATTTTTAGACATTTGTCCTGTATTCCGGAATAGCGGCTGTGTAATTTTGTGAAAAAATAATATGGAACACAATATTCTGGTCGTTGGAGGAAACGGCCTTGTAGGCAAAACAATCATCCGCATTCTTAAAGAAAGAAATCCACATATCAATATTTTCACCGGCGGAAGAAAAGGTGGAAAAACAGACAGGGATCTGAAAATAGATGTTACCGATCCCGGAACTTTCAAAAACATTCAGGAGCATCATATTGATCTGATTATTCTTTCGGTGAATGACCCTTCTGATCATATTCTTCAGTTTGCGATAGCGAACGGGATTGATTATTTAGACATTACCAAACCGACTCCTGCTCTTGTAAAAGCGTATGATATTGCCGGAAACAGTACAGTCCGAAGCAGAATTGTATTCAGTTCCGGCTGGATGGGAGGCATTGTAAACGGATTGGTGAAAACACTTTCGGATCAGGTAAAAGACATTCAGGAAGTTCAGCTTTTTGTATACTATTCCGTAAAAGACCTTGCGGGGGAAAGCTCTGCGCATTTTATGGCTGAAAATGTAGCTAAACCTTTTGTCCGGTACGAAAATAACAGTCCGGTTTCCATAAAACATTTTCTGGATTCGGAGTATTTTGATTTTTCTTTTGGAATCGGTAAAAGGACCGTTTACAATTTCGATGTTCCGGATTTATATATATTGAACCGGATTGAGAAAATACCGACGGTGAGTGTTAAAATGACGTACAATTCAAAGCCGGTCACATGGCTTTTAGGGGCGTTTCAAAAGATAAGATTTTTTAATATCCTTTCATTAAAGGAAAGAAAGATGATTTTCGGGTCCAGTGGAAACGGTGATTATAGTATCTTTGAAATTAAGGTAAAGACGAAAGGCGGATATAGAAAATTAAGTCTTCAGAGTGTAAAAGGGCAGGCGGAATTAACAGCCTTTTCAACAGTGCTGCATACGGAAGAACTGCTGAAAGGATCCCATGAAAACCGCATCTATTTCAGTCACCAGCTACATCAGCCTTCATCTCTCCTTGAAAAGCTCAATGCCTGTGAAACCATCCATATACAATAGCCATTATGAAAAAAATAGCCATTATCAACGGACATCCCAATAAAGGTTCTTTCAATTACGGAATTTCCGGAGTTTACAGAGATGGTGCAAAACAGTCAGGAGCTGAGGTGAAAGAAATTATGATATCAGATCTGAGTTTTGATCCTGTTCTGCATTTTGGATATCAGAAAAGGATGGAGCTGGAACCCGATCTTCTTAAAGCCTGGGAAATTATTCAGTGGGCAGACCACCTGGTTTGGATCCATCCGGTTTGGTGGGGAGGTATGCCTGCATTGATGAAAGGATTTATCGACCGGCTTTTTTTACCGGGTCTTGCCTATAAATACAGGGAAAACTCAGTCTGGTGGGATAAACTGCTGAAAGGGAAAACCGCCCATATCATTACAACACTGGATCAGCCGGGCTGGTATTACCGTCTTTTTTATGGACGGCCCAGTATTAACCAGCTGAGAAAATCAATACTGGAATTCTGCGGCATCAGACCTGTAAAAGTAACGTACATCGGAATCATAAGGAACTCCACAGAAGCCCGACGGAATAAATGGCTTGAAAAAGTGGAAAAGCTTGGCAGAGACCTGAAATAATTATATATATTATTTTGGAAGTTGTTGCAGACGGCACTGAGTGTTTAAATAATCTTATGGTATGAATGATTTTTAAATACTGGAAGACATAAAATTTAAGAGGTAAAAAGCCAATGAAAACCATAGACAATACAGATAAGTTCCGTCAGCAGAAATTAACGTGAAAAAGCGTAAATTTGCAGTATGAATAACGATACGATTTGCGCGCTGGCCACGGCCAATGGAGTAGGGGCTTTAGGGATTATCAGAGTTTCCGGGAACGATGCTTTACCGGTTGTTCAAAAAAGTTTTCCGGGCAAGAAACTGGAAAAACAGAAGTCCCATACCATCCATTACGGATATTTTATGGATGGCGGGGAAGCAATTGATGAGGTTATGCTGTCTATTTTCCTGGCTCCGAAAAGTTTTACAACAGAAAATTCTGTGGAAATCGCTTTTCACGGCTCTCCGCATATCGGAAAACGTATTCTGGAAACGCTTATCAAAAACGGGGCAAGAATGGCTAAGGCAGGAGAGTTTACCCTTCGGGCGTTTATCAACGGAAGGATAGATCTTTCCCAGGCTGAAGCGATTGCCGATGTAATTGCCTCCGAAAATGAAGCGTCCCGAAAAGTAGCCATCAGCCAGCTGAAAGGTGGAATTACCAATGAAATATCGGTATTGAGAACAGACCTTCTGAATTTTGTTTCCCTGATTGAGCTGGAGCTGGATTTTGCCGAAGAAGACGTGGAATTTGCAGACAGAACAGCCCTGAGCGGATTACTGGATAAAATTGAGGTGAAGTTAAGCTCCCTCATTGAAAGCTTCCAATACGGTAATGCCATCAAAAACGGGACTGCCGTAGCCATCATCGGAAAACCGAATGCCGGAAAATCAACTTTGCTGAACGCTCTGCTGAAAGAGGAAAGAGCGATTGTAAGCAATATTGCCGGAACGACAAGAGACACTATTGAAGAAGTTCTTCACATTAAAGGTCATGCTTTCAGGCTGATTGATACAGCCGGGCTTCGCGAGACTATGGATGAGATTGAAGCCATCGGCGTAAAAAAGGCTAAGGAAAAGGTTGAAAATGCAAACATTCTGGTATACCTTGCCGATGCTGCCACGGAAGATTATTCGGAAGATATTGAAATGATCCGGTCATTATTGAGAGAAGACCTTAAACTGATTATCTGTGCTACCAAGATTGACGAAGTACTGCCTCCGAAATACGAATCGGTGGAAGATATCTTCAGAAATGCCATTTCTCATGAGTTTGATTTTATCAGAATTTCAGCTGTGGAAAATCAGAATATCCAGGATCTTAAAAATGAACTGTCATCTTATGTAGAGCATTTAAAAACCCAGGAAAATAATGTAGTTATCACCAATCAGCGTCATTTTGAAGCTTTACAGAAATCGATGGATGCCGTACATAAAGTAAAAGAAGCTATTTCTTTCAGAATTTCTACGGAATTGTTAGCGTATGAGCTGAGAAATGCTTTGGAGCACCTCGGCGAGATCTCAGGTGAGGTTACGAATGATGAGGTACTGGGGAATATTTTTTCTAAGTTTTGTATCGGCAAATAGATATTTTTTAGATGATATAATTGAGGTTTTTATAAAAATTAGAACGAGTTGTTAACTCGTTTTTTTTTGTTTATATTTTTAAGAAATGATGAGCAGCGGGCATGACGCTTGCGCCAACGAGACCCACGAGGGGAAATTTGGTTTACAACGGTTTTAAGGCATATACCCGAACGAATGTTTTTTTAAAATCAGCAAATTTTCATTTGATAATTCTATTCTTAAATTAAATTCTATATTTACCGGAAATTAATAAAAACAGTTAACCATACCCAATCAAATTTTCAAATAATGGACTCAATTAATCAGGATCTGATGCAAACTGTGGGAGAAGCTTACAGTCCTTATCTTCAGGAAGGCAAAACCTATCATAGAGATGTTGTAAGAGGTAAATATGGCTCTTCTCAAAGCGGAGGCATTTTTTATATAGAAGACGGTGTTAAATACGATTTCATGTCTGCCCATATGCATAAAAATAAAAACGAAATAATAAAGGAACTTCGCAAACTGAACGACAGTATCAATGAGATAAAAACGGTAAACCTGAGCGATTTTTATCCGCACCTGCCCGAACATATCCGTACCCGCTTTACCTTTATAAAAGACCGGCCTGCCACTATGAAGCAATATGGCGTTTCAGATCTGGCAGCCGCAATTAAGGAGGAGTTGGACGAAAGCTTTATAGGTGCAACAGGAATTGGTGCTTTTAAAAAAGCCGAAGGTATTGGCCATTTTACCAATCAGGGAGGTGATATCAAAATAAAAGCTACTAAAACCATCATATTCGAAGAAAAAACGTTCACTTCTGACTCGTTTTACGGTCTGGGCATTGATCTGATAAACCATGCGCTGGACAATCAGTTAAAAAGCATTTGGTTCAGCTATGAAAACGATGTTATAACCATACAAACCGACCCGGCATTTCCTGAACACGGCTTCTCAGCTATTGAAAACAAAGCAGTATCGGTAAATTCTGAATATGCAAAAAGGGAAGCAGCAGCAGCAGAAGCTATCCGCCTGCGCCATGAACTTTACACATCAATAGGCACACTGGATGAGAGACCGATGTACCTGAACGTGGGCGGCTTCAGAAGCTTAAACTGGCCGGGGCATTCTACCGGCACTGTGGCGGCAAAACTGCGTATTATCAATACAGAAAATACGACCATTGTAATAACCGACGGCCTCAGCGATATTTATAACGATAACCAGCAGGACTCTATGCTTACCCATAACGGTATTGGAGTAGAGTTTTACTTCGAGTTTGATAAAAAAGTGTCGTTCTTCAGTATAGAAGAACATTATATGCCGGCATTGCTTAACGGTGTTACCCAAACGGCGCTGCGCCACGGCAATTTTAAAGCGCTTATGGAAAAATTCGGGACCGCAACACTGGAGTTTAAAGACAGCGATATTGAAACATGGGTAATGAGTGGCGATTTTGCAAGTAACGGTCCCGATACATTTTTCAGTAATAGCCAATACAGCGCGGGGAAGCCTTTTGGTACACTGCTCACTATGGGTACAAAGCATGTTCCTCCCACATTTGAACTTAACCTTGAAAAAATAGTATTGATAAGTGTTAAGCCATTTGGCAAAGAGTGGTTTACAAAAGATAAATTTTTACACCGTACTGAAAAAGTGAAAACGGAAGCACGCCTGGAACTCATAAAAAGCTTTGAGGAAGACGGCTCGTTTAATACCATACCATTCTCTTATAAATAATACATATTAAAACTGCAAATAATTTTATTATTAGGAAATCTCAGGTTAAAGAGCGTGAAAATATGCGCTCAGACCTGGATCGGAAAAGACGCAGTTGAAGAACCGGGAAAATTGAAAACAGCAAAACATATTCATCAGGATAACCGGTAGGTGTATCGGAAAGTAGAATTTACAATCATCGGTATATCATCAATTGAATTTTTAATTGTTATTATACGGATCCACAACAGCTTCCAATGGTGGGGGCTGTTTGTGATTTAATCCTAACCGTCAGTTCCCGAAATTGACAAAATGAGGTACTTCCGTAGAAAAGCTGTTCATAGGCAGAAGATTATTCCGGTTGCTGTTAAAATCAAAAACCGAATGATCGTCGAACGGAACATGGGGATAATAGGTGAAAGAGATCTGTATCCTGTTGAAGACCAAAAACGGATTGTTAATTAAAACACCAACGCCTATTTTTGTGTTGGCACGCGTTTTCAGAAGCTTTTCATCAGGCATTCCCAGCCAGCCGGCCGCGAACGTTAAATAGGGGCTGAAATGGAAATTCTTCCATGTCTTATTAATAAACATCTGAAGCTGATATCTTAAAACCATTTTTTTAGTGCCTATATAATCAGGATTGTAAACAGGGAATTCATCTGAAGAAGAAAGATTGATTCTGTCTTTATAGGAATAATTATGTTGAGGATTTCCTAATGCTAAAGTAGGAGAGAAAAAATGTCTTACTCTGGCAAATTTCCAGTCCTGAAGATGAGTGAAATAAGTCCCGTCTAAACGGAAAGATTCACGGTTCCGGCTGTCCTCGTTCAGGAATCTTCCAAACTGGGCTTTCAGGGTGAAATATCCCAGCTTTGTAAAATTGCCGTAAGATACAGAAGCTCCCACATAAGGAACTACCTTTCTGTTTCTTGATAAACCGCCTGTAATAAAACTCACCGAATTTCCATAAGCAATATCCTCAGGAAGATCATATTGGAAAATATTCTTCTGCACGGAAAATTTTCTGTTGATAAGCCCAACAGACATCAGAAAGCTGTTATAGGAACTGAAATATCTGTACTGATCTGTTTCCGGGCTGTCTTTATACTGATAATTCTGGAACCTGCCTATAATGGCAATATTACTGCCTACTTTTTCACCGGGATCAGAGGAAACCGGAATCTGATAACCACCCCATAAATCCTGACTGTATACCTTGATCTGAACTTCCGGAAAAGTGGTATCGGTTTCTGTCGGCAGTGAGACATTCCTCATAAAATATTCAAAAGTAAAACCTCCTGCCCATTTTGTGAGGGGAGAAAAAAAATCTCTCCTCATGTTGAAGCTGATTCTTTCATTTCTGAGAAAATCCCGTTCTCCCAGGATTTGGGCATTCACGTAAGTTCCGAAAAGATTATAGGCGGTGTAACTTCCCAGAAGATAATTTTGTTTTTCTTTAGAGTCGTTTCTGTAAAGAAAATCAAGCGTATGGCCTAAGCCCAGTACATTTTCTTCTGTAATTCCCAGACCGATTTTACTTCCGGAATAATTCAGACTCGGCTTCAGACTCCAGGAATCGAGGATTTTTACCACAACATCAATAGAATCTTTGCTGGAAGTACTGTCGGAAACACTGATATTAACCCTGTTGATAAAGGGCATTGTTCTCAGCAAACGTTCGGATTCGTAGAGTTTCTGAGCGTTATATTCCTCTCCTTTCTTAAAAAGCAGATAATTATTAACCGTAGAGGCTTTTGTCGTGGAATGAAGCTTATCTGCCACCCAATCATACCATTTTAATTTTTCTTTATGATTTTGAGTGCCATATCCAAAGGGATCTATGGTTTCAATACGGACGTTTCTGATGTATCTTTTGTTATAAGTCTCCTGCAGAAGTTTTTCGGTTCTGGATTTTACAGACGCTGAATCGGCCTCCCTGCGGAATATTAAACGGTGGATGAATTTGGTAACTTTTCTTTTATCCGAAAATTCCTCTATTTTATAATAAAGCGAATCTTTTTTCTCCTGTGCATTCAAAAAGAAAAAACCACATAAAAAGAAAATTAAAGTTATAGTCGATCTAGTCATTAGCCATCAGAAATTCAGTGAAATTAACAGTATCAATTAATAAGCCAATGACCAAAAAAATAAAGAAAAATACAGCCGGAATTGCTGTTTTATTAATTTTTTAAATATTGAACGGAACCCGGCTCTCTATGGGTATTTCATTCTTCCTGAGATTCCGGCTTGATTTTTTATGCACAGGTTTATTACGATTTTCTTTTGCAGGTGAAGGCTGGATGATGCTAATGTTTCTGATTCGTTGGGTGGCAGCTGTGGGCCTTCAATTCAGCCGAAGATCAGTAAAAGTATTTCTTCCGATCAACAGGGGGGGCAGGGAGCATTAACAAGTCTGGTAAGCGCAACTTCAATTATCGGGCAGCCTGTTATGATCCATCTCTTTTATTATTTTACCCATGATAACACGCCGTTTAATTATACATTAAAGAAAACAACCGTCAAATAAAATAGAACCAGGAATATAAAAACAGAAGATTAAAAAAATATTTTTCATCATTATCACTAAAATACTTTTGACTACTGACATGATGCTGTCATAAACCGGGCTTAAATTTGTCTCACAGCTATTGATTAAAGTATAAAATATGAGAGACCTATCCGGTATCAGCCAACGCTATGGAGAACAGAATACGTCTTCCAGGTCAGAAAATCTGAAAAACATCGTTCCCAATCCGGATATTGTCAGTTTAGATTATGGTCACCGGATTCAGCAGGAAAAACCGGAGAAAACCATCCTTTCAATTTTAAAATGGTTAGCCCAACAGAATGCATAATAAGGAAACTGAAACATATTGCCCGCAAAGTCAAACAGATTGGAGACAATGGTTGGAAGAAAACCATCAGTCCAGACAATCGGTCTGGCTTGTCTTTTACACAAAAAAGTCGAATATTCCTTCATTAAGCTGGAGTGAAGCCGTTGATGAAGCACTTTGTTTCGGATGGATTGACAGCACAAGGAAAAAGATTAATGACATCTCGTTTATGCAGTTTTTTAGCAAACGTAAACCGAAAAGCAACTGGTCAAAAATCAACAAGGAAAAAGTGCAACAGCTCACTGACAGCAAAAGAATGACAAAACAGGGCTACGAAAGTGTTGAAATCGCAAAACAGAATGGATATTGGACAATCCTGGATGAAATAGAAGAAGTGATCATTCCGGACGACTTAGAAACGGCGTTCAAAAAACATAATGGCTCGAAAGATTATTTTCTGAGTTTGAGCAAATCAACAAGGAAAATAATATTGAGCTGGATTATCCTCGTCAGAAAACAGGAAACCAGACAAAAGCGCATAATGGAAGTCGTGGAAAGTGCAGCACTGAATCTTAAACCAAAACATTTACGATAGAAAAGTCCCAACGGATAAATAGTGATTTTCGAACTCATAGCACTGATAAAGCAAAAGATTTGTAAATAAATCACCTGTACAAAAAAGTTTGTCTTTTATTTATAAGTATAAAATCACTGATTACAGGGAGTGGTTTGTAAGTTTTAAAAGCCTTAATTTGACGATAAAACATCAATAAAATACGTTATGGAGAAGATAAAAGATAAATTAATCCGAATGAACAGATTTGAAGAAGAAAAGGGACTTAGTTTAGAGGACATTCGAGCGTTGAATGAGAATTTGGGAAACCATATTCCTGACTTTTTTATATCATATCTCAGTATTTTTGGCTTTAATGATAATTTATTTGGAGGAGTTTTTAACGAGGAAGCTGATTTTGTGGAGCAAAATGAAATGATTCAGGAACTGGGATATGCAGATTATGTTGCCATAGGTGATGCATACAATGAAAATCTCATTGTTGCACAAATTGAAAATCAGAAGCTGTTTTTAATAGAGGATGATCATTTGATTGATCTGGAAATTACTTTTCCTCAAATGTTAATTCAGGTGGTAGAAGCTTTAGATTCTGAAAAGTTTGAAATCATACAACAGGTCAGTTCCGTTTACGAAAGTTTTCATGATCATAAAACCGCCTTGAAAAATTCTTTTATAAAGAGTTTCAGTCAATTGAATGCAACAGTTGCTAACAATCAGGATACTTTATATGGAGCGGTTATTGTAAAAAACAGAGAGCGTAATTTGTACAGTTTATGGGGAGGAAGTCTTAATGCTTTCAGAACAGAAATTACCAGGCAAAAGATAGATTATAATAAATTGTGGAACCCTGAAACAATGCATTATCATCAAACTATTTCTATTGATGAAATTTTGAAAGATATTAAAACTGAAATTGATTTTAAAGCGCTGGATTTACTGTTTTCGGATGTCTTGCGTGATTTAAAAGAAGAAGGGTATTTTAGAGATCAAATGAATCGTTTTTCAATTTCAGTTCAATCAAATAATGTAAATTTATTTCCTGAGGATTCTTATAATGAGTCCTTAATGAAAGAAAATAATTTAGAAACAAAAATCAGAAGATTTTGGGAATCACCCTATGACCGCACCCGGTTATTAACGGAAATATTATAGCTGTCAGGTTAAGTAAGTATTGACTCATTCATAACGGGCTGTCTCACATCTGAGACAGCCCGTTACGTCTATATTTTTCCCGCTTCCGTCTCTTTTTTCAGGTTTTCAATAAAATCCGAAGGAGTTAAACCGGTTTCATTTTTAAATGCATTCTGAAAGACCCGGGGAGTAGCATATCCGCAAAGTTCTGAAAGAACAGAGATTTTATATTTCCTGTAAATCTCCTCCTCATAAAGCTTTTTGGTAATATATTTAATTCTGAGGCCATTGATGTAGCTGTTAAAGTTTTTGTTTCTGTAATTTTTTATGATCTCGGAAAGGTATTTTGTATTGGTATTCAGATTACTGGCAAGCCCGGCGATGGTAAGATCGCTTTTCAGGTACTTCTCGCTTTTTTCAAACCTTGATAATTTGCTTAATAACTGATTGAGGGTTTCCTCGGCCATCGTTTGCGGGGCTTTTATTGTTTCTTCTTCCTCTTTTTCTTTTTCGGGCTCCGGCATTTCCGCTTCAAGTTTAATGCTTGTGATAAGTTCCTGAAACTTCTGCCGGAGAACCTTATTCCTGTTTTTCCAGTAATACCAGATACCAACTCCTGTTACAATGATAATGACAAGAAAAACATACAGATAGCTTTTGAGCGTGTTGTTTTTTTCAAGTTCTTTCTCTTTTTTTATTGCGTGGGTCACCTTGTTTACCGAATGCTTTTCCGCTGTTTTTATGCTGTCTTTTAACTCGGTAAGAAGAAGGCTGTATTTTTTTCCTTCCGCAGTATTACCCTGCGCTAAATAGCCATTCGTTAAAATCTCATATAGAACCTCTCTGCTGAAAGGAGAGGAAAGGCTTTTCTCCAGTTTTAAACCTTCCATAGCATAATACACAGCTTTATCATTATCTTTCTGATCAATATAAAAGTCACCTGCCGTTCTGTACAGGTTCATTTTATTAAGAGGGTTTACTTTTCCGCTGCTGGCTGTCTCCAGAGATTTTAAAAGATATTTCTCTGCGGTTTTTGGATCAGAGGGCTTCATGATCCATAAATAATAAAGTGTAAGATTAGCCTGTATGGAGAGAATCAGGTCATATTTCTTCTGTAATGGTATTTCTGTACTTTTATCAGAGATTTTTTCTGCCTCACTCAATCCTTTTAAAAGACATAAACGGACAGAATCGGACTGTTTTTTACTCTGATCAAAATAAGATGAATAATTGGAATAAAATATGCTGCTATAATAATAGCGGACATTGCTGTCACGGATTGTTTTCAGGTGTTTTTTTGAAAGCTGATAGGCTTTATGGGAATCTTCCAGAAAACCCAGTTCACCCAGAGATGCGGCCTTAGTCCTGTATATATTGGACACTATCTCTGAAGGACAGCGTTCATTAATATATTTTACAACATCTGTGGAAACTTCAATAACTTTCTCGGCATTGTCCAGCACGGAGTAAGTACGCATCAGTTCAGCACCTATCAGAAAACTGACATCGTATCTGTTTTCTTTTGCTATACGGTAACTTTTTTCGAGTTCCTGAACTGTGGTGTTTACGATTCCTGTCCTGTCAATATCATTCTGTATCTGTTTGAGTTCGTTTTTCAGCTGTTGTTCAGTTATTTTTTGGCATTTTCCCAAAGCAAACATGTGCAGAGCGATAAATAATAAAAAATAGTTACGAAGTTTCATTTACTTTTAATTGGAATTATATTAGTTTTTGTGGAAAACAGAGGTACCACAAATATATAAATATTATTCCTGGAACGGTCATAGTTATGTTGGCATAGCCGGAGTTTAAAAGAAATTTAAACAAAAGATGGAAGCAGCTGAAAGTTCAGACGCGGGTAGGGCAGCTATGAATTATAGCTGATCATTCCTGGAAAATCTGAACTCAGGCGAAAGTCCTTCGGCTTTGAATGTCGTAACCGTTTGAAAATCAATTATGCTTATTTGTAAAAAATACTTATTGCAGCCCTGTTTTTATTCAAAAATCATATCTGATTCCGGTTCATAAAAGAGAATATAACACCCGGTATTCAAATATTAATATTTTGCGGAAATTTTTGTGAACAGAAATTAAAAAGGCCCCGTTAAACCGGCAGAGATCGCCCTCTTTCACGAAAATGACATTGCCGCTGCTAATTTCTACGTACGATATGCAGATACTCCCGGTTGTGCATTGGGCAGCAGATTACCATGCTGTCACCGGAACAGCACCCGAAACCAAAGCAGGTATTACCGCTCTTAGGATAGCTGGAACAGATCATCCGTACTGCCAATAGAATTTCAATGGAAAATATGAGGGTTTTTATTTAAATATTTGATTTTTAGCTTGTTGTATTGTATTTGATTGCCGGATTATATAGGAATATTTCCGAATTATGAGTATATAAATCTTGGATCTGTCCCTTAAATTAAAATATTTTAGTCAGGTGAATTAAAAGAATATGCCAACAAATACTATCTGTTAAATGAAAGCAAATTCAGCCCGTATCCTATCCTGCAAAGATAGAATATATAAAAAAACTGAATAAGATTAATATATACCATGCAAACGTTTCATCAGTAAATCTGTCTCAGATTTTTGATAACGGATTCGCAACCGGTACCTCTGACCTTTCAGCCGATGTTTATCTTGTACAGGTGGATAACGAAACCCTGAGCTTAATATTAATAAAGAAATAAGTACTGATTATATCTTGTGACCGGCAGTTTCCTCAGTTGGGAGCAGTTGATAAATAAAGTCCAGCCATTAACAAAAAAATGAAAATTGAACGAATTTCAACTTTCATTTAAGCTAAACAGGAATTCAATTCTATTGTCCGATAAAATAGCAGGTAAGATGTAAGAATAACCATAAAAACAAGATGTAAATGAATGAAAATAAAAGCAAATTTCCCAGATTCCTGTTTTGTTTTTTACTTATTCTTCCTTATTGCCTGATTTCTGCACAGATTACTGTAACAGGAGATGCAAAAGTCTTTATAGATACCGGAGCCTTTATATATTCTGAAAAAGGGTACTTTTCTGATGTTCCCGCTAATCCCCGTCATGTAGCCAAAAATAGCTCTAAAAAGAAACCCGGAAAAATTGCCCGTAACAATAAAGCAAAACCCGGAAGATCTGCACAGGCTTCCCGATTTTCCAATCCAGCTGCTGATTGTCATTTTAATGTTAATCCATCAGAATCTGCTCTTATTTTTAGCGGCAAGAATAAATATATCAGCGGAACCATACAGACCAACAGTAAACCAAAACTAATTGGAAAGTTTCGATACTATCAGTTTTCTTTCTATCCTGATATTCAGAATAAAAAAATCATAGACTGTTATGATCTGAACTATACACAAAAAGCTTTAAAGTTTTCCTTTTTTATCAGGCCTCCTCCCCAATCTGTTTTGAGTGCATGTATTTAATGATACGGCCAAATATTCTGGACTGATGTTCAGCGTATTCTAATGAAAAAAATCAAAATATTTATGCTTTTAAAAATTTACTGATTTATATGAAATTTGAAATATACAATATAAACAGGCTTTATTTAAAGACAGCAGGTGCCATACTGATTATCTTTTTCAGTATTCAATCTGTTTTAAAAGCCCAAAACCTTCTTACAGAAAGCTTTAATTATTCAGCAGGGACATTGCTCACAGCGAATAACTGGACTGCACTTTCGGGGACCGGAACAAATAATATAGCGGTTTCTTCCGGAAATCTTTCATACGGAGGCTCCATTGGTAATGATATGGGGAATAAAATTCCTTTATCCAATAACGGGCAGGATGTTTACAGAGGGTTCACCAGTAACAGCGGCTCCCTGTATTCATCTCTTATCGTTAATGTATCTGCCGCTAACGCCGTGGGAGATTTCTTTTATTCAATCGGTACCACTACTGCTCCTGCCACAACCGTAGGGGCCAAACTCTTCATCAGATCGAATGGTTCCGGTTTCAGTTTCGGAGTATTGAGAGGTACCGGAGGAACACCGGTATATGAGACCGAAATAAGACCTTTTAACACCAACATTATGGTTGTGTTAAAGTATGAAGTGGTTACAGGTACAACAAACGATGCTGTAAAGTTATACGTTAATCCTCCACTGTCTTCAGAACCGGCAGCAGCAGGTGTACAGTACACAGCTTTAGCCGGAGCAGATGCAAGTGCTTTTTCGGCAATAGCCCTTTTACAGGGAACAGCAGCCAATGCTCCCACATTAGAAGTAGACGGTATTGCTGTTGGAAGCACATGGGATAGTGTGGTTTCTGCAGTATACGACTTTGGTGATGCACCTGCCGCTTATGATTATACTAAAGACGGCGTTTTTGCGCCTGCAAACCATCGGCTTCTTGCAGGATTATCCTTAGGAACTTCAGTCCCTGATCTTGAGATTTCACCATTCAGCGTCGCTTCCGGCTCTGATAATAACGGCAGCAATGGTGACGGAGCAGATGAAGATGCTGTTGTGGCATCAGCCAATACGATAAGAGCAGGCGCCCCGTATAACCTGACCGTTCCGGTGAATAACCCATCCGCTACCGCAAAATACCTGTATGGCTGGATAGATTTTAACGATGACGGAAAATTTCAGGTGGAAGAGCTGGCTAATGCAGTAATCACTATTACAGCAACAGGAAGTACAGTACAGACTTTAACCTGGTCTGCTGCCAAAACAGGAACAATAGTACCCAATGCGGCAAAACTGTATCTTAGGTTAAGGCTTTCAGACCGATCTCTTATAGATTTTACCACCGCAGCTTCAGGAGGAGCTTTACTTGACGAAAGGAGTATTGGAAACGGTGCTTCAGGTACAGCCAGCGCTGCTGATTTTGCAACCTCTTCAAACGGGGAAGTAGAAGATTACCAGATCAGGGTATTGAATACTTTTGATTACGGAGATGTTCCTTCAAGCTACGAAAACGATAAAGACGGCAACCCTCTGCCGGCTTTACATGCACCGCTTTCAGGCTTTAGCCTCGGAGCTCTTCTTGATATAGAAGACAGCCCGGCTTCCGTTACTGCTCCTGATGAAAATAATACAGCTGGAGATAATGCAGCAGGCCAGGCCGATGAAGACGGAATTTCTTCAGTGTCAAGTATAAGCCGCGGTGTTGCTTACAGTATAACAGTTCCTGTAAACATTCCTTCAACGTTGGCCGGTACCAAATATCTGTATGGATGGCTGGACCTGAACGGGGATGGCCGTTTTCAGGTAGGTGAAGCCGCCACAACAAGTACCACTTTAACGGGGGGAAGCTATCAGACCCTTACATGGACAGCTGCCCAAACAGCGGCTATTGTGAACGGAACCACAAAAGTTTATCTCCGTCTCAGACTCTCAAATTTAAGTTTGGCAGACTTTACAACCGCGGCTTCCGGAGGGGCATTAATTGATGAAAGAAGTATCGGGAACGGAGCAACCTCAGCTTCAAGTTCTGTGAACAACCCAACAATAGCCTACGGAGAGGTTGAAGACTATCAGTTGCCGGTAGACTTGTACGATTTTGGTGATGCCCCGGCTTCTTATGAAAACAATAACGCAATGGCTTCAGTTCCGGGAAGGCAGATAGGCAATCCTTTATATTTCATCGGAAGCATAGTTGATAGTGAAGCGGCAGCTCAGAGTGTGGCTTCCGGTAATGATAATAATGGAACCAATGGAGACGGTTTAGACGAAGACGGTCTTACAGGTACATTGCCTGTCATCACAAAAGGAGCTCCGTTCAGCTTTTCTGTACCGGTAAGAGCAGATGCGGCATCCAATATTATTGCCTGGATAGATTTTAATAATAACGGCAGATTTGAAGCCTCAGAAGCAGCATATACTGCCTCAACAGGCAGTACCACGGGGTATCAGTCTTTAGTGGCGGGATCATCGGCAGTAACTTTCTGGTTCAGAGGCAGCCAGACGAATACAATTCCTGCGGGAAGTAATAATCTATATGCAAGGATCCGGCTTACACAAACTGCGGGTTCTGATAATACCACAACAACAGCCATAGACGAGCGTGCTGTTGCAGATGGTGCATCTACCGGAATATACACCCTTCCCGGTTTCGGAGAAATTGAAGACTACCGGTTTGCGGTTGGAAACAGCAATTATGATTTTGGAGATGTTCCTGTAAGTTATGAAATGGATAAAGACGGAAATGTAAATCCAGCCAACTTTAAACCTGCCAGAAATCAGCCGGCAGAGGGATTATATCTTGGAGGCAGCTATACGTTTGAACCTGCACCTTTTTCAGTGGCTTCAGGGAATGATAATAATGGAGCTAACGGGGATGGTGTTTCTGATGACGGTCTTCAGGCTAATCAATTGTATATAAGATCAGGAGCAATTAATACCTATACCGTTGCCGTAAACAATATAACAGGAAATGCAGCCACTTTATATGCCTGGATAGATTTTAATAATAACGGAAGATTTGAATCCGGAGAATTTGCAACAGCGTCTGTTGCTTCAGGGGCCACCTCTGCCACTGTCAGTTTTACGGCAGCACAGGTAAATACGATCTCTGCGGCAGTGGATAAGCTGTACATGAGATTGAGACTGGTACAGCCGGATACAGGAATTACATTAGGGGATTTAACAACAGGTGCCAATAATGCGGTGGTAGATGAAAGAGCAATTGCAGATGGTTTAAGTACCGGGCTTTACGGTTCCGTATCCCAGGGAGAGGTTGAAGATTATCAGCTGACCATTATTAAAGACTATGGAGATGTTCCGGCCAGCTATGAAAACGGTTCTCCTGCATCCCATACGAACAGTATGGTTCCTGAACTCTTTATGGGGGCTACCGTAGATTATGAATTAACCAATGCCGCAGTGGCATCTGGTGCAGACAACAATGGAACCAACGGGGACGGATTGGATGAGGATGGAATTACCCCACAGGTAATCACCAGCGGATCTCCTTTTACCATTAAAATACCGGTAAATACAACCGTTACCGGAACTAAGAATTTATATGCATGGATAGACTTTAATGGTGACGGTATATTTAATGGCAATGAAGCTGCTGTGGCAAGCGCTTCTGTTACAGCCGGGACTACATCAGAGTTTATTTTAACATGGCCGGCAGCAACTGCTACTTTCTCCCCATTGGTATTGGCAGCCGGGAAAACATATGTGAGATTCAGGCTTTCCGGAGCTGCAATGACTAACACAAATAATGGAAATCAGGCCTTAATAGATACCCGTAGCACAGGATTCAGTGCTGCCGCGGGTGAGATTGAAGATTATCAGTTTGCAGTAAGTAATTTATATGATTATGGTGATGCGCCTGCCCTGTATTCAAGAGCGAGGGACGGAGTGACTTCTGTGCCGGCAAGGCAGGCTCCGTCACCGGTATTAAGGCTGGGAAATACAGTAGATACTGAGGGTAGTGAACAGTCGGTAGCTTCTGGTGCCAATAATAATGGAAGTAACGGTGATGGCCTGGATGAGGATGGCATTCCTTCTGTTATGCCGGTTTACAAAGGAACAGCCTATTATTCAAAAGTAAATGTATTTAATAACTCGGGGTCTGCTAAAACATTATATGCCTGGATTGATCTTAATAATAACGGTTATTTTGAAGCGGGAGAAATGGTTTCAGTATCAGTTCCTTCTTCAGGTGCGATGCAAACAGTAAATCTGCCTTCATGGGCTGTTGCAGCAACAAATACGATCCCTGTTGGAGTAACTCAGGTATATATGCGTCTGCGCATTTCTGATGGTACATTAACAGATTTTACAGCGGGAGCACCAGGCTCGGTTGTGGATGAGAGATCTATTGGGGACGGACTTTCTTCCGGTGCCTACGGAACAGCTAACGGAGGTGAAATAGAAGATTATGTTGTACCGGTTGTCACTGCTTATGATTATGGAGATGCTCCGGACAGTTATGATACAAGCCGTAACAGCGTGGTGGCACCTGCCAGACAGGCGGCAAGCCAGGGACTTTATATCGGGGATAATCCTGCAGATTATGAAAATTCAAAACAGATCATTGCAGGGAATGCACTGGGAGATGACAATAACGGAACCGATGATGAAGATGGAGTTTTAGTTTCACCTATTTACTCCGGTGGTGGAAACGGTTACACGCTCAACGTAAAAGTAACCAATAATACAGGTGCCGCAAGAACATTGTATGGCTGGATAGATTTTAATAACAACGGACGTTTTGAACTGTCTGAAGTTAGTACCGCAACGGTATCCAATGCTGTCAATAATGCTAATGTTGTCCTGAACTGGACAGCCGCGGCATCTGCTATTACAGGAACACCCAATCAGCTGTATATGCGTCTGCGTTTATCAGAAGGAACATTAGCTGATTTTGCAACAGGTGCTCCAGGTCTTTTAGTGGATGAAAGAGCTCTTGCAGACGGACTCAATACAGGAGAATATGCAGCAAGCCCTGTAATATTTAACGGAGAAATTGAAGATTATACAATACCGGTAACCACAAATCTTGATTATGGTGATGTCCCGTCTTCTTACGAACAGAATACGTCGGGAGTAATGCTGCCCGCACGCCATAATCCTAACTCCGCTCTTATGATAGGAACCACAGTTGATACGGAACCTGCTCCTCAAAGTGTTGCCGCAGGAGCCAACAATAACGGAACCAATGGAGACGGGCTGGATGAAGACGGAATGACCGATGCTTTACCTACGCTTGTACCGGGATCAGAATACAGCACCCTTATTAATGTAACCAATAATCTTGCAACGGCAGCTACACTGCATGCCTGGATTGATATGGACGGAAACGGGCGTTTTACTTCCAATGAGTATACTTCAGTATCATTGACTGCCAATTCCGGATCTCAGACTGCAAAGCTTTATTGGTATGCAACAACTTATACCGGAGCAGCTTCCGGTACATATATGAGAGTCCGTATTGCAAGTGCGGCACTTGCCGATAACCCTGCAACGGCTAATGTGGATGAACGTTCCATTGGAGACGGTTTAAGCACCGGTATTAATGCCGCTTATCCCATCAGCGGAGAAGTGGAAGATTATTATCTGCCGGTAGATACCACAGCTGCTACGGCTCAGTCTTGTGACAGTGGTGTGGATGACCGTTTAGGTCTTATGGATCCTGTACAGGCTTTATTCCATGCAAGTATTGTCAGGGTTGCCAGTGGAGGATACCTTGTATTTGGTAATTCAGCCAACGGCGATGGGATTACTAATCAGAATACTCCGGCCAAAGTAGAGTCTGGTTTTAACGGATTTAATTTTGCGGGTACTCCGCTAATGATTACCGGTGCATCATATAGTACCACTTACCATCAGTATTTCATGCTGACCACTTCTGGTTTATATGTATGGGGAAGAGCCAATGGAGTATTTACCAATGCAACTACGGCTATGACCCAGGTAGCATTGCCTTCAGGTGTAGGCCCTGCCCAGGTACAAATGATTGATGCCGGACGTAATACAACAATAGGCTCTTTGGTGTTATTAACTAAATCCGGAGAAGTATGGATGTACTCAAATACTATGGGAAGTGATGTACAGGGAGACGGAAACCAGATGACACCAGGATGGCACCAGGTAATGACCAATTCTTCCACACCTCTGTCCGGAATGAAAGATGTACGTTCTGCCGGCGGCGCTGTAATTGCTACCGACGGTAATAATTTCTATACCTGGGGAAGCAGTACTTTATTAGGAGACGGGCAGGCTGCTGCGGACAGAGGCTTTGCTTCCCGAATGACTGTTCCGTCAGGAATCACGCTTCCTGTAAAACAGCAGGATATTAATAATACGACTTCAACATCTTATTATGTAAGAGACGGTGCCGGAAAAGTATTTGTGATGGGAGACAACAGCTCAGGACAGTTAGGCCTCGGAAATACAACAACAGCCCGGTCCTGGCTTCCGATTTCCTACATTAATGAGCAGCCGGATGCAGCAGGTATACAAACAGATATTACCAAACCAATAGGAAAAGCGATTTGGATTTCTGCAAACAATCATGATACTTATGCCCCGTTATCATTTGTAATAACTGAAGATAACAGAGCTTATTCGGCCGGGAATAACGACGGAAGTAAAACAGGACTTCCATCACCTTCCACAAGGTATATTCCTACTGCTGTTACTATTGGCGGAGGCGCACAGATGCTTCCGGGTAAAATGATATATGTAGAAGCGGGAGGGCATATCTCCATTCTGATTAAAGACAGAAATGACAGATATGGTTACGTGGGACATACCATCGACGGAAGTGATGGTTGTGGAGGATGTACAGCCAGCCCGTCTGAATTTAATTTTACAGGTCCGCCATCCACAGGCCCGGTATGCGGAAATACAGCCTTTGATTTTGGAGATCTGGATGACCGTTATAATCCTGGAGATCAGGCCAGTCATCAGATTAAATATGGTCAGGTTGATAACCCGCTTAAGCTGGGTGCTAATGCTGCTGATAGTGATGATGCTCCTCAGTTTACCATTACCGGAAGCGGAAATAATGCAACAGGAGATGATAATGATGGTAAAGGAAGTTTAATAGATGAAGATGCTTTCGTAAGTGGTTCGTTACCTGTAAAAACAGCAGGAGTACCCTATACATTGAATGTACCATTAACCAACAATACCGGTATTGCTGCTTATTTATACGGTTTCATAGACTGGAATGACAATGGCAGTTTTGAAGCGAATGAAGCCGTTGTTCAAACGGTACCGGCATCAGCTTCTCCGCAGACTGTTGCTCTTACATGGGCAGATCCGGGAGCAGTTCAGGGATGCAGTGGAAATCCATTACGTAGCTTTGTACGTTTACGTCTTACGACCACTCAGTTGAATGATATTGTAACCACGCCGGTTGATGAACGGAGTTATTTGAAAGCAAATGACGGAGAGGTAGAAGATTATTATGTAGACTGGGTGTGTGGAATATCGTATTGCTATAAACCAGGAATATTAACGGGGACTGCACTGGATAGCAAAGTGGGAATTACCTCATTAAACAGAGCAGGTTCTGATGATCCGGATAACTGGCCTATGGTTCGTAAAGGAGGCTGGATGGTACTTGAATCCAAGACCAAAGGCTTTGTTGTAAACAGGGTAGCATTTGATGCTTCCGGAAATCCGGCAGGAATCCCGGCTGCTAATTTCGTGGAAGGAATGATGGTATACGATACAACCAACAATTGTATGAAAATTTATACTTCAGCCGACGGCGGAACTACCTTCAGCTGGCAGTGTTTAAATACTCAGACCTGCCCGGATTAATTTAAAGTTCAGGAAAGCAACAGATTTATTCTGTTGCTTTTACCTGAAGTTTTTATTTAAGATTCATTCAACAAAAAAACAAAAGAATTATGTATTTAAAGATTTTGACTTTATGTATTCTACCCATCTTTTCAGGTTCTGTTTACGCCCAGCAGCATATTGAAAAAAAGATGACAGACACTAATCCCGTATATTCCATTGAAGGTACGGGTTACCATGAGCAGGGGACAAAAAACAGGATCAACTTTTCAAAACTGACCTCAGCTAATGATAAAAGTGAGGTTTCCTTAAATAATAATGAAGTAACTGTTCATAAAACGGGAGTTTACAGAATCAACCTTATTTCAGAAACCGGCCGGAATACAAAGCCTGAAAATCAGGTTCCCTATTATGTAAATCTAAATGGGAAAGAAGCTTTCAGAGGATCAGGGAATTCATTGGATGATACCGGTTACTATTTCCAGATTCAGTTAAAGAAAGGAGATATCCTGAGTTTTGACGTTCCGGAAGATGAAAATGCAGGAAAATCAGGAACAAATAAACTAAACATCCGGTTCTCAGATCCTGAGCTGTTTGAGCTTTCAGAGTAATATTAAAGATAATTTATCATTCTGAAGCGTTCCTTATTGTGTTATTAACTAAAATATGAGTAAAATGAAAAAAATAAAATTAGTCATAGTAAGTGTATTGTTTACGGCTGCAGCACAGGCACAGGTCGCAATTGGAAAGAGCAGCGTCAGTAATTCGTCGGTATCATTAGAATTTGCAGATACTGAAAACAGAGGTCTTGTGCTTCCCTATATTGAAAATAATAGTGGAATTTCTCAGAATGGAACTCTGATCTTTGATGCAACGGATAATAAGGTTAAATATTTAAAAAATGGCAGCTGGTTTGATCTGAGTAAGGATACAACCGGGCATGCAGATTTATCTATACAGTCAGGTAAAACGGAAAAAGCAGAAGCCAAAGCCGGTATTGGAACACCGGCTTCTACGGATGGTATCCTTGTTCTGGAAGACAGCACAAAGGCAATGATCCTTCCTAAAGTTGCAAGCCCGCATTTAAATATAATTAATCCTGCAGCAGGAACCATTGCCTATGATACAGTTTCACGGCAAATAGCAGTATATAACGGATCAGTCTGGTCTTTCTGGAAACCTTAATCCTGTTTCCGGACTTATTTCATATCCTTACAAAATGAAACTGAGGCTTAATGAACATCTAACAGATCAGCAATCAGTATATCTGATCGGCCAGCCGGTTTTGATCTTATACGGGTAAACAGCAGGGCTCAAAGTGTAAAATTAATATAGAAATAGCATAGATTATATTGATTGCAGACAGCTTCCGTTTATGGGAGCTGTCTGTCTGTTAAATACTGAACTAAAACCAGAAAAAGAACACAACATCATAAAATGATCTGCCGGGGAAGGGCAATTTTTCGCAGCAAAAAATCCTTACTTTTTGGAAGTAAGGACAATATTGAATAACTGAAAATTATTTTAACCCCTAACTGTCAGATCCGTTTTTAGCTGTTATTTCTAGGCTTTTTCATATTCCAATGCCCTCGGCTCCAGTTCCTTTTTGAGGTTTTCGATAAAGTCTGATGGAGTTAAACCTGTTTCCTTTTTAAACGCATTCTGAAACGCCCGGGGTGTAGTATATCCACATATTTCCGCTAAAGAACTGATCTTATATTTTCTGTATAGTGAGTCTTCATAAAGCTTTTTGGCAATATATTCAATTCTGAGACTGTTGATATATTGGTTGAAATTTTTGTTTTTGTGTTGTTTTATGATTTCTGAAAGGTATTTTGTATTGGTATTAAAACTGCTGGCGAGACCTGCAATCGTAATATCGCTTTTCAGGTATTTTTGTGCTTTCTCAAATTTGGAGATTTTATTCAGCATCTGGCTGACCGTTTCCTCAGCAATAGCCGTCGGAGACTTTACCGTTCTTTCCTTACTTCTTTCTCTTTCATCATTTTGATTTTCAGTTTCCTGTTTTATTTTGGTGATGAGGTCCTGAAATCTTTGCTGCAGAACCTTGTTTCTCTTTCTCCAATAATACCAGATTCCGCTGCATACTATAATTATTACGGCTGAAAAAATATATAGATAGGTTTTAACGGTATTGTTCTTTTCTAATTCTTTTTCTTTTTTTATCGCTGTGGTAACATGGTTTACCGAATGTTTTTCCGCCGTTTTTATGCTGTCTTTTAACCGGGTAAGAAGCTGGCTGTATTTTTTTCCTTCTGCCGGATCGTTTTTCGCCAGATAAGCTTCCGTCAGGATTTCATAAAAAACTTCACGGCTGAAAGGAGATACTATTTTTTGCTCTAATCTTAAACCTACCTGCGCGTAATGGATCGCTTTATCATGATCTTTCCTGTCCAGGTAAAAATCACCTGCAGTTCTGTATAAATTCATTTCATTAAGCGGACTTATTTTTCTGCTTTCGGCAATTTTCAATGACTTTAAAAGATAGTTCTGAGCTGTTGCAGGATCGCCCGGCTTCATGATCCATAAATAATACAGAGCCAGATTGGCCTGTATGGAAACAATTAAATCATATTTCTGTACAGGCAATATTTCAGAACTTTTATCAGCGATTTTTTCAGCTTCACTCAGCCCTTTTATAAGACACAGACGCACAGAGTCCGATTGTTTTTTACTCTGATCAAAATAACTGGAATAATTGGAATAAAATAAGCTGCTGTAATAATAACGTACATCACGATCCCTGATCTTTTCCAGATATGTTCTTGCGGACTGATAGGCTTTATGAGAATCCTCCAGAAAACCCAGATCTCCTAGTGAACGGGCCTTCATCTCATACATGTTGGATACTTCCTGCGGAGAGGTGTTTTCACTGATGTATTTTTCCACATCTTTTGAAATCTCAATCACTTTCTCTGCATTATCCATAGTTGAATAATTTCGCATCAGTTCCGCTCCGATCAGAAAAGAAACCGCATATTTGTTTTCTTTTGCAATCCCGTAGTTTTTTTCCAGTTGCGGTATGGTATTATTTACAATACCTGTTCTGTTGATTCCACCTTGTATCCGGCGCAGCTCGTTCATCAGCTGCTCTTCAGATATTTTCTGGCTTTTTCCTGAAGTAAACAGGTGCAAAATAATGATAAATAAGATAGATGGGTAAGGTCTCATTTACTTTAAGTTTGAGTTAAAAAATGGTTATTTATCAGAGGTATTTTACAAAGATATGTATATTTTATAGCAATTAATATGGGTATATTTGAATTTTTATTTAAAAAAACACATGAATTATTAAGATAATTTTAAAAATTTCATTTTTAGTTTGAAAAAATCACAGAAAGCGGAAAAACATATTTCAGATAGTATCCCGAAAGAATCCTGAAAGCAGTGTAGAGAATATCTTTAATTTTAAATATTAAATTTCCGTTATTAATAGCACAGGATAATTTTTTCGGGAGGACAATGCAAACCTCTAACAAATCAACAGCAGTCTGTACTCTCCGTCATTTTCTAAAGGTGCTCTGTGTATGCATGGAAGGACTTCCTGCTCCGGATGATCTACTGCCAGACGCCATAAATGTCCCCGCTCCAGATTAACAGGCTCTGCACCAGGTTTAGGCTGATAATGTAAATCAAAAAAACAGTCCTTAAGAAAAGCAGTAAATTCAGCTTCCGGACCATCATGAAGTTCTTTAAGTCTTGCCCGGATCTCAGGAATCAGAATTTTCTGTTCCGCCTGGTCATTAGCCAGAATATCACTCGCCGCACCATAATAAGTGCATAAAAAAGTATCTGTACTTACAGGAGAGCGGTCCACATGATAAGAATAAACATCTGTTGAAATAAAATCGAACTCGTCATCCCGTTCATAACACCGAAGCAGATTAAGAGAAGGAGAGGCCCCGAAATCTGTTAACAGCTGTAAATCATTTAAAATAACTTCCCTGGCCATCTGTCCTTCTTCTGAAAGCTGCAGCCCCAAAAGATCCTCAGCAGAAATCTCCGTAATATCCTCTTTCAGCTGAAGTTGAGTTACAATTTCCTTAAAGTCTCCGCTTAAATTCCTGTGCCAGCAGACGGCATTCATGTCTCCCTGAAAACGGGTGTTTATAAGATCGGAGAAAGTGGAAACAATACCTATCTGGTGGCTATCGGAAAATGTATTGGTCATAATTTTAAATCAAGTAGTGGACAGTTTATTTCTTGCAAAAATAAAGAATAAGGACAGTAACCGGACGAATTTATTTATATGCGGGTTAGCAATAAGTGGCAAACAAACGTATAATATACATATACTATCTTTGGTACTATCAAATAATACTATTATTTGAAGCCACCTTTTATAATTACAACAGATATTTTAGTGTGATACCGATTTAATTCTGATTTACAGAGTTTCAGACATATTTCTGCATCCAAAGCAGACCGGGATTTAAAATGGACCGTATACCAGGGAATTCTGTCTAAAACCGGTGAACAAAGAGTAACACTATATCAGTTTAAAATTAATCTTTAATTCAGATTATGTTTCTTGTATTTTTCTTCAAACCTGAGATAAAGTTATTTCCGGAGTTGCAGGTACATCTCTTTTTAAAATTATCTCTCAAAAACCCAAAAAAAATTATCTTTGCTCCTGAACTCATCTCAACAGAGGTAATTGAAAATATTTTACATGAAAAAAAATAGCATTCTGTCTTCAGCAAAAGGAATCTGCATAGCCGCTTTTCTGACTTTCAATACAATCACCTATGCCCAGAAAACGGCAGAAATTCCGTCTGTTTCCGAAAAAGCATTAAGCAGTATCCTGGAAAAGAACAGAGCCTACTATACCCAGGGCAAAGTAGCCGATTATATTCCTGAGCTTGGAAAGATGGATGCTAAAGCGATTGCTTTTTCAGTCGTGGATAAAAATGGGAAAGTGTTGAATGTGGGAGACGTTCGCAAGAAATTTACCATGCAGAGTATTTCCAAAATCATTGCCCTGATGATTGCGGTAAACGAGAGGGGTGAAGCTGATGTGTTCAGTAAAATGGGCTATTTCGGATCCGATAAGCCGTTTAATCACTTTTCCAACCTGGAAACAACCGGGAAACCCCTTAATCCGATGATGAATGCAGGGGCCATCCTTACTGTTTCCCTGATTTCAGGAGATGGAGAAAAGCCCTTCCTTAAAGTCCTGGATATGGTACGTTATATCACGAAAAACTCTTCCATCGATTACAGCAAATCGGTTTATGAATCAGAAAAATCCACTGGTCACCGGAACCGCGGAATGTTTTATCTGATGAAAAATAACGGACTGATCTCAGGAAATGAAGACCAGCTGGATAACTATTTCAAACAGTGTTCCATTGAACTGACCGCGGAAGACCTGGCTAAGATCGGTTATTTCTTTGCCAACCAGTGTACCCGTTTTGATGGAGATTCCACTTATAAAAATGCAGAAACCGCCAGATTAATAGAATCGCAGATGCTGATTGCCGGAATGTATGAGTTCAGCGGAGAATATGCCCGAACGGTTGGGCTTCCAAGTAAATCAGGTGTCGGCGGTGGAATCACTGTGAGTGTTCCCGGGAAAATGGGAATCGGGGTATTCAGCCCTTCATTAGATCAGCATGGAAACTCACTGGCAGGCTATCATATGATCCTGGATCTGGTAAAACAATACAACCTGAGCATATTTTAAGTTGGTTTTCTACTGTATTTTGTTGGCTTAACGCAAGGGCGCAAATGTTTAAATTAACAGGCTGTTTTTAAGGCGCAGGAAAATCGAAGATTTTCAGCAAGTTTTTAGAATTATAATCAATTATTTTAAAGATAAAAACAGCCGAAGGCTAGTCCGTCGCTTCATCGAATCAACAGGGTTGATTCAACACTTTGCCCCCTAAAATATATACAAAGAAGTTAAAGCTTTGCGTTTCAAAAAAATACATATTAGTTACAATACAAACTGAATTTCCCGCAGATCTCCCGGATTACACCAATGTTTATGTAAATTTTTTCAAGACTCGCAGATTTTGCGGATTGAGCAGATTTTTTTTTTGGCTTAACGCAAGGGCGCAAATGTTTAAATTAACAGGCTGCTTTTAAGGCGCAGGAAAATCGAAGATTTTCAGCAAATTTTTCGAATTATAATCTATTATTTTAAAGATAAAAACAGCCGAAGGCTAGTCCGTCGCTTCATCGAATCAACAGGGTTGATTCAACACTTTGCTCCCTAAAGTATATACAATGAAGTTAAAGCTTTGCGTTTCAAAAAAAAAATACATGTTAGTTACAATACAAACTGAATTTCCCGCAGATCTCCCGGATTACACCAATGTTTATGTAAATTTTTTTAAGACTCGCAGATTTTGCGGATTGAGCAGATTTTTTTTTGGCTTAACGCAAGGGCGCAAATGTTTAAATTAACAGGCTGCTTTTAAGGCGCAGGAAAATCGAAGATTTTCAGCAAATTTTTCGAATTATAATCTATTATTTTAAAGATAAAAACAGCCGAAGGCTAGTCCGTCGCTTCATCGAATCAACAGGGTTGATTCAACACTTTGCTCCCTAAAGTATATACAATGAAGTTAAAGCTTTGCGTTTCAAAAAAAAATACATGTTAGTTACAAT